>NZ_WUQJ01000024.1 GCF_011074955.1 Marinobacter caseinilyticus | reverse complement strand
AAAATGTTCAGATCGTTATCGCTCCACCATCCAAATATCGCATAGGTCATATTTTCAACTCCATACGAAACCTTAAAGGTAGCAATAGCTCCCTCAGGTATCCGGTGGTATGTTGGCTTGGATACCGTTTCAGCTATATTTTCATCCAACAACTTTTGTTTGGTGTTAAAGAATAATTGCTCCGTGAGCTTTTTGCCTTTATCCGAATTAACAATCCTAGCCGTAAGAAAATTGGAGGTGATCGGGGGCTTGAATTCATAGACGACGCCTGTCCAGAAACTGTCCGCGTAAGAAAAAATATAATCATATCTGTTGCCCCCGGGAACAGATGAACGACTAACGTAAGCGTCAACTAAAAGTAAGCTATCGCTGGAGCATATTAACGGCGGGGCAGCCAAGGCCTTATTAGCCAAAATCAGCACCAAAAATACGAAGCAAAGAGGAAGCTTAATAGATATGTATTTCATGATTAACGCTCCATCTTCAGCAATAAAAATCGACGCCACAACAACAACCCCTGCATCAAAGTGACGATCCAGACTGACCAGAACATCCATTGACGAGCGTCGGCCGTGGCGCCCTGCCACGCCCAAAAAACCGCGCTGAATATTGTTAGGTAAATAACACCATTAACGATTTGAATTCCGGTCATTGGAAAAACGGTGAAGATTTTGGTTGTGAGGTTCGACGCTCCAGTTCTTTTTGCGTCGTTTGCAAACTACTCCAGTTACCCGCGAAGGCGATCCAGATCACCACAGTTGCCAGCCCACCACTTGTCACCTTTCGTTTCAACCACAGAGTTTTAATCAAGTCTTTTGAACCCATCGCAGAGACGGTAACCCCGAGAGTCCCTCCAATCGTCGCCACATTGTTGTGGAAGGTTTCGTCTGCAATCAATTCTTCCGTGGTTAGTGACCACAAACCCCACTGAGGATTTACCATTGTGTCCAAAACCCTCGCCATTAATAGTCCTTGGAGTTGCCTGCTTGGTAGCGATTTGATCAGAGCCATAGCTTCTCGGCGCTGAACTTGATCCAAATGACGATATAAAATCGTTGCACAGATTGCTTCAATAGCCTGATCGCCACCGTCCTCAATGACAGAGGAAGGAATTCTCAGTATTTTGCCAAGCTCTCGGCTCTGACCTTTTGAGTTCTTGGGGAGGTGATAAGGAAGGTTGGATACAGCGGGTTTCAATGCCATGAGAAAGGTCCTTTTCGTTTATTTCGACGTCACTGTCGATTCGGTGGCCATAATGTTAATCGGCACAGGCTCCCTTTACAAACTGGGCGTGGCAAACATGAAGGATCACGCCAGGGCTTAAACATAGTGCCAAGCGGCGCCCTAGTGTTCCGTTTGGTTAATTCGTTAACCTACTAAGCCACTGAGGAAATTGACGACAAGGCGCAGTTTGTCAGCCGTGTCCCATAGAGTTTGTTCGAACGTTCAGGTGTTCTTTTTGGCCGGCGATTGCTTGGTGATATACTGCCTTCGGGATCAGGTCGTGGATATTCAGAGTGGTCGCAGTGTAAATGAAAACATAGCAGGAGATGGCATTTTTGGCGTGGGAGCAGCAATAAGAGTGCATCGGCATATCTGGCTTGTGGGCCATTCCCGAGCCTTTATTAACGTATTATTCCCAAGCCGTCCAAAACCACCAGCGCAATCATGGTCATACCTGAAGCGGTAAAAAGCCAATAAAAAACAGCGGCTAATAGTCTGTCAAACGGAGTAGTGTTTTGACGCAAGGACTCAGAATTCGCGTATAACGCAGACAAGGGGCTGCTTTCCAGTTTTTTGCTCCACGACCTGGGAATGGCCAATGCCTGAGCGACATTGAGAATATCCCAACCGCTAGCAAACTCGACACCAAGCGCATTTTTAGTATCTGGATACTTTCTTAACTTCCTAACGGTAACTTGCCCAAAAACCACATAGAGTATGAGAGCAAACAGCATACCTCCCATACTGCAGCCGAAAAGAATACTTTCGACATTCATAGTGTTGACATCCAGTTCATTATGCCGTCGTACACGCCACCACTCTTTTCTTTTGTGTATGCATTAGTTCCCATTGACACTGCGGCGGCTGTGCCGGCAACGGCTAGTCCTCCGACAATAAGGCCAACCCAGCCAATGGGTGTGGCCACCATCAAAATGCCTAAAGCTGCAGTGCCCGCATTTACTGCTAACACGCCTGACCCGGCGCTCAACGCAAAACTGCTCGACTCTATAAATAGATCCCGTTCCCAGTTGCCTCCAGCCTGATAGCTGTTATGAATGTTGCCCACACGACTACCAAAATCGATAACGGCAAGCCCGTTACCCAGGAACTTGGCCTGCCGGCTAAGCTTGACAAGGTTGTTTGCCTGAATCTGGCTAGTCACGTTGAGCTTCGCCGCATTGCGGCTGCTTCGGGCAATATTGGTGGCCCGTTCAGCACTGGTCAGTGGGGTACCGCGACGGGCTCTCACGCGCGCGTTCACCACTTTCAGCTCATTGCGAAACTGACTTTGCATTTTTTTAAAGGCTGCATGCGCCGTCTGCTTGAAGGCCGCTCTCTTGGGAGATCTGGCCTTCACCGCGTGACGATATTCCATCAACGCTGCCTGATAGTTCTTCACGGCACCAGCGAAGCCACCTATGCGATGGGCATAGACGCTGGTTGAAGCCCCCATCATGCCAATGTTGTACTCTTTGAGCCCGGCGTTGATTTCAGCCAGAGCCACAACATTGTCACTACCAAAGGACAAAGAGAGATTGGTCAGATTTCTCGCTACGTGCGCTGGGGCAAGCTGGCCAAGAACTCCCCGGCCTGCACCGGCATGGTCATCATCAATGAGGTAAGGCGTATTGGGGGTCGCCAACGCAGGGGCTTCACAGCTCAAAGCGGATAGTTGATCAAGATTGATACCGCAGTGATTTTGGAGGGCTTGAGCATTCAATGGCCGGTTACAGAGAAGAATCTCACTCACTTCAAAGTCCTTTTTTCGTTTATATCGACATCATTGTCGAACGGGTGCGGCTGAACTTTAATCGGTAAGGTCGTTCCTGGCAAGGCAGCCAATCCACTCTGCGACACCCTCACAGGCGCCCTTTCGAATCACATGGGCTCGGGAGACGCCTGCGGTCTCGCCCGGATCGATTACGGTAACCGGCACCCCGGCACCTACCAGGTCGACAAGCCCGGCGGCTGGGTAGACCTGTAGGGAGGTGCCGACTATCAGCAGAAGGTCTGCGGCTGGCACTATGTCAGCCGCAACTTCGATCATCGGTACTTCTTCGCCGAACCAAACCACATGGGGACGAAGTTGGGTGCCGAATTCGCAGTGCTCGCCCAGTTCAATTGGCCGGTAACCGATGTCATAGATGTGGTCGGCCCATTTTGAGCTGCGTGCTTTGGTCAACTCGCCATGCAGATGAATCACCTCACTGGAGCCTGCGCGCTCATGCAGGTCGTCTACATTCTGGGTAATGATGGTCACCCGATGGCTTTGTTCCAGTGTCGCCAGGGCTCGGTGCGCACTGTTAGGCTGGACGGTTTTCAGTTGACTTCGGCGCTCATTGTAAAACCTCAGCACCAGCTCGGGATTGCGGGCGAAAGCGGCCGGAGTGGCGACGTCGTATACACTGTGTTTTTCCCACAAACCGCCATTGTCCCGAAACGTGGACAGGCCGCTTTCGGCGCTGATGCCGGCGCCTGTTAGGACAACGATGTGGTCTTTCATGATCACCTGACTTTTTTCAATTCAGTCCACTGTGGTACGGCTACCCGGAGCTTGGTCAAAACCACAGGCCGGTATGAAGCTCCCGCCGACGCTGGACGTTCAGCCCCTGGCTTTCCAGAATACTGACCAGTTTTGCCGAATCGTCAATGTTCAGAAAATTCGCCAGCGCCACTTCGGTATCACGATGGATTAACGTCAGTTTCTGTGGCACCCAGGGATGTTTGGGCGAATCGATATAAACCCGGGTGAAGCGTTTAGGCATGTCCCACTCGATTTCTTTGCGGTAGCGGCCTTTTTCAAGGTGCAGGGTGTCTGCCGAGATTGAGAGCACTTCCTGTTGCTGGCATTTCCGAGCCGTGTAATACAGCGCCGCGCCTAATGCGGTCAGTTCCAGCCCCGCAAACGGCACCACCACCCACGCCCCGGCCCATATCATACCCACGACCACGGTCAGAGAGACGGCGCACAGCGCCAGCCAAACTTTGATTGCGGCACGCCAACTGATCGACCGATTGGGGGTCAGCAGCAGGCGGACGCCGTCGTTACACTGAAGGTGCTTAACCATGGCAACCATCCTTTCAAGATGCCTGCGCTAAGGAGTCTCTGAACCTTAATGGCCTTGGCGCACTTTCAATTTACGCGCCACTGACGATTCTGTCTCTCTGCGAACAGCGACCTTCAGTCCCTCGGGTGCACGACCCCGGTCAGTCAAAAATCTTACCGGGGTTAATCACACGGTTGGGGTCGAATACCTGTTTGATCGCTCGCATGTAGGCGATTTCATCGGCACTGCGGGTGTAGTGCAGGTAATCTTTTTTGGTCAAGCCAACACCGTGTTCGGCGGACACGCTGCCCTGGTAGCGTTCAACGATCTCGAACACCCACTTGTTAACCTGTTTGCACTTTTCAAAGAAATCTTCTTTGGCCATGCTTTCTGGTTTCAGAATATTGAGGTGCAGGTTGCCGTCGCCAATGTGGCCGAACCAGATGATCTCAAAATCGGGATAGTGCTCGGTGACCACCGCATCAATTTCACGCAGGAAAGGCGGTACTTTCGACACGACAACAGAGATGTCGTTTTTATAAGGCGTGCGTGGCGCGATGGATTCAGAAATCCGTTCGCGCAATTGCCAGAGATTCTGCGCCTGAGTTTCGCTCTGGCTGATAACGCCATCCAGCACCCATTCGCTCTCAACGCACTGTTCAAACAGCGCCAAAGCCTCTTCCATCACCTGTTCGGAAACCGCTTCAAACTCCAGCAATGCGTAATAAGGCGCCTCCGTTTCGAACGGAGCCTGCACTGCACCATGGGCCAGTACGTGCTGCATGGCCTGATGGGAGAAGAATTCGTAGGCGGTCAGGTCAATCTGCTTTTGAAAGGCCTGCAAAACATCCATGGTATTGGTGATGTCATTCAAACCCAGCACCAGCACGGTTAGGTTGTCGGGTTTGCGTGACAACTTCATGGTGGCTTCGGTAATAAAGCCCAGCGTGCCCTCGGCACCGATAAACAGGTGGCGCAGATCGTACCCGGTGTTGTTCTTGGCCAGGGCTTTGTTCAACTCCAGAATATCGCCCCGACCGGTAACGACTTTCAGCCCAACCACCCAATCCCGGCTCATGCCGTATCGAATGACTTTGATACCACCCGCATTGGTGGACAAATTACCACCCAGTTGGCTGGAACCGGCTGAAGCGAAATCCACCGGGTAATACAAGCCATTGTCTTCTGCGAAATTCTGTAATTGCTCGGTAATCACGCCGGCCTGGCAGACGACCGTGCGGTCGCTGGCGCTGAAATCGAGGATCCGGTTCATGTAATCAAACGCCACTACGACCTCGCCATTGGCCGCCACTGCGCCAGCACTCAGGCCGGTGCGGCCGCCGGATGGCACCAGCGCCACGTGGTGTTCATTGGCAAATCGGACCAGCGCCTGTACCTGCTCGGTGGTTTTGGGAAACACAATGGCGAGCGGCTTGGGTGGGTAGATCTTGGTCCAGTCTTTTCCGAAGGTGTCCAGGTCGGCGGGATCGGTCAATACTTTGCCATCATCTACCAGGGTTTTCAGCGCGGCAATGATCTGTTCGGCGGTCATGGGGCGTCCGGTCTCTGAGGGGTTTCGCGGCACATCACCTGGCTGACTTGATTCAGGTGATCTGGCGCACTGTCAATTGGTGCGTTTATGGTATCATACCGCCCCTGTTCTGCGAGCCTGCCCGTGGCCTGGACCACTGAAAGGCAGAATTTGCAGGTCATCCCAATGTCACATGACGCGACGAAAGGTCTGGAAGCAAGCCCATGTCAACGAAGTCTCTCGAAAAGAGCAAGATCAGGATCCTGCTGCTTGAAGGCGTGCATCAATCCGCTATTGATACGCTGAACGCCGCCGGCTACACCAACATCGAATACTTGACACACTCGCTGTCGGAAGAAGATCTGATCGAAAAGATCGCCGATGCGCATTTTGTCGGTCTTCGTTCGAGAACCCAACTGACGAAAGCAGTGTTCGACGCTGCCAAGAAGCTGGTTGCCGTCGGCTGTTTCTGTATCGGCACGAATCAGGTCGACTTGCAGGCCGCCACTCGTCGCGGCATCGCTGTTTTCAATGCGCCGTTCTCCAATACCCGCAGTGTCGCGGAACTGGTGCTGGCGCAGGCCATCCTGCTGTTGCGCGGCGTACCGGAAAAAAGCGCAAAGGCCCACCGTGGCGAGTGGCTCAAGTCCGCCAAGGACAGCTATGAAATTCGCGGCAAGAAACTGGGCATTATCGGCTATGGCAACATCGGCACCCAATTCAGTGTGCTGGCCGAGTCCCTGGGCATGGATGTTTACTTCTATGACGTGGTGTCCAAACTCTCCATCGGTAACGCCACGCAGGTCGGTACCCTGCAGGAGTTGCTGAACATTGCAGACGTCGTCAGCCTGCACGTTCCTGAAACCGCGTCGACCCGTTATATGTTCGGCGCTGATCAGTTTGCCCAGATGAAGCCGGGCAGCATTTTAATGAACGCCTCGCGTGGCACCGTTGTCGATATCGATGCCCTTGCCCGTGCACTGAAGAGCGGCAAGCTACTGGGCGCAGCCATTGACGTCTTCCCTGTTGAGCCGAAGTCCAACAAGGAAGAGTTTGTGTCACCCCTGCGGGAGTTCGACAATGTAATTCTGACGCCACACGTCGGTGGTTCCACCATCGAAGCTCAGGAAAATATTGGTCGTGAAGTGGCGGAAAAGCTCGCCATGTACAGTGACAATGGCACCTCGGTGTCTTCGGTCAATTTCCCTGAGGTGGCACTGCCGTCTCACCCAGACCAACACCGTTTGCTGCACATTCACGAGAACATTCCAGGCGTGATGTCCGAGATCAACCGCGTGTTCTCGGATAACGGCATCAACATCTGCGGTCAATACCTGCAAACCAAGGAAGACATTGGTTATGTGGTGATGGATGTCGACAAAGCTTACGGCGAACTGGCGCTTGAGACGCTCAAGTCCGTCAAGGGCACGATTCGGTGTCGAGTGCTGTTTTAAAGTCGCTCAGACAGACGCTGAAAGAAACAGCCTCCCTCGGGAGGCTTTTTTTTTGCCTCATCGCGCCTTGGCGTAACACAAGGCTACCTTAAGTGGACGGCCAACCTCATCGTCGAGTGGGTTTTGTAGCTGATTCAGCGTCGGAGGACTCGCCAGGGCCGGTCTGGCCACTGTCTTCGCGAAGGCCTTTGTTGGCCCGTGCACCCCGACCTTACCCCGATGTAACCCGGACAACACCGCTTTTACCTTGAGATGCCGCCGATTCATCCCAACATTCTCTGTGTACACAGGTCAGATGTTCGCCAGACAAAGCGGCGGACGCGACCCCAATCAGGAAAAAAGGAGATCTCTATGTCGATCAAGGATTCGCTGACCAAAAAGCTGGAAACACAAACCGACTACTGGAACAAAAGGGTAGAGAGCCTGAGGGCCGATGCGAATGAGCGAATCGCCAAAGCCAAGGACGACCGGGCTGAGTCAAAAATTCGACAAGACGTTTCCGATCAGGTCGATCGTCTCGAGCAACAGATCGACGAAGCGCGCACCAAGATGACCGAACTCCGCGACGCCAGTAATGACAAACTGGACGATCTGAAAAAGCGAATAGACAGCTGGCTGTCCCACTAAGCGTTTTAAATCGGGCAATTCGCCCGCAATAAAAAGCCCCCGGCTGCTGATACAGCCGGGGGCTTTTTTTGTGAGGTCGACTGCACCTCAGCTCAGTACAGGGTTACCAGCTCATTGCTGGCTCACCTGAGTCTCCGCTTACATAGGAACCAGAGTCAGCTCAACACGACGGTTCTGTTCACGCCCGCTGGAGGTATCGTTAGACGCAATCGGGTAACGTGGGCCATAACCCACTGCCCGCGTACGACTGGATGCAATGCCCTGGTTGAGCAGGAAGTCGCGAACCGAGGAAGCGCGCTGTTCACTCAATAGCTGGTTATAGCTCTGGGAACCTGTGCTGTCAGTATGACCTTCGATCTGGATGATGGTCTTATCATACTCACTCAGCACCAGTCCCACCGATTCCAGCACGCCGGTAAAGGAAGGTTTGATGCTGGACTGGTTAACATCAAACGTGATGTTGCCCGGCATGATCAACTCAATCTGATCGCCATTCCGGACCACCCGCACGCCGGTCCCTTCCAGCTGGCGGCGTAACTGTGCTTCCTGTTTGTCCATATAATAGCCAATACCACCACCGACGGCGGCACCGGATGCAGCGCCGATCAGTGCCCCTTTGCCACGGTCACTCTTGCTTGAAGTGGCCGCGCCTATTGCCGCGCCACCCAGAGCACCAATGATACTGCCTTTCGTGGCGTTAGAGGTCTTTTCTTCACCCGTGTATGGATCGTAGGTCATACAACCACTCAGTCCGAACAGGACCAATGAAACCACTACCATTGTTTTCTTCACAGCGTACTCCTAAATGCCAACGTTCATGAATCATCAGCAGGCCTTTGAAACAGCACCCGCATCATCGTTAAAGGTATCAATTATAGTATTGAACACCGTAGCCTGCAGATCTTGTGCTTCATTCACAAGATGATGACGACCATCAGGTATTTTAAGCTCCGTCACCAGAGAGAATTTATTCCTCAGAATGCGCAGATTGTGCTGCCAGTCAACCGTCATGTCCTTTTCACCCTGCACCACCGTGACCGGAAAATCGACCGGCCTTGCGGATTCAATGTGCGGCACCCATTGCCGCAGCGCACTCACCCAGTCCACATGAACCGCGCGCGCTTGCAACGGGTCAGTGTCTTTGAGAAACCGCAAAAAGCGGCCATTCCCGCTGTTGGCTGAAAACATTCGACGCCAGCGACTCATAAAAGGCTTTGCCAGACTGTGTAACACTTTGGCGCCCAACCAACCTGCCGGCCGAACCAGCGGTGCCAACAAAACCACCCGCCGAAAGGCGGATGTTTCCTGGTTGTGGTGATTGGACAACAGGTAGTCGATCAGGACCCCACCGCCCGTGCTTTGACCTACGGCATACCATGGCGCCTTAATATTGCCTTTCACTGACGTCATCACATCCGTCAGTACGGCCTGGTACTCGACAAAACTGCCGATCGACGCCGGTGTCCCGCTCGAAAGTCCATGCCCCGGTTGATCATAGGCCAAAACGTCAAAGCCTGCGCCCAGGCAGCGATCAATTAACTGACTGTACAGACCGACATGATCAAAATAGCCATGCAGGATAAACACCGTGCCTTTGGTTTCGGGCATTCGATAATAATGCACCACAACCCGGTGCCCGCCCGCATCAAGGCTGCCCTGATGGTAGTCAACTTCCGGATGCTCTACCCAAAGATCAAGACCATAAAACCGGCAATAGTCTTCTGCCTCCGGCCCCATGGGTTGCTTGGCTTTGGGTTCGAACGAACACACCTGTGCGATCAGGGATGCCCGATCCCATCCGGGAATGTCTATGGTATCCGTTTTCCAGTACACGTAGAGTTAAACGCCTGTCATAAACGAAGTCGGTTCCGAGGCACGCCTGAAGTGGCTACGGCCCAAGCTCTTTGCCCGTTAGCATACCAGCAGTGCGGCAGTGGGTGTATCTCTGCCGCACGAAGATATACTGATAGCGCGCTCCAAATGGCCGTGGCGAAGACCACCGGCACGTGGTCAAAAGGCTCCGGTCCGATGGCTCAGGGTCTTTGCATAATGAAGCCGGGCACTAAACGCTCGTACGATGGAGACAACAATGATCCAGACCCTTCTGGAAGCTGGCCTGCGTAAAACACTGCAACGCGTCGTAAAGCCAATGCTTAACGCCCGCATGAGCGTTCCGATTCAGCGTGTGCTGATCCGGCAGGTCTACCATACGTCCACGCCACCCAAAGGGTGCCGTTTTCAGCGAGCCAATGTAGGTGGGGTTTCATCAACACTGGTCAGCCACCGCGACTGCAACCCAGTCACCAAGTCGGCCGTGCTATACCTGCACGGCGGCGCCTACATAATTGGCTCGTCCAAAACGCATCGGGGCATCGCCGGCCATCTCGCGATGGCGAGCAGGAGCACACTTGTTGTGCCCGACTACCGTCTGGCGCCCGAGCACCCTTTTCCCGCAGCGCTGGAAGACGCAACAGCCTGCTATCAGGCACTGCTGGAAGAAGGCTATCTGCCGACACAAATCGCCCTCGCAGGGGACTCCGCCGGCGGGGGCCTGGTTTTGGCCCTTGCCATGCGTTTAAGGGATGCGGGATTACCATTGCCCGGATCGCTGACGGTGTTTTCGCCTTGGACGGATCTCACTCACACCGCGCTCTACGAGCCGGAATGCGAGCCGGTGCTGCAAAAGGCCTGGATCGATAAGGCGGCAGCACTCTATTGCGCCAGCTATTCGAAGACTATGCCGTACATCTCGCCGATTTATGGAGATCTCCAAGGCCTGCCACCGCTGCTGATTCAAGTTGGCAGTCAAGAGATCCTGTTAAACGATGCGCAACGCCTGGCCGACCGTGCACGAGAGTACGATGTGGACACAAAGCTGGAGATCTATAACAGCCTTTGGCATGTCTTTCAGGTTCATGCCGGCCAGTTGGATCGGGCGACCGAAGCCCTGGCTACCGCAGGCGCCCATATCAAGACACATTGGGCGGCCACACCAACGCCCGGAGGCGGCGAATGATGTATAAGTGACCTCAGGGCCGCACGGGGCAGTCGATGTCAGGCAACACTTCCGCCCCCGTTACCAGTGCTTCCTTCCTCACACGGGGCCATTGCTTGATCTGCCATTCGAGTTTGGCGGCCTTTTTCCGGTCACCCGCTGGCGCTGAAAACGCCAGCGTTAATGGGCCTTTTCCCCGCAAACTTCGGGCGCCTCGGGGCGCACCTGCCTGGTGTTCAGCAAAACGACGCGCTACATCGGTGGTAATGCCGGTATACAAAGCGCCCCGCGCGGTACGCACCAGATAAACCGACCAGTCACTCATGGGCGGCCTGAGCGGTTAATGGTATTTTTGCACCGCGCTGCTGCCACCAAAGCCCGGCCACAATAAGCGCCAGCCCCGTGTACGTTGAGATCAATATCACTTCGCCCAGAATGAAGTAAATAAACACCAGAGACAGAAACGGTGAGATAAAAATCAGATTACTGACCCGTGAGGTATTTTCCGCCCGTTTCATCGCGTAGGACCACAGCACAAAGGCAATGCCCATTTCAAAGACGCCCACATACAACGCTCCAGCTACCCCTTGTAGCGCATGGAATTCAAACCCGTCGGTCAGTCCACAGGCTAGGGCGATAAATGGCAAGCCACACAAGAAATTCAAAAACAGGCCAACCACAGGGTCGCGGCTGTCCCGAGTAGCAATGATCCAGTACGACGCCCAAACCAGCGTACTGCCCAACGCCAGTGCCACCCCGACGGGGTCCGAAAACGTCAATGACAGCACGGCTCCACGAGTTGCGATTACCACCACGCCGCTGTAGCAAATCAGGCCAGCCACAATGTCGCTGGGCCTTAGCCGCTGCCCCAGAAACGGCACGGACAGATACGCCAGCACCAATGCCCAAGTGTAATTAATGGGCTGCGCCTCCTGCGCTGGCAAGCGGTCAAAGGCTCCAAACAGCAGGAAGTAATACAGACAGGGATTGACCAACCCCATGCCCAACGATTGCAGGTACTGGCCCCGGCTCAACGTCAGAACCGATCGCATCCGCCCTTGCACCAGTAACACGATCGCCAGCACCAACACCGACGCTGTGCAAGCGATGAACAGCAACTGCACCGGGGACAGTTCCTGCAGCGACAACTTGAATGCGGTTGCCACCGTCGACCAGAGTAAAACAGCGCCCAATCCGAACGCCATGGCGTGGGTCTGGTTTTTCATCACAATCCTCATGAATAGGCGTCATCATCCAACCAGCCCCCGGCCGGACCACACATGTCGCCAAGATATCGGAGAAAACAGGGGGTCTGCAAAATACCATGAGTCCCATTCATGTTAACGAAACTTCATCGCTCGGTAATTCATCGTGCTGACCATAGTGCTAATTTAGCGTCGCCAAAACAACGGCGGCGCATCGACCGGAGATCAGACCGGATGATGGAACGCAAACTGGCGAATCGAATACTCAAAAAGCACGTTCTTACCAAGGTTGAGGGGCGTTTTATGAAAATCTTTCTAGTAGCTATCACGGTTCTGACCAGTATGTTGGCGATGACACCCGCCATGGCCGATGACAGTAAGCCGGCCATCAGCCCTAGCGAAGGCTTTGACCAGCCCGTGCAGGCGAATGCACAGGCCACCGATTTTGCCGATACCAAACTGAAGCAGTTTGGCGAGGCCCAAGCCAATATTGATGGCGTGCGGCGTCAATACCTGTCCAAAATTGAAGCCAGCGAATCCAAGAAAAAAGCCCAAAAACTTCAAGTTGAAGCCAACGAAAAGATGGTGGGCATCATCAAAGCAACGGGCCTCGACATCCCCACTTACAACGCCATCGCCAGCGCTTATCACAATGAGCCTGGGATTCGTAAGCGGGTTGATGAACTGATGTAATCTCAATTGTCCGCATAAAAAACCCCGCTCCGGCGGGGTTTTTTTATGGCTATGGGCTGCAACCGGTAAATTGCCCGACCAACGTCTATGGGCACCCGCCTTCAAGAACCGTAGACTATGGCCTCGGTAAACACTGCGCAACCAGCCCTCGCCCTCTCTTGGCAGCCTGGGTTTGAGTTAAAACCGCGTGCTGGAATAGATGGAAAACAAGGAGATAACCATGACACCCTCACATTTTTGGTCGGCCAGCCTGATTTTGGCATGCTTGCTGGCTCTCGGCGGGTGCTCCGACAGTCAGGACGGCAGTCAAAAAGCGGGAACCACTGAAGGGGGTGAAGGAGGCGACCCGGTGAGCGCCAACATCGAGCCTGTTACCTGGCGGTTTGCCCTGGAGGAAATTGAAGGCAGTGTTCAGGATGTCTATGCACAGGAATTCAAGCGTCAAATTGAAGACCTGTCCGATGAACACATCACCATTGAAATTTACCCCTACGGTTCGCTGGGCACCTCACCGCAGCTGACCGAACTGCTTCAGGACGGTTCGATTGACCTGGCGTTTGCGTCACCCGGACATTTGGCTTCCGTGATTCCTGAGGTGGGTATTTTTTCGCTGCATTTTGTGCTCTCGGACAACAATAACGTGAATAAATCGGTACTTTCCAGCCGGCGCGTGCAAGACCTTTTCGCCAAGCCCTATGCCGACCAGAATCTCAAGCTGCTGGCAATCGTGCCGGAAGGCTGGATGGCCTGGACCGGTAACAAGCCATTGCGGGCACCGCAGGACTTCATTGGTTTCAGAATGCGGACCATGGTTTCCCCGATTGCGACCGAGTCCTACAGGGCCTATGGGGCCACGCCTTCTCCCATGCCCTATTCCGAGGTCTACAATGGGTTGCAACTGCGACAGATTGATGGCCAGGTAAATCCGATATTCGCAATTGAAGAGATGGATTTTTACGAAGTTCAGGAGGTCATGACGCTGGCCAACCATGCGCAATTCGTTTCCACATTGGTGACCAACCGGCAATGGTATCAAACACTGACGGCGCCCCAGCGCCAGTGGCTGGACAAAGCCCGGGATAACCTGACTGACTTCATTTACGCCAAACAGGCCGAGTTCAACAGCGAGCGACTAGACACAATCACCGAGAACAGTGATATGCAGATTATCAGGCTGACTCGGGAAGAGCGCGAAGCATTCCTGGAGGCCAGTTTGGGGGTGCGTGACTTCTACGTTAAACGTACCGGCCCACGGGGGCAGCAGATTCTGACCACCATCACCACCATGATTGACGCCGCTGAGGCCCAGCATTCCGGAGACTAGCAGCGATGCTGGCGCTCTGGCAGCACTGAGCGAGTCCAGCTCAATGGATACGATGCGGCTGTCGAAGACGGCGACCACGTCGCCGTTGAGATCGAGCAGCAGTAACCGCTTACCTTCAATAGCGAACCGATCGGCGGCATCCAGGGCCTTAAAAAATCCCGTTTCGAGCCCCCCCCGTTTTGGACACATCATTCGAGTAGCCGCCAGTGGACCGATATCCAGGTGGTCCCGGCGCCTGTGGTAATCCCCGACAAAACGGTTGCACCCACCCAGACCATTGACGCGGCCACCGCCATCAAAGCGCAAAAAGATATCCCTGTCCCCCTCGGCGCTGGTCACAACCTGTTCTCCCAGTCGTGTGAGTACCCAGTTGTGGTATTCCAGTGTCGCCTGCGGGCAGCGATCCGGCACTTTGGTGAAAGCACGATGAAAGGTAGTGACAATCAGATGCGGCCGCAGACCATCCGGCCCCTGACGCAAAGCCAGGTGGCCAGTGACATCCGCGCCCATCCGAGCCGGCACCAGTAATCCGGCCGCCTGCCAGGCGGCGGCCAACGCCCGGTAATCCTGCTCCACAGCCACCGACAAGTCACGTCGAATGTCCGGAATATAAGCCACCGGGGCACCGGCCGGCGCCGTGAAACAGATCAACTGAGGCCCGTCCTGCTCGCTCAGGTCAAGCATGGCCATCGCCTGTCGCTCGCGTTCCGGGATCGTCTCTGGCGGCGCTTCAACGGATGACGCGCAACCGCTCGCCAGCACCACAGCAGAAAACAGCCCAGTCAAACCCTTCAATATGCTCCTGTTACGCACTCGCGTTCCCCACCTGTCCTGTCTGCATACCCGCCAGTTCACCCGATGCCACAAACGACACGTGCCGCCGATTGCCGCACCAAACACGGCGCAACCGCGACCGTCCGGAGTTCTCCGACCGACCCGGGCAATTTATTCGGGCACCAACCAATCAAGCTGGTGCGTGGCATTTAGTCGGTCGGCAGTGCCTGCCTCCGACATCATGGCACGGAAGCGCTCTTCAAACCCCCACGGGGGATTGATCACCAGCATTCCCGACCCGGACATACCGCGATCGGGCGTTTCCGCCAGCGTCAGCTCACTGCGCAATACCTTGGTGACCTCGCTGGCGGTAAGGGCACTGAACAACCGGTGATGATCCTGTTTCGGCAGAATCGGGTACCAAACCAGGAAGACACCGTGCCGACACCTCTGCCAGGCTTTAATCACCGTTTCTGCAACGTCCCTGTATTCTGTTTTGATTTCGTACGACGGATCCGTCAACACCAGCAAACGAGGCGCACTGGGTGGCAACGCCTTCAACAAGCCCCGCAAGCCATCCTGGTGACGCACCTGAATCCCCACTGTTGCCGCCCAGTCGCTGAGCTTGCCCGTCTCGGTTGGGTGCAACTCAAACGCGGTGACGGTATCTTGCGGCCGTTTTAGTGCCGCCATCCACGCCGGTGACCCGCCGTAGTGACTCAATGCCGCCCGACTGCCGTTGAAACGCTCAAGCTGCGCCATAAAGGCCTTCCAATCTCCAGACAGCAGTTGCTGGCGGTCGGGCCAAAGTGCCTGAATGCCGCGACGCGCCTCATCGGTCTTCTGGGCCTGATCGCTATCCAGCCGATAAAGCGCGCTGCCTGCGTGGGTATCAAAACAGGCGATAGCGGAATCTTTTGCCTGCATCATCCGCAACGCCAGAAGCAACGCACCGTGTTTCTGGACATCGGCAAAATTACCGGCATGAAAGGCATGGAGATAACTGAGCATGAGCATTTTCCGCTGGCTAAGGTCATAAGCATTGATCGCCCGCCCATTAGGCCCGAACCCCGGAGTTCGGGCAACAGCGCATCCCGTTCGCACAGCACTTGATACGATTCGGTACCGATGACAATCCCCACGACTCACACTCATCTGTTGCAAACCGGAAACCGAACGTTATAAGCGCAAATGATAATCAATAATATTGCTAATCGCTTGCATGGAGCAATCTGACGATGACCACCCGATCATTACTGAAACCTATCCTGATAACGGTCTGCGCATCGACCTTGCTGGGGGCCTGCGGTAACACTCCGGAAGCCACTAGCGGCAACATCGTACGCCAAGACCCAGAGTCGAAATCTGCCGTCGTTGCGCACTTTGCCATGCTCGCGCATGCCAATTACCAGGACACACTTACGACCGCGCAAGCATTGGACAAGACAACCGACGCCCTGATTGCCACACCCACGCCACAAACGCTGACCGCCGCGAAAGAAGCGTGGCTCAATGCCCGTGTGCTCTACCAGCAAACTGAAGTCTTCCGCTTTGGCAACGCCGTGGTCGAAGACTGGGAAGGCCAACTCAACGCCCTGCCGCTGGATGAGGGCTTGATTGATTACATCATCGTGATGGCTATCAGTACGAACTCGGCAACGCTGGTGCCACCGCCAATATAGTCGCGAACACCCAGGTCACCGTCGGCGGCAATCAGGTCGATGTCAGCCTATTGACTCCGCAACGACTCGCAGACTTGAACGAGATTGGCGGGTCCGAAGCCAATGTTGCCACCGGTAACCACGCTGTTGAATTCTTACTTTGGGGACAAGACAGGAACGGTTTTGACGCCGACAATGGCTATCAGACCGCATACGACCTGGCAGTCGACGGCATCAGGCTCCATGAGCTGAGGCTGCACCCGGACGGCGAAACACTGGTCGTCGCCCTGGGTGGGATCAAAACCCACCCGGACTATGACCGCGTCAAACTCAATCTGGACACCATGGCGCCGGCGCTGCTGTTGATGAATCGAAAAACGGGGGCCATTCAAGCACGTTTCACACCCTCCCACCATCCGCTCAGCTGTCGCCACCTGGATGTCGGCCCGGACGGCACCGTGATGGCCAGTTACCAATACCAAGGGCCGAAATGGGACACGCCAACCTTGATCGTCCACCTCAACACCACCACCGGTGAGTTCAGTGAGCTGGCCCTGAACGCCGACCAACGCGTCGGATTGAGGCACTACACCGCCAGCATTGCCATCCATCCAGAGCAGCCCGTCGCCGCCATCACCGCACCCTGAGGACATCGGGTTCTGTTGATCAACACGGGATCCGGCGAGCTAATGCAAACCATTGCCATTCCCGATGCTGCCAGTGTCATTGCCAAGGCCGGTCGCGGTTTTCTGGTGACCTCGGGCTCGGGCGGCGTGTTCCACATCGACGCCAGTCGCTCCAACTCCGTCGTTGTGTCCCGTCAGAGCTTGCGCTGGGACAACCATTTGAGCTCGATTGTGGTCTGAGGTAATCCATCACCCGCTGTCGAAGGCTGGAACGGGCTGCTATCATCGCGGCTTGTTTGCCAGCCAACCGGGGAGGTTGCTCTTGCCCAGTGAACGTCGCGATGCGACAGACAAACTGTACGCGTTGATTGCCAATGAAGAGGACGCTCGGGCCTGCAAGGACATTTCCGATAGTGCCTGCCGCGATGTCCCGAAAAATTTCTTTCTGATTCTCGCCAGCCTGGTACTTACCAAACTCGGCGACCTGTTGGTCAGCCCCAAAACCGTACTGGCCTGGCTTCTGACCACCATTGGGGCGCCGGGGCTGGTGGCGTGGCTGGTCCCCATCCGGGAATCCGGCTCGCTGGTCCCGCAAATGGCGATTGGTGCCTGGGTCCGACGCAAACCGGTGCGCAAATGGTTCTGGGTATCTGGCAGCCTGGGGCAGGCCGGCAGTGTTGCCGCGATGGCAGCCAGTGTCTGGTTACTCGAGGGCATGACTGCCGGCTATGCCGTCATCGCCTCACTGGTGACGTTTTCGCTGGCTCGGGGTTTTTGCTCCGTGTCCATGAAGGACGTACAGGGCAAGTGTGTGCCCAAATCCCGTCGCGGCCGTTTGGGCGGTCTGGCCACCACTCTGGGAGGCAGCGCAACCGTCGTCCTGACCGTGCTGTTATTCTGGGAACGTGGCGAGCCGTCGGAACTGTTCTATATCCTGCTGCTGTTGCTGGCAGCGGGGCTTTGGGTACTCGCCGGCCTGATATTCGCGTCCGTTGACGAAGTGGAAGGCGAGACAGGTGGCGGTGGCAATGCCTTGCGGGAAGCGTTCAGTCATATGGCACTGCTGCAAGATGACAAACCCTTTCGACACTTTGTGATCACCCGGGCACTACTGCTCTGCTCGGCTCTGGCATCACCCTATTTTGTGGTCTTGGCGCAGCAACAGAACGACAGCGGTTGGTTATTGGGCGTGTTCCTGCTGGCCAGCAGCTTGGCGAGCTCCATTAGTGCCAGTTTCTGGGGCTGGATGGCCGATCGCTCCAGCCGACAGGTGATGATTCGTGGCGCCGCCATTGCCAGCTCAGTCTGTCTGGTGGTTGGCCTGACCAGCCTGGCGACCACCAGCAGCCTGATTCCCTCGTGGCTCTATCCATTGGCCTTCTTTGCCCTCAGCATTGCGCACGCGGGCGTACGTCTGGGGCGAAAAACGTACTTGGTTGATATGGCTGACGGCAACAAGCGGACCGACTACACGGCCGTCAGTAACACGGTGATCGGCCTGTTACTGCTGGTCGCAGGTGGTTTAAGCGCCCTTGCCTCACTGATTTCAAGCGCTGCTGTCATTGTGATGCTGGGCATGATGGGGCTCATCGGCACCGTTAGCGCTATGGCATTGAAAGAGGTGGAGTAGATTTGTATCCAGATCCGGCGTCGGCAGGCGGGCCGGGCACTCCGCGTGTTGGCTAAAAAAACACCGCATCATGCCCAAAATTCAATCGTATTTAACATATATATACAGTTAATATACAGACATCAGAATTCAGATCTACAGACTATAGAGTTCTGAGACCGATGCGGACACAAGCTATGAAACGTTTCGCTTTCGCTGTTGCTTTTGTCGTTACGGCGCTGTCAATGGTGAGTTGGGTTGGCGCGAGCTATTACCCAAACCCAAAGGAACTCAGTGGCCAGAGGATTCCACACTTACCCGCTGCATCATTGATCACTCCCTTAAGCGATAGGCGAGCAAGGACACGTTGAAATGAACTCAATTGATCCTGTTCAGTTTCGATCTAACCGATTTATTGAAACACGACGAGGCTGGGTCATCCGCACCCGGGAACAAACCGATATCGGGCCTTACATCGATCGGGAATCGGCGGAATCGGCCTTGCACCGCTATATTGCATCCGCGCCCAAACGGTCGCCAAGACCGAACACCGCCACCGTGTATTACGGCATCGAAATTCACGATGCCGTCAACTGCCACAAAATCAACTGCGCCATCTGCCTGGAAGCGCAGGAAGCCGCTAACGAAGCACGGTCTCGCATACTATCGTAAGCGGTGCCGGCAGAGTAAAGCGCAAACACATCAAGCGTCTTCGGGCGCTTTACCGTCATTGAGCGCCAGCGCGCCCTTCACGATGCGGTAGATAATCCAGATCGCGATGCCGAGCAGAATGAACCAGCCGACGATAATGAAGGTGGTCACTACCCCGATAACGGTCCACAACAGCCCGATCCAGAACGTGCGAATCTGCCACCGAAAATGCGGCTCAATCCAACTGCCCCTGACATCCTCCATTTTTACATAGTTGATGATCACCCCAACCAGTCCGCTGATGCCACCCAGAAAAAAAGACAGCGCCTGCAGAATGTAAACGGTTACGGCCAGGTTGCGGGCTGCATCCGAGCGGCGGGTGATTGGATCCGGATTAGCCGGACGGAATTCTGGGTCTGCCAAAACTGCCTCCTTTCATACAATGTTCGATACAACAGGTGTTCGATACAACAGGTGATCGATACAACAGCAGCTCAGTAAGTAGCAATCATCTGCCAGTAACGGCACCACTGTACAACCTAATGACTCTTATTATAGAGGAGGAATTGGCGGTAACGGCAGCTATTACGACACCGCAATGCCATTTACGATCAGGTGCACGGCGATTGAGAGCATCATCAACGATATCGCACCATCGATGACGCGCCAGGCAATCGGTCGGCTCAGTACCGGTGCCAACGCGGCGCCGCCCCAGGCCAGCATCACGAACCAAAGCACCGAAGCACTGGTGGCACCGGCAACAAACACCATGGGATCGGATTGCTGGACCCCGATCGAGGGAATGAGCAGCAGCGTATCCAGGTACACCTGGGGATTGAGCAGCGTCACTGCGAGCGTGGTCAAAATGACGGCGCCCAGGCTGCGCTTGGACTCATCATCAACGGTCAGCGCTGAGCGCCCCTGCACCGCCCGGCGAAACGCCGTAAACGACAGCCAAAGCAAAAATACCACGCCGGCCCAACGCAATACTTCCAGCGCTGACGGCACCGCAAGCAAGGCCGCACTGACCCCGAGCATGCCGATGGTAAACAGGAGGGCGTCACTGCTCATACAAAGCACGGCCGACCACCAGTGATGCTCGCGACGAAACGCCTGCCCCAATAAGTAGGCGTTCTGAGCACCAATGGCGATGATGATCCCACCGCACACCACCAGACCCGTCAGGTAACTTTGTAACATCACAACCTCCGTTAAATTCAGAGGGCCAGCATAGTCGACGACTGCTATACTAAAAAATCATATTACTTATACTGCATTAATTTTTCTTATGCTTGATTACAAACTGCTTCAGGCGCTTGTGACCGTTATTGAAACCGGCGGATTTGAGCGAGCGGGCATTGCGTTGGGGCTGTCTCAGTCTGCCGTATCGCAACGCATAAAATTGCTGGAATCACGGCTGGGACAACCGGTGCTCGTTCGCCACCCCCATTTGCAGGCCACACCCGCGGGCCAGCGCCTGCTGAATCATGTGCAGCAGGTGCAGTTGCTGGAGCGGGACCTGCGCCGCCAGATCCCGGCACTGTCTGCTGACCGCACCCGGCTTCGCATTGCGCTGAACGCAGATAGCCTTGCAACATGGTGGGCCGACGCCATTGGGCAGTTCTGTCAGCGGGAAGGGCTGCTGATGGACATGGTCATTGAAGATCAGGATGTTGGGCTCAAGCGGATGCGCGATGGCGATGTCGCCGCCTGCCTTTGCAGCTCCGACCAACCCGTTGCCGGTGCACGCTGCGTTGCCCTTGGCCAGATGCCCTATCGGGCGCTGGCAAATCAGGCGTATTACGACCGCCATTTTGCCCAGGGCCTGACCGCCAAAGCACTGCAGGAAGCCCCCGCCATTGTCTTCGGACCTAACGATCAGTTACAGCACCGTTTTCTTGCCCAGTGTGGCTACCACGGGCGTTTTCCCTACCACCTATGCCCCTCTTCCGAAGGTTTCATCCGCCTTGCCATGGCCGGCATGGGCTACGGCATGATCCCCGATCTTCAGGCCAGGCTCGCACTGCCCCAGGGTGGCCTGGTGGACATTGCTCCCGGCGAGGCCGTACCGGTCAATCTATACTGGCACTACTGGCGTCATGGCGGTGAGTTCATGGAACGACTGACGGGAACGCTGGTGGCAGCGGGTGTCGGCTGGCTGGATAAAATACCTTAATCACGGACGTTAAACTGACCAGCCGCTGCCACACGCCGGTGCTGGATCAACGCCCGGACTGGCCGCTTTTGTCCGGCCGATAGCCGAGACGAAAGCCGCCCCAATGGCGGCCTTTGACGTAGATCGGAACCGAAAGGTCATGCATGATCTCGCCGGTATCCCGGCGATAAGTCTGCAACAACATGGCTTGGGTATGGCTACCACAGCGGGAACCGGTACGGTCATTGAACAGACGCTTACTGCGGCTGCGCAGCAAGTCTTTTGCGCTGTCTCCGGTGGGCTCGTGGGCAAATTCCCGATTGTGGGTGGGTACATACCCGTCCGGGGCACATGCAATTGCAAACACCACGGCGTCGGACGAATCTTTAACCGGCTCCTGAACGCTGTGCAATTGCTTGTCAGTAAACCCGTCAAAAGCACTACGGTACTTGGCGGGCTGTGTACCGGGTATCACTTCCCGCTTATTGTCAAAGAGTTGGCCGGTTGTCAGTTCGCCAGAATCCAGCGCACGCTCAAATAAGTGACCGATTTTCCCAGCACCTGACTGCGCCTGCTCGAAAAAGAAGCGGTGATAGCTTACCTCGCTGTTGAGTGCAAAGGCGGCATTGGCAGACTCGGCCAGCTCCATCAATGTGCCGGCCTGCACGGCAAGCGCCTGCACGCCCGAGTCACTCTCTGACATCTGGGCCCGCATGTTCTGGATTGAATTGAACATCTGCTCAAGACTTTGCTCATTGTGTCGATCACCCTCGGCAATCAGCGCAACCTGTTGCTCGACCCGGTCCGAACGCCCCTGGATCTCGCCAAGGGTTTCCGCCACCTCTTCCACCGAGACCAAGCCGGTCTCTATGCTCGCCGCCAGCTGCCCGATCTGCTCCATCACCGCGCAGGTATCGGAGCGAATAGCTTGCAGGGTTTCGGCCACTTCTGCAGTGGCCTCAGCGGTGCGCCCCGCCAGTTGACGAACCTCATCCGCCACGACAGCAAAGCCACGTCCCTGATCGCCGGCCCTGGCGGCCTCAATCGCGGCGTTCAATGCCAGCAAATTGGTCTGTTCGGCAATGCCCTGAATGGCGGTCGTGACGCCCTGAATCTTTTCCGATTTTTGGTTCAGGGTCTGGATTCGCGCCAACGACACCGCCGATTGTTCTTTTACTTCCCGAATTTGCTGGATTGACGATGCCAGGGCGGCCTTACCTTCCGCACTGACCTTGCTCGCATCGCGGGCTGTTTCGGCGGCTTCCACCGCCTGTTGGGCTGACCGCCTGACGGTCTCAGTAATCTGGCCGGCGTAGTCGGCCATTTGGCCGGTTTCCTTGACCTGATGGTCAAGGCGCTTCTTGAGATGATCTGCAGCGTAAGACACTTCTGCGGCCGATATGGCGTTGGCGTTGGCGCCACTTGAGAGCGCCGCCATAATGTTGCGACCCGCTTCAGCCTCCCGCAACAACTTAGGAAACAGCAGCGGCAAGACCTTTAAATCATGGGTTTGCCCCCTCGCCACAGCCGCCTGATCGGCTTTCAGGGGCGAGGTAACCATGCCCAGGCACACCGCCAAAACCACCAAACCACCCAGGAACCCGGACAGCATGCCTGGCAGCGACCAGTTCAGCAGGCTTGACAGCAATACCAGCAGGCCCAACACGACAAACAGCATGATGATACTTCGGGTGATGACTGATCGCGTTAACACAGACATTCTAATGCCTCGGTAAAATTGGACGCTCGACAATGCTCACTCGGGTCAGCCTTCGAAGGTTAGTCAATTTAACGGCTAGGATAACTGATACTTTAGTTGGCGGTGTCGTCATGCCTTGCATGCACGGCAATCCCAGATAGGCAAGCACAAAAAAGCCCGGCGGTGCCGGGCCTTAAAAGCAACCAGAAGAGCGCTGACCTGCGTCAGCTCCCGACCACGCCGCCGTCATCTTTGGTGACGATGACGGTTGACGATCTGGGCCGCGGTTCTGACGCATCCGGCCAACTGCCTCCGGGATGTTGGATGTTAACGAACATGGTCCTCTGATCTGGCGTCGTGGTTACTCCGGTCACTTCACAGCCTTCAGGGCCGACCAGGAACCGTCGAATTTCACGGGTCACCGGGTCTGCGGCCAGCATCATATTGTTCAGATAAGGCGCCGAGTCCGAGCCATCGGTCTGTATCCACAGGCGTCCGGAGCCGTCAAACCAAAGGCCGTCCGGGCTATTGAACAGGTTGGTTGCATCCAGAGTGACCACCGCCTCATCACCCACGACGGTTTCCGTTCCAGCGTCACCCGCAAACACAAAAATATCCCAGTCAAAGCTTGTGGCCGCGAAATCATCGCCGTTTTCCAGCCAGCGGATAATGTGCCCGGTGGCGTTCGGACCATTTGGGTTGGCCGCATTGGTGTCGCCCGGAGCCCGCTGGCTGTTGTTGGTCAGGGTAAAATACACCTCGTTGTTCAGTGGGTTGATGGCTCCCCACTCCGGGCGATCCATCGGTGTCGCCCCGAGGGCATCGGCCGCAAGCCGGGTATTCAGTAGCACGTCCGCCTGGGAGGCAAACCCGTCCGCCACGGTGAGCCCAGCGTTGCCATGCACCAGGGCTTTCCAGTCTCCGGTCCCGTCGTCATGAAAAACCGCGACATACAGTGTGCCTTCGTTCAACAGGTAGCCTCCGGCGGTGGCTGCGCGGTAGGGTTGTGCCGATACAAATTTGTAGATGTATTCAAACCGTGAGTCATCGCCGGAGTAGCAGACAATCGGCTCGCCCTCGGTGACTGGCGCAAATATCACGCCTTCATGTCCGAAGCGCCCCAAGGCCGTGCGCTTTTGTGGTTTGCTTTCCGGCGCAAACGGGTCGATTTCGACCATCCAGCCGAACGTATTGGGCTCGTTCCGATAGTCGTCCGCGGCCGTAGCGCCGGTCTTGGCTGCATTAAAACGGACGTAGAGGTCCTCGCCGCCAATCGCCGTGTTCCAGCGGTAGCGACCATTGACGCTGGAGATTCCGTAACGGGCATGTTCCCTCGGTTGTGGTGCATCGGCGTTGACAAAGTACCCGGCCCAGTTTTCTTCTGCCGCCAGATAGGTCCCCCACGGCGTCGGACCCATGGCGCAATTATTCAATGTGCCCCGGGTCTCGGTACCTGCCGGACTGAAACGCGTCTTTAACTTGTCATCACCGCGGACAGGCCCCCGAAGCTCCATCTCCGTGGCCCCGGTCACCCGGCGGTTGAATGGGCTGCCAAACACCACGTCCCAAGCGCCGTTGCTGTCCTGCTTTACGTGCACCACGCTGACACCGTGGGCCGCCAGCTCCTTTTTGACCTCAGCGCTGGGTCGCGGTGCGGCTGTGGCGCCGGCGGGATGGAGGTGATCCGGATTGATGTATTCGTGATTCATGACCAGGAGGCCTTCGGAGGAGCTCTCGCCACCGGACTTCAGATCAATCGGAAAATAGTGCATGCCGTCGTGATTCTGACCCATCTGGTTTTCTTGCTCTTCGGCCGTATTGGTGCCATCGCTACGATAGGCCGGGTAAGCGCCAGTAATGGGCGTTCCCCACGGCACAAACGCCACCGAAGAATACCCCTCAGGAACAACAATCGCGTTACCCGAGGAAGTGGTGACCGCCTTGAATCCCAGCATGGCAGCCGACTGCGACGTGGCGTTACCCGACGCGGTCGAATCGTCATCGGAACACCCCGCCAGGGACATTCCCATGATGCTGGCCAACCCGGCCCCCATGGTGCCTTTCATTAATGATCTCCGCCCCATTCTGGCGCTGAGAACTGACTGAAAAGTGCGGTTGTCGGAGGGGTTGGTAACAGGCTCGAAGTCCGGGTCCAGATCGATTTGGTTTAACAGCTTACTGTCCATTATTCAGGCTCTCTCATTGGGTGTTTTGGTGTTGGTTATGAGAGAGCAGTGTCGGCGTTTTTTTTGACAGGACAGTGACGGAAGTGCGACTTCCCCGTGAACAATGTATGACAGGGACAGCCGGATTTGAGGCAAAAAAAAAAGCCCGCATAAGCGGGCTTTTTCTCAAGCAGGCACGACTACTGGTTAGTCGCGTCCTCGTAGCCTTCTTCGATATCATCACCGGCTTCATCCATCGCCTCACCGGTTTCCTCTGCCGCCTCGCCCATGGTGTCCATGGCGTCGTCCGCGGCGTCACCCATGGTATCGCCCGCGTCGTCCATCATCTCGCCGGCATTTTCGGCGGCCTTTTCCATGTCGACGCCCTGAGACTCTTCCTGGCTGCAGGCCGCAAGGCCTATGGTCATCATCAGTGCGAGTGCGCTCAGCGTTAACTTGTTCATAAGACATCCCTTTTTAAAGTGAATTCAACAGCGGCTTTCATAAACCTGTGAATTCATAGTCTACGGCCTCGCCCTGCAGCCCACAACCGAACGACCGTTACCAATTTTTTAACAATGACAGGATGTTAGGATTAGTTAAGCCAATTTCGAGCGGCCGTCTGTGCGGATCTCAGGCAACCCCGGACTGCCCGACCGCCTGTCCATTAATAACCAGCACGTGGTCAAGCCGTACCAGCTGGCCTCGGCCCAATAGAATGAATTCTTCACCTGCGCGATTGAAGATATCCCGAATGACATCATGGTAATGCTGGATTTGTCCGGATTCGTCCTTAAAAACGATCTCCACCACGGTTTGCGAGGTCAGAATCTGGGTTAATAAGGTTCGAGTGGCGCACCGGACTGGCTTGTAGTCGTTGCTGAGGCTCATACACTGACCTGATGCTGAATTGCTTAGCCTCAGTCTGGCGCAGAGACAAGCGTTTTGCCAGCCCATACGGGGCTGGCAGTCCTTTTGGCTACGGCTTCGGTGCGCTTAAAACCACTCTGGCTTCATATTGAGGCAACTGTCATCACGATTTTGTAGCAGCACAATATCCTGCGCCACCGTTGGCAATTCCCAGTGGAAAAAGTACTGCGCCGCTTGCAACTTACCCTGATAGAAATTGCGCTCGTCGTCCGTGTTGGCCGCTTCCAATGCTTTGGCCGCCACGTTGGCCTGACGAAGCCACATCCAGGCGATGGAAATATGGCCAAACAGATGTAGGTAACAGGACGCATTGGCGAGCACTCCGTCCGGACCTTCGTTCATCAGTGCCTTGCCCAGCATTTGAGTGACCTGAACCGCTTTTTGCAAGGTCTCACTCAGTGACAACGCCCATTGTTGGCAGCGCGGCGTGGTGGCGGCTTCCAGATCCACCTGCATGGCCTGCATCAGCAATTGCAAACCGTGGCTCTGATCGTGCCACACTTTACGGCCCAGCAGGTCCAGCGCCTGGATGCCATTGGTACCTTCATGAATCGGATTAAGGCGATTGTCCCGCCAGCATTGCTCGACCGGGTACTCCCGGGTATAGCCTGCGCCACCATACACCTGGATGGCCAGATCGTTGGCCTTTGGGCCGTATTCCGATGGCCAGGCTTTCATGATCGGAGTCAACAGGTCCAGCAGCTTACCAGCCTCAACCCGCTTGTCTGGATCGGGGTGGGTGTGCTGGTCATCGACCAGTCGCGCGCCATAGAGG
Organism: Marinobacter caseinilyticus; assembly: GCF_011074955.1. Taxonomy (GTDB): domain Bacteria; phylum Pseudomonadota; class Gammaproteobacteria; order Pseudomonadales; family Oleiphilaceae; genus Marinobacter; species Marinobacter caseinilyticus. Next base: position 99,098 of record NZ_WUQJ01000024.1, on the reverse strand, counting down.
CACAGTGCCAGGCCACCCTCGGAATAGGCTTTCTGGGCCAAGAGCATGCGCCGCACATCGGCGTGTTCAATGATGGCCACCGGAGGGGCTGACGGGTCCCGCTCAGACGGCTTGCGACCCTGCAAACGATCTTTGGCGTACTCCAGACTGTGCATGTAGCCTCGATAACCAATAACCGCCGCCCCAAACCCAACACCCAGGCGAGCTTCATTCATCATCTGGAACATGTACTTCAGACCCTGATGCGGTTCCCCCACCAAGTATCCGTGACACGGTGCGTCATCACCAAAACTCAAGGCCGTCGAAGTGGTACCCCGGTAGCCCAGCTTGTGAATCAGCCCGGCCAATGCGACGCCATTGCGTTCGGTCAAATGGCCGTCATCATCGCTGAGAAACTTGGGCACAATAAACAGGGAAATGCCTTTGACGCCGGCGGGCGCGCCTTTGATCTTCGCCAGCACCAGATGCACGATGTTCTCGGTGATATTCTGCTCGCCACCCGATATGTATATCTTCGCGCCTTTGATCAGATAATGACCGTCCCCGGTCGGGGTCGCCGAGGTTCTGATATCCGCCAGCGACGAACCCGCATGGGGTTCGGTCAACGCCATGGTGCCGCTGAACTGACCGGACAACATCAGTGGCAGATACTTTTGACGTTGCTGGTCGGAGCCAAACGTGCGAATCAAATTCGCGGCTGCGGTGGTCAGGAACGGGTAGCCCGCGGTGCCCGGGTTTGCTGCTGTAAAGAAACCATTACACGCGGCCATTACCGACTCGGGTAATTGCATGCCACCCAGGTCATAGTCGTACCGGCCTGCCATGAAACCGGCCTCGGCATAGGCATCAAAGGCCTCTTTCACCTGGGGCAGCATGACAACTTGACCACCAACAAACTTGGGCTCGTCTTTGTCGGCAGCGCTGTTGTGATCAGCGAACTTCTCGCGGGCCATTTTATCCGCGGTTTCAACGACCGCGTTAAAGGTCTCCCGGCTATGCTCATTAAAGCGGTCGCGCTCACACAGAGCACCGGTATCAAGCACTTCATAGAGCTGGAAATCCAGGTCACGGCGGTCAATCAAAACATCAGTCATGGCACTCTCCTATTTAATGCGCATAGCCTGTCACAGCCTTGGGCTTGTGAAAACCGTCATATCTGACACAATCTTGGTGAATTCGGCCAACGGACCTAAAGACCTCATGATCCGCGTTTCCATTATTGGTTTTCCCGGTGCACTGGCCAGTCCCATCATCGGCATGATTGACCTGCTGCAACTCGCAGGTGTGGCCTGGGCACGGATTCAGAACGAGCCACCGACGCAGTTGTTCAGTGTCAGATTACTGACACTTGATGGCGAGCCCTGCACTTGCCTCAATGGTTTGTCGCTGCCGGCCCACGGGCGCCTTGATGACAACGACCCTGGCGACCTTATTCTGGTGCCCACGATTGGCGGCCCCATCGAAAAAACCCTGGCAAACTCCACACAGCAAGTGGCCTGGCTGGCCAGTCAGGCCACTTCTGACAGAATGATTGCCAGCAACTGTACGGGGGCGTTCCTACTGGCTGAAGCCGGCCTTCTGGATGGCAGAGAGGCCACCACGCATTGGGGGTACAGCGCCCAGTTTCAAACTCGTTACCCGCAAGTGGCGTGTCGACCCGAGCAACTGGTGACCGTCGACGGTAATTTCGCCTGTGCCGGCGGCGGCATGGCGTGGCTCGACCTGGGTGTCTACCTGGTTGGACGGTACGCCGGGGCAAAAACCGCCAGAGAGCTGGCAAAGGCCTTCGTGGTCGATGCCGGCCGACGCAGTCAAGCACCATACAGCGCCATGCAGAGTAAACGCTATCACCAGGACCAGGCCATTCTGGCGTTACAGGACTGGCTCGACCAACAATTCAACCGACCGCTGTTGATGGACGATCTATGCAGCGCCAGTGGCCTCAGTACCCGGTCTTTACTGCGTCGATTCAAACTCGCAACCGGCGACACACCGCGTAATTACCTGCAGTTGTTGAGGGTCGAGGCCGCGCGCCAGCTATTGGAAACCTCTGTCACTTCGGTTGAGCAAATAACCCAGCAAGTCGGTTACGACGATGTCAGCTCGTTCACCCGACTTTTCCGCAAACATACCGGCCTGCCACCCAGTGACTACCGCGCCAGATTCGGCCGCTAGCGCACGGGCTGGCATGCTTAATGCTGCATTAAAGTAAGGCACGGCGTTGCCGATACAAAATGTAAAGGGACCTGACAGTCTCGCGAGGCAAAGATCATGAGCACAGACAACCACCCCATCCAGATAGAGTTGTTGAACCGTCTTTACTGTCTCAAACAGCAGCAGCTACTGCAGGCCAGTCAGCAAACCGATAGCTTGCTCTACCGGGTTTTGGCGGCCGAAGCACAGGCCATCACGGAAGCCATGAAACCGCAAAGTTAAGTTTTACGTCGGGCCGCGAGCCATACAGTCAGAGCTCGCAACCGGGTACCACTGCGACTGCCAGGTGAGTCACCGCCACTAAGGCAGCGTCTCACCTCATCAGGGAGTCATTGCACCTGACGCCTCCGCTAACGGCTATCATCGGCTTAGAGCGCCGCGGCCACTTCGGTGCCCTGACGGATCGCCCGTTTTGCATCCAGCTCTTCAGCCACATCTGCGCCACCAATCAAATGGGTGGTCATACCCAGGTTGGCAAGCTCATCATACAGCTCACGAAAAGGTTCCTGTCCGGCGCACAGGATGACATGGTCCACGGCCAGCACTTTGTGCTCCTGATGCTTGCCGTCTTTCGACGAAACAGTGACATGCAATCCGTCATCGTCGATTTTTCGATAACTCACACCCCGGAGCATTTCAACACCGCGGTGTTTCAAGCTGTTCCGGTGCACCCAGCCTGAGGTTTTTCCGAGGCCACCCCCCACTTTGCTGGTTTTGCGCTGCATCAAATAAACCTTCCGCGGCGACGCCGTCGGTTCGCGCTCTACCAATCCGCCCGGGCCTTCAAAGTCCGGTTGGACGCCCCACTCCTTCTGCCAGTCCAGCACACTGATCTGCTCGCCCTCGGCGTGTTGGGCCGCGTCGTGGGTCAGGAACTCGCTGACATCAAACCCGATGCCGCCGGCCCCGATGACCGCCACGGTATTACCCACCGGCTTGTTGTGACGCAACACATCCAGATACCCCAACACCTTTGGATGCTCGATGCCCTCAATACGCGGCGTCCGTGGTTTGACACCGGTCGCGATGACGACCTCGTCGAAGCCGTCCAGAGCCAGCGATGCCGCATCGGCGCGCGTGTTCAGGCGCAGCTCAATGCCGAGGATCTCGATCTGCCGGGCGAAGTAACGCAGAGTTTCAAAAAACTCTTCTTTTCCGGGAATGCGCTTGGCGTAGTTGAACTGCCCACCAATGTCACCGTCGGCTTCAATAAGCGTCACCTTGTGACCACGTTTGGCGGCCGTGGTGGCGGCCGCAAGGCCTGCTGGTCCGGCGCCAACGACGGCGACCCGTTTGCTGACCGGCGCCACCGTCAGCAACAGCTCGGTTTCGTGGCAGGCACGGGGATTGACCAGACAGGAGGCCCGTTTGGCCTGGAAGACATGATCAAGGCACGCCTGATTGCAGGCAATACAGGTGTTGATCTCATCGCTGCGGTTTTGCTCGGCCTTACGGACAAATTCTGCATCCGCCAACAACGGGCGTGCCATGGACACCAGATCGGCTTTACCGGCGGCCAGAATCTCCTCGCCTATCTCCGGTGTATTAATGCGGTTGGTGGTGCAAACGGGAATGTCCACCTCACCGTAAAACTTCGCCGTCACATCGGCAAAACCGCCCCTCGGCACCGAGGTCACAATGGTGGGCACCCGCGCTTCGTGCCAGCCGATGCCGGTGTTGATGATGGTGGCACCAGCCTGCTCAATGGCTTTACCCAACACTACCACCTGGTCCCAAGTTTGGCCGCCTTCAACCAGGTCCAGCATTGACAACCGGTAGATGATGATGAACTCAGGACCCACCGCCTTGCGCATGCGCCGCACAATTTCCAGTGGCAACTGCATTCGGTTCTCAAACGCCCCGCCCCACTTGTCGGTACGTTTATTGGTGCGTTCACACAGGAACTGATTGATAAAATACCCTTCCGAGCCCATCACCTCTACGCCGTCATAGCCGGCCATTTTCGCCAACTTGGCGGCACTCACGAAATCATTGATCTGACGGTCAACGCCTTTGGTGGACAAGGCGCGGGCTTTGAAGGGACTGATCGGTGCTTTCGTGGCCGACGCCGATACGATTAATGGCTGGTACCCATAACGCCCGGCGTGCAGTAGTTGCATGCAAATTTTGCCACCCGCATCGTGCACGGCACCGGTAACATGCCGATGCAGCAGGGCCGTCGCGCGGTTGTTCATGGTTGATGCCAACGGCGCCAACTGGCCCACCAGATTGGGTGAAAAACCACCGGTGACCATGAGGCCAACCCCGCCCTCGGCACGTTCTGCGAAGTAGCGGGACAGTTTGCGAATGTTCCAGAAACGGTCTTCCAACCCCGTGTGCATCGAGCCCATCAAGACTCGGTTTTTCAGTTCCGTGAAGCCAAGATCAAGCGGTTTTAAAAGGTTTGGGTAGGCTGCGGTCATGCTAATATCTCTGCCGTTTGCACCATGTTTAGGAAAACGCGTCATGGTAGCATAGCCGGTCTACGACTAATGGATAAGCAGGTAGTGAATGATGAGCGTAAAGTCTGCCAGCAAAAGTGCCACTGACCGCGTGCTGATCGACATCGATCAGGGCATTGCCACGGTCACACTGAACCGTCCGGACAAATACAATGGCCTCGACATGCCGATGTTCGACGCCATCACCCGAGCCGCCAAGCGCCTGAAGAAGGAACGCCAGGTGCGCGCTATCGTGCTGCACGGTGCCGGTGATGCCTTCTGTTCCGGGCTGGACGTGAAAACCGTCTCCCAAAACCCAGTGAACTTCTTACGACTGCTGGCCAAACCGGGGCGTAAAATCAGTAACCTGGCGCAGGACGTGGGCTACCTGTGGCGCGACGTTCCAGCGCCAGTGATCGCCGCCACCCATGGCTATTGTTACGGCGGCGGATTTCAGATCGCTCTCGGGGCTGATTTTCGATTCACCACACCAAGCTGTGAATTTTCCATTATGGAGAGCAAGTGGGGATTGATACCTGACATGAGCCTGACGGTGACCCTGCGCGAACTGATCGCGATTGACCTCGCCAAGGAACTTACCATGACCGCCCGCACATTCAATGGCGAGGAAGCCAAAGCCATGGGCCTGGTAACCCGAGTCAGCCGTGACCCCCTGGCGGAAGCCTACGAGTTCGCCCGGGAACTGGCGGCCCGATCGCCGGATGCCATTGCCGCCAGCAAGCTGTTGTTTAACAGGACCTGGAGCGCGACCGACAAAGTTGCCCTGGACTGGGAAACCCGGCTTCAGAAAAAAATTATCGCTCGCACCAATCAACGCATCGCGGTGGCAAAAAACACCTCAGAACCGGACCGCGCGTACCAGGATAGACGTAGCCTGTAGAGCGCGGTACCGACTTCGTGGCTTGACCTGAGGTGTCGGCCACGTATTATTCAGGTTCGAAATTAACCAACGGAGCATTCATGACCGAACGGCCCCGTATCAATATTGGCCTATCCGTCGCACCGGATCCTGCCCTCTGGTTTCCCTGGGGCCGGTTGCCGTATTTCCCAGACCCACCCCGCCAGGGCTGAGCTTGCCTGTCCTGGCCCTGACGCAACCCGGAGTTGTACAGGGCCGCTGTCCGACGACTACACTCAGGCAACTGACTGTAGTGACAATACCCTTACCAAAGACTCAATAACGAGGTTGGGATGACCCTATCGCTGGTCGTTTTACTGCCTTTTATCGGCGCCATCGCAGCACCGTTGTTTGCCCAGGCAGGTCGAACCGCAATCGCTATCGCATCGACCGTGCCAGCCGTGGTCGCCCTGGCAGCGTTGTTTCCGCATTGGAAAACCCTGGCCGCCGGCGATGTGCTGGTACAAACCTATGAGTGGCTGCCGTCACTGGGCCTATCGCTCAGTTTCCGGCTGGACGGCCTGTCGTTGCTGTTTGCATTGCTGATTCTGATCATTGGTATCCTGATCATTCTCTACGCGCGCTATTACCTGAAAAAGCACGAGAACGTCGCTAAATTTTATTCCCTCCTGCTATTGTTCATGGGCTCCATGCTGGGCATTGTGCTGTCCAGCAACCTGATTCTGATGTTGATATTCTGGGAGCTCACCAGCCTGGTGTCGTTCCTGCTCATCAGCTTCTGGAACCATAAGAAAGATGCCCGACGTGGCGCGCGAATGGCGCTGGCCGTCACCGGAGGCGGAGGCCTGGCGCTGTTGGCGGGGGTGCTGCTGCTCGGTCATATTGTCGGCAGTTTTGAGCTCGACGCGGTGTTGGCCGCCGGCGACCAGATCAAGGCGCACGCGCTTTATCCCATCACCCTGACGCTGGTATTGCTGGGTGCCTTTACCAAATCGGCACAGTTTCCCTTTCATTTCTGGTTGCCTCACGCGATGCAGGCGCCCACCCCGGTATCGGCCTACCTGCATTCCGCAACCATGGTCAAAGCGGGTGTGTTTTTGCTGGCACGGCTTTACCCGGCGCTGGCAGGAACTGACCAGTGGTTTTACATGGTCAGCTTTACCGGCATGGCCACCCTGCTGCTTGGCGCCTACGTCGCGCTGTTCAAACACGACTTGAAAGGGCTGCTGGCCCATTCCACCGTCAGTCACCTGGGCCTGATCACCCTGCTGTTCGGCATGGGCACCGAGTTGGCCGCTGTGGCTGCGGTGTTCCACATCATTAACCACGCCACATTTAAAGCCTCACTGTTTATGGCGGCGGGCATCATCGATCATGAAACCGGTACCCGTGACATGCGACAGATCAACGGTCTCTGGCGTTACATGCCCCACACCGCAACCTTGGCGATGGTGGCGGCGTCGTCCATGGCCGGGGTGCCGTTACTGAACGGCTTCCTGAGTAAGGAGATGTTTTTTGCCGAATCCCTGGAATTGAATCTGCCGGGCCTTTGGGCTTACTTACCACCAGTGGTCGCAACCCTGGCCGGAATTTTCGCGGTCGCCTACTCGGCTCGCTTTATTCACGACGTATTTTTTAATGGCAAACCGGTCAACTTGCCCATTTACCCGCCCAGTGAACCGCCCAGATACATGAAAATCCCGGTCGAGATACTGGTTTTTGCCTGCGTCATGGTCGGCATGTTCCCGGCATTTTCAGTCGGCCCGCTGCTCTACGCTGCCGCTGCTGCGACCCTTGCCGGACCTGTGCCGGATTATCAACTGGCAATATTGCACGGCTTCAACCTGCCCCTGATGATGAGCTTCCTGGCCTTCTTCGGCGGCCTTGCCATGTACACCCAGCGGCAACGGTTTTTCGATTTCCACGCCCGCTTTCGTGAAATCGATGAAAAGGCGGTATTTGAAGCCGTCGTGGCTTACCTGGCAGATTTCGCTGAGCGGCTGACGGCGAGGCTGGAGAACGGCTCCCTGCAACGCTACGCCATGTTACTGGTGGTCACCGCCGGCACCGTTGCCTTCCTGCCACTGGTGGATCTCGGCATCTCGATCGGCGCCGAGGGACTCAGCCCCATTGATGTACCAACCGCGGTGGGCGCTCTGGTTTTGGTGGGTTGCGCCCTTGCCACCGTTGCGATGCATCGAGAGCGACTGTACTCACTGATACTGCTTAGTGTAGTTGGCCTGATGGTGGCGATGACCTTCGCCCGTTTTTCTGCACCGGATCTGGCGCTGACACAGCTTTCCGTCGAGGTGGTCACCGTTGTATTGCTGATGCTGGCCTTGTACTACTTACCCTCGTGGACACCGATTGAAGCATCCGGCGTCCGCCGCTGGCGGGATACCGCAATAGCCCTGGCCGCCGGTATCGGCATGACACTGCTGACACTGGCCATGCTGACCCGACCCTTTACCTCAATATCCGAATTCTTTCTTGCCAACAGCAAATCGGGGGGTGGCGGCACCAATGTGGTCAACGTCATCCTGGTGGATTTCCGGGGCTTCGATACCCTGGGTGAGATCACCGTGCTTGCCATCGCGGCACTGGGCATTTACGCCATGCTGCGCGAGATCAAGTTAGCCCCCCCGTCCAGCGACGGCCTGGGTAATCCCTGGAGTGTGGACGCCCATCCGACCATGCTAAAACAGGTATCACGGCCACTTCTGCCGCTGGCCATTATGGTCTCTGTTTATATCTTCCTCAGGGGCCACAACGTGCCAGGCGGGGGGTTTATCGCCGGCTTGATCACCTCCATTGCCCTGATTCTTCAGTATATTGCCAGTGGCATGGCATGGACCCAGCATCGCATGCGTTTCCGGTATCAACCCATGCTGGCGCTTGGCGTGCTGATAGCCACCCTGACCGGTATTGGCAGTTACGCGTTTGACTACCCTTTCCTGACCTCTTCGTTTGCCTACGTCACATTGCCGGTGGTGGGCAAGTTTGAAGTAGCCACCGCAATGATTTTTGACATGGGCGTTTATCTGACCGTGATTGGGGCCACATTGTTGCTAATGGTCAGCCTGGGCCGGCTGTCGATGAAGTTTGATCAACCCAACCGCGGCAACGCCCAAGGGGGCGCATAATATGGAACTGGTCTTCGCGATTACCATCGGCGCACTCACTGGCTCCGGCGTTTACTTGCTGCTGCGAGCCCGGACATTTCCGGTTGTAGTGGGCCTGACCTTGCTGTCCTATGGCGTCAACCTGTTTCTGTTTTCAACCGGACGACTGGTAACCGGCGGTCAACCCATCATCGGCAGCACGGGCACCTACACCGACCCACTGCCCCAGGCATTGGTGCTGACGGCGATTGTTATTGGCTTTGCCATGACCGCTTTCGTGGTTGTGTTATCACTTCGCAGCCAGGCGGATACCGGCGATGATCATGTCGACGGCCTACGGGAAAGTCCCGAGAACCCGGATAAGAATGGCCAGGGAGCAAGCCAATGAACCACTGGTTGACCGCTCCGATTCTGATTCCGCTACTGGGCGGCCTGCTGCAAATATTCATGACCTATGCGCCGTTGCAACTCCGGCGCACGCTGGCACTGGCGACCACCGTAATGATGCTGGCCTCAGCCCTGGTCCTGCTTGGACTCGCCGACGACGGCAGCTACCGCGTGTACGCCTTTGGAAATTGGCAGCCGCCCTTTGGCATCGTACTGGTGCTGGATCGCCTCGCGGCCCTGATGCTGGTCGTAACCGGCATCCTGGCCCTGTTTTGCCACATCTTTTCGACTCGTGGTTCGGATGGTCAGGGGGCACACTTCCACGCCCTGTTCCTGTTCCAGTTACTGGGTTTGAATATCGCCTTTCTGACCGGAGACCTGTTCAATCTGTTTGTGGCGTTTGAGGTTCTGCTGATCGCGTCTTACGGGCTTCTGATGCACGGCGGCGGCACGACCCGAACCATTCCCGGATTGCATTATGTGGTTCTGAACCTGGTGGGCTCGGCCCTGTTCCTGATCAGCGTGGGCATGATTTACAGCGTGACCGGCACCTTGAACATGGCGGACCTGGCCATTCAGGTGCCTCGCGTCAGCCCTGAAGATCTGCCGCTGGTTGAAGCCGGAGGCATGATGCTGCTGGTGGTGTTTGGTCTCAAAGCCGCTATTCTGCCTTTGTGTTTTTGGCTCCCTCGGGCGTACGCCAATGCCACGGCACCGGTGGCTGCGTTATTCGCCGTCATGACCAAGGTTGGCATCTACGCCATCCTGCGAGTTTATACCCTGGTCTTTGGCGACCAGGCCGGCGCGCTTGCCAACCTTGGCATGGATTGGCTGTTCCCGGTCGCGCTGGTCACACTGGCCGCCGGTGTTGTCGGCGCACTTGGCGCCAAGGCACTGAAGGCATTGGTCGCCTGGCAGGTTATTATTTCTGTCGGTACGCTGTTGGCAGCCATCGGCCTGTCCAACCCGGCCGGCACCTCGGCGGCCCTGTTCTATTTGCTTAACACCACGTGGGTGGTCGGCGGCTTGTTTTTGGTGGTCGACCTGATTGGCAACCAACGCGGTTCTGCCGGTGACAAAATTGTCACGGCGCCAAAAATGCACAGTCGCACCTTGCTGAGCGTGTTGTTTTTACTAGGCGCAACTGCTTCCGCAGGACTGCCGCCGCTCAGTGGCTTTTTCGCCAAGTTGCTGATTCTCAAAGCCGCCGTACCGGGCGTGGAAATGGCATGGTTGTGGAGCATCGTGCTGGTTGGCGGTTTCTTTACCATGATTGCCTACAGCCGCGCCGGTAGCATCGTGTTCTGGCGCACGGTAGAGGGACATGTCGAAGACAAGGGCCAGCTCACCCTGCCCGTGACCGTGTCGGCCAGCGCACTGATCGCATTAAGTGTGGCCATTGTCGTACTGGCTGGGCCCATTTCGCGCTATACCGATGCCACGGCGGCACAGTTGCACGATCCGGCGGGCTACATCGGCATCCTGGAGATGCCGAGCACCCAGGAGGCACAGCCATGAATGCGCGTTTTGGTTTTCCTCGTCCCCTGCTCAGCCTTACCCTGTTGCTGGTCTGGCTCATGCTCAATGGTTTGTCGGCCGGCCACGGGGTGCTCGGGTTGATCATGGCCTGGGGACTGCCCCTGTTTACGCGCGACCTTTGGCCTGACAGTCCGACGGTCAAGAAGCCCTGGCGGCTGCTGCTGTATTTCGCCCGCATGATGGTGGACATTATTCAGGCCAGTCTGACGGTGGCACGGTTGGTTCTCAATCCTTCGCGACAGCCGAAACCCTCGTTTGTGTCCTACCCCCTGACACTCGAACACCCACTGGCGATCACGCTGCTGGCCGGCACCATTTCGCTGACACCCGGTACCGTCAGTGCAGACATCAGCGATGACCGAAAGCTGTTGCTGATTCATGCGCTGGACGAGCTGGATGACAAAAGCCTCATTGAGGCCATCCATAACCGTTACGAGAAGCCATTGCTGGAGATTTTCCAATGATCACCGTTGCGCTCCACATCACGATTGCGCTGATTACGCTGGCGGTTCTACTGAATGTTTTTCGCCTGGTTCGCGGGCCTGACTCAACCGATCGGGTATTGGCACTGGATACACTCTATATCAATGCGATCGCCCTGATCCTGCTGCTGGGCATTGAGCTGGGGACCCGTCTATACCTGGAAGCTGCACTGCTAATCGCCGTAATGGGGTTTGTTGGCACCGTTGCACTGGCAAAATACCTGAAACGCGGCAGTGTCATCGAATGAGCCTGCGTCCGGATACCGTCACATCACCATGCGCCTGCTGGAGGGAACGCACATGCCACTGATTGCCGAGTTGAGTATCTCAATCCTTTTAGTTATCGGCGGCGTGTTTGCATTGACCGGTGCCATAGGTCTGGCTCGATTGCCAGACTTCTACACCCGGCTTCATGGACCCACCAAGGCAACCACCGTCGGCGTGGGGAGTATTGCCCTGGCCTCGGTCGTGTATTTTGCCACGTCGAATGCCCGCTATGACTTGATAGAGCTTCTGATTATGGTCTTTCTGTTTCTGACCGCGCCAATCAGCGCCAACTTCCTTGCCAAAGCCGCCATGCACCTGAAGGTCAAAACCACCGACGACACTCGCGGCCATCCGTGGGATCAATAACACGCCCTTCCTCAGGGCCCGGAGAACAGTGACACTGCAATCAGTACCACCAAACCAAGCAACAGCAGTCCGAACAGCGTGATCAACGCATAGGACAGCCAGGGCCGGCGGGGCGATGGCGGCTTCAGCTTGCTCTCCACATGCGCCCGGAGCAAGGCGACGTTGCGATTATTGGCTTGCCAGAGCAGGTCAAATGCATCGCCAAACACCGGCACTAACCCAACCACAAACTCAAGCATCACGTTGCCCGCCATCTTTGCGATGGTTTTGCCACCCGCCCCGATTTTCAGCCCCTCACCTATGAGATACAGCGACATCACCAGGCCGGCGACATCGCCTACGCCCGGCAGTAGGCCGATCAGCGGGTCCAATCCAAATTTCACGCGAGTAAAAGGAATACGGAACTGGCTGTCGAGCAGTCGCGCATAGCGATCCAGGCGCGCCAGCGAGCGTATGTATTGCTCACGCTCACCAAGGCCCACTGTGGCATTGGCCGGGCCGGACTTTTCAGGTGTATTTGTCATATTAACGTCGCTCATTTGCCGTATAGTAGGCGATCCAAAATTAAGGAGACATGTGTATGTTGCAGGTTAATGAGTACTTTGATGGCAAAGCCAAATCCATCAGTTTCCAGTCCTCCACTCTACCAGCCACGGTTGGCGTTATCAGTGCCGGCGAATACACTTTCGGCACAACCAAAAAAGAGATCATGACGGTCGTCAGCGGTGCACTGACGGTTCAGTTCCCCGGCATGTCGGAGTGGATCACCTACGGTGCGGGCGAGGGATTTGAAGTAGCGGGACAATCCAGTTTCAATGTGAAAACAGATATCGATACGGCCTACCTCTGCACCTACGAGTGAAACAATCGCCACACCAGCCATGGGTCCGCAGGGATTTCTTTTTCCCTGCGGTTCCGATTTTGTGTGAACTGTGTCAGATTTGGTCCCTGTTCTCGATACAACTCCAACACACGAGATAAAGAGGCATTGCTTCCATGGCACAGACCAAAATTATTCCTGCCGCTGATAACGCCTATCAGTACCCTCTGCTGATCAAGCAACTGTTACTGTCAGCCCCGCGCTACGCGCCGGATCAGGAAATTGTTTACGCCAACCGCAGTAAATACTCATACACCGACTTGATTGAGCGCATTCATCGCCTCGCCAACGCACTGACCGATGCCGGGATTAAAGCCGGCGATACCGTTGCCGTGTTGGACTGGGACACCCCCAGATATCTTGAGTGCTTTTTTGCGATTCCGATGATTGGTGCGGTCCTGCATACTGTGAATATTCGCCTGTCTCCGGAGCAGGTGGTCTATACCATGAATCACGCCGAAGACGATCTGGTGTTGATCCACGATGATTTCACCGAGCTACTGGAGCAGGTCAATGACCAGTTGACCACGGTGAAAGGCTATATTCAGCTCACCGATGAAGCACAGGCAAAATCAACGACGCTGAAGTGCCATGGTGAATACGAGAGCCTGCTGGCGAAAGCGGAGAGTCATTTTGACTTCCCCGACTTTGACGAGAACAGCATTGCCACCACTTTTTACACCACCGGCACCACCGGCAACCCCAAAGGCGTCTTCTTCAGCCATCGTCAACTGGTCCTGCACACACTGACCATGGCCAGCAGTCTGTCCGCCTATGACGAGCGGCCATTGATGCGGTCGTCCAGCGTGTATATGCCGATTACCCCCATGTTCCATGTCCATGCCTGGGGTGTGCCCTATGTGGCGACCATGCTGGGTTTGAAACAGGTGTACCCGGGCCGCTATGAACCCGAACTGCTGGTGGAACTGCTGAAAGAACACCAAGTGACTTTCTCCCACTGCGTACCCACCATCATGCAGATGTTGATGGCAACCGACGCTATCAAGACCGCTGACCTCAGCAACTGGCACGTCTTGATTGGTGGCAGCGCAATGACCGAAAGTCTTTGCCATGCAGGCGCCAAGCTTGGCATCACAATGTACACCGGTTACGGCATGTCCGAGACGGGACCCTTGTTGACCACCACACACTTGCAGCCTGAAGATCTCGATTTGCCATTAGCGCAGCAAGCGACCAAGCGCACCAAGACAGGCATTCCAGTGCCGCTGGTGGAAATTCGCGTACTCGACGACCAGGGCAAACCACTACCAATGGATGGCATCGCCAAGGGTGAAGTGGTGACGCGTGCGCCCTGGCTTACCCAGAGTTACCTCAAGGAGCCCGAAAAAGGCGAGGAGCTTTGGGCTGGCGGCTGGCTCCATACCGGCGATGTCGCCAGTATCGAATCCGATCATACGCTGGTCATCAAAGACCGCATCAAGGACGTGATCAAAACCGGTGGTGAGTGGTTATCATCACTGGATCTTGAAAACCTGATCAGTCAACACCCGGCCGTTGCCGGCGTAGCGGTGGTCGGGGTCCCCGATGAGAAATGGGGGGAACGTCCCCACGCAATGGTGGTGCTCAAACCCGACGCAACGGCCGATTTAGCGGCCATTCAGGAACATCTGAAGCAATTCGTTGAGAATGGTGAAATCAATAAATGGGCCATTCCGAGCCAAATCGACTTTGTTGACGACATTCCGAAAACCAGCGTCGGCAAGATCAACAAGAAACTTATTCGGGACCTGCTAAAGTAACGACTGGATCCAGTGCAAGCGGCCTGACCCTGACCGGCGTCAGGCCGCAGCCAGTGCACCGTTTAAAGTGCATTGCCACGGGTTACTTAATTGCCACCGTATGACCCACACTCCCCCTTACCGACAGGCCTCGGACACGCATCGCTTGCCAACCCACCTGAACGGAACACCTCGATGACACCGACCATTCGACGCTGGATTGCCAGCGCGCAAGGCTTGCGACAAGCCATGAACCTGTTTGGTCCCTATATGGGGGCCGGTGTTCGCATCAGCGACATCGCAGACGATTTCAGCTCAGCCACCGTGGCAATGGATCTGCATTGGTATAATCGAAACTACGTCGGTACTCACTTTGGCGGGTCGCTCTACAGCATGGTTGACCCCATGTACATGCTGTTGCTGATGCGGCGACTGGGACACGGCTATACCGTGTGGGACAAGTCCGCCAGTATAGACTTCGTCAGCCCCGGCCGGGGCAAGGTGTCTGCGCACTTCGAATTGACTGACCAACGCGTCGGGGAAATCAAGGCGGCAGCTGCAGGCGGCGACAAGGTGTTGCCGGAGTGGGATATCGATATTGTGGATCAGCAGGGCAAGCTTGTTGCCTGCGTCCATAAAGTCCTCTACGTCCGGGAAAAGCGCGGACCGGGGATCTGCGCCCCGGTCGCAACAAGTGCACCAGCCTAAGCGAAATCGTATTTACCGCCCTTTGCCAAAGCCTGTTGATAGGCCGGGCGAGCATGCATTCGTTTAACAAAGGACCGGATATTGGGACGGTCGTCCCCGACGATGCCGCGAGCCACGGAGGCCTCCAATGGGAAGCTCATTTGCACGTCGGCCGCACTCAGGTCATCCCCCAAAAACCAGGTTTTGTTTGCCAGATGTGCCTCAATGAAGTCCAGGTGGTTCTTGATTTGGGGGCCAATAAAGATCTGATTCGCTTTGTCGGATATGCCCTTGGCAACCGGTTTGACAAAAAACGGCATCGGGCTGGTTTTTACCTTTTCAAACACCAGCCGCATCACCAATGGCGGCATCAGTGAGCCCTCGGCGTAATGCAGCCAATAAGTATAGTCCAGCCATCGCTGGGTACCCGTTTCCGGCAACAAAGCCTCCTTACCATAGGTGTGCGCCAGATAGTCCACAATCGCGCCGGATTCAGCCACGGTCAGCTCACCGTCAGTAATCACCGGCGATTTGCCGAGCGGGTGAACCTTTTTCAGGCTCGCTGGCGCAAGCATGGTCTTCGGGTCGCGCTCATACCGTTTGATTTCATAGGGCACGCCCAGTTCTTCGAGCATCCAGAGCACGCGTTGTGACCGGGAATTATTGAGATGGTGAACAGTAATCATGCACAGACTCCGTGGGTGTCAAAAGATGGCACAGGATAACAGAGTAGGCGCTGAATCCAGTTTTGGTTCACTAATTCAACCCGGTAAAGGCAAAATCAACCTCCGGCTTGCGGCCTGAAATAACATCGGTAATGGCCGCAGCCGAGCCACAGGAGTGCGTCCAGCCAAGGGTGCCATGCCCAGTGTTCAGATACAGGTTACGGAAGTGGCTCTTGCCAATGTAAGGCACGTTGGACGGTGTCATCGGGCGCAGTCCGGTCCAGAATTCACTTTGATCCCAATGGCCGGCTTCCGGCATGAGTTCAGCCGTTCGACGCACGATGGCCTGACAGCGAGTCATGTTGAGGTCGCGACTGTAGCCCCCCAATTCAGCCGTGCCTGCAACTCGCATACGATCACCAAGACGCGAAAACACCAGTTTGTATTGATCATCGGTCAAGCTGACGTTAAAGGCAGCGTCCGGATTCTTGACGGGAACAGTAATGGAATAGCCTTTGGCCGGGTATATGTTCAGTGATAAGCCAAGGGCGCGTGCCATGGGCGCACTGTAGCTGCCCATGCTCAACACATAGTTGTCGGCGCGGAGCGTTTCATGGCGACCCTCACACAGGGTATGCACGCCCACAAGGGTGTCGCGGGTTTTATCAAAACCAACGACTTCTGTGCCAAAACGAAATTCCACCCCCGCCGCAGCGGCCTTCTCAGCCAATGCCTGGGTGAATTTTCTGGCATCGCCGGATTCATCTTCCGAGGTGAAGGTGGCGCCAGCAATTCGGTCTCGAATCGGCGTCAGCGCCGGCTCCAACTCAACCGCACGGGCAGCATCAATAACCTGTCGGTCACACCCAAGCTCACGCATCTGCCGGGCCGGCTCGAGGGTACCTTCAAACTCTTTCTGGTCGGTGTAAAAATGCAAGATACCCTTTTGCAACTGGTCGTATTCCAGACCAATCTCTTTGCGCAAGGCCTGAAGGGTGCTGCGGCTGTAAGTGCCCAGGTTCACCATCTGGCGGATGTTATGAGCGGTACGGCCCGGTGTGCACTCCATTAGAAAGCGAAGCCCCCAGCGCCACAAGGCAGGGTCCATACGCAAATGGAACAACAGCGGTGCGTCTGGCTTACCCAGCCACTTCAACACCTTGAACGGTGCTGAGGGGTTGGCCCAGGGTTCCGCATGGGAAACCGATACCTGGCCACCGTTGGCGTAACTGGTTTCCACGGCGGCTTTGTTCTGACGCTCCACCACAGTGACATCGTAGCCTGCCTGCCGCAAAAACCAGGCGGTCGTGACGCCCACAACACCTGCTCCCATGACCAAAATATGCATGCGTGTCCCTCAAATATACTGGTGGGAAACCCCTGACTGCTGGCTGATGTCCGATCGTATAATCGCAGTTCGCCGGGGCAAATGATGATTGAATGACAAGGACCGGGCCAGAGCTCCAACGTTGAAAGCCGGAACAAGTGTAGTGGCAGGCATGGTCACTTGCGTCCTATACCTTTAGCCACCTGCCCTGCGCACCGTCCAGCCTTTGGCCTGTAACAGCGGCATCAGTACGTCGCGCTGGTCACCCTGAATCTCAATAACACCTTCTTTGACCGTGCCGCCGGTGCCGCATCGGGCTTTTAGTGCTTTGGCAAAGGCCCGCAGTTCTTTATCGCCCATTGGCACACCGGTTACCAACGTAACGCCTTTGCCTTTTCGACCTTTGGTCTCACGGCTAAGGCGCACCACGCCATCACCGGCGGCGCGCTCCGGCGCCTTGCACTGGCAATCCGACACTGGCTGGCTGCAGCCCGGGCACATACGCCCTTGCTCGGTCGAAAAGACCAGGCCACCGAGGGCTTGTTTTTTCATACTGTGCTCCTGTCACATGCGTTCACACGCCTTGAGGCCACTTCAGCCAAAAGTTGCGCCGATGTCGCTCCGGACCTGCATGAACGCCCGCTATCGTTCCGATCGACCGGCATCAATGAATTCAGGCACACACTATACCAGTGACTAAGTGCCGATAAAGAGTGCCAGCAAGGTGGCAAAGAAACCGCGCTTGCGGCGTTTTGAGGTCAGTGACGATAGATGGAGCCCATCATCGCCCTGTTGCGATTCGGAGTCCATGACCTCCGGTGCCTGCGATGGCAAGCTCTCCAGCAGTCCGGAGCGATCCTCTTCCAGAATTTTACGGGCCTTGTACAACTGATCATCCTGGACCCGGAGCCGAACCCCACCCAGGGCATCCGACAGCATCCACTGCATATTGATGGTGTGTTCGTCGGCAATGATGGCGGTAATGCCCTCGGATTCCAGACGCGAGCGGTCCAGGTGGGCCTCAAAAGGCAACGAATAGTGCCCAATGGTTACCCAGGTCACAGATCACACCCCGGGAGGGTACTTGGTAAACATTTCAGCCACGACCTCTTCGATAAGTTCGCGACGGTACTCTGGCGATTGGCTTTCGGTGAGGTAACGCCGGCTGGCCGCCCGCCAGACAACCTGGCCGTTGCTCCGATCGACCAATTCCACCACCAGTTTGCCTTCCTGAACCTCCCTGACGGGCGGCAGCGTGGCCACGCCAAACCCAAATCTCGGCTGCCCAAAACCCAGCCCATACGAAAAGCCTGTGGTATCAAGGCGATCAACATTTACGACTCGGTAAGACACCAGTAAGTCAGCCTCATTGACGTTGACTTTTTTCATTGCCTTGCGATTCAGGGCGCGCTCGACCGCGCCTTCAACCCGGGCGCCATCCAACGTAACAAACCCAGACCCATTATTGGTGTCTGCAAAGGCCCATGAATTATAGTTACCGAACACGACCGTCGAATTGTAGTCCGTAACCACATTGCCAGCACAGCCAGACAGTGCAAGTACCAATAAGAAACTCAAAATAAAGCGCATTGTCGTATGACTCCATGCCGATGGTTTAATTATCAGTATACGCAAACCCTGGGCACTTGGAGGCATCCAGGCCTCGCTACCTATCCAAACTGTAATCAAACCGCTGGGCTTCACAAAATTCAATCAGGCTGGCCAATCGGTCCGCTGGCACCCCGACCGTGGCCCGGACCGGAACACCATAGTCAATCTCGTCAACACTGGCGTGATGCAAGTCACACCAGTGCCTGAGCGGCTGTTCATCGGCGAACGACATCGATACCACCACCGCGGCCATGGTCTTCTGAACCACCCGATCCACCTCGGACAGGACACTCTCAGCCGCACCGGCGTAGGCTCGGACCAGGCCGCCCGCACCCAGCTTGGTGCCACCAAAATACCGAATCACCACCACCAGCACATCGCCCATATCTTTGTGCTGAATCACATTGAGTATCGGTTTCCCTGCCGTCCCGGATGGCTCTCCGTCATCATTCATGGCAGCTTCAGCGGCCGATCCGGGGCGGCCAATCTGGTAGCCCCAACAGACATGCCGGGCATCCGGGTGGTCTTTGTGCGCCGTCTCAACCCAAGCCTTGACCTCGGCCCGCGAAGCGACAGCATAGACGCGGGCAATGAAGCGGCTTTTCTTGATTTCGGTCTCCCGTTCCAGAAATCCAGCTGGTATGGGATACTCACTGTTCATTGCGTTCCGTCCTGTTGCGCACCTGTTGGCGCTGTTTTAAGGGTCTCTAGCTATGAACACCGATGAAGACCGCTCAACACCGGGTGCCGTCCGCCCGGCCAACGTCACCAGGGCCGGATGCGGCATTCGCTTCGCAGAGGACGAGCTGCAGGCCGGCATTGATTTCTCCGCTGCCGGCCAGCTCAAACCTGACCTCGACCCTGCCACCGTCCCTGAAAGCCTGCCGCTCATCAAGTCGCCTGAGTAAAGACCGGCCATACCAGTGAAACAACCAGGCCGCCCTTCGGACCATTGACTGCACCAATGCTGCCATCATGGGCCGTCATAATGTCTTTCGCAATCGCCAGCCCCAAGCCCCAACCATGACCACTGCGGGCTTCATCGGTCCGGTAAAACGGCTCGAACAGCTGGGCAAGCGAGGCCACCGGTGCACCCGGCCCGCTGTCGGCAATGTCGCAGAGCACCCGGCCCTGCCGTTCGGACAGGCTCAACGATACCGTATGGCCCGGAGGCGTATGGTCAAGGGCGTTTTGCAGCACATTATCCAGCGCGCGCTGCAGCAGTCCGGCATCCCCCAGCACGGTCAGCTGTTGACACCGGGTCGATACCGTAAGGTGACAGTCAACCTGCCGGTGTTCGGCATAATCGGCGGCGTCCCCGAGCACCCGGTTGATCACCGAGGCCAGGTGAACCGGTTCGCGTTCGATATCCCCGCCTTTTTCCAACACCCGGTACAGCGTCAGGATCTGGGAAGTCATCGCTTCCAGTCGTTCGTTCTGGCGCAAAATGCTGGCCATCAGCTCAGGGTCAGCCTGACCGTCGGCGGCCAGTTCAATCGCAATCCGTTGACGAGCCAACGGTGTTCGCAAATCGTGGGATATATCACGCAATAAATGTTTCTGACGCTCAAGCAGTGTACAGAGCTGCTCGGTCATGCCGTTGAACGCTTGGGCCAGGGCGCCGATTTCGTCGTGCCGGCCCGCGATTCGTTGACTGACACGCTGCGACAAATCACCGTGGGCAATCGCCTGGGCGGTGGTTTCAACATGACGCAGGGGTTGCGATATCCGCCGCGCCACCCACCAGCACGCCAACGTAATAATCACAAACCCCAACCCCAGCTCTAGCATTCGGAACATCCGCGGATCCAGCCAGCCTTCGCCACCCAGGCGCGGCCAGGCAATAAGGCGGTAACCTTTTTCCACGTTGATGACTGCCGGCTGATACCGGTGCCAGCCCGCCCCCATGCGTTCCCGAATGGATTTTGGCAACTCGTCGCCACGCTCATCCGAATCAATCAGCACCAGGTGCAGGTCCAATGCCCGGCCTTGCTCCTTCAGGTAGCGCCACGTCGCCCCCCGTCCCTCGGATTCACGGATGTTGACCGCTTCCGAGGCAAGCCCCCTGAGGCCTTCCTGACGCTCAATACTGAGACGCTCCCGGTCGATCAATTCCCGGGTTGCCATGTTGCTCGCCACAACCGTGAAGGCCATCGCCAACCAAATCAGTAAAAAAATCCGCCAGAATAACGGAAACGACCACTTCAATTTCACGACAGCCCCCGATAACTGTAGCCAAGACCACGGACGGTTTCGATTCTGGGAGGTTGATCGCCACCCAGCTTGCGCCGCAGATTGCTGATATGCATGTCCAGAGTCCGGTCGTGGGACGCGAGTCGCCGCCCCAGCGCCCATTGCATCAAGTCGGTTTTACGCACCACACTGCCGGCGTGGGCGAGCAACACCTGGAGTACTTCATATTCGGTGGCCGTCAGATCCAGGGGCTGGTCATGCTGAAAAATACGACGCTGTTCCGGCTCCACCCGGAGATCATCGTAGACCCTCGAATCGTCAACATCGGTGGCCTGATCCCAGGCAATCCGACGCAGCAGGGCCTGCAAACGGGCAACCAGTTCGCGCGGGTTACAAGGCTTGGGAATGTAATCGTCGGCACCCACTTCAAACCCCACAATGCGATCCGTTTCATCCCCATGGGCCGTCAGCAGGACCACCGGCAAATGGGTCTGTGACCGAATCTGACGAAGCACTTCCAGGCCATTGATATCCGGCAACATGATATCCAGCACCACAAGGTCACAGTGGTTCTCCGCCGCCAGCGACAGCCCATCACGACCATTGGCCGCCTCGCGCACGATAAAGCCCTGTCCCGTCAGATACCGCGCCAACAACTGCCTCAGCTCCTCGTCATCTTCTACCAGCAGGATTCGATTCCGCATGACACGCCTCATGATTCATTTTGCATGGATTCTAGCATGGCCACCGGTAGGCGTGACCTCAGTCGCAATCCGCTTTGCACAACCTTTACACCAACCTGACAGCGATTGACACAGCACAATTTAATATCAGCGCCGTGAACATTAAAACCCGCAATTCTAATGGAGCAAACCATGAAAACTTCCGGCACCAAAACCTCATTTCTAACCGCTGCGCTGACCACCTTGTTGTTAGCCAGCCCATTGGTCTTCGCCAACCACCATGGAGAGAAAAGCGAACACCGCGGTCACCCTGACATCTGCGAGAAATATGAGCAGCATCAAGGCAAGGCGCATTACGCAAAGCGCGAGGAACGGATGGAGAAGCGCTTTGAGTGGATGGCGGAACGTCTGAACCTGAGTGCCGGGCAGCGTGAAACCTGGGACCAAATGCACGCTGAAATGAAAGCAGAACGCGCGGAGAAAAAGGCACAATGGCACGAAAAAATGCAGGCACGCTGCGAGGGTGACAACGAATAACCGAGTGTTGCGGGCAGCCCGGCGGGACTGAGCTGCCCTCAGTAAGTGATCGCAAGCCCTGTTCTCGCGTATTGTATCGGAAGATGGCCACATTCAGGAGCTTCAAGGCACCATGGTAAAACCCGATACCTGCGCACTGACTGTCCGCGCGGCGACCTCCATTTTGGATATCCCCGAAGCAGTCTGGGACGGTTTCAGTGGCTCCACCAACCCTTTTCTACGCCATCGATTTTTCGTGGCGCTGGAAACCAGCGGTTGCACCACCGCCGCGACCGGGTGGTCACCCTCTCACCTGATGTTTTATCTTGGCGACACGCTGATCGGCGTGGCACCGGCGTACCTGAAGACCCATTCCATGGGCGAGTATGTATTCGACTGGGCGTGGGCCGATGCTTACCAGCGCTACGGAGTCGACTACTACCCCAAGCTACTGGTCGCCGTGCCATTCACACCGTCGGTCGGTGCCCGCTTGCTGCTGTCGGCTGACGCACGGGACCAACTGACCCCTGACCCGTTGCACCGGGCCCTGGAAGTCTGCGCCACCGAGCTGGGAGCGCACTCCTGGCATCTGTTATTCCCCAACAGTGACGATCAGGCGTTGCTGACGATGCCCGGCGTGCTGCAACGCCTGGGCTGCCAATTCCACTGGTTCAACCATGGCTACGCCTGTTTCGATGATTTCCTGGCCACACTCACCTCCCGCAAGCGCAAATCCATCCGCAAAGAACGGCGGCAAGTCAGCGAGCAGGGGATTGAATTCGTGGCGTTTCCCGGGGAGACCCTGCCCGATCATGTGTTGTCGGCTTTTTATGTGTTTTACCAGGCCACCTACCTCAAGCGTGGCCAGCGGCCGTACCTGAACCTGGCGTTCTTTCGCGCGCTGCAAACTCATCAGCCCGAACAGGTGCACGTTGTGATGGCGGTCAAGGATGGTGAAATGATTGCCGGCGCCCTGTTTCTCAAGGGGCAGGAAACCCTTTATGGTCGTTACTGGGGCTGCCTGGAAGAGTATAACCACCTGCATTTCGAAACCTGCTATTACCAGGGTATCGAGCTGGCCATCCAGCAAGGCTTCCAATGCTTCGATGCCGGGGCTCAAGGCGAACACAAACTGGTGCGGGGTTTTGAGCCGGTACTCACTCACTCCTACCATTGGGTGGAACACCCGGGCTTTCGCGACGCCATTACACGCTTCACGGACGAGGAAGCCAGCGAGGTAAGAGCTTACCAAGCGGCCGCTCTGGAGGCACTGCCTTACCGGCAGGGTGCCTGAACGTGACGAGCCAGAGACCGGCGCTTACCCCACCATCCGCTATCGCAGCGGTGACCAAACTGTGGCACCATTCGACCCGATTACCACCCATCACTAATCGTCGCCAGGGGAGTTGACGCCCGAACCGGGAGCCGACTGAGAAACTAAACCCTGGAACCTGATCCGGATCATACCGGCGGAGGAAGTGCGACATGATCTACACCACCGCTGCAGCGCTGGCTGCGGCTTTGTTATTGTTCACCTGGCTGGGCTTGCGGGCACGGCTTGCAGACGGTGGTCTGGACGACTACGTCACGGCCCGAAATTCCCAGGGCGCACGGGCGCTGGGACTGTCGTTTTTGGCCTCTGGTATGGGCGGCTGGATTCTGTTTGCTCCGCCGGAAGTGGGCGCTCTGGTTGGACCGGTGGCGCTGGCCGGCTATGCCATTGGCGCCGCACTGCCCTTTGTGGTGTTTGCCTTTTGTGGCCCAGCAATCCGGCGCTACCTGCCGGAAGGTCGCAGCATCGGGGAGTTTGCGCAAGCCTGCTACGGCCGTGGGGTCCGGCATTGGGTTGCGTTGATTTCGGTGCTGTACATGCTGTGTTTTCTGACCGCCGAATTAACCGCCATTGGCGCCATCACTTCGCTGCTGTCGGGCCTCGACGGCAGTATCGCCGTGGTCGGCGTCGCCATTGCAACACTTATCTACACCGCCTGGGGCGGGCTTCGGGCCAGCCTGGTCACCGACCGCTGGCAGGCGCTGTTATTGATATTGCTTCTGGCAGTGGTTGGTTTTGTGACACTGCAACGCCTGCCCGCCATGCCTGTCGCCGCCAGCATCCCGTCGATACCAGTGGGCAGCGCCCTGAGTGTCGCCTTGACCCTGGTCATTGCCGTCACCGCAGCCAATCTGTTCCATCAGGGCTACTGGCAGCGACTGTGGGCGGCCAAAGACGCCTCGGCCCTGGGCCGTGGAGCGCTGCTGGGCGGCGCAACGACCGTCGTCGTGGTGGCGGTGGTTGGTGGACTGGGCATTGCAGCGGCAATGAGTGGCACGGACCTTGGCAATCCGCCCATTCCGTTCTTCGCTTTGTTGCGCGGCGCACCGGCCTGGCTAACGATTCCGGCCCTGGTACTCGCGCTGACACTGGTGGCGTCATCAGTTGATACGCTGCAAAACGCCATTGCCTCGTTGGCTGTCACGGAAAAAAAGGGCCTGTCATTAACGTCGGCGCGCTGGATCACAGTGATCCTGATGGTGCCGGTGATCGCCATTGCGTTGCAGGGCATTTCCGTTTTACGGCTGTTTTTGATTGCTGATTTGCTCTGTGCAACCGCCGTCTTGCCCGTATTGATGGGGCTGTGGTCCCGTATGACCACCCTAGCGGCGGTGGGTGGCGCAATTGCCGGCTTGATCGGTGCGGTACTTCCAGGCTGGTTATCGGGGGGCAGCCTGATGGCGGGCCTGGAAGCGGCCAGTTTCCCCGGCAGCATCCCGACCCTGGGGCCCTTTGCGGGCGCTTTGGTCGCCTCCGCGCTGGTCAGCGTGCTGCTTGCGCTGGTCACAGGGAAATCAAAACAGGGGTGATACCACTGTCAGTCCAGGCCGTATAATGGGATTGCGTAACAACACACACGAATGTTGAGAGTGCCTGATGCTGAACCTGGATTTTACTCAACGGGTCGTGATTGACAGCAGCCAGCTGGATTGGGCTCCGAGCCCAGCCGGCGGGGTGCTCAGAAAACCTCTTGCCCGGGAGGAGGCCGAGCGGGGCCATGCCACCAGCATTGTGCAATACCAGCCGGGCGCCCGCTTCGATCGGCACAGTCATCCCAAAGGCGAAGAAATACTGGTGCTCGATGGGGTGTTCTCGGATGAGAATGGGGACTATGGCCCAGGCACGTACATCCGGAACCCGCCAGGCAGTGCCCATGCGCCGTTCAGCGAAAACGGCTGCACTCTGTTCGTCAAGCTGCACCAGTTTTCGCCTCGCGACCTGACCAGCGTCCGAATCGACACAACCCGCACCCACTGGCTCCAAGGCCAGGGCGGCCTTCAAGTGATGCCGCTGCACGAATTCGAACATGAACACGTGGCACTGGTGAAGTGGCCCGCCGGTGAGCGTTTTCAACCCCACCGGCACTTCGGCGGCGAAGAAATCCTGGTGCTGAGTGGAACTTTCCGGGACGAGCTCGGTCATTATCCTTCCGGCACTTGGATACGCAGCCCTCACCTCAGCCAGCACCATCCTTTTGTGGAAGAGGAAACGGTTATCTGGGTCAAAACCGGACACTTACCCATTCCGTCGTGACCGGGCGATCGGTCCCAAGGCCAGGCACTGATGATGTCACCCACAAAATGGTTCGCCCGCACCCTCACGGTGCTGGCCATTCTGCTTGCCGGTCCCGCTTTAATGGCGGCCTGCACCAGCCAGGCCAGTCAAGGCTGGCGCAACACCGATCGGTCCAGCGCGGGTATTGCACCACCCCCCCAAGACGCCGCAGAAGCCATCGTCCAGGTATACTCCGCCCGCGCCTACGGCTGGCGAGGCTACTTTGCCGTGCACACTTGGATTGCGACCAAAGCACAAAACGCCACCACGTATGTCGTGCACGACGTCACCGGCTGGGGCTACCAGGCCGTGCGTTCCCGCCCGGGTGCACCGGACACTGCCTGGTATGGTAACCAGCCCACGCTGCTGTCAGATCTGCGCGGGGGAGAGGCCGCCGCGGCAATACCCAAGATTCTCAAGGCCGTTGAGTCTTACCCCTACCCCACGAGTTACACTGCCTGGCCTGGGCCAAACAGCAATACCTTTGTATCCTGGGTCATCCGACAAGTGCCAGAGCTGAAAGTAGCCTTACCCAACACGGCCATCGGCAAAGATTATCTGGCAGACGGCATCGTCGCCGAAACACCCAGCGGATCGGGTTATCAGTTGTCGCTGAAGGGGTATGTTGGCGTGTTGGCCAGTGTTCGGGAGGGTGTTGAGTTGAACGTGTTGGGACTCAGTATTGGCATCGACCCACTGGCGCTCGCGATCAAACTGCCGGGCATTGGCCATGTCGGTCTGCTTGACCCGTGGACGAACAACGGTTCGGATTTGGATGCGGCTCTGCCTTAGCCGGGGGCGATTCGCCTTGCCCGATGACGATGTCGCTTACCCAGCCTTTCGAAACGTCAGATTGATGCGACAGGCACCAAGCAATCGGTGCTCACCCGATTTGAGCGCTCCGACGCCGTGATAGCGCAGCCGGTCGGGGCCGCCCCAGACAATGACATCACCGTGTTCCAGTGTCAGGCGAGCCGGCCGTTCCTTACGCGTGAGGCCACCAAATTGAAATTGCACCGGCAAGCCCAGCGACACAGACACAATGGGGGCACTGAAGTCCTGCTCGTTTTTGTCCTGGTGCAGAGACATCCGGCTACCAACCTCGTAGCGATTAATCAGGCAGGCGTCGGGCTGGAACCCAGGATAACCGCTTTGCGCGGCCGCCGCTGACGCCAACGTCAGAAAACATTCCGGGATGTCAGGCCAGACTTTACCGGTCTGAGGGTCAGATTCCGCGTATCGGTACCCGCCCTGATCGGTCACCCAGCCGAATTGGCCACAGTTGGTCATGGCCGCCGACATCCGGAAACCGCCCGGCGTGACCATGTGACGAAACCCGGCCTGCCGCTCGATATCGGCAATGGCCGTCATCAGCTGGACCTCATGTTTAACGGCCAAACCATGATGCCACACCGTACCTGCGCTTAAATGCTCAGCCCAGGGTTGGTCATCCTGAGCCCCAAACAAATCTGCCGTCACTGACCCTCCTGCGCCTATCCGACCATGATGCCGTCAGTGTAACAGTCGCTCAGATTCCCGGGCCACTAACCTCAGTGAACACCGGTGACACATCCGTTCTCTCTTTCCGCCTGACCCTCAGTCAATCCGTCGAATATCCAGTTGCAGGGCCTGAATTTTACGCGTCTGACCGGAAACCATAAGCTGGGCCTGTTCAAGAATCGTCAGGGATTGATAATTCTCGCCCTCACCGAGACGTTCCCGAATCATCGATTGTGCCATCACCATACCGTCCTCGACCCAAAGTTCCGGCTCCGCCCGTTCGTACTGGTAGTGTCCGCTGCGGTTAAACATTGTTTGCCACAGCGTCTCCAACTCACTACGAGTCAGGGTATCCCAGCCCGACTGATCAGGCAGGCGAATCTTTACAACGGCGTCCTCGCTCAAGAACGCCACAATACCCTGCACATCTCGCTCACTCGCTGCCTCGTCAATATCAGCAAGCATGTCCATGACCACAATCCGGGTTTGATTATCAGGCTGGTTTTCTTGAACATTTCCGCCGCCAGCCAGTTGACGAAGAAACTGGCCGGCGGCCGGATTGCTGCCATCTTCTGACGCTCTCCGAATCCAGAATAAGCCACGCTGGTGCTCACCACGATCATACAATTGACGGCCGACGGTCCATTGCGCCATATCATTACCACGGTCGGCCGAGCGCATATACCAACGCTCAGCCAGCTTCGAATCAGATTCAGTGCCGATGCCTTCACCATAGGCCTTGGCGACCTCATACATGCCGATGGAGTCCCCGGCATCGGCGGCTTTCCGATACCAGAAAAGCGCCTTGCCATTATCTCTTGGCTTACCCTGGCCGGCCCCGTACATATTGCCCAGGTTCAGCATTCCCCGGGTATTGCCTGCTTTTGCCAAGGCCATGAAACGCGCATGGGCCTCATCGTATTGGCCCATTTTGTATACGGCATACGCATCCAGTAGCTGAATCATTTCCCGACTGCTATCTCGCTGATTCTCGGCCACCGACGGTATCGAGAAAACCACCAGCACCATAACCCAGCAAAGTTGGCAGTTGCGCGATAATCCACACATATTGATGAACTCCAAAAATGACACGTTCCAACCGGATATGCCTAACACAAGACGCTAGCAAGTACGGATGCGGCTGTCTCTGATGCAAAAGTGTTGAAGCCCTACGACCTCCGTCGCTTTTCCTCCACCGTCAGTCACCCTGCGTGAAATGAAAACCTTGTAATAACCCGACATACAAGCGATAACATAACGTGCGGTACAGTGATGTGACGTAAGTTGTCGCAATCTGGCCAAATCCGGCCGTTGCGGTTTGGGTACATAGCGTTAGGGAGTTCTATAATGAAAAAAATGAGAAGCTATCTTCGTCAGGTTTCAATTGTGATGGCCATTCTGATGACGATGACAACCCTGTGGTCATCGTCAGCCGTGGCCGGTGTGGTCGGTACTGGAGAGGTGCTCACTGAGCAGCGTGCCGATCTGGACCGAGAATCTTTGATCAACATGCTTGAGAAACAGGAAGTGAAAGAGGTCCTGGTCAGTATGGGCGTGGATCAGGCCCAGGTTGAGGACCGGATTCAAAGCCTGACGCCGGGCGAGCTCGCATCCTTCAAACAGCAGCTGGCGGAAGCGCCTGCCGGGGAAGGCGTCGTGGGCGTCATTGTGCTCTTCCTGTTGGTGTTCATTATTACGGACATGCTCTGCGCCACCAACGTCTTCCCATTCATTAACTGCATCCGGTAGCCAATGCCTGCACTGGCTGTTAAGCAGCAAATAATCGCTGCGATTACTTCCATCCTGGTGGTCTTATTGACAGGGTGCGCAAGCGCACCCTCCTGGCCGACACAGCCGGCCAGCGACCAGGCGCTGGATATCACAAAGGGGCACGTGCTCAGCGACGTGCCTTTTTTCCCACAAGAGCGCTACCAATGTGGACCGGCGGCGCTCGCCATGATGCTCAATACACAGGGGCGCGACGCCAAGGTTGAATCCCTGGTGCACAAGGTCTATCTGCCGGGTCGCGAAGGCACCCTGCAGGTTGAGCTGGTCGCCGCGGCGCGCAGCTACAACCTTCTGGTTTATCCGCTAAAAACTCAGTTGTCCGATGTTCTCACCGAGGTGGCCGCTGGCAACCCGGTTCTGGTTATGCAAAATCTCGGATTTGACTGGTGGCCCCAATGGCACTTTGCGGTAGTGATTGGTTTTGATCCCGCATTGGATGTCGTGATTCTCCACACCGACACTCGCCGGGCCAACCAACAACCGTTGCGAGCTTTCATGAACACCTGGCAGCGTGCGGATCAATGGGCTGTCGTCATGCTACCGCCCGATCATCTGCCAGCCACCGCTGAGCCAGTTCCATTCCTGACCGCCGCCAACGACCTGGAGGTAACCGGCCGCCTGTCCGCCGCCGATGCCGCCTACCGCACGGCGGCGTCAGCCTGGCCGGCCCAACCTGCCGCCTGGCTGGGCCGAGGCAACATTGCCTATCAGCAAGAGCGCTGGCAAGACGCCGTCGAGCACTATCAACAAACGGTTAGCCGCTTTCCCTCAATGGCGTCGGGCTGGAACAACCTTGCCTACGCACTGTCGGAAACCAGTTGCCAAAGTGCAGCCAATAAAGCCATGGATTGCGCGGCGCGGCTGGACGACGAACGTTTCGATGACAATCTGAAAGCCAACGACGGCGTCCACCGTCCGGCAGATCAATGCCCGGAACTGCATTGTCCCGTTGACTAGCCTCTTGTCTGGCCGCCGCCTCTGGTAAGGCATAGCGGTCTGTTGACGGCCAATCCCCGCGACACACACACATTCCCAGCAGAAAACTATTGACATCCAGTGTGATTTTGAAGAACTCTCGTTGCAAAGGGAGGGCTTGTGTGAAAAATCACCAAGGCACCAAAGGACCGGATGT
Organism: Marinobacter caseinilyticus; assembly: GCF_011074955.1. Lineage (GTDB taxonomy): Bacteria > Pseudomonadota > Gammaproteobacteria > Pseudomonadales > Oleiphilaceae > Marinobacter > Marinobacter caseinilyticus. The sequence goes on along the minus strand of NZ_WUQJ01000024.1, from coordinate 69,072 downwards.
CCCGATCCCATCAAAGCAACAGGATTCCGTCAGGCTGGTCAACGGCCAGGCGAGATCAGCTTTTGTGCTGGCGTGCGAGCACGCATCCAATTACATCCCTGAACAGTTCCACTCCCTTGGTTTGTCCGCCGCACTGCAAGTAAGCCATATTGCCTGGGACCCGGGCGCCTTCGCGGTGGCCGAACACCTGAGTGTTCTGCTGGACGCCCCTCTGGTGGCCAGCACCGTCTCCCGGCTGGTGTACGACTGTAATCGCCCGCCGGAGGCGCCCGATGCGATGCCGGCACAAAGTGACAAGCACCCCATTCCCGGCAATGCCCACTTGAGCAACGCCGCAAAAACTGCCCGCATCGACTCCATTTATCAGCCTTTCCGGTCGCTGCTTGCCAGTGCGCTCGCGTCAGCAACAACGGCAGAGCGACGCCCCATTCTGGTTACGATCCACAGTTTCACGCCCGTGTTCCAGGGCCGGCAGCGGCTCACCGAGATCGGTGTACTTCACGATTCCGACAGCCGTCTTGCCGATGCCCTGCTTGCGGTGGCCGATCAGCACAGCGCGCGATTGTTCCGTCGCAACGACCCATACGGCCCCGCCGACGGCGTCACCCACACCCTGAAACTTCATGGCGTCCGGAACGGTTTGCTGAATGTGATGCTGGAAATTCGCAATGACCTCATCGCCCGCCCGGATCAACAACGGGGCGTTGCGGTGTTATTGGCGGGGATGCTAAGCGATGTGTGCGGCAGTGACGGCCAAACCCGACCGCCAGGCGCTGTCGGACAAGCCCGGGGTGATCGCCAGGACAATCGATAAAGAGGAACAGTAATGCCACCAGTGATTACCGGCTATGTTCGCTTCGTGGACGCAGTGAATTATCGAATTGGACGAATCGTGATGTACGGTATTTTCATCATCGTGGGCATCCTGTTGTGGTCTTCCATCTCCAAAACGTTTTTTTACCCTTCCCTGTGGACGCTCGAAGCCGCTCAGTTTGCCATGGTCAGCTACTACATTCTGGGAGGACCCTACTCGATCCAGCTCGACGCCAACGTCCGCATGGATCTGTTCTACGGCAACTGGTCCAATCACAAGAAAGCCTGGTTTGATGTGATCACCATTTTCTTCCTGATCTTCTTTATCGGCGTGCTGCTCTATGGCGCATACGACAGCACCCGCTATTCCATCCTCTACGGAGAGCGCAGCCCCACCGCCTGGCGACCCTACATGTGGCCGATCAAGGTAACCATGTGCATCGGGTTTGTACTTATGCTGCTGCAGGCTTTTTCGGAGCTGTTCAAAGACGTTGCCCGCATTCGTGGAGAGCAGCTCTGATGTCCTACGACCAGATCGCCTTCTTCATGTTTTCGTCGATGATGCTGATGCTGATGACCGGCCAGCGCGTGTTTGCTGCCATTGGCGCAATAGCCGCCATCTCCGCCCTGGCGTTATGGGGCACCGGTGGGTCCAACCTGCCATTCTCAGCCGCCATGAAGCTGATGAACTGGTACCCGCTGCTGACATTGCCAATGTTCATTTTTATGGGTTACATCCTGTCGGAGTCCAAAATAGCCGACGACCTGTATCGTATGTTTCACGTCTGGATGGGCCCGATCCACGGCGGCCTGGCCATTGGCACCATTGGCCTCATGGTACTGGTGTCCGCAATGAATGGGCTGTCGGTTGCCGGCATGGCCATTGGCGCCACGATCGCCTTGCCGGAGCTGCTGCGACGGGGCTATGACAAACGCATGGTTACCGGGGTAATTCAGGCGGGCTCCTCACTGGGAATTCTGGTGCCGCCCTCGGTGGTGCTGGTGCTGTACGCTATGATCGCCCGGCAGCCGGTCGGCCAACTCTGGCTCGCCGGTGTCTTGCCGGGCCTGATCATGGCCGGGTTATTCATTCTCTACATCGCGATCCGATGCCGGTTGCAACCGGAGCTGGGACCGGTACTGCCCTTGGAGGAACGCCAGGTCAGTCTGACCGTTAAACTCCGACTGCTGCGGGCCGGCATCCTGCCGCTGGTGATATTTGCCTCCATGATGGTGCCGTTCATTAACGGCTGGACCAGCCTGGTGGAAAGTTCCGCCATCGGGGCCATGGCGGCGTTTGGCGCGGCTATTGTCAAAGGTCGAATGTCCATGCGCGTGCTGGACGTATCGGTCCGGCAGACACTGGCGATTTCCTGCATGTTCATGTGGATCATTCTGGCGGCGCTGGGTTTTGGCGCTGTGTTTGACGGTTTGGGAGCCGTACAGGCAATCGAGAATCTGTTCACCGATCAGCTTGGTCTGAACCCCTGGATGATCCTGATTCTGATGCAGCTGTCATTTCTGGTGATGGGCACGTTTCTGGACGACACCGCCATGCTGGTGATCGTGGCGCCGCTGTATGTGCCCCTTGTCGGCGCCCTGGGCTTTGATTTGATCTGGTATGGCGTGCTCTACACCATCACGACCCAGATTGCCTACATGACACCACCGTTTGGCTACAACCTGTTCCTGATGCGGGCCATGGCACCGCCGGAGATCACCTTGCGCGATATCTATGGGTCGATCCTGCCGTTTGTTCTCGTCATGCTGCTGGCACTGACCCTGATCATGATGTTTCCGCAGATTGCGCTGTGGTTACCGGACTACATTTACAATGGCTAGGCGCCGGGTTTGGCCAGCGTCGGAAAACGTTAATGAGCTCCATCAACAAGCTGTGAGGTACACCCCGGAGGCATGTCGCCTTCACCCTAAGCGTCCGTCAAGGAGAGCACCATGACTACACGACGTAAGTTTCTCGCATCAGCAGCCGCTATGGCTGGCGCCGCCGCTTTAGCCCCGCCCATCCTGCATGCCGAACCGAAGATCCGGTGGCGGCTGCAGACCTATGCCGGACCGGCCCTGGCCGAACACGTTATCAAACCGGCCATCGACAGCTTTAACCGCATTGCCGGTGAAGAAATGCAGATAGAGCTTTATTTTGCCGACCAGCTGGTCCCCACCAGTGAGCTGTTTCGGGCACTGCAGAATGGCACCATCGATGCCGTGCAATCGGACGATGACTCTATGGCGTCGCCCACCGAAGTGACCGTGTTTGGCGGCTACTTCCCGTTTGCCAGCCGCTACTCGCTGGACGTGCCGGTGCTGTTCAACCAATACGGTCTGGCGGAAATCTGGGATGAAGAATACTCCAAGGTGGGCGTAAAGCACCTGTCGGCGGGCGCCTGGGATCCCTGTCACTTTGCCACCAAGGAGCCCATTAACCGTCTCGCGGATCTTAAGGGCAAACGGGTCTTTACCTTCCCGACCGCCGGCCGATTCATGGCGCAGTTTGGTGTTGTGCCGGTGTCGCTGCCTTGGGAAGACATTGAAGTGGCGGTTCAAACCGGCGAGCTGGATGGCATCGCCTGGTCTGGCATTACCGAGGACTACACCGTCGGCTGGGCCGATGTCACCAACTACTTCCTGACCAACAATATTTCCGGGGCCTGGGCAGGCTCCTTCTTCGCCAACATGGATCGTTACAACGAACTGCCCGCGCACCTGAAAGAATTGCTCAAACTCACCATGGACAGTTCGCACTATTACCGTCAGTGGTGGTACTGGGGCGGTGAAGCTGAGCTGCGGGTCCGCGGCTCAAAAATGCAGCTCACCACCATTCCTGACAAGGAGTGGGATGAGGTGGAGCGGGCGGCACTCAAATTCTGGGATGAAATCGCTGCCGAATCTGCCACCAAAGCCAAGGTGGTGAAAATTCTCAAGCACTACAATGAAACCATGGTGAAAGCCGGTCGGCCCTATCGTTACGGCTGACGATCGTGCCTGGGGCACCCAAGAGGATGCCCCAGGCACGCTTTGCGTTTCATAACCGATCACTCACGGGAGCCATTATGGCTGGCAATCTGTCGTTTGAAGAATTGAAACAAGGCGTCGCTGATGGGTCCATAGACACCGTGGTCGCCGCCATTCCCGATATGCAGGGGCGTCTGATGGGCAAGCGGTTTCAGGCCCAGCATTTTGTCGAGCGCGCCTGGCAGGAAAGCCATTGCTGCAAATATCTGGTGGCTACTGATCTGGAGATGACCACGGTGGAGGACTACGCCTCCACCAGTTGGGCCGCCGGCTATGGCGACTACGTGATGAAGCCCGACCTGTCCACCCTGCGGCGGCTGCCCTGGCTGGAAGGCACAGCCTTCGTGTTATGCGACCTGCTGGACCACACCAGCCATGAGGACGTTCCCCACTCACCCCGTGCCGTGCTCAAGAAACAACTCGCCCGCCTCACCGAGATGGGTCTGACAATGACCACCGCCACCGAACTGGAGTTTTTCATCTTCCGCGAGTCGTTTGAAGACATGAAAGACCAGCAATACCAGGTAATGACGCCCATGAGCCCCTACAACGAGGACTACCATATTTTCCAGACCACGCGGGAGGAAGACGTCATGCGACCGATCCGCAACGGCCTCTACGGCGCCGGCATTCGGGTTGAGAGCAGTAAGGGCGAAGCCAGCGCCGGCCAGGTGGAACTGAACATTGAGTACTCCGACGCGCTCGATATGGCCGACACTCATGTGCTGGTCAAAAACGCGGTTAAGGAAATGGCCTGGCAGAATGGGCGCAGCGTGAGTTTTATGGCGAAATGGCATCATGCCACTGCGGGTTCCTCCAGCCATATTCACCAGTCACTGTCGGATACCAGTGGCAAGTCGGTCTTCTATGACCCGGACAAACCGCACGGTATGTCCGACACCATGGAGCATGCCCTCGCCGGGCTGCTCACTCACGCCAGCGAAACCACTTTTTTCCTTGCTCCGTACATCAACTCCTACAAGCGCTTCGCCGCCAGTACCTTCGCACCCACCACCACAGTGTGGTCAGTGGACAACCGGACCGCCGGCTACCGCGTGGTGGCGCCAGACACTGCGGCAGTGCGGGTTGAGTGCCGGATCGGTGGCTCCGACCTGAACCCTTACCTGGCCCTGGCGTCACAGATTGCTGCCAATATTGCAGGCATTAAGGGTAACCTTAAACTGGAGCCTGAATTTACCGGCAACGCTTACAGGGCGGCTAAATCCCGCGGTATACCGGCCACACTGAGAGCGGCCACCGAGGCATTGAGACACTCCGCCATGCTGCGCGAGGCCATGGGCGATGACGTCATTGACCACTACGTTCGCGCCGCCGAATGGGAACAGGAAGACTTTGATCGTGTCGTCACCGATTACGAAGTTAAACGTGGATTCGAACAAGCTTAGGGCCCCTATGAACACCACCATCAAGTGCATCTCGCCCGTCAATGGGCAACTCTACGCCGAACGCCCAACGCTGTCCCTGGCGGCGGCCCGGGAAGCCGTATCACGAGCAAAAATCGCTCAGCGAGACTGGGCACAAAGGCCTCTCACGGAGCGTATTCGCAAGGTCCGATCCGCCATCGAACAGCTGGGGGACATGAACCCGGAGGTGGTCGAAACCCTGGCCTGGCAAATGGGCCGCCCGGTGCGTTACGGGGGTGAGTTTGGCGGCGTGGATGAGCGGGCCAACTACATGGCCGACATTGCAGACGCCGCCCTGGCGCCCATCACCATCGAGGACAGCGAACACTTCAAGCGTTACATCAAACGCGAACCCCACGGCACCGTCCTGATTGTCGCGCCGTGGAACTACCCCTACATGACCGCCATCAACACCGTGGTGCCCGCCCTGATTGCAGGCAATGCCGTGTTTCTCAAGCACGCTTCCCAGACACCCTTGGTGGGCGAGCACCTGGCGGTGGCGTTTCATGCGGCCGGCATTCCCGAGGCGGTCTTCCAGAATGTGTTTCTGAGCCACGACACAACCGCCGAACTGATTGCCGGCAAGGCGTTCGGTTATATCAATTTCACCGGTTCGGTGGCCGGTGGCAAGGCCATAGAAACCGCCGCCGCCGGCACCTTTACCGGCCTGGGGCTCGAACTTGGCGGTAAGGATCCGGGCTATGTCATGGAAGACGCCGACCTGGACGCAGCGGTCGACACCCTGATTGACGGTGCCATGTTCAACGCCGGTCAATGCTGCTGTGGCATTGAGCGCATCTATGTGGCAGACGCCCTGTTCGATCAATTTGTTAAAAAAGCGGTCGCCATTGTCAGTGCCTATAAGCTCGGCGACCCGCTCGATCCCACAACCACTCTGGGGCCCATGGCGCATGCCCGGTTTGCCGATACCGTGCGGGCGCAAACCGCCGAAGCGGTGGCCGCTGGCGCCAAAGCGCTGATCGACCCGGCGCTGTTTCCGAATCAGGGTGAAGCCTACCTGATGCCACAGATATTGGTGGATGTGAATCACACCATGCGTGTGATGCGGGAAGAATCGTTCGGACCCGTGGTCGGCATCATGAAGGTAAAAGACGACGCCGAAGCGGTCCAGTTGATGAACGACAGCGACTTTGGCCTGACCGCTTCGCTCTGGACCCGTGACCTTGATCGCGCCGAGCGCATTGCTGACCAGATCGAAACCGGTACGGTCTATATGAACCGCTGCGACTATCTCGACCCGGCCCTGTGCTGGACCGGCTGCAAACAAACTGGGCGTGGCGGTGGCCTGTCAGTCATCGGCTACCACAACCTGACCCGACCCAAATCCTACTACCTCAAGAGGACGTGACCATGGCTCTGACCGCAAACTGGTCCTACCCCACCAACATTCGGTTTGGAGCCGGGCGCATTGGCGAACTGGCCGAGTGCTGCGCCGCTGCCGGCATCACCAATCCCCTGCTGGTGACCGACAAAGGACTGGCCAGCCTGCCCATTACTCACGCCACACTGGACCGCCTGGCCGAGGGTGGGCTGGGCCGGGCGCTGTTTGCCGATGTCGACCCCAACCCCACCGAACTGAATATGACAAGCGGCATCCAGGCGTTCCGTGACGGCGGCCACGATGGGGTGATTGCCTTCGGCGGCGGTTCCGGACTGGACCTCGGCAAACTGATCGCATTTATGGCCGGTCAAACCCGACCGGTGTGGGATTTTGAAGACATCGGTGATTACTGGATGCGCGCCGACGCCGACGCCATCGCGCCCATCATTGCGGTTCCGACCACCGCCGGCACCGGCTCTGAGGTCGGCCGGGCCAGTGTGATCGTCAACAGTCAGACTCATGTCAAAAAGATCATCTTTCACCCTAAAATCCTGCCCACCATAGTCATTGCAGACCCGGAACTGACCGTGGGCATGCCCGCCATAATCACCGCTGGCACCGGTATGGACGCATTTATCCACTGTTTTGAGGCTTACTGCTCACCCAACTTCCACCCCATGAGCCAGGGCATCGCCCTCGAAGGCATGCGGTTGGTGAAAGAAAACCTGCCCCGGGCGTTTGCGGACGGCACCGACATTGAGGCCCGCGGCCAGATGATGGCGGCGGCGGCCATGGGTGCGGTGGCGTTCCAGAAGGGGCTCGGCGCCACTCACGCGGTGTCCCATTCCGTGGGCGCAATCTACAACACCCACCATGGCATGACCAACGCCGTCGTGCTGCCGTACGCGATGGCCATGAACCGCCCGGCAATTGAAGGCTTGGTAACGGATATTGGTCACTACCTGGGCATTGCGGGTGGATTCGAGGGTTTTGCCGATTTTATCCAGCAGTTGAGGAACACTCTCGCGGTGCCCGATAAATTGCGTGACCTGGGCGTCGGCACCGATCGCATTGACGAGATGACGGAGATGGCACTGGCGGACCCCAGTGCCGGCGGCAATCCGCTCAAGATGACCCGGGACAATACCAAAGCGCTGTTTGAAGCCTGTATCTAGCGTCCCGGCTGGTTACTCAATCAGCGCCCTGGTCTCGTGAAGACACAGCAGGCTTATATGGAAAGGTAGGTCTGGCGTAACTGCTCGTCCTCCAGGACTTCGCTCGCCAGGCCGTCGAACACCACTTGGCCGGACTCCAGAATAACCGCCCGATCGGCCAGTTTCAGCGCGGCAATCGCGTTCTGCTCGACGATCACAGTGGTCATCCCGAGCGCCTTGATCTCTTTCAGCGTGCGCTCGATTTCCTGCACGATGATGGGCGCAAGGCCTTCATAGGGCTCGTCCAACAGCAACAACTTGATGTCCCGCGCCAGTGCCCGGCCAATGGCCAGCATTTGCTGCTCACCACCAGACAAGGTGGTGCCCTCCTGGTTGCGCCGCTCCCCGAGGCGGGGAAACAACTCGAAAATGCGCTCAATTGACCAACCTGGCGAAGGCGCCAACTGAGCCAGCTTCAGGTTTTCCCAAACACTCAGGCCGGGAATGATGCGGCGGTCCTCCGGGACCAGCGAAAGTCCGCTCTGGGCTGCCTGGAAGGCTTTCATCGTATGCAGTGGCTGATGATCCAGCCAGATTTCACCGTGGGTGACTGCGGGGGAGTCCACCCGCGCAATGGCGCGCAAGGTTGAGGTTTTGCCGGCGCCATTACGCCCCAGCAACGCAAGAATTTCCCCCTCGTGGATATTCATCGTCACACCCTGAACGATGTAACTCTCGCCGTAATAGGCATGCAGGTCCCAAACCGAAAAATAGGCGGGCGTTGAGGTTTCATGCTTGGTACTGCTGGTCATCGGTTGTTCTGTCATTGTTGCCATTCCTTCACTGTGACCATGATGTTCACTCCGACTCCGCCGTGCCCAGATACGCTTCCTGCACCTTGGGATGGCCTTTGATGTTTTCCGGGTGATCCTCGACAATCACATGCCCTTGGGACAACACACTGATTCGGTCAGCCAGACTGAACACGACGTGCATGTCGTGCTCAATGACGACGAAGGTAATATTGTGGGCCTCGTTGATGGTTTTAAGCAGGTCAATGGTGTTGTTGGTGTCAGCCCGGGCCATACCGGCGGTGGGCTCATCCAGCAACAACAGTTTGGGTTGCTGAACCAGACACATGGCCATCTCCAGCCGTCGTTTGTTACCCCGGGACATGGCGGACGCCGTATGATGACGCTCATCGATCAAACCGACATCCTGCAGTATTTTCTCAGCCTGCTCGCGGATGGCGGTTTCCTTGGCCAGTGATTTGAATGGTGAGATATGAAAAGCACCGTCTCGGTGGGCAAACGCCGGGATCATAACGTTTTCCAGAATGCTCAATTCAGAGAACACCTCCGGGGTCTGAAATACGCGACTGATGCCGGTTTGATTGATCTCATGGGGCTCCAAACCCAGCAGGCTACGGTCGTTAAAACTGACCGTGCCGCTGTCAGGCATTAGCTTGCCGATAAAGCAGTTCAACAGCGTGGACTTGCCTGCGCCATTCGGCCCGATAATGGCATGAAAGGTGTTCTCCCGAACCGACAGGTTGACATCGTCCAGCGCCAACAGGCCGCCAAACCGTTTGTTAACGCCTTTGACTTTAAGTATCGACACGATTACGACTCCTTCGTGTTAACGACAGTGGACGACGGCGCTGCTTTCGTGGGCAAACTTCCCTTGTCGGCGTAAGCGTCTTCTTCACTGGCGGTGTTTTTTCGGGGGCCTGACAACCGCGTAAACAGATTCATAAGGCGATTCGCCCCCTCCACCAATCCGCCTGGCAGAAAAATAACCACCAGCATGAAGATCAGCCCGAGAGAAATGTGCCAGCCGCTGCCCAGAAAGGGCGAAATCACGGTCGTGAAGGCCTCTGCCAACCAGTCCGGCAGTGCGGAAAACCAGCCTAGCACCACCTCGTCATTGATCCGGCTGAAGATATTCTCAAAATATTTAATAATGCCGGCCCCAAGCACAGGGCCAATCAAAGTTCCGGCGCCACCCATGATGGTCATCAGCACCACTTCCCCCGAGGCGGTCCACTGCATGCGCTCCGCCCCGGCAAGGGGATCCATGCAGACCAACAAGGCGCCCGCGAGCCCGGCGTACATCCCCGAGATCACAAAAGCGGTCAGCGTGTAGGGGCGGGAATTGAAGCCTGTGTAGTTGAGCCGGGTCTGGTTGCTTTTGACGGCCCGCAGGATCATGCCAAAGGGCGAACGGAAAATGCGCAACGACAGGTAGAACATACCAATCAAAATGAGCGCACTGACATAAAACCCGACGTTGAACTGCAGGTCCATCCCGAGAAACGGCACCACCGCCGTATCCCCCATCTCAAGCCCAAAAAAGGACGGCGATGCCACCTGGCCGGCACTCCCGGCACTGTCCAGGATACGCGGGTCTTCCAGATCAAGTTGCAGACCGGTTTCACCGTTGGTGATGGGAGTCAGCACCGAATACGCCAGGTTATAGGACATCTGCGCGAACGCCAGTGTCAGAATTGAGAAATAAATCCCTGACCGCCGCAACGAGACAAACCCAATCAACAGCGCGAACAGGCCCGACACCACCACCGCGAATATTATGGCGGGCACAATGTTGATGCTGAGCAGTTTAAGCATCCAGAGCGCCGAATAGCTACCGACGCCCAGGAACGCCGCGTGACCAAACGACAGGTAGCCGGTGAGCCCAAACAGAATGTTGAAGCCGATGGCAAAAATGCCGTAAATCACGAAGCGCTGCATCAGGTCCGGGTAGCCAGCCCCCACCGGGGCCAGGATCAGTGGTCCGGCCAGCACCACGAGGGTGAACAGAATCATCAATGCGGTATCGTTTGTGCGTAAGGTTTTCAGCATGACATCAGGTCTCCATTACGCCTTTGCGCCCCATGAGTCCTCTCGGACGGGTCAGCAGGATGATGACCGCCACCAGATAAATAATGACCTGATCGATCGAAAATCCGAACAGGAAGTCTTTCACTTCCGGCATGGACGCAAAGCTCTGCAGAATACCCAGCAGAAAACCCGCCGCCACCGCGCCCGTCAGCGATCCCATACCACCGACCACGACGACGACAAAACACAGCACCAGGAAGTCCATGCCCATGTGGTAGTTCGGCGACAGGATCGGGGTGTACATCACGCCCGCCAGCCCGGTGACCACGGCGGCCAGACCAAACATCGCAGTAAACCGTTTGTCGATATCGATACCCAGTAAGCCCACGGTTTCCCGGTCGGCCATGCCGGCCCGAACAACCATGCCAAAGGTGGTGTAGCGCAAAAAGGCGAAAATGCCGCCGATGACCACACCCGCAAACAGAAAATAGACCAGCCGCCATATCGGGTAAATCACAGCATTGTCCGCCATACCGATCATTGCCCCGATATCAACGGAGCCGACAAAGGCGTCCGGTGCCGGCTGAGGTATGGGGTTGGCGCCATAGACTGTTTTGATGACCTCCTGCAGCACAATGGCCAAGCCGAAAGTGACCAGGATCTGATCGGCATGGGGCCGTTTGTAGAAATGTTTGATCAGTCCCCTCTCCATCACGATGCCAATCAGCAGCATCACCGGGATGGCAAACAGGATGGACCAGAAGACGGAGTAATCGATCATTGTCGCGCCTAATTCGCCAAACCACAGTTCGACGTAGGGGACATGAATTTCCAACGGTGTGCCCCAGGGACTCAATTCGGTCTCTGACAGCGTGACTCGTTCGAACGACAATAAATTATTGAACGTAACCGTACAGAATGAGCCAATCATGAACAGCGCACCGTGGGCAAAATTCACCACACCCAGGGTGCCGAATATCAGCGTTAGTCCTAACGCGATCAGGGCGTAGGCGCTGCCCTTATCCAGCCCATTCAGAACTTGCAGAAGGATGGCGTCCATCGGTATTTACCTTGTCTGATAACCGGCGCCTGCAGTACCACAGGCATATCCAGAGCGGACTGACAGAGGTGCACGGGCCGGCGGCCAGTGCACCTCTGTCAGGGATGGTCAGATGCCAGGATCAGGCGCCCGGGTTACACTTACCGAGTGAGCCACCCGCGAACATCGGATGGTTGGGCTCATAGGTGACTTTATCTGCCGAGGTCACGTTGACCACTTCCAGCAGATCGAACTCTGATGTTGGGTTCTCTTTACCGCGCACCACCAACACGTCCTTGAAGCACTGATGATCGTCAGCGCGGTAAAGGGTCTTGCCATTGCCCAACCCATCGAACTCAAACCCTTCCAACGCTTCAACGATGGCACAGGGGTTAAAGCTACCCGCCCGCTCGGCGGCATCGGCATACAGCAGTGTTTGCACATAACAGGTATGCGCGGCCTGTGAAGGAGGCTGGCCATACTCTTTACCGTAGGACGCCACGAAGGCTTTGGATCCTTCGTCCTGCAGCGACCAGTGCCAGTTGGTAGACCCGAAAATGCCTTTAACGTTGTCGCCGGCACCGCGAGCCATGAGGCGGGAATACAGTGGCACCACGATTTCAAACTGTTTGCCGTTGACCTTCTTCTCCCGCAAACCGAACTGAACCGCATTGGTCAAGGAATTGACCATATTGGAGCCATAGTGGTTCAGAATCAGCACATCCGCATCGGAATTGGTGACGGGTGCAATGTAGGACGAGAAGTCGGTCGCTGACAACGGCGTCCGAACGGCGTTCACCGTTTCCCACCCAAGCTCTTCAGTGGCGGCAATCATGGACTGCTCCTGAGTCCAGCCCCAGGTATAGTCTGCTGTCAAATGATAGGCTTTGCGGTCGTTGCCATAGTGTTCCGACAATACCGGCGCCAGCGCCGCGGCCGACATGTAAGCGTTGAAGAAGTGTCGGAAACCGTTGGCTTTTTTATCTTTACCGGTAGTGTCGTTGGAATGGGTCAGACCTGCCATGAAGATGACACCGGCGTCCTGGCACAGAGACTGAACGGCAACCGCCACCCCGGAGGAGGAACCGCCGGTGATCATGATGGCACCGTCTTTCTCGATCATCGCTCGGGCCGACGCACGGGCGGCATCGGATTTGGTTTGGGTATCACCGGTGACGTATTCAACCTTGCGGCCCAGAATGCCGGTGCCTTTGAGCATTTGCGACGAGAACGTGCCCAGCATACCGCCGTCGCCTTCGCCATTGAGATGCTTAACGGCCAGTTTATAGGCGCGCAATTCATCGGCGCCCTCATCCGCGTAAGGGCCCGATTGAGGGACGTTGAAACCCAGTACCACGCTGCCTTTGCCAGGTTCATTGGTGAAGGCACCGGCGGTTCTGGAAAAGATGGTCGGTGCGACTAGCCCTGCCCCTAAAACAGCGCTGCCTTGCAGGAACTTTCGTCGATTCAAATAATAATTAGACATGTGCTTCTCCCGGAATTGTTCTTGTTGTTTGGTAGCTGAACACCCTTGATTATTTTTTGCCCAGATGTCACCACAACTCTAACTTTCCAGAGGTCTGACAATTTAGCAATGAAAGTTCATCGAAGTTACAATTAATGTCTAATGATTGGTGAGGATCAGGCCTCTGGAGGGTACTTAACGCCCGGAATGAGCATTTTTCGCAGTCGGATGCCCACACGGAGTGCCGGGGCCACCACCCGACAGTCAGGCCGTGATGCCCGTTTTGAGAGTATTAAAGGTTTAAAGTCTCGATCGCAGTGGCGAGAAGGCCGACCGCAGGACGCCAACGACACGGAGTAGCACCGCAGTTGACAGGGCCATAATGCGAGCAGATCCATTCCCTTGGTAGCCGCCAAAGCGCGCGTTGGCGCAGCCACGCAGGGACACCCCCAAATTGCTCACATCGGCCCGTTTTAACTCGCCTCCGCTGACGCCTTGCGCTCCCGTTCCAGCAGCATTCGTTTGCGCTCAACGCCCCAGCGGTAACCGCCCAACCCGCCGTCGCCACGAATCACCCGATGGCAGGGAATCGCCAGCGCGACCCGATTCGCGGCGCAGACATTGGCGACAGCCCGCACGGCTTTGGGCTGACCGATGGCTTCAGCCACCGCCTTGTAGGTTCTGGTTTCGCCTTTCGGTATCCGGCACAGATAATTCCATACCTTCATTTGAAACACGGTTCCCCGAATATCAGTCGGTAAATCAAGTTCAAGATCAGCATCCCTGAGATGATCGCAAAGCGCCTGCATCCAGACCCAGAACGTTTCAGATCCGCCCGCGGGCATCCTGGAGACTTCGGCGGCAGGGTATTCAGCCACCAGCCGGGTAAGCATCTCCGCCTCATCGTCACCCAACTCAACAAAGCACAAACCACGATCGGTGGCAGCCATCAACAACACGCCCAGAGGCGTCGGCGCAGTGGCATAGGAAATAGCCATATCCCGCCCGCCCGACTGGTACTGGGCCGGTGTCATACCCATATGGGTGGGGACTCGCTCATACGCCCGACTGACCGAACCAAAACCGGCATCATAAATTGCGTCGGTGACGGTGCCCGGAGACTTTAAACCCTGTTTGAACGTGCGCAACCGGCAGCCTTCGGCGTATTGCTTGGGGGTCACCCCGACAATCGACTTGAAACGACGCTGCAAGTGGTACGAACTCATGTGGGCCTGACGACCCAAATGCTCCAGCGTCAGTGACTGGCCCACGTTGGCTTCAATATACCGACACAACGCGTGCATCCGCTGCCGGAGCTCCTCGTTGGTTGAGCGCTGCTCCGGGTGACACCGCTTGCAGGGCCGCATACCGGCTTGTTCAGCTTCGGCCGGGGTGCGGTAAATCCGGATATCCTGCCGACACGGTTTACGCGCAGCGCATGATGGCCGGCAGTAGATACCGGTGGACATCACACCGTAGACGAACTGGTCATCCCAACGACGGTCCCGGTCTTGTATCGCTTGCCACTGCTGCTCTTCATTCATGCTTTGCTCGCCATTGCGGTTCGAATGTGCCCAGTATGTCATCCCGACGACCCGGCACTATCCGTTTCTTGCGGAATTATCCAAAGCGCTGGCACTGGGCCAACAGACCACGGTAAATCTTAAGATCGGCGGCTGAAAAACAGCAAAAAACAACCTCGCTCAAAGGGCTGCGATCCGTAACATGCAGCGCCACTGCGTCAATCGCAATACCGGCAGCCAGCGCGACTGGGTAGCCATAGATACCAGTACTGATGCTTGGAAAGGCAATGCTCCGGACGCCATGCTGCTCGGCAATCGTCAGGGCACGCCGGTAGCAGGACGCCAATTGGGCCGGTTCACCGCGGTTTCCACCGTGCCATACCGGACCGACGGCATGGATGATCCAGTGAGCCGGCAATCCGAAGCCCGGGGTCAGCTTGGCGTCGCCCACCTCGCATCCGCCCAGCTGCCGGCAGGCTTCAAGCAGCTCCGGGCCGGCGGCCCGATGAATGGCACCGTCCACACCACCGCCGCCCAGCAGGGATGTGTTCGCGGCATTCACCACCGCGTCGACGGCGAGGCCGGTGATATCAGCGTGTATGGCATGGACTAGGACTGACATAGGTCATGCGCTCCCTGGCCCGTTGCGGTGACTACTCCAGCGGCACCGTCGGCAGCCAGGTAGCGGACCTTTCAACACCACTTTACAGCACCACATTCAGTACGACATTCAGGATTACGCTCACCGCTGCACTTAGCGCGGACACTGGCACAATGACGCCCATAACCCTGGCGGCCGGCAACGGTTCAGGCCGTCATTTCCTGATCATCGCTGTAGGCGCCGCGTCTGGCCAGGCTGTTAAGCCGGGCGCGCTTCAGGAAGGCTTGCTGGGCTTGCTCCCGGCGCTGCGGATTACCGGCCCAAGCACTCATGGCCGGTTCCTGCAAGGCCCGGCCAAAAGACATACTCAATTGCCAGGGCGTCCGGTCACGCCTGCTATTGAGCGCATTCAGGTTGGCTGTCGCCTCCTCAGGCGTCTGGCCACCGGACAGAAAATTGATGCTGGGCACCGCGGCCGGCACGGTGCGGCGGAGAACCTGCAACGTGCGGTCCGCCACGTCGTCCGGAGACGCTTTGCCAGCCTCTTTGCCTGGTGTGACCATACTGGGTTTCAGGATCATGTGCTCTAACGCAACCCCGTGCCGGTGCAGGGCGTGAAACACCGCGTGCCACACCTGCTCGTTAACCTCGGCGGCCCGGTCCATACTGTGGCTACCGTCGATCAACACTTCCGGTTCCACAATGGGCACGATGCCCATGTCCTGACATACGGCTGCATAGCGCGCCAGCATTTCAGCGTTGGCGGTGAGCCCGAGAAGGGTTGGGTTATGGTCACTGATGGGATAGACCTCCCGCCACTTGGCAAACCGGGCGCCCTGGCTCTTATAACGCGCCAACCGATCACCGAGCCCGTCCAGACCATAGGTAATCATATCCCCCGGTGCCCCGGGCAACGGTCCTTTACCCTGGTCCACCTTGATGCCGGGAATCACCCCCTGCGAAGCCGCCAACTCACTGAGCAGCGTCCCACGGTCATCCCGCTGGCCCAGGGTTTCTTCATAAAAAATGACGCCACAGATATACTTGCCCAGCTCCGGTGTCGACAACAGCATTGACCGATACCAACGTCGATTTTCTTCCGTTGATTCAACTCCGACTGCTTCCAGCCGTTTGGTCATGGTTCCTGTGCTTTCATCGGCCGCCAAAATGCCCCGCTCGGCGTCGATCATGTCTGCGATGGTTTGCTGAAGTTCCGCATCGGTCGACATAGTCTATCCTCCCTGTTGATAAAAAAACCTCGATGACTGCTGCGTTGAACGCGATGTACAAGAACCCGTGGGGGCCAGTTTGCCGATATCAGCCTATCCCGACAGCAGGGGCGAGCCCCCGCCATGGACGGTCGGGCTCAAGGAAAAGTATAGGTAAAAGTCCGGCCATCGGCTAAGCCCTTGGTCGGACTCTCATCGTATCGCGACATAATGACAAGGTCATAGACCACCCACATCCAATGCCTGGGCAACCGCAGCGTGGGCGTGAATTCTGGTGGTATCGTACAGCGGCACATCGATGTCGCTTGGCTGCACGAGCAACGCGATTTCCGTGCACCCCAGGATCACGGCCTCTGCGCCCTGAACCCTCTGCCCCTCAATGATACTGACAATGCGCTGTCGCGATTCCTGCCGCAGGATGCCCTGACACAACTCCGAATAAATGACCTCATGGACAGTTTTCTGATCGTCCGCCGCGGGCACCGTTACCTCGATGCCATACCGTTGCTGCAGGCGGTCCTTGAAAAAGGGTTGTTCCATGGTAAACCGTGTGCCCAACAGCCCTACCCGAGTAACACCTGCTTGCTTGAGCGCCGCCGCAGTGGCGTCGACAATGTGAACGACGGGGATCTCAATGGCCGCCTGAACCTGATCGGCCACCTGGTGCATGGTGTTGGTGCAAATTAACAACAGATCCGCCCCAGCCTGTTGGACCGAGCGTGCATGCCCGGCGAGCAATTCAGCCATGCGCTGCCAGTCACCCTGGCGCTGCAGTGCCTCAATGTCGGCAAAATCCACGCTGACCATGGCGATTGGGGCCGAATGAAAGCCACCCCGATTCGCTTTTACGGCCTCATTGATAATCCGATAGTAACTCGCTGTGGACTCCCAGCTCATTCCCCCAAGTAACCCTATGGTTTTCATCGCTGCTGTCTTCCCCCTCTGTGTTGTCGTAATGCCAGTCGCTGGGTTCGATCGACACAGGCGGCCAGACCGGTGGCTCTGGGCCCGGGGCAGACGATCCTTTGCAATGAGCATAGCCGCTTCCCTGCTTGCTAGGCCAACAGCTGCATCTCGAGAAACTCTCGAAACCACAAATGCGCCCGGTCCTGCTCCAGGGCCTTGGGCCAAATAAGGTATATCGGTACTTTTGGCGTCGGTACCGGAAATGGCAGCACCTGCAGCTTCAGGCCAGGGGCCAGATGCTGGGCCAACCGCAAGGGCACGGTAGCGATTAGGTCACTGGCGCTGGCCACCGACAACAGGTTGCTGTACTGCACCACCTGGGCACCCACTTTGCGATGCCATCCGGGTCGGCCAAGGATTTGATCCAGCGGCAGGGTTCGGCGCTCATTCAGCGGCAATACCACATGCTCCGCGGCCAGAAATTCCTCCAGCGAAAGGCTGTCGCTAATCACTGGATGCGACTGACGCACAACCACCGCGAGCGATTCCTCCCCGACGACCTTCGCCTGCAGGCGATCATCCTCAGGTACCTGCGTATCCAGTGCGAAATCCGCCTCTGCATTCAGCAGGGTGCGAACCCAGCCAGCCTGCTGGGCCAGTATATGGATGCCGATGGTGGCGCTTTGGCTGCGCAAGGCCGCCATCAATGGGCCCAGCGCCAGGGTTTCAAAATAGTCCACGGCCAACAGCCGAAACGTCCGGGCCGCGGTGGCAGGATGAAAATGCTGACCGGGGTCCAGGGCGTCCGCCAATGTATGCAGGCCGGCACTGACACTCTGGTAGAGTGCCTGGGCACGAGGCGTCGGTGACAATCCGGCCCGGGATCGGGTAAACAGCGGATCACCCACTGTCAGACGCAGCCGCTGGAGTGCCGCGCTGACGGCTGGCTGGCTCATTCCCAGCCTCACCGCCGCACGAGACAGCTGGCCTTCGTCAACAACCGCGACAAAGACTGGCAACAGATTAAGGTCGACCGATCGTAAATTCAGCTTCATGGATATTATTTATACAGAACATTGATTGGTCAGAAAACCAAAACATCAGCGATCCTCTAACCCTCAGCCATCGATCCACAATTTACCCAGAATAATAAGAGGGGAACTGTCATGACATTGAACGACTTGGTCGCACTGTCGGTATTGGGCTTTATCCTGATCGCTGCCAGCTTTGAATTTCTCAGCGGCCGGAGCGCCAACGGCGCCCGCACCGCCCAGGACTGGAAAGTCGCGGGCCTGACCACCGTCTTGATGATCGCGGTCCAGCGTCCCTTGGTCCTACTCATCATCGGTGCAACGCTGAGCGTGGCGGTACCCGGGAGCGCCGGGGCTCTGGCCTGGCTTGAAGCCGAGTATTTCTGGCCAACCCTGATTGTCTTCTTCTGCCTTGAAGAGCTGATCCATGGCGCTGGTCATTACTTCGCCCACTGCCGACGCCCCGGACTCCGTTGGCTGCAGTCGGTGCAAGCCGTGTTCAAGCTCTCCCACCGCCCACACCATTTCAGTGGTGACGATGACCGGGGCCAACTCACCGTCACCCAGACCTTCACCAACGGCTGGCTGTGGTGGCTGATCATGCCGAACTTCTGGTTCCAACTGCTGGGGCTGTACCTGGGGCTGGTCGAAGTCTTTCTTTGGGCAACGGTGGCCAAAGGCCTATGGTCGGCCCATACCCACACCAATTGGAACTACGACCTGTATTTCCACAATCACCGTTGGGCATGGGTCCGCAAAACGATGTGGGCCCTGGCGCACGTTTTCACGTTTCCCACCCAGCATCACCATCACCACGCGCGGGGTCGAAACTCCGCGAAAAATGTCTGCGGCTCACTGGCACTGTTTGACTGGTTGATATTCGACACACTGGCCATCGAAACCCATCGCCCCGCGACCTACGGCTGGAAGCAGTCCGAACGCGAACAAAAAAGTGTGCTGTTCCGTTACTTCAATACCGATGTTGGCAAGTATTTGAAATCGTAGCCAAAACTCGCCATCAGACCACAAAGCACGGGCATGTCAGCGTCACCGAGGCATGACTTCCTGGTTGCCGGGCTTCCCCCCCTAGCGGCCGATTTAAAGACCCCGCCCTATTCAGCCGGATGCCGACCAATAGACCATACCAGGCGACCAATCGGGTCGGCTGTTGTGAGTCACGTCTGCCACCATGGCGCCCCCTAAACCAACACCAACACAGGGTCCCCGAGCTGGTCAAAGTCTGGCTCGACCCCCAACCCGGGACGGTCGCTTACGGCCATAGTGCCATGGGCCGTCTTCGGTGCGCCGTGGGCCAGTTGAACCGTGTTGTAATTATGCAGGTCCGTGGTGTTGAGCAGCCATTGTGGTGGGGTACTGGCGGCCAGATGCGTGTAGGCCGCCGTCGCAATGCCACTGCCCCAGGCGTCCTCGATCGTAAGGGCTACTCCGGCCGAGACACAAAGATCCCGGATCAGTCGCGACGTTGTTAAACCTCCGAATTTGCTGACTTTGAGCGCCATTGCGTCCATGGCATCGTCACGCAGGGCTCGCTGCACATCCCCAAGGTTGTTCAGGCATTCGTCCAGTTTGACTGGGTGCGCCACCCGTTGCCGGACCGACAGGCACTCCTCGTAGGTTCGGCAGGGTTGCTCCAGATAGAGATCGATGTCCGCAACCGCCCTGGAGATGGCAACCGCCTGATCCCGACGCCAGGCACCATTGGCATCGCCCATCCAGACTTCGCCAGCCTGAAAGGCAGGGGCAAGCGTCCGAAGCAATTCAATGTCCTGTTCCTCAGTCTGGCCGAGTTTGATCTGAAAATGGCGAAATCCGTTGCGCCGATGCGCCGCCACCACCTGCAATGTATCTTGCGGCGCAGCCAGCGGTACCACCCGATGCAACGGCAGGGTCGCGGTCAGCAACCCCCCCAGCAAAACATGGACCGGCAGGCCCGAGGCCTTACCAAGCAAATCCCAGCACGCAATATCAATCGCAGCCTTGGCATACGCCTGGCCATTGAGCACCTGGTCCATTTTCATCATCAGCCGGGCGGTGTGCCGGGGATCCTCGCCCAGGATCGCCGGGGCCAGTTCTCGCAAACAAGGCACCACGCCGCCAGCAAAGGCCGGCATGTAACTTGGCCCACAGGGGCAAATTTCACCATAGCCCTCAAGACCGGCATCGGTCCTGACCACGACCACCGTGCTGGTAAACAAGTGGTAAGACCTCCCGCCCGCAAAGGCATAGGCCTGGCCCACGTAGGGCAACTCAGCGGCATACACATCCAGTCCGACGATACGCATACGCTTTGCACCTCCATTTGCAGGTAGACGACACCCAATCTTGCGTTACAGCTCAACCATAGGCGCAAGGCCGCGAGAATTCACGCGCCTGCCACCACGTGGTATCGGCTTAACAACTGATTGAGTGCCCGCGATTGAGCGATACCCACGTCCCCATGCTTCTGCGATAATCGGACGCCATGAGACTCGACCGCTTCATCAGTAAACATACCGAACACAGTCATCAGACCGCCAGACTCCTGGTGGCCAGAGGTCGCGTTCGTGTCAATCAACAACAGGTGCACGACCTCCGTGCCGATATCGACCGCTTTGCAACCGTGACCCTCGACGGTGAGGTGCTGCAGGAAAACACCGCTCACTACCTGATGCTGCACAAGCCGGTGGGCTATCTCAGTGCCACCCGCGATCCTTGCCACCCCACCGTGCTGGAGCTGGTGGCCCCGGAACTTCGCCCCTGCCTGCATATTGGCGGGCGTCTGGACCGCAGCACCTCTGGCCTTTTGATCCTCACCAACGATGGTCTCTGGTCGCGCCGGCTGACTGAGCCCAAGCTCAAGGTTCCGAAGGTATACCACTTGCGAACTGCGGCTCCGATCAGTGCCGAGACCGCCCATCGCTTTGCAGAAGGTATTTATCTCAGCTACGAAGACCTCACCACCTCACCGGCACAGTTGCAGCAACTCGGCGAGCGGGAAGCTCGGCTGACCATTTATGAAGGCCGCTACCATCAGGTCAAACGCATGTTCACTGCCGTGGGAAATCGCATTGTGGCACTGCATCGGGAGCGTATGGGAAGCATTGATCTGGGTGAAGACTTATCTTCAGGCGCTTACCGTGCCTTAACGCCAATTGAGATTGCATCGGTGGGTTAAATCTTTCCGGCCAGGAAGAGCCATGTCTTCTAAACTTTTACATAACTGCACCGGCTGACAGCCGGTCGTTACTCTGGCAGTGCTTTCCTGACGTCAGGGCCCAAAGGACGAAAACACCAATGCCCTGACACTCGGTTCCCTTTCAACGTTCGGGAACCGTGTGTCAGGCCGATGGCAATTTACCAGGTTTGGCGATACTCCACGCCGCCACGGGGGCCGAGGATCACACCGAAGTACAAATCCCTGCGATCGCGGTCATGGTCCCGGTAGCGAGGCTTATCATAGCGTGTCCGCCAGTCGGAGTGGCCGTGGCGATGGCCATGGCCATGTCTGGCAGCATGTTTGCCATGTTTATAGCCGCCCTTGTGTTTATTCCCATGGCGCCACTTGCCATGATGACCCTTGCCCTGATGACCACCACGATTATCGTTGTAGCCATGCCTGGCTTGCTGCAATCGTCCTTTACCCTCATGCCCGGCGGCATGATCACGACCAGCGTTTCGCTCATACTGTGCGGTTATTTTATCGAAGGCTTTGGATTCGGCCAGTACACCGCCTGAAAGACTCAAAAGCGTAATGGCAACACCTGTCATCAGTAGGTTTTTCATAAGGCAGTCCTTGTGTGAGTACCTACCGACAAGCGTAACCGCGTGAGTGTCAACTGCTGTCTGGACCCTGTAAATTTTGTGCAAAGGCGACTCAGCCAACCACCGGAAAAGTTGTTGTAATCCAGAGCGTTTTCTTTAGAAAGTTTAATTCCCCCAAATACCGCAATTGCGACAGAGGAGGACTACACTAGAAAGTGTTACTACCCCACTCACGGAGGAACCACCATGCGCTACATTATCGCACTCGTTGTCAGTTTATTTCTGGTCGGCACGGTACAGGCCAACCAGTGCCCAGCCTTGGTTCACAAAATTGACAGCGAATTGGACAGCAGGCAGTTACCTGCGGATGCGGTCAGTGAGATAAGAGCATTGCGGGATCAGGGTGAAAAGTTGCACCAGCAAGGGAAGCACGGCGAATCCGTAGCGGTGCTCAAGCAAGCAATGGAACGCCTTGATGAGGCCTCGCAGTAGACCATCACCCGCGCAAGACCGTTCAATCGGGCAGCCTTTTCGATAGCGCTGCCCGATTGACTTATTTCGCCGGCACCGGCCAGTCAGCCCGCTGTCGAGCGCCCTAAAACCTGCTTCACCGTCAGGCCTTGAAACAGGATAGAAAACACCACCACCGCGTAGGCCATCGGCAGAATCAGATCCCGTTCCGGCCCGGCGGGCAGCGCCAAAGCCAGTGCAACTGAAATACCGCCTTTCAGGCCGCCCCAGGTTAACGCCAGAATGGAGCTGGTGGTGTGCTCCTGAAACGGCTTTAACGCCATTACCGGTAAACCTACCGCCACCAGACGCGCCAGAAGCACCAACGGGATTGCCGAAAGTCCGGCCCAGAGCACCGGCAGTTCAAAGGTGACGATCAGAACCTCGAGGCCAATCAACAAAAACAGGACAGCGTTCAGCACCTCATCAATCAACTCCCAAAAGGTGTCCAGGTGTCGCTCGGTTTTTTCGGACATCGCATAGCGCCGGCCATGGTTGCCGATCATCAGCCCTGCGACCACCACCGCCAACGGACCGGACATGTGCATCCGGCTGGCCAACGCGTAACCGCCGGCCACCAGAGCAATGGTAACCAGTATTTCGACCTGGTAATTATCAAGCCCACGCAGCAGGTGGTACCCCACCCACCCCAAAACAAACCCCAATACCAACCCGCCCACTGCCTCCTCCAGAAACAGCAGGCCGATGCTTTGGAACGTGGCCTCCCTGTCCCCCTGCGCAATGCCCAGAATGGCGATAAACATCACCACTGCGACACCGTCGTTGAACAGGGACTCACCGGCAATCTTGGTGGACAATGTTTTCGGCGCGTCGACTGATTTCAGAATGGCCAGTACCGCCACCGGGTCGGTTGGCGCCACTACAGCCCCGAACAAAAGACAATAAATAAACGGCAGCGGTATGGTAAGCCAGCCCAGCACCAGCCACATGGCGCATCCCACCAATAAGGTGGTGACCACCACACCCAGCGTTGCCAGCAATGCCACCAGCCATTTCTGATCGGCCAGATCATCGAGGTTGACGTGCAGGGCGCCGGCAAACAGCAAAAAGCTCAACAGCCCGTTCAGCAACGTCTCACCCAGATCAACCTGCGCAATCAACTGCTCCGCCCAGCGGGTCAGGTCCTGCCCGCCCAGGTAGTTGATGCCGACCAGCACCAGCGAAAATGCCAGCGAAAACGCCATCACGGCGATACTCGTTGGTAGACCGATAAACCGGGCGTTGATATAACTGAACAACGCAGAGAGGCTCAGCAAGATGGCGACGATTTCAAACAGTGTCATGTGTTCCTTCACTCAGCGGGCAGGATCGAGCCCATGATTGGACCAGATACGCCCGCCGACTTCCACCACCACAATACGCAGGGCCGGCGGGCCCCTTGATTCAGATACAGGTGATGATCCATGGCCGAGATTTTGCCGTTCCAGCGCCCTCCAAAGAAAACGCCCCGCAAGGGGCTCTGTCAACACGACTTCCACAAATGGGAGGTCTGCAAAGCCAAACAATTCGACGTCCAGCAGGGCCGTTTGGTCACGGTGTACCGCTGCCAGCGATGCCAAAAACAAAAGGTGAAGGCTCACTGAAGACCGACGCTGAAAGGCCTTGACGAGAACCGCCGTTTGCCCGAATGATCAGAGTGGCAAACCGTCACTTTGTTGAGGTCTGTATGAGCAACCCTTTCGCCAGCACCAGTGATCGTCTTATTGTCCGCAATGCCACCTTGCAGGATATCCCTGCCATCATTGCCATGAGCCTTCGGGTCTACGCCGGCACCGGCATGTACGGGTACACCGAGGGCCCGTTGATCGGCCAGATCAACACCTTTCCACAAGGCCAGTTTGTTGCCGTGTTCGGGGACAAGGTCGTGGGTTACTGCGCCACCTTCCGAATCGCCGGTTCGATTGCCCTGGCACCCCACACCTGGACCTCCATCACCGGCAACGGTTATGCCTCCCGCCATGACGTGGAAGGCGATTGGCTCTATGGCATGGAGGTGTGCGTCGATCCGGATTTTCGCGGTTACCGCATTGGCCAGCGCCTGTACAACGAGCGCAAACGGTTGTGCGAATCCCTTGACCTGCAGGGTGTGGTCTTTGCCGGGCGCCTGCCTACGCTCAGCCGACGGCTGAAAAAGTTCGAATCGGTCGACGCCTACGTCGAGGCAGTGAAGGCGAAAAAGCTACGCGACCCGGTGCTGTCGTTTCAGCTTGATAACGGCTTTGAAGTACACGACATCATTCCCCACTATCTGGACGCTGACCATGCCTCTCTCGGTTACGGCATTCATCTGGTCTGGCGCAATCCCAAGGTGCAGCAGAACGGACTCGATGACAAACGGAAGCGATACGGCAAGCGTCTCCCGGACACCGTTCGGATCGGGACCGTGCAATATCAGCAGCGACCAGTCGCCTCGTTTCAGGAATTCAGCGACATAGTGACCTATTTTGTCGACGTGGTGTCGACCTACAAAGGTGACTTTGTGGTGTTCCCGGAGCTGTTCACCTTGCAGTTGCTCTCCATCGAAGCCCCCACCGCGACACCGGCCGAGGCCATTGAGGCGGTCACCGTGTACGCAGAACCCTACAAGGCGTTGATGCGGGACCTTGCCCTGCGGCACAACATCAACATCATCGGCGGCTCGACACCGGTCCGTGACCCGGCCGGAGGCATCAATAACATGGGGTATGTGTTTCTTCGCGACGGACAGGTCTACCAGCAGGCCAAGATTCACCCGACCCCGAACGAGGCCTACTGGTGGAATATTCGCGGGGGTAACCGGGTAACGGCGATAGAAACCGATTGCGGGCCGATCGGCGTGTTGATTTGCTACGACGCCGAGTTCCCCGAATTGACCCGTCACCTGGTGGATCAGGGTACGCAAATCCTGTTCGTGCCGTTTTGTACAGATGAGCGTCAAAGTTATCTGCGCGTTCGTTACTGCTGCCAGGCCCGGGCCGTGGAGAACCAGATGTATGTGGTGCTGTCCGGCAATGTGGGCAATCTTCCGAACGTGCCGAATATGGAACTGCAATATGGTCAGAGCTGCATTCTGACGCCGTGCGATTTCCCCTTTGCCCGGGATGGCATCGCGGCGGATACCACACCGAATGTCGAGACCGTAGCCTTTGCCGATCTCCGCCCCGGCACATTGATGACCGCACGCAACAGCGGAACGGTGAAGAACCTCCACGACCGGCGACACGATTTGTACAACGTGCAGTGGCGAGGTCACTAATCCCAGCAACTCACCTTCATCGGCACCGGTCATTGAGTAAACAGCCGGGGCTGGACTACGCTGATATTACGCGTGTGACAACGTTCCCGACTGGATAAACGTCTGCGGATGTGGAGGCAGTTGATCCCGATGGCAACCAACGAGCAGGAGCAACGCTTCGACTGGAAGCACTCACCCACGCTTGCCCTTCTGGGCAGTGTGCTCGTGGTCGGCGTCATTCTCGCGATTCTCTACAGCCTGGGGATGCATCAGCAGGTGGTGAGCCTGCTGCAGTGGTTTGACGACCAGGGCGCCTGGGCGGCTGTGCTGTTCGTGCTGGTTATGGCGGCCGTGATGCTGTTGCTCCTGCCAGGCGTGCTGTTTACCACCGGCGCCGGCTTTGTTTTTGGCGTTCTGGAGGGCACCGCCTATGTCGTTGCAGGGACCGTACTCGGTGCCTCGCTGGCCTTTCTGACCGCCCGCCATGCCTTGGGTGACCGTGCCAGAACTTACCTGCTGTCCCACGCCCGGCTCAGGCTGATGAATGAGGAACTGGCTCCCCATGGCTGGAAAGTCGTGCTGCTCACACGCCTGATACCGTTTTTCCCCAGCAAAGTGTCGAACTTTGTCTTCGGCCTGACTCGTGTGTCGTTTGGTGGCTTTTTCATGGGCTGTCTGATCGGCTACATTCCATTTTCGCTGCACAATGTTTACCTGGGTTCCATTGCCGCTGACATTACCACGATGGGAGTGCGTCACACGGCCCGCACCCCTCTTGAATGGACCATTTATGGATTGGGCTTTGTGGCGACGGTGGTTGCGATCTTCTACCTCAACCGGCTTGCCAAGCGGGCACTGGCAAAATACACCCGCCACAAGACACTGTCGGAGGATCCGCCGTGAGCTGGATGAAATGGCTGCCGTGGCGGTTTGTGCTCCGCTATGCCGCCCGCAAGCACGGTTTTCTCGACCCCATTACCCTGCTGGGCCGGCTGCACAGCTTTGCACAACCCTCCGAGGTGGGGGAACCTATAGAGCTGTTACGGGCCGGCGTGGTGTTTCATGCCAGGGGATTGATCAACAGCCGGGTGATACAGCACAACCTGGACTGGGTATGGCCTTACTGGATCGAGCGTCAGTTTGACCCGGCGGATCCGTCATTTATCCCCCGGGCCTTTTCCATCACCCACGTCAATCTCAGCCACCGGAACTGGACCGCCATTGGCCACCCCGATTGCGACGAACTCCCGATTGTGGACCCGCGTGGACTGCTGACGCCGTTTTTTGACGGCTGGTCGCTGGATAGCTGGCTGCTCGCGAAAGATGGCCGCTGCCTGCTGCCCTCACGCACCGAAAACTGCAATCAACGCGCGGATTTATCCGCGGCGGCAGCCGTGATCACCGAGTCCGGGATGGACGGGCTTGAACTCAGCAGCCGGGCCTGGGTAGCGCTGGAGCACGGCCTGCCCGTTTGCAAGCTGCTGGTTCAAGCCCGTTCGGACCTGGACGCCTCTCTGGTGCTGGCGCTGCGTCCGTGCAATCCGGAGGGCATCAGTTTCATTCATCGTGTGGGTTTGTCCCCCAGCCGGGATGCGTGGGTGGTGGATGGCAAACACACCGTTGCCTTCAGTGCCCCCGCGCACCGTCACCACATGTCCGACTATCGGCATGGCGATGTCCATATTCACCTGAGCGACCGCGACGATCAGACCGACGGCGTGTGTGATGTCGGAATGGTCACCGCCGCTGCGCTGTTCAGGGTCGAACCCGGCAAAACCACCGAGCTCACCGCCACGGTGCCACTGACGGACATGCCCGCCCGGCTCAACTGTGCTGACGCGTGGCAGCAAGAGCGCCAGGGCCATGCCCGACTGGTCTGCCCCGATGCCCGATACCAGATGCTTTATGACGCCGCGGTCGCTTCCCTGATTCTGCACTCCCCGGACGACGTTTACCCCGGTCCTTTTACCTACAAACGGTTCTGGTTCCGGGATGCTGCCTTTATCATCAACGCCTTGCTGGCGACCGGCCTCACCCAACGCGCCGAACGGGCACTGGCCCGGTTCCCGGAGCGGCAAACGGCGTTCGGCTACTTTCGGTCCCAGGAGGGCGAGTGGGACGCCAACGGTGAAGTGCTTTGGGTGTTGCAACGCTATTATGAGCTGACCGGCAAGCGCCCGGACACGTTCTGGCTCGGCCCCATAAAACGGGGGGCCAACTGGATCCTGCGCAAGCGTCTGAAGAGCACGACGGACTTACCTCATGCCGGACTGTTGCCGCCAGGCTTCAGCGCCGAGCACCTGGGACCCAACGATTACTACTACTGGGACGATTTCTGGGGCATTGCCGGACTCAAAGCCGCGTCCCGATTGCTCAGCCACTCCAGTGCGAAGGACAGTCGCGCCTTTGCCGACGGAGCCGAGGATTTTACCCGGGCGGTGGACCGCAGCCTGGAACGCAGCGAGCAACGGCTAGGGCGGCTGGCGATGCCGGCCTCTCCGTACCGAAGGCTCGATGCGGGCGCGATCGGCTCACTGGCATTGGGCTACCCGGTGCAATTGTGCGAGCCGGACGATCCGCGGTTGCTTGACAGTGTCGAGTTCTTACTGGAGCGGTGTTTTGTGAAAGGCGCGTTCTATCAGGACATGATCCATTCGGGACTCAATGCCTACCTGACCCTGCACGTGGCGCAAGTGCTGTTGCGGGCGGGCGACCCAAGATACCTCGACCTGATGGACGCAGTCGCCAGGCTCGCCTCGCCGACGGGGCAATGGCCTGAAGCCATACATCCCGGCACAGGCGGCGGCTGTATGGGCGACGGCCACCATGTCTGGGCTTCGGCGGAATGGGTGATGATAATCCGCAACGGCTTTGTGCGGGAGGAAGAGGACCGCCTGGTGTTATGCAGCGGGCTGCCCGGCCGCTGGCTGGAGCAGCCCGAACCAATCCGGTATGGGCCCGCTCCCACCTGTTTTGGCCCCGTTTCCATCACCGTTACAGCCAACCAGGAGGATGGCTCAGTGC
This sequence comes from Marinobacter caseinilyticus, assembly GCF_011074955.1. Classification (GTDB taxonomy): domain Bacteria; phylum Pseudomonadota; class Gammaproteobacteria; order Pseudomonadales; family Oleiphilaceae; genus Marinobacter; species Marinobacter caseinilyticus. The sequence goes on along the minus strand of NZ_WUQJ01000024.1, from coordinate 40,144 downwards.
TGGTCACCTGGCAGGCAGACTGGCATCGCGAGTCGCCCCGAATCGACATACAGCTGCCCGGGTTTGACCCGGTCCGGGCTACCGACCATCAGCAAACCATCCGGTTACGGCGCCGCCCCGAGGCCTGACGGCCAAAGATTCCAACGCCTCAGGTAACGCCTGGACCACTACCAAAACCCCGGACACACCGGGGCTGTCGCACATGCGTCATTACAAGCGTCTGCGGAGCGTGGGCTAACGTGCCCGGACAGGCGGGCGGCCAGCGGACTTTGGCTTGCCACTGGCCGATGAGCGAGCTTTTGCCGGCTTGCTGCCGTCGGTTGACCTTGGCGGTAACCCCGTGTGCTGAGTCAGCAGCGGTTTGCCGCCCTTACGGCTGCCCAGCGGGGTCGAGTTCTTGCGACGTGCGCTGTGATAGCCATCGGTCTTGGGCTGCTCTTTGGGGATCAGTTGGTGTTTACCCGGACCAATCAGGTCGGCCCGCCCCATGTTCATCAAGGCGTCCTTGAGCAGTGACCAGTTCCTGGGATCATGGTAACGCAGGAACGCTTTGTGCAGGCGGCGCTGCATCGGGTCTTTGACGGTACCGACCTTTTCGGTTTTGTAAGTCACCTTGCGCAATGGGTTCCGGGCGGTGTGATACATGGTCGTGGCGGTTGCCATCGGCGACGGATAGAAGGCTTGCACCTGGTCGGCCTTGAAGCCATTACGCTTGAGCCAGAGCGCCAGGTTCAACATGTCGTCATCGGTGGTGCCGGGGTGAGCCGCGATGAAGTAGGGAATCAGGTACTGCTCCTTACCCGCTTCCTTGGTGAATTTTTCGAACATCCGCTTGAACCGGTCATAACTGCCGATACCCGGCTTCATCATCTTGCTGAGCGGGCCTTCCTCCGTATGTTCCGGGGCGATCTTCAGATAGCCACCGACATGGTGGGTCACCAGTTCGCGAACGTATTCCGGCGATTCCACGGCCAGGTCGTATCGGAGACCGGAGGCAATCAGCACCTTTTTCACACCCGGCAATTCACGAGCGGTGCGATAGAGTTCGATCAAGGCCGAGTGATCGGTGTTCAGGTTTTCACAAATGCCCGGATACACGCAGGACGGTTTGCGACAGGCAGACTCGATTTCCGGCGACTTGCAGGCAATGCGGTACATGTTCGCGGTCGGCCCGCCCAGATCCGACACCACACCGGTAAAACCGGGCACTTTGTCCCGCATCGCTTCTATCTCACGGATGATCGAATCCTGCGAGCGGTTCTGGATAATCCGGCCCTCATGCTCGGTGATTGAGCAAAAGGTACAGCCACCGAAGCAGCCACGCATGATGTTTACCGAGAATCGAATCATCTCATAAGCGGGAATACGGGCATCGCCGTAAGACGGGTGTGGCACTCGCGCGAAGGGCTGGTCAAACACATAGTCCATTTCTTCCGTGGTCAGTGGAATCGGTGGAGGTGTGAACCAGACATCGTGATCGCCGTGCTTTTGCACCAGCGCCCGAGCATTACCGGGGTTGGTTTCCTGATGCAGTACTCGGTTGGCGTGGGCATAGAGGACCGGGTCATTACGCACCTTTTCAAACGACGGCAACCGGATAACGGTGTTTTCCCGATTGACCCGGGAACTGGGCAACAACTGCACCACCACCGCTTCGTCCAGGTCAGCCGCCTGCTCGGGGCCGGCCGCCTGAGTGCTGGAGCAACTCTCAAGTTCCTGGGTGTTGACGTAGGGACTGATGATTTTGTCGACCCGCCCCGGGCGATCCACCCGGGTGGAATCCAGCTCATAGTAGCCTTCGGCGGTGTCACGACGAACAAAGGCAGTGCCGCGAATGTCGGTCAGAGTCTCCACCGCTTCACCACGGGACAGGCGTGATGCTACCTCGGCAATGGCCCGCTCAGCATTGCCGTACAGCAGGATGTCGGCACCGGCGTCGATCAGGATGGACTTGCGAACCTTGTCCTGCCAGTAGTCGTAGTGTGCAATCCGTCGCAGCGATGCCTCGATGCCCCCGAGCACTATGGGCACGTCGCCGTAGGCTTCTTTGCACCGGTGACTGTATACCAGGCTGGCTCGATCTGGCCGCTTGCCGCCCACGTCGCCCGGCGTGTAGGCATCGTCCGAGCGCACTTTGCGGTCCGCAGTGTAGCGATTGATCATCGAATCCATATTGCCGGCGGCCACCCCAAAAAACAGGTTGGGTTTGCCGAGTTTCATGAAATCCTCTTTCGAGTGCCAATCCGGTTGGGCGATGATGCCGACCCGAAACCCCTGGCCCTCAAGCAGGCGCCCGATCACTGCCATGCCAAACGACGGATGATCAACGTAGGCGTCACCGGTCACGATAATGATGTCGCAGGCGTCCCAACCCAACTGGTCCATTTCTTCCCGGCACATGGGCAAAAATGGCGATGGTCCGAAGCATTCGGCCCAGTATTTCGGGTGGTCAAAAAGGGGTTTGGCGGATTGCATAAAGGCGGCCGGAGCTCCTGATCAAAACTGAATCGGATGGGTCTTGTCGCTAGACCTTATCGATAGACCTTATTGACGGGTCTTAGTGTGAAATGGCGGCGAAGATAGCACATTTTTTAATCAAGCCGCATCTACTTTTCACCCCGCCTCTCTTGGACTGGCCACCAGAGGGGACTGATCCGAGCGTCGATCCCCCGGCCAATATTACTAACCCGGGCACAGCCCGGTCGATGTTGGTCCGTTGCCTCACGACGAACTGGCTACTGTCTGGTCCTGACCGCATCAATGGCCGTATGATGCAACGTTATTACCCCTAAACGATCACATTAAGGACGGACCTGTGACCCTAACCACGCCAGCGCTGCTGTTTCCTGCCATCTCCCTGCTCTTACTGGCCTACACCAACCGATTTCTGGTACTCGCCCAACTGATCCGACGGCTCAAACAAATGGAGCGGGAAAAGGATTACACCATCATCGCCCGCCAGATTGGCATGCTGCGCAAACGTATCATGCTGACCAAGCGCATGCAGGCCTTCGGTGTGCTCAGCTTTTTCGTGTGCACCCTGTCGATGTTTGCACTTTTCCTGGGCTGGCAATTGATGGGTGTCCTGTGCTTCGGCGCAAGCCTGATACTGCTGTCACTCTCGCTGCTGTTTTCCCTCTACGAAATTGTTATCTCCACCAATGCGATCAATGTTGAGCTGGAAGACTTTGAGCAGCGGCACCGGGCGGACTAGACCGCTCTTGCGTCTCCCTACCAGGATGGGGTTGGGCCAGCATTATATGACGAGCCGGTTGGCCGACCCGCATCAAACTGGTTAGAATGTAGCCAGCTGTTGTCCGGGTTCCACCAGCGAGCAAAACTTGAACCAATGAGCCAGTCCAGGGACGCTTTCGAGTCACAGGCTGCCACCTCCGGGCCCTCCCCGCGTGGGGATCGATGGTCACGCCTTGTGATGATTAACCGCGATGAATGGCCAGCGCTGCTGGCCAGCTTTGGCTATTTTTTCTTCTTGCTGTTCAGCTACTACATCCTGCGCCCGGTCCGCGACGAGATGGGCGTCCGTGGCGGCGTTGACAACCTCCAGTGGCTGTTCAGCGCGACATTTATTGCCATGCTGGTGGCTTCTCCCTTGTTTGCGGCACTGGCAATACGCTTTCGGCGGGCCGTGTTGTTGCCCCTAACCTACGGCCTCTTTATCGCCTGCATCATTGGCTTCTGGTTTTGGCTGCAAGCGGATATTGCCGCGGCTTGGGCGGCGCGGGTATTTTTTGTCTGGTTGTCGGTGTTCAATCTATTCGTGGTGTCGGTATTCTGGAGTTTTATGACCGACATATTCAATGACCGGCAAGCCGCCCGCCTGTTTGGCATCATCGCGGCTGGCGGCAGCGCCGGAGCCATCGTCGGGCCCGGACTCACCGGCATGCTGGCCCAGCTTATGGCTCCCCAGCACTTACTGCCCATTGCCGCCCTGGCCCTGGCCCTGACGTTACCCTGCATCTGGATCATCCAACGCAACAGAGCGGCTGAGCCCGGCCACACCCAAACAGCCAGTCAGCAAGGCGAAGCCCTGGGCGGAACACTGCTGGAAGGCGCCCAGGCCATTGCCCGTTCGCGGTACTTGCAGGGCATCTGCGCCTTCATCCTGCTCTACACCACACTCGCCACCTTTCTGTATTTCGCCCAGGCGGAGATTGTCAGCAAGGCGTTCTCGGACAGTGGTGACCGCACCTCGGTCTTCGCCGCTCTCGATTTTGCCACCAACACGCTGACCATTGGTCTGCAACTGCTGATTACCGCGCGCCTGATCCAGCGTTTCGGGCTCAATCGGACGCTGGCCCTGGTGCCGGTCATTGTCGCGATCGGCTTCGTGTGCCTGGCCGCAGCCCCGGTCCTGATAACGCTGGTGGTTTTCCAATGCCTGCGGCGCGCCGGTAATTACGCCATTGCGAAACCGGGGCGTGAAATGCTGTTCACCGTCGTGCCACGAATGGAAAAATACAAAGCCAAGAACATCATCGATACCGTCATCTATCGCGGGGGGGATGCCGTAGCCGGCTGGGCCTACACCGGACTGGCGGCCCTGGGGCTGGGTTTGACGGGCATTTCATGGGTCGCGGTACCTCTGGCGGCGCTCTGGGCCGTGATTGGGTACCGGCTTGGCCAGGGACACAGTCAACGTGCTCGCCAAGAGCACAAGGAGATAACCAATGACACACCACAAACCCAACCCCTACGCTGATTGCAGGCTGTCCCGTCGACAGCTACTGACGCTGTCCGCCGGTATCGCGCTGACCAGCCTGTGTCGCCCCTTGCTCGGGGAACCTCTGCCCGAATCGCTGGTATTCCGGGCCATTCCGTCCTCCGGCGAACGCATTCCGGTGATTGGTCTGGGCACCGCTCGCACGTTTAACGTCTCTCCGGACAATGCGACCGCCATGGCGGCACGGCGTAAAGTGCTCGACCAATTCTACCAGGGCGGCGGTCGGCTGGTGGACAGCTCCCCCATGTACGGCACGGCTGAAACGGTGGTGGGTGAACTGGCCGCGGAGCTCGGCATCGCCGATGAATTGTTTATGGCAACAAAAATCTGGACCCAGGGCCGTGAGGATGGCATCGCCCAAATGACCCGATCTCAGCGACGGATGGGCGGTGGTCCACTGGATCTGGTGCAAGTGCATAACCTGGTCGATACCGACACTCATCTGGATACGCTAAAAGCCTGGCGCAAGGAGGGCCGTATCCGTTATATCGGTGTGACGCACTATCAAACCGGCGCGTTTGACCGTTTGGCCACACTGTGTGAGCGCGAACCACTGGATTTTGTGCAGTTCAATTACAACATCCTCGAACGGGAAGCCGAGAAACGTTTACTGCCCGTGGCGCGGGACAATGGCGTTGCCACGCTGATCAATGAACCCTTTGAAAAGGGCACCCTGTTTGGCCGGGTCCGGGGCAAAGACTTGCCCGCCTGGGCCGCCGACCTGGACATCACCAGTTGGGCGCAGTTTTTCCTTAAGTTCATTGCCAGTCACCCGGCGGTCACCTGCGCCATTCCCGCCACCAGTGACCCCGGGCATGCCCGCGACAACATACAAGCCGCCCACGGCGCTATGCCGGACACGCAGCAACGGGAGCGAATGGCCGCACTGGTGCGGCAACTCTGAGTTACCCGGCAACACGACTACAACGCTATCGCTAAGATGAAGGCACAAAAAAACCCGCGACCAGGTCGCGGGTTTTGTCTACCAACTCAGCGTTAATGGATCACGCCAGTTCGCTCAGGGCTTCTTCCACAATGTTCATGCCTTCTTCCAGCACATCGTCTTCGATGGTGACTGGCATCAGGAAACGAATTGTGTTGCCGTGCATGCCACAGCTCAGCAGAATCAGGCCTTTCTCTTTGGCCTTCTTGGTCACTTCCGCAGCCATATCGGCGCGGGGTTCGCGACTGGTCTTGTCGGTCACCAGTTCAATGGCGGCCATTGCACCCAGATTGCGAACGTTGTCCACGTAGGCAAATTTTTCCTGCCACTGGGCAAACCGCTGCGCCAGTTTGTCACCCAGACGCTGGCTCTTGCCAAGGACATCCTCTTCCTTGAACACGTCCATCACCGCCAGTGCCGCGGCACAGGACACCGGGCTGCCGGTATAGGTGCCACCCAGTGAGTTCGGGCCAGAGCTGTCCATAACCTTGTCGGTGCCAACAATGGCAGAGATCGGCATGCCGTCCGCCATACTCTTGGCCATGGTCATCATGTCGGGCTCGACACCACTGTGCTCAATGGCAAACATCTTACCCGTCCGGCCAAAGCCGCTCTGCACTTCATCGACAATCATCAGGATGCCATGCTCGTCGCAGATTTCGCGAATGGCCTTCAGGAAGCTGGCAGGCGCCGGGTAGAAACCACCCTCACCCAGGACCGGCTCCAACACAATCGCGGCGGTGTCCTGCGGATCGGAATCGGTCTTCATGGTCATTTTAAGACCGCGCAGCGCCTCTTCCACGCTCACGCCGTGATAAGGCACCGGATAGGGTGCGCGGAAGACAGTCCCCGGCATCGGGCCAAAACCCGCCTGATAAGGCCGGACCTTGCCATTCATCGCCATGGTCATGAAGGTACGGCCATGGTAGCCACCGTCAAAACAGATCACGTTGGTACGGCCGGTGGCAGCGCGGGCAATCTTGACCGCGTTTTCCAGTGCTTCGGCACCGGAATTCGCCAGCATCACTTTGCCATGTCCACGGACCGGCGTGACTTCACTGAGCTTCTGAGCCAGCTTCACGTAACCTTCATAAGGCATGACGGTCTGGCAGGTATGCATCACCTTGTCCAGCTGGGCCTTCACGGCCTCAACAATCTTGGGATGGCGATGGCCAATATTCAGTACGCCAATACCTCCGGCAAAATCGATCATGCGCTTGCCATCGGCGTCCCACAGTTCCGCGTTCTTGGCGTGATCTGCAAATTGTTCGTTCGGGCTGGCTGCACCAGCGGCGACGTATTTCTCTTTCAGTGCCTGCAACTCTTTGTTGCTCATGCTCTCGTCTCCAGTGCTCATGGTTCTAAAATTAGGTACCACAGTATGGCGCTTTGGCGGCCATTTTTCCAAGGCTAAGCCCCGACCGTGACCGAAGCTGGCAACCCCAATGGTCGGAGAAAGAAGCAAAGATTACTGATATTAGTGGGTTAAAGCAGCCTGAAGGCGACAATCCCTGACTAAAGGATAATCGGCACAATTACTTAGGAACCTCGACTTGGGGAGCCTCGGAAGATCGCCTTGGGCTCCCTGCCCGAGGGGCATTCCGAGACGCCTTAGCGCCGGAACTTGGTTTCCAGCACCACCGCTGAGTTGGTTCGCTCAACGCCTTCCAGATTCCCGATTTCATCCAGCACAGCACTCAGTGCCTCCAGTGACTGGGCCTGAACGATGGCCAATAAGTCGTAGTCGCCACTCACCGAATAAAGCTGAGCCACCTGACTGAGCTGTTCCAGGGCGCTGTTGGTCCTGGCCGTCAGCTTTTGATGAACCTTGATTGAGACATGGGCTTCCACCTGGTTGGCGGAATATTCACCCCCCATCTCCAGGGAATAGCCCCGGATCACGCCGCTGGCTTCCAGACGGGCAATGCGATTCTGGACGGTCGAGCGAGAAAGATTCAGTGATCGGGCCAGGTCCGAAATGCTGACGCGGGCATTGCGGCGTAAGAGTAACAGCAGTTGCTGGTCTTGCTTGCTGATCATAATGATCATTCTTCCCGTCAATTTGCTCAATAATGACACCGTATCGTTCATTTTGGAACTGCAAAACAGCAGACGAGACCGTCATACTAGGCGTAACAATCTAATAGGCCGCGCCCGAATGCTCAGCCGCGCCCATTACCGTCACCTGCTTTAAGGTCCGCCAATGAACGTCAACCGCGCATTATTCGATGAAGTCATGGTGCCCAACTACGCGCCACCCGCCGTTATACCCGTCAAAGGCAAAGGCTCGCGGGTGTGGGATCAGGAAGGTCGTGAATACATCGATTTTGCCGGCGGCATCGCCGTTAACTGCCTGGGACACTGCCACCCTGCCCTGGTACAGGCCCTGCAGGCCCAAAGTGAGCAGCTTTGGCACCTGGCCAATGTAATGACCAATGAACCCGCCTTGCGACTGGCCAGGAAACTGACCGATGCGACCTTCGCTGAGCGGGTGTATTTTGCCAACTCGGGCACCGAAGCGAACGAGGCGGCCCTTAAACTCGCACGCCGCTATGCCTTTAACGAATTTGGTGAAGCCAAAAACGGGATCATCGCCTTTGAGCGAAGTTTTCACGGCCGGACGCTATTCGCCGTTACGGTTGGCGGCCAGAAAGCCTATTCCGACGGCTTCGGACCCAAGCCGGGCGCCATTCATCATGCAATCTACAACGATCTGGCCAGCCTTGAAGCGCTGATTTCGGACACAACCTGTGCGGTCATCATTGAACCCGTGCAAGGCGAAGGCGGCATCATTGAGGCCGACCCGACGTTTATCAAAGGCGTTCGCGAACTGTGCGACAAACACAACGCGTTGCTGATTTTTGACGAGGTGCAAACCGGCGTAGGCCGTACCGGCCACCTCTACGCGTACATGGATTGTGGCGTTACCCCGGACATTCTGACCAGCGCCAAGGCCTTGGGCGGGGGCTTCCCGGTGGCCGCAATGTTAACCACCACCGCAATAGCAAAACATCTGAGCGTCGGCACCCACGGCTCCACTTACGGTGGCAATCCACTGGCCTGCGCCGTAGCCGAGGCCACCTTTGATACCGTGAATGACCCGGCCCTGCTGGACGGTGTGCGCCAGCGCCATCAGCGCTTCCGGGACGGCCTCAACCGGATCAATGAAACGTACGGTATTTTCCGCGACATCCGTGGCAAAGGTCTGCTGATCGGTGCCGAATTGCAACCGGCGCTTGCGGGCCGCGCCAAGGAAATTCTCCAGGCAGCCACCCGGGAAGGCCTGATGTGTTTGGTGGCCGGCCCCGATGTGGTTCGGTTAGCACCGTCCCTGGTGATTCCCGACGCCGACATTGATGAGGGTCTGCTCCGCTTTGAGCGTGCTGTTGCCAGCGTTTTTGCATCAGCCGCCCAATCGGCATAAACCTACAACCGTGGAGGCGGGGCCATGATTATTCGTCCGATTGCTCACCAGGATCTGTCCGCATTGCAGCAGATTGCCGTTGAATCCGGCCCGGGGTTTACGTCGCTGGTGAATGACCTGGCGTTTCTGAGACGAAAAATCCAACACTCCATCGAGAGCTTTCAGGCCAGCGTCAGCCAACCCGGTCACGAAAGCTATCTGTTCGTGCTGGAGGACCCCGTGACAGGGGATATTATGGGCACAACGGCCATAGCGGCTTCCGTTGGCCTCGACAATCCGCTTTATCATTACCACAACAGTCAGGTGGTCCATCATTCCCGTGCGCTTGGCTTATACAGGCGCATTGACGTGCTCAACATGTGCAACCACTACACCGGCTGTTCAGAAATCTGCACGTTGTTTCTGCGTCCACAGTTTCGCCGCGCCTACGCCGGCAAGCTGCTGTCTAAAGTTCGTTTTTTATTTATGGCTCAGCATGCCCACCGGTTCGCTGAGACTGTGATCGCCGAGATGCGGGGGGTTTCATACGAGGATGGCCGGTCGCCGTTCTGGAACTGGCTGAGTGCGAATTTTGTCGATCTCGACTTTCCCACCGTCACGCAGCTGGTGGGCGCCGGCAACAACAGTTTCATTGCCGAACTCATGCCCAAATATCCGCTGTATACCCATCTGTTGAGCGATGAGGCCCAGGGCGTTATTGGCAAAGTTCACGAAAAAACCAAGCCCGCCTTGCACTTGCTGGAATCTGAAGGATTCCGGCACAAGGGCTATGTGGACCTCTTCGATGCCGGCCCAACCGTCGAAGCCGAATTGAGCCAGATTCGCACCGTCGCTGACTCTATCGAATGTCAGGTCCAGGCCGTTAGCCCGGACATGCCGGTGCTACACTGTCGGAAGACGGGTACTCAAGGCGGTGTGCTGGCGATAGCCAACACCGGGGTCAATGATTTCCGTGCCAGTGTCACGGACCAGGCCATCTACCTCCCTCAACACAACTTGCTGCAAGTACCGGCTGATCTCGCGCTTGCCCTCGGCCTGAAGAACGGCGGCACAGCGCGCATCATTCAACTGGCGGCGGCCAAAACCAGTGCCATCCCGGGCGCCAATGAAGCGTCGGGCAATCAACAACAGGAGTTACAGTATGCACACCGATAGAGACGCGCTGTTCCAGCATCTGTGGGACAACTACCTGGAGGTGACCCCTTCAGCCACCGAAATCCACCGCATTCTGGGCGGCACCCAAGGCAGTGAAATTGTCAACGACCACATTGCCTTACGCACCTTTAACCTCGAAAAGGTCAATCTTGAGAAACTGGCCGCGCACTTTCTTGCGCTCGGCTACACCGAAGGTGGCGAATACCATTTTGAGGCCAAGAAGCTCTACGCCAAACATTACGAGCACCCGGACCCGACCGCACCCAAGGTCTTTATCTCCGAGCTGCTGGTCGACCAATTTTCACCCGAGCTGCAAGCCATTGTTCACGAGCTGGTGGATCAGATCAGCCCGAACGCTGTGACGGCGGATAATTTTCTGTACTCCGGCACCCACTGGCAGGTCGATTATGGCACTTACAAAAAGCTGCTCGCTGAAAGTGAATACGCGGCCTGGCTGGCTGCCTGGGGTTATCGTGCCAATCACTTTACAGTCAGCGTAAACCAACTGGTGAAATTCAAGACTGTCGAGGAAGTGAATCAGGTTCTCAAGGCCGAGGGATATACCGTGAACAGCTCCGGCGGTGAGATTAAAGGTTCGCCGGAAGAGCTGCTGGAGCAGTCATCCACCATGGCTGACCGGGCCGAGGTCGCGTTTAAAGACCAAACCGTCGCCATACCCAGCTGTTTTTACGAGTTTGCCAAGCGCTACCCCAAGACCGATGGCGAATTGTACACGGGTTTTGTGGCTGCCTCTGCGGATAAAATCTTTGAAAGCACCGACGCCGGTATGTAAACCGCCTCATCGTCACGGGCCACAACTGGACAAGGGAGAGCCTTTGTCCCAAGCTAAAATTGCTTGAACTCGATTGACTGAGAGGCAAGGACAGGCCCCCGATGAGTGATCCGGTCAACCTCATTATTTGCGAGTACTGCGACTCCGTCTATCACCGGCCAATACTCTCTCGCTTCCAGAAAGCCCAGTGCCAGCGCTGCGGCGCGGTCATCGCCCGCCACCACTGGCTGTCCATCGATCAGTGCCTGGCACTCAGCGTGACCGCCGGACTGCTGATGGCGTACCTCAGCGTTTACCCGATTCTATTAATCCACGTTCAGGGCCAGACTCAGTCAGCAACTCTGCTTGAGTCTGCGCTTGCACTCGCCCAGGGGCCTGTCAGTCTCATGGCCGTGGCTGTTGCCTGCGCGGTATTGCTGGTACCCGCGCTGCAAATCAGTTTGCTGGTGTGGGTGCTGACCTACGCCCGCTACCGGCGGCGGGCACCGTACTTTAATCATTGCATGCAGGCGCTCAACAGGCTTCGTCACTGGAGTATGCTGGAGGTTTTTCTCCTGGGGGCGCTGGTCAGTGTGATCAAGCTCAGCGGGCGGCTGCAAGTCGTACCGACGGCCGGTCTGTTTGCCCTGGCCGCGCTCAGCGTGTTGATCATTGGCCTCGCCGGACGTGATTTGCGTCGGCTCTGGAACGAAGTGCCATGACCCCCCCATCCGCGCAGACCCTGGGGTTATGCCTCTGCCACCGCTGTCGGCTGGCCTGTTCTCTGGCCACCCACCCTCACCATTGCCCCCGCTGTGGTGACGCCTTGCATTTTCGCAAACCCCGGGCGGTTTCCCGCACCTGGGCACTGATGCTGGCGGCCCTGGTGCTATACGCGCCAGCCAACTTACTGCCCATCATGCACACCCAGGCGTTGCAAAAAGACACCTCGGTCACCATTCTGAGCGGCGTGGTGGAATTGTGGCAAACCGGGGCCTGGGACATTGCTGTAATCATCTTTGTGGCCAGTATCGGTGTACCGGTAACCAAATTTCTCGTGTTAACGCTGTTGCTCATTACCGTTCAGCGCGGCAATCGCCGGTCCCGTCGGGAGCGAACCTTGCTCTACCGGGCGCTTGAGCTGATCGGCTATTGGTCTATGCTTGATGTATTCGTCGCCGCCCTGCTATCCGCGCTGGTTCAGTTTGGCCTGTTTGGGGCCATCGAACCCCGGATTGGCATACTTTTTTTCGGCCTGGTCGTGGTGCTGACCATGCTGGCGACGCAAAGTTTTGATCCGCGCCTGATATGGGACAGCCCTGATCACCATGACCGCTAGCGACAAGGACAGCCAGCCAGCAGAAGCCGACGTGCGGTCCCGTCCCCTCGGGCTGTCGCTGGTATGGTTGGTGCCAATCGTGGCCACCATTGTGGGCCTATCGATGCTGTTCAAAGCCTGGCAGGAAACCGGCCCGACCATCAGGATTTCGTTTCAGACCGCGGGCAGTCTCACCGCGGAAAAATCACCCATCAAATACCGTAACGTTGTCATTGGCGAGGTAGCCGATGTCAAGCTCAGCAGCGACCATGGCCAGGTTATTGTGACAGCCAAACTGAACCGGGAAGCCGTAGATTTCACCCGGCAGGATTCACGTTACTGGGTGGTGCGGCCACGCATCGGCACCGAGGGCATCTCCGGCCTGGACACGTTGCTGTCAGGCGGTTTCATAGCCGCCGATCCCGGTACCTCAGCGCATCGCACGGAAAGCTTTACCGGACTCGAATCGCCGCCGCCTGTGACCTACGGCGAGCCCGGCAAGCGTTTTGTGGTGAAGGCAGAGGATCTGGGATCACTGGATATCGGCTCGCCCATTTATTACCGCAAGGTCCGGGTCGGTCAGTTGGTGTCTTATGAACTGGATCACTCTGGCGACAGCGTTAACATGGATGTCTTCGTGTCTGCCCCCAATGACCGGTTTGTCACGGCCGATACCCGATTCTGGAATGCCAGTGGTATTCGCATAGGTGTCAGTGCCGACGGCGTCGAATTCGATGCCGAATCGTTGGTCTCCGTGGTTACAGGAGGGATTGCCTTTGCGACACCCCCAGACGGCCAGGCAGAACCCGCCGAGACCGACACCTCATTCAGGCTCTACCCGACGCAGGAAGCCGCACTCACCCCCGACAAAGGCCCGGCGCAGATCATTCGGATGCATTTTGGCCATTCTCTGCGGGGCTTACGGGAAGGCGCGCAGGTCGATTTTAAAGGCAAGAAAATCGGCGAAGTGACCGAAATATCCCTGGATTACGACCCTGTCACCGAAACGTTTCCCGTCATCGTCGATGCAAAAGTCTACCCCCAGTTAATCGGCGACGCTTATGACAAATTACTCAGGACGCAAACCATCGATGTCGGCGACAACCAGCAGAGCCTTACCCAGGCGCTGTTCCATCAATTTGTTCGGCAGGGTCTGCACGCCGAGGCACGCCAAAACAATCTGCTGACCGGGCAGCTCTATGTCGCGTTGGCGTTCGTTCCCGGGGCAGGTACCGACGTCGTGGCCGATAAAAATGCAGGGGCCGTGGTGGAGATTCCCACCCAGTTCACCAGCTTCGACAAAATCCAGGACCAGCTCACTGACATTGTCGACCGATTAAGCCAGATTCCGTTTGATCGCATTGCTGACAACCTGAATGGCAGTCTGGAAGAACTTAAGCAGACGTTGACATCCATCAACCGCGACACCCTGCCGTCAACGCGCAACACCTTACAAGGGATAGATATTCTGGTGAACGAAATGAGCGCGACTCTGCAAGCCGCCACGGCCACATTTGCCTACGACTCGCCGGAACGGCAACGCATTGGCCATACATTGAATGAACTGGAGCGCATGTCGCGCTCCGTTCGTGACCTGTCGGATTACCTCCGCCGACACCCGGAAGCACTGATTCGTGGACGCAAGGAACACAACACAGGGACCTTACGCCCATGACGATCCCCGACCTCGCCTCATCAGGAAACCGCCTCCGCGGCAACCGCTCTGCACTTCTGGTGATTGGGCTGACGGTAATGATCGGGCTATCGGGGTGCAGCAGCCCACAGGTCCGCTACCATACACTGATGCCGTTGTCGTCACCGGCATCCGGCCGGGACAACGTCCCCATTGCCGTGACAGACGTCACCGTTCCGCCACAGGTTAATCGCCGGGAATTGGTGGTGCGCCAGAATGCCAGCCATTTGATCGTGCTGGAATCCGACTGGTGGGGCGCGTTTCTGGCCGACGAAATTCAAAGTGTACTGGACACCTATCTGGTGCAGTCAGAGCCGGGCCCCGACACCATCAGGGCCGCGGTTGCCATCACGCGCTTTGACTCGGTACCGGGGGAATACGCATTGATCGAGGCACGCGTTCAACTGACACGGCATGACGGTGAGCGTCTTCATCACATCACTTGCCGTGTGTGGGCGCGACAAGCGGCGGCGTTTAATCTGGATGCGTTGGTGAGGGCACATCAGCAGAACCTGATCACGCTGGCGCAAGCGATGCGCACCGCCGCCGACGGTTCCTCGTCAGGCGACTGGAAATGCCCGTGAGCTCACTGCCACCCGTTAACAAGCCACTTATCGGACCCGCTACCAGATCAGCTACCAAGCCAGCCAGATTACGTGACGGGCACCTTTGCCCGGTCGGTGTGCCCGCACCGTGACCGCCTCCACGGCAAAGCCCATTTTGCGCAACCGTTCGGTGAAGTCATGATCCTGCCCGGCCGACCAGTAAGCCAGGATGCCCTCGGGACGCAGGGCCGACTGGGCAGCCGCAATACCGGCGGAGGAGTAAATCCAGTCATTTTCTTTGCGAGTCAGGCCTTCCGGGCCGTTGTCGACGTCCAGCAGAATAGCGTCATAGCGGCCGTCCGACTCTTGCAGCAACAGGCCAACATCGCCAAGGTGAACCTTGGCCCGCGGATCCCGTAGCGGATTGCCTGCCGCCGCACCCAATGCACCCCGGTTCCACTCAACCACTTCCGGCACCAATTCCGCGACCGTCACTTGTGCATCCCCACCGAGTGACTCAAGCGCAGCCGCCAGCGTAAAGCCCATGCCCAACCCACCGATCAGCACATGTGGCTCGGGGTTGCCGGCAATACGCTCACAGGCCAGGGTCGCAAGCGCATCTTCGGAGCCGTGTAGCCGACTGTTCATAAGCTCGCCGGTACTACCGGCAATTTTAATCGAGAACTCGTCGTTACGCTGCAGCAGTTTCAATTCGGTCCCGCGACCCGGAATCGTAGCGGTGCCAATCAGTTCAAAACGGGCCATGAGACCTCAGGCGTGGAAAAGGGAAGCCGGATCTTAACGCGCTGAGCCAAGGAGGAGCCAGCAGTTTAAGGAATGATCCGGCGACGGCCTACTTGTCTGGCTAATTCCCGAACACACGCTCAAAAAAGCCGGGCGCTCGAACCTGGGGTATTGGGAGACTTTCAGACTCCAGCAGGGCTTGCTGCCAAAACCGCTCCGGATCGTCCAGGTGCGCTGCCTTCTCCCTTTCCTCATTGCTGAATGAATTATGCGCGCCACTGAACCCGAGTTCGATGAGTTCGCGACTCCATAAGTAAATCGTGGAGCGGATGGCCGTCAAAAGCTTTGAATAGCTTTCCCGGCTGATGGTCAACGCAAGTTCCGCGCTGAGATTAATCTGGGCTTGCAGTTGTTGCATCTGTTCAGGCTGGAAGGCAATCTGCTTGCCGCTGCCTTTCTTGCAGCTCAGACAGATTTTTTCCAACGCCTTAACGCCTTCGTTTATGTCAAGATGACCGTGTTCGAGGTTTTGTTTTTCGTTCACTGGGGCTGGAATCCAGCCATATTGCGGAGAACGGGCAACAATGTGGCCGGGAATATCACAGCGATAGGCTGGTAATGCGACGCTCTCAGGGTAACCATCAAACTCTGTTCTTAACCAGGCGGCCATCTTACGCTGGCGAAACATCATGGCCAGCGTAATCGCCGCTGGCATTATTTCAACCAGCGAATCGGTGGCATCCTTGGTTCTGCTTTCCAGATCATCAACGGGTGCTTCCATTACTAGTTCTCCTTGCGTAGTGCCAATCGCAGGATGCTGGGTTGCCGCATTCGGGCGCTTGGCTTTTTTATTGTTGGCAAGGCCGGCGTATCGTCGTGACCGTTTTACCGAACGGATACCGTGACAGACAGCGCCACCTTGATCAAAAAATAGGCGCATCCGGACGATTGATCAATTATAAAAACGTTGCTGCTCGGTTACGTTTGGTAAAGGGCAAGCCGGGCTCGTATCCCTGCGACAGGTTTGCCCCCTGCTTCACTGTTCCTGCAGGCGCAGAAGCACCAGAGACGCTAAACCACGCTGGTGAAAAACAAGCCCTTTACGACCAGCCCGGCGCCTGAAATCATCAGCAAGACCCGACAGATACGCGTGAAGGTATCGCCGCCAATCCGTTGCTGAATACCATGCCCCAACTGCACCCCCAGCCACGCCGCCGGCAATAAGAGGACGGACACCAACAACAATCGCAACTCCCAGAATCCATTCAGGCTGTAGGGAATAACCTTGGTCAGATTCATGACGCCAAACAACACAGCGGCCGTCCCCAGCCATTGCAGTTTTGGCAGGTTTCGACCCAGAAAATAGACATTGATCGGCGGGCCACCTGCGTGAATCAACGTACTGGTCACCCCGGAGACGGTTCCCCAAAACCACCCGGCTTGCTGGAATCGCTGCAGCGAACTGGATATCCATTGCCAACTGGCAAACACGATTGAAATAACGCCAGTGATCAGTTCCAGCGCCGCTGTCGATAACATCCCCATGACCGATCCGCCCAAGGCAATTCCGACAAACGCAGCAGGCACCAAGTGTTTCAGCGTCGCCAGCGAGGCGTGCTTGCGATACAGGTGAATGGTTCTGATGTCCATGAACAGCAAAACCGGCAGCATGATGACCGCAGCCAACGGCAACGGAACAGCAAACGCCAGAAGCGGCACGGCAACCACACCCGCGCCGCCGGCAAAGCCGGACTTGGAAATGCCGGTGAGGATCACACCGATGCCCGCCAGCAGCCAGAACAGAAGCGTGTCGAAAGGGGCAGGCATGATAGGACGACCTTGTATGGCAAAGGTGAGTGAAGCAGGGAATGAGCGCGCCATCATCCTGATAGACTGGCGCGGCGTTGTCTATCAGCCGATCGGGTAATGCTGTGAGTGGGCCGGCGTGGGCATGGTTCTTAGCGCGCGGGGCGCGACCAGGCAGTCTCCCTTAACGGACATCCAGGCCCTGAAGGAATGGCCAGCGTGGGTCTTGGTAAAAAGCGTCGGCAAGAAAGGACATCAGCACCTTGATTCTGGCCATGTGCCGCAAGTCGGCATGAGTCAGCAACCAAAGCCCGCTCTGGGGCGTCGTCGACAATGCCAGCAAAGGTTTCAGGCCAGGCTTGGCCTGATCCATGGGCAACACCGCCAGACCAAGCCCGACTTCGGCAAACCGGGCAATGGCATTGAGACTGCCGCCCCGCACCACCACTTGGCGATCTGGCACCTGGCCCATTACCCAGCGATAGCCCGGGAGATGCAATAAAGAAGCCTCCGGTCCGACCCAGGGATAGCGGCAGGCACTGACCAGGTTATCGGGCGTCCCCAATGTCTCTATCAAACCGGGCGATCCAAAAACAGCCCAGCCGATATCGGTAAGTTTACGCCCCACCAGATGATCCGGCGGCGCAGCAGTGGTGCGCAGCGCGACATCCGCCTCTCGTCGATTCAGTTCCAGATCGGCATTGGAGACCAGAACACTGACCTGGATCTCTGGAAACTGGCGATGAAACTCCACCAGATAGTGAGGCAGGAAATCGTAAACCAAGGTTTCCGGGGCCGTGAGTCGCACTTCGCCCCGCAGGGTGATGTCGGCGCTACCCAGAAGCCGTTCCGATTGAAAGACTTCCGCCTCCATGCGCTCGGCGTGAGCCAGCAGGCCCTGACCCTCCGGCGTTAACTTATAGCCCGTGGGCAAGCGTTCAAACAACTGGCAGTTGAGCTGGCCTTCAAGCTGGTTGAGCCGTCGGCAGACAGTGCTGTGGTTAATACCCAACCGATCGGCCGCTCCCGTGAGCGAACCCGCGCGGGCAATCATCAAAAAATTCGGCAGCAGTCCCCAGTCCATGGCGTTGCACTTTCCCAAACTCTACACGCAATATATGCCACTCCTTTTGCCCCGGCACAAGCTCAAAGTTGCTGCATCCCGGCGCTTTCCCGCAGGCATGCTAATTCTCTGTCGAACCGGAGCACCAACCACCCAAAATTATCAATAACGCCCCTGGCGAAACGTCCCGTCGTAAAGGACCCCGTCAGACAGGACATCACCGCGTTAAATGCGACCCGTGCGGCATTGACCGCATCTACGACAAGCATTCACAGGCATTGAGTCGTCTTGTGGATTAAACGTGCTGCCTGGATCGAACCTCCGATAGCCCTTAGAATCGAGCTTCGCTGACAATCGCAGCACCGATCACGCACTCATAAGCTGCATTTTCCAGCTAAACTGATGCATTGGCCGTATTTGGGACGCTCTAATTTATGTTGATTTGCACGCAGGGTATTACTCTTTCCCGCGCTACTCTGTGGTTATTCGCACTGTTATTGCTGTCCATGCTCGCGGCGCCAGTGTTGGCAGCGGAGTTGACAGAGGAGCCGGCCCAGAAGCCAGAAGAGGCACCGGCAAAAATGTCGGCGGCCGATAGCGAAAAGCCCACCCCCCAAGCCTCTCTCCCCGCCGTCCAGCCAGAGATCAAAGAAGAAATATCAACGCCCTTGAACGTCGACCTGCCATCGGCCTCCACTGCGGGCATTCGCCAGCAGATTCAATCCCTCAGGACCGCCGTCGATCAGCGCCTCAGTGCCCTCGAAGCCAGCCGTGGACGGCTGTCGTACGCCGAAACCTTGCTGAATCGGCTGAACGATGAGTACCAGAGTTTTGAGCTTCGGTTGGAACGCGCCGGCCTGAACCTCACCGATGAATACGCGTCACTGCTACGGCAAAGGCTGAACAGACTCGAGCGACAAAGCATCGCCGACAGCCTGACCGCCGGCATCAATGAAAAGCTATCCGCCGCCCGCGAGGCGCAACTTCGGCTTGAGGAGTTCGAAGCAATCGTGACCCCGGAACAGGACCCCCAGGGACAGTTGCGCCGCAAACGTGCCGACCTGTTACGCCAATTGCATAAGGGCATTACCCAGCATATCGATGTGCTCAACGAATACTTCAATACCGTGGGGGCGCTCCAACTGCGGGTCGAAGCCTACAAAAAACTGTTGCTGCAACGCCTCTTCTGGCTGCCAAGCACTGCGCCTGTGAGCTGGGATACCTTTGCCCAGCTTTACCGTGCGGCTGTATGGGCCTTTGCCCCACAGCAATGGAGTGCGCTGATCGACAGTATCAAACCATCCGTCCTGGAGCGCCGCCTCCGGATCACCTTGCTGGTGGCTGTACTTTTGCTCCTGCTGTACAAACGCCGAACCCTCTGTGAGCGCCTGATCGAGACCGGCGCCTCTGTCGGCAACGTTCGTCACGACCGCTTTGCTTCGACCGTTTTCGCCTTGGGGTACAGTTTGCTGCTCGCTGTGCCTGGCGTCCTCGTTCTGGCCACAACGTCATTGATGCTGATGGAGGGCAGTGACTTTATCGCTGCGTTGTCCAAAGGTATGACGGTGGCGGCCTTTATTTTGTTCCTGTTAAGTCTAGTGCATCAGGTCGCCCGCAAAAATGGCCTGGGCGAACGCCATTTCAAATGGAACGCCACCACCCTGGAAGCCATCCGGCGTGAAATTCCCATTTTGCTGATGGTCTTGATCCCGATCGCCATCCTATCGCCAGCCATGGCGACCGAACAGGGGGCTCAATACCAGAACAGTCTCGGCCGCACACTCTTTACCGTTGCATCCATTGCCCTGGCGGTCTTTGCCCACCGTATTATGGGCGCCGTACGCACCCACCATATTGGCCAATTCACCCTGAAATCGTTACATGGCATTGCGGTTGCCACACCTCTTCTGCTCGCGGTTGCATCCTGGCTGGGGTATCACTACACCGCGGTGCAGCTGGAACGAAATCTGTTCGTCAGCCTCTGCTGGCTGGCGTTTATCATCTTGCTTTACTACCTCGGGTTGCGGGAATTGTCGGTGCGCGAACGCCGAATGACGCTGGAACGCTTGCGAGAACAGCGGGCTGCGGACCGGAAACTGGCGGAAGCCAGAGAGTCTGCGGAATTCTCGGGCGAAGGTCTGCCACAGGCACTGGACATGCCCGAAATGGATTTGAAGGATATTAACCTGCAAAGCACGTCGCTGCTGCGCATGATCGCGTTTGCCTTGGCGATTGCTGGCCTCTGGGCATTGTGGGCAGAGGTTATTCCAGCACTTCAGCTGTTTGATAATATGACCCTCTGGACCATCACCACCGGTCTTGAAGGTGGCGATCCGCTGCCAATTACGCTTGGGGATCTGCTTTTGAGTCTGATTCTTGCAACAGCCACCCTGTTGGCGGCCCGAAACCTGCCCGGCACACTGGAAGTGATGATTCTGAGCCGGATGAATCTCGAACCCGGCTCTGGGTATGCTGTGACGACCATGGTTAAATACCTGATTGTCATTATCGGTGTAACGGCCTCGCTTGCCGTTCTCGGCTTGCAGTGGTCCAAGCTGCAATGGCTGATAGCGGCGCTCGGGGTTGGACTGGGTTTTGGTCTGCAGGAAATCGTGGCGAATTTTGTGTCCGGTATCATTCTGCTGTTTGAGCGCCCGATCCGGGTGGGCGACACCGTCACCATTGACGGTATCACCGGCACGGTTTCACGTATCCGAATTCGCGCCACCACGCTGGTTGACTGGGACCGTAAAGAGCAGATCATACCCAACAAAACCCTGGTCACTCAGGATCTGACCAACTGGACTCTGTCGGATCCCATTACCCGGGTCATTATCAAAGTCGGGGTTGCCTATGGCTCTGATGTGGATGCCGTGCAGGATATCCTGGTGGGTGTGGCAGAAGCCAACGACCGGGTGGTAAGCGATCCTGCCCCCGCCGTTTTTTGCGTCGGGCTTGGTGACAGCAGCATTGATTTCGAGATTCGGGCGTTTATCGACGACGTGCTCGACTACATGCCCCTGTCTCACGAACTGCATGCCGCCATTACCACAGCCCTGCGCGACGCCGGTATCCAGATTCCCTTTCCCCAACGGGACATTCATGTGCGCACAATGATCGAGCCGCACCCGAGCACTGAACAAATGGCAACCAAAACGAAAACCTGAGGCATGAGCAGAATCTGACACGGTCGCTCCGACGGGCATCCGTACTTATCCTGCTATGCTGATCGGGTGTCCGTGATACGATTCTGACACCTGCCAAACCGCGTCAGTATTTCGCGGTGGCGGTAGGCCAGCGAGACAGAACAGACTCTGGCTCAGGGTAACGATGGGTTGGGAGTAAAGCGCATGAGCAAAGAACAGAAGAGCATTAAAGAATCCAAGAAGAAACCGGCGTTAACCGCGAAAGAAAAGAAAGTGGCCAAACGCGAAAAAAAATCGTCACAAGGCTGAGCGGTCGACACCTACTGCCCTGACGCCGCTTGCGCAATCTCTATGACATCACGCGCAAGCGGTCTCTCACGTTGTCTGCCTAAGATTTTTTCTGGTCCAGCGCCTCTTTAAGACCAGCAAACGGGTTATGGGTGGCCGCCTGTCGTTTTGACTCGCTGCCGCCGCCATACCGTACGAACGATTCGAACTTGCTGTGCTCCTCGTCATGACAATACAGGCAGAGCAGTTCCCAATTACTGCCATCCGGCGGGTTGTCATCATGGTCATGATTGACATGATGCACCGTCAGTTCACTCAGATTGGCGCGGGTAAACGTTCGGGCGCAGCGGCCACAGACCCAGGGATACAGTTTGAGTGCGCGCTCCCGGTAGCCTTTTTCGCGCTGGGCAATATAGTCTCGCTGGGCGTCCAGCACCTGGTCCAGTTTTCGCCTGTCGGTACTGTCTTTAGTCATGGGTCATGGTCTCTGCTGGCGGTGGTTCAGCCGTTAGCCGATGTCAGTTTCAGTGTACTGCGCCAATAGTGTGATTGAAAAATGCTTTCGAGCCATGTTGAATAATAACTTACCGATCGCTGCGTGGGGGCTCAGGTGCCTTTTGATCCGGTCGCATCCGATCCATTTGCATCGTCCGATTTCCGTCACCCTTGGCATGAGTGTTTAAGCGTGTTATCTCTCAACTTGCAGCTGTTGTCTGCCTTTATTCCGACTTTTTTCGTGGTTTCCATTACGCCGGGCATGTGCATGACCCTGGCGCTGTCTCTGGGTATTACCATTGGGGTAAAGCGAGCACTCTGGATGATGGCGGGCGAGCTTGTGGGCGTTGCAGTCGTTGCGACGGCGGCGGCGGTTGGCGTCGCAACCTTTATGCTCAAATACCCGACCGCGTTCACTCTCTTCAAATACGCCGGAGGGCTCTATCTGGCCTGGCTGGGCCTCCAGCTTTGGCGTTCCCGGGGCAAGATGGCGATGCCAGAGGATGACACGGCGTCTGTAAGTACGTCCCGGCTCCAGCTTGCGACCCAGGGCTTTGTGACGGCGATCGCCAACCCCAAGGGCTGGGCATTTTTTATCGCGCTGTTGCCACCGTTCATTGACAGCACACTGCCCATCGGGCCCCAGCTGACGGCGTTGATCCTCATCATTCTGGGCTTGGAGTTTGTGTGCCTGCAACTGTATGCCCATGGCGGACGACAATTGCGTCAGGCGTTGCGCCAGGGCGGCGGCGTTCGGGTCATTAACCGTGTGGCGGGCAGTTTGATGGTGCTGGTGGGCGCCTGGCTGGCCTTCGGCTGACGCGTTGTCACCACGCGGCAACCTGCGGCACGGTGGACCTATCGATTAAATCTGGCCGTCCATCACGGACAGCGCCCGAAATTCGTCGAGGGCAAACTGGTCGGTCATGCCGCTGATCATATCCTGCAACAAGCGACACCGACAGTAACGTTCCCACACGTTGGGCGCGCCACCGGATGGCAGCGCGTCTTTTAACGTCAGATACGCGTTCACGTGCTTCTTGGGCAGACGTTTGTAGAGCCGGCTCTCCACCAGCAGGCCTTTCTGTTCACCGGCGAGCAGGCGTTCGAAGTCGGCCATGGACAGTGTCAGCAATGGCTTATAATGATCCAGCAGGCCGGTAATAATCCGGTAGCCCTGCAGTTCCAGTGTTTCGACTTCCGGCACCGAAAACACCCGCTCAACTGCCACCTGTTTAAACGTTGCGATCACGCTGTGGCACGGTGAATCGTCTTCCAGCAAGGCACGGTTCAGGCGGCCGTGATACACCTGCTCAATATGATCGATAAATGCCTGAGCGGCATGGTTAACCAGCGGATGGATCAACCCCACTCTTAGCCAGACAAAGAATTCATGCTCCTGACTGATCGCCTCCCGCCCCGCACACGCCAGCGCCTCATCGACAATGTCACCAAACGATTTCGCTACGCCAGACCCGGCAAACAGCGCGTCGTTGCCGTCTTTCGGCCGCGACGCCAGGAACGTTGCCTTCAGCGCGTCCGCCAGAACCGGGTAGGTCATCAGGCCCTTGTCGACACCGTCTTCCAGATCCGCCAGACAATAAGAAATATCGTCTGCGGCTTCCATCACATAGGCCAGTGGGTGCCGGTGCCCCGGGGCCATGGCCAGCGCCTGCTGCATGGAAGCCACAAACGCGGACTCGGAGAAGTAGTAGCCGGGTTTTTTCTGCAGGTAGGCCAGCGGCGCCTCCCGGTCCGGTTTTGGCTCGGTGGCCGGCCGGGTGTATTTGAAGACAGCGGCCGCCTGAACAAACGTCAGGTTCAATTTTTGCAAATGGCTGATCAGGCGAATGGCCTGGGCGTTGCCTTCAAAACATTGCAGTTCCAGCACCAGCTTTGAGGTCAGTGCGTCTCCCGCCCCGTCGTCCTGAAATGGCGTGAGTTCCCGAACGTGTTCTGCAAACCAGCGCGACAGGGCCGCCTCACCAAAATGGCCAAACGGCGGATTACCAATGTCATGCATCAGGCAGGCCATTTCCACCAGGGTTTCGGTCGCGTGATCCAAGCCCGCCAACCCAAAGTCGGCAGCCCTGGGGCCAAGCTTGCGGAATATCGTGCGGGCGATAAAGCGGCCGGTCTGTTGAACTTCCAGGGAATGGGTTAACCGGCTGCGGACGGCGGCGTTGCGCTCCAGCGGGAAGACCTGTGTTTTCTGCTGCAGGCGTCGCACGGCCGCCGAATTGATGATGCGCCCGCGGTCACTTTCCAACTGGTCTTCCAGTTTCTGGATACCACAGTGCAGCAGGCTGTACTGATCCACCCCTTCTTCGCTTGCCTGCCGGTTGTAAGGCCGCTGTATGGAAAAGCGATTGGAAAAGTCTATGTCCTGTTTCTCACCCATCAGGTGTTCCGCCATCAATTGTGCCGCTCCAAAGTGGTCCGCCCTACCGTGTTTAACTGCGGAGTGTATATTACGTTGTCATCGTTCTGACGCCCAATACGGACCCGCTATCGTTCAAGTGTTTTGCGGGCCCCCGACGCCATCACGAAGGCTCCAGCAACCGGTCCAGGCGCAGACGCTGGCGATCGTCGAACAGCCGGCGGCTGCCCCATGTCACCGCCATCAAAGCGCCCGAACCGGTGCCTATGGCAATCGTCAGCATAATCAAAATCTGGTACTTCACGGCCACTGACGGGGGACTGCCAGCGAGGATCTGCCCGGTCATCATGCCGGGCAAACTGACAATGCCGGCCGCCGCCATGGCATTGATCGACGGAATCATGCCACTGCGCATAGCCTCACGACGGATATCCCCTACTGCCTCCCGCCAGGTCTGCCCTAACATCAACCGATTCTCAATCACGCTGCGCTGCCGCCACACCGACTCGGTCAACCGGTCGAGACTCAAGGCCACACCGTTCATGGTATTGCCAAGCATCATGCCCAGCAATGGAATGGCGTATTGTGGGGCATACCAGGGCTCCGGCCCAATCACCACAATCAGAGTCAGTACCGTCACGGTGAAGGACGACAAAAACATTGCCCCGGTACCGATACCAAACGCCCAGCCGCCGGTCAGTTTGCGCTGCTGCCTGGACATCACCTCCCGGCCCGCCACCAGCAGCATCACGGTCGCCATCAACGCAATCCAACCGAAGCCGGAAACGGCAAACAGCGCTTCCAGCACCAGGCCAATCAAGGACAACTGAATCACGGTTCGGATGGCTGCAATCAACAAACCACGGGTAATGCCCAGGCGGCCCAGATGAACGAACACCGCCAACACCAGGATCATTGAGGCCGCCAGGGCCAGCTTCCACCACGCCAGGTCAATGACTTCCATTACTGCGCCTCCAGCGATGAGCCACTCAGGCGAAAATGACGCTGGGCCACCCGTTGAATCTGATCCGGTGTGTGCGCCACCCAAAGCACCGGCAGTTGGCGCTCGCGAACAGCGGCAAGCAACCAGCGCTCCATCGCCGCCACCGATTCCTGGTCCAGATTGGCCGTTGGTTCGTCAAGCAGCAGCGCCGCTGGCCTCCGCGCCATGGCACGCAACAAGGCCAAACGCTGTTTCTCCCCGGAAGAGAGCCGGCTGACCGACCACCCCATGACATCAGGCTCAAAGCCCAGCTCTGCCAGCCCGTCCATCACCGTTGCAACGGGGAAGTGATCTTCCACTCGCTCGGCCCACCACTGGCTCTCGGCCGGCACCAACATGACTTGCTGGCGCCAGAGGTGGGCTGGCGTGGCGCTTTGTTCAGTCTCGCCAAGCCAGACCCGACCGGCGTGCACGTCCAAATCCGCGATGGCGCGAAGCAAACGGCTTTTGCCGCTGCCTGACCGCCCGGACAGGCAAACCACCTCGGTCGGCGGGATCGTCAATGTGATATCGGACAATGCCCCGACCGCCACCTGCTCCAGGCGCAAGCTGCCGAAAGATTCCCTCATGATGCGGACACTCACTCCAGATCAAGGTGACGAACAGACGCCCACTATCGGCCCTAACAGACCCTGTACCGGCCCCTGCAGTGGCCAGAGCTCAGCCCATATCCACCCAGGGTATCCGATACCGGCATTCTCCTCAGGATCCACGCCGCTGCTCAGCGCCCCGAAGCATAGCCTGCAGCAGCTCGTCGGCATCAAACTTGGTGAGCGCCTCATTGGCGCCGACCTGTCGCGCGTAGCTAACACTCATTTCGCTGTTCAGTGACGTATGCAGGATGATGTAAGGTTGTTGCAGCGCAGCATTGTCTCGCATTGTGAACGCCAGTTCGTAACCATCCAGCCCGGGCATTTCAATATCACTGACCAGAATATCAATATCCTGCTGATTTCTAGCTGACGACAGCATGATGTCCAGAGCGTCACGGCCATTGGTCGTGACTTGATAGGGAATGCCTTTGCCGTCCAATACATCCGACAGCTGTTTTCGAGCCACCTGGGAGTCATCCACCAACAGAATTCGCAAGGCTTTCAGAACCTCCCGCTGAACATCCGTCAACACCACGTTTTGGGCGTCAACCGCACTCGGGTATACCAGGGACAGCAGCAATTCCACATCCAGCAGTTGAACGATGGCGCCCTCCACGTGGATGAGGCCAGTCAAAAACGCCCGATTACCCAAAGCGGCCGGCGGCGGCATGACGTTCTTCCAGTCTTCTTCCACAATCCGGTTAATACTCCGGACCGCAAAGCCAATTTCCTTGCGCTGGATGTCCGTAATTATAATCGAGCTGTTCTGCTTTTCTTCTTCGCTGAGCGGCGGGTACCCGACCGCTGCCGCCATATCGATCACCGGCACGGCCGACCCGCGAAACATTCGGGTTCCCATGACCGAAGCGTGGCTGTAAGGCAACTGGCTCAAACGCGAGTACCGCACAATCTCCCGGATTTTCAACGTGCCAATGGCAAACTGTTTCTGGCCATACAGGCCAAAGAGTAAGAGCTTTTGGGCGTGATTACTTCGGGTCGGCATGAACGTCCGCGCTCCTGTTGGTTAGACCTGGTAAGACATAATGCGGCTGCGGTGACCGGGTAAAGCCTGAAGATGTTTTATAACAGCCAATCGGCACTGGCGTCCGGCCACGGTTTCGACACCGTCAACCAGCCCCGCGCGACCGGTTGGCTGCGCCGCTCACACACCGTTGCCACGCTAGCGGGTCGGTCGGTGCATCTGGAACCGCTGGTCGGCTGACACCGCAAAATAATCCGCCGGTCCACCGCCACGCATAATCGGTTCGGCGGCGGCGGTATCATAGATGCCGTCTTTAAGCAGGTGCTGAGCGATATGCACGCCCACCACCTCGCCAAACACCATCCAGGTGTCAACCACTTGACCGTCTGCGCCTGCAAGCTGCAGCACTTGTGTCACCCTGCACTCAAAAGCCACCGGGCTTTCGGCCACGTGGGGTGCCGAGATAACCCGGGACGGTTTCGGTGTGAGTCCGGCCAGGGCAAATTCGTCAACACCGGCCGCCACCATAGCGCTGGTCTCGTTCATCGCTTGTGCAAGCGGGCGCGTCGCCAGGTTCCAGCAGAACTCGCCCGTCGCTTCAATGTTGCGGACCGAATCCTTGTAACCAACGCTGGAGAAGCCAACGATCGGTGGATGGTAGTTGAACGCGTTAAAGAAACTGTAGGGTGCGAGATTCAGCACCCCTTCTTGATCCTGAGACGAGATCCAGCCGATCGGACGAGGCGCAACCATCGCATTGAACGGGTCGTGGGCCAATCCGTGACCCTGGACGGGCTCATAAAAATAGCTACTGTCAGACATTGTGTTTCCCCAAACGCGGTGGTGGGCCAGTTCAATCGAGGCCGGTTCATCATGGCATACAGCGCCGCACGGATGTTAAAGCTTGTGTGTGAGAGGCTCTCCGGTCAGCTTCCCGCCCTCAAAGCTTACCCAAATCCGAGGCAAACAGTATAGGCAACATTAGGCAGGCTGTTGGCGGCAAGACCACCAAGATTTCAGGAAGTAAGGCAAGGGCCGCATCGCCCGCGTGGAATCCGCTCGCCGGATGGACGATAAAAATACATCTTTCGTCCTATTCCAGGGGTCCCAGCCCCTGTGGTCAACTCACCTGTTACCCCTAATTCTGCAACGGAGAATCACCATGGCCACCGCATCCGAAACCCTGCGCGACCTCAATGGCTTGGGTCATCAACCCTGCCACCTCTCGGACTCGGCACTCATTATGATCGATTGCCAAAACACCTACCGCGAGGGCGTCATGCAGCTTGAGGGCGTTGAGGAAGCGCTCGGGGAAGCCAAAAAACTGCTGGAAAAAGCCCGGGCGTCAGGGATCCCCATTTTTCACATTCGCCATGATGGCGGTGAAGGCTCCCCATACGACGTGAACGCCCGAATCGGCGCCATCACCGACGACGTCGCACCCAAAGACGGTGAACCGGTCATCACCAAAAACTACCCGAATTCATTCGTCGCCACCGACCTCCATGAACAACTGCAAGCCAAGGGCGTCAAGAACATCGTACTGGCCGGTTTCATGACCCACATGTGTGTGAACTCGACGGCCCACGGTGGCTTCAACCTGGGATACGCCCCAACCGTCGTTGCCAGCGCAACCGCAACCCGTCCACTTGAGACCGTCAAAGGTAAGGTACTGTCTGCGCAAGCGGTTCACGAAGGCGCACTGGCATCGACCCGTGATCTGTACGCCGCCGTGGTGGATTCGGTGGATGACCTGCCGCTGTAACGAATCGGTATCAGCCGCCGCACAGCTCCCTGACCCAGCCGCGCTGACGCGGCCTGGATTCTGTGTGAGTCGCTTATCTTGTTTTTAAAACGGCACAGGCCTCTGGGACATTGGGGGCGCGACAGGGCCGGATGGGCGCCTGACATCGCGCCCGTTCCGGTGCTTGTTCAAACGCCCTCAAACTGCCGTCGAATGCTTTCCACCCGCTTTCTGTTAACTCCCATATCCGAGAACCCCAGCCGGGATGCGGAGCGTACCTGGACGCACTGACGGTCTGGCTGGCAATAGAATTCCAGGTCGTCCACAAAGCCCAGCCGCTTTGACCGGCACTCGAAATACAGGTAACCCTCCGTTTCATCAATGAGCTGACTGCCTGGCTGAGCATTGACGATGCCTTTAAGCCGGCTCATGGCTTGTTGCGGAGAACCACGGTAGGCCAACGGCTTTATGTGGTGACGACGCGTTTCCGACTGGCTGCTGACACAGTTTGGCTTTGACGGACAGGCAGCAAGCTGTCGATCCCGAACCCCAATGATTGTTGGTCTCTTTCCTGCGAACATAGCACTCTCCCTTCCTTGATTGATGATCTACAACGCCAGCGCCAAGCGCTTCAGTCTTACATCCACGGTGACCACCAGAGCATCCAGCGCGGCGGCTTTCTCACGACCCTCGGCCTTGGCCCGGTATAGATGTGGCGTCATTGCCAGCAGGTCGGCAATTTGCTCCGGATGGTCAAGTGCCAGCGGGTAGCGAATCGTTTCTGTCGACAGGACCCGGAAGCCCTCCGGAGCCTCTTCGGTCGGCGCCCGGGCCACGGTAACACTGGAATAGATAATTTCGCGCAATTCCCGCAAGTGATCCGGCCCTGCATCTACCTGCACCAGCTCTCCACCCGGTTTGAGTACCCGAGCAAATTCAGCATAAACCGGAAAACCAAACAGACACAAAATCCGATCCAGTGATGCCGACTGTATGGGCAGATTCGCATTGCTGCCGACGACCCAGGCCGCATGCTGGTTCTGTTTTGCCGCTGCGAGCACCGCCCATTTAGAGATGTCCAGCCCAAGCAATGCCAGCGTTTGAGTTTCAGTGGTGGCCGCCGCCAACTGGCGCAGGTAATAGCCTTCTCCACAGCCCGCATCGAGACAGCTGAGCGTCGTATTGGCCGCCAGTTCGCTGACTATCGTTCGGCTCACGGCCTCCGCAATGGGCTGATAATACCCCGCAGCCAGAAACCGTTGGCGTGCCGCCACCATCTGTTTGCTGTCGCCCGGGGCCAGGGATTTCTTCTTCTGCACCGGTAACAGGTGGGTATAGCCCTGCCGGGCAATATCGAAACTGTGGCCGGCCTCGCAGCGCCAGACCGCACCATCGCGATAGAGAACACCGCCATCCAGAGGACAGGCCAGCGACGCAAAGGGAGAGATCGTCATAACAAAAAGTCCAAGTATCCAACGCGGTGAATGCGCTATCACGATCCACCTCGGGCCCACAGTGCGGGACGTCAGCGCAACTGAAAACAGAACCACAGGCCGCGTAAGGTAGCAAAATTGGGGGCCAGTTTACCCAGCTTTCCTTGGCCGGGGAATGTTGTTGACCAGAGCCGTCGATGTTCCGGGCCGTGCCAACTACAATAATATCGATTCGTCACCCACTTGAATAAGGATTGGACCATGAGTGAGCTCGTCAATTACCAATTCACCGATGGCATTGCCACCCTCGTAATGGACGATGGCAAAGCCAATGTCATGAGCGTCGCCATGCTGAAGGCACTCAACGGGGCCCTGAATCAAGCGGAGGCCGACCGGGCCGTGGTGATCCTGACCGGCCGTGAAAGCATTTTTTCCGGTGGTTTCGATTTGGCGGTGTTTAAGCGGGACAAAGCCGAACTGGTCGAAATGCTTGAGGCCGGCGCCCAGTTGAGCGAACGTTTGATGACATTTCCTCGCCCGGTCATAGCGGCCTGTAATGGACACGCGGTCGCCATGGGCGCCTTTCTATTGCTGAGCACCGATATTCGGATCGGGGTCGATCAGGGCGCTAAATTCCACGTCAATGAGCTGATTGTAGGACTGACCGTCCCTAAGGTGTTTGTTGAAGTGTGCCGTCAACGTCTGTCACCGGCGCATCTGACGCAAGCCGTATGCACTGCGGAACCCTATTCACCGCAGATGGCCCTGGAGGCGGGATTTTTAGACCAGCTTACTCCGGCCGACACGCTGCAAACAGAGGCCCGCTCCCGGGCCGAGCGATTGCTGAAGCTTGATGCCGCCGCCTTTCAAGCAACCAAATCCCGCGTCCGGCGCCCAGCGCTTGAGGCCATGCGACAAGCCTTTGATGAAGATTTGATTGGCTGGCAACAACAGTTTCTGGATCACTAGTGTCCAGCACCGCCATTTCCGGCGGCGCGTTAATCGGCGGCGGGTTTACGCTGGGTCACGACCAGTGCCACACCGGTGATCGACAGCGCTCCGCCACACATGGCCAGCACACCCAACCGCTCATCAAACAACACGAATGCTTCCAGCGCCGTCACCGGGGGCACCAGATAGAACAGGCTGGCAACCTGCGAGGCGGCGCCCCGGCGTATCAACAGCATTAACAGCAGGATCGCGCCAATGGACACCCCCATGACCAACCAGGCCATGGAAAGCTGCAACTGAATATCCCAGACCACATTACGGGACTCCAGGGCGAAGGCGCCGATGGCAAAGAAGGTAGCGGCGGCGCAATACTGAATAAACGCGCCGCTGAGCAATTCAATACGCTCGCCGTGGCGCTTTTGGTACACCGTGCCCACGGAAATGCCGACCAGGGACAGTGCGGCCCACCACAAAGTCCACAGCGGAAAGCCATCCACCCCGGCGGCGGTGCCCATTTTTTCCAGTAACACCAGACTCACCCCGACCAGACCGAGGGATAACCCGACCCACTGACGCCCGCCGACCGACTCGCGCAGGATCAGCATCGCCGCCAGTGCGGTCACCAGCGGCTGTAATCCCACGATCAGTGAAATCACACCAGAGGGCATACCGCCGCTGATGGCATAGTAAACCCCGCCCAGATAACAGCCGTGCACCAGGACGCCCGTGACGGCGGTATGACAGACCCCTTGCCAGGACGGCCAGGTTGCTTTCATTACCCAGACAAGAATCCCCAGCAGCACCAACGTGAACAGCATCCGGTAAAGCAGCAAAGTAAAGGGTTCAGCATAGGGCAAGCCATACTTCGCGCCGATAAAACCTGTGCTCCAGAGCCAGACAAACAAGGCCGGCACAAAATAGGTTGAGAATGCGGATCGCACGAAATACTCCCTTTGGCGTGTGTACAACAGAAAATACGGCACCGCATTTTGCAATAGGCCCGTCGAGTGACCGGTCAGGCCAGTGCCACAACGTACCGGACTACCGACGGCATCCAGACCAGGACACTGTCGTGCAGCCCGGGTGAACCCTATCGACGGCGCAGACGACAATCCAAAGACTTGGGCCGGCCATTAAACGCCAGCTTTGGCCACACCCGCGGTCGGCTCCACCCGGCGCGATCGCCAGGCGGACCAGGAATACAATGCCAGCGCCGTCCAGATCATGGCAAAGCTGGCCAGTTGAACGTGGCTCAGCGGCTCATGAAACACCAGCAAGGCTATCAAGAACTGCATGGTGGGGTTGATGTACATCAGAAAGCCCACTGTGGATAGCCGCAAGCGTCGGGCGGCACCGGCGAAGGCCAGCAGTGGCAAAGCGGTGACAACACCGCTGGTCACCAGCAACACTGTGGTGATGGTCTCCGCGCTGAAATGAGAAGCACCGGCGGCATCCAGCCAGGCCAGAGCCATCAGTCCAACCGGCAACAGCAGCAAGGTTTCGACAAACAGCCCGGACAGCCCATCCAGCGCCACCTGCTTGCGCAACAATCCGTAGGTGCCAAAGCTGAGCGCCAGCACCAGACTGATCCAGGGTGCGCTGCCCAATAGTGCCAGTTGAATCAAAATACCCACGCCCGCCAACACGACGGCGATACCCTGCAGCCGCGCCATTTGCTCCCGCAAGACCAGCATGCCGAGCGCCACATTCACCAAAGGCGTCAAAAAGTAACCAAGACTGGCTTGCAATACCTGCCGGGTTTCAACCGAGTAGATATAGATTCCCCAGTTGATTGCGATCAGTACCGCGCACCCAAGGACACGACCCAACTTTTTCGGATGTAACAGCGCCGTTTTTACCGGCAACCACCGCCGTAAAAATGTAATCACTACGGCCAGGAAAATACTCGACCAAATGATCCGGTGAATGAGTATTTCGTAGGCTGGCACGCCCTCAAACAGAGCGAAAAAAAGCGGAAAGCAGCCCCACATCGTGTAAGCGCCCAGGCCATAGGCGACGCCCTTGGCAGCTTCCGGGATAGCAGGCTTCATAGTGGTCTCGACAGTGGTTTCGCAGGCAAAGACCGGTAACGTAACACAGCGGGGAAACGAATAACCGGGACAGTTCGATCGCTTCGAACCGGTACAGATTCAACAAGACCCCGGCCAAGACACCACCGGGGCCACACTGATTTTAGAGGCCGCGACCCAGCAGTCCCAGCACACCCAAAGCAATCAGATACCCTGCCACGATGTAATTCAGCAAGCGCGGGAAAACCAGAATGCCAATGCCCGCACCCAGGCTGATTAATGGTGCCAGTTCAAGATGAAGCGTCATAGCATGTCTCTCCGTACCATAAACGATGAAATAGACGGCCAAGATGACCGCAGCCATGACCATACCAGATTCCGGTTGTGACCGGTCTGGCAAAAAACGCTAGGAGGGTGGTTCGGGGTAAACGTCCGCCACCACTCAACCAGTGATCCTGCCGTCCAGCGCGCTGGTGCGTGTGCAAAATCCAAGATTCTGATTAATCTGTTAAAAGCAGGATCAGGGACCTATTTTTTAGACGAATGAGGACGTTGTACCGACGAGATCACCATCAAGCTGAGAAGGCATGGCAATCACAGTCCGGTGTGACTTGCGATTGAATCCCTCGTTCAAGGGCCGGCGAATCCTACCGGGCGCGAATACGACGAACATTCCGAAAATTTCGGTCACCCTGGTGAAACTATAGGCCGTTTAAAGACGTACCCTCTTCAGAATACTTCATGCTCTGTTACGTCATCCCCCGTGTGCCTATGCAGCAACCGGAATATCACCACAGTGCAAAACGCGGATACCAGGACGACGTTGTGACCACGTCCGGTTCCTGAAGAGGAAAAATCAATGACACCTGTAGCGCTTACTGAAAAAGCTGTCCGCAAAGCGAGAAACCGTCTCAATGCCACTATTTCTGCTGAAAAAATGGCCGGGGTGCCTCACGCAAAAAGTACTCAAGCAATCACTGACCCAGTAATCACCCCATTTTTGATGGCCATGGAAGCCGAAGGCTATGAACCGCAGAAGAACTCAGCAGGCGCCCCACTCATTGAGCGCTGCGATGCCTGCAATAAAAGCCGCCGGTTTACATTCACAGGCGCGCCAACGGGTGAATTTAAGTTGTGCGCTGATTGCCGGAACTAAAAAGGACTATTGCGACAACCGGAACCCGTGGCCATTGCGCCTCACTTATCAGGGGGCTGCGATCTTGTAGGCAATTCTTAGTGGTCATGCTTCCACTCATCCGGTCTTTTTGAACACTCTGGAGTTGCCAAACAGCAGCGGCTCCATCAGGTCCACACGGCCATTAAGCGATCTGCCGATGGCCGTTTGTGATCAGAATGAGCGGGGATCGCTAAACATCGGGCGTGGCCAGGTGGTATCAGGGCGCGACGCATTGGCTTACCGCTCGGTTGACCCCCACTCTCCCAATCTCACCACCTTGGCCATCATCCCCGCCCAATCGATGGGCAGCCGTTTTTCGAGTTCCAGCAGATGAGGGTCGCTTGGGTGCAACGGGGCAAACGGTTGCTTGCTGCCAAAAAGGACGGTGTTATTGGTCTTGCTTTTGAACCGGAGCAATACCGCAAATTGCCCTTGCAGCTCCCGGAACAACGCACCGTTTTCATCAGGCGGCCGGTGGTAATTGATCGCCAGCCAGCCACGGGGAGACAAGGCCCGGCTGCACTGTTTAATGAATAATCGCTGGGCTTGCGCCGGACTCATTCGGTCCGAGTTGTAAAGGTCCGCCAGAATAAGGTCGGTGCTGGCCTCGGGCACTGCGGCCAGCTCCTGACGGGCATCGCCAATGGTCACGCGAATGTGGGCTGTTTCCGGCAAGCTGAAGTATTCCCGCGCCACATCCACAACGCCCTCCCTGAGTTCAATGGCGTGAACGTCGCATGTCGGGAGTAAGTGGTGCAACGCACTCGCCAACACACCTCCGCCCAAGCCAAGAACGGTCACACTCCGGGGTTCGGCAAACGCCACGGGCAGCATCATGGCGCGATTGTATTCATGCACGGGAAGGTAAGGTTTTCGGCGATCAATCTTGCTTTGCTCAAAAACAGAGTCGAAGCTAAGAACGCGATGCTTGCGGTAGTCAATGACCTGAATGGGCCCCAGGGCATCGCGACCGTGATGAATGATTTCACCGTAAAAAAAACGATTCATGTGAGCAACCTTTCCTGGCCTGTGGACCACGCCTGGAGTGCTCAGGCGCAGTCAATCCAAAGCAAGTGAGTCATGTCGGTCAGACTGAATTTTGGGCATCAAGCGTTAAGCTGTACTGACTGCCACCTCTGCGCTTGGCTTCATACATCGCCTCGTCCGCAAACCGGATCAACTGCTTGCTGTCTTCGCCATGGTCCGGGTATATGGCAATACCCAGGCTGCTCTTGACTTGGAGAGTGATACCGTCCACCACAAAAGGAGGCGAAAAGCAGTCGAGCACTTTCTTCGCGACCATAATCGCGTCTTCCCAATGGCCAATATTATCCAGCAAGACAATAAATTCATCCCCGCCCATTCGGCCAATGGTATCGGAAGCCCGCACGCAACTTCCCAGGCGGTCAGCGACTTCACACAGCAAACCATCCCCCACCGTATGACCAAAGGTATCATTCACTTCCTTGAATTTATCCAGATCCAGGAAAATAATCGCCAGTTGGGTAGCGTCTCTCTGCGCTCGCATCAGCGATGTCATCAATCGATCCTGAAACAAGGTCCGGTTCGGCAGGTTGGTGAGCTGGTCGTGCTGGGCCATGTGCGCCAACCGAGCGTTCGTTTGCTCCCGTTGAACGGATGCTGCCACTTGATTGGCAGCAAACAGCAGTAACTCCCGATCCTGCTCGGTGTAGTGCAGGTCACCGGCAAAGCACTGAATCACCAGGGCGCCAATCGTGTCATTGTCAACCGTCAGTGGCACGGCCAGAATTTCCTGGCAACACGCCTCCGACAAGCCCAGCGTTGCAAGCAGTTGGCTCGCACTGTCGCGTGTGAGCAAGATCGGTTTACCGGAACGAACAACCTCCAGGCACAGCGAACTGGGTGGCATCGCCGAGAGTGCGGAAGAGTAGCGAGCATCGAACTCGCAGTAAGGAAACATCAGGTAATTGTTCTGGCCTTCGCTCAAGGCAATCAAAAAGCTGTGAACGGGTAATATTGCCTTGATGACCTGGTGCACACCCACATAAAGTTGCGGCAGATCTGTGACCGTATGGGCGATGCGCGAAATATCATAAAGTGCGAATTTGGTCGCTTCGGCCGCTTTTCGTTTGGTCACGTCACGGGCGACAGCGATACGGACCTGTTCATGCGCCAGCCATCGGGCTGACCACATCACATGAACAACATGCCCTTCTTTGTGCAGGTACCGATTCTCATAATCGGATTCCAGACTACCGTTATTGATGTGTTCGACAACCAGCCGGGTTTTCGCCCGGTCATCCGGGTGCATAAGCTCGAACGCTGACCGGCCGATCATTTCCTCCGGCTTATATCCGAATATCCGCTCACAAGCCGCGCTGACAAACAGGAATTCCCCTTCAATATCGACGACGCACACCGCATCCAGCAGCAGATCCATCAAATAATCGTAAGGGATAACAGGCTTGTTTTTCATAACTTCGTAAATCGAGGCGTGTCCGGTTTCGCTTACTATACGATGAGTGCGGCAGGCAGGCGAGCCCAAATCCTCTGCGTGCGCCGCCGGGCGGTTTAAGCGCGCTCAACCACGGCACAATGGGCACTGTCATGACCTGCCCCGACGTACCAAGTCACCGTTCTTCTGACACTCTGTGGCCTGAAATACCCAAAACTCCTGTTGCCACCGGATCGATTTCGCACCCTGCGCTCTCCCGGAGCAAAGACCGTTTTCGCTGCATTGTTTTGAAGCACAGATGCCCATGCAACACTAACCGCCCATCCGCGGGGTTACACCGGCACGATCAAGAAAACCTCCAAGCACATGAAATAAAAGTATATTTTAAATATTTAGCCGTATAGGCACGGCGCTTGCATAGGCTTTGGTGATTCTTGATGAATGATCGTCCCGGCCAGCGTGGGCCTCGTAACACTGAATACACTCAGGACAACGGCGTCCTCACTTACCTGCAAGTCAGGGAGAGTGGGCATGCCGTTTTTTTATGTCTCGCCCGCGACCCGTGGGGTCAGTCGACCGAAGCCTGCACGGCACTGGCCTGAAACCAGTCATTAAAACGTTATCGTTGCTTGAGGAAATGCATATGTCTTATCTAGTACCTGCGGAGTTTGTCACGAAAATGGTGGACGCCGGTGAATCCAAGGTTCACATGTCGACACGGGATACCCTGATCCGGGCTTACATGGCTGGTGCCATTCTGGCACTGGCCGCCGTCTTTGCGATCACGATCGCGGTTCAAACCGGCGTCTTTCTGATCGGCGCCATTCTGTTCCCGGTCGGTTTCTGCATGCTTTACCTGATGGGCTTTGACCTCCTGACCGGGGTATTTGTCCTGACGCCCCTGGCCTTACTGGATAAGCGCCCCGGTGTCACACCCAAGGCTATATTGCGGAACTGGGGCCTGGTCTTTGTCGGTAATTTTGCCGGTGCGTTAACGGTTGCCTTCATGATGGCCTTTGTTTTCACCTACGGCTTCAACATTGAGCCAGGTGCGGTGGGTGAGAAGATCGCCGGCGTCGGTGAAGCCCGGACCCTGGGTTACGCCGAATACGGCGGTGCCGGCTGGTTCACCATCTTTATCCGCGGCATGCTGTGTAACTGGATGGTGTCGATGGGCGTCGTCGGTGCGATGATCTCAACTTCCGTGAGCGGCAAGGTAATCGCCATGTGGATGCCCATTATGCTGTTCTTCTTCATGGGCTTTGAGCACTCCGTGGTCAACATGTTCCTGTTCCCCTCTGGCATTATCATGGGTGGTAACTTTTCGGTGATGGATTACCTGGTCTGGAACGAGATTCCAACCGTGCTGGGGAACCTGGTCGGCGGTCTGGCCTTCACCGGTCTTACGCTGTACACCACCCACGTTCGCACCGCAGCCAAGCGCAAAGTAGCCAGCAGCTCTGCACAGAGCGTGTCTGCCTGATGAATTGACACCCGAACCCCAGCCAGCGCTTGTTGGCTGGGGTTTTTTGTGGGACGGAAACTATGAGCGGTCACCTGAAAGTATCCATTGGGCAGTATTCTGACAGAGGCCGCAAGGCGGTTAATCAGGACTTCCACGGCTGC
Organism: Marinobacter caseinilyticus; assembly: GCF_011074955.1. Taxonomy (GTDB): domain Bacteria; phylum Pseudomonadota; class Gammaproteobacteria; order Pseudomonadales; family Oleiphilaceae; genus Marinobacter; species Marinobacter caseinilyticus. The sequence goes on along the minus strand of NZ_WUQJ01000024.1, from coordinate 1,655 downwards.
TGCATCCCTACCGGCGCCCAATTGGGTCTGAAAGGGGTCGCCATTGCCATGGCAGACGGTATAAGTTCCAGTGATGTCAGCGATGTTGCCAGTGAAACCGCAGTGACAACGTTTCTGGACGACTATTTCTGCACCTCCGATGCCTGGTCGGTCAAACATTCGGTACAACGTGTTCTGACCGCCACCAATGCCTGGTTGCATTCCCAAACCCGGAGCAGCCCCTACCGTTGCAACAAAGACAAAGGCTATGTCTGCACCCTGAGCGCCCTGGTGATCAAGTCCACCACGGCGTACCTGTTTCATGTGGGTGATACACGCATCTATCGAATGCAGGGCGATGGTCTCGAACAGCTCACCCACGATCACCGGTTGTGGGTCTCCCAGGAGAAGAGTTATCTGAGTCGCGCCATGGGCGTTGATTCGCTGCTGGAACTGGATCATCAGTCGCTACCCGTCAACACCGGGGATATCTTCATCCTCGCCACCGATGGTGTCTACGAGCACATTGACGCCCACTTTATTATCAGCACGATCCACGACCACCTGGCAGACCTGGATGAAGCCGCCAGACGCATTGTTGACCGGGCCTATCAGGGCGGCAGCGATGATAACCTCAGCATTCAGATTGTCCGCGTTGACAACGTCCCCCACCAAACGTCCAACGAACTTCACCGGCAGATGGATCAGTTACCCTTCCCGCCCCTTCTGGAACCCCGGGCCCGCTTCGACGGCTATACGATTATTCGGGAAGTGCACGCCACCAGCCGCAGCCACGTCTACCTGGCGAAAGATGAAGAAACCAATACTCAGGTCATCTTGAAAACGCCGTCGATCGACCTCCGGGCCGATCAGCACTACCTTGAGCGTTTCCTGATGGAAGAATGGATTGCCAGACGGGTTAACAGCGTTCACGTGCTCAGAGCAGGATTACAGACGCGTCAGCGCAATTACCTCTATACCGCCACCGAATTCATTGAGGGGCAAACCCTGAAGCAATGGTTAAACGACAATCCCAAACCGGACCTTGAAACCGTGCGAGGCCTGATTGAGCAAGTGGCCAAAGGGCTGTATGCACTGCATCGGATGGAAATACTGCATCAGGACCTCAAGCCTGACAACCTCATGATCGATACCGCTGGCACGGTCAAAATTATCGACTTTGGTTCGGCCCGGGTCGCGGGTCTGGTGGAGGCCGCCACTGGCGATGAGACAGCGGATATTCCGGGCACCGCCCTCTATATGGCCCCAGAATATTTTATGGGCGAGTTCGGGTCATCGCGTTCGGACCTGTACTCATTGGGCGTTCTCACTTACCACATGCTATCCGGTCGATTCCCCTACGATACCCAGGTGGCGAAAGCCCGAACCGCGGCAGCCCAAAGACGTCTGACCTACCGTTCGGTACTGGACGAGGAACGGGAAATCCCGGCCTGGATGGATGAAACGCTCAAACAGGCCGTCCACCCCAACCCGGAAAAACGCTATCAGGAATTGTCGGAGTTCATCTTTGACCTGCGCCAACCCAATCAGACGTTCCTCAATAAAACCCGTTCGCCGCTGCTGGAGCGGAACCCGGTTGCCGTTTGGCAAGGTATCTCGACTATCCTGGCCGGGATCATCCTGATTTTGCTCATTCAGTGATACCGGCGCCCGGC
>NZ_WUQJ01000023.1:30952-289226 GCF_011074955.1 Marinobacter caseinilyticus | reverse complement strand
AAAGCTTTGCCACTCACCGCCGCTGAACTGACTGCCCTGGTCTGAATGCACCATAACAACCCCGTGGGGCTTTCGGCGCCAGACTGCGGCTAACAGGGCATCCAGCGCCAAGTCGGCGGTCATGCGTGGCTTCATCGACCAGCCAACAACCTGACGAGAGAACAAATCAATAACGACTGATAAATAGAGCCAGCCTTCGTAGGTGCGGATATAGGTGATGTCGGTAACCCAGGCGAGATTGGGCGCTGCTACTTCAAACCGGCGATCGAGATGATTGGGTGATACCGCAGCAGGTTTACCACTGTAGTGGCCCGGGCGGCGTTTATATCCAGTCTGAGAGCGCAGCCCTTCGTGGCGCATAAGACGGGCTACCCGGTGCTTGCCACACGCCTCACCAGCTTCTCGTAGATCCTGATGAATCTTACGATATCCATAGACACCACCGCTTTCCAGCCAGGCATGCTTGATCTGTCCCAGCAGACGCTGATCTTCCCGAGCCCGGCCAGACAATGCATTACGGCACCAGGCATAATAGCCGCTGGGATGCACAGACAACATGCCGCACAGACGTCGTACCGGATACTGGCCCGCATGATCCCGAATAAACGCGTACCTCAGTCGGACTCTCTGGCGAAGTACGCGGTGGCCTTTTTTAATATATCTCGCTCTTCTGACACGCGTTTAAGCTCAGCCTTCAATCGCCGGTTTTCAGCTTGGAGGTCATCATCTTGCTGGCGCAGATCAGCAGGCTTGGAGTAGCGCTTTCTCCACTGATATAGGCTATGACTGGACACGCCCAGTCGGGCAGCAACATCGGCAACACGGTGGCCTTGCTCTACCACCTGTTTGACGGCTTCAATCTTAAATTCTTCGGTGTATTGTGGGTGTCTCATTGGCCCTCCTAAGTGCCTTTAGTATAAGGCCTGGAGGTGTCTATAAAACCCGGGGCGATTCAAGATGCATAGGTTCGCATACGCACTTGAGCTCATTTCTCCTATGCTCTTGAAGCAATATCCGGGACAGATCTGTTTTCGCGTCTTTGAAGAATAGTGCTAAAACTGACTCAAAACACCCAACTCCTGACCCTCGCCCTGAATAACCGACCCATACCCGGTGCCAGGATGATTCGCGAAGCCGAAGCAAACGCAGGATTGACGCATCACACGCGTTTCTAAGCAGAAGTGCCCTTCAGGCAGCAAATAATAGGTGATTTTTTGTCAGGAACAGGCAAAATGATTCGGTACGATCGCCTACGGAATACTCTGGAACACAACCACTCACGACACTCGGACGCGCCAACGTTAGCGTGCGCCCGTGTGCTCCACGATAACGGCATTCGGTCTGACGCGGATGTTTAATGCCAAACAAGACACCCATTGTTCATGAAAAATAAAGAATTCATTCATCAGCGGATCTGTATTTATCTGGGTCAAGAGTTTGACCCGTCGGTTGATGCGCAGGTGAAGGCGGCGTTGCGTAATAAATTCAACATCCGCTTGCCACAGAGGCCCTCACTGAACGAATCCCTGTCGCTTGCGACCAGTGACCATGAGATTATCGGGCTCATTTTACAATATCGGACCATGGGCCGATAAACCCGGCGTCAGGTCTGATCCTTTGCCGGTACGGGTCTCAATGGCTGCGGGCTAGACGCCTGACCCCACGCGCGGAGTTAATAACTCTGGGTAGCGCCTGACAGGCTGTGGATCGAACGGGCCTATCGCCGGGCAATGAAATCGATCTCGACCAGCGCGTCCACGGCCAGTGCCGTGACCCCGATGCAGGTCCGGGAAGGCAATTTCCCTGCCGCAAAATACGATTGGTACACTGCGTTCATCGGATAGAAATCGCGTTTAAATTCGGTCAGAAAGATTCGCACCGTCACCACGTCTTCTAGGCCCAGGCTCATCCCCTCGAGCACCAGTATCAGGTTATCCATCACCCGGCGCGTCTGCGCCTCGATGCCTTCCGGAAGGGCGGCGTCGGCATCCTCGGGATCGGTGGGCATCTGCCCGGTCAGAAACACCCATCCGTCAGTCTCGGTGGCGTGACAAAACGGGCCGACGGGCGTTGGCGCCTGCTCGATCATGTGAAATATGGGTGCAGTCATAGTATTTTAGTCTCGTGGTGAAGGCTGAGGGTCCGGTCGTGTGTCTGGGCTGTGACCGAAACCGGGACAGCTCTGTGGTTTATTCCTCAAGAGTAGCCAGTTCAGCCTTAAAAGGTAAGTGAGCGCCAACATCACGGTGCCGGTGACAACAACCGCCAGCGACCGATAACCAGCGCCGTCTAAACCCAGACGTGAAGGAGATTTCCGGATGTCGATACTGATCACGGGTGCCAATCGTGGCATCGGCAAGGCATTGGCCACGGCGTGGCAAACCGCAGGCACGGCGGTTATTCCAACCGCCCGCAATACCGCGGGCATGGAGCCACTGGATGTGACCGATCCGGCCAGTATCAACGCGCTGGCAAAGCGGTTCGAAGGGCGGCCAATCGCCACCCTGGTCTGCAACGCCGGTGTATCGCTGGATAAATTCGATGAGCTGGAAACCGGCTACGCCCCGGCCCTCTGGGCGCAGTCTTTTGCCGCCAATGTCACCGGGGTGTTTCTCGTGGTTCAGGCCCTGCTCCCGAATCTGCGGGCCAGCCGGGACACGGGCGGCACACCGAAAATCGCGATCATGGCCAGCCAGATGGGGGCCCAGAGCCAACCGGCCGGCGACCGGTTCATTTACCGCGCGTCCAAAGCCGCCGCCATCAACCTGGGGCGCAATCTCGCGGTCAGCCTTGAGAGTGAAGGGATCGCCGTGGGCATCTATCACCCGGGCTGGGTGGCCACTGACATGGGCGGTGATGCCGCCGACCTGACGCTCGATGAGGCCATACCCGGGCTACGCCGACAGATCGATAACCTCACCCTGGCCGACACCGGCTGCTTCAAATCGTGGGACGGGACGGACTGCGCGTTTTAAGGGTTAAAAACTGGGGCAGGCCAGCTGTGAGCGTGTAAGACTCTCACGGAAAGTATTTAAGGTGACTCTGGTCCGGGTTTTTACGTACGAACGTCGGATTTGGCAGGATCGACAAGGTTGCAAAGCACAGGTTTTCGCCGGCTTGTTAAATGGCAATGGAATAACGCCTAAACCCAATTGTGTTTGAAAAATGACCCGGTGCGGTTGTTAAAAGCCCATCAGCGATTGTTGTGACAATCCCATACGACGCGATAATACTCGACGCACTTTTTATGTGTAGTCGCGTGGTAAAGGCAACGGGCAATTGACGCAAAACCAGCGCAAACAAGGGTTGTGCCAACAAGGTTTGCGCCACCCATAATTAATGAGACCGCGACCCGCGACAGCGCAACAACAAGATTAAACCGTAGCAGGAAGGGGTACCAAATGGCCTTGCCCCGGGAAAGCAGAAATGTGGGGGTTAGGATGTAAGAGCGGCGAGCCGAAACAGAGCCAGAGAAACAGGCCGCACGTAGTGCTGAACCATTGTGAGAGCGGCAAAACCACAGGCACCGATAACAGTGCCAAGACTAAGACCTTGCACACGACGCGCCGATCATACGCCATAGGCCGCCGGGGAATGTCTCAGACTGTGGTGGGGCTTGTCCTTGTTTTGCCGGTTGTTTATCACACCTGACGCCTCCGTGCAGGTTGCTCTCCAATGGACCATCCGCCCAGTGCGCTGCCGCCGCCAGGATACTTGTGCACCTGTTCCTTAGTGGCGATCCGGCATGAGCAATGTAAGCATAGCCAACTCTTTTAGAACATAACCTTCACTCATCAACGGCCAAGGGCACTACTTTAACTCTGGTGATCGGGCTGTGATTTCGATTTCACATCCTGCCTGGATTCTTTTTTAGGTGGACTGCCCGGAATCCACCACTCACTTGCTATTTGCGCTGCTTCACCTGGCTTCAGGTGTCTTGTCCTCCATATCGAAAACAGGATGGAGCCACCGATAAGAACCCCGGTTGCCAACAGCGCAACTTCGGTTGGAATGACCTTGGTTCCGAACCAGGCATTGATAACCATCTTTACTCCCACGACGACCAACACCAGCGACAACCCGTACTTCAGGAAATGGAAGCGGTGCACAATGCCTGCCAGCGCAAAGTAAAGTGCCCTCAGCCCAAGGATTGCAAAGACGTTTGACGTATAGACGAGGAACGGGTCCGTGGTTATGGCAAAGATCGCCGGAATCGAGTCCAGAGCAAAAACCACGTCTGTCAGCTCAATGAGAATCAGCACCAGGAATAGCGGCGTCATATACCAGACGCCATCAACCGTCACAAAGAAGCGAGGCCCTGCGAATTGCTGCGTAATCTTAAAGCGCCGGTGTATAAACCTGACGATACGGTTATTGTCGACGTCTGGCTCCTGACCGACAGTCACCAACATTTTAATCCCCGTAAAGATCAGGAAAGCACCGAAAATATAGCTAACCCAATGAAATGCGTCGATAATCGTAGCGCCCGCCAGAATGAGCGTCCCACGCATCACCAAGGCGCCCAGAATGCCAAAAAAGAGCACACGGTATTGGTGCTGTGGGGGGACGGCAAAGTGGGTAAAGATCAGCATGAAGACAAAAATATTGTCGACACTGAGGCTCTTTTCTATCAGGTAGCCTGTAAGGAACTGATACCCCTCCGCTTCTCCAATGAAGGCAAAAATGCCGGCGGCGAATATCATTGCGAGCACGACATAACCAAGGCTGAGCCACAAGGCATGCCTGATGGTTATCTGCTTTTCACTTCGGTGTAGAAAACCGAGGTCCAGGGCGAGCAGCGTAAGGACAAATAGGTTGAACCCGACCCACATCCATATTGCGTCCACCGGTCATTAACCTCTCTAGGGTATTAGTTCCAGCTTCTTGCGAATTTCCTCGGTCGTCGGCCGCAATTGGGCGAGCCCTCTCCTTGACCGTCGCTGACCCAGATAATACAGAATTGGTGACGCAATAAAGACCGAGGAGCTGGTGCCAATCACAATGCCAAAAAGCATGGGCAAGGCAAAACTCGCCACGGCCGCTCCACCGGCAATGCCCATAGGCAACAGCGCTAAAAAGGTCGTTACCGAGGTAAACACAGTGCGGGTAAGCGTCGATGAAATGCTGTCGTTCACCAGATCCAGCATGGGGCGGTCCGGTGTCTTCCGGATGTTTTCCCGGATTCGGTCGAACACCACCACCTTATCGTTAACCGAATATCCCATCAGTGCGAGCAGTGCAGCGACCGCCGTCAGGTTGAACTCCACGCCGGCGAGGGCGAAAAATCCGATGGTTTTTGTGAGATCCAGTGTAATGGTCAGCGCGGCCGCCCAGGCGAAATGAGACTCGAAGCGGAACCAGAGGTACACCAGCATACCGGTACCGGCCAACAGGATTGCCAGAATGGTGGCATCGCTGAAGCCACTGCTGACTTTCGGCCCGACCATATCGACCTTCGGGAACTCGGCATTCGGTTCGATCAGTGTGACGGCGGTTTTGAGCAATGCCACCGGCTCCCCCATCTCTGCCGGCAAACGGATGAGAAAGCGCCCATCGGTGCCAGCTTCCTGAATGGCTGCGTCCTTAAGGTGTTGGGCCTGGAGTGTGGTTCGCAATTGATTCACAGTTACCCCTTTAGCCTGCACCTCGACCACCGTACCGCCGGTAAAATCAACGCCGTATTTCAGCCCCGGCTGCACAACCAGAGCGATCGAAGCAATGGAAAGCACCGCCGATACCACGAGACCCATGACGCGACCGCGCATGAAGTTCACGCCTCGCTCGCTCAGTCGATCAAGCAAGGCAACACCTGAAATCATCAGCGGTTTCCGTTCACGACCCCGGATGTGCCATTCCATGATCAAGCGGGTAACCGCTGTCGCCGTAAACAGGGACGTCATTAGGCCTATGCCAATGGTGACGGCGAAGCCCCGGACCGGACCGCTGCCAAACAGGAACAGCAGGCTGACCGCGATCAGGGTAGTGAAGTTGGAATCCAGAATCGTACTGTAGGCCTTGTCAAACCCCTCTCGGAGGGCCAGCCAGGCTGGCTTGCCTCGGCGAGATTCTTCACGCATACGCTCGTTGATCAGGATATTCGCATCCACCGCCATACCAATGGTGAGGATAATTCCCGCAATACCCGGAAGGGTCAGGGTCGCCCCCAAGAGACTCAATATTCCGAAGACCAACCCAATGTTCACCGTTAATCCGACACAGGCAATCAGCCCCCAGCGTCCATAAAGTCCTATCATGAAGGCAATCACCATGGCGGCACCCAGCAAGCCGGTAGTCAGCCCCATGGCAATGGCGTCACTGCCCAGGTCGGGGCCTACGGTACGTTCTTCCACCACATGCAAGGGAGCGGGCAAGGCTCCGGTCCGCAGCAGCAGGGCCAGGTTGCTGGCTTCTTTTGTGGTAAACCCACCGCTGATCTCACCGTTAGCGCCAATGGCGCTGCGGATCACCGGCGCTGTAATGACTTCACCATCCAGTACAATGGCCAGGGGCCGGCCAATGTTGTCCCGGGTCATGTCCCCAAACAGCCGGGCACCTGTGTCGTCCAGCTTGAAATTGACCACCGGCTCGTTCGTATCCGGGTTGAAAGTCATGTGGGCATCGCGGATGTGCTCGCCCGCCATGGCAACCCGTTTTTCCAGTCTGTATTGTCCGTCTTCATGGGCGCCCGGCAGGGTAATGGTTGCTACACCTTCCCCCCCTGTTTCCCGAGCCACCCAATGAAACGTCATTTTCGCCGTGGTCCCGAGCAATTCACGAATCTCGCTCGGGTCGGCAACTCCCGGCATTTGGACCAGAATGCCGTCGCTGCCCTGGCGGGTGATACTGGGCTCTACCAGTCCGGTTTCATCGAGCCGCCGCCTGACCACTTCCAGGCTTCGTTCTACCGCACCCCGTGAGACACTGGCCCGCCAGGACTCGGTCGGAGTCAGGACCAGGCGTCCGCTATTGATATCGACGTCGAACCGGCGCGTGCCATCCAGCGTTTCCGTAGCCAGTTCACGAGCAAATCCGGCGGCTTCGGACGCCCGTTCGGACTGTCGCACCGGTAGCTCGATACCTTTATCGGTTATCTGGAGGCGTCCGTAACGAATGCTTGCCTCACGCAGGGAGGTGGTTAACTCGCCTGCAATTGCTTCGAGCTCGCTGGCCATCAGTTCTTGGATGTCCGCTTCCAGAAGCAGGTGTGAGCCACCCTGAAGGTCCAGCCCCAGGGAAACCGTGTTCTGCTGGTACCCGTCAGGCAATTGACCGAACAAAGTGGGAGGAAGAAGGTTTGGTAACGCACTCAGCAACCCGAGCACAATGACCAAGCCGTAAACGACGGCCCGTGTATGCAACGATTTCATGGATAATCCTCGAAGAAAATTTCGCTAACCGGTATGACTGCCCAGACGCACAGCCATGAATAAGCGGAGGACTACGCCAGAGGGGGTGCGCGAAGAAGGGGGATCAGAAAACGAGGTGATGCTGGGGGGTATCCCGAATCCGCCGTGAAGTTGCAGATATTGCGGTAAAGGCGGGGCCAAAAAAGCATCGCACTGTTATGCCACCAGCCGGGATAATCCGGACCACCATCCGCTGCGACATCGTTCTTGGGTGTGCCGCTCATAGGCCTGATGGATTCTTTATGGCTGGCAGCAACCAAGTGATCCAGATTTCCAACAAACCCATGCTCTGCCGGTGCAGATGAGGCATGTTGGTGGGTAATAGAAAAGAGAAATACGAGCAGCAATGCCAGTAGTGGAAGTACTACAAGACGAATCTGGATCTGTCGGCGGAGGAGGTGATGAATGACGTTGTTCATTCTGCTGTCTCTAGACGTCTAATAAATCTTGAAATGCGGACCGACCGAAGTCAACGGATTTGTGAAGCCGGTTAAGGAAACTATTTAGCAGGATGTGAGGATGGAGTAGCGTCGAGTAAAACCAGGACAGATTTAATCTTGGCGCAGTACGCCTTTTAGGTGTGTCTGCCCCGGGTTTCCAGGCTCAATGTTCAAAGGCAACCCTGCCGCTTACCTGAGTTTTTATTTAAAAACAATATCTTGAAACTTTTCAATGCGCCTTATTTCGAACGATCACTCTGTAACTGGTTGAGTAACAATGTTTCAAAGTCCTTGGCTGGCAATGCTTTGCTGCACAGGTAGCCTTGCCATTGGTCGCAGCGATGCTCGCGTAAAAAATCGAGCTGAGCGTCGTATTCCACACCTTCGGCAATTACTTTCAGGCCGAGATTGTGGGCCAACGCGATAATGGCAGCGACAATAGAGGCATCATCTTGATCAGAGGTAACCCCTTGGGTAAAGGAGCGGTCAATCTTAATTGTATCGATGGGAAGACGCCGGAGTTTACTTAGGGACGAGTAACCCGTTCCGAAATCGTCGATTGAGGTTACAACGCCTGACTGCCTTAGGGTTGCCAGCATTTCAGTGGCGCGCGTTATGTCGTGCAAAAAGACCCCTTCGGTTAACTCCAGCTCCAGCCACTGGGGCGCCAACTTTGTCTCTGCTAACGTTTTTAGAATGACATCGACCAGGTTTCTTTGCTCAAATTGTCGCATCGACAAATTGACCGCGACCGGCATGGGCGTATATCCGGCCTCCTGCCAGGCTTTATTTTGCGAACATGCCTCCTTGAAAACCCATTCCCCGATTTCGAGGATTAGACCAGTTTCTTCCGCCAACGGGATAAATATATCCGGCGGTATAAAGCCCTGCACAGGATGACGCCAGCGCAATAGCGCCTCCATCGAAACAATTCGGCCGCTGGAACAATCTAATTGAGGTTGGTAATAAAGCTCCAGTTCTGCGTGTTTTATGGCGTTACGCAGGCTGTTTTGCAGGTCCGATTTTGCGGAGGCCTGGGCACTCATGTCTGATGAGTAAAACTGATAATTATTACGTCCGAATTGTTTCACTTTGTACATTGCTGTATCGGCGTTGCGCAGCAAAAGCTCGACACTGTCACCGTCATTTGGATAAAGGGCAATACCAATACTGGCGCCGATAAAAAATTCCCGGCCGCCAACCAGATACGGTTTAGACAGTGTCTGAACGAGGTTGTCAGCAATGGGTGCGATGGCTTCCGGCCCTGCAATATCAAGCAGCGCCAGCGTAAATTCATCACCACCCAAGCGAGCGACGGTATCGCTTTTCCGCACGCAGTTGAGAAGTCTTTCGGCCACCATTCGCAACAACTGATCACCTTCCGCATGTCCGACGGTGTCGTTGACGTTCTTAAAGTGATCCAGATCCAAGAACAAGACAGCCAGCAACTGGCCATTACGTTCGGCGTAGGTAATGGATTGCTGCAGGCGATCCTGAAAGCATACCCGATTGGGCAATTCGGTGACGGCGTCGTAATTGGCCAGAAGCTGCTCGTGTTTGCGAGCTATTTCCAGTTCCTTATAAGCTTTGGCCAGTTCCCGGGATTCCTTACGAACCATCTCGGCAACTGCCGCTTCTGCGGCAAGCTTTTTTTCTTTCGCCGCTCTTTGTTCAATCTCACCAAGTAGCTTTCGAAGCTCTTCGTTTTTCGTTTGAAGCTCAACCAACAGCTCTGCTCTGGTCAAGCGAGCAAGCGTCTCCCGTTGCTGCTCGACAAAAGGTTCCGTGGGCTTGAAGTGTGGATCTGGCAGGTACTTGAACACGAGAAAACTTTGATGATTGTCCTCAGGGCGATTTAGGTTTGTGTGATCGAAGAAACCCCCCGTTCGTTCAGACACCAGCGCACTGCTCTCCGGCGCCGTGGCACTGTCCATTCCCTGAAAATTCAAGAGTAGGCCAAACCCTTGTTCTCTCTCGTCAAAGGCAACAATAACAAAGGCATAGGCATGGTTACGATACAGGCTGCGACACAAGTCCGAGACTAGGGTGGCCAGCCGTGTGGCATCAATGGCGTTAAATTCAAGATTCTCGGCCAACAAGCGGATCTTATTTCTCGATCCGACAATGGCAGCGGTATTTTCTATCGACAGGCGCCCTAGCTCAATCATTTGTCACACCTTGACCACTATGCAGCTGGCATCGTCATCTTTTTTACCGAACTCGGAAACCAGGGTCTCAGCAATGTCGCGCGCACTGCTCCCCTGACGACTCACAACCTCGCTGAAATCAAGGTGGGCTGGCAAGCCGTCGCTGTGTAGCACCAGTATTGCACCTTCGGACAAAACCAAGGTCTCTTCACGAAGTGTGCTTATGATGTAGCCCACGATGCCTTCGCGTGGCACAAACCTGATTGGTTTTGGCGCGTATATTTTCACGCTGATGTTGCCAACTCCGACATAGTTCAACATACCGGTTCGTTGGTTGAGTCGGCATAACGCTACCACGGCGCACCGCGTCCCCTTCAGGTGTTTGTGCAGGCCTTGCATGATGTCAATCAGACTGTTTTTCAGTCTCGCGCCGTCCAGGTACTTAGCGGCGCCGGCTGCGGCGATATGCGCTTCGCTACCATGTCCTAATCCATCGACCAGAGCAATGAACAACTCGTCGCCAAGTTGTTTGATTACGCCGGTGTCGCCGCTGACTTCCTCGTCGGAATGCACTCGAACCACGAAGGCGTGATCTGTTGACCGGCTTGTCATAACCACTTTCTCACCACAATCTGTGTTCCCAGGAGTCGTTTTTCATCAAATACAAATTCATCCGTGAGGCGCTTCGCCCCTGGAAGCCCCAGGCCCAGTGTTCCCTTAGTGCTGTACCCTTCGCCCAAAGCCTGGTTGATGTCGTTTATTCCCGGGCCGCCATCCTCCGCAACTACTTCAATACCCTGTTCGCCGGCGCGTTCCAAAGGCCTTAATGTAATAACCCCTGATCCTGCGTGCAGGAAGATGTTTCGTGCCAGTTCGCTGACCGCCGTGGCGATCATAAACTGATCTATGTTGCTAAATCCGATGGATTTCGATAAAAAATGTGCCTCGAAAATTGCGTGCGCTATATCCGCCTCTTCCGCTATTTCGATGCGTTGTTCTTCATTGTCCATGATGGAATTAATCAACTGACCCAGCGCCATCGTCAGTGGGGAGTATCTCGGCAAAGCCCTCGTCATCTCCAAGCACAATGCTTGTCGGATATTCATCATCGATGCCGTCTGCGGTGTTTTGCTCTACCGCTTCATTATCTGCCGTATTCTGGATGGTTCCATTGGGCCAAACAAAAGGCTCCAGCATCTGAAGTGCTTGCTCTGCGGTCAGGGCCGTGCGGATATCCGCCAGACTGATATCCAGGTCTGTCAGTGCAATCGCCACCACAGGTTTAATACCTACCAGAACTGTCTGGGCGCCAAGCATTGTGGCCATCCTGGTCATGTCTGAAAAGGATTTGGCGATGAAGGAATCCATGATTTCGACCGTTGACACGTCAAGAACAACACCTTTGACGCCTGATTCATGGACCTTTTTCAGCACGTCTTCCTGTAACTGATTCACCATGTTGTCGTAAAGTTCTGCCTGGACAGAGACAATAAGACAGCCCCGTATTATGTGCATGCTGACTTGAGAAAAAACGGGTTGATCATCCATGTAAGGCTCACCTGTATGCCACATCACCAGTCCCGCATCGCCGATTGTTCTGCGGGTATTACTTGCGTGCGGTTGTCGTCGAGGCTCTTACGTCGAGGCCGAGGGTTTGAAATGCGTAGAGTACGGCATCTCTTAAGGTCGCCCGCGTGACGACGGTCGTCAATGGAATGCCCAATTGCACCAGCGTTTGCGCAATTGCTGGCGATATCCCGGAAACAATACAAGTACAACCCATGAGTTGCGTGGCCTGAGTGATTTTGATGAGATGGTTGGCCACGGCCGTGTCAACCGTCTCCACGCCCTCTATGTCGAGGATCACCACTCTGGCTTCAGTCTCCGCCACTTTAGACAGCATGGAATCCATAATTGTCTGGGCTCGCTGGGAATCGACAACGCCTACTATAGGGAGCATAAGGACACGTTCCCAGAGAAGAGTGACCGGAGTATATGTCTCCATTATTTTTTTTCTTGATGTCGTTGCCGTCATATTATTAACCAATGTGAAGTTTGAATAAGTGTGCACTATAAAAGGGCGACTTTGTAAAGTTTGAGTGAGTGCGCACTATAAAAAGGCGACTTTTTTATAGTCGCCGGTCAAGCGGATTAAATTCAACACAAACTCAATTGACGCTAGCACGTGTCTGCGTTATTTGTACACCGTAACCTAATCACATCTTGAAGCGGGTGACTTGCGTGTTGAGCCCTTCCGCAAGCCGTGCCAGTTCTGCGCTGGCAGAAGCAACCTGTTCGGTGGAAGCAGCAGACTGATCACCCACATCGCGGATCAGAGTGATATTTTGATTAATCTCTTCCGCCACGGAACTCTGCTCTTCAGCGGCGGTTGCAATCTGGTTGTTGTGCTGGCGAATTTGTTCAACCCCTTGTGCCATTTCCTGAATAACGGAGCCAGCCAGTTGCGCCCGCTCAAGTGTTTGTTCAGCACGCGTGCGTCCGGTCTCCATGCTGGTAACCGATGTTCCCGCGCTGGTGACCAGATTGCTGATCAGGGTTTCAATCTCGGCTGCGGAGCTTTGAGTGCGCTGAGCCAATGACCGGACTTCATCTGCGACCACAGAGAAACCGCGCCCGTGTTCGCCCGCACGGGCGGCCTCAATGGCGGCATTGAGTGCTAGCAGGTTGGTCTGATCGGCAACCGACTTGATCACGTCCAACACAGAAACAATGTTGTTGGTGTCCGCTTGCAGGCCGGTGAGCTGGTCCATTACGTTGGCGCTTTGTTCGTTCAGGTCCGCGACTAACTCTAGGGTTTCTCTGACGGCTTTTTGACCGTTGTCGGATTTTTCGCTGGCTTGATTAGCCGCCTCAAAAGCCGCTTCAGCACTTTTGGCCACGTCATTAACAGTCGCAACCATCTCATTCATGGCGGTGGCAACCTGATCGGTTTGGCTTTGCTGTTCCGCCACTCCCTTACTGGTCTGATTGGTCACTATGGAAAGCTCTTCCGAAGAGGAGGCAATGCTGGACGCCCCGGTGTCGATCTCGCGAATCAGCTCTCTGAGATTGGTAATCATGGTGGCAAAAGCGGTAAGCAACTGGCCGAACTCATCACCTCGCTGGCTCCGGACACTTACAGTCAGGTCGCCTGAGGCAACCTTGTTGGCAATATAGACCGCTTCGTTGATTGGCCGGGTAATTGAACGGGTCAGTAACCATCCAAGGACGATGGCAATGAGGAAGGCGCTCCCTGACACGATAAGGATTTCTGCAACCGCGAGCTCATACACTTCCTGCAACTCCGCCTGCACTCCATGTTTAAGATCCTCCATGATGTCAATAGTACTGGTTGCAACAGCGTACATTTGCTCTTCAATGGATCTGACGATTTCTGGTTGCCCGGAAGTGCCGGTTTCATAACTTTTCAGGAGATCCTCATAGGACCTGATACCGTCAAGAATTTGTTCTGCCTGCTGTCGGTTTTCGTTGCCTTTCTCTTGCATTTCGATCAGAAGCGGCGCTGTACTTTTAGCTTCACCGATGAACTTGAAGGCGCGATTGATGTATTTTGAGTCCTGCGTAATCGTAAAGCTTTTCTCGGCTCTTTCCGTTTTCAATAAGGCAATTTCAGTGTCGTTGGCGTGTTTTAGCATCGCAACGCCCTGGTGATATTCATGAAGCGAAAAAATACCGACGGCGGTTACAATGGCGAGAAGTATGAGCAGGGTGGTGAAGCTGGCCGCCAATTTTTTACTGACGGCAAGGTTTCCAAAAAAATGTTTGAGCGGCATAAAAGTAGTCCTCAGAATAAATAGGAAAACAATGATTTTCAATCAATACATATTAGTGGAGCGGCCTGTTAGTTACGAACTTTAGCTCAGACTTGGATTTCTTTTGGTAGCCAAGTCTTTCACAAATAGTTGTCGCTAAACCGGAAAAATTAATTGCCCCGGTGTAGTCTAATGAGACTAACGGCAAGCAAGATCAATAATGACGGTTCGGGTACATCAAATGGAATGATATTAGGATGAGAGAGTTTATGATCCCCAGCACGTCTTGGAGTGAGAAACGTATTTGACAGTACTTCACTTAATTTCATGTCGTAGGCGCCTATAACCAGTAAATAATTGCCCGGTGATATAAACACTGAAAAACAGGAGTCTAATCCCGCATTGTTATTATCATCAACAAAAATGAAGTCTCCGGCATCAAGTGAGTCATCATTCATTGGCAACCTTTACCATTAAATCTGGCAAATCTGATCTTGTCGCGCCGTCACATTTAAGCCGGATGCAACAACATCAATTTTTGTTGTTCCCGCAGTATTTATGGCAAATGGGCGGACGAACCGCCCGACTTCGACGTTCGGGCTTTTGCCGGCGTGTCAGTGCCTGGCCTGCAAGGCCGACCGGGATCAACTGCCGAGGCAGGTTCCGATACTGGTGTCAGAAAGGAGAAAAGTTCTCAGGGGCTTGGTCACGAAGAATGGGTAAAGCATGCACATGGTGTTGATCGTAATAAAAAATTGGAATTAAAGGCGTCGCGGCAGGTAATCGAGTCAATAATGTCGATGACGGTGCGTATCAAAAGCAGTGGTCAGGCACAGGCTTTGGGGCGGCCTCGTTGGTGCGAGGGTAAAGGGGTCAACGCCACCGCTTAACCCAATTTCCCGCCCAGCAATATCCGCACCGCCTTGCAGGCGTCTTCCAGTTCTTCCTCGCGGGGTTCACGGTCGCAGATGACATCGCTGTAAAGGCAGGACTCCGCCAGCCGGACCATAAAATAAGACAGGCTGTCGGTCTTCATCGGCGGCCGCAGGTGACCCTCGGCGATCTGTTCCCGCAGGGTGCGGGCGTTGGCTTTCACCACCCGGCTGTGGATGGTGGAACTGGTGGAGGTCAGTATGCGCAGGGCGTATTCCGGGTCCTGGCTGATGAAGGTGCGTAAGGGCCTGGAATTGAGCAGTTTACGATTGATCCGGCGGTAGACACCGACAATGTAGTCGACGCCGTGGCCTTGGGTCTGGGCGAGGGCTTTGGTGCGAATGGGCTCGTAGGTGGACCAGAGGATTTCGCCCAGCAGCAGGTCTTTGTTGCCCACCCAGCGGAACAAGGTGGCGCGCCCGATGTTGAGCTCTTCCGCCAACGAGGCGAGGTGGATGCGCTCGCCGACAATCCACAGTTCCCGGGCCCTGCGAAAGGCATCCTGCGGCGTGGCCCTGGACGTTTTGAGTCCGTCGTCCGAGCCGGTTATTTGCGAAGGGGGTTCGGTTGCCCTCACCACTGCTACCTCTTGCGCCGTTCACTGACAGGAGGATCCGGGCGTGTGCACGGTTCCACGATGTATTGCGAGATTACTGGGCGGGTGGGGCAAAAGCAATGCAACTGTCGGCCAGTTCTGTCGATTCCCGGATCGGTGAAGGGGTCGGTTAAAGCAAATAACGTTTCACTTCTTGACGGTGAGGTTAAAATAATGGAATTTAGTTTCACAAAATAAAGACAATTCACGGATAAGTCAGAGGCCCCCATGAAGACGCGCATTACCGAGCTATTCCAGATTGAGCACCCCATTATTCAGGGCGGCATGCACCACGTCGGCTATGCCGAACTGGCCGCCGCGGTCTCCAACGCCGGGGGGCTGGGCATCATCACCGGGCTGACCCAGCCTACGCCGGAGGCACTGGCGCGGGAAATTGCCCGCTGCCGTGAGATGACGGACAAGCCGTTCGGGGTCAACCTGACGTTTTTGCCGTCGTTCAAGGCGCCGCCTTACCCGGAGTACATTCAGGCCATCATCGACGGTGGCGTGACCGTGGTGGAAACCGCCGGTCGCAGCCCGGAGCAATACATGCCGGCGATGAAGGCGGCGGGTATCAAGGTGATTCACAAATGCACCTCAGTCCGCCATGCCCTGAAAGCCGAAAAGATTGGCTGCGATGCCGTCAGCGTGGATGGTTTCGAGTGCGGCGGTCACCCGGGTGAGGACGATATCCCGAACTTTATCCTGCTGCCCCGCGCCGCGGAAGAACTGACCATTCCGTTCGTCGCCTCCGGCGGTATGGCCGATGGCCGCAGTCTGGTGGCTGCCATGGCGCTGGGCGCGGAAGGCATGAACATGGGCACGCGCTTCATCGCCAGCCAGGACGCGCCCGTGCACGACAACGTCAAGCAGGCCCTGGTGGCCGCCGACGAGCTTCAGACCCGGTTGATCATGCGAGGCCTGCGTAACACCGAGCGGGTGCTGAAAAACGCGGCGGTGGACGAGATTGTCCGGATTGAGGCGCTGAAAGGGCCGGCGATCGAGATCGACGATATCCGGCATCTGGTCACCGGGGTTCAGGGTCGCAAGGTGCTGCAGGACGGCCAGATGGACGCCGCGGCCTGGAGTTGCGGCATGGTGGCCGGGCTGATCCACGACATCCCCACCTGTGAGGTGCTGATTGGCCGCATCATGGCGCAGGCCAATGCCCTCATCCGTGAGCGTTTGAGCGGCATGTTGTCGTAAACCGTTGCGTTAAACGGTCGTCGTAAACGGTTCAGCCACCGTTCAGTGCCACTGTTCAATACCACAGCTGCCCCACCGGTGTGTCGGGTGAGAAGTGGTGCTGTATCTGCGCCTGCAGCAGCTCCGCCGAGGCCAGGGCGTCGGTCAGCGCGTGGTGGGGCGGGTAATGGGGTAAGCCGTAGCGGAGGCGACTGTCCCCGAGCCGGATGGACAGGGGTTCCTGGCCCCGCAGCCGTCCGAACCAGGTGGGCTGGCGGTTCGGATGCACGTCCGCTTCGATGGCCATGGTGTCGATCACGGGAAACTCGATGCCTTCTTTCAGGCGCCACCGCAGCGCCACATCCAGAAACGGTCGCTCAATGCCACGGTGGTGCACCACCACTACTTTACCGGCGAGTGCGTCCAGCAGTTCGTCCAGCACCTCCGTCAGGTCAGGCGCCTGATCAATGTCGGTGTGGGTGATGCCATGGATGGTCACCGAACTCTGATGCAGCGGCAACGGCGGCCGCACCACCCAGTGCTGGGCTGCATTGCAGCGGATGCGTCGGGTGTCCAACGGGATTAAACCGACACTGACGATGGAGTGCCGGTTGGGGTCCAAACCGGTGGTTTCAAAATCCAGCGCCACCAACGGCGTGTCCGCCAGCGCGGTATCGGGCGTCACGCAGCCGGTTTCGTAAAACCGTTTCAGCCGTGGGTCGTTGGTGGTGTCGGCCAGCAGCCGAAAGCGCGCCGGCCAGTCAATCATGGCGGGGCGTTCAGGCGTGGGGTTTGCGTTGTCAGGTCCGGACATGGCCATCAGGAAACGTTGCGCCCCGCCGGTGCGTGGTAGCGATAGCGCAGGAACTTCTGGCCGCTACTGAGAATCTGGAAGGCGTCCTTGAGGTTGCGCCGCTCAAACGGCGACAGGTCTTCCGGCCGCACGCTGTTGTCCGGTGCGTTGCCCGCCTCGATGGCCAGGGACTGATGACGGATACGCACAATGGCGATGAATTCCAGCGCGTCCCGCAGGTTCTCGACGCTGCCCTCGGGCAGCAGCTTGGTGTCGGCAATGGCCCGCAGGCGTTCAAACGAATTCTGCGCCCGTGAGCCACAGGCCAGTGCGTGGACCCGGATCAGGTCGGACAGAGGCGCGGTGCCCCGGCGCTTGAGGTTGATGGTGTTGTTCTGTTTGCCGTCCTGCTCCATCACAAAGGTGCGGAAAAACCCCAGCGGCGGTGTCCGGTTGAGTGCGTTACGGGCCATCAGCGCCAGGAAACGCTGGCTCTTCATGGCTTTTTCCGCCACCAGGGTTTTGAGTTCCTCGGTGTAAGCGGTATCGCCGTGAATGCCTTCCAGATCGAAGAAGATGTTGCTGTTCAGCAGGGCTTGCGCCTTGGGGTTTTCGATCCAGTCGGTGAAGTAGTCTTTCCAGACACTCAGCGGTTGCCGCCATTTGGTGTTGGTGGCCATGATGTCGCCGGTGCAATAGGAGTAGCCGCAGGCGGCCAGGCCGTCGCTGACAAACTTGGCGAGTGCCTTGAAGTAGTCGTCGTGCTGGACCGGATCGAAGCGGTCGTCCAACACCATGGCGTTGTCCTGATCGGTCACCACCAGCTGCTCGTCCCGGGCCATGGAGCCCAGCGCCATAAAGCAATAGGGTATGGGGGGTGGGCCCAGCGCTTCCTCACCCAGCTCCAGCAGCCGCTGGCAGAAACTGCGGCCGATGCCCGCCATGGCACTGCCGATCATGTGGGAATTGGCGTCTTCGCTCACCATGCGGATGAAACTGTCGCGCACATCGCGGCTGACTTCCTTGAGCCCGCTCACATCCGATTGCCGGAAGATATTGCTGACCACGAACAAGGTGCTTTGGGACTCGTATTTGACGATGTCGGACAGCCCGATGATACCTCGGGGCTGACCTTTCGGGTCCACCACCGGGAGGTGATGAACGTTGTTGTGCAGCATCATCAGCATGGCTTCGAAGATAAAGGCTTCGGAGCGGATGGTGATCAGGCCGGTGGACATGATATCCGAGACCGGCGTCTCCGAGGGCAGCGCTTCGGTCAGCGCGCGGGTCCGCAAATCCCGGTCGGTGATAATGCCCGCCATCTGCGGCGGGTCCCCGGACTCGTCCATCAGCAGCAACGCCGACACGCCTTGCTCCGTCATGATGCGGGCGGCTTCCTGCAGGCGTACGCAGGACGGCGCCATCACCGGCGGCCGCGAGATCAGCCGGGTAATCTTGGCGTTCATCAGGTTACCGGATTTGCTTTGTCGGGCAACGGCGGTGCGCAGCCGGGTCCGGTCTTCAATCTCGACAAAATCGGCAAAGCTTTCTTCGGTTTCCCACAGCTCCTGAAACAGGGCGGCGGGAATGCAGTAAATCAGGGTGTCTTCCAGGGCCTTGGCGGGGAACCGCACGGTCTTGTTCATCATCAGGCCAAACTGGCCAAAGATATCGCCCTCGGTGAGTCGGTTGTAGAGTTCCCCCGAGCGCCGGAAAATCTCGACCGCACCGCTGCGGATAAAGTTCAGGTCGGTGCTGGGCTGATCCAGTTCCAGAATGGTGCTGCCGGCGCGGAAATAGGCGATCTCCACCTGGTTGACGATCTTGTCGAGGGTGGCCTCGGGCAGGCCGTCAAAAGGCTCATATTGGCTCAGGTGGTTGCGGATTTCGATGAGCTCGGCTTGCATGGTAACTTCCCAGGAATACGATAATACCCGTCAACCTATACCGTGTTTGACGCATTCGCAAACCTCACCGCAGTAACCTCGTACAATCACGGACAATATGCCGCGCCCAAGGCGCCGGCGGTCACTCAGGCTGCCAGCGGCAGCGATACCGTCGCACACAGCCCGGTGTGGCCATCGCTGCGATCGTCCAGTTGCAGGCTGCCGCCGTGAAGCTCAGCGATGTGCTGGGCGATGGCCAGGCCCAGGCCCGCGCCCCGGCCCTTGCGCTGATCGAGCCGCACAAACCGGCTCAGCGCCCGCTCACGGTCGGCCCTGGGAATGCCCGGGCCGTCGTCATTGATGCTCAGATGGCAATGCTGATGGCCCTTGCGCAGCATGACCTGAATGTTGCCGCGAGGCGGGCAAAACTGGATGGCATTGGCAACGAGGGAGCGGATCAGGGTGGCGATCAGGGCCGCGTTGCAGCGCACCGGACAGGGTCCGTCGGCGTCGTCGAACGACAACTCCAGGTTTTTTGCCAGCACCAGCGGGGCAATGTCCGCCAGGGCGTCGGCGGTCACCGTGGCCAGGTCCAGCCGCTGGATGTCGGCGGCAAAATCCGGGTCCAGCCGGCTGAGCAACAGCATCTGCTCGACCAGGTGCGTCATCCGGTCGACCGACTCCAGCAATGGCGTGGCAACCTCCGCGTTGTCCGGCAGCGCATGCTCCACGTTCAGCCGCAGGGCGGCCAGGGGGGTGCGCAGTTCATGGGCTGCGTTGGCGGTAAACTGGCGTTCCCGTTCCAGGGCGTCGTCCAGCCGCCCCAGCATGCCGTTGATGGCTGCCACCAGCCCCCGGACTTCCTCCGGCGCCATCGACTCGTCCAGGCCCTGGATCGCCTCTGGCGCCATGTAACGGACGTGCTGTTCCAGCCTTGCCAGCGGCTTGAACGCCCAGCGGATGGCGGCCACCACCGCCAGGATCAACAGTGGCAGTACCACCAGCAGCGGCAGGGTGTTGCCCAGCGCCAGCTCCTGACTGAGCTCGCGCCGGATATCGTCCCGCTGGGCCGAACGCACGGTGAAGCCGGTCCGTTGGTCCCGGATCAGGAACGTGCGCCAACGGTTGCCGTCGAATTCAATCCAGCCATAGCCCGGTTCGCTGGTCTGGGAGCCGGCTTCCCGGATGGTGGACGCCAACAACGGCTCACCGGTCGGCGACCAGACCTGAAACATGATTTTCTTTTCATACTTGTGGCCGGCGCCGCCCGGCAACACCTCGTCGTCTTCGTTGTCGCTGAAATGCGGCAACTGTAAGGTTTCGTTAAGGGTCTCGCGCAACTGCGCCATGGACTGGTCGTTTTGCAGGTTACGCACCAGGCCCTGGACCACGCGGGTGTTCTGCGCGAGCTCGGCGTCAAACACCTCTTCCAGCTCGTGGTTGCTCTCAAGGTAACTCCAGACCGCAGCGGTCAGCGCCATGGTCAGCACCAGCAGGGTCAATGTCAGCGTTAAGGTACGGGTCAGGGACATCAAAGGTACTCACAGGTACTGGCGGCGTTGCTGTCGAGCATGTACCCAACGCCCCGGATGGTTCGGATGAGGGATTTCCCGAGGTGCTTGCGCAGATGGTGAATATGAACTTCCAGGGCGTTGCTTTCAACACCGGCATCCCAGCCATAGAGCTGGTCTTCCAGTTTGCGCCGGGTCGCCACCTGATTGGGGTGGCGCATCAGGTAATAGAGAATCTGGAACTCGGTGGGTGATAACGGCACCGGATGGTCACTGACTGACAGCTGGCAGGCGGCGGGATCCACTTTCAGGGTGCCGATTTCAAGGTACGTGCTGGCGTTGCCGTCGCCCCGCCGGATGATGGCCCGGATGCGGGCTTTCAGCTCTTCCATGGCAAAGGGTTTGGTCAGGTAGTCGTCGGCGCCGGAGTCCAGACCCTTCAGTTTGGTGTCAAGGTCGGTGCGGGCCGTGAGAATGATGATGGGGGTGGTGATGCCCCGGCTGCGGGCGCTCCGGAGCACTTCCAGACCGTCTTTGCCCGGCAGCGACAGGTCCAGAATAATCACATCGAAGTGTTCGTTGAGAGTAGCGCTCAGGGCCTGCTGGCCGTCATCGATCCAGTCCACCGTGTGCTGCTGCTGCAACATCGAGACCATGGTTTTGCCCAACAACGGGTCATCTTCTATCAGCAGTATGCGCAATCTCCAATCCCTCCGGTTCTGCCCTGCGGGTGGGCTGACGATCATTTCATGTCGACCTTAAGCTTCCCTTAAGACTCGCGCCTTATTCTCAAGTCACGTTGTAAGAGGAGTACTGATGCATGTTGGATACCTCTGTGCCTTTTATCTTAGATGTTTCTGCGGCATCCGGCGTGCGCGATGTTGCACGGGTGGGTGGCCACACGCTGTATTCGGTCCGGCCCGAAGATAATGCCTGGGGCAGTGTGGAAGCCTTTATCAGGAACCGGTTCTGGCAGGCGTTTGCCGCCGTGCCGTCGATTCAGGTGCCGGAGCTGGTGGTGCTGTGCGATGACCGGCATGTGATGCTGGCGGCGGTCGGGCTCCAGCTCGCTGGCCCGGCCCCGTTGTTTGTGGAGAACTATCTGGGCCAACCCGTTGAACAGGCGATGGCGCCCCGGGTGGTCGCCGACCGCAGCCTGATTGTGGAGATTGCCCACCTGGCGGGGGTGCAGGGCGGCATCAGCCGGCTGTTGTTCCCGATGCTGACGGTACTGCTGCACGACCAGGGCATCCAATGGGTGACCTTCACCGGCACCCGTCAGTTGCGGGTCAGTTTTCAGCGTCTCGGCCTGACCGCTCACAGCCTGGGCGTTGCCGATCCCGACCGGATTCCCGGCGGGGCCGAGGCCTGGGGCCATTATTACCATCACCAACCGGAAGTGCTGATCGCCCACGTGCCCTCGGGTTATCGCGTGCTGGCGGATAAGGGCGTGTTAAGCCGGGTTTTTCCCCAATCCAGGGACGGAGATGCGCATGAACTCTCTGCTTGACCGGTTGGCGCTGCACGCCCGTCAGCGGCCTCATGACGTAGCCGTGCGCGACGACCAGCGGGACCTGAGCTACAGCGAGCTGTGGCAGTGGGTGACGGAACTGGCGTCGGCCCTGACGCTGCGGGGTGCCGGCCGGGTCGGGCTGATGGGGGACAACACCCTGGCCTGGGTGGCGGCCGACCTGGCCTGTCGCCTGGCACGCATTCCCTGTGTGCCGATTCCGGTATTTTTCTCGGCGCAGCAACGGGAGCATCTGAAAACCAGCGCCGGCCTGGATGTATTGCTGTGCGATCAGCCGGAGGCTCTGCGCCAGCAGGGCGTGGCGCCGGAAGCACTCGACCATGCGGTGTGGATGGGTCGGTTGGTCCCGCCACAGGCCCCGGCGGCGATCAATAAGCTTCCGGACGACCTGGCCAAGGTCACGTTTACCTCGGGCAGTACCGGGACACCCAAAGGCGTGTGCCTGACCCATCGCCACCTCGACAACACCGTGGCGGCGCTGGCCGAGCGGTTGGCGTCGGTGGCATTGAGTCGGCATTTGTGTGTGCTACCGCTGGCGACCCTGCTCGAAAACGTAGCCGGCGTATACCTGCCGCTCTGGTTGGGCGCCAGTGTCACCGTGCGGCGCTTGCAGACGCTCGGGTTTAGCGGCAGCAGTGGCCTGGATATGGATCAGTTCTTGGCGACCCTGGGCGCGGAGCAGCCGGATTCGCTGATACTGGTGCCTGAAATCGCGCACCAGCTGGTGGCTGCGGTCGGGCGGGGGGCGGAATGCCCGGCCAGCCTGACCTTTGTCGCCGTCGGCGGTGGCAAGGTGTCGGTCGACGTGTTGCTGATGGCCCACCGCCTGGGGCTGCCTTTTTACGAAGGCTACGGTCTGTCCGAGTGCGGCTCGGTGGTGGCGCTGAACACGCCGGACGACAACCGCCCCGGTGCCGCCGGGCGTCCGTTGTCCCACATTAACGTCACGGTGTCGGGCGAGGGCGAGTTGCTGGTGACCGGCAACACCTTCGCCGGTTATCTGGGTGAACCGTCACGCCCGGACTCCACACTCGCCACCGGCGATCTGGGCCACCTGAGCAAGGACGGTTATCTGTTTGTGGATGGCCGTCGCAAGAACCTGCTGATTACCCGGTTTGGCCGCAACATCAACCCGGAGTGGCTGGAGAGTGAATTGCGATTGGCCCCGGGCCTGCTGCAGTCCGTGGTGATCGGTGACAACCAGGTTTATCCGAGTGCCCTGGTGATGCCGACCAAAACCGCGGATATCCCGGCGCTGGTGGCGTTCGTAAGGACGCTGAACCAACGGCTGCCGGATTACGCCCGGCTGCAAACCCTGCACGTCAGCGCCACGGCCATGACGCCTGCCAACGGCATGCTCACCGCCAACGGTCGCCTGAACCGCCATGAAATTTCACGACAGCTCGAACACTGGCTGGGCCAGTGTGAGCCCTGGTCGGTGATGGACGCCGCACCGGTATCGCCGGATGTCGCCAACCTTGCATGAGGAACACACGATGAGTTTTTTTGAAACCCTGCAAACTGAAACCGCGGAAGCACGCAACCATGTCATGACGGCACCGGTGCTGGCGGCCGTCGGCAAAGGCCAGTTTTACAAGGCCAGTTATGAGTATTTTCTAAGCCAGGCGTATTACCACGTCAAGCACACGGTGCCGTTGATGATGGCCTGCGGCGCGCGGTTGCCCGACCGGCTGGAGCCGGTCCGGAGCGGGTTGGTGGAATACATCCAGGACGAATACGGCCACCAGGAATGGATACTGAACGATCTGGCGGCCTGTGGCGCTGACGCCGAGGCGGTCCGCCATGGCGCGCCCGACCTGCCGATTCAGCTCATGGTGTCGTACCTCTACGACGTCATTGCGCGCGGCAACCCGCTCAGTTTTTTCGGCATGGTCCAGGTTCTGGAAGGCTCCAGTGTCGAGCTCGCCACGCCGATGAGTCAGCAGATCCAGCGCCAGCTGGGGTTGCCGGATCAGGCGTTCAGCTACCTCTATTCCCATGGCAGCCTCGATGTGGGGCATTTCGAGTTCTACCGCAACCTGATGGACGGCATCACCGATCCGGACGACCAGGCCGCGATTATCGAATCGGCGCGGGTGGTGTACCGGTTGTACGGTGACATGCTGCACGCCATTCCGCTGACCCAGGTAACAGAGGAGCGTTGCCATGCCACTGCATGATCGAACCTTTTTGCTGTTGGGGGCCACCGGTGGTATCGGACAGGCGTTGATCAAGCCCCTGCTGAAGACCGGGGTGCGGCTGATCGTCGGGCTGCGGGACGTTGGCCGGGAAACGTCGGCCACCCATTTGCTTGAACGGGTCCGTATTGATCTGGCGGCACCGGATCTGGACCAGCAGCTGGCTGCTGTCTCGAGTCAATACCCGGCCATTGACGGGGTGATTCACTGCGCCGGCCAGAACACCTTTGCCAGCATCGAGGCCACCACGATGGCCGACATCGACCAGATGCTGGCGGTGAATCTGCGCAGCCCCATGGCCCTGAGCCGGCACTTTGTGCCCCGGTTCCGGACCATGGGGCGTGGCACCCTGATGTTTGTGGGCTCAACGTTCGGCAGCATCGGGTTCCCTGGCTACTCGGTGTACAGCGCGACCAAATTCGGGTTGCGGGGGTTTTCCGAAGCGCTCCGGCGCGAAGTGTCGGACTCCAGTCTTGAGGTGCTGTACCTGGCGCCACGGGCAACCCGAACCGATATGAACACCGCGGAAGTGGATGCCCTGAACGATGCCCTGGGGAATACCACCGACGCACCCGAACAGGTGGCGGCACAGATTCTCAAAGCGCTCACCCACACCCGGCGCCGCACGTATCTGGGCTGGCCGGAGAAGCTCTTTGTCCACCTCAACGGGGTGCTGCCGCGGCTGGTGGACGCCGCGCTGCGCAAACAATTACCGATCATTCGCCGCTTTCTGGACCAACGGGGGTAACTCATGACACCGCGTATTGTTACTTATTTAGTACTCACACTTGCCAGCACCCTGGCGCTGGCGGGCAACCTGCCAGACGATCTGCACGCCCTGCAACAGCAATGGGCGGTCACCCAGTACGAGACCGCGGACGAGGCCAAAGAAAAAGCCTTTGAAGACCTGGTGGCCAACGCCGAGCAACTGGTGAAGGACTACCCGGGTAAGGCCGAGCCACTGGTGTGGAAGGGCATTATCCTGAGCACTTTTGCCGGTTATAAGGGCGGGCTGAGTGCGCTGGGCCTGGCAAAAGACGCCCGCAAGGCGTTTGATGCCTCGCTGAAGCTGGACGACAAGGCGCTGGATGGCTCGGCCCACACCTCCATTGGCACCCTGTATTACAAAGTGCCGGGGTGGCCGTTCGGCTTTGGCAATGAGGAAAAAGCCGAGATGCACCTGCGCGAAGGCCTGCGCCTGAATCCGCAAGGCATTGACCCGAACTATTTCTTTGCGGAATTCCTGCTGGATCAGGGCGAACCCGAGCGGGCCCGAGCCTACTATGAAAAGGCCCTCCAGGCCCCACCCCGCCCGGACCGACCCCTGGCGGACAAAGGCCGTCGCCACGAAGTGGAAGTTCGTTTGAGCGAGCTGGGGGCGCGATAACCGGCGGTCATTCCCGACAGGCATCGCTTTCATGGCGCGATCATCTTCGGTATAAGAACCCCTTACACGTGACAGCCCACACCCGCATCGCCGGGTGTGGTGGCCAGGGGTCCGGAGACCAAACCATGTCAGCTAAACATACCCTCGTACTGGGCGGCATTCGTTCCGGTAAAACCGCGCTGGCGGAACAGCAGGCCTCCGCCACCGGGATGCCGGTGGTGTATGTGGCGACCGCCACCGCCGGGGACGACGAGATGGCCGGGCGAATCGAGCGCCACCAAGCTCAGCGTCCGGTGACCTGGGGCTTGATCGAAGTGCCGCAGGCACTGGCCGGAGCCATGACGCAGGCGGCCCGGCAAACGGCGCCGCCGTGTTTGCTGATCGACTGCATGAGCTTATGGCTCAGCAATCTGATGCACGCGGGTACGGAGGTGATGGCCCGTGAACGGGCCGCGTTCCTTGACGCCGTGGTGGCTTACCCTGGCAACCTGGTGGTGGTCAGCAACGAAGTCGGGCTTGGCACCATTGGCATGGACCCATTAACCCGCGCCTTCTGCGACCAGCTGGGCTGGCTCAATCAGGCCCTGGCCGAGCGCTGTGACCGGGTGTTGATGAGTGTGGCGGGGTTGCCGCTCAAACTGAAGTGAGCCCGGGTTAGCCGTGGGACACCAGGCAGCTCAGCCGTCCATGGGGGCTGTGATCGAGGCGGACCCGGGTACGGCAGGCGTACGGCACTTGCATGGCCGACAATACCCGCTCTTGCGGCACCCCCATGACGGCGCCCACCGCGACCCGAACCACCCCGCCGTGACACACCATTAAGATCCGCTGGCCGGCCAGGTGTTCGGTCCAGTCGCGCCAGGCGTCGGCAATTCGGTTCTGAAAGTGACTCAGGCGCTCCCCGCCCGGCGGTGGGTTGGTTTCCGCATCGGCCCAAAATCGCGCCAAGGCCGCCGGGCCATACTGCGTGTTGATGGCCTCCACGGTTTTGCCTTCCCACTCGCCAAAACGAATTTCACGCAGGCGGTCATCGGTATGCAGGGGAATGGCCAGCCGTTCGGCGAGGGTCTCGGCGAACCGGAGGCAGCGCTGCATGGACGAACTCAGCACCACGTCCCAGGTTTCGTCGTCGCCAATGGCCGCGGCCATTTGATGCCAGCCCAGCGGGCTGAGTGGATCGTCCTTGCTGCCCCGGAACATCGGGCCGCCTTCGGGTTCGCCGTGGCGGATCAGGTCGATGATGGTGGTGGTGTCATTGCCCATCACTGACTCCCGCGTCGGCAAAACTGGCCATGGCATTGTGCAGGGCACAGGCGTGGCGCAACAGCGAGGTGGCGACCGCTGCGCCGCTGCCTTCGCCCAGACGCATCTGCAGGTCCAGAAACGGCTGGGCCTGCAGCGCTGACAGAATGGCACCATGGCCGGGCTCGCCGGAGCGGTGGGCAAAATGCAGCCAGTGTTTCAGTGCCGGTTGTTGGCGAACCGCCACCAGCGCGGCAACGGACACAATAAAGCCGTCCACCAGAACCGGTATCCGGCGTTGGCCGCAGCCCAGGAAAGCGCCCGCCAGGGCAGCGATTTCGAAGCCCCCCAGGGACGCCAGAACGGCCAGCGGGTCGGTGGCAGTCCCATGACGCTGCAGCGCCTGGCCGACCACGTCGGCCTTGTGGCGCATACCGGCCGCGTCGAGCCCGGTGCCGGGGCCGACCAGCGCCACCGGTGGCTGGCCCAGCAAGGCACAGGCGATGGCGGTGGCGCTGGTGGTATTGCCAATGCCCATGTCGCCGCCGATGAACAGTTGGGTGCCGTTATCCGCCGCCCGTTGCGCGGCCTGATCGCCCGCCGTCAATGCGGCTATCGTCTGAACGTCGGTCATGGCGGGTGCTGTCACCAGGTTGGCGGTGCCGGGCCCGACGCGCTGCGTGATGACGCCGGGTAGCTCGGGTAACGGGGTCAACGTGCCAATGTTGACCACTTCCAGCCGGGCGTCCAACTGCCGGGCAAGCACGCTGATGGCCGCGCCGCCATGGGCAAAGTTGGCCACCATCTGGCCGGTCACGGCCTGGGGAAAGGCCGACACGCCCTCGGCACAGACCCCGTGATCGGCGGCAAACACCGCGATCTGCACCCGGTCCACCGCGGGCTGGTCGGTATTCTGTTGCCCACACAAATCGATGGCGAGATTTTCCAGACGGCCAAGGGAGCCGGGTGGCTTGGTCAATGAGGCTTGTCGTTGCCGTGCTCGCGCCCTGCGGTGGTCGCAGGGCAGTGAGGGTGCTTGATGCCAGAAATGCAAGTCGGTCACAGGGAAGGCCCGTTAATGGATCGTGGGCGCACGATGGTCTAACGCACCACCGGGGCTGTCAAGTACACTGCGGGTCTGGGCCCACGAATAAGTGAGGCGGCAGCAACACACAGCATCAAGGACAGGTTGTGGACAGTCTATTAAGTACGGTGGTGGTCTGCCTGACGGCCATCCTGATCGACCAGTGGCTGGGTGAGCCCAGGCGTTGGCATCCGTTGATCGCCTACGGTCGCCAGGTCGAACGCGTTGAACGCTGGCTGAACACACCGCCAGGTCAAAATGTTGCCCGCGGAGCCTGGGGGGTGGCGATGCTGGTTGGCGCCCCGGTCGCGGCGGCGCTGCTGTTGATCTGGATATTGCCCCCGGCGCTGGAGATGGTGGCGGAAGTGCTGGGGTTGTGGCTGGCGCTGTCGCTGCGGGGGCTGGCGGAGCATGCCCGGGCGGTTGAATACCCGCTTCGGGCTGGCCATCTTGTGACCGCGCGTCTGCAGGTGAGCCGGATGGTCAGCCGCCAGACCGAATCGCTGGACGACACCGGGGTGGCGACGGCCGCCACCGAGTCGGTGCTGGAGAACGGGGCCGATGCGGTTTTTGCCAGCCTGTTCTGGTTTTTGGTGGCCGGTTTGCCGGGCGTGGTATTGCACCGGACAGTGAACACCCTGGATGCCATGTGGGGTTATCGCAACCCGCGTTACCTGAGTTTTGGCCGGGCCGCCGCCCGGCTGGACGATGTGCTGAACTGGGTGCCGGCCCGCCTGACCGCGATGACGTACGCCCTGGTCGGGCATTCCTCCCCCGCCCTGCGCTGTTGGCACACCCAGGCGGCGGCCTGGGACAGCCCCAATGCCGGGCCGGTCATGGCCGCCGGTGCCGGCGCCCTGAAAGTAACGCTCGGCGGGCTGGCGACATACTCCACCGGGGTAAAGACGCGCCCGTTGCTGGGCGAGGGCCCCGCGCCAAACGCCTTTACCATCGACCGGGCGATTGCACTGGTGCGCCGCGGCGTCTGGCTGTGGATGATACTGCTGGGGGTGCTGGCGCTGATGACCATGACGCCCACCGTGATTCACAGCGGTGTGTCGTAATTTCACAATGGCAGGTTGTTCATTCATGGTGGCGCGCTGAAACTTCCCAAGGAATGTCCCGACATGACCCGGCGTCCGGCCCACGGGGGGCGATTGCACGCCGCTGCCCGGCGCTGGGGTATCCCGTACGAGGAATGGCTGGACCTGTCGACCGGTATCAATCCGCACGGCTGGCCAGTGCCCGGGATTCCAGCGGCGCTTTGGCAGCGTCTGCCGGAAGACGACGACGGTCTGACCGAAGTGATCCGTGTCTGGGCGTCGCCGCCGACCGGCGCGGGCGTGCTGGCGGTGGCGGGCAGTCAGGCCGCCATTCAGGGCTTGCCATTGCAGCGTGCCGGCGCTCGGGTGGCGGTTCCCGCCCCGGGGTATGAAGAACACCGCTTCGGGTGGCTGAACGCCGGTCATACCGTCGTCGCGCTGAGCCCGGAACAGATTGACCAGCAACTGGACCGGTTGGACGTGGTGGTCTGGATTCAGCCCAACAACCCGACCGGTGTCAGGCTCACATCGGAGCGGCTGTTAGGTTGGCATCAACGCCTGGCAGCCCGCGGGGGCTGGCTGGTGGTGGATGAGGCTTTTCTGACTGCGGCCGATACCGGTAGCCTGGTGCCCTTCACCGACCGGGAAGGCCTTATCGTGTTGCGCTCAGTGGGTAAGTTTTTCGGTCTGGCGGGCATTCGCGCGGGCGCGATGTTTGCCATACCGGCCCTGTGTCAGGCCTTGAACCGGAGCCTCGGCCCCTGGGCGCTCAGTGGCCCCAGCCGTTACGTCATGGCGCAGGCGTTGTTGGACCACGACTGGCAGCAAGGGATGACCAAAACCCTCCGGCAGGACGCCCGCCGGCTTCGGGCGTTACTGGCCGACGTCGGCTTGCGACCGTCCGGCGGCACGGATTTGTTCCAGTACGTGCCGCATCCCCAGGCCGGGCTGCTGGCCGACAGGCTCGCCCGGGCGGGCATTCTGGTACGCCGGTTTGATGCGCCGTCGGCCCTGAGGTTTGGCTTGCCAGGCTGTGAGCAAGACTGGCAACGATTGCAGGCGGCGATGCAAAGCCTGGTAAATTAATTGACCGTTCGGTCACCGATTGCTAGCCTTGCCGCTCTTTACAGGTGTCCCGTCGCAATGCGCGGCGGGGTGAAACGGGAAGCTGGTGAATCCAGCGCTGCCCCCGCAACGGTAATTGAGTGAACCCTGATCAAACGCGCCACTGTACCGACGGTATGGGAAGGTGATCAGCGGAGGACGCTTGCGTCCGCTCATAAGCCCGGAGACCGGCCTGAAAAGCGGGAACCTTGATGGTTTCCATCACCAGACGTTGCGGTGGGCGACGGTATGGTGGGTGATCCCGAGCCCTCCCATCCCGCTCGCCGAAGACCCGCCAGCCCAGCCCCCGCCACATTTAAACAATCGTGCGGGCGTGCACGGTGTGCTGAGCGAGATACGAATATGACCACTTCAAACCTGCTGTCGGTGCTGATTGTCACCGCGGCCTCCCTATGTGTGTTACCGACAACGGCCTGGACTCAGACCGGTTCCGACAATCCGTCGGCCGAGCCCGATGACGTCGTCACTGAAACGACGGAAACGGCTGTCGCGGCAGAAACCAATGACCAGCGCCTTGAGCCCCTGGTAGTCACCGCCACCCTGACCAACCAGACCGTGGGTGAGAGCCTGTCGTCGGTCACCGTGATCGAAGAAGACGCCATCCGTCGTCAGCAACCCCGGGAATTCTCGGAGCTGTTGCTGGGACAACCCGGCATCGACATTGCGGGCAACGGCTCCTTTGGCAAAAACACCAGTGTCTATACCCGGGGTACCGGCAGTGAATCCACCGTGCTGTTGCTGGATGGCGTGCGGTTGCGGTCGGCGACGGCGGGCAGCGCACCCTGGGCGTTCGTTCCGCCTCAGCTGCTGGAACGGGTAGAGATTGTGCGCGGGTCGCGCAGCAGCCTTTACGGTGCCGATGCGGTCGGTGGTGTGGTGCAGGCATTTACCCACGCCGCCACCGCGACCCCGGAAGGCTGGGTCAATGCAGGGGCCGGCAATTTCAATTCCCAGGAAGTGGGTGCTGGCGTGGCCGGGCGCGATGGCCGATTCACCTACAGCTTCAATGCCAACCATTACACCACCGACGGCACGGCACTCATCGAAAACGGGGAAGACAAGGGCTACCGGAATACCTCGGGCATCGCCCGGATCGGCCATGAGTTTGAGGGCGGCGGCCAGGCCAGCGTGCTGATGGTCCGTGCCGAGGGCAATACCGAGTTTGAGGGCGGCGAAACCGACTTTGCCATCCAGACCCTGGGGCTGACGCTGGAAGCACCGGTCAGCGATTACTGGATCAGCGAAGTGCAGTTCGCCGAGTCCATCGATGAGCAACAAACCCTCGACGAATTTGGCGACAGCACCTTCGACACCAAAACCCGCAGCGCGCGCTGGGAAAACCATGTTTATGCCGGACCGCATCAGGTCATTGTCGGCACCGAACTGCTGGTCGATACCGTCGACAGCACCACCAATTTTGACGAAAACAGCCGCACCAACACCGCGGTGTTTGGCCTGGCGTTGCTGGACTTTGGTGCGCCGGACCTGCAGTTCAGTCTCCGGGCCGACGATAACGAAGCCTACGGCCGCAATGAAACCGGCTCGGTTGCCCTCGGTGTGGCGTTGGATGATGCCCACCGCTTCCGGGCCAGCTACCGGACCTCGTTCCGTGCCCCGACGTTTAACGACCTCTACTTTCCAGGCTTCGGCAACCCGGACCTGAAGCCGGAAAAAGCCCGCTCCGCCGAAGTGGGTGTCAGCGGGCACTATGACCAGTGGTTCTGGGATGCGGTCGTGTATCAAAACGACATTGATAACCTGATTGTCTTCACCTCCATGGGCGGCGTCTTTGCCCCATTCAATGTCGATGAAGCCCGCATCCGGGGTTTGGAGCTGAGCACCGGCCTGGATCTGGCCAACTGGCATTTCCGTGCGACTGCGGCCGTGATCGATCCCCGCAACCTTGAGACCGATAACCGCATTCGTCGTCGCAGCGCGCAACAGTTGCGCCTTGAAGTGGACCGGGACATTGGTTCGGTGTCGTTGGGGGCCACTGCCAAGGCGCAAGGGTACCGCTACGACGATGCCGCCAATCAGAACCGGCTGGCAGGCTTTGCCACTCTGGATCTGCGGGCCGGCTGGCAATTTGCCCGCGACTGGTCCACCCGCCTGACGGTGGACAATATCTTCGACAAGCAATACACCACCGCCCAGCGCTTCAACGGCGACAACTACATCAGTGCCGGTCGTACGGCGTTCCTGTCGGTTCGTTACGACTTCCAATAAGATGGCACTGTAATCACTGCACGGGACGACGGAATGATGGCACGGCCGGTCTGGCAACGATGGTGGATACTACTGCTCGCGCTCTGCCCCGTGCTGGCGCTCAGTGCTCCGCGCTGTGCCGTGGATGACTGGGGTCGCGAAGTGTGCCTGTCCGGCGCTGCACAGCGCATCGCGGCGTTGTCACCGGGCGCCACCGAGCTGGTGTTTGCCGCCGGTGCCGGCGCGCACGTGGTGGCCGTGGTGGCCTACAGTGATTTCCCGCCGGCCGCCCAGGCGGTACCGTCGGTGGGCAGCCACACCCGGCTGGATCTCGAAGCTCTGGTGACCTTGCGCCCGGACCTGGTCATTGCCTGGGTCACCGGCAATCCGGCGGAGCAGATTGAAACCCTGGCCGACCTGGGTATGCCGGTGTTCTACATTGAGCCCCGGGATTTTGACGGCGTATCAACGGCGATTGAGCGGCTCGCCTACCTGGCGGGCACCGAAGCCGAAGGCGAGCGGGTTGCCGCTGCTTTCCGCGCCGGCATGGCGGAACTGGCCGCCCGCTATGAGGCTGCGGCGCCGGTGCCGGTATTCTATCAGGTGTGGGACGAACCCTTGATGACGGTCAACAACGACCACCTGATTGGAAAGGTGCTGACCCTCTGTGGTGGTGTGAACGTGTTTGGTGATCTCGACCGGCTGGTGCCGCGCATCGCGGTGGAATCGGTGCTGGTGGCCAACCCCGAGGCCATCGTCGCCGGCGGTATGGGTGAGGAGAACCGCCACTGGCTGACCTATTGGGAGCAATACCCTCACCTGCAGGCCGTCGCCCGCAACAATCTGTTCTTTGTGCCGCCGTCCCTGATCCAGCGCCCCACCCCGCGATTGCTCGAAGGCAGCCGTATCCTGTGCCAGAAACTGGAGCAAGCCCGTGCCCGGCGTTAACACGCTGTCGCCAGGGACCCCGAACCGGCGCAGCCCCGGCGGAGGTGGCTTATGCGGCCACTGACCATCCCCCTGATGGCACTGGCGCTGTGCTCCGTGTCCGCGCTGGTACTGTCGGTGACGGTCGGCAGTGCCCCGGTGGCGCTGGCGGATGTTTGGGCCGTACTGGCCGGGCAGGGCAACGATCTGGCCAATACCCTGGTACTGGAATTGCGGGTGCCGCGGTCGGTCGCCGCGTTTGTCACCGGGGGGTTGCTGGCGGTGGCCGGTGCCCTGATGCAAGTGTTGCTGCGCAATCCTCTGGCGGATCCTTATGTGCTGGGCCTGTCCGGAGGCGCCGCCGTGGGTGCCTTGTTGGCGATGCTGGCCGGGCTCGGCAGTGTGGTGGTGTCGGGTTCGGCCTTTGCCGGCGCGCTGGTGGCCACCCTGATGGTTTTCGGCCTGGCACACGGTACCGGCAGTTGGACGCCGTCGCGGTTGTTGCTGACCGGGGTGGTGGTCGCGTCCGGCTGGGGTGCGATCATTACTCTGATGCTGGCCATCAGCCCGGCCAACCGCTTGCCGGGCATGCTGTACTGGCTGATGGGTGATATGTCCTACGCCCGTGCGCCGTGGTTTGCCCTGGTGGTGCTGGTGGCGGTATGCCTGCTGGTGGTGCCGTTTGGCCGCAGCCTGAACGTGTTGGCCCGGGGGCCGATGCAGGCGGCGGCACTGGGGGTCTCGGTGCGCCCGCTGGAATGGACCATCTATCTGGTGGCCAGCCTGTTAACCGCCGTCGCCGTGACCACCGCTGGCAGCATTGGATTTGTCGGCCTGATCGTGCCCCACATGCTGCGGCTGGTGCTGGGCAACGATCAGCGCCTGATCCTGCCGGCTTGCGCGCTGGCCGGCGGTACGTTGCTGACGCTGGCGGACACCCTGGCCCGCACAGTGATAGCGCCGGAACAGCTACCGGTGGGCGTGATTACCGCCCTGATCGGGGTGCCGACGTTCCTGTTCCTGTTGTATCGGAGTCGCTGATGAGTGCACTGACAACCGAACTACTGGTGATCGACATACCGGGTCGGGCCGACGGCCGGGCGTTGGACCTTGACCTGCAACCGGGCCAGGTATGGGGTGTGTTGGGTCCCAATGGTGCCGGCAAGACCACGCTGCTCCATACCCTCGCCGGTCTGCGGGCGCCCCGGTCGGGCCAGGTGCGGATCAGCGGGCAACCGCTGGCCCAGATGCGTCGGCGGGCGGTTGCGCAACAATTGGGGTTGATCTTTCAGGAGCGTCAGGACGGGTTTCCCGCCACTGTGCTGGAAACCGCACTGATTGGTCGCCACCCGTACCTGTCGCCCTGGCGAATGGAAGGTGCGGAGGAGTTTCAGCGGGCTAACGAGGCGCTGGCTGCGTTGGATGTGGGCCACCTGAAGGACCGTCTGGTGAGCACGTTGTCGGGGGGCGAACGTCAACGGGTAGCCATCGCGACGGTGCTGACCCAGGCGCCGGACATCTGGCTGGCGGACGAGCCCACCAACCATCTGGACCTGCACCATCAATCGGCAGTGATGGCGTTGTTAAACCGGCAGGCGCAATCGGGTCGTACTGTGTTCATGTGTCTGCACGATCTGAACATGGCGGCGCGCTGGTGCGACCATGTGTTGCTGTTGTACCCGGACGGGGAGGCCTGTTGGGGGCCGGCAGCGGAGATGCTGGTCCCGGAAGCGCTGGAGGCGCTGTTCAATCAGCCGCTTGCGATGGCGACCGTGAACGGGGCGCCGGTTTTTGTGCCCATTGTCTAACCTGTGGATCAGACATTAAGGAGTGTCCTATGCGTGACCGGGCGAAAGACCCCGAACGCCATGCCCGCCGGATGGCGGCAAAACAGAAAATCATGCAGGAACGCATCGCCCATGCCCAGAAAGAGCAAGGCATCTTGCTCGTCCTGACCGGGCCTGGCAAAGGTAAAAGCAGCTCTGGATTTGGCATGGTGGCCCGGGCGCTCGGCCATGGCATGAAGGTCGGCATTGTGCAATTCATCAAGGGTGCGTTCAGTACCGGCGAGGAGGCGTTTTTCCGTGACTTGCCCAACGTGGACTATCACGTCATGGGGCAAGGCTACACCTGGGACACCCAGGACCGGGAACAGGACGTGACGGCCGCTGAGGCCGCCTGGGACATAGCCAGCCGGATGCTGTCCGATGACCGTTACGACCTGATTCTGCTGGACGAGCTCAACATTGCCCTGCATTACGACTACCTCAGTCTCGACCGGGTCCTGGACGATCTCCAGGGCCGGCCGGAACGACAGCATGTGGCCGTGACCGGACGCCATGCGCCGAAGGAGCTGATCGAGCTGGCCGACACGGTGACCGACATGCAGGTGGTGAAACACGCTTTCAAAGACCAGGGCATCAAGGCCCAGAAAGGCGTCGAACTCTAGCCCGGCGCCCCGTGTAACGACAGGGCATCGAGGATTGGCGAGAACTCGGTGGCGTTGCACGCTGGCCCGATGCTGGCAAATGTAGCCGACGCTTCGCTTCGGAACAGGCCCCGGGCCTGCCGGGGTGACCCTCGGGGCCCTGTCGGACCCACCGAAGCTGAAGCGTCGGCTACGACGCGCCGTCGACTGCAGGGATGAGCATTCTTCTCCAGGCGTGGCCTTGTTTCCGGGCAGAATGCGATGTATTAGACAAAAAGCCTATCGCGGTGTGGCTTGAAAAGTACAGACTCTGCACACTGTTCTCGGTAGCTGGTAGCTGGTAGCTGGTAGCTGGTAGCTGGTAGCTGGTAGCTGGTAGCTGGTAGCTGGTAGCTGGTAGCTGGTAGCTGGTAGCTGGTAGCTGGTAGCTGGTAGCTGGTGCCCGGCCCGGCGCTGGCAAATGTAGCCGACACTTCAGCTTCGGAGCAGGCCCCGGGCCTGCCGGGGTGACCCTCGGGGCTCTATCGGGCCCACCGAAGCTGAAGCCACGACGCACCGTTCGACAGCCGACATGGGCAGTTCCCCTCAGGGCATAGCCGTGTCGCCGGCCCAGCGCGATGCACCCATAAAAAAACCCCCGACTGGCGGGGGTTTTTTGACTCACGTGTGACGCTTACATGGCGGCAGCACGGGCTTCTGCAAGCCAGCTATCGTAAGTTTCACGATGGCCTTCGATCCACGCCTTGGTGTGCGACATGATTTCGCGCTTGGAGTCTTCCCCGTCACGAATCTTCATGTTCTGGGCGCTGACATCGTTGACCGGCAGCTTCATGACTTCAAACAACTTGGCGGCCGCCGGGTTGGCGTCGGCCCACGCCTTGTTGGCAACAATGCGCTCGCTGTTGATTTCAAAGCCGTAGTTCTTGCCATTGGACAGCGCGGTGTCGGAGCCGTTCGGATTTGACGAGAACGGAACTTCCAGCCAGGTTACGTCATCGCCCGGTGACAAAATGCCGGATACCCAGTAAGGGGTCCAGGTGTAGTAGAAGACCGGATCGCCTTCGTTAAAGCGGGTGATGGTGTCGGAAATGATCGCCGCGTACTGACCCTGTTTGTGGGTCACGGTATCCCGCAGTTTGAAGGCATCCATCTGATGCTCGATCACACCTTCACAACCCCAGCCTGCCTGACAACCGGTCAGATCCGCCTTGCCATCGCCGTCGGTATCGAACAGCTTGGCAATTTTCGGGTCTTTCATGTCTTCGATGTTGTCGATGTCGTACTTTTCGGCCGTCTTTTTATCAATCAGGTAGCCCTGGGCTGCGCCAGTAATATAATGGCCCTTGCGGAAGAACTTTTCGTCACCGCCGGCATTGCTGTACATGGCGTTGTGGAGTGGGTACCAGCTTACTGCGAGGTAAGTGGCGTCACCACTGGCAACCGAGGTGTAACCGGCGCTGTAATCCACTTCCTGAGTGTCTTTGACATCGTAGCCCAGGTCACGAAGAGCCTCGTTGATCAGCATGGTCTGGAAGGTTTCTTCCGCGATTGTGCTCTGGATGGGCTGAACGGTTACGCCCTTGCCAGGCATGGTCTCTGCGTGGGCTGTCAGGGCCAGTCCACCCGCAAGCAACGTGCCTGCGATCATAGTTTTCAACTGCATAGTCTGTACTCCTGTTGCAACATTGAATTTATCCGACGTCCCTGCCTTTACTCACTAGCGAATACACAATGCCGGCCGGGCCGGCTTCATACCAGTGTCGTTTACCGCGCTCTCGGGAATCTTTGCCGAGGGCCTGGGTCATGCGATCGAGAATAATGGCCAGAATGACGATGCCGATGCCACCCACGGTCGCCAGCCCGATATCGAGCCGGCCGATACCGCGAAGCACCATCAGGCCGAGGCCAGGCACGGCAATCATCGACGCAATCACCACCATGGACAGTGCCAGCATCAAGGTCTGGTTGACCCCGGCCATAATGGTTGGCATGGCCAATGGCAGTTGTACTTTGTAGAGCAGCTGGCGCGGGCTGGCGCCGAACGAGCGCGAGGCCTCGACCAGATCACCCGGCACCTGGCGGATGCCAAGGTTGGTCAGGCGAATAACCGGTGCGACCGCGAATATGATGGTCACGATAACCCCGGGCACGTTGCCGATGCCGAACAGCATGACGATGGGCACCAGATAGACGAAGGCCGGGGTGGTTTGCATGGTATCCAGAATGGGCCTTACCGAACTGGCTACCCGATCGCTCTTGGCCATCCAGATGCCGGTGGGAATACCGATCGCCATACAGAACAGCACCGAGGTCACCACCAGCGACAACGTCGTCATGGCCTCATCCCAGGCGCCAATCGCGCCCATGACAAACATGCCCGCCATGGCGGCGATGCCGAGCCTGATGCCGGACACCTGCCAGGCCAATATCCCGAATATCAGGATGATGATCGCTGGGTGAATACTCAGTAGGGTGGCATCGAAAATGGTCAAGGCGAAGTCGACGGGTTGCTTGATCAACTGAAAGAACAGGCGGAAGTTGTCAACAATCCAGTTGATGCCGGTGTCGACACCACCCTGGATGTCGAACCATTCGGTACGGAATGGCTCGCTGAAGGTGTTCTCCAGGGCCTGGGTATCCTCGGCCTGGCTCAGCCAGTCGCCACCTTGCTGTTGGGGTTCCGATTCAGCGGCTCCCCACGGGTCCGAACTGGTTGCATCGGTGCTGGTGGTGCCAGCACTGGCAGCGGGCTCTGCCGTGCCGCCCCAGGGGCTGCCACTGCTTTCAAGGTCGTAGGGTACCGCTTCGGAATTCTGTGCGCTGCGTTCTTCAGCCATGATTAATCATCCTCCCGGTTCAGCGCCTGTAACAACGCGGTGCGTGATACCACACCGACATAGCGGCCCTGCTCGTCGGTGACCGGCAGGCCACAAGGGGCCTCGGCGACGCTGCCGATAATACTGTTCAGATAGGTATCAGACGCAATCGCCTCAATGGTTGGCAGCACGGCTTCGTTAATTGACTGGTCCTGCTTTTCCGCTTTCAGCAAGGATTCGACAGACACCACGCCCTGGAATATCTGGTCGCGACTCACCACATAACCGTAGTCGCGGTCTGCCTCGCGCAAACGCGCCAGCGCGGCCGCAATACCGGCACCTTCGCGCTCAATGACCGTGACTTGCTTACGTTGAGCCACATCGGCGGCGGACAATACGGTCGATTTGTCGACCCCTCGGAAGAATGAACGGACGTAGTCATCGGCGGGATTTTTCAGGATGTCGTCCGGCGTGCCGACCTGAACCACTCGCCCGCCTTCCATGATCGCAATGCGATCACCGATGCGCATGGCTTCGTCCAGGTCGTGGGAGATGAACAC
The DNA here is from genome assembly GCF_011074955.1 of Marinobacter caseinilyticus. GTDB lineage: Bacteria > Pseudomonadota > Gammaproteobacteria > Pseudomonadales > Oleiphilaceae > Marinobacter > Marinobacter caseinilyticus. The sequence goes on along the minus strand of NZ_WUQJ01000023.1, from coordinate 250,011 downwards.
TACGGTGCGGCTTGAATTCTGCTGCAGTTTTACCAGTTCATCCTGCATTTCGGTGCGGATCAAAGGGTCCAGGGCAGAAAACGCTTCGTCCATCAGCATGATTTCCGGGTCATTGGCCAGCGCTCGGGCGAGGCCTACACGCTGCTGCATGCCACCGGATAACTCATCGGGGTAACTGTTCACATTGGCTTCCAGGCCAACCTGGGCCAAGGCATTGCGGGCGCGCTTGTGGCGCTCTTCCCGTGGCATGCCCGACAGCTCCAGACCAAAGGCCGCGTTGTCGATGACGTTCATGTGAGGCATGAGGGCAAAGGACTGAAAGACCATGCTGATTTTTTTGCGCCGGAGCTCGTTGAGTTCCGATTCCGAGAGGTTGGAAATGTTCTGGTCGCCAATCCAGACCTCACCATCGGTGGGTTCGATCAGGCGGTTGAGGAGGCGCACCATGGTGGATTTGCCCGAGCCCGACAGGCCCATGATGACAAAAATTTCGCCTTCCTGAATTTCGAAGGAGGCATCCATGACGCCAAGTGTCTGGCCGGTGCGTTTGAAGATTTCATCTTTCGGTATGCCTTCCCTGACCAACTTCATTGCTTCCTTGGGTTGACCTCCAAACACCTTATATAGGTTTTTCACGACAACCTTAGGCTGCATCGATTTTTGGTCCTTTTTTATCAATTAGTTAATCTTACGAGCAAGAAACGGGCCCGGACCATGGGTTTCCTACATTACCACTAGTATAGGTGTGTTTTGCAAATTCTCCCGGTTTGTAGCCAGAGCCTCGCCTATCAGCTGTTCTGGGCGAATCGCAACCGGTACCATAGATCCAAACGTCCGTGGGTCAGCCTTCAAGGCGAGGGAGTATTGACGCCCTGCAATTGCAACCTTCGGCCCGCACCATTGTGGAGCAATATTTTCCGTGATCACTCTGATGGTGCAAGGCACCACCTCCGACGCAGGTAAAACCACCGTTGTGGCGGCACTTTGCCGCTGGCTGGCCCGGCAGGGCGTGTCGGTGGCGCCATTCAAACCTCAAAACATGGCGTTGAACAGTGCGGTGACCACCGACGGTGGCGAGATCGGCCGCTCCACCGCGTTGCAAGCTTTGGCCTGTGGTCTGTCGCCCCACAGCGACATGAACCCGATACTGCTCAAACCGCAAAGCGATTGTGGCGCGCAGGTGATCCTGCGGGGCAAAGTTCACGGCAATATGGACGCGCTGGACTATCACACCTACAAAGCCGAGGCCATGCAGTCGGTGCTCGATGCCTGGCGGAGCCTGTCGAGCCGATACGACGTGATCATTGCGGAGGGCGCTGGCAGTCCGGCTGAAATCAACCTGCGTGCGAATGACATCGCCAACATGGGGTTTGCCGAAGCCGCCGATTGCCCGGTGCTGTTGGTGGGCGACATCGACCGAGGCGGCGTTTTCGCGCAGTTGGTTGGCACCCTGGAACTGATTTCCGCTTCGGAGCGGGCGCGGACCCGGGGCTTTATAATCAACCGCTTCCGGGGCGACATCGGGTTGCTGGAGCCGGGCCTGGACTGGCTCACCGAGCGTACTGCCAAACCGGTGGTGGGCGTGCTGCCCTACCTCCATGGCCTGATTGTGGATGCCGAGGACAGTGTCGGCACCAGCGGCGACCACGAATCAGGCGCGCTGAGCGTTGTGGTACCGGTACTGCCCCGCATCAGCAACCACAACGACTTCGACCCACTGCGCCTGCACCCCGGCGTGAAGCTGCAATTTGTTGGCCCGGACCAGCCCATCCCAGCAGCCGATGTGATCATACTGCCCGGCAGTAAAAGTACCCGACATGATCTGGAATGGCTCAAAGTTCAGGGCTGGCCGGAAGCGATCCGCAAACACCTGCGGTACGGCGGTAAAGTGATGGGCATTTGCGGCGGCTTCCAGATGCTGGGCTCAGTGGTCACCGACCCCGATGGCCTGGAAGGCGATGCCGGTGACACCCAGGGGCTGGGCCTGCTGGAACTGACTACCCGCATGGTGGCCGGCAAACAGCTTACCCATGTGACGGGCCATTTGACGTTCGACACCGAACCGTCACCGCTGACCGGCTATGAAATGCATAACGGTGTCTCCTCCGGACCCGCACTGACCCATCCGATGGCCGACCTGGGAGGGCGACCGGACGGTGCCATCAGTGCAGACAACCAGATTATGGGAACCTACGTGCACGGTATTTTCGATTCCCCGCAGGCCTGTGATGCTTTGCTCAACTGGTGCGGTTTGTCGGGGGACGGAGGTGGTAACCGGCAGGCGATTGACTATCAGGCCCATCGCGAACAGCAACTGGACCGGCTGGCGGATATGGTGGAGGCTCACCTGGATACCGAATGGCTGCGGAGCCTGCTGGGCCTGACGCCTGAAGACGCTGGCGCGGGGCGGAAAACCTTATGAGCACCCAGGAACAGAACCACAACCGGCCGTTCACCGACGACGAGCTGCATGGCCTCTATCGCGCCATATATGAGCGCCGGGATGTGCGCTCACAATTCCTGCCAGACCCGATCCCCTCAGACGTACTGGTCCGGTTACTGAACGCGGCCCATCACGCACCGTCCGTGGGTTTTATGCAGCCCTGGGATTTTATCGTGATTGACAGTGTGGCGGTGCGGGAATCGGTGCTCGCCATTTTCGAGCAGGAAAACCGTAAAGCGGCGGAGAATTACACCGGCGATCAGGGCGCCCGCTACCGTAGCCTGAAACTGCAGGGCATTCTGGAAAGCCCGATCAATCTCTGCATCACCTGCAACCGGAGCCGGGGCGGCCGCCATGTGCTGGGCCGCAACTCTGTTGTTGAAATGGATTTGTTCAGCACCTGCCTGGCGGTGCAAAACCTGTGGCTGGCGGCCCGAGCCGAAGGCATCGGCGTGGGCTGGGTCAGTATTCTTGATCAGCAGCAACTGGCGCACACCCTGAAACTGCCCAACGACGTCTACCCGCTGGCCTACCTGTGCCTGGGTTACGTCAGCGAATTCCTCGACCAACCGGAACTGCAAGCCAAGGGCTGGCGCTCACGGCTGCCGCTGGACGAGCTGGTTCATGGCAATACCTGGGGCGAGGGCTTAGGGAATGAGGAGCTGCAGGCCGAGCTGGCAAACAAAAAAGTGTGGTGAAGCGATGCCGCGCGAGTGACTTGCGAAGACACACTCAGGTTGGCGGATGAACGGCGTGGGCCGATCGTTTGGGTTGGCAATACGATTTGACGGGGCGCGTTCGCGGGGTTACACATGGCATGGACTGAGGGCGCAGGAAGCGGCCCATTAAAGGACGAACTGAGGATTGGATTCGGTGTCACAGAACCGGCGCAAAGGGGATGTCCTCAGACCTTTCTGTGAATGACGAGAGGGACGTTACCCGACGTTTAGCAATCTTCAGTGCAATGAGCTCCTTACCTTCGAAACGGCTGTGGTAATAGAATCGTTTAGAAGGGAGCAGGAGGCGAACACGGCAAATATAAGCGGAGTGGCCGGAAGAACAGACGGAATCAGAGGTTCCAACATCCGTATTGAAGACAAGACGTTTAAACGCATAAAAATGAAAGTTTTCTAAACGACGGGCAGGGATTCAGCCACCGGATTCTTTAACAGTGCATTATCAGCGATACGGGTCGCGACAGTTGTGCGGCCGCCGCGAACAATGTCAGTAACTGGAATATCAAATCGTGGGGGATGTTACATGTTGGATTACCCAATAGAGGCGTCGTGTCAGTGTGGTCAGGTTCGTTATAAGTTGTTGCAGCCGCCAGTGAAAGTCATCGCGTGCCATTGTAAAGAATGCCAGAAACTGGCCACCGGTCCGTTCAGCGTAACGGCCATTATGCCGGCCAGTCACATTGAGTTTACCGGCGAAATGAAAGAGTGGAGCCGGTTGGCCGACAGCGGCAATACGAACACCGCCACGTTCTGCCCCAACTGTGGCACCCGGATCTATCACTACAATCCGGCAGATCCGGAGGTCATCAAGCTGAAGCTCAAGCCTGTAGGTTTGACGGATGACAAGGTTTTTGAGCCAACGGCCCATCTGTGGGTGAGTGAGAAGCTTAGTTGGTGTGTTTTGCCGGAGGGCGTGCCGGCGTTCGACAAGCAGGGATAGAACCGCACCATGAATCCCCTAAGGCCGGGGCGCCAAAAGCCAGACCGATGCCCGGGCGATTCACCAGGTTCTGTTCGAACAGTGCGCACCCGGTCAGGTACGATGGGCGACCTTCACTGGATAAAAAGGTTGACGTTATGGTTGATGAAGACACCTTGCGCGCTTTGAAAACCGCTTTTACATTCATGCCCAACCCTGTCGAGGTGACCCGCTACGATTACGGTGACCAGGCGGACAAGATGCTGAAACAAATAAATTTTGTGAGGGAAGTCCTCGCCAGCCACGGCATTGATCCGGACGAAGTGGCCGGTGACATTAACCCGGAATCGACACCGAATTCCTGTTACTGACTGCCTTTTACGGACTCCCTGATCGACCGCTAATACGCCGGGCAATAAGAAGGGCATCATCTTTGCCGCTTTTGCGGTGAGGACGATCGACGCCCTGCACGCCTCCGGTCGCACAGGGCCGGAAAGCGGCTCGCCTTAAGAGAATGACCGGTTTGGCCGAGACGGATCGCCACTGTCCCTGTGCGCCTTTTCGCTGTTCTTGGTGAGCATCTTCTTAAGCCGTGGACTGCAGCCGGGTCGGAGCCATACAGCGGTTGTCTGCGTGCGGTTCCATGGCGGGCAAGGTCACGGAATGACCGGGCGTTTAATGAGGACGGGCGGCGTAAGGCCTGGATTGTTTGTAGGCTGGTGGGTAACAGGCGACGTCGCAAAACGCCCGGTTCGTGCCATTCAGTCGAGCATCTGCTGTGTGATAGCACGACACGGCGTATGCGAGGTGAGCCGTCACCCACTTTACCGTCCAATCGACAGGGACAGCAATTTATGGATGAATTGTTCGAATTCGGTCAGAGAATGTTGCGGGAGCAGCCGTTCAGCGTGCTGCTGGGTACTCAGTTGGCACTGTTCAAACCGGGAGAGGTCGTGCTCACGCTCGCCATCCGGCATGCACTGAAACAGCAACATGGCTTCGTTCACGGTGGCGTTCTCAGTTATCTTGCGGATAATGCACTGACCTACGCCGGTGGCTCGGTACTGGGCGATTCGGTAACGTCCGAGTACAAGATTAATTATGTGCGTCCCGCCCTGGGTCACAAACTGGTCGCAAGGGCTTCGGTACTGTCCTCTGGCAAGCGTCAGGCCGTCTGCCAGTGCGAGATCGTTGCCATTGGCGAGGATGGCGAACGCCTGGTGGCGGTGGCGCAGGGCACGGTCAGGAAGGCAGAGACTGAGGCATAGCCGGACACTGGGCTGACGGGTGTCGGTGTGGCCCCCGTAACGCACCCGGTTGATGGGTCAGGGTTCAGGATGTCGTATGCGCGCTCATTGTTTTCAACACATCCCTTTTGAAGGGCTCGGCAGTATTGGCCCCTGGTTGGAACAGGCCGGCTATCGGGTCACCAGTACCTGTTTTTACGAGTCAGCCGAGATGCCCGATCCCGATGCCATTGATGCGCTGGTGGTGATGGGCGGGTCGATGAGTGTCAATGACGAGGCGGCGTTTCCCTGGCTGGTGGCAGAGAAGCGTTATATCCGCGAATGTATCAGGGCGGAAAAACCGGTACTGGGAATTTGCCTGGGTGCGCAACTGATAGCCAGCGCAATGGGGGCACCTGTTTACCCTAACCCGGTGCCCGAAATCGGGTGGTTCGTCATCCGGGGTCTGCCAACCAATGACGTCTCCAGTTTTGGTTTCCCGCCCTCCGCGCCGGTTTTTCACTGGCACAACGATACCTTCGACTTACCCTCCGGTGCCATTCACCTGGCCGTCAGTGACGCCTGTGAGCATCAGGCGTTTCAGCTTGGCAAGTCGGTGATCGGACTGCAGTTTCATCTTGAAGTCACCGCCGAGTCACTGGCCGAGATGATCGCCCAGGATGGTGACGAGCTAGTACCGTCGGCAACCGTGCAGGATGGCGCGACCATCCTGGCGGCGGACCCGGCCCGCTACGCCGGTGTGACTCAACTGATGTACCGAGTGCTGACGTATCTGTTCTGAAGGCGTGATGATCGGTGGGGGCAGCGGGGCGAAGCAGGCAGGCATCCTTGATACGCCCCGGGTACCTGTATCGGCCAGTTCCCGGTTGCCAGTTGCGAGCGCTCACCAGGAGAAGTCTGAGCTAGGGCGGAGAGGTCCGATATCCGGCTCGTCTCGACAGCAGGATCAGCCCCGCACTGATGCCTCCCCAGAGCGCGCCGTAGAGGTGGGCGTGGGTCACAATGGCGCCCCCGAGTAACTGCGCCAGCCGCGGGTCGGCACCGTGGAGGGACTCGGTGACCAGTTTAGCCACCGTTACTGCCAGGGCACCCCAGGCAAGGATGGGGTTTTGGCGCAGAGAGAGCAGAGCGCCGACGACCAGCATTCCTTGCAGAATCCCCGACAATCCCACATACCAGACAATGCCGGGGTGGAAAAGCAGCAGGCAGAGACTGAGCCCGAGTCCGGTAAGGACCGTCACCGCCAGCCATAGGACGGGCTGCAGCCGGTCTTCAAACAAACTCCAGATCAGTGTCAGCCCGGCCAGGTTCAGCGCAAGATGTTCCCCGCCCAAATGGACCCAGTGGCCGGTAATGAGACGCCACCACTGATGCCCGTCCACAATCCCGTCACGCTGATACATCAACGCCTCCGACGCCGTATCGCCGATCACCCAGACAGTCAGGGCCGCCAGGACCATAGCCAGGGGGAGCCAATAACGTTTGATCATCGCTCTATGCCGTCGTCACGTTGTCAGGGCCTTTTTTTAGCATGGTTGCCGGTGGCGGGCGAGTGATTGACGATTATCTGGTGGAAATACTACGGATATGCAACTAAATTAAGTCCACATCAAACGATGTTTGCCAAACAGGCCAGGGGTCGCGCAAGCCGGGCCGCAGTGCACTACCCACCCGCGCATTAACACCTAAATTGAGGAGTGTCCCGTGCAAAAATCCCATGTTCTGGCGTGTGCTCTGTTGCTGGCGTTGCCGGTAGCGGCTTTGGCTGACGAAGTCATTAACGATGACCTGATTGTACCGTTCAGTACCTGTGTGGGTGCGGATTGTGTTGATGGCGAAGCGTTCGGTTTCGACACCCTGCGGTTGAAATCGCCCAGCCCGCAAATTCTGTTTGACGATACCAGTAACAGTGGCAGCTTTCCCAATCAGGATTGGTCAATCGGCATCACCGATGGAGGTTTGGCAGTGCCAACGTGGTTCTTTATTAAAAATGTGACCAACAACCTCGATGCCCTGGTGATCTCGGCCGACGGCGATGTGGCTTTGGGCGCCGGCTCGGAGCTGGTTGAGGGCGCGGTGTCTGTGGGCAATCTGGGCAGCGAACGCCGGGTTACGTTTGTGGCGGATGCGGTTGATGACAGCGATGCGGTGAACCTGGGCCAGTTCCAGACTTTCCAGGCGACAGCCTTGGCGACGGTGAGTACGGAGGTCAGTGATCTCGACAGTCGGCTCGCCGGGCTGGAAAGCCGGCTGACGGATCTGGTCGAGCGCCTGGATGCAGTTGCTGCGAAGGTCAACTAATCAACAGGCTTAGCCGGGGAACCATACTCATGGCGTTACACCAATATGTTGCAGTGGGGCTCTGCTTGGCAGTGGCTTCGACAACCTTAGCCGACGTAATCAAGTCGGACGGCATCATCGTTCAGGGCAGCCTGTGTGTCGGCTCAGACTGTGTTAACGGTGAAATCTTCACCAATGTTGCCTTGAAGCTGAAGGAGAACAACACCCGAATCCGATGGCACGACCTATCCGCGACCCCGGGGCCAATGGTGCGGGTCGATGGCGAAAACACTTATGTGGAGGGCACAGTCGGGGAATCCTGGCGGCTGGATGCGAACCAGTCCAACAACGGCGGCACCAATAGTGTTTTCATCAGCCAGTTCAGCCTGACGGATACCATCGTGCTCAGTAATGGCTCGGCGCCCGATTACGACTGCCCGGCCACGGCGAATCCAAATCCGAGTGTCGGGGTCATTGCCGAGGGCTTGCCCGCGGAAAATCAGTCGAATTGTGCAGAGCTGCGCGACTTCGTCCAGGTCAATGCTTTGAGCGCCGGTGGGGCCGCCGCCAGCGGCGTTGCCCTGGGCACGGGCGCTCAGCTTCAGGATCAGCAGGTGAGCCTGGGCAATATAACCCTCAAACGCCGTCTCGCCAGGGTTGCCCTTGCCGTGGCCGAAACAGACGCCCTCATCAAATCGCAGCTGGATGCCGATGTGCTGAAGGACCAGAAGCGGAGAGCGGACGAAATCGAAGCGTTGCTGGATATGGTGGAAGCCGACGTGGTGGCGTTGGAAGCGGCGACAAGTAAGCCGAAGACGCCCTTTGGTGGCGGCGGTGCCGCGACCTGGCTGCTGGTGCTGGTGCCGTTGCTTGGGCTGAAACGGCTGGCGCGCCAAGGCAGGCGCTAGTCAGGCGCAGAGGGGCGGTGGCGGGTGACGGCGTGGCGCCCCACCCGATCACGGCCTCAGTGTTCGGGTTTGTTGAGCTCGGTCGTATCGAGCTCCGGCGGTGCCCAGATCGGCACCGCCTCCGGTTTCGGCTCTTCCCAGTCCTTATTCATCACGGTGCTGAGGGTTTCTTCCAGTTTCATGAACAGCTCACTGTAACGGGGGCTGAAACTGACGCCAGCGTCGATTTCCTTCCAGGCTTCGAACAACTCGTCTTCGTGGGCGGCTTCGCTCTCAATGAAGGCCCAGGTCATTTGTTTGGCGCGCAGTGGGTGAACCCCCATGGCGGTGAGGGCGTGGCCGCCGAGTTCCAGTGCCGAGTGATAGGTTTCGCTGACGACATCGTCGGCGCCTGCCGCCCGGAGCCGGTAACCATGGCCACGGTCAAACGCCCGCGCCAGCACCCAGACCGACGGGTAGAACTGCTTCACATGTGCGACCATCTGCACGGCACGTTCGCGGTCATCGATGGCAACGACCAGCAACCGGGCGCTTTCGATGCCGGCGGTTTCCAACAGGTCGGAGCGGCTGGCATCGCCGAAAAAGCTCTTGATGTTGATCTGGCGGGCGATTTGGATCTGCTCAACCTCGTGGTCCAGCACCACGATGGGTATGTTGTTGGCCCTTAGCAAACGACACACGATCTGGCCAAACCGTCCGATGCCTGCGACGATCACCGGCGCCTGTTCATCGATGACATCGGCTTCCTGGGCGGCGTTCTTGGAGGAGCGATAGCGGGGCAACACCACCCGGTCGAAGAGAATGAACAGGGCGGGTGTGAGGAACATGGAGAAGGCCACTACCAAAGACAGGATCTGGGATGTTTCGGTGGCAATGACATGGTTCTGGACACTGTAATTCAACAGCACGAAGCCAAATTCACCGGCTTGCGCCAGGCCCAGGGTGAACAGCCAGCCATTGCTGCCATGGACGCCGAACAACACGGCCAGAGCGAACAGGATCAGCGCCTTGACCACAATGACGGTGAGGCCCAGGGCCAGTATGGTTGGCCATTCAGCGACCAGTACATCAAAGTTTACACCGGCGCCGACGGTGATAAAAAACAACCCAAGCAGCAGGCCCTTGAACGGCTCGATATTGGCTTCCAACTCATGGCGGAATTCGCTGTTGGCCAGCACCACACCGGCCAGAAATGCCCCCAGGGCCGGCGACAGGTTTACCAGGCTCATGAGAGCGGCAATCCCGATGACCAGCATCAATGCCGTGGCAGTGAACACTTCCCGTAAGCCTGACGCCACCACATACCGGAACAGGGGTCGGCTCAGATAAGATCCGCCGACGATCACCGTTGCGATGACAGCCACCACCGCCAGCGCATGAGCCCATGCCGGCAGATTGGCCACCAGGCTCATGCCGGCGCTGTCGGAGCTCGCACCGCCATCAACAGCGATCAGCTCTGGCAGTGCTAACAGTGGAATGAGTGCCAGCATGGGGATGACCGCAATGTCCTGAAACAGCAGTACGGAGAACGCACTGCGACCACCCTCGGTTTTTGTCAGGCCCTTTTCGTTCAGCGTCTGCAGCACGATGGCGGTGGAGGAGAGCGCGAAAATCAGGCCGATGACCAAGGCCGTTTGCCAGGGCAGGCCGAACCACCAGGCCACCGATGCGCCTGCTGCCGTGGTCAGGGTTACCTGCAGGCCGCCCATACCGACCAGACGAACCCGCATTGCCCACAAGGCTTTGGGGTCCAGCTCCATGCCGACCAGGAACAGCATCATGACCACGCCAAATTCGGCAAAATGCTGAATGGTTGAGGTTTCCTGCCCGACGAGGCCGATGACCGGCCCAATAACCACGCCGGCCACCAGGTAGCCCAGCACTGAGCCCAGGCCCCAGCGTTTCGCCAGGGGCACTGCGATAACGGCCGCAATAAGATAGATAAATGCCTGTACGAAATACGCCGTCATTGCGGTGCTCCTGCCCGCGTGATGCGGGTGGTCTGTTGGATCGTCTGTTTACGCTATGATGTGGGTAATGACGATTTAGTCTAGAGATTACGGCAGTTTAGTCTAGCCTAGCCTATAAAAAAGTGCGGGTCGGGTTGTTGATAGCGGTCCGGTGGACACTTCATGGTCTCAAGATCGGTTACAAGGACATCACAGCATGGCAGATACAACTCCCCTTTTTATCGCGCTGATATTCGGCTCCATCGGGATTGGTTATCTGGTGTATGGTCGGCGTCAGCAAAAAAAGCCTTGGTTCTACACCGGCCTGGCGCTGATGGTTTTCCCGTACCTGGTCACCACTCCATTGGCGATGCTCGTGGTTGGCGTGACCTTGTTGCTGCTGCCACGCTTTATTCCGTGAACGACGCTGAGCAACACAGGTTTCCAATGGTCGCTGACCGTCTTGAGGAGCATACCTTATGAATGAGCCCTTGTGGCTGAACGAGTGCGAACTGGTGGGGACCGTGGTCACCCTGCGGCCCCTGCGGGCATCGGATGCGCAAGGGCTGATGGCGGCGGCATCGGACGGCCGGTTGTGGGAGCTATGGTTTACCGGCGTGCCATCCCCGGCGTCGATTGAGCAGTACCTCGCATCGGCGCTCTCGGAGCAGTCACAGGGGCGTGCATTGCCCTTTGTGGTAGTGGACAACGCGTCGGGGAACGTGATCGGCAGCACCCGGTTCTGTAATGCCACGCCTCAACACCGGCGAGTGGAGATTGGCTACACCTGGTACGCCCAGCGGTTTCAGCGCAGCGCAGTGAATACTGAGTGCAAATACCTGTTGCTGGGCCACGCCTTTGAGCACTTATCCGCGATTGCGGTTGAGTTCCGGACCCATTGGCACAACCGGGCATCACGAGAAGCGATAGCTCGCCTGGGCGCGAAACAGGACGGTGTTTTACGTAATCACCAGATCGAGTCCGAGGGCGGCTTCCGGGATACAGTGGTGTTTTCGATCCTGGAAAGCGAGTGGCCGGTGGTCAAGAAAGGTTTGGCCTTTGAGCGGGTCCGGCGGCAGTTTGCGACGGCCGATCGAGAGCCTGGGGGCTAGTTTTCAGCGACGGCTACACCGGCTCAGGCACCGAGCATACGCCGTTTTGGCACCACGATTATTGCGCCCCGGAACGGAGGCCTGTGTCGCACGACGGGTGATTGTCAGTGGCCTGAAAAAGTAGGACACTTCAACACAACCACCCCGAGTTTGCCTTGCATTTATTGCGGGCTATGCCTCCTGCATGGTCACCGCGTTAAGGCCTGTGAGTCTGGTCCTTCAATCGGCCCACGGGATCGTTTGTCGCCCCCGCCTGATTGTTGATCGCCACCTTTGTTCGACTTGGTTAAGACTGCCTGCACGTCCCAGGCGGTGCTGGTCATGATTACAAAACGGAGGTAGTCATGGGAAAAAAACTTTTCTGGGCCCTGGCTGGGCTGCTGATTGCACTGCCGATAGTGGGTGGCATTGTGGGCACCAAGGTGCTCCAGTTTAAGGCCATGGCCGAGGCGGGGGCCCAATTCTCAATGCCGCCGGAACCGGTTAACGTGGTGACCGTGCGGGAACGCCGGTGGCAGTCATTGTTGTCCACGGTGGGTTCGGTGATGGCGGTACAGGGTACGGTGCTCAGCAGCGAAGCCGAAGGCGTGGTGCGGGAAATCAATTTCACCCCCGGCGCACAAGTCCAGGCCGGAGACGTGCTGATCCACCTGGATACGGACGTGGAGGAGGCACAACTGCACGCGGCGGAAGTCGATGCCGAGTTGGCCAGGGTCTCATACCAGCGCGCCCGTCAGTTGAGTCAGTCTCGTAACATCTCCCAGGCGGAGCTGGATACCGCCGCCACCCGTCTGGCGCAGACGCAAGCGCAAATCCGCTATATCCGTGCATTGATGGCGAAAAAAGTCCTGACCGCGCCGTTTTCCGGGCGGCTGGGTATTTTGCGGGTCAGCGTTGGGCATTACCTGGCCAAGGGCAGCCCGGTGGTGTCGCTGCAGTCGCTGGACCCGGTGTTTGTGGAGTTCTCCTTGCCCCAGCGGAGCCTGGGTGAGTTAAGCCGGGGCCTTAAGGTCATGGTCCATTCGGACGCCTACCCCGATGCCGCCTTCGAGGGCACCATTACGGCGGTTGATCCCGACATTGACCTGGACACCCGTAACGTCCGGGTGCAGGCGACGCTGGCCAATCCGGATGAGCAATTGCGGCCGGGTATGTTTGTCGCCCTTGAGGTGGTGTCATTCCGATACAAGCGCGCGTTGATGGTGCCTGCGACGGCGGTGCAGTATGGCCCGCAGGGCGATACCGTCTTCATTGTCGAAGCGCGCCGTGAGGGGGAATCCGAGATGGACGACCGGCGTGATCACAAGAGTGACAACAAGGGTGATAACAAGGGTGGCAACAAGAGTAACAACGACAATGACAGCAAGAGTCACGCCGAGGGGGGAGTAACCGGTGAAACAGACAGCGACGCGCTGGTGGTGCGCCAGCAGCCGGTCAAACTGGGCGAGCGGCACGGCGATTTTGTGGTGGTGATTGACGGGGTCGCGGTTGGGGAGCAAGTGGTGTCGACGGGCGTTTTTAAACTTCGGCCCGGCATGGCGGTGGTGATCGACAACACCCTGGCACCGGAGTTCAGCCTGGTGCCGAGCCCGGATAACAGCTGAACGCCCTGATGCGCCTTGCCGAGGAGCGCTGCCAATGACCACCTTTACTGACCTCTTCGTGCGTCGCCCGGTGTTGGCTCTGGTGGTCAACCTGGTGATTGTAATTGCCGGCCTGCAGGCATGGAACAGCCTGAGTGTGCGGCAGTATCCGCAAAGTGAAAACGCCTCGGTGGTGGTCGCTACACAATACATTGGCGCTAGTGCGGAGGTGGTGCGCGGGTTTGTCACCACCGCGATCGAGCGTGCCATTGCCTCGGCGGACGGGGTCGATTACATCGAATCCAAGAGCCTGCTGGGGCTCTCACTGGTGACCGCGCGGCTTGAACTCAATTACGATCCGACCACCGCCCTGGCGGACATCACCGCCAAGGTCAACGAGGTGCGCAATGAGCTGCCGGCGGAAGCTGAAGTGCCGTCGATCACGGTGCAGTCGGCGGATTCCGAATTCGCAGCCGCCTACCTGAGTTTTTCTTCCGATCAATTGTCCCAGAGTGACATTACCGACTACCTGGTGCGCATGGTTCAGCCCCGGTTGTCCGCGTTGGAGGGCGTGCAGCGGGCAGACATATTCGGGGCCCGAACTTTTGCGATGCGAATCTGGCTCGATCCCAATAAAATGGCCGCGTTGCACATTAGCCCCGCCGAGGTTCGGGAGGCGCTGGCGGCCAATAATTTTCTCACTGCGGTTGGCACGACCAAGGGTTCCTACGAGCAGGTTTATCTGACCGCCAATACCGATCTGCACACTGTGGACGAGTTCAAGCAGCTGGTGATTCGCCATCAGAACGATACCATCGTGCACCTGCAGGATGTCGCGGAGGTGGAGCTGGGCGCAGAAGACTATGACACCGAGGTCAGTTTCAACGGACAGACGGCGGTTTTCATGGGCATTTTCCCGCTGCCCAGCGCCAATACCATCGAGGTCGTCGAGCGGGTGCGTAAGGACCTGGAAGGCATCAGGAAAGACCTACCCTACGGGCTCGACGCCAGTATCGGCTACGACGCATCGGAATACATCAGCAATGCCATCGAGGAAGTGGTCGGGACGCTGATCGACACCTTGCTCATTGTCGTGGTGGTGATTTTCCTGTTTCTGGGGTCCGTGCGGTCGGTCCTGGTGCCGGTGGTGGCGATTCCGGTGTCACTGATTGGCGCCATTTTTCTGATGCAGGCGTTCGGTTTCACTCTGAACCTGCTGACATTGCTGGCTATCGTGCTTTCGGTCGGGTTGGTGGTGGACGATGCCATTGTGGTGGTGGAAAACGTCGAACGCCACCTGCGGGAAGGCCGGACGCCGTTCGAAGCCGCTCGTATTGGCGCGCGGGAGTTGGTGGGTCCGGTCATTGCCATGACCCTGACACTGGCGGCCGTCTACACGCCGATTGGTTTGCAGGGCGGGCTAACCGGGGCCTTGTTCCGGGAGTTTGCACTGACCCTGGCAGGGGCGGTGACCATCTCCGGAATTGTGGCGCTGACCTTGTCGCCGATGATGAGTGCCACCCTGCTGCGCAGCGCCGATCAGGAAGAGCATGGCCTGACCGGCTGGATCAATCATCGGTTTGATCGCCTGCGGAATACCTATGGCCGACTGCTGGCGGGTACGCTCAAGGCTCGCCCCGCGGTCTACATGGTGTGGGCGGTGTTAACCGTAATGGTGGTGCCCATGTACCTGTTTTCGCCCAAGGAACTGGCCCCGCTGGAAGACCAGGGTTTCATGTTTGGCATCATCAACAACGCCGCCAATGCCTCGGCGGATCAGAAGATTCACTTCGGCCGTGCCGCGGAGGAGGTCTTTCTCAATGCCCCTGAGCGGGCGCTGACTTTCCAGATTCTGCTGTCGCCTTCGGATCCCTTCGCGGCCGCCCTGGGGGTGGGTGGCTTCAGTGGCATGGTGGTCAAACCCTGGAACCAGCGCAGTCGCACCATCCGCGAAATCGTGCCGGACATGCAGGCCCAACTGGCGGCCATCCCGGGTTTGCAGATCTTCGTCGCGCAGCCGCCAGCGCTGCCTGGCGGTAGCAACTTTCCCATTGAGTTTGTGATCGCCTCAACGGCCGAGCCGGAGGTGATGCTGGAGTATGCCCGGCAGCTTCAGGCCCGCGTCATGGAGAGCGGTCTTTTTTACTTCCCGCCGGAAATTGACCTGAAGTATGACCAGCCGCAATCGCAGATCGTGATCGATCATCAGAAACTGGCCGCGCTCGGTCTCAGCAACGCCCAGGTTGGCGCCGATCTCGGCGCCGCG
Source organism: Marinobacter caseinilyticus (assembly GCF_011074955.1). Lineage (GTDB taxonomy): Bacteria > Pseudomonadota > Gammaproteobacteria > Pseudomonadales > Oleiphilaceae > Marinobacter > Marinobacter caseinilyticus. Next base: position 234,567 of record NZ_WUQJ01000023.1, on the reverse strand, counting down.
TTGGGTGGCAACTACGTCAACCGTTTCAACATTAATGGCCGGGCGTACAAGGTCATTCCCCAGGTGGCCCGTGTCGAACGCCTGAATCCGGATCAGCTTAAGGACATCTATATCAGCGGGCCTGACAACCAGCTGATTCCGCTCAGTGCGATTGCGACCCTGCAGGACAGTACCGTGCCTCGCTCGCTGAACCGTTTTCAGCAGCTGAACGCCATCAAACTATCCGGCATGAGCGCGCAAATCGATGCCGGCCTGAGGGCTATGGAGAGCGCCGCCGAGTCGATCCTGCCCGCAGGCTATACCATCAACTACACCGGTGAGTCCCGGCAATTGCGTACCGAAGGCGGAAAGTTTCTACCGGCTCTGGGGCTGGCCGTGTTGATGATATTTCTGGTGTTGGCCGTGCAGTTCAACTCTTTCAGGGACCCGCTGGTGATATTGTTGGGGTCTGTGCCGTTAGCCATGTTCGGAGCGTTGATCTTCACGGGTTTGAAAATGCCAAACGCCGATATGGCTTACTGGACCGATGGCTGGACCACCACCATGAACATTTATGCCCAGGTTGGGCTGGTGACGCTGGTGGGCCTGATTGCCAAGAACGGAATTCTGATCGTCGAGTTTGCCAATAAGCTTCAGGAGCACGGTAAGGACAAACTGGAGGCGATCAGGGAGGCTGCCATGACGCGCCTGCGACCAGTGCTGATGACCTCCGTTGCCACGATCGCCGGCCATTTCCCGTTGACGCTGGTCGACGGCCCCGGGGCGGCGGCGCGAAACTCTATCGGTTTGGTGTTGGTCGGAGGGATGACGGTGGGCACTTTATTCACCTTGTTTGTGGTGCCATCGCTGTACATGCTCATTGCCCGACGCCATACACCCGCACAGCCGGCCGATGCGGCCCCGGTATTGACGCCTGACCAGGCACCCGGACCGGTGTGACCCTAGGGCCGTGTCGTGCGCAAATGTTCACAGAAAACCACCCTTTTAAAATCATGAATTTACATTCAGTATCATTTGGAGCTCACTGTTTTATCGGGAAAATTAAAATTGTAAGCGTTTGAAAATTTGAACCGATAGTACTGGCTATTGGCCACTGCCATCCGATACATTGCAAAACGTGTAAACGTCAAGTTAGTGTAAAGGGTGCGGCGTAGTGAAGCGATTGCCGGAATTAGTCTTACTGGGGTGTCTACTTGGCATGAGCGTGCAGGTGCTGGCTCGGGCGAATGCCACGGGCGAACTCGACCTGTCCATCCACAACCTGGCGCCTGACCCCGGCACCAATGCCCCGGCGCCTGACAAAGACGCCGAAGCCTCACCACCTGATCCGTCACTCCATATTCATGCGCCGAACCCAAGCTGGTTGGGCGAACGGCTGTCCTTTCGCGGTGACAGCCAACAGGCCAATGGCGATTATCGCGGCCGGCTTGACCTGGCCGCCAACGATCTGACCGGCCTCAACGATGCGCTGCAGCTCAACTACAATCGCTCGTTGGCCGGACGCGCCGATGCCCATGCCCGGGGCTTTAATTTTGACTACTCGTTTCCCTCGCGCTTTGGTGTCATTGCGATTAACGGCGACCTGTCCGAGTATGAAGACTCCGTCATTGGCAGTGGTTATAAATTTCAGGTCAGTGGTGAGCGCCACGCCATTGATATGAGTGCCCGACGCAACCTGTTCGGTAACCGGATGATGAACCTTGATGCCCTGCTGGGCGCGGCCACCGAAGAAAGCAGCCGGTTTGAAGAGGGCGCGGAGCAGCGCGATTCCAGCCGACAGTTTTCCGCCGTATGGATTGAAGGCCGGATGAACTACGACCTGGGGCTATTGAATACCGCTGCTTTTACCAGCGTGTCGGTGGAAAACGGCTTTGAGCACTATCGGGAAACGGCGTCGGCCGCTAATGATACGGCTGAATACCGGAAATACACAGTGCTGGGGTCGCTTAGCAAACCCCTGTGGCGCTGGACATGGGATCTGAACGGCCAATATCAATACAGCCCGGATGCACTGCCTGGCTCCGAAAAATTATTGGTGGCCGGCTCCTCCCTGATCAGCGGCTTTGCCGGTCAGGGTGCCTCCAGCAGTCGCGGGGGCTGGCTGCGTCTGGATGCCAGCAGTCCGTGGCTGCCACTGATGATGCTGTCGAATATGCATTCCAGCCTCAGGCTGTCTGTGCTCAAAGGCTGGATTGCACATACGACCCATCAGGTCGACCATCACGGCAGTGCCAGTGCCGCCGAAGTGGCTCTGCAGGTCAAATCGGCGGGCATGACCGCAGGTCTGCGAGTGGGCAAAATGCTGGGTGAATCACTGCGGGTCATGTCCAAGCCGGACGTGCCTGATGTCTCTCTGACCTTGTCCCTCAGCCTCGAATAACCCGCCCCATTACTCCCATTGGCCGCGATACCAGAGTATGCTGGCGAGTCGATGACTCGTGTCGAGCCGGCCACAAGGATCCCCTGACCCCACCGTGATTATTCCCGCTACAAACGTGCCAGACCCGGAGATTACCTGTTCCAGTTGCGAGGCGTGCTGTTGTCGTCTCGAGGTCCTGTTAATCACCGATACGGGTGTGCCGGAGAAGTTCATTGAGACGGATGAATGGGGGGGGCAGACGATGGCCCGGCTGAACGATGGCTGGTGTGCCGCACTGGATCGATCCACAATGATGTGCCGCATTTACGAAGTTCGGCCCTGGGTATGCCGGGAGTTTGAGATGGGGTCCTATGAGTGTCAGGTTGAACGCGCCGATCACCTGTAACCGTTAACACGACCCCGTGTGAGCCTCCTCGCCATGGAACCGGCTGTAACCCCGCACAAGAATTAATCCCGTGTTGAGCGGAATGAGCTAAGCTGTATTAAGGGTTTGCGCAGTGTGGACGGACAGCTTACCAAGTTGTCACTTGATGTCACGCTAACCAGCGGTGTTACATGGAATTTGATGGAATCTGTCGCGTGTCCAATCGAATGGCCAGCAGTTGTGCGTTCAGATTCTGAGACGATGGAGATGGAGTGTCCATGGTTTTTGTGCGTGGTCTGTTGGCGGCGGTGTGGCTGGTTTTCGCTATTCCGTGTGTTGATGCAGCGACATTTACATTTGACGTCGTAATCGACCAGGCCCGGGCTTTGGCGAAGCAGCCTTACCAGGCATTGGCGCAAGTGCCGCAGTTTCTGCGTGATCTTGAGTACCGTCAGTATCAGGAAATTCGATTTAAGCCTGAGGCGAGTCTGTGGCGTGGCTCGAAATCGAAATTCCAGGTCATGATGATGTCCCCCGGCACCTATTACAGCCAGCCCGTGACACTGCACGAGGTCGATTCGGACGGTGTGCACACCATTGCGTTCGATAAAAGTAACTTCGACTACCCCAACGAGTCGCTGGCCAAACGCATTCCTGCCGACACCGGTTACGCGGGCTTCAAACTGACCTACCCCATGCACGACGACACTACCCAAAATCAGTTTTTGGTGTTTGCCGGAGCCAGTTACTTTCGCGGCGTTGGCCGTGACAATCACTTTGGCCTGTCGGCCCGGGGCATTGCGGTTGATACGGGCCTGCCCTCGGGCGAAGAGTACCCGATGTTTGTCGAGTATTGGATAGAGCGGCCCGCTGCCGGGGCGGATGTCATGACCGTCTATGGCTTGCTGGACGGGCCCAGCGTGACAGGTGCCTATCGCTTCCAGATTCACCCCGGCGAGTCAACGCGGGTCGAAGTCACTGCACAGGTGTTTTTACGTGAGGACATTCAGTTGCTGGGCTTTGCGCCACTGACCAGTATGTTTTACTACGGTGAGAACACCCCCCGGCCCGTCGGTGAGTGGCGACCCCAGGTGCACGATTCAGACGGTTTGCTAATTCACGACGGTCGTTCTGGCGAGTGGTTATGGCGGCCACTGATTAACCCTCGTAAATTGCGCATGAGCTTCCTCGAAGTTGAAAATCTGCGCGGGTTCGGTCTGCTTCAGCGGAACTCGGAGTTTTCCCAGTTTGAAGACGCTGAGGCGCGCTATGATGCAAGACCCAGCGCCTGGGTAGAGCCCAAAGGCGTCTGGGGTAAGGGCCAGATTGTGCTGGTTGAAATTCCGACCCGGTCCGAAACCCATGACAACATCGTCGCCTTCTGGCATCCGGCCGAGCCGACCCTGGCGGGCCAGCAACTCAGCCGGGAGTATACCCTGCGCTTTGGCAGCGCCACCCTGCCGGGACAGCCGTCGGCGGCCGCCCAGCAAACCTTTGTGGGCGACGGCAACCGGGTTGGGGGCGGTGCCGTAGAGGGCGCATACCGGGTGATCGTTGATTTTGCCGGCGGCAAACTGGCGGGCCTGGGACCCGGGGCCTCGGTGGTCAGTTCGGTGACCGGTGGCGAACGGGTCGAGGTGCTGGAGCATTTTGTCGAATACATCGCGCCTGAGAAATACTGGCGACTGTCCATGCTGGTGCGCCCCGCCGCGGATGCCATCCTGTCGCTGCGTGCTTTTCTCAGTCTCGACGGGCAGCCTCTGACGGAAACCTGGACGTACGAATTACCCCCGCAAGCGGGCGTCCGGGGGGCGATGAACTAGCCTGTCGTCTGGTTACCGAAGTCACCAGACGACAGGCTGAACGGCCAAGCAAGGAGCGGCACAATGGCCAGATCAATGTGTCAGCAAACCCTCGACCGAGTGATTGCTTACCTGCGTGGTTATGGCATCGAGCCCAGCAATTATGCCTGCCGCCGAGCGCTGAAAGTGGTTGATGCCGCGCTGGCCGACGGCAGTGAAGGCGCGATGGCGCGGGTGATTGACCGGGTGCCTGAATTTTTTGAACTGCCGGAACCCCACGTACCGCGCCAGCGACCGGAACTGAAACGCGGCAGCATCGGGTATCGACGTTATGTCTGAGCTGATGCAGGAGTTGGCCAAGCAGCCCACGGAGAAGGCCTCGCCTGCGCCAATACGGTGGCGCGGGTTGGCGTTTATTCGTCGTAGCTTGCTCGCGCTGTGCGTGTTTGGCCAAACCACCGTTGCGAGCAATTACCTGATGTGGGTGTTGCCTTACCACGGTGGCACCTGGGTTGAAATCGGGTTGGTGGTGTTATTCGCGTTGTTGTACGCCTGGATTGCCGTGGGCTTCTGGACCGCGATGCTGGGCTTTGTGCTGCAACTGTTCGGGGGCGACCGGCACTCGCTGCTCAAACGTCATAGCGCCAGAGAGATTGCCGCCACACCACTGGCCAAAACAGCGGTGGTGATGCCGATCTACCACGAACCGGTTCAGCGCACTTTGCGTGGACTCCGGGCGGTGTATCGGGACATCGAGCGCACTGGGCAACTCCACCATTTTGAGTTCTACATTCTGTCCGACAGCCGCGACCCGAATGTCTGGCTGGAGGAACAGGCGGCCTGGCAGCGGTTGTGTGACGAGTTGGGCGCCGACGGCCGGCTGTTTTACCGCCGGCGTACCGTCAACCTGAATTACAAGAGCGGCAATGTCGCCGACTTCCTGCGGCGTTGGGGCCGTCGCAGTGATTATATGATTGTGTTGGACGCCGACAGTCTGCTCAGCGGGCGCACACTGGTCAGGATGGTGCAGTTGATGGAGCTGGAACCCCGCACCGGCATTCTGCAAACCTGCCCCAATGTGATCAACGGCCAGTCCCTGTTTGCCCGGTTGCAACAATTTGCCAATCGGGTCTATTCCCCTTTGTTTGCGACCGGGCTGGCAGCGGTGCAGATGGGCGATGCCGCATTCTGGGGCCACAACGCGATCATTCGGGTGGATGCCTTTATGCGCCACTGTGGTCTTCGCAAACTACCGGGCATCGGTTTATTCCGGGGGCCGATCATGAGCCATGACTTTGTCGAGGCGGCGTACATGGGCCGTGCCGGGTATGAAGTGTGGCTGGAGCCTGGTCTGGGAGAGAGCTATGAAGAGTCGCCGCCAACGCTGGCCGATGAGCTGACGCGGGATGAACGCTGGTCCAAAGGCAATCTGCAGCATCTCTGGATCATGCTGTTTGGCCGCAAGCTCCGGCTGGCCCACCGAATGGCCTTCCTCAATGGGATTATGGCTTATCTGGCGTCTCCGCTATGGCTGGCGTTTTTGGCCCTCACCACGGTGGCCGCTGCGCAAATGGTGCTGGCGCCCATCGATTACTTTCCCGAGGGGCATCAGGCGCTGTTCCCGCTGTGGCCGGAGTGGCGGCCCGAATGGGCGATTGGTCTGGCACTGAGCACACTGGCGCTGCTGTTCGTGCCCAAGTTCCTGGCGATTTTAAGCCTGCTTCTGACGCGTCAGACCAGACCGTTCGGCGGTTTTATACGGCTGTTGCTGAGCGTGTTGGTGGAAATCGTGATTTCGGTTTTGCTGGCGCCGGTACGGATGCTGGCGCACAGCCGCTATGTGTTGGGCGCCATATTCAATGTGTCCCTGCATTGGGGTGGGCAGAACCGGACCGAAGAGACCACCTGGAAGCAGGCAATTCTGAACCAGTTACCCGGCACTTTGGTCGGTCTGGCCTGGTCCGGTTTTGCCTTGTGGCTGGACCCGCTGTTTTTCTTTTGGTCGCTACCGGTTGCCATACCCCTGATTCTGGCGGCCCCCACCTCGGTGTTGCTCAGCCGTGTCAGCGTTGGTCAAGCGCTGGCAGCCCATCGCCTGCTGTTGATTCCGGAAGAAATACAGCCTCCCGCGCTGCTGCTGGACGTCGCCGATGAGAGTCAGTTGCTGCCCCACCTGGACGGCCTGTCACGGTTCGAGGAGGCCATACTGCTGCCGCGCCTGAACCGAATGCACCAGAGCCTGGCACGATGGCACAGCAGCAATGCCCGTCGCGAGTCGCTGGAGCGCTTGACCCATCTGTGTCTGCGCGAAGGGCCGGCAGCTTTGACCCGCAATGAATTGAGCCATCTGTGTCAGGACAAAGCGTCGCTGGCCTGGCTTCATAAGGAAGCCTGGCGGTCAGAACCGGACAGTTTTTGGGGCCGGCGGTTAGCGTTTCTGGCCGCCGCAGAAAACTAATATCCCCCCGAGGCACGTCAAGTCGGGAGACGAATAGGTGAACCCACCATGGATCGACGATCGTTACTGAAATTGGCTGCCCTAATGGGTGCTTACGGGGTGGTTGCGCCCGCACTATGGCGTGTTGGAGAGGCACAGGGACGCCTGCTGGGTGATGCCCAGGCCTTTGATTACGCCTGGTTGAAGGGCGTCGCCCGGGACCTGGCGACCCGGCCGTTTCAGTCCCTTCAGGGTGATTTGCCTCCACGGCTCAAGACGCTTTCCTGGGACGAATATCAGGCCATTACGTTTCGGCCGGAAGCGTCGCTCTGGCGGGGGCAGGACCGGGCGTTTCAGGCGCAGCTGTTTCATCTCGGGCTGTACTTCCAGACCCCGGTCCGGATTTATGAGGTAGAGGATGGCCTGGCCCGGGAGTTGGCTTACGACCCGGACTATTTTCGCTATCACGGTGATGAGCCGCTCGGCACGCTGCCGGATGATCTCGGTTATGCAGGGTTCCGGCTGAGCTTTCACACCGACTTTAAGCGCGATCTGGCCGCGTTTCTCGGTGCCAGCTATTTTCGGGCTGTGGGTGAATCGATGCAGTACGGCCTGTCGGCCCGGGGGCTGGCCATTGATACTGCGATGGCCGAGGGTGAGGAGTTTCCCAATTTCACGGGGTTCTGGCTGGAGAAACCGAGCCGGGATGCAGGGCATCTCACCGTATACGCCCTGCTGGATTCCGCCAGCATCACCGGCGCCTATGTGTTCGACCTCTTCCCCGGCCGCAATATGGTGATGGCGGTGAGCGCCGCACTGTATCCCCGCAAACCGATTGCACGCCTGGGCATTGCCCCGTTGACCAGTATGTACCAGGTGGGCGAAAACGATCGGCGGATGGACCATGACTGGCGTCCGGAAATTCACGACTCCGACGGGCTGGCGATCTGGAGTGGCACTGGTGAGCGGATCTGGCGACCGTTGCAAAACCCGCAGACGGTTCGCGTTAACACTTTCCTCGACAACCATCCAAAAGGCTTTGGTCTGGTGCAGCGGGACCGGAACTTTGCCAATTATCAGGACGATGGCGTGTTTTACAATCGTCGTCCCAGTGTTTGGGTCGAGCCGGGAGAGAATTGGGGTAAGGGGGCGGTCATGCTGGTTGAAATTCCGACCCGGGACGAAACCTTCGATAATATCGTGGCGTTCTGGCGTCCCGACCAGCCACTGGTGCCTGGGCAGGAACACTTGCTGTCCTATCGACTGACCTGGGGCGAAGTGTTGACAGACTCACCCTATGAGCTGGCCACCACCCAAGCCACGCGAACCGGCCTTGGCGGGGTCGTGGGCAAAGAGCGTACGTATTTCTCGTGGCGGTTTGTGATCGACTTTGCCGGTGGCGTGCTGGCGATGCTGGGCCCCGATGCCAAGGTGGTGCCGGTCATCACCGTGAGCCGGGGCACGGTCGAAATCACCTCGGCGCGGCCGTTGTCGGCTATTCAGGGTTGCCGGGCAATGTTTGACCTGGTGCCCGACGACAGCGATGAGCCCATCGACATGCGAGTCTACCTCGCGCTGGGTTCACAGCCTCTGACGGAAACCTGGGTCTACCAGTACACGCCGCCGCCCTTAGCCGAACGTGCTGTTTAGCCGGGCGAGGCCGACTCGGACCCGTACCGGGTTCCCAATTGCGCTCAGGTCTGATCAACTATACGCCTCCAAATAGGGTGCGTTAGGTGTTATGACTACAGAAACCAATACCACACGGCTGAACAAATTCATTAGCGAAACCGGAATGTGTTCCCGGCGTGAAGCGGACCGGCTGATCGAGGGTGGACTCGTACAGGTAAACGGGGCCGTTGCGGTGATGGGCCTGAAGGTGGGGCCGGGCGACGAGGTCAAGGTACGGGGTAAATCGCTGCGGGCAAAGCCCAAGGCGGTGTACCTGGCTTACAACAAACCGGTGGGCATTACCTGCACCACGGACCCGAAAATTCACGGCAATATCGTGGAAGCGGTGAAATACCGGGGCGGCCGCATCTTCCCCATCGGTCGCTTGGATAAACCGTCGGAAGGCCTGATTTTGCTGACCAACGACGGCGACATTGTTAATAAGATCCTACGCGCCGGCAACGCCCACGAAAAAGAATACCGGGTCACTGTCGACCAGCCATTCGACGACGCGTTTTTACAGCACATGTCGAGCGGCGTGCCGATTCTGGATACGGTGACCCAGCCGTGCACAGTGCAACGCACGTCGGCAAAATCGTTCAGTATCGTTCTGACCCAGGGCCTCAACCGCCAGATTCGCCGGATGACGGAATACCTGGGCTACAACGTGGTGAAGCTCAAGCGGGTGCGGGTTATGAACATCTCACTGGACGGCCTCAAGACCGGCCAGTGGCGAGAACTCAGTAGTCAGGAAATGGCCGTCATCGACGCCATGGTTGCAAGTTCCAGCAAAACCGAGGAAGCCAGCACCCAGGGGCGGAAACCACAGCCGGCGGTTGGCCGGCGCAGCCCGCGTTCGCCTCGTAAACGCAGGGCATCGTGACGCCGTTGCGATAAATACCGAATCGTCAGCCCAGCGGTAAAACGATACACTGCCGACCTCTACCAATCAGGACGATGACTTCCATGGCTCTGCAGGCAACGCCTTACAAAATAAACCTCGATCTCTCGGATGTGGATCGCGGGGTGTACGAGTCGATCCGTATGACGGTGGCGCGCCATCCCTCTGAAACCGAAGAACGCATGGTCGCCCGGGTATTGGCCTACGGCCTGTGGTATCAGGAGCGGGTGACGTTCGGCCGTGGCTTGTCGGATGTGGACGAGCCCGCGCTGTGGCAAAAGAGCCTGGATGGCCGAATCGAGCACTGGATAGAAGTGGGTCAGCCCGACGCCGAGCGTCTGATCTGGTGTTCGCGTCGGGCCGAAAAAGTGTCGTTGCTGGCGTACGGCAGCACCCGGGTCTGGGCACCCAAAATTCTGTCCTCGGTGGCGACCCTGAAAAATGTCACCATCGCCGTCTTGCCGCAAGAGCCGCTTTCCGTGCTGGCGAAAGACCTTCCGCGCAGCATTAACTGGGGTCTGATGATTTCCGATGGCGTGCTTTATGTCAGCGACGCCGAGGTGCAGCATGAGCTCCCTCTGGAATGGATGCAGGGTGAGCGCTGAATGCGAAGGTGCTGACGTGAGTTTCTGAATAAGGCGGTTGGGTATGTCTCATTGGGTGTTGTTGGCGATTGCGATCGCGGCGGAAGTGTTCGGTACCAGTTTCCTGAAAGCCTCCGACGGTTTCAGTCGGTTGTGGCCTTCCATCGCGGTGGTGCTGAGCTACATGCTGGCGTTTTACTTTCTGGCCTTGACCCTGAAAGTGATACCCGTCGGCATAGCGTATGCGATCTGGGCCGGTGCCGGGGTGGCGCTGATCACCCTGATCGGCTGGGCGATTCTGGGTCAGGCCCTTGATGGGCCTGCGATTGTGGGGATCGCAATGATTGTCAGCGGCGTTGTGGTGCTCAACGTGTTCTCTTCCAGTGTGCCGCACTGACCCAGGCGGTGCCGTTGGCGGCGGTTAACCCGGCGGCCGGGTGTCAGTTAAAACTTGTCAGATACTCCACCAACTGATTTTCAAGCCAGGTCATGATTTGGCCACTCAGCGCACCCGGCGCCGTGAAAGTGCCGTAGCTTTGCCACGTCTGGGCTTTCGGGTGCTTGAACACCTTAAGCTGCTCCGCTTTGAGTGCGGCAGCGACCAGCGGCAGTGGTAAATTCGCCCAGCCCGCGCCTTCAATCACCGTGTCGCGAATCAATTCAAACTGGGTCAGCGCCAGATAGCTGGGTGAGTCAGACATTTGCGGAACCAGCAGGTTGTTCTGCAAAAAGGCGGTGGTGACTTCGGTATAGAGCATCAGGTCGTCCGGGCTGACGCGCGGTAGCTGGCACAGCGGATGCTCCGGTGCCGCAACCGTCAGCATGCGAATGTCCCCGAGTTCCTGCACCTGGAGCGAAGGGTCGTTGAGACCCGCCGGGGCCAGGCCAAAGGCGATATCCACGGCCTGGCGGCTGACCAGGGCCTGGAGTTCCTGGGGCGGTGCCAGATAAACCGAGATGCCGGTGAGAGGGAAACGCTGTTTTAATGCCGCCAGGGTCTGGCGCCAGAACACCTCCGGCAAGGCGTCATCCCGCGCGATGCGCAGCGCCGATTCCACGCCGTCGAGGTGATGACTGCAGCGATCCTGTATCTGGCGGCCGGTCTGTGCCAGACGGCGGCAATCCGCCTGAATCGACGACCCGATAGGGGTAAGGCGCAACTGGTTCCCGATGCGCTCGAACAGATGCACCCCCAGCTCGTCTTCAAACGCACCCAGTGCCGTGCTGACAGTGGTGCGGGAGCGGCCAAGCTGTCGCGCTGCACCGGCGACGGAGCCTTGTTCTACTACCGCCAGAAATATTTCTGCCTGGGATGTGCGCATAGCATTGGGCCGCGTGTCGGGTGGGTTCGGATCGGGTATGAACGCTTGCGACGGAAAACCCGTCACTAAGCGTCTCACGCTTAACACTAACATCGCATTATAATTCCGAACAGTGTTTTCTGGTCGCGTTTTGACGACGGAAAAATTGACGCTTAACGAGGTGTGTATGCGGCTCAAACCCACCGCAGAAAAACGTATATTGATGATTTCGGCGTTGTCTGCCGGAGTGTTCGCCATCGCGGGTATCGGTTGGGGGCTGTGGATCGGCTCGCTGGTGATTGTCTTTGACGGCCTCTATTCGCTGGTCAGCCTCGGGCTCTCCCTGTTATCAATGTTCGCTTTACGCCTGGTCCAGAAGCCGGCCGATGCCCGGTTTAATTTTGGGCGATTGCTGGTGGAGCCGCTGGTGGTCGCACTGAAGGGTTTGGTGATTACCGTGGTCTGTGTAGCGTCACTGGTTGCCGCTTGTTCGGCGATCCTGGAGGGCGGGCGCCTGGTGTCTGCGGAGCTGGCCATCGGGTTCGGTGTGATCGGTGCGGTGGGTTGTTTTGCGACCTGGAAGTACCTGGACATTAACCGCAAACTGGGAAGCTCTAGCCTGGTCGCGGCTGAAAGCCGGCAGTGGCTGATGGATACTGTCATCAGCGTGGCGGTGCTGTGTGGTTTCCTGATCGCTTCGGCACTGATCAACACCCGGTTTCATGCGCTGGCGGCCTATGCCGACCCGGTGATGGTGGTGCTGGCCTCGGTGTATTTTATGACGGTACCATTGAAGATGACGTGGGCGGCCTTGCGCGAGGCGATGCTGGCAATACCGGAGCCGTCGTTGTGCCGGCTGGTGTTCAAGCGACTGGCGGTGCAGGGCATTGGGAAGGGCGACGTGCGCATGACCAAGGTCGGTAGTCACCTGATTGTGGACATTGACGCACCGCTGGCCGAATTGACCGATCTTACCACCACGCGCGAGCAACTGGAGCGCAGTTTTGATGACCTGCCGCTGCAGTCGGTGGTGCGGGTTAACTTCTACGCCTCCGATACACCGTTGTTGGCCGCCTGCTGAGGCGTATTGAGCAAGCAAATACTGTAACCGGAACCGCACGTCATGCGGTTCCGGTATACGGTGAAGGCAGGCCCCGTCACAGGATTCCACTCGCTACATCTTAGGCCCCCGCCCCTTCAGTGCATTGACCACCAGTGAGATGACCAGCAAGATCAGGAAGACGAAGAATAGAATTTTCGCGAGCCCCGCTGCGGTTCCGGCGATTCCCCCGAACCCCAGAACGCCTGCGATGATGGCGATTATGAGACATACCACTGCCCAATACAGCATAGGTCGCTCTCCTTGTCTTGTTGATCCTTGTCGTGTCAGCGCGACAACCGACCAACGGTTCGCTGTTGAAGTGTCGAAGTGCTGTAATCAAACCTTTGATGATGCACTGAAAAAACGCAAGTGAAGCGCCTGATTGTGGCGGCAATGTAATGGACAGTTCACGGGCGGAACAGATGGCTCAGATGACTGGATCCCGGGATTTCGCTTCCTTGATGGTGTCGCTGGCGGCTTGCCACTCATCCCTGTTGGCACTCGGTGGTTCCTGTTCGCTGGCCCGTGTGGGCTGATAGCAGAGGGTTGCGATGATGGGGAAGTGGTCGGAACCGAAGCGTTGCAGGCGCCGCATCCGCTTCAGGGTGAAATGTTCACTGACGAAGATGTGGTCCAGGGGCCACCGCAGTAATGGGTAGTTTGCATGGAAGGTGCTGAACAGGCCGCGGCCCCGCCGGGGGTCCAGCATTCCACTGACGCGGCAAAACATTCGGGTAGTGCGCGACCAGGCGACGTCGTTCAGGTCTCCGGCAACCAGGGTCGGCTGGTTGTCCTGATGGATCTGTTTGCCCACCAGCAACAGCTCGGCGTCCCGCCACAGTGACTCTTCACTTTCGTTGGGTGCCGGTGGCCGAGGGTGCATGGCGTGCAGTCGCACCCGGTCACCGCTGGGCAGGCGGAGCCAAGCATGTATCGAAGGAATATCGTCCTGGATCAGCCATTTTACCTCAACCTCTTCCAGTTTCAGCCTTGAGTAAAGATGCATGCCGTACAGGTTATCCAGCGGAACCTTCACGCTGTGGGGCCAGTCTTGTGCCAGCGCATGATCGAGCTGCTGCTGCCACCACCCGTCAGATTCCAGGGTCAGAATCAGATCCGGCTGTCGTTGCCGTATTTGGCGCATCAGGCCCTCGGCATTGCGGTTGGGGGTCAGCACATTGGCGACCATCACCGTGACACAGAGCTCATCGTGGCCGGCCTTGGCGCGCTTGACCTGAACGGGCCAGAGGCGCGTCCAGGGCAGGATTTGAACCCCTTGTGCGACGACGACTGCGATACTGAGGAGCAGCGTGGGCAATTGCCATGGCGGTTCGGCCCAAAGTGACAGTATGGCGGTGAGGAATGCGAGAACGGCGATCTGAAGGCGGGGAAATTCACAGGCCCGAACCCACCAGTCGTGCAACGGTGTTTTGGCCAGCAGCGTGACGAGCATCAACAGGCAGGCGATAACGAATACACTCAGGCCGAGCAATAGCTGTCTCCCTCAGGGTATGCCATTCGGCACCGGCCTCCCACGTGGCGTCGGTGATCAGGGGCCAGATATCAGCATGCAAATACGGGTGGCTTGGAACGACGCGCGCCCGAATAGCTCGGGCGCGCTCGCAATCGGGTCATGGCCCAGAGTGGTCAGCTGGTCAGGCCGAACCAGGCCGGGAAGATAAAGATCATCGCCAGCACCATCAACTGCAGGAGGATGAACGGCGTTACACCTTTGTAGATGTCCGTGGTTCGCACTTCCGGGGGCGAAACCCCTTTCAGGTAGAACAGACTGAACCCAAACGGTGGCGTCAGGAAGCTGGCCTGCAGGTTCATGGCGATCAGGATGGCAAACCAGAGCATGTTAATGCCCAACGCTTCGGCAACCGGCGCCAGAATCGGCACGATAATGAACGAAATCTCAACAAAATCGATGAAGAAACCGAGCACGAGAATGACCGCCATGGCCACAATCAGAAAACCCCATTTATCGCCGGGCAATGACAGCAACCACTCCTCAAGGATGTAATCGCCACCGGTGTAACTGAACGTCATCGAGAAGGCCGTAGCACCCACCAGGATGGCAAATACCATAGCGGTGACTGTGACGGTGTCCTTTGCGCTTTCCCACATCAGTTTGAACGAGAACTGGCGATAAGCGACGGATAACAGCAGGGCACCCACACCGCCGAGTGCGGACGATTCCGTGGGCGTCGCAATGCCGGTAAAAATCGAACCCAGCACAATGGCAATCAGCGCCAGTGGCGGAATGATGGCAATCAGGGCTTTGACGATTTCCTGCTTTCGGGTGTCGTCGGTGGTACGCGGCATCGCCGGTGCCTGCTCGGGTTTTAGCCAGGTCAGGACCAGGATGTACGCGATGTACAGGCCGATCAGTACCACACCGGGAATCACCGCCGCGCGGAACAAATCGCCGACCGGCAGCCCGAGCACGTCACCCAGAATGATCAGGATAATCGACGGTGGAATAATCTGCCCCAGAGTGCCCGAGGCGCAGATGGTGCCACAGGCCAGCCGCTTGTCGTAGTTGTGGGCCAGCATGACCGGCAGGGATATCAAGCCCATGGCCACTACGCTTGCGCCCACAACCCCGGTCGATGCCGCCAGCAGGGCTCCTACCAGAATGGTTGAAATGGCCAGGCCACCGGGCAAACTGCCAAACAGGCGCCCCATGGATTCCAGCAGTTGCTCAGCCAGGCGGGTTTTCTGCAGTACGATGCCCATATAGATAAACAACGGAATGGCCATCAACACAGTGTTCTGCATGATGCTCATGATCCGGAATGGCATGAATGCAAACAGATCCGGCCCTTCGGCAATCAGGCCGAAGACCAGTGCCACACCGCCAAAGGTAAACGCGACCGGGAAACCCCACATCAGCATCAGCAGGGCGACGCCGAACATTACGATACCGATCATGCCAGGCCCCCTTTGCCAGTGTTGCTGGTGTACTTCTCGCCCAGTTTGATCACCCGAAGCGACCGAGTCACCATGCCAAGGCCACTGGTGGCGGTAAACACGGCGGAAAAAACTATCAGGCTTTTGATGATCCAGCGGTAAGGCAAGCCACCGGGGTCACCGCTGCCTTCGCCAAGGTTGTAGGATTCCAGGGCGTAGTCGTAGCCGTAGTAGCCGATCAGCATGGCGAAAGGAATCACGAAAATGACGGCGCCCACCAGATCAACCCACGCCTTGAAGTGGTCCGACCAGCGATCGTACAGCACATCGACCCGGACGTGCCCGTCGGTGCGCAGGGCAAAGGGAATGCCCAGCAGGAAGACGGCAGCGTACAGGTGCCATTCCATTTCCTGCATACCGATGGAGACTTCGTTAAAGACGTAGCGCGAAACGACGTCGAAAAATACGTTGAAAAGCATAAGAACAAACGCGGCGCTCGCAATCCAACCACAGAGGTAAGAAATTTTAGCGAGGCCTTTGTCCAGTGAAATAATCCACTGCATCACATCTTCCTCTTGGCAGCGTGAAAGAGCCGTTCAGTATTGGGAGTATAGTCAGGATTACCGGGCCGACCATGATAGACGGTCGGCCCGGCAAAGTGCAGGTACGGAAGACCTTTACTGCGGGTTGTTCATTTCGTACATGGTGTTCAGGTAGGCGCGGTCCGAAATGTTGGTGTACTCACGGGCCTTGTCCATGTATTCATGCTGCGACTCAATGATGCGCTTGGCCTGCTCGTCATTGGCTGCCACTTCCGCCAGGAGTTCGTCATTGGCTTTGCTCATCGCCTGGATAACGTCTTCGGGGAAGGTCTTGATCTGGACATTCGGGTGTTCTTTCCGAATAGAGGCCCAGGCTTCAGAGTTGGCATGAACAGATTGGATCAGCATGTCATAGGAGGCGGTACGCATTGCGATGCGCATGATTTCCTGCAGATCGGCTGGCAGTTTGTTCCAGGTTTTTTCGTTAATCAGGAACTGGAGCTCAGTAGCCGGCTCGTGCCACCCGGTGTAGTAGTAGTCAGCGATTTGCTGGAAGCCCAATCGCAGGTCCAGAGCCGGACCTACCCACTCAACCGCGTCGATGGTGCTGCGCTCAAGTGCGGTGTAGAGCTCGCCTGGAGCAATGTTGGTCGGGCTGACGCCGACTTTGGCGAACACTTCGCCGGCAAAGCCGGGAATGCGCATCTTCAGACCTTGCAGGTCGTCCAGTGATTTGATTTCCTTACGGAACCAGCCGCCCATCTGGACGCCGGTGTTACCGCCGGGAAAGGACAGCAGGCCGTGAGGCTTATACACTTCCTGCATCAGTTCCATGCCGTCGCCATAGTAAAACCAGGCGTACTGCTCGGTTGCGGTCATGCCAAAAGGCATGCTGGTGAAGAACAGGGTGTTTGGAACCTTGCCTTTCCAGTAGTAGGAGGCGGAATGGCCCATGTCGTATTGACCCGCTTTCACCATATCAAAAACGCCCAGTGGCGCTTTGTGTTTGTTGGCGGAATCGATGCGGATCTTGATGCGTCCGTTGGACATTTTTTCAGCCATCTCGGCCATGCTTCGTGAGGCATCGCCAAAAATGGGAAAGTTGGGGCCCCAGGTTTCGGCCATACGTAGGTTGAAAGTTTCCTGGGCAAAAACCTGAGTGCTCGCAAGCACCGCAGTCAGCGCTAGCGCAGACGCAGACGTAAAGAGTGAACGTAATTTCATTGTTAGGCGTTCCTGTTTTATATTTTTGTCTTGGGAGCCCGAACAGAAGCAGACGCAGAGCGCACGAATGCTGGCTGTCGAGCAGCCATTAGTGCTCACAAACGCTAACACGAAACGATGGCCAATTGAACCAAAAAGCCGCCATGGTCGACTTAAGTCTGATGCCGGTTTTGGCGGTTCTGACGAGTCCCGAACCCATGATTGTGTTGAGTCAGCAAGTGTGAATCCCAACCGCGCCCTACAGTGAAATACGCCCACGAAGAGCCCATAGGCGGCCGTGTTCGGTGACTGCCTGGGCTGGTGCGGTCATACCGTCAGGCATGCGAGCAGGGCGAGTTCGGTGAACACCACGCTGGCACCGAGGGCGTCGCCGGTGTAGCCACCCAGATTCTGCTTCAGGTTACGCCCCCACAACCAGGCCACCAGCCCGATGGACAAGGCTGACCAGGTCAGCAATCCGGGTGCCCAGGGTTCTGCCGCCAGGGCTACCAGCGCAGCAAATGCGAAGGCGGCCCACAATCGTTGCCGGGAAAAGCCTTCGGCCACCGGTTTGCTTTTGCTGGTGTCCGGATCGGTGACGTAATTCATGCATCGCATCAGCACCAGGGGTGTGAGTCGGGCCAGGCAGGGGGAGATCAGCAGGGCCAAACCGATATTGCTGGTCTCCATCAGCAGTGCGACCTTGAGTGCCAGTGCCAACACCAGGGCCACCGTGCCATAGGTACCAATTCGGCTGTCTTTCATGATGTGCAATCGGGCTTCGACGGTGTAGCCGCCACCCAAGGCGTCCATGCTGTCGGCCAAGCCGTCCTCATGAAAGGCCCCGGTGAGCCACAGGTGAGCGCTCACGACCATGATCAGGCAGATCAGCGGCGAGAACAGTAAGGACAGCGCCGAAAACAGACCCGCGTAAACCGCTCCGAGCAGGAGCCCGATCAGCGGAAAATAGACGCTGCTCTGGTTCATCAGTGTCTGTGTGTACTCAATTCTGATCAGCATCGGCACCCGGGTCAGAAAGCCCAGTGCCAGCCAAAAGGCCTGCCATTCCTGACGTGCTGAAGCGATGGTGTGAGGCAATGTCGGGTCCTTGCGGCTGGGTTGAGGGGCCATTGTAAATCAAAAGGGCAAAGTGAAAGAGCCCATCAAACAAAGGCGCCGCATTCACCGCCGGAATGACATCGTCAGTCTGGGTGTGTAAGCCCCATACCGGGGGGGTAAAACGGTTAGCGCATTGATTAAGCAGTGTGTTGAATAGT
Source organism: Marinobacter caseinilyticus (assembly GCF_011074955.1). Lineage (GTDB taxonomy): Bacteria > Pseudomonadota > Gammaproteobacteria > Pseudomonadales > Oleiphilaceae > Marinobacter > Marinobacter caseinilyticus. The sequence continues at coordinate 216,087 of NZ_WUQJ01000023.1, read as the reverse complement.
GCATTGAATAGTGAGTTGGATAATGCGCGTGATCGTGAGCAGAGCAGTCAGATCGAGGGCTGGAAACCGCGCGCATGTCGAACAGCAATAAGGCTGCAGGGTGCCGTGACGGGGCCTGGCAGGGAGGCACGTGGGCAATACATCGGCTACCGCTGCGAGACCCCGCGGGCCCCGCAGCGGTATTTCAAGCCATCGGGCGATTACTCGAAAGAAGTCGCGCCAATGCGGTGAATGCTGACGTCGGCGCCATTGAATTCCTCTTCTTCGGTCAACCGCAGGCCGGAGATGACCTTCACGATGCCGTACACGATCAGGCCGCCAACAAAGGCGATGACCAGGCCTGCCAGCGAGCCGATTACCTGGGACATCAGGCTAACGCCGCCGAGGCCGCCGAGCGATGTGGCGCCGAAAATGCCGGCCGCGATGCCACCCCAGACGCCGCAGACACCGTGCAGCGGCCAGACCCCGAGCACGTCATCAAGGCGTACGATCTTGTTTTGCGCCCACTCGAACAGGTAGACGAAGATGGCACCGGCAATGCCGCCTGTGATCAGCGCACCAATCGGGTGCATTAAGTCGGAGCCGGCGCACACGGCCACCAGGCCCGCCAACGGTCCGTTGTGAATAAAGCCAGGGTCTTTGCGGCCCACTACCATGGCCACCAGCAGGCCGCCGACCATGGCCATCAAACTGTTGACCGCGACCAGGCCGCTGATGCCGTCCAGAGTCTGCGCGGACATCACATTAAAACCAAACCAGCCGACGGTCAGAATCCAGGCGCCCAGTGCCAGAAACGGGATGTTCGAAGGTGCAAAGGCCACCACGCGACCGTTGCGGTAGCGGCCATTACGGGCGCCAAGCAGCAGTACCGCAGCCAAAGCAATCCAGCCGCCAACGCCATGAACGACGACAGAGCCGGCAAAGTCGTGAAACGCGGCGCCATACTCGGCCTCAAGCCAGGCCTGGAAGCCGTAATTGCCATTCCAGATCATGCCCTCGAAGAAGGGATACACCAGCGCCACAATGAGTGCGGAGGCGATCAGCATAGGGTAGAACCTGGCGCGTTCGGCGATACCGCCGGAAACAATCGCGGGTATGGCCGCCGCAAAGGTCAGCAGGAAGAAGAACTTGACCAGTTCGTAGCCCTGATTCTGGGTCAGTGCTTCCGCGCCACTGAGAAAGTGGCGGCCATACGCAATGTAATAGCCGACAAAGAAGTAGGCGATGGACGAAACCCCAAAGTCGGTGATGATCTTGACCAGGGCATTGACCTGGTTTTTATGACGCACGGTACCGACTTCCAAAAAGGCAAAGCCGGCGTGCATGGCCAGCACCATTATGGCGCCGATCAGAATGAACAGCGTGTTAGCACTTTCGGTCAGGGTTTGAACTGCACTCGTGATATCCACGGGTTGATGACTCCTGAGTTTGGGCCGTCATGGATTGACGGCATTGTTCGTTGTTGGTGCGCTATTGAAGCAATTAATGTTCCAGAATAGAGCATGATGCGTAATCATAGGGGCTTGCGGGTATTTTTCTGGTGCAGAGGAGGGTCATGGAAAACAAACTGCAGATTTTACGCTCTTAAATGGGGCGCTATATAAGGCCGTGCACAAAGATGGTTCATCGGGCTTGGATTTGGTCGCGGTAGAAAACGGCAACGATCTGGGACGAGAATCCTCAGAACACCACTGGTGTGGCTTACACACTGCGCGGGTTGGGGCCTGATCTCGCTACCAGGGGATGTCACCGGTCGATGTTGAGGGCGGCGAAAGGTTGAGACGCAGGCTAGGTTGAATCGAGGTCGCGGTTTTCTCCATCAGTTCCCGCAGCCGGGTTTCCTCCACCTGCATCGGCCCGCTCAGGTCGATGATGATTTCCACGCGGCGGTTGAGCGCCCTTTCCGCCGCAGTCTCATTACTGGCCCGTGGCTGGGTGGCGGCCAGGCCCTTAACCGCCAGACGCTGAGGGTCAATGGCCTGGTTTTCCAACAGCACGTTGGCAACCGAAGACGCCCGCACGGCGGACAGGTCCCAATTGCTTTGAAAACGGTTGCTGCCGCGGATGGGGACGTTGTCGGTGTGGCCCTCAATCGTGAGGGTGCCGGGAATGTTTTCAAACAGATCCGACATCTCAAACAGCAGGTCTTCAAACTCCCGGATGACCTCCGCGGAGCCGGACACAAACGAGCCGCGTTCCTCGATCCGGATAACGATACGCCGCTGTTCTTTTTGCACCTGAACGCGGCCGTCGTGGATGGCGTCCTGCCGCACCGTCTCAACATTGGTGAGGGTACGGTCGACCTTGGTTTCTATCATCCGATCAATGTGTTGTTCGGTGTTGGACTGGCCGGTTGCCAGCGTTGGCTTTTGCTCAGCGGTGGTCTGCCGGACCTCGTTCAGCACCGTCGGTTGCGGGGGCGCTGGCGAAAAGGTATCGAACACCGGGCTGGTGCCCATGGGCACCTCGAGCACTGGCACATCACGCTGCACCCCAAAGGCCTTGGAGAGTTCTGTGGCGATTTGCTTGAATTTAATGGCGTCGATCTCGGAGAACGACAGCAGCAGCACAAAAAAGCACATCAGCAGCGACATCAGGTCGGCAAAGGTCACAACCCAGGCCGGAATGCCCGGTTTTGCTTCTTCGGGAAGATCATCCATGGCTTATGCGGGCCCTGTCGCCTGCTCGGCTTCACCGTTCTTTTCACGTTTGTTGCGAGGCAGGTAGCTGCTCAGCAGTTGTTCGATGATGCGCGGATTATGGCCCTCTTTCATGGCCACCAGGGCATCGGTCCAGAGCGACTGCATGCGGGCCTCTTCGGTCATCCGCAGTGACAGTTTGTCGGCGATGGGTGTGGCAATCATGGTCGCAATCATGGCGCCATACAGCGTGGTGAGCAGGGCCACCGCCATAGCGGGTCCGATGGACTTGGGGTCCTCCATGTTCGACAACATCTGCACCAGACCGATCAAGGTGCCGATCATGCCCATGGCCGGGGCCACGTCAGCCATGGCCGTGAATACCTTGGCGCCGGAGCGGTTGTGGTCCAGCGTCATCAGGCGCTCTTTGGAGAGCAGTTCCTGGATGGTTTCAGACTGCTGGCCGTCGACCAGCATTTGCACGCCCTGCTTTAAAAACGGTGAGCTGACCTCTCGATCTTCCAGTCCCAAAACGCCTTCCTTTCGGGCAATCTGCGCAATTTCGATCAGCTCGTTGATGCTGGACTCGGTATCCGGCAGTTTGAATTTGAACGCCCGAATGGCCGTCTTGAAAGCGCCAAGGAACTGGCTGATGCTGAATTTTGCCAACACCACCAACAGGGTGCCGCCGACTACGATGAGCAGTGACGCTGAGTTCAGGAACACCCCGGACGACGTACCGAGAATCACAGCGGAGCCGATCAGTAGCAGAGCCCCGACCAAACCAATGAGTGTGGCGAAATCCAAGATAACTTCGGCGCGGAAGAGTGAGTGATGATGGCAATGGCACGACAGAGTATAACCACGATTCAACCAGACAACATCGAATCTGAGGCAAGCACATCGGTTGGCGTCTTGCGTTGCCTCCGGAGTTCACTGGGCGGTTCAGCCTAGCCCGACCGCATTTTGTATTGGGTTGAGCAATAACCCCGGCTGACATTTGGGTCTCTCAAGGCCTGGTGTTTGGTGGCCCGCCCCGATACGCGCTTGCGCCAGAGTCGAAAACTGGCCGGCTTCAGAGCCCGGCGCATGTGCTTGATTACCGCCTTCTCATCCAGCCCGTACAGGGTCTCGATGGCTTCGAACGGGGTCCGGTCTTCCCAGGCCATCTCGATAACCCGTGACCGGTCGGCTTCATTCAGTGCCGGCGTTTGGTGCTTGGACATGATCCCTTTATCTTTTGTCAGCGTGTGCCTTTGATACGGCCGGGGGCACGATAAAGGATCAATGCCCACCGATTATCAGGCACTGATAAGCATCAACCGGCGTCAGCAGAGGGCGAGGTCACAATCTGCAAATCCGGCTCTGCCCGGGCTTTATCAATAAAGATCTTTTTCACCAGGGAGGTGCCGCGTACGCCCTGAATGGCCAGCGTTGTGATCAGCCCGCCGATCATGGCGCCGACCACGCCGCAGGTGAGCACGTCCTGACCGGTCAGGTAGAGACCGGGTACCTTGGTTTTGGGCCGTAACCAATCCTGATTAAACCGTTCTGGGGTGTGATCGAGCCCATACAGTTCACCCCGGCTGTAGCGACAGAACCAGGCGGTAGAGAGTGGCGTGGAGGTTTCGCAGTAATCCACTTTGCCCCTCAGTTGTGGCAGTTTCTGGTACATAGCTTCCAGCAGCCGCTCCGTCACCCGGGTTTTCAGGGCTTCGTAGTCGTCGCCGCGTTTGCCCCAGGTGGTGTCCTTCCAGGGCTCAAACATTTCATAAGTGGTGGGTGCGACAACTTCGATTGTTGCGGTGCCAGGGTAGCGCGACTGGTATGTGGGGTCCTTGGCGGCGGGGAATGACAAATACACCACCGGAAATTCGGACTCGGTGTCGCGCATGAAGCGGTCCACGTTGGCGTCGTGATCGGCCGATGGGTAAATCCAGAAATTGGTTTTTGGCAGCCCCAGTGCCTGCGGTGTTTCTTTCAGGCCGATGTACAGCCCGATGTGGGGAAAGGAGGGATTGATGTGTTCGCGCTGCTCGGCGTAGCCACATTTTTTGGCGGTATCCGCTGGCAACAGCGTCTCAAACGTGTTGATTACGCCAGCGTTACTGATCACTTTGCTGGCGCGGACCTCATGGCCGTCGGCCATCCGCACCCCAACCGCTTTACCCTTCTCGATCAGGATGTCAGTCACATCGGCGTAAGTGAAGACGTCGCCGCCACCTTGCTGAATAACCGGAATGATGGTGTTAGCCATTTCAGATGCACCGCCGACCGGGTAGTACCCGCCATGCACGTAATGCTTGGCAATGAGAGCATGAATCATGAAGCTGGACTGCCTGGGGGTAACGCCGCAGTCTCCCCACTGTCCGGTGATGGCACCGATCAGTTCCTGATTGTCGGTCAGCTCCGACAGCACCTCGTAGGTGGTTTTGTTGAAGCAGTCGGGCAACGCCACATTGAGGGCTTTGCCCAGCAGCGGTGCCGCCAGACGGGGCGCCAGTTTGCTCAGTGTGTAAAACTGCATGCCGGTGGAGACTTTGCTGAGCAAGGTGATGTAGCGGTCGATGGCGTTGGCTTCGTCAGGGAAATGCTCCAGCAACGACTGTCGGAAACCGGCCTTGCCGGCGCGCAGGTTGATGACCTTGTCGCCCAGGAAAAAGCGGTCGTAGTTGTCGTCCATGGGGGCCCATTTGAGCTGGCCGTCGGTGATGTAATCAAACAGCTTGCGCCCGAGGGTGTTGGGTGAGCCCATATCCCCAATGTAATGCACGCCCACATCCCACTCGTAGCCATTACGGGCATAGCTGTGGGTGTAACCTCCGGCGGTGTAGTGTTGCTCCAGCACCAGCACTTTTTTGCCGGCTTTGGACAGGCACGCGGCGGTGGTGAGGCCGCCAATGCCCGAGCCAATCACGATGGCGTCGTAGCGACCGTCCAGTCGGTTGGCGCGATAGCGCCGGCCAATGCGGAGGGTGCTGGGTTTGAGGCGGGCGTTATGGTTACTGGGCATGGGGAATCCTGGGTCGGGTGCCAAAACAGACACGTTAGTGTACGACGATTGGTGGTGTTAAGGCAGGTCAATTCCGGACCTGGTTCACTAACCGACAGGCCAGTCTGCCGCATCCACGGTGTAGAGCGGTGTCATGTGTTCGGCCTGGCCATTCCAGCGGGCGACAAAATGGCCCTCCGGGTCGTATTGTCTGGCCTGCTTTTCCAGGTTGAACTGGCGCAGGCCCCGAGGATCGGCGCCAACACCGGCCAGGTACTGCCAATTCCCGTAGTTGCTGGCGACATCGTAGTCGATCAGCTGTTCTTCAAACCACGCCGCGCCGAAGCGCCAGTCCAGGCCCAGTTCATTGACAAAACAGCTGGCGGCCAGCTGTCTTCCGCGATTGGATAGGTAGCCGGTTTCGCGCAGCTGATTCATGCAGGCATTGACCAGGGGGTAAGGCGTGGTGCCCTCACACCAGGCCCGGAAACGCTGTGGGTAAAATGACACCGGCCGGCGCTTGCGTTGTACACCATCTCGCTGAAACAGTTGCCGTCCATACTTGAGCGCGTACCAGTGAAAGTACTCGCGCCAGAGCAGTTCAAAGTAGAGCCAGTAGGTCGAGTCGTTACGCTGGTCGCGTTCTTCGAACAGGCGAACCTGCGCGGCAACAGTGCGCACGGACAGTGACCCGTTCGCCAGCCAGGGTGAGAATTTACTGGATGAATACCAGTCATCCAGCGCGTTCCGGGTTTCCTTGTAGGTCACAATCTGGCGGCGCTCAAACACGTAGTGATACAGGTGGGAGAGCGCTACGCGTTCACCACCGCACATCCGGCTGTCCGTCGCACTGGTATTGAGCGGCGGGCATAGATGTCGGTCATCGTTTGGCAATCCAGGCGCTGGCGGCAGGGCGATGGGGTCCCCCAGCGGATCCGTCGGTTGGAGATCAACGTTCTCGACCTGTTTGCGAAACTGGGAAAACGTTGCCGACAGGTCCGCCAGGTCGAAGGGCAGGTTACTCTGCTCAAACAGGCTGGTCGCTTCGTACTGGCTGTGCTGAATGCCGGGCAGCGCCGCCACGGTCTGCTGCCAGTCGAGGGCTTCGGTCGTGCCTGCCAGTCGGGAGCGGCATAGGTGGTCAATGTGATAGCTACGGCACAGCTCGGGGATCACCTTGTGGGGTCGGCCGACGGCAATATGAAGGCGCTGGCCTTGTGCCCGCAATTGATGGTCGAGATCGCTCAATGACTGCCACAGGAAGCGCCAGCGATGCGTGCCCATGGTTCGGCTCTGGAAATGCCCCGGCTCGAACCAGTGTGGATCGACGACAAAAACGCACAGCAACAGATCGGCGTCTGAACACTGCATCAGACCCGGGTTGTCGTGCAGCCGCAGGTCACGGGTAAACCAATAGAGGGCGCGCAAGGCGTGGTCCTTCTTGCGGGTGGGCCAGTGCGAATGTACGTCGCCTGACGCTAGAAGGATTGGTGCCCGTATCAGGACCTTCCATCGTCGGGTGAGGCGTGTTGTGGCAGAATGCGAAGAGGCGGTTTTCAGGAATGGGGAGCAAAGCGCATGATGCAGACAATATGGATATTAAGGGCAGTGAGCTTGTTGGCCTGTCTGACGATTCTGGGGGGCTGCAGTACCACCGACACGCAGACGACACGTCGCCCTGATGCCAGTCTGACGAATACCTATTGGAAGTTGCTTAGTGTGGAGGGTGTTGACGTCAGGGTAGTGGACAATCAGCGCGAACCGCATTTGATTTTTCTGGACGACGGCCAGGTCCGTGGCCACACCGGTTGCAACAGCCTGAAAGGCCGGTATGGGGCCAGCAACGGTCAGTTGGCTTTCACGGCGATGGCAGCCACTCGCATGGCCTGCCAGGATAACTCGGTTGAAACGTCGATGTTGATCGCCCTTCAGGCGACCACCCAGGCACAGATCAGGGGCGATCGCCTGATTTTGCAGAGTATTGCGGGTGACACGCTGGCCGTGCTGGGCGCGGTCTATCTCAAATAGGCTGAGTCAGCCCACGATTGCGGAGGTGTTGAGCGATGAGTCATCCGCTTCGGAAACCCGACCGATGACCTGGTTCCTGCCTTGTGCTTTGCCCTGATAAAGACGCTGGTCGGCGGCGCCCAGCAATGAGCGCAATGAGTCGCCGTCATGACGAAACTCAGCCAGGCCGATACTCATGGTTAAAGCAATGGTTTGACCGCCGAGAATGAATGGCTCCGTTTCAAGGGAATGGCGCATATGTTCGGCAACCTGGGCGGCCAATTCCGCGTTGGTATCGACCAGAATCACACCAAATTCTTCCCCACCGAGTCGGCAGACCTGGTCCGTGGCCCGCAGGCGCCTGGTCAGTAAGTCTGCAACGTACACCAGTGCTTTGTCGCCAGTCTCGTGACCAAAGCGATCATTGACCGACTTGAAGTAGTCCAGGTCAATCACCAACAGTGACATCGGCTGGTTCTCCCTCAGTGCCCGTTGTTTCTCACGCTCAAAGCTGTCCTTGAAGCGAGCCCGGTTGGCGAGCCCGGTCAGGAAGTCGGTTTGTGCCATCCGTAACAAGGTCAGCTCGGATTTTTCTCGGCTCATTTCGTAAACGTGAGAGAACGATAGAATACACAGTGAGATAAGGACGATGTTGGCGATGGGCAGCGCTTGCATCAGCTCGGGGTTATCGCCGTGTTTGATAAAAAAGATAACCGCAGCGATGGTCAGGAACAGCAGGGCGATGATCAGCCCTTGTCGACGCCCCAGCAGTAAATGCGACAGCACAGGAATCACCAGTACCCAGGCAAAGATTGAGGCGCTGGCACGGGGAACGGTGAGCGCAAACATCATCACGCAGAAGAAGGGTAGCACGAACGCCACAATCCAGCGCTCGATGTATTGAGTTACCTGGACGACCAGTAACAATGCCCCCGCATAGACCACCATGAGCAGCTCAGCCATGGCAAGTATGGCGGAGCCATAAATTAGGTTAAGCACGGCAAACAGAAGGCCGGCGGCAACGGTTAACCACAGCAACGCGACAAGAATTGCCCTGCGGTGAGGTTGTGCCAGTCGTGTGACGGTTTCTAGCCTGGTATCCATACCGAACCTGTCTGATTGTTAACATTCGAAGCGATAAATTAGTTCAGCGGCGGGCGCGTGACAAGGTGTCAAAATAACGAATCAGGCTAAGTCATTGATAGTGCCAGTTCCTACCACAAAATATGACGTTTTCTAAGACTAAGGTCTTAGGTTGGGTGGCCGCGAAATGGGGTCTGTAAGGGCCGCTGGCATAGCGACTTGTATCGTCGTCGGTCGATTGTTCATGCCTGGAGCAAACACCTGGCCGGGATACTCACAAACACAATGTTCGGCGGTAGTCGTATCGGTGGAATCAGTGGTATCGGCAGTGTCACGACCGCCAGCACAGCATCAGGTAACCAGTCCGCGCACCAATGCTGCCGTCCCCGCCACGGCGGCAATCCCCAGAATCAGTGGTCGTAATGCGCCAAACGGCACCCGGTGCACCAGCTTGCCGGACAACAGGAACCCGGTCAGCACACCCGGAAATGTCACCACAAACAGTTTCATTTCCAGTGCGCCGATGTGGCCGGATAGCAGCAGCGCCAGCACGCTGGCACAACTGGCAAACAGAAAGAACGCCGACATGTTGGCCCGAACCAGTGGCCCCTGCTCGTTCTGGTAGATCAACGCAATGGGTGGTCCGCCGACAGCGGTGATGGTGCCCATGTACCCGGATGCTGCCCCGGCCACCAGGCTGGTGCGTGGCGATAACTGCGGGCGCAAACCGGCAACGCTGAGCAGGACGGCGAACAGGATCAGGCCACCGAAGATCAGCTCGAAACCCTTGGTCGACAGCACCATCAGAGTCAGGCCCGCCAACACGGTGCCCACCGCATCGCCGCCAATGGCGAAACGAACTTCACGAAAGCTCAGGCTGGCGCGATTCCGGAACAGCATCATCACCGTAAGCAAGACGGCGTTCAGGATCAGTGAGCCGGGCAGAAACAGGGGGCTTACCAAAAACATCAGCGGTGCTGACAGGGTGCCGATGCCATAGCCTGCCACGCCCTGCAGGCAGGCACCGGCAAAAACAGCCACGTTGGCCAATAGAATCTGAATCAGGCTGATGTCACTCACAGGATGCCCGGTGTGCGGAGGAAGGTGACCTGATGAACGCTGCGCATGATGGCCTCACAGGCTGAGCCGCCGATCTTGAGTTGATAAAAAGCGTGCCCCGATGACGCTCAACGGGGCACGCAAAACGGAACCATGTTATCCAACAGACTAGTTGGAATCCGGAAGCCGTGCTTCCGGGGTAATGACGCCCGGTTAGTCGGCGAGCGCCGGGTAGTCGATGTAGCCCTTGGCATCGCCGCCATAAAAGGTGCTGTCGTCCCACTTGTTTAGCTCAGCCCCCAAGCGGAAGCGTTCCGGCAGGTCCGGATTGGCGATGAACGGTCGGCCAAAGGTGACCAGGTCACATTGACCCTTGCCGATCCGTGTTCTGGCTTCGTCCGCTGTGTAGGCGCCATTGGCAATGTAGCCGCCTTTGAACACGGCCTGAATGGCATCAATGACCGACTGTGGCCGGCCGTCGGCATGGTTGCCCTGAAACGAGTCTTCCACCACTTCAATGTAGGCAATGCCGATATCGTTCAGGTGCCTGGCCAGGGTGCCAAACGTCTCAACCGGGTTTTGGTCGTGGACGGCATTGAAGCTGCCGGTTGGGCTAACACGGATTCCGACATTTTCCTTGCCCCACACTTTGGTCACTGCCTCGGTCACCATCAGAGTCAGGCGAATGCGGTTCTCGACGGAACCGCCGTACTCATCGGTACGCTGGTTGCTGTCGCTCTTGAGAAATTGATCCAGCAGATAACCATTGGCGGCGTGAATTTCAACACCGTCAAAGCCTGCAGTCTTGGCGTTTTCAGCGCCAATGCGAAATTGCTCGACAATGCCGGGAACCTCATCGGTTTCCAGGGCGCGGGGTTCGGGAATGTCCACCATGCCAGAATCCGCACTGACAAAAGTTTTGGCGCCTTCCGGTGCAATCGCAGAGGGGGCAACCGGCTGACGGCCATCGGGCTGCAGGTCGGGGTGGGAAATCCGGCCGACGTGCCAGAGCTGCATGTGAATACGCCCGCCTGCTTGGTGGACCGCGTCGGTCACCTGCTTCCAGCCGGCGATCTGCTCAGCGGAGTGGATGCCCGGGGTAAAGGCATAGCCCTTGCCCTGGGGCGATACCTGGGTGGCTTCACTGATGATCAGGCCCGCACTGGCGCGCTGCGCATAGTACTGGGCGTTCATGGCATTGGGAATATCCCCCGGCTGGCTGGAGCGCGAGCGGGTTAGCGGCGACATCAGCACGCGGTTTGGCAAGGACAGCTTGCCAAGGGTGAACGTCTCGAACAGTACGTCGTTTGGGTTGTCGTTGCTCATGGTGTTATCTCCTGTTCCAGAGGCTGGATTGTATGGGCTGAAATATCGGTATCGGATTTAATTAGACCAGTCTACTAGCTGCGAAGTGAAAAAAAGTCAGCCGGCGCGCAGGCAGTGTGAAAAAAATACCCGGATGAATCGTTCCATGGGCTCCGTGGATTTGAGCACTTTGGACCTCAGAATGGCACCTTCCCATCCTGACAGCAGAAAGCTGGCGGCGTCAGCGGGGTCCAGGTCCTGATTGATGTCACCGTTGGCCTGAGCTTCGGCCAGGCATTCGGCAAACTTTTTCTCCCACCCGGAAAAGACCGTATCCAGGCGGGTTCGGAACATTTCATCCTGCCCCGCCAGTTCCTGACCGAGATTGCCCATCAGGCACCCCTGACTGTATTCACAGCGGGTCATGGAGGCCAGGCCGGTATCAAAATAGGCGTGCAGCCGATCAATGCAGGAGCGAGACCTGTCTGTAAGAATCTGGTCAAGCTTGGCATCGTATTCTTCTGCGAAGGTGTCAATCACGGCAAGGCCGAACTCATTCTTGCTGCTAAAATAATGATAAAACGAACCCTTCGGCACGCCACATGCGGTCAACACGGCGTTCAGCCCGGTGGCACCAAAGCCCTTCTGGGCAATCAGATCGGCACCAACCTGAATAATGTGATTGCGCGTGTCATTCGATGTCATGGCGGGCATATTAGACCGGTCGTCTACAGTGTGTCAAACTGACGTTCAAACGAATCAAAACGCACAATGAGGAGTCTGTCTGTGATCAAGTCTCGAGCTGCGGTGGCCTTTGCCCCCAACCAACCGCTGGAAATCGTTGAAGTGGATGTGGCACCGCCACAGGCTGGCGAAGTTCTGGTCCGAATCGTCGCAACCGGTGTCTGTCATACCGACGCCTATACCCTGTCCGGCGCCGACTCCGAAGGTATTTTCCCGGCCATACTCGGCCACGAAGGCGGTGGCGTCGTCGAAGCGGTCGGTGAGGGCGTCACCTCCCTGGAAGTCGGTGACCATGTCATTCCGCTCTACACCGCAGAGTGCGGCGAGTGCAAATTCTGCACATCCGGCAAGACCAACCTGTGCGGGTCGGTGCGCGCCACCCAGGGCAAAGGCGTGATGCCGGACGGCACCTCGCGGTTTTCCTACAAAGGCAAACCGGTTTACCACTACATGGGCTGCTCCACGTTCTCCGAGTTCACCGTGTTACCAGAAGTCTCCCTGGCCAAAATTCCCAAAGACGCGCCCCTGGATAAAGTGTGCTTGTTGGGCTGTGGTGTGACCACCGGTATCGGTGCCGTGTTGAATACCGCCAAGGTGGAAGAAGGCGCAACCGTGGCCATCTTCGGATTGGGTGGTATTGGTCTGGCCGCCATCATCGGCGCGACTATGGCGAAAGCGGGTCGAATCATCGCTATAGATGTCAACCCGGGCAAATTCGACATTGCCAGGCAACTCGGCGCCACCGATGTGGTCAACCCGAAAGACTACGACAAGCCCATCCAGGACGTCATCATCGAGATGACCGATGGCGGGGTGGATTATTCCTTTGAATGTGTCGGTAATGTGCAATTGATGCGCGCAGCCCTGGAGTGTTGCCACAAAGGGTGGGGCGAATCCATCATCATCGGTGTTGCCGGTGCCGGTGAAGAAATCAGCACCCGCCCTTTCCAGCTGGTCACTGGCCGAGTCTGGAAAGGCTCTGCATTTGGCGGTGTGAAAGGTCGCACCGAACTGCCGGGCTACGTGGAAAAAGCTCAAAAAGGCGACATCCCGCTGGACGTGTTCATTACCCACAACATGCCGTTGGACGACATCAACAAGGCGTTTGATCTGATGCACGAAGGCAAAAGCATCCGGACCGTCATTCACTACTGACACTGTCGGTTTATCACCCCTTTGCAGCGCGCTGCAAAGGGGTGTTTTAGGAACCTCCGAATAAGTCTATTGACGATTCTGCAAGCCTTGAGAGCCTTCCTGGTCTGTGTCGATTTTTCTGGCGACGCCGGTAATTCCGTAATCCGTTAGGCAGCGTCGTGTCAGCCGCCAGCACTAAAATGACCTGAACACGTGCTGGCCATGTTTGAGGAAATCGAGCAAGCCCGGGCGGTGGCCGGCGGCCGCGTGCGATGCGCCGCATGGAACCCTGGCGTCGAATGCAAGGCAACACAAAGCTCATTGCGGACGGTCGTGAATGCATAGACTTACAGTCTGTACCAAAGACCGCTGCTTGTACCTATGCCTATACCTGTACCTATACCTATAGCCGACGCTTCAGCTTCGGAACAGCCCCTCGTCCTGCCATAATGATCCTCAGGGCCCTGACGGGCCCTCCGAAGCTTAAGCGTCGGCGACAACAACCCCTCCGCCCGCAGAGGCCGGCGCTCCCGCTGGACATCGCCGTGTCTCTTTGTCTTGCGCGATGAACCATAAAAAAGGCAGCCGGAGCTGCCTTCTGTCGATCGAGTTGTCTGCGAATGTGTGCCCTGCAAAAGGAAACTTTGGATTCCGGAAACACAGGCGCCAAGTCTTGCGTTTTGTGCTCTCAACACGTTGAAGGCAACGGGCAAACCCTGACTCTATGGCTCTGGTTGTTCAGACTGTTAACACGACTGAATGGGTGTGCCGTTTTAACAGTGCTGTCCTGGTTTTATCCTTTTATCGGGCATCCATTTTTATGGCGCTGTAACGGTGTTCATTTCCAGGGTTACAGCAGTCTGTGATAGCAGCCTGCCGTTAACCGTTGCGCCTGTTTTAACGGTAACGCCTTTCTCGGCGATCACAATGCCTTTGAAACTTGCACCTGTATCGAGTACCACACCGGTGCCGCCGCCAACCTGCCAGAAGACATTCTCCGCCACCGCCCCGCCGGATAAAAGCACTTGGGTATTACTTGCCTGAAGTACATCGCCGGCTATCTGGAAGATCCAGACATCGTTGGCGCTGCCTGCAAGCGTCACATCCGTATTGATCAACACGTTTGTACCCCATTTATAAAGACCTGGGGCCAGTGTCTTGCCGCTGACATCACCTGCATGCAGTTCGGTAAAGTCAGGGGTGGTTCTACCTGCTGCGTCATTGTAGGCCGTTCCCATGTCGAGTACCGCGTTGGCAACCAGCGTGTTGTCTGGTGCTGTGCCGGCAAAGCACGCTCTGCCACCAGCACTGGCGACATACGCATCATCAGCGCCGTAGATGATGCTAGTTCCAGTCATTTCATCGCAAGAAACATTGTTCATGGCCGTCGCAGTGATTGGGCTGGCACCGATGTTCCCAGTGATAGCGGATTGAAACACATTGGTAATACCGGTTTTAGTCAGTATGACAAAATCGCCGGCGGTTCTGAGATTGACGGGTTCCGGGCCAGTCGCGATGGCGTCTCCGGTCTCAAATGTCCAGATGTAATCAGCTGTAAGCGCATTGGTTGCGAGATCCGTTACCGCCATTGTCAATGTCGCGGTATAGGTGGTGCTGGCAGCAAGATTGTTTACAGGGTTAAAGGTCACCAGCTTGTTCGAGTAACTGACGGTACCTTGTACGGGTGTTCCACCCATGGTCAGAGTGAAGCTGTCTGAATTAACGCTGGCAGGATCCAGTGTTTCGCTAAACACCGCATGGATGTTTCGGTTGAGTGCAAAGCCTGTCGCTGCATTAGTCGGGTCTGTGGAGACTACCGTGGGAGCGTCAGTGTCAGCCGCGATTCCGCTTCTGAACTGCCAGACATAGTCGTTTGCCAGTGACTTACCGGATAGGCTTTTTGCCGCTGCGGTAATGGTGGCGGTGTAAGGCGTATCGGCGGTGAAACCGGGCGCAGAGGGTGTAAACGTTACGCTACTGCTGTTGGCGTCGGTAGACACAGCACCTGTGAGTGCGGGTCCGGTGTCACCAGCCACAGTAAAACTGAAGCCGTCAATGGCTGTCGCGTCCATCGATTCACTAAAGTAAGCGATTACTTTGCTGTTGAGTGGCACCGGGTCGGCAGCATCGGCCGGGGCGGTAGACGTAACCGTCAGCGCGGCTGCCACGGAGCCGTTGTCGCTGCTGTTGTTGTTGCTATCACTACCACATCCTGCCAATAAAGCAGTGAACATGATCGCACTGATCCATAAGCTTCGACTTGCATAGTTTTTTATCGTATTCATTATTATATCCATTAAATGTTTTAACCGCAGATTAATACGTGCTGCGATTAATGGCGGCAAGAGGTTTGCTCTGACCGGAAGGTTCTTTTTTATTGCATTGGGCATACGGTGGTGTCACAAGATAGATCGCCGTCTAAATTATGATTAGGGTGTAGAGTTTGACAATAATTCCGTCTAGAACCGGGCCTTAGACGGTAGGAGAGACAGGTACTATGCGCTTAAAAAAGACAAATAGGTGAAATGTTTTTATGAAATTTGTAGTTTTAGATTAAATCGATGTCATTAAAATAGTCATTGTTACTGTTTTTTAGGCATTTTTGATAACAACGGCAGGTTAAAGATTGGGGCGATAAAATATAAGCACTTATACTGCTCTCTTAAAGCCAATATGTTTTTGTATTTAAGACTATTTTATTTAATACAGTTTCTATAGTTATTGGGTCATTTTATTGTTTGTTGCGAATATAAATATATCAAATAGTCTTTATTGTTCGATAATTCAATAGTGTAGATCAGCCGCTTCAGGCAGAATTGGCAGTCAGATCGCATAAGGAGATTGCCAGATGTACGTCCCCAGTCACTTCGCGGAACAGGATTCCCAAACGCTCCAGCAGTACATTCGTGATTATGGTTTCGGGTTGCTGATAGTCGCCGACGAGCAGGGCATTGAGGCGAATCACCTGCCTTTTCATATCAATACCGATGCGTCCGGGTCTCTGGGTCTGTTGCAGTGCCATCTCGCGCGGAGCAATCCGGTTTGGCAGCGGCTGGAACGCGGTGCCCGGGTGCTGGTGGTGTTTCAGGGGCCCGATGCCTATGTGTCACCGGCGTGGTACCCGACCAAAGCCGAGTCTGGCCGGGTTGTCCCGACCTGGAACTATCTGGCCGTCCACGCACAGGGACGCCCGCGCGTCGTGCAGGACGTAGACTGGCTGAGAAGCCACCTGCACCAACTGACCGATCGCCACGAGACAGGAAGAGCGCAACCCTGGTCAGTGGACGACGCGCCCCAGGATTATACCGAGCGCTTGATGCAGGGCATCGTGGGGGTTGAGATCCGCATCGAGACGCTGACGGGAAAACTGAAGGCGAGCCAGAACCAGCCGGGCCGTAACAAAGCAGGCGTTAAGGCAGCGCTGGCCGGTGGCGACGACACCAAGGGCCATGCGATGTCTAAATTTATCCGCTGACCCGCCACCGGAAATGCATGCGCAATGGATTGGAAAGGTCCCGTCGTTGTGGGCGCGTGGCAGCATCAAATGAATGCACGAAGCCACCCGGCACCAGACTAACCCATCACAAGACCTGACCGTGGGCTGGTAATTCACCCAGCGGGACCGGCTATCCCCTGGCCGTGCGGCGCAGGGGATGTTACATGCGTACGTTATCGGTCGAGCAATTCCACCCAGTGTTGCACTGGCACCTGGGCCTTGGTTTCCAGGTGTAACTGGCAGCCGATGTTGGCGGTGACGATGCGGTCGGGTTGGTCCAGGGTCAGTGCTTCGAGTTTGTTTTTCAGCAGCTTCTGACTCATTTCCGGTTGCATGATGGAGTAGGTGCCAGCCGAGCCGCAGCACAGGTGTTTGTCTTTGGTTTTGGCCAGATCAAAGCCGGCTTTGGTCAACACCTGTTCCACCAGGCCACTCTTCTGCATCGCATGTTGCAAGGTGCAGGGGCAGTGGAACGCTATTTTGTCGGTGGACTTCTGCAGCTCGAGTTTGCTCAGGTCTTCCGCCAGCAGGACCTCACCGATGTCTTTCATCAGTTCACTGACGCGTTTCGCCTTGTTGGCATACACCGGGTCGTTGCGAAGCAGGTGGCCATAATCCTGCACCATGGCACCACAGCCGGAGGCGGTCATGACGATGGCTTCGGCACCGGCTTCGATGGCCGGCCACCAGGCGTCGATGTTGCGACGCATGAAGTTCAGGCCTTCCTCATGAGCCGACAGGTGGTAACTGACCGCTCCGCAACACCCGGCTTCCGGTGCTTCCACCAGGGTAATGCCCAGTTTGTCCAGCACCCGCGCTGTTGAGGCGTTGGTGGTAGGCGCGGCGGAGGATTGCGCGCAGCCGGCTAACGCCATCATTGCCCGCGGGTGACTGGCGGTTGGCCAGGGTGATGCTTTGCGCCGGGGCGGCACCTTGGCTTTCAGGGCCGGCGGCAGCACCGGTTTGAACAGTTGCCCAAGCGCCAGCAGCGGTCCGAACCGATTGCTGTAGGGCAGCACTTTACGCAACGCCAGCCGCATCAACCGCTGCTTGCGTGGGCGTTCCAGCTTGTCGTCAATCACGCCACGGCCAATGTCCACCAGACGTCCGTACTGGACACCGGAGGGGCAGGTGGTTTCGCAGGCGCGGCAGGTCAGGCAGCGGTCGAGGTGATCCCGGGTTTTGTCGGTCACCTCGGCGCCTTCCAGCATTTCCTTGATCAGGTAGATTCGGCCACGGGGGCCGTCGCGCTCATCGTTGAGCTCCTGATAGGTCGGGCAGGTTGCGGTGCAAAAACCGCAATGGACACAGGCCCGCAGAATCTCCTCGGCTTCGATGCCGTCCGGGGAGTTTTTAAATTCAGCAACAAGGTTCGTCTTCATGGAGCACCTGGTGGTTTATATCCGGCTGTCGTTATAACAGTCACTGTCGTGGTCGTTATCACCGTCGTTATCACCGTCGTTTTCACAACCGTTCTAACGGTGACAACGGTTACATCCAGCTATAAAGACGGCCGGGATTAAACAGGCCATCCGGATCAAAAGAGTGTTTCAGTCGCTTCTGGATCGCCTGCAACGCGGGCAACTGCCGGTGCATCACTTCACCGGTGCGATCCCCGCCCCGGAACAGGCTGACCTGTCCGCCGGCTTTCTCAGCATGAGCTTCCATCGACGCCAGTTCGGCATCACCGCGATACCAGCGCTGTGAACCGGCCCAGTCGATCAACCAGGGGCCGTCCAGCGGCGGATTGGGCGCGGTGGAGTTAACCGAGAAGCGCCACAGGGGTTGGTCACCCGCGAAAAACGGTAATTGCTGATCACGCAGTTGCTGCCAGAATTCGTCGCCGCCCGTCATCAGGGGAATATCCCATTGTTTGGCGGTGGCCTCGACAGCCGACTGCGCGCCGGACAGCCGCAGATAAAGCTTACCGTCCAGCCAGCACGCGGCTGACAGCGGTTTCGGTTCGGCGGCACGGGCGTTCATGAACAGAATGGCTTCGTTCTGCCGCATCTCGCGCGACAGGGTGACGGTGGTGGCCGGTCGTGGCAGCACCTTGAGACTGATTTCCGTCAGCACGCCCAGGGAGCCCATGGCGCCGGCCTGGGTTCGGGACACATCGTAACCGGCAACGTTTTTCATCACCTGGCCACCGAAACGCAGCTTTTCGCCGGTGCCGTTGATCAACCCGACGCCCAGCACCTGATCACGCACTGAGCTCCACCAGGGTCGTCCGGGGCCAGACTGGTTGCAGGCCAGGGTGCCGCCAATGGTGGAGGCGTCGCTGAAATGCGGCGGCTCGAAGGACAGCATCTGATTGTTCTTCGCCAGTGCCGCTTCAATCTCAAGCAGTGGCGTACCGGCGCGTACCGTCAGCACCAACTCCACCGGCTGGTAGGTGACGATGCCACTGTGGCCGCTGACGTCGAGACGGTCGGCGTCGATGGCACGCCCCATAAAGGCCTTGCTGCCGCCCCCGACGATGCTGAGTTTACGGGCCTCGGTGCGCGCGGTTTTAATCTGGTCCTGCAGCTGTTCAGTGATATCAGGCATGGTGAGCTTCCGCCGCCTGTGGTTTTAAGTTAATGGCCCGGTATTCCTGGCAGTTGCGCAGGGTGGGTACGCCCTTACCGGGGTTAAGCGTGCCGCGCGGGTCAAAAGCCTCTTTCACGGCATTCAGCTGTTCGATTTCCTGGTCGGTAAACTGCATCGGCATCTGACGTATTTTCTCAATGCCAACACCGTGTTCACCGGTGATGCATCCGCCCACTTCCACGCACAGTTGCAAGATACTGCTGCCAAAGGCTTCGGCTCGTTCAAACTCGCCGGGTTTGTTGGCATCAAACAGGATCAGCGGGTGCAGGTTGCCGTCGCCGGCATGGAAAACATTGGCCACACGCAGGCCGTATTGCTTGGACATGTCCTGCATGGCGTTCAGGACATCGGCCAGATGAGCCCGGGGGATGGTGCCGTCCATGCAATAGTAGTCCGGGGATATCCGGCCCATAGCGGGGAAGGCATTCTTGCGGCCTTTCCACAACAGCGCTCGTTCGGCTTCGTCTTTGGAGGTCCGAATGGAGGTGGCGCCGAAGTCCCGGAACAGGGCTTCCACTTTCTCGATGTGTTCCTGCACTTCTTCTTTGGTGCCGTCCACTTCGCACAGCAACAAGGCTTCGGCCTCGACCGGGTAACCGGCGTGGGTAAAGTCTTCCACGGCTTTTATGGCGTGGCTGTCCATCATCTCCAGACCGGCAGGAATGATGCCCTGGGCAATGATGCCGCCGACCGCATCGCCGCCGTTGTCGACGCTGTCAAAACCGGCCATCACAACGCGGGCGATTTCCGGTGTCGGCAGCAGTTTGACCTGAATTTCGGTGATGATGCCCAGTAACCCTTCGGACCCAGTGATCAGGGCCAGCAAGTCCATGCCGCAGCTGTCCAGGCCATCGCTGCCAATGACAACGCGCTCACCTTCAACCGTGATCATTTCTACGCTGAGGATGTTGTGGGTGGTCAGGCCGTATTTCAGGCAGTGCACACCGCCGGAATTCTCGCCGACATTGCCACCGATGGTGCAGGCAATTTGCGACGACGGGTCGGGTCCGTAATAGAGACCGTATTCCGACGCGGCTTCGCTGATCGCCAGATTACGCACCCCGGATTGCAGCCGCGCCGAGCGGGCCATTGGATCAATGTCGAGAATGCGGTTGAATTTGGCCAGCGACAACACCACGCCGCCGGCATCCGGCAAAGCGCCGGCGCTCAGGCCGGTGCCGGCACCACGGGCAACCACCGGTATCTGATAGCGGTGACAAACGCGCATGACTTCCTGAACCTGGTCCACTGTCTCCGGCAACACCACCATCAGGGGCATCACACAATACATCGACAGGCCGTCACACTCGTAGGGCTTGAGTGTCTCCTCGTCGGTGATCACAAAGGCCGGATCAATAAAGCTCCGGAACATGCTGGCCAGTTCGGCCTTATCGGGTTTGCTTGCGGAATTCATCACCATACTCCGGGCGGTTGCTGTGCTGTTTTAACCGCGATCAATGTTGAAGTAATCGATACCCGCCTGGGCGCAGGTCATGTCCTGTTGCGGGGTGCCAGAGCTGAGGCCAATACCGCCAACCACTTCGCCGTCAACGGTGATTGGCAGGCCACCACCAACCACACAAAGCCGACCGCCCATGGACGTGTGGATACCGAACACCAGGTTGCCGGGGACACAAGCGGCGTTGTATTCGTGCGTTGCCTTACGGGCGGCGGCCGCCGTATAGGCTTTATCCTGGGCGATGGTGATGCTGGTGATCTTGCCACCGTCCATGCGCTCGAAAGCGATCAGATTGCCGGACTCATCGGTGATCGCAATACACATGGGGATACCGATTTCACGGGATTTGGCCGCGGCGCCTTCAATCAGAATACGGGCGTCTTCCTGGTCGAGTCTCTTTAGTGTCATCATAAATATTATTCCTGTTACGGGGCTTGTTGAAAAGGCGACTGGCTGTTGCCGATACGGTTCGGCGGGGCCAGGGTCTGTAGACCCTTGGCCTGCCGCCGACGCTCATGCAACACCGGTTCGGTATAGCCACTGGGCTGTTCACAGCCAGTGAAAATCAAATCGTATGCAGCCTGAAAGACCACACTTTTATCAAACTCACGGCCCATCTTGCGGTAGTGGGGATCGCCCGCATTTTGGCTGTCCACCACCACCGCCATGAATTTCAGCGTATCGATCACCTGATCGTCGGTGCAGATGCCGTGATAAAGCCAGTTGGCCAGCAACTGACTGGAAATTCTCAGGGTGGCTCGGTCTTCCATCAACCCGATGTCATTGATATCGGGTACTTTGGAGCAGCCAATACCTTGGTTCACCCAGCGCACCACATAGCCCAGTATGCCTTGTGCGCAGTTGTCGAGCTCGGCCTGAATACGGTCCGGGGCAAGCCGTGTCTGGCCCAGCAATGGCGGGGTCAGGAGTTGATCCAGACTGTCTCGCTTGCGGGACATAAGAGCCTGTTGCCGGGCCTGCACGTCCACCTGATGATAGTGAACCGCGTGCAGTGTCGCGGCGGTTGGTGAGGGCACCCAGGCGCAGTTGGCACCCGCTTCGGGGTGAGCTCGTTTGGTTTCCATCATGCGCCGCATCTCGTCCGGCATCGGCCACATGCCTTTACCGATCTGTGCGACGCCGGCGAGGCCGCAGGCCAGGCCAATGTCCACATTGCGATTTTCGTAGGCCTGTATCCAGGGCTGGGTCTTGATGTCGTCTTTCGGCAGCACCGGGCCGGCGGCCATGCAGGTGTGAATCTCGTCACCGGTCCGGTCCAGAAAACCGGTGTTAATGAACGCCAGTCGTTCGCGTACGGCGCGAATGCATTCGGTCAGGTTGGCGGAGGTGCGCCGTTCTTCGTCCATCACACCCACTTTGATGGTATTGCGCGCCAGTCCCAGGGCGTCTTCGACCCGCTCAAACAGCAGGTTGGTAAAGGCCACTTCATCCGGCCCATGCATTTTGGGTTTGACGATGTAAACGCTGCCTTGCCGGCTGTTGCGGCGGGGGCTCAGGCCCTTCAGGTCGTGCAGTGTACAGAAAGTGGTCACCATGGCGTCCAGTAGACCTTCGGGTACCGCCTGGTTGTTGGCATCCAGCACCGCGTCGGTGGTCATCAGGTGCCCGACGTTGCGCAACAGCAGCAGACTGCGCCCGGGCAGCGTGAGTGTGGCCCCGGTAGGAGTCTGGTAATGCCGGTCGTCGTTGAGCTGCCGGGTGATGGGATGGCCGTGCTTGAGGAAGGTGTCTTCCAGCGTGCCTTTCATCAGCGCCAGCCAGTTGCGATAGACCAAGACTTTGTCATCGGCGTCGACGGCGGCGACGGAGTCCTCGCAATCCATGATCGTGCTGACCGCGGATTCAAGCACCACGTCCCTCACGCCGGATGCGGCGAGCGCACCGATGGGATGCTCCCGGTCGATAATCAGTTCAATGTGCAGGCCATGATTTTTCAGCAGGATGACGAGGCCACGTTCATCCCGGCTGTGACCCACCAATTGCGCCGGCTGCGCCAGGGCCGTGGTATCGCCATCAGAGGTGGTGGCTTCGAGCACCCACCGGTCGTGGATATTTTCAAGCCGGTATTCCACGACATCGACGTGCGAGCCATGGGCCAGAGGGGTCGATTGATCCAGGAAATCGGCGGCCCAGCGGATCACGCGCTCGCCCCGAAACGGATTGAACTCGTCGGTTTTTTCGCAGCCTGTGTTTTCGGCGATCATATCGGTGCCGTACAACGCATCGTAGAGGCTGCCCCAGCGGGCATTGGCGGCGTTGACCGCAAATCGGGCGTTATTGACCGGTACCACCAGTTGTGGACCGGCAATGTGAGCGATTTCGTCGTCGACATGAGTGGTGTCGATCTGGAACGGTTTGCCTTCCGGCACCAGATATCCGATGTCGGCTAGAAACGTGGTGTATTGGTCCAGGTGAATGGTGCGACCTTTGTGGGCATCGTGCCATTGGTCAACCTGGGTTTGCAGTCGGTCACGGAAAGCGAGCAGTTCCCGGTTGCGCGGTGCCAGTTCCGTGACAATGGCCTCAAAGGATTGCCAGAACTGGTCCGGGTCAATGCCGGTCCCAGGCGCAATCTCATGGGCCACCAGATCATGGAGCGGTGCCGCAATCTTCAATCCGTTGATGGTGATTCGACTGTTCATCTGGTTCTCGCTGACGCTTGCTAACTCGGTGGAACCCGCCCGACAGCGCCCTCAAAAGAGGCCGCCGCCGGGCGGGAGCATGATCCCGACGGTTAGCCGTAGACCAGGCCTGGCAGCCAGGTAACGATGGATGGGAACACGATGCACAGGAACAGCCCCAGTGCTTGCAGTCCCAGGAACACCAGGGCGGAACGGAAGATCGTCGCCATGGAGATTTCCGGTGGACACACACCGCGGATGTAGAACAGTGCATAGCCAAAGGGCGGACTCAGGAACGACATCTGCATGTTCACCAGGTACAGCACCCCGAACCAGAGCACCACATCGGAACCGTCAATACCGGGCAGGCCGAACAGGCCATCAAAGGTCAGTGCTTCGACGATGGGAATGAAAATAGGCACGGCCAGCAGCAGAATGCCCACCCAGTCGAGGAACATGCCCAGTACCACCAGCAGCAACATCAGCAGAGCCAGCACCGCGTAGGGCGACAGACCAATGCCAAGGATGGTTTCAGTGATGAATGCCTGGCCACCCTGGAGGATGTAGAAACCGACAAACACCGAGGCCCCGAACATGATCCACAGCACCATGGCGGAAGCCTTGGTGGTGGTAATCGAAGCATCCCTGAGCGCCGAAATTGACAGTGCGCCATGTTTCCAGGCCACCAGCATGGCACCAAAGGAGCCAATACCCGCTGCCTCTACCGGCGTTGCGACCCCGCCGAACAACAGGCCAAGTACGAGGAAGACCAGGATCAGCGGCGCGATCAGGCTGCGCAGCAAACGCAGTTTCTCAAGGGTGGATACGCGCTCTTCAACCGGCACCGGTGGCCCCAACTTGGGGTTGAGCCAACTGCGGATCAGGACGTAGGCGACGTACGTCATCGACAGCATCAGGCCCGGCATCACCGACCCGAGGTAGAGCTCGCCCACAGACTGCTGGGCGACCACGGCATACAGGATGGCGAGGATCGAGGGCGGAATCAGGATGCCCAGGGTGCCGCCGGCCATAATGGAGCCGAGGGCGATCTGGTGATCGTAACCGCGTTTCAGCATCGCGGGCAGGGCAATGATGCCCATCGTGACTACGGCGGCCCCGATCACCCCGACCATCGCGGCCAGAATGGTGGATGCCAGGATGGTGGCTACGGCCAGACCGCCGCTGAGGCCGCCCATCCATTTGTAGACCACACTGAACATTTCCTCGATCAGGCCAGCGCGTTCAAGCATCGAAGCCATGAAAATGAACAGCGGAATCGCCGCCAGGTCGGAGTTGGTCATCATCGGAAAAATACGGCTCGGCACGATATTGAGCATCGCGGTGTCGCCCACCAGATAGACAAACATGACCCCGAGGCCACCGGTAACGAAAGCCAGCGGCAGGCCCATCATCAGGGCCACCATCAGCGACCCGAACATCAGGTACGTTAACGGTCCGATGCTGACTCCCGACAGGGTGCCGGCAAGCCGGAACAGGAAGTAGTCGTCGCTGTAAGGATCGTAAAACAGTATGTTGATGACTTCGACACAGATGATAAAACCGAGCCCGACGGTCGCCAGGATCATCAGCCAGGTGCCGAGTTGACCGATCAGACGGTCTTTGGCCGTGGTAGCGTTGGCAGCTTGAGTGCTCATTCAGATGCCTCCCGGCCCAGACGGATAAACACTGAAATGTCTTTCAGCAGCTTGGAAATACCGGCCAGCAGTAGCATAAACGAGCCCAGCAGCATGATGCCTTTGACCGGCCAGTACTGGATGCCCCAGGTCTCAACAGTGGTTTCACCCATGGAATATGCGTTCTCGAAATAGGTCCAGGACGTCAGCACCAGTACCAGTGCAAACATGAAGAAAAACATGGAAGTAAAGATGTCCATGCCAATGCGTCCGCGCAGGGGCAGGAAGTTGTAAACCACATCCACCCGGACGTGGGCGCCGTGTAACAGTGCAAAGCCACCGGCCAACAGGTATTGCATGCCCAGCAGCAGATAGCTGGCCTCATGCACCCAGATGGTCGGGGTGTTGAATATGTAACGCATGATTACTTCGAAGAAGTAGAAACAGACGGCGTTGACGGTCCAGAACGAGATAAACAGACCCGTTTTGTCGCTCATCCAGTCTACCGCCCGGGTAAACAGGTTGGCGTCCGAGCTCTGGTATTCGACGGTGGGTGGCTCGTCCTGCCCTTCGCCTATGGGTGGGACAGCGGCCTCCGTCTCGTCCTGCGTATCTGAACTGCGCCAGCGGTCGAGCGCAATCATGATCAGTGGCATGATTGCCAGCCAGCCCCAGTAAAGCCAGTGGGGCATTACAAAACCAAAACCTTCCAATTCAGACATGATGTACTACCTCTGGTATTGACCAGAATTATCGATGGAAAAAGGGGAGAGCAAAGCTCTCCCCTGGTCAAACACTTGGGACGTTACTTCATGCCCTTGATGTCTTCCTCGGTGATATAACCGACGGTGTCGTTCATCATGTATTCGAGCTGCATGTCGAAGATCGCACGGGCGTCTTCGTTCTTGTTCGCCCAGCGGTACCAGACTGGAATAGCCGCGCGGCGGAATTCCTGCAGGTCAGCCTGGCTCAGGCGAGTCACCGTGGTGCCAGCTTCCTTGAACTTTTTCATGGCTTCAATGTTGCGCTTCTGAATAGCCAGGTAGTGCTTCTGGGAGTAGATCCGGACTTCGTCTTCCACCAGTTGCTGCAACTTGGGATCCAGCGCTTTCCACGCCCGCAGGTTGACGGTCAGGTCCATCAGGTCAACCGGCTGGTAGACCGACATGACGCCTGGAGGCCCCATCAGGATGGTGTCGGTGACCTGGGCAAAGCCAAGTTCCCAGTTGACCGCAGGCCCTACGTAGTCAGCGGAGTCGATGGTGCCTTTTTCCAGTGCAGGGAAAATGTCCGAGCCTGGCAGGCTGACCGCTGACACACCGAATTCAGCAAAGACTTCCGCAACCATACCGCCAGGCAGGCGCATTTTCAGACCCTTGAGGTCGTCCAGGCTGTTAATCGGCTCTTTGGAGTGAATGATGTTGGCGTCGTGCTGAATCGGTCCGACGTAGAACAGGCCGAACTTCTCGTAGATTTCACGGGTTTTTTCCAGCATGCCCAGAGAGTAGAACATGGTGTCCCACTGGTGTGGCTGGTCCGGACCGGCCGGATAGGACGACAGGAAAACAGAGGCCGGAATTTTGCCTGACCAATAGAGTGTGAAGGGGTTCATGCCCTGCAGCACACCATTTCGAACGGCATCGAACAGACCGTTATTGTCGGCAGCGACCGCTTTGGCGGGGAAACAGGTGAATTTCAGTTCGCCACCGCTCTTTTCTTCGATGCCGTCGCACCAGTCTTTGAACAGGTCGTAACCGACGGTGCCCGCATCCCAGACCGACTGGATTTTCCAGGTGGTAGCGGCCTGTGCGCTGCTGGCCAGGAGAACGGCCCCGATGGTTGCGGAGGTCAGCAGTGTTTTGAAGATGCCGCGGCGCGGCGTCACGCTTGTTGTGTCAAATTCATTCTTATTCATAATCGGACTCCAGAAGACTCATCACATTGTTGTTGTTGGACTTCGCCGCCACACTTTGAGCCCTCGGTGCACTCAGCGAGGTCCCCGGAATTACTATCACGGTGACGTTAACCCTAATCATTGGTTCAGAATTGGTGGTAAGTCCAGATGAATGGCAACTGGTCGGACCAGTTTTTCTAGACAGTTATTGGGGCATGAGCCATATTCAGCTTAAGGCGGGCAGATAGCTCACATTTCAGATTGTTAATAACGGAACTGGTCTGACCAGTGGTTTCTACTGATGGAAAACAAGTCGGTACCTATATCCCGGGCGGTGGCACACCGTCTGGAACAGCTCATTCTGGACGGCACCCTGGCTCCTGAGCAGATGATTCCCTCAGAGCGCCAACTGGCGGCCAGACTGGGGGTTTCCCGTGCGGTCATTCGTGAGGCGTTGCGCGAGCTTCAAGGTCGGGGCATCATTGAAACCCGTCATGGCAAAGGCTCCTTCGTTTCCCATATGCTGCCTGAGCCCGAAACCGACGGGCCGTTGATGCAGCTTTTCATTGGCCACTCCCGGACCTTGTACGATCTGTTTGAAGTGCGCGAAGAGCTTGAAGGCAAAGCCGCCTATCTGGCGGCTGAGCGGGCGACAGAAAAAGACCAGTACCTGATCACCAAAGCGTTCAATGAAATGGAGATGGCCGATCCGTTGACCAACGCGGAACTCGATCATGCCTTCCACCGTGCCATTGTGAATGCCTCCCACAACCCGGTACTGATCCATGTGCTGAACAGCCTGAAAGACCTGATGTTGCACTCGGTACAGGCCTCGGTCGCCAACCTGAGTCACCGGGAGGCGTTCAAACGCCAGATTGACAAACACCACCGCCAGATCTATCACTCCGTTATCAGTCGTCAGGCGAAGTGGGCTAAAAAAGCGGCCATGGCCCATGTGGTTCATGTCAGCAACTCCCTGCGCCAGATCGAAGAACAGGAACACGGCATCATTCGCGCGGCCATTGAGCCGCACCACTACCCGCAATGACCCGGTGACGGGCCAGGACAAGGGCGTATGAATTTTCTGAACGGCATCACCCTGCTATTGATTTATCAGTTGGTGGGAGAGGTAAGTGTACGGCTGCTTGAGTTGCCGATTCCCGGACCAGTGATGGGCATGGTGATGCTTTTTATATCGTTGGTCCTGAGCGACCCCGTAAAAGCAGCGGTGGAGCCAGCAGCAACGTCACTCCTGAGCCATCTGTCACTGTTGTTTGTCCCCGCCGGGGTCGGCCTGATGGTGCATTTTCACCGGTTGGCTGAGGAGTGGCTGCCAATCAGTACCACCCTGATTGTCGGGACCATTGTCACCATGGCGGTCACCGCTTGGGTGATGCAGTTGGCGGGGCGGTGGGTGACTGGGGAGAAACGCCAGGATGACTGAGCCGAAGCTGGTCCAGATCTGGGTCTATCTGTCAGCGTCACCGTTACTGGGCCTGGCCATGACCCTGGTGGTCTACAGTCTTGCCTACAGACTCTATATACGGGCCAATTCCAACCCGTTACTGAACCCGGTGGTGACGTCGGTGGCCGTGTTGATCGGAATTCTGCTGGCCACCAACACGACCTACGATGTCTATTTCGACGGTGCCCAGTTTGTCCATTTCCTGCTTGGCCCGGCGACCGTGGCCCTTGCCGTGCCGCTGTACCAGCAATTTGCCAAACTGAAGCAGGTATGGCTGCCGGTGACGGTTGCATTAATGGCCGGTGTTTTGGTTGGCACGTTCAGTTCCATCACCATTGCCAAACTGCTGGGCGCCAGTCTCGAAACCCAGCTCTCGCTTGCACCCAAGTCGGTAACCGCGCCGGTTGCCATGGGCATATCGGAGCAGATCGGTGGCCTGCATTCGCTCACTGCAGCACTGGTCGTGGTAACCGGGATTATCGGCGCGGTCATAGGGACCAAGCTGTTTGATCTGATGGGCGTCAAGGACGACAGTGTCAAAGGCATCGCCATGGGGCTGACGGCCCACGGTATCGGCACCGCCCGTGCGTTTCAGGTCAGCGACCAAATGGGTGCGTTTTCAGGGCTGGCGATGGCGCTATCCGCCTTCACCTACGCCATCGTTTTGCCCTGGCTGTTGGGCCTTATTGGCATGATTGACTAACCGTGAAGAAAAAACACGATAACGTGGGACTCAAGGTTCTGCCAGTGGCGATGTTGTGGTTCATCAGAGTCTCGGTGGTGGTGATTTCGTTATTGGCCGTGTTTTACATCGACCGCTTCAATTACCGGTCGTTTCTCGAACAGACGCGGGCGGATGTTGCCAGCGAGCTGGCCGTTTTGCGGGCGGAACTGGAAGGCGCCATCACCAAGAATCTGCAAACCGTCCGGGGAATGGAAGCGGCGATCGCCACGGAGCCCGGCTTGAGCCAGGAGCGATTTGATGAACTGGCCGATGTCATTCTGCAAGACCGCCTGCAATTGAGGAACATTGGTGCTGCGCCGGACATGGTCATCCGTATGACGTACCCATTGGCCGGTAACGAGGCTGCGATCGGCCTCGATTTCCGGGCCAACAAAGACCAGTGGCCTGAAGTAAAGCGCAGTGCTGAATCTGGCCAGTTGGTGCTGGCGGGTCCGGTGAACCTGGTGCAGGGCGGGCAGGCATTTATTGGCCGGATTCCGGTGTTTACCCCGGCCAGGGGCGGTGAACCCCGAAAGCTGTGGGGCATGATTTCCGCGGTGATTGATAGGGCGCAGTTGTATCAAGAAGCCGGACTGCTGGCGTCGGACCAACTGCAGACGGGGATGCGCAAGACCCTGGCGGGTGGCGAGCCTGGCCCGGTCTTCCATGGCGAGCCGGCGCTGTTCGATGACAATCCGGTGATCATGTCGGTCAGCGTTCCCGGCGGAACCTGGGACTTGGCCGCGGTACCGGCGGGCGGCTGGCCCCAGGTCGCGGACAACGTGTTGACGGAGCGGTTCCTGCTGGCGCTGGCGTTGTTGGCGATCATCGTACCGGTGTTGATGCTGACCTGGTCCATCCAGCGCCAGCGCATTGGTCAAAGTCAGTTGCGCGCGCTGTTCGAGCTCTCACCTTTGGGAATCGCCCTGGCCGACGATGAAACCGGTCGCTTCATCGACGTTAATCAGGCCATGCTGGCTCTGACCGGTTATGACCGGGTTGAGTTGCTGACCCGCAAGGTCTCGGACCTGACCGGTGGTTTGGAACAGACCCCCCTGAGTCACAACGCCGTTGGTGGACTGCAGGAGCACACCTGCCTGCGGGAAGACGGGTCGCTGTTCTTCGGGCTACTGACCTGGGCGCCTCTGCAAGATGAGTCGGGGCGAAAGCTGGTCTGGCTGGTGGTGCAGGATATTTCCGAGCAGAAACGCATTGAGAAAATGAAAAGTGAGTTTGTCTCAACGGTCAGTCATGAGCTCAGAACACCGTTGTCGTCGATTTCCGGCTCATTGAAGCTGGTGGCCGGCGGGGCAGTTGGCGAGATGCCAGAGAAAATGCAGAGCATGGTCGATATTGCGCTTAAGAACAGTCATCGCCTGGCTTATCTGATTGATGACCTGCTCGATATGGACAAGCTGGTTGCCGGCAAGATGCGACTCTCCATGATGACTTTACCGGTATTGCCACTGGTGGAATCCAGTATTCGAAATCAGCTTGGCTATGCCAACCATTACGGGGTATCAATCCGTCTGGAAGGCGCCGTCTCAGACAGTCGCGTGCGGGTAGATGAGCAACGCTTCCAGCAGGTAATGGCGAACCTGTTGTCGAATGCCCTTAAGTTTTCACCGGCCGGTAGCGAAGTGGTGGTGACGGTTGAAACTCTGGGCGAGCTTTTGCAGGTCTCGGTTCAGGATCAGGGGCCTGGCATTCCACTATCGTTCCATAACCGGATTTTCCAGCGCTTCGCCCAGGCAGATTCATCCGACACCCGCGCCAAGGGGGGGACCGGGTTGGGACTGGCGATCACCAAGAAACTGATGGAGTTGATGGACGGGGACGTAGAATTTGAATCGGAATCGGGCCAAGGTAGCCGGTTCTTCATCTCGATGCCGGTAGCGAAGAGCGACGATGCATCCACCGCTCAAATCGTTTAGTTTATACAGAGTCGTCGCTGGCCGACGGCTGCTGATGATAACAACCCATAACTAAGTTAAGTAAACGGCGATCGCGGTCTATGATGACCTATAACAAACACAATACACAGCCACTGGAAACTGGACGCCTTATGATGACTCGTCTGCTAAAAGGAGCTGCCCTGGCACTGCTCTTGACCGTTGCAACTTCCCTGGTCCATGCCGAAAAAACCTACACCTTGAAATTGGCTGAAACCTGGGGCCCAAATTACCCGATACTCGGCGATACCACCCGCAGCATGGCCGCCATGGCCAAAATAATGTCCAACGGCCGATTGGATATCCGAATCGACTCGTCCAACAAGCACAAGGCGCCGTTCGGCATTTTCGACATGGTGAAAGCGGGCCAGTACGACATGGGTCATACTGCCTCCTACTACTACAAGGGCAAAATCCCCAATGCCATGTACTTTACCACCGTGCCGTTCGGCATGATTGCGCCGGAGCAGTACGCCTGGTTTTACTACGGTGGCGGCATGGAGCTGATGCAGAAAGTGTATGAACCCCACGGTTTGCTCTCGTTTCCCGGCGGCAATACCGGTAACCAGATGGGCGGTTGGTTCCGTAAGGAAATCAACTCGCTGGAGGATCTTCAGGGCCTGAAAATGCGCACCCCCGGGTTTGCCGGTGAAGTGATGTCGGAAGTGGGCGTGGCGGTGACCAATATTCCGCCTGCGGAATTGTTCACGGCATTGGAGCGCGGCACCATCGACGCGCTGGAGTGGGTAGGGCCGGCTCTGGACTTGAGTATGGGTTTCCACCAGATTGCCAATTACTACTATTCAGGTTGGCAGGAGCCAGCGGCGGAAGTGCAGTTTCTGGTTAACCAGAAAACCTGGGATTCGCTGCCGGAGGATCTGCAAGAAATTCTGCGGGTGGCGATGCGAACCGCCGCGTACGACATGTACGCACAGAGCATGCACCTGAACGGCCAGAACTGGAGCACGATGAAAGAAAACTATCCCAATGTGCAGGCCAAGACCTTCCCGCCGGAAGTCATTGATGCATTGCGGGCAGCGACTGAGAAACTGTTGGCCGAGGCCGCCGAAAGCAACCCGCTGGCCCAGGAAATCATCAGTTCCCAGGCCAACTACATCAAGGCTATCCGGCCCTGGACCAACATTTCTGACAAGGCTTATCTCAACAGTATTTCCACCGGCAATTAAGGCTAACAGCGTCGGGAATTCCCGGCGCATTGCTTCGGGTCTTTTGTGACGGCACTGAATCTATCCCCGTCCGGTGGGCGTATGATGGGTATAGACCTTGGAGAAAGCCGTATGTTGCTATTGAACACATTGTGTCGTCAGGCGCTGGTGCGCACATTGGTTGCTGTGTGCTTGTTCAGCGCCGGATCGTCGGTTTGGGCGGATGGTCGGGAACAGGCGGTGAGAGACACCATTCTTTCCCAGATCGAGGCCTTCGCCATTGACGATGCCGAGGCGGCCTGGTCGTACGCCAGCGATGCGATCCAGGCGCAGTTCGGCTCCCCCGACGTTTTTATAAGCATGGTGCGCCAACGTTACCCTGCCATTTACCGCGCTACCGAGATCGAATTTCGGGAATTGGTGCCCCACGACGGCTTTGTGGTCCAGACGGTCCGGTTTAAGGGCCCGCAAGGCGGACTCTGGGACAGTGTCTACACCCTGACCGAGCAAGAGGACGGCTGGCACATTGGCGGCGTCGCGTTGAAGCAGGCGAATTTGGGTATTTAAGCAAAGTCCGCCCGGCGGCCGAATGGTCAAATCTCACCCATTGCCCCCGTGATGATGGGTCAAGTCCCACCCATTTATTCCGTGCTTTAAATCTCAGAGCCACCCATGGCACGGTCTGAGCTTGTTGGCCCAGTGATTGCAGAGACAACATGGAATGCACGGAAGTCGGTAAGGCTTCGTTCCCATGACAATAAAGACAATCATTCTGGAGCAAACTATGAACACTCTACGTGCCCTCTCGCTGGCCACACTCGCTGCCTCTGTCGTCGCCTCCGGCGCGGCCATTGGTCAGGATCGTTCCGACTGGCCCTCCAACTTCACCGTTGGCACCGCCAGCCAGGGTGGAACCTACTTCGCCTACGGCGCCGGGTGGGCCAACTTTGTGGCAGAGAACCTGGGCGTCTCCGGCGGTGCGGAAATCACCGGTGGCCCCATGCAGAACATGGCGCTGGTGCATACCGGCGACGTTGGTTTTGGCCTGACCACCATGGGTCCCGCCCGTGAATCCATGGACGGCAAGAGCCCGCTGGCTCCAGGCATGCAAATGGACAATGTCTGTGCCATGTTCCCGATGTACCAGACCCCGTTCTCGGTGACCGCACTGTCCAGTTCCGGCATCAACACGATTGCGGACATTCCCGACGGTGCCAGCATTGGTTTCGGTCCAGCCGGCTCCACCTCGGACACTTACTTTCCTCGCATGATGGAAACCCTGGGCGTAAAGTTTGAACGTCGCAATGGCAGCTGGTCGGACCTGGGTGGTCAGCTTCAAGACGGCCTGATTGATGTTGTGGCGTTTGCGGCGGGTATTCCGATTCCGGCGGTCAGTCAGCTCGAAGTCCAGGCGGACGTGAACATCATCGAGTTTACCGAAGATGAAATGAACAAGATCACCGCTGCTTTCCCGGTGTCTGAGTTCACCATTCCCAAAGGTACCTACAGCTCGTTGGATACCGATGCCCGCGCGGTTTCCATGTGGAACTTCTCCATTGCAAACTGTGATCTGCCGGAGAGCTTCGTCTACGAAGTCACCAAGCTGACCATGGAAAACAACGACAAGATGATGTCGATCCATAAGGCGGCCCGTACCACCGTACCGGAGAACTACACCAAGAATACCTTTATCCCTTTCCACCCAGGCGCAGCCCGTTGGTTCAACGAGAACGGCTATCCGATTGATGCCAGCCTGATCAAGTAACCGCTCGGCAGTGTCCGTTACGGGCACTGCTTAACGGCTTTTATTGACTGATAAGGCAGGGAGCTTCCGGGTTCCCTGTTTCCGGATTACCGTCAGCGGGTCGCTGGCCGCATGCTAGTGGGTTTGGGTGAATCATGACCATTGAAAAAAATGAAAAAGAGTCTGAATTAGAACCAGCGTCTCCTCACGTTGAGGCCGTGGTGGTTCAGGGGGTGGATGACGAACCGGTTGAGGCCAATCGCCGGCTGTACACGTCCGGGCTGCTTCGATTTGTCGCACTGCTGTCGATTGCGTATTCGTCGTTTCACTTGTACACGTTGAACGTGGCGCCACTGGAAACCTGGTCGTTTCGCATCGTTCACGTCTGTGGGGCGTTGATCCTGGGCTACATCCTGTTTTCAGGTGCCCGCTTCTCGAATACCCGGCAAGTATCGTCTGTCCATCGGTTAACGTCCGTGGCGGCCATAATTCTCCTGATACCGGCCATCTACGCGCTGGTTCAAACCGTGTTTATGTATCAAACCATGCAGGAAGGCGCGCTGCGAATTCCGGTGGATACCGAAACCTGGCACTTTGGCTGGCCTCTGTTAGTCGCCACGGGCCTGGGCATTGTCACCAGCTGGTTTCATCAGCGTGAGCGGTCGGTATTCAGCTTGCCCGACCTGGTCCTGATCGTGTGTTCCGTGGCCACCGCCGCGTATTTGCTGGTGGTCTACAACTCGCCTCTGCGCATGAGTACCGGCACCTCGTTTGCGCCGGTCGGCATATCCTTCGCGGCCATCGCCGGGGTCGGATTGATCATGGAAATGACTCGCCGGCTCACCGGTCTGGCGCTTGTTATTATTGCGCTGGTTTTTCTGGTTTATGTGTTTGCCGGACCCTATCTGCCGGGCTTTCTCGGTTATCCGGGCCTGTCGGTCCAGCGGTTTTTCAGCCAGGTTTATACCGATGCCGGCGTGTTGGGACCTACCACCGCGGTATCGTCGACGTACATTATTCTGTTCATTATTTTTGCGGCGTTCCTGCAGGCCTCAAAAGTGGGCGACTATTTTGTCAACTTTGCCTTTGCTGTCGCCGGTCGCTCCCGCGGCGGACCGGCCAAGGTGTCGATCTTCGCATCGGGCCTGATGGGTATGATCAACGGCACCAGCGCTGGCAACGTGGTATCCACCGGCTCGCTGACCATCCCGCTGATGAAAAAGGTGGGGTATAAGGCCCGTTCTGCCGGTGCGGTCGAAGCGGCGGCGTCAACCGGGGGCCAGATTATGCCTCCGATCATGGGAGCCGGTGCGTTCATCATGGCCGAAATTACCGGTATTCCTTATACCGAGATTGCCATTGCGGCGATTATTCCCGCCATCCTGTACTTTGCCTCGGTCTACTTCATGGTGGATTTTGAAGCCGCTCGTACCGGCATGCGGGGCATGCGCAAGGACGAGCTGCCGTCGATAAAGCTGCTGCTCAAGCAGGTGTACCTGTTTATCCCGATCATCATCCTGATTGTGGCTCTGTTTATGGGTTATTCGGTGATCCGGGCCGGTACCTTGGCGACGGTGTCGGCGGCGGTGGTCAGTTGGCTGTCACCCAATAAAATGGGCATTCGGGCGATTCTGCGGGCCCTCGACCTGGCCAGCCATATGTCGGTCCAGATCATCGTGGTGTGCGCCTGCGCCGGTGTCATCGTCGGGGTTATTTCGCTGACGGGTGTCGGTGCGCGTTTCTCCTCGCTGCTGCTGGGTGTGGCTGAGACCAGCCAGTTGCTGGCGCTGATCTTCGCCATGTTCATTTCCATCTTGTTGGGGATGGGCATGCCGACCACGGCCGCCTACGCGGTGGCCGCCTCGGTGGTGGCGCCGGGCTTGGTGCAACTGGGGATCGAGCCGCTGACCGCGCACTTCTTTGTGTTCTACTTCGCGGTGGTGTCGGCGATTACGCCGCCGGTGGCGCTGGCGTCCTATGCCGCCGCCGGGATATCCGGGGCAAACGCCATGGAAACCTCGGTGGCTTCGTTCCGAATCGGGCTGGCGGCGTTCATCGTGCCATTCATGTTCTTCTATAACAGCGCGTTGCTGATGGACGCCAGTGTGGTGGAAATCGCCCGCGCATTGGTGACGGCGACCGCCGGTGTGTACCTGCTGTCGGCTGCGGTCCAGGCCTGGTTCCTCAACCGGCCGGCCGGTGTGATCGCACGCCTGCTGCTGTTAGCGGCGGCGTTGTTGATGATCGAAGGTGGCCTGATGACGGACGTGGCCGGTATTGGTATGGCCGCGCTGGTGTTCTTCCTGCAGAAACAGACTGGCGGCCCGCAGACCGCGACTCAGCCATAATTTGCTCAGCGGACAACCTGCAGCCATTGCAGGTTGTCCAAAGGTGTCGCAATGGCTAACCTGACGTCTGTCTTCCATGAACGATCCAGCATGACTTATCGATTTTGGGCCGCCATTCTGTTTGTGCTTACCGGGATTCTGTCCTGGCAATTGGGTGCCTGGTTGGGCTACCGGACGGTCGAGCGTGAAAGCCGGGAGGAGTCCTTCCGCTACAGCCAACTGGTGGCCAACGAGCTCAAACGATACCAGCCGATACCGGAATTGATGGCCCAGCATCCATTGCTGCAGGCCACCCTGGAATCGCCCGCAAACGCCGGTCTGATCCTGCAGGCCAACAAAGAAATGAAGCGCATGGCAGCCATTGTCGGTAGCTCGGATGTGTACCTTATGGACCGTACCGGACTGACAATCGCCGCCAGCAATTACGACCTCGAAAGCAGTTTTATCGGTCGCAACTACGACTTCCGTCCCTACTTCTACCAGGCCATGGCCTCGGGGCGCGCGTCGCTCTATTTTGCCCTGGGTATTCAGTCCGATTTGCGTGGCCTGTATTTCTCGCACCCGATCATGACCGACGCCGGTGAGCGCCTTGGTGTTATCGCGGTCAAGGTCCAGGTCAATGAACTTGAGTCGCAATGGCAACGCCCCGCGGTCTATAACGATGCCGAAATGGTCGTGCTGGATGGGGATGGGATCAGTTTCCTGGCCAGCCGTCCTGACTGGTTGTATCGTAATTTTGAGCCGGCAGACCATCAGGCCCGGAACTTTGCCAAAATTCAGCAGCGTTATCCCGACCGTTCTCTGGCGCCGATGAAGATCGTGAAACTGGGGCAGCCAATGGGGATGGCCGGTGACTCAGAGCGCATCCGGATTACGGACGGTGATGTGTCCCGGGAATACCTCAGCGTTCATACTCCTTTGCCTCAACTGGATTGGAGTCTGCAGGTGATGATTGGTACCCGGTCGGTGTTGTGGACCCGGGTCGAATCGATGGTGGCGGGATTGCTGCTGTTTTTGGGCGGGTTTCTGACCTGGCTGTACCTGCGTGAGCGCTACCGGAGGGAAGCCGAACTGGCGCAGCGCGGTGAACAGCTGGAGCGCCGGGTAACCGAGCGGACGGCGGACCTGGAAGCCTCCAACCGGCAGTTGCTGGAAGAAGTGCGGCAGCGCAAAATCGCGGAAAAAGGCCTCAAGGAAACCCAGCAGGAACTGATACAGGCCGCCAAGCTCGCGGTGCTGGGGCAGATGTCGGCGGGCTTGAACCACGAGATGAATCAGCCCCTGACGGCGATTCAGGGCTATGCCCGGAACAGCCGGCAATTTTTGACCCGGGGCAATCACGAGATGGTGGACTCGAACCTCGCGGAGATAACCCTGTTGTGCACGAAAATGGCCGAGCTGACCCGACAGTTCAAGGTCTTTGCCCGCAAGTCGGAAGGGCCGCCAGCGTCTGTTGATCTGCGCACCTCGGTGGATGCTGCACTGAAAATCATCACCGCCCAGGACAACAGCGACGGCGTTGACATTGACTGGCAACGGCCGCCAGAGCCAGTGATGTGTCATGGCGACCTGATCCGCATCGAGCAGGTGGTGGTCAACCTGATCGCCAATGCCATGCAGGCGGTGGAACAGGTGGACTCTGCCCGGATCAGCATTGAAATCGTGGGGGACGAGACCGAGTGGCATTGCCGGGTGCGGGACAATGGGTCTGGTCTGCCGGCCAACACCGAGCAGATCTTCGAGCCGTTTTTCACTACCAAATCAATGAAGCAGGGCCTGGGGCTCGGGTTGTCCATTTCGCGCCAGATAGTCGATGCACTGGGCGGGCGTCTGACCGGCAATAACCGGGTGGATGGCCCGGGTGCTGAATTTGTTTTAACGCTAACCAAGCGGGGAGTAGCCGAATGACCACACCGGCCATCGTATTCATTGATGACGATCCCGATATTCGTCAGGTCATGGCGCAAACCATGGCGCTGGAGGAACTGGCGGTCGAGTGCGTGGCGGACGGCCAGAGCGGGTTGGCAAAACTGTCGGCAGAGTTCGCCGGCGTGGTCTTGTGTGACTTCAACATGCCTGGCATGAACGGGCTTGAGGTACTGCAGGCGGTTCGGACGCTGGACGATGCCATCCCGGTGATCATCCTCACCGGACAGGGTGATATCAGCACGGCAGTGACCGCCATGCAGCAGGGCGCTTACGATTTCATCGAAAAACCGTTTGACCATGACGAGTTGATCGAGCTGCTCAAACGGGCGCTGGAAAAACGCCAGCTGGCGCTCGAAAACCGACGCCTGAAGGCCCAGTTAAAGCTGTTGGCGCGGCCGGGGCCCCGGTTGTTGGGCGATTCGCCGGGTATGCAGCGGGTGTTGTCCACCATCACGCCGCTGCTCAACACCTCTGCCAATATACTGTTACGTGGCGAAACCGGTGCGGGCAAAGACGCGATTGCACGGTATATCCATGAGAACAGTCAGCGCAGCACCCACAACTTTGTTGCGATCAATTGCGGTGCGGTGCCTGAAAACCTGATCGAGAGCGAATTGTTCGGTCATGAGTCCGGTGCTTTCACCGGCGCCGATAAACGGCGGGTCGGCAAATTTGAACACGCCCATCGGGGCACGCTCTTCCTGGACGAGGTGGAAAGCATGCCACTGCCGTTGCAGGTCAAGCTGCTTCGGGTCTTGGAAGAATTAAAGGTCGAGCGGCTGGGCAGCAATGCTTCGATTGACGTCGATGTGCGGGTAATCGCCGCGACCAAGGCCGATCTGAAAAAGCTCAGCGATGCGGGCGAGTTTCGGGCCGACCTGTATTACCGTCTCAATGTGGTGCAGGTGGATATTCCACCGCTGCGGGAGCGTAAAGACGATGTGCCGTTGCTGTTTCACCACTTCGTACTGATTGCGGCCGCACGGTATGACCGGGAGAGCGTGCCGCTGGATGCGAGCCAGGCGGCGCAACTGATGCAGCACAACTGGCCCGGTAATGTCCGGGAGTTGCGTAACCTGGCCGAGCGCTATGTGTTGCTGGGTCCGATGGCGCTGGCCGAAAATCCGGGCGCCATGGCACCCGACATTGCGGGCCGCCAGACCTTGGTTGAAATGATGGACAGTTTTGAACGCTCGGCGATTGTCAGTGCGCTCAATGTCTGCCAGGGCAGTATCAAGGACACCATGTTGCAGTTGGGCCTGGCCCGCAAAACCCTGTACGACAAGATGAAAAAGCACGGGCTGGACAAAGCCGAATTCAAGGAGTGACGTTGTCTCCGGTACCGGGTAGCTCGACGTAAAACCGGCAGCCGGTTTCCTCATTGCGGTACGCCAGACGGCCACCCAGCTTGACGATAATGGACCGGGACAAGTGCAGTCCCAGTCCCGTGCCACCGTAGGTGCGACCTGTGGAGGTATCCGGCTGGGCAAACCGCTCAAAAATCTGGCCGGCAAACTCCGCCGAAATACCCGGACCCTGATCGATGATATCGACACGGAAACCACGGTCGGTTTCACTCAGGTTCACCCGAATCACGGAGTCCCTGGGGCTGAACTTGATGGCATTGGACAGCAGGTTCTGAAATACCTGTATTAGTTGATCGTAGTCTGCGGTAATCCAGGCGCGCTCGACGATCGCAGTTGCAATAACAATGTCTTTCTCGATGGCGGAATAGTGCTGGTTGCCGCAGGCTTCGTTGACCACTGTTGCCAGATTCAGGGGAGCCAGTTTCAATGGCACGGCCCGTGCTCGAGTTTTTCCACGTCAAGCACGGCGTTGGTCAGGTCGATCAGTCGTTGGGTATTTTTGCGCGCCATCGCGACGATAGCGCCCGACTGTTTGCCTCCCAATTCAATGGCACCGCCGTCCAGGAGCGACAGTGCCCCGTGAATTGCGGTCAGCGGTGTGCGAAGTTCATGGCTGACAATCGACATCCAGTTGCGACGCTCCATTTCCAACCGGGCGCGCGCACTCTCCGCCAACAACCGGGAGTCTTCATATTGGTAGGCAATGGCCCCGGTAAACACCATGGCACCGATGGTGGCCATCATCCGGCCTGCCATCTCTCCCTCGGCGTCGAGAGGTGTCAGCCAGCCCAGGTAATGACTGACCAACAGCCCCACGAGTCCCGACGCCAGAATGCCAATCACCTGGAAGACCCGCAGCCGATAACCAATAAAATTGGCCAGCAGTGGCAGGGTGACAAACCAGACCAGGACGCGTGAGAACAGGCCCTGATCGGTCACGGCAGTGGCGAGCACCAGGCCAACGGCGACGGCGATGAACAAGTCGCCGGTCAACTGGACCTTCCCGGTGTTTCGCAACACAACAAAGCAGGCCATCAGTAACGGCAGCGCAACCATCACTACAACGATGCCCGGCAACCAGCCCTGACTGGCTTATCGAATTCATGCCATGGCGGCACAGCTCAGTGAGCCGTACAGTATAATGCCAGTCAGCAACCGGTCGCGTGCCCTGTTATCGACGTCTGATCGCAGTTCGACCAGTATACAGCAGTCCAGAATGCGACTATGCCAGTCAATCAGTGCAGACATCGGCATTCAATAAGTTCCATCGCGCTGACGTGTTCGTCACGCAGGCGTATTGTGGGTCTCTCAATGTGTTTGGCGCTTCGAGTGCCGCGTCAGGTGATTGAAATCACCTGACAGCCGCTGGTTAGTATTTTAGTGACCATTCCGGGTAAGCGTTAATAGATTCGGGGGCAGGTAACGAATTTGGCGTTTGCTGGGGCCGTCGGTGCTGTGAGCGTTCGCAAACCAGGGTTTTGACCCTGCCTGAAAGGAGGTTTTGATGGTGGATTTTGACCGCATTGTTTCCCGAGCACACACCCAGGCAGTCAAATATGACGCTCGCCGGGCGGTATTCGGGGCGGACGACGTAACACCCCTGTGGGTGGCGGACATGGATTTTCCGGCCCCGGAGGCCGTGACGGACGCGCTGATCGAACGTGCCAGGCACCCGATATATGGCTACACCCTGTATCCGGAAAGCCTTTACGATGCCTTGATCCAGTGGTATTCCACGCGCTTTGACTGCCTGGTTGAACGATCATCCATCGTCATGGCGCCGGGCGTGGTGCCCTCCTTGCACGTTGCGGCTCTGGCGTTTGCAGCCCCTGGTGATGGCATCATTGTGCAGCCACCGGTGTACGCCCCGTTTTTCTCATCTGTTGAGCTGACCGGCCGGCGACTGATCGAAAATCCGCTGCGGTTGCGGGATGGCCGCTATGAGATGGACCTGGAACATCTGGAGGCCTGTGCCCGGGACGGCGCAAAAATGCTGTTCCTGTGCTCGCCCCATAATCCGGTGGGCCGGGTCTGGCAGCGCGAGGAATTGCAGGCGGTGTTGGCCATTGCCCGGCGATACCAGCTCGTGGTGGTGTCCGATGAGATTCATTGTGATCTGGTGTACCCCGATCAGGCACCTCACACTATGCTCGCAACCCTGGCAACCGAGGCGGATCAGTTGATTACTGCTGTGGCACCGAGTAAGACGTTCAATGTGCCCGGGTTGGGACTCTCCAGCCTGATCGTGCCAGACCCGACCCATCGTGCGGCGCTTAAAGCCGTGTTCAATCGCCTGCACATGATTCAGTGCAATCCCTTTAGCATTGCCGCGTTTGAAGCGGCATACCGCCACGGGTCCGAATGGCTTGAGCAACTGCTCGGCTATGTCGCGGCCAACCGTGATTTCGTCCGCGACTATGTTGCCGGGCAGTTGCCGGGTATACGCCTGGTAGAGCCGGAAGGGACTTACCTGTTGTGGTTGGATTGCCGGGAGCTGGGGCTCACTGACGAAGCCCTGAAGACCTTTTTTATAAAACAGGCGAAAATAGGCCTGAGCGCAGGTGTCACCTTCGGCACGGGTGGCAGTGGCTTTATGCGCATGAATATTGGTGCGCCCAGGGCAGTGTTAATGAGCGCGCTGGATCGACTGCGAGTGGCCCTGTCGTCGCTTGACCCTGCGGCCGGATAGCTGCGCGGGCGGCATCGCGTCGGTGGGAGCCGTGCCGCAACGAAAGGAGTTCGTAGCCTATGACGATCTGGTTGATTGCAAATCCGCAAGCAGGCAGTGGCGACCGGGGCGAAACATTTTGGTGTCCGTTTCTGGCCGCGGCTGGCTTGGCTGAACCGTCGGTCTGTGACCTGAACGATACCGCCTGGGTGAACTCGGTGAAGGCCGGGGATTGGTTACTGGCGGCCGGGGGTGATGGCACGGTCAATAAAACGGCGGCCATCTGTCTGTCCACGGGCGGCATCCTCGGGGTATTGCCATCCGGGACGGCAAACGATTTTGCCCGCAACCTGGCGCTGCCGGAGGACCCGCAAGCGCTGTGCGACCTGATCGCCGAAGGTCATACAAGGCCGGTGGATGTGGCGTGGGCTAACGGTCAGATGTACCTCAATGTCTGCCATATCGGCATGGGCACGTGGCCCGTGCGGGAAGCCACCAGTGAGCTCAAGCAACGTTGGGGCCGATTGGGCTAT
This sequence comes from Marinobacter caseinilyticus, assembly GCF_011074955.1. GTDB lineage: Bacteria > Pseudomonadota > Gammaproteobacteria > Pseudomonadales > Oleiphilaceae > Marinobacter > Marinobacter caseinilyticus. The sequence continues at coordinate 173,511 of NZ_WUQJ01000023.1, read as the reverse complement.
GCTCGGGTTCTGCTCGGCCAGTATCGGGCTTATCGCGGCTTCCGGGCCGCGATCCGCTGCCAGCAAGCGTGGGTAAAGGGGCGCTGGTTAACCATAGGCGTTGCCACGGGCGCATTCTATGGTGGCGGTCATTTCATTCCCCAGGCCACAGCCAACGATGGGCAACTGGACGTGGTGGCGGTTCGGCCGAGGCCAATTCCGCATCTGTTGCTGGCTTTCCTGCTAACGCGGCTATTGGGGCGAACACCTAAAACAAGCGAGACCCTTGTTCATCTCAAAGGGGTGCGCTGCGACATCAAGACCCGGCGGCCCAAAACGGTTACTGCGGATGGCGAGATTATGGGTGAGACGCCGCTTGAGGTGCGGTGTGAGGCCGGTTGCCTTCAGGTAATCTGCAGTGCCGTGGTGACTACCTGAAGGCGGGTTGAGGGTGGTAGCGTTGGCGAGGCCGGCATCATGCTTGCCAGAATCGTTTGCTCATTTCGGCTTCAAGGGTTCCAGATGCGAGCCCGATGTCCGCCTCCAGTTGCTGGATCCGGACCGGATCCCAGCCGATGTCGCGCCGTAATTGCTGGCGCTCTGCGGACCGTTTGAACCACAGCGCCGGAAGCATAAACAGTCTTTGGCCTGTTGGGATGGTCGGTTGCAATGCGAGGGTGTGTCGTTGAGTCAGCGTTGTCATGGTAGCCTCCTGTGCGTTTGTGTTGCTGGTCAGTGTTTGAGCAATGATGCGCGCAATCGGCGTGGCGAAACAGATTCAGGTTGTCTGATATTTGACCAGTACAGAGGGTGTTTGGTCTGTGCTGTACCGGTTAGATTTTTAGGTAACTGTGATGGTTTTAATGGGGCGTGTCATCGAGCACCCAGTCAGGCTTGACGCGCCGGTCTGTCGGTGTGGACCGAGTATGGCGTGGGGTATGCTTCAGCTTGGCATTTTCTGCGAGTTGGCCGGTTTGGCCATCGACAGGGCGGTGTCGGCAGGCAATTCAGAATCGCTGATGGAGATCGCGTTGCGGCCATTGTTTTTGGCCACATAAAGCGCGGCATCGGCGTCGGTAAGGATGGATTTGAACTCGCTGTGCCGAGTGTTTCTGTGGGCTACCCCGACACTGATGGACAAGCCGAGGGGCTGGCCACCAATTTTATGGCCGGACTGCGCCAATTGCTCACACAAACGCTGGGCGATCAGTTGCCCTTGGGACCTTGAGGTGTTGGGCAGTACCGCCGTAAATTCCTCGCCACCGATGCGCCCGATGATGTCTTCATCCCGGAGCTCCAGGCGCAGAAACTCACCCACAAAGCGCAGTGCCATGTCGCCGGTGGCATGGCCCCACCGATCATTCACCCGCTTGAAATGGTCGATGTCGATCATCAACACCGTCAGCGGTATGTTGCGTTTAACGGCATCCATAAAGCAGTCAGTCGCTTTGTGAAACAAGGCTCGACGATTGAACAGTTGCGTGAGTTCATCGCGCTCGGACAATGCTTTTAACGCTTGTTCTGTCTGCACCGAAACCAAGAGAGGCAGTGTTAATGCCGTGCAGGTCGCCAACAAAATATGGCTGATCAGGATTGCCTCAAGGATGCGTACGGTGTCGGGCAGCGTGTCGGGCCAGGCCATGACCACCACTTGAATGGCCATCAGCGCAGCGTGAACAGAAAAAAACGAGCGCAGTAGCTTGATCGGGATGCCCGGAGACAGCTTAATCGAATGCAGGATGGTGGCCGCAACAGTAAACAGAATCGCCGTCATCAGGGCGGTTAACGCCCGAGTGGTGTAGGGGTCTGAATGCCAGACAAGCAGGGTGCCGATAAATGCCGCAATCGTCAGTGCGAGGCTTACAGGCCCCGCCCCGGTCAACGGTTGCTGCAGAAAATGCCGGATCCCGATAATCATCAGCAGCGGTGACGCCACCAGTAGAATGTCCGCCAGCACCAGGGTAAGCCAGGGCATTGCGATCAATACCGATGCTCCGGCGGCGGCAGTGCCCAGTGCAAACAGGCCACAGGAAACGGCCCAGTACAGGAAGCACAATTGCTTTTGGCGGTGATAATAAATAGCAGCCAACAACCCACCGAGGAGCGCATTGATCCCGATGGTCAGGAGAAACAAAGTCGGCAAATGAAGCTCAAACACCCAAGGCATCCCTTGTTCGCCAAATTAATAAGTATCGGTAACAATATCACCGGTCGGTCTCGGGGATTGTAGAGAATTGAAACCGAAAGGTTACGGAAGCCTTGGTGTGTAAAGCTTTGAGCGCATGTCGAGGGTAAAAAACGTGCGTCTAAAGTCGTAAGTCAGAAACGTTCAGGGCGCCCGTCGGCCTCGCATTTCGAAGGGTTGGAGTGATCGGTCGGTGGCCGACAGCGTATGTTGTCACAGTCTGCAGGTCGAGCATCGTGCAATGCTATGGCAGTGAGACAAAAGTCTGGCAGGTCAGGGTGAAGCGAGGGGTCTCATACACACGAACGGTAACAAAACAGGATGCTTTAGCCGGAATGACTGAGCAGCGTGCCACGCCAATGAAACGCTTCCACCGCCGGGGGCCCCAGCACCGACAGGCTCATGAGGTGTCGTTTCTGGACATCCGGCGACGGTTCAATTTTCGCTCCGTCGCCCTCGGCCGGTGGGTTACCGAGCCTGAAAAACAGCGGGCTGCGGGATTGTTCTACGATGCGTTGTGTGACCTGATGGCAATTCTGAAAGGGCCGGAAGCATTGGTTTCGTTACGCGGTACACTCGCATTGCACTATGGCATCGGTGGCCAGCTCGGTGTTGCGGCGCATTACACGCCCGCGACCCGAACCTTTGCGTTGGCCAAGAATGCCGGGCCCGGCAGTATCGCCCACGAATGGTTTCACGCCTTTGATCATTACATAGGCGACAAGGCATTTTCCGGGGTCAGTGCCAGTCGTTTTGGCTCCAAGGCATGGTTGGGCGAGACGTCCATGATCAGCCACCGTCTGAATAACAAGCTGGCGCAGTGCTATCAGGCGGTCATGCTGAGCGCGGATGGGACCGGGCCAAGCGAGTGTTTCAGGCATTCGGTCAAGCGTGATAAAACGCTGGGTACCGTTTATTACAGCCAGCCGGAAGAGCTCTGCGCTCGCGCTTTTGAAGCCTTTGTGCAGGATGCGGAGATTAAAAATGCGTTTCTGGTCAACGGCACGGTGGCGTCTGAGGACGCCGGGCTTGGGCTGTACCCTCAGGCCGAGCAACGGCAACGGACCAACGCAGCCTTCGGTGCGTATTTTGGGGATCTGGGCCGGGCATTATCGGTCGCATCCGCCTGAGGGCTGTGATCGACCGCCTGTGTGAGCCGTCGGGGGATCGAGATTGAAGAACACGTTGGCTCAGCCGCACGCCCATTGCTGTGTCTCGCATGAGTATCCGCTTTGAAAACCAAGGAGTAAGTCCGTGACAGCCCCCATCCTCATTACCGGTGCCGGCCAGCGTATTGGTCTGGCGTTTGCGCAGCATTGTCTCGACCATCAGCAACCGATCATCGTGACGTATCGTCGGCGTAAAACCGCCATTGATGAACTGGAGCGCAACGGAGCGGTGTGCCTGCACGCCGATTTTGCCACCAACGACGGGGTGGCTGACTTTCTGGACCGGCTGACGGCGACGACCGGGAGTCTGCGGGCGATCATCCACAACGCCTCCGACTGGTTGCCGGAATCGCGGGAGATGACGCCGGAGCATGTCATCCAGACCATGCTGCAGGTGCATACGACAGCGCCTTACCTGATCAACCTGCGGTGCCGGTCATTGCTGGAAGCCGGCGAGGGGCCACGGGACATCATCCACATGACCGACTACGTGGTCGATAAAGGCAGTGCCAAACACATCGCCTACGCGGCCAGCAAAGCCGGCATGGCAAACCTGACACTGTCGTTTGCCCGGTTGCTGGCGCCCAGGGTGAAGGTCAACAGCGTGGCGCCGTCGCTGATTCTGTTCAATGACCACGACGATGGCGATTATCGCGCCAAAACCCTGAAAAAGTCCCTGCTGGAGGTCGAGCCGGGCACGGGTGTGGCCGTCGAGACGTTGCAGTTTCTGCTCGATAATTCCTATCTGACTGGCCACACCATCGCACTCGACGGCGGCCGTCATTTGAAGTAGTGCGGGCGACAGGGCCATCTGAAACACGCTACGGTGGCCAACTGCATCCACAATCGTAACTTCAAGGACGATCATGACGCCTGACCAACACGATCTCTGGTTTCTCCCGCTTGGCGGTACCGGCGAGATCGGTATGAACCTCAATCTCTATGGCCATGACGGCCAGTGGTTGATGGTCGACTGCGGCGTCACGTTCCCCAAGCCGGGACGGGTGACCGCCGACGGCAGCGTTCACCAGCGTCGTGAACCGCCGGTGCAAATGGCCGACCCGGCGTTTATTGCGGACCGGCGGGACCAACTGGCGGGGCTCATCATCACCCACGCCCACGAAGACCATATCGGCGCGGTACCGTATTTGTGGCCGCTGTTGCAGTGCCCGATCTACACCAGCCGCTTCACCGCCGAAATCCTCCGGCGCAAGCTCGCCGAATTTGACTTACTGCACCGGGTGCCCATTCATGTGGTTGAGGTTGACCAGCGCCGCCAAATTGGGCCTTTCGATGTGCAATGGTTGGCGTTGACCCACTCCATCCCCGACCCGAATGCACTGATGATTCGCACCGCCGCCGGGCACATTTTCCACAGTGGCGACTGGAAGCTGGACGCACAGCCGCTGGTTGGCCACGGCTATTGCCCGGAAACGTTTAAGGCACTGGCCGACGAAGGCGTGACCGCCATGGTGTGTGACTCCACCAACGCCACGGTTGACGGCCATTCCGCCTCGGAAAGCGATTTACAGCAAGGCCTGCTGGAGGCGGTGACGTCAGCGTCCGGGCGGGTCATCGTGGCGTGTTTTGGCAGCAACATTGCTCGCTTGCACACCCTGGCGATGGTGGCCAGGGCCACCCAGCGCTATATGGGCCTGCTGGGGCGGTCCCTCATTAATATGAGTGGCGCCGCCAAGGCGGCGGGGTTGTGGAATGCCGACGATCACCTGATCAGCCCGTCTCATCTGGGTTATTTACCGCGCCACGAAGTGCTGGCGGTGGCAACCGGCAGTCAGGGCGAGCCGCGCACAGCCTTACGACGGTTGGCGGCGGGCACGCATCCGGACGTGGAGCTGGAGGCGGGTGACCGGGTCATCTTCAGTGCCCGCGCCATTCCCGGCAATGAAGACGATATCGCTGCCCTGATCGACCGCCTCAAAGCCTTGGGTGTCGAAGTGGTGACGGCCGAGTCTGCCGATCTGCCCATTCACGCCTCCGGGCATCCGGCGGCGGATGAATTACGCGCCATGTACGGTTGGGTTCGCCCGGGCCTGGCCATCCCCGTCCACGGGGAGGCAATCCACATGAGCACCCACGCCGGGATTGCCAAGGCCTGCGGTGTGCCGAAAACACTGGTCGGTCGTAACGGCGATTTGTTCATGATTCGCCCGGTACCGGGCATTCGCCGCCAGATCGTCGAGACCGGCCGGCTCGGCTGCGACAAGGGCGAGTTGGTCAGGGTGGTTTAGCAGCGCCAAAGCGCTCGACTAGTACCAGGGTAGGGGGTATTTGGCTCGTAAGTAGCGTTGAGCCCCCCCCAGTCATGCAGTGAGACTGGAAGGCAAACTTGAATTCCAGGTGCCCGCGCTATGAATGTGGTGTCCGCAAACGCTGTTTTCCTCGCTCTACTGATGGCTATTTTGTGGTTGCCACCGGTGCACGCGGACATCAACGAACACCATCAGGCGCTGATTCAGCAACTGTTCCCCAAGGCGACGCGGATCGAAGACAAACTGTCCGACTACCCCGTCTACCCCGTTTACCAGCTCAACCAATTGCTTGGTTACGCCTACGAATCCAGCGATATCAGCGATCTGACCGGATACTCCGGCAGACCTATCAACCTGATGATCGGCATTGATGCAGACGGCCATTTTGCCGGTGTGCACGTGCTCGACCATCATGAGCCGGTTTTCCTGCACGGCCTGGGCGAGGAGCCGTTGTTTGAGTTTGTCGGTCAGTACGCGGGCCGCTCGCTCACCGAGCACATAGTAGTGAATAGCAAAAAAGCCGGCACTGATAGTGGCGGCGACGGCGGCGTGGTGTATTTCGACGGGGTTACCTCCGCCACCATATCGGTCATCATCATCAATGACAGCGTGCTGTCATCGGCGCTGAAGGTCGCACGCAATAAGCTGGAGGCCTTCGCCCAGGCCCCGGCGGCACGGCCAAAGCCCGACTTTTACCAGCCTTTGACCTGGCAGCAAATGCTGGATCAGGGCTACGTCGGGCACTGGCGGGTATCGGTGACCGAGGCCGAAGCGCTGATTGGCAACGGCCTCGATCGTTACCCGGCGGTGCCGGAGCCCGGTCCGGAAGAGGCCTTTACCGATATTTACTACGCCTACGCCAGTGCCCCGATTGTAGGGCGCAACCTGCTGGGGGACGCCAGCTATGAACGACTGGTGTCCAACATGAAGAAGGGCGAGCAGATGCTGGCGGTGATGTCGCGAGGCCTGTTCACCCATGTGCCTGACGACTTCCGACCCGGTACCGTGCCGGGCGAGTTGTTGCTGGAGCAGAGCGATCTGGTGGTGGAGTTGCGGGACATGAACCGGCTGGACGCCGACACCCGGCTGATCGCGGGGGGGGTGCCGGACTTTGCCAAAGCTCACTTGTTCAAAATGGGCGGCAGTGGTGGTTTTAATCCCGGCGCAGACGCCCAACTGGTGCTGAGCCTGGCGTTGCCGAGAAACCATTTGGTGGTGGACCGGTTGTCGTTGCGCAGCCCGCTGGCGCTGCCCCAGGACATGTTTGAGTTGGTGGCGCCGCCCAAGGAACAATACCGGCAACCGGCCTGGATCGGCTTGTGGCTGGACCGCTGGCTGCAGATTACCATGCTGGTGATCAGTCTGGTCGTCCTGACCGTGTTTTTCTCCCGCCAGGCCTATTTCAGCCGCTACCCGAAGCGGGTGCATCGCTTTCGCTGGGGGTTCCTGTTCTTTACCGTCTTCTTTATCGGCTTCTACGCCCAGGGCCAACTCTCGGTGGTGAACATATTCACGGTCCTGCTGTCGCTCTGGGACGGGTTTGATATCGCGGTGTTCCTTCTGGACCCGGTCATTTTCATCCTCTGGCTGTATACCTTTGTATCGCTGTTCATATGGGGGCGTGGCCTTTTCTGTGGCTGGTTGTGCCCGTTCGGTGCCCTGCAGGAAATGGCTTCGTGGCTGGCCAAAAAACTCAACATCAAACAACGTCGGGTGCCGGAGGCATGGCATCGGCGGTTAATCAGCCTGAAATACCTGATCTTGTTGGGGCTGGTGGGCACCTCGTTCTATTCGTTGACCCTGGCCGAGCAACTGGCCGAGGTGGAACCCTTCAAAACCAGCATCACCCTGTTCTTCTGGCGCTACTGGCCGTTTGTGCTGTACGCGGTCGGGCTGCTGGTGGCGAGCATGTTCGTGCACAAATTCTTTTGCCGTTACCTGTGCCCGCTGGGTGCCGGTCTGGCAGTATTGGGCCGGCTACGTCTGTTCAGCTGGCTGGAGCGGGTGAAGTTGTGTGGCTCGCCTTGCCAGTTGTGCAAGCGGCGCTGTGAAATCAACGCCATTCGAACCGATGGCCGTATCGATTACGACGAATGCATCCAGTGCTTGGAGTGCGTGGTGATATTGCGGGACGACAGCCAGTGTGTGGATAAAGTGATTGCCCAGAAACGCAGCAACCGTGGCGAGATCCTGGCGGTGAACGTGGGCTAGGGGTTGACCTGGGCGCGCTCGTTGCACCTCAAAATTGCCTGCGTCAGACGGTGTTCCGGTCCACCCCGGCTTGCAGTTTCAGGTGCCTGATACAGTCTGTGAAGGCACGATTGATGCGGGTCTGGTCCCGGATCATCGCGAGTTTGGGCCAGGTGGCCTGTTCCCCCAGGTGGATGTACATGTCGATGTCTTCCGGCGTCGGGTTGGCGAGCACCTTTCGGTAGAGCATGGGCCGCATCGGAAAATAGATGTTGATGTCACCCAGGTAGGACTGGCTCGCCATGGCATGAGCCTGCTCCAGGAAAGGGCGCAGGATGGAAGAAGGGCCTGACTCTGGCGTCAGCTTGAGGGTCGTCGCCAGTTGCCCCCGCATCAGTGACACGGCGGCCTGTTTAAGGGAAGCCTTGGCGCCCCGCTTTTGAGGCGGGCTGAGAAACGGCAGTACGTGTGGGTTGGCCTGACTGACAATGGTTTTGTTGACGTTGTGTAGCCGCGCCATCCGCATCAGCGGCAAATCGCCGTGCACACTGCCATCAATCCAGCTTTCCGTGGGCATGTAGGGGGCTTCGGCCGTGTTGCCCCGGGTGAAATCCCGAGCTTGCAGAGTAACCGGAGGGTAAATGCCGGGAACCGCGCAGGAGGCCAGTACGGCGGATTCCACCAGCACGTCCGGTGACGCCAGTTCGTTGAGCAACCGGGGTTTTTGCCGGGTACGGGTGGGCGAGACCGAGATGTTCAGCATGCGCCCGCTGTGTTGATAGGCTTCCTTGAAACTGCGGCTGCCCAGGTTGGCGCGAATATGGCGTTGTAATTGCGCCTGGTCCATGGCGTATCCCTGACGCCAGATGCGGTCTGGCCTGAGCCATTGAAACGCTTGCCGGTCGATCTGGTTCGGGTGTTGGAAAAAATCGGCCAGTTCAGCGTCGTTGCGACAGCATATCGCCCCCGCGACAATGGCACCCATGCTGGCGCCGGCAATGACATCCGGCAGCAAGTCCTGCTGCCAGAGCGCCCGGGTCACCCCCAGATGGTAGACACCGAATGCCGCGCCTCCGCTCAGCATCAGGGCAGGGCGGCCATAAACCTGCTCGGCTTTTCGAAACAGGTTCAGCTTGTGTTCCGGGGACACCCCGGGCATCGGCTGGTCGCAGATAAACCGCATTGAGCATTCGACTTCATCCAGAAACTCGGTCACAACCTGCTTGGTGCCGGTCAGGGCGACGGCGTACAAATCCGGGTTCGCCAGCTCGCCCTGGTGGCGGTACAGGCTTTCCTGGAGAACCCGGGTGAGCCCGAGGGTGTCGCCGCGCCGACGGCAGTGCCGCATCGTCTCCAGATGTTCGCGAATCAGTGGCTCATGAAGCAGCTGGGTGTCGGGCTGCTCCCGCCACAGCAGCATCCCGTCCAGTTCGTCGATGGCTTCGGCGGCGACCAGCCATTGCTCATAGGATCTGGCAGTGCCCAATTGGTGCTGCAACTGTTTTCGTAGTGTCTGCTGTTTGCCCATGGTGCCTACGATAGCCTAGATCAGGCATTTCAGGATACCCGGCGATGGCCAGCAGGGGCTAACTCACGTTACAGGCGCTCGTAATATCCCCCGTTAACACCGCACCCGCCGAGAAGGCGGTACCTGAGGGTCGGGGTTAGGGTTCAACAGGGAAGGATGATTCAGGGGGCCGTGGTCCTGTTCCATCAATGCTCAAAAGTAGCGGCTGTCGCTTTCACTCGGGTAGCAGACGATCTTGTTTTTGCCGGACCGTTTTGCCAGGTATAGAGCCTGGTCGGCGGCTTTGATCAGTGCCTGGGTGTCGGTGGCCTGGCTGGGGAAATTCGCCAGGCCAATGCTCATGGTGGTGCAGGTGCTGTCGGTAAAGGATTGCTTGATGTGCATCCGGATGCGGTCGGCAATTTCAATGGCGGCGTCCATACTGGTGTCTGGCAACACCACGATAAATTCCTCACCGCCGTAACGGCCTGCAATGTCCATCGACCGAAGATTGGCTCTGAGTACCTGTCCCACCGTTTCTATCACACGGTCTCCATGCTGGTGGCCGTGCCGGTCATTGACGTGCTTGAAGTCGTCCAGGTCTGCCATCAGCAGCGTCAGTTGCTTACCCTGTCGGCTTGAAAGCGCCAGCTCTTTTTCCAGTATGGCGATCACCGTCTGGTGATTATAAATTTTTGTCATGCTATCCATGCTGGACTTGGCAACCAGTGACTGCAGAAATTGCTGATCCACAAAAATAACCGGGTCCTTGGTCAGCGATACGATATTCTCAAGGTAGTCGAGGGCCGCCACCGCAAAGCCAACGTCCCGTCGCAGTTTGTTTTTGAGCGTGCGCCGGTGATTCCGAATTCGCCGATACATCGCAATCGCTTCCGTGCGTTCAAAATAACTGCCGGTAATGGCGTACAGCGTCCGTTGGTACGACGTCTGCGAGGCGATATCGTCATGCCCGTTTGGCTCCGGTCCGGACGTGGTTCGACTTCTGGTCTTATCCAGCGGCAGCAGATCCACAATCATAAACCCCAGCGCAGACCGGTAAGACTGCAGGCGATTGGGTGTGAACAGCTTGCGGGCGCTAATGGTCTTTTCCATCATCCTGGCAATCCTCTTGACCTGTAATGGCCAACGTCGGAATGTTTTACGGAATCACCCCGGCGATGCTCGTAGATCTGAAGAGCATTGTCCCCCAGGCTGCGGGCCTCATTGCAGACATATTCGGCGGCTTGAATCAGCAAGTCGGTATCAATACTGGGCAGGGGGGTCGACAGTGCAAATATGCCAACGGACAGGCCAATCTGATGCGGATTGTCCGCTGCCTGAAAGTGCTGTCGGACGGTATTGATCAGATCGAGTGCGATATAGGTGGCATGGGAGGTCTTTGTATCCCGCAACAGCAGGACAAGGTCCCGCTCCCGTAGCTGGCAGAATATGCTGTTTTTGGGCAGTTGCGGTTTAATGATGTCGACCACTTTATCAGCGGGAAATTGTGTCCTGGCACTCCCTCGGCGGTCAAACTCATCGTCATACAGCGAGTCCAGGTGCAGGAATAACAGGTTCTGGGGGTGTTTCCGGCTCGTCGACATGCTGACGCTGCGGCGCAGTTTTTCGTGGAAATATTCCGGTGTCGCTGTCATGCAGTGGCTGTCATGGACAGACGGCGGTTTGACCATGTTCGAGGTGGTGGGCAGCGACCGCAGAACAAACACAAAACCCAGCTTGCCGGACCCGGAATCGGTGACCTCGGTCTTATTAATGTTCACGCACTGAGTGCCATGACGCAGACCAATGTTGCACAGTCCGTTGAGTGACTCCGGGTTAAATTCTTTCGACACAGCCCTGAGTGCCGCATGGTCTCTCATGCCTGACCGTCCGAGGGGGGACGGGTGCAGAAGGGCATCTATGCGATGACCGAACGCACGGGTAAAGGTGGTCTCAAGCAGTTTTTCGGCGGCGTGGTTCAGGTATGAAATATAGCCGTCCTGATTGGTCACAACCAAGCTTTCATCCATCGACTCGAGCACGTTCCAGGCCAGGTATTTAATGTGCCGTGGCGCGAGTGTCTCGTCCGCTTTTGCGTGTTGCATCCTTGTCTCCAACGTCGTTCATGCCCTCCAAGTGGCTCTGGACAGGCAAAGTTCCATTTCAGGATTAGGCCGCGATCATGAGGAATAGTATTGAACTCGGTCTACAGAGTGTAAGTGCGAAATAAAGGGTTTGATATCGGGCACGGTAGGAACCCGCTATAGGAGTTAGCCCTAACGTTGAGGGAACTTGTCCCAGATCAGTAGGCAAAGGTTGCCAATGCCGACCTTTCTAAGGTGCTATATTAGATATCACCCCCATATCAGCGCACAATGCACGCTAATAGGCCGTTAAATATGATGCAGTTACCGATAGCTCTATGATTATCGACCAGACGAAACCAGACTCGGATCCCTCGCAGTTGTCTTTTCCGGTCATTGCGATAGGGGCTTCGGCGGGTGGCCTCGAAGCGCTCAGGCAATTCTTTCAAAGCCTGGTTGCTGAGCCTGGCTGCGCTTTTATCGTTGTTACCCACCACAAAGGCGACCACCCCAGTTTGCTGCCGGAGCTGCTGGCACGGTATTCGGAACTTCGGTGTGTCGAAGCGGCCGACGGTATGGCGCTGGAACCGAACTGTATTTACACCAATCCGTCGGGCGAATGGCTTGTAGGCCTTAAATCGGGCCGCTTAACACTGAAAAGTTATCAGAAAACAACGACCGAAAAGACGAAAGGTAAAAGTGCAATCAATACTATTTACCATCCTGTTGACTATGTATTTCGTCAGGTGGCCCAGGAACTCACCGACAAGGCGGTGGGTTTAATCCTGTCGGGATCGGGCAGTGACGGCACGCTGGGTCTGCAGGCGATCAAGGCTGAAAATGGCACGATCATGGCGCAAGAGCCAACCACGGCAGAATTTGACGGCATGCCGTCGACCGCGATCGCGACGGGGTTGGTGGATTACGTAAAGCCACCCGATGAGTTGGCGACGAAGTTGGGATTGTTCCTGCAACAACGCGCCATGCTGTACAACGATGAGCGGGATAAGCGGCTTGATATACCAGTCTGGGCCCTCGATAAGATTTGTGCGTTATTGCGCAGCCGAACGGGCAATGATTTTTCCTCTTACAAAGAGAACACCTTTTTACGAAGGATCGGTCGCAGAATGGCCCTGCATGGTGTGACCGGCGCCTCCGATTACATCGCTTTACTGGAAAGCGATGAAGTTGAGATCGATCAGCTGTTTAAGGACCTGCTTATCCGGGTTACAAGTTTTTTCCGGGACCCGCCGCTGTGGGAAGCCTGTCGCAAGAAAGTGTTTCAGGACCTGATCAAACAGTTTTCGAACAAGGAAGGCTTGAGAGTATGGGTGCCCGGGTGCGCGACCGGTGAGGAAGCCTACACCATTGCCATACTGCTGATGGACTGTATGGATCGTCTGGGCATTCAGGTGCCTTTGCAGATTTTTGCGACCGACCTGGATGAAGCGGCTATCGATATCGCTCGCAAGGGCGAGTACCCGGATGGGGTGAAGAGTGATATCCCCAGTGATTATTTATACCGGTACTTTACGTATACCCAGAACGCCTTTGTCATACACAAGCATGTACGAGAGAAAATCATATTTGCGCCCCATAATGTGATCAAGGACCCGCCGTTCACCCACGTCGATATCGTCTCTTGTCGTAACTTATTGATTTATCTTAAGCAAGACCTGCAGGACCAGTTGCTATCCCGTTTTTTTATGTCGTTGAGACAGCAGGGTCTGCTGTTGCTGGGTCCCTCAGAGTCGATCAATGGACACACCGAACTGTTCACACCGGTCAACACCAAGTGGAAGGTTTATTCCCGAAACGAGAATGCTGCCTCTGCAAGGCTGCCGACCCTGGCCCAGGCGGTACAACCGTATTCGTCACAGTATCTGCTGGAGACCCGGACCCGAGACAGCGCTCATTCAAGAACAACGACCAGCTTCAGTCAGGTGGTGGTCAAGTTGTTGGCCCAGCGTTTTGCGCCCAGTGCTTTGCTCATCAACGAACGTGGCGATGTCCATTACCTGCACGCCAAGGCCGGGATGTTTTTAGAGCCGGCCGAGGGCCGTCCACGGTACAACGTCTTCGAGATGGGGCGCGGAGACCTACCGCTGGAACTGTCACCCATGTTGCGGTGGGCGGCGTCCCATGAAGGGCAGTCAATCAGCCGGTCGGTGGAAATTGACATAGGCCAGGAGTCCGGCGTAGTGATGGTTTCCCTGGAAAAGCTGCTGTTGCCAGAGGCATTGCGGGGCTTGTTCCTGGTGACACTGCAAGTGCAGGAACCCATACCTGGCAAAGGCGCGAAAACAAGCGTTCTTCAGCCCGCTGCAACGGATCACCGGTTGCAGATGGAAACCGAGCTGGAAAGGGCCCGGAGTTCCTACCAGGCGTTGGTGGAGGCATTGGAAATATCCAATGAAGAGCTCAAGTCCAGCAACGAAGAACTACAGTCCACGAATGAAGAGCTGCAGAGCAGCAATGAAGAGCTCGAGACGTCCAAAGAGGAAACACAGTCGTTGTATGAGGAGCTCAGCACGGTTAATTCGGAGTTGCAAGGCAAGGTGGATAATCTGTCGCAGGCCAATGACGATATGCAGAACCTGCTGAACAGCACCAACATGGCGATTCTGTATCTGGATAACCGGTTACATATCAAGCGGTTTACGGATAAGACCCAGGAGATCATTGCGATTCGAGAGTCCGATGAAGGTCGGCCGATTCATGACCTGGCAACGCACCTTTTGTATGGCGACCTTGTTAGAGATGCAAAAGCGGTCTTGAATACACTACAAGGTGCGGAAAAAGAGGTTCAGACTAAGGACGGTCACTGGTACCTGATGAAGTTGCTGCCCTACCGGACCCAGAACAATGTGATTGACGGCTTGATCTGTACTTTTGTCGATATTGATGCCATGAAGGTTGAGCAGCGGTCCGAGAGCAGGATGAAGCGAATTCTATCGTCATTGGCTCAGCCGCTTTTGGTACTGGGGTCTGAGTGGCTCGTCAAATTTGCCAATCAGGCCTTCTGTGAACGTTTTGCCGTGTCACGGTCAGACACTGAAAACGTGTCGTTAATGACGTTGATGGACGGCGTGTGGAGCATGCCATGCATCACCAAGGGCTATAAGGAGTTGGTGTCGGGTAAATGCCGGTCGACCAGCTGTTCTGTGAACCGGGAGTTTCCGGGATTGGGGCCCATGGCGTTCAACGTAACACTGTCGGTTTCCGAGGCCGACCAGGGCGACGAAGTGCTGATCCTGATGACGGTCGACATTTAACGGGGTAGGTGGGTGCTGCCAATGGCGGGGGACGAGGGAAAACACATCATAAAAGCCAGTCAGCCTTGGGATGACCTCCGGCAGGCGGCTGTACAGCGGCTTGAAGAGCAGCATCCGGCCCTCGAAGACCTGGAGCCCGGTGATCTGCACACGCTCGTGTACGAGCTCAGCGTTCACAAACTCGAACTGCAACTCCAGAATGAAGAACTGCGCTCGGTGCACGATGAGCTTGAGCGCGCCCGAGACCGTTATTTCACGCTGTACGAGCGCGCGCCGGTTGCGTATTTGACGTTAACCGACGAGGGCCGGATATCGAGTTGCAATCGCGCTGCGTGTGACCTGCTCAAGTGTGAAAAATCCGACATCATCGGCACCGACCTGCACGAATTTATTCATCCTGCCTGGCAGGACGAGCTCTACAAGCACCGTCGCCAACTGTATCAGACGTCGCGCAGGCAAAAGTGTGAGATCCAGGTTCGAAGACCGGATGGCCAGGCCAGATTTGTGTTGCTTGAAAGCGAACTCAGCGACGAGTCGGGTTCGAACCAAAGCTTTTGGTATGTGTCCATGGCGGATATTGATGCCCAAAAGGCAGTGGAAGACGAGCTGTCTCGGCTGAACAGCGACTTGGAAAAACGGGTTGAGGCGCGGGCTCAGCAGTATAAGGAAAGTCGGCAGGAGATGGAGTCCATTCTCAATGCGGTGGCCGACCCAATCATTACCATGGACGGTCGGGGCCTGGTCGAATCGGCAAACCGGTCGGCGGAAAAGCTGCTCGGTTACTCCCTTGACCAACTGGTGGGCCATAATATCTGTCTGCTGCTGTCAGACCCGGACATGTCGAATCTGGAGCAGTTCATGCATGAACGGCTGAGCAACGCAGTGGTGGAGTCAAGGATCCTGCGTTGCGATGTGACGGTGCTAAACCAGAGTGGCGAGCGGATTCCGGTCGAGCTTGGCGTCAGTCAAATCGACCACAGAAATAAGTTCACCGCCATTTTGCGCGATACCCGCGAAAAAAAGCGCTTGCAGCGAGAAGTCATGCAAGTGGCTGAAAATGAACGCAGCCGCATTAGCCGAGAGTTACACGACAGTCTTGGTCAGGAATTGGCTGCGATGTCACTGTCCACCATGGGGCAGGCGCGGACCTACAGTGGCAAGGACGATTCGGTGGCAAGCGCTTTTTCGGCTTTCAGCCAACGACTGCAGCACGCGATTAAACAACTGCGCACCATTATATTTGATTTGGCGCCGCTGGACGTGTCGGACAGCGGCCTTGTGGAGGCCCTGGAATCGCTGGCCCGTGCGGTATCAGCGGACAATTCGGTGTCATGCAGTTGCCACATTGAGGCCGGCCAGGCTGAGTCCGTGATTGACAGCGAAAAAGAAATACAATTACTGAGAATTGCCCAGGAAGCAGTTCATAACGCACGTAAACATGCCGGCGCCCAACACATCGTAATCGCATTGCGTAAGACCGGGCAAAACCTGAGGTTGCAGATTATTGATGATGGAAAGGGTATATCATTGCCGTCAAATGACAGGATCGATGGCCAGGGTATCCGCATCATGAATTATCGCGCGCAGTTGATTGGCGCTGAGTTATCGGTGCAGGCTTATGTCCCACATGGCACGCTTGTTAGCTGCAATCTTCCATTGTAAGGATGCAAGTGCTTGCGGAAAAGGAGGCTAAATGACCGCAAAGATCGTGATAGTAGATGACCATCCCGTGTTTCGTGAGGGGTTGGTTGCGCTGATCAATCAAGATGTCCGGTTTGAGGTGGTCGGGGAGACCGCTGGCGCAAAAGAGGCGCTTAAGCTGGTTCGATCCCTGGCGCCGGATGCGGTGATTGTAGACCTGACTTTGGCAGAGGGCAGTGGCCTGCAACTGATCAAGTCACTGCGCCATGAAGGCTGTCGGGCCAAACTGCTGGTGGTTTCCATGCACGATGACATGGTTTTCGCCGAGCGTGCCCTGCGCGCGGGCGCCAACGGGTACATCAACAAAGAGCAAGCTGCTGACAAAGTCCTTACCGCCCTGAGTGAGGTGTTGAATGGGGATGTTTACCTCGACAAGTCCGTGTCGGCCTACATACTGAACCGGCAGTTCAGCACCAATGGTCACGACGATCGTCCGGAGGACGTATTGTCGGATCGAGAGCTTGAAGTGTTTGGTTTTCTTGGTCACGGCCTTTCGTCCCGGGAAATCGCCGATAAGCTCTACCTGAGCTATAAAACCATTGACTCTCACCGTGAGCATATAAAAAGCAAGTTGGGTTTGCGTAACAATGCAAAATTGATTCAGCGCGCCGTGGAATGGGCAATGCTGTCAGACTCGCCAAGGAAAAATGATCGTTGAAGATGACTGCGAGTGCTCATACGTCGAACACCCGCAGGCAATTCATCGGTTTTTAATGCACCGGGATCGATTTCACTTCTTTTTTCCGGCCCGGAATCTTGTCCATTTTGACCGTTAATACGCCCTGCTTGCACTCCGCATCGATGCTGTCGAAATTAACGTAATC
Organism: Marinobacter caseinilyticus; assembly: GCF_011074955.1. Lineage (GTDB taxonomy): Bacteria > Pseudomonadota > Gammaproteobacteria > Pseudomonadales > Oleiphilaceae > Marinobacter > Marinobacter caseinilyticus. The sequence continues at coordinate 156,327 of NZ_WUQJ01000023.1, read as the reverse complement.
AGGCAGCGGCAATACCCGCATAAAGGAACCGTAACTGCGTTCGATGTGGGTAAACTCTTCGTTCTTTTCCTCTTTCTCCTGCTTTCTTTCTCCGCTGATTGTAAGCTGACCTTCGTTGACTTCGACCTTGATGTCTTTGCTTTCGAGTCCCGGGGTATCCAGTTTGAGAATCAGGTTTTTCTCGTTCTCGATGACGTCCAATGCTGGAAACCAGCGTGCCAAGGTTCCTGTTTTTTCACCGTTGCGCCAGAAATCCATCATTTGCGACATTCTTTCATTCAGGCGAGACAGTTCTGTAAACGGATCCCATTGGCCAAGATCGCCGGCCGAAGGACGTTTGATGGGAAAAAGTGCCATGGTTGAGCCTCCTTAACGTAATCATTCAGGCTTCTGACGTCAGAGTCCTGACAAGAGTTCCGACAGAAGCCCAGCCTCCTTTTACGATTCTATTTAACGGGTTATGGGACGAGCTGGCGATAGGATTGAGCCCGATTGTGGGCTAGGGAAAGGGCGGAGGTTTTACGGCGTCTGGATTGATTGCAAAATAGGGCACAAACACGACAGGCAAACGAAAAGGTTTGTCCAACCGCGAGGGTGGGGGAAGGTGCATCATGAGCGTAAAGCTGGGCGGTGTTCAGCTCTGGTGGCTGGCACTGATCACTGCAGTAATCCCTCTGTTGACCATTCATCTGACGTTTCTGGTGTCCATACTTGAAGGCCATGTTGCGGCCTGCATTCCCTACTGGGAGAGCTGTACCAGTATCAGCAGAACCGGCCGGCACGGCACGGCTTATTTTATCTTTAAGGGCGCCATGCTACCCGAGGCATTGCTTGGGGTGATGTTCTGGTGTCTGAATGCGCGTTGGTTAGAACAGCTTGGTTGCCGGAACCGGGGAATACCGTGGGTGCCGTGGCTTGGGCTGGTGACCGGGCTGGCCCTGGCCGCCTATGTATTGACCCTGGGGCATGGCGGGGAGGGCTTCGCACAGGTGCGCCGTACTGGTGTGACAATGTATTTTAGCCTGACGTTTATCAATCAGTTACTGCTGACCGGCGCTTTACTGAATCATCAGGTTTGGGGCAGGGCGGGCCGCCGATTGCTCGGGCTGTGTCTGGTGACGCTGACCGTGGGATTGCTGTCGGTGCTGGTGAGTGTGATCGCCCCCGGTCACTATCAGCGCATGGACGATGGCTTTGAGTGGGTGCTGGCGGTGCTGGTCAACGCCCACGCTCTCTGGGTGGCGCTGTTATGGAAGCAAAGCCGGTTTCAGGCGCGGCTCTGGGTGGGGTAGACTGGTTCGGCCTATCCGTCATCTATCCATTGTTCGATCAATCCGACAGGAACACAGAGCCATGAGTGCATCATCAGAGAATAAAGCCGCGACCAACAATATTTCATGGAAGCTTGCCACGGTAGGGTCTGTCAGCTCGGTATTTGCAGCGTTAGTGACCCTGGGGGAGGTGTCTCCCATTATCACGGGTTTAATGCTGCTGGCAGCGGTGGGTTGGGGGTTTGCCGCCCGGGACAACAAACGGGAAAAGGATCAACAGGCGCAGGACAAACCGCAGGGCTGAGTACCCTGTGGCCGCTCCACATGTGCGAGCACAGGGGCCTGGCTCAGCGCTTCTGCTTCAATCGTTCGACGGCAAGTCTGGAGACGGGGGATAGCTGCGCGCCGTCGCTGTCGGCATAGCTGATAAGCTGCGCCTTCATACTGCGGGCCCAGAATTTCTTCAGGTGTCCGGCGACCATTTCCGCCGCATCGTGTTCGTCATCATGGTGTAAGTTGTTGGCGCCAATCTGGTTAATCATGTTGATCAGGTTCTGTAATTGCTGGTCACTCACGGGCGGCCCTCCCGGGCAGTGTTTGTTGCATCAGACTGATGGCCTGCGTGGTAAATCACATGGCGACCCGGACGGGCGAAGCCGATCAGGGTGATGCCTGCTTTCCCGGCTTCGCGTATGGCCAGCCCCGTGGGGGCAGAGACGGCGACCAGGCAACCAATGCCCACCGCAGCCGCCTTTTGCACCATCTCAAAGCTGGCCCGGCTGGAAATCAGTGCGAAACCACAGTCAAAATCGTTACCCGACCGCAACCGGTGGCCAATCAGCTTGTCGAGCGCATTGTGACGCCCGATGTCTTCCCGTACCGCGACAATCTGGCCATCCACGTCACACCAGGCGGCGGCATGGGTTGCGCCGGTTTCTGCCTGCAGAGGCTGGTAAGCTTTGAGGTCTTCCACCGCACGCTGAATCGCGACGTCCGGAATGACCGGGTGCGGGCCAACCCTGGGGACTGGGCGGATCGCATGGGCCAGGGATTCGGTGCCGCACAGGCCGCAGCCGGTGCGCCCAGCCATGTTGCGCCGCTGCGCTTTGAGGCGGAACAGCCGCTCGTTGGCGATGCGCATCTCAATGGACACGCCATCCGGGCCAACGTCCAACTGCAGGTCAAAGAGTTCCCCGGGGCGCTGCAGGATAGTTTCGGTGAGGCTGAACCCCAGGGCAAAGTCCTCCAGGTTTGCTGGAGTGGCCATCATCACCGCATGGGAAACACCGTTGTAGACCATGGCCACCGGAATTTCTTCGGCAACGACGTCCGCGCTGACGCCACCCTGCTCCGGCCCGCGTACATCGACACGGGTGTGGGTCAACGGCGGGGGTGGCTCCCGGGCGTCGGCGCTCGCCGCGTCCGGGTCACTTGAGCGCGGTGGTTGCATCTTGGTCTGCCTGCTCAAGGTATTCCTTCTGGCGTTTGTCGAAGTCGCGGAATTGCTGCTGCCACTGTGAAGGCTGGGACACTTTCTCCGCTTGCACTGCCGTTACTTTGTACTCCGGACAGTTGGTTGCCCAGTCGGAATTTTCGGTGGTGATGATGTTGGCGCCACTGCCGGGGTGGTGGAAGGTCGTGTACACAACTCCCGGTAACATGCGATCGCTGAGTTTTGCCCGCAGCACGGTCTGGCCCACGCGACTGGAGATGCCGACCCAGTCTCCGTCATGCACGCCGCGCAATTCGGCGTCGCTGGGGTGGATCTCAAGCAGGTCTTCCTGGTGCCATTGGCGGTTATCGGTCCGGCGGGTCTGGGCGCCGACGTTGTATTGGCTCAGGATGCGCCCGGTAGTCAGTAGCAGCGGGAAACGGCGATTGGTGCGCTCCTCGGTCGCCAGGTACTCGGTGATCGCGAAGTGGCCTTTGCCGATCGGGAAGTCCAGCGTGTGCATGGTCGGCGTGCCGTCCGGGTGGTCGCCGTTACAGGGCCACTGGATGCTGCCCTGTTGTTCCAGTTTGTCGTAGCTGACGCCGGTAAAGGTTGGGGTCAGTTGGGCGATCTCGTCCATGATCTCAGACGGGTGGTTGTAATGCATCGGGTAGCCCAGGGCGTTGGACAGGGCGCAGGTGACTTCCCAGTCTTCCAGGCCCGCCACCGCAGGCATCACTTTGCGGACCCGGTTGATCCGTCTCTCGGCGTTGGTGAACGTGCCGTTTTTCTCAAGGAAGGTGGAGCCCGGCAGCAGCACGTGGGCGAACTTGGCGGTTTCGTTCAGGAAAATATCCTGCACGATCAGACAGTCCAGTGCCTTCAGCGCCGATTCCACATGGTGGGTGTTGGGGTCCGACTGGGCGATGTCCTCACCTTGCACGTACATGGCCTTGAAGGTACCGGCAATGGCCGCATCGAACATATTGGGAATGCGCAGGCCGGGCTCGTTGTCGAGCGTCACGCCCCAGACCGCTTCAAAACGGCCGCGGACGAGATCGTCGGCGATGTGCTGGTACCCCGGCAATTCGTGGGGGAAGGACCCCATGTCGCAGGAACCCTGAACGTTGTTCTGGCCCCGTAGCGGGTTGACACCCACCCCTTCGCGACCGATGTTGCCGGTCGCCATGGCCAGGTTGGCAATGCCCATCACCATGGTGGAGCCCTGGCTGTGTTCGGTCACGCCCAGGCCGTAATAGATCGCGCCATTGCCGGCTCGGGCATAGGCTCGAGCCGCCCGACGAACGTCGGCCGCCGCCACCCCGGTGATCATTTCCAGAGTTTCCGGTGAATTGCGGTCTTCGCTGATAAAGTTGCGCCAGTCAGTGTAGGCCTTGGGTTCACAGCGGCTCTCAATAAACTCCTGGTCTTCCAGGCCTTCAGTGACAACGACGTGGGCCAGGGAATTGATCAGCGCCACGTTGGTGCCGGGGCGCAGTGGCAGGTGAATGCCTTCGCCACCGTGGGGTGTTTTTAGCAGGTCAATGTAGCGGGGGTCCGCCACGATCAGTTTGGCGCCTTGTCGCAGACGCTTGCGCATCTGCGAGGCAAACACCGGGTGCGCGTCCGTCGGGTTGGCGCCAATGACCAGAATGGTGTCGGACATCATCACCGAATCGAAGGTCTGGGTGCCGGCGGACTCGCCCATGGTGGTCTTGAGGCCGTAACCGGTCGGCGAATGGCAGACGCGGGCACAGGTGTCGGTGTTGTTGTTGCCGAACGCTGCCCGAATCAGCTTCTGCACCAGGTAGGTTTCTTCGTTGGTGCAGCGAGACGATGTGATGCCGCCAATGCTCTCACGACCGTGCTGCGCCTGAATCGCTTTCAGGCGGCTGGCGGCAAAGCCAAGGGCTTCGTCCCAGCTCACGGCACGCCAGGGCTCGTCGATGGTGTGCCGGATCATGGGTTCTTTGATGCGGTCTTTGTGGGTCGCGTAACCGAATGCAAAGCGGCCCTTCACACAGGAGTGACCGTGGTTCGCGTCGCCGCCTTTATAGGGCACCATGCGCACCAGCTCATTGCCTTTCATTTCGGCCTTGAACGAACAGCCAACGCCACAATAGGCGCAGGTGGTCACCACGCTGTGCTCGGGTTGGCCGACCTCGATGACGCTCTTTTCCATCAGTGTGGAGGTCGGGCAGGCCTGAACACAGGCACCACAGGAGACGCATTCGGAGTCCATGAAGTTTTCGTTCTGACTTGCCGACACCTTGGAGTCAAACCCCCGGCCATCGATGGTCAGCGCAAAGGTACCCTGAACTTCTTCACAGGCACGGACACAGCGTGAACAGACAATGCATTTGCTGGGGTCGAAGCTGAAATAGGGATTCGAGTCGTCGGTTTCGGCGTCGAGGTGATTTTCACCATCAAAGCCGTAGCGCACCTCCCGCAGGCCAACTGCCCCCGCCACGTCCTGCAGCTCGCAATTGCCGTTGGCGGGGCAGGTCAGACAATCCAGGGGGTGGTCCGAGATATAGAGTTCCATGATGTTGCGACGCAACTTGCCCAGTTTGTTGTTCTGGGTGGTCACAGTCATGCCTTCGGCGACCGGGGTGGTGCACGACGCCGGGTAGCCGCGGCGACCCTCGACCTCCACCGCACACAACCGGCAGGAACCAAAGGCTTCCAGATTGTCGGAGGCGCACAGCTTGGGAATATTGATGCCGGCCAACGCGGCGGCGCGCAGCACCGAGGTGCCTTCCGGCACACGGATGTCGACGCCGTCAATGCTGAGCGCGACCAGGGTTTCGGATAGCTGGGCGGGGGTGCCGTAGTCCCGGTTTGGGTTAAGGCCTTCGGTCGCAGGGTCGAAATAGTTCAACATGGTGCGTGTCCTCGTTATCCGGCCTGTCAGGCACCCAGGTCATCGGGAAAATGCTTCATTACGCTCTGCACGGGGAAGGGCGTCATGCCGCCCATGGCGCACAGGGAACCGTCCACCATGGTCTCGCACAGCTCGGTCAGCAGTTCGAGATTGGCCTCACGGTTGTCACCGGCGCGAATCCGGTCAATCACTTCAACCCCTCGCACGGCGCCAATTCGGCACGGCGTGCATTTGCCACAGGATTCGACGGTGCAGAACTCCATGGCGAACCGGGCCTGTTCGCCCATGTCCACGGTGTCGTCGAACATCACCACACCGCCATGACCTACCACGCCGCCAAAGGCGGCAAACGCTTCATAGTCCATCGGCGAGTCCCACTGACTTTCCGGCAGGTAGGCGCCCAGCGGGCCGCCTACCTGAACCGCCTTCAAGGGTCGGCCCGAGTGTGTGCCGCCGCCAAAGTCTTCCATCAGCGCCCGCAGGGTAATGCCGAACGCCAGCTCAACCAGCCCGCCACGTTTTATGTTGCCGGCCAGTTGCAGGGCCAGGGTGCCCCGGGAGCGCCCCACGCCATAATTCGCATAGGCTTTGCCACCCTGATCGAGAATGAAGGGAATGGCCGCCAGTGACAGCACGTTATTGACGACGGTGGGCTGGCCGAACAAACCCTTGATGGCGGGCAGCGGCGGTTTGGCCCGCACCATGCCGCGCTTGCCTTCAAGACTGTCGAGCAGAGCGGTTTCTTCACCGCAAATATAGGCACCGGCCGCCAGCCGCACTTCCAGGTCAAACCGTTGGCCGCTGCCGAGAATGTTGTCCCCGAGATAACCGGCGTCGTAGGCTCGCTCAAGCGCGGCCTTGAAGATCCGGTGGGCGACCGGGTATTCCGAGCGCAGGTAAACGTAGCCCTGAGTGGCGCCCACTGCCAGCCCTGCAATGGTCATGCCTTCAATCAGCATAAACGGGTCGCACTCCATCACCAGGCGGTCGGCAAAGGTTCCGGAATCGCCCTCGTCGGCATTGCAGACAACGTACTTCTGGCCTGCTGGCTCGTCGTGCACAGTTTGCCACTTGATCCCGGTGGGGAAAGCGGCGCCGCCGCGTCCACGCAGCCCGGAGCTTTTAACCTCATCCACGATGGCTTGCGGCGACCGCTTGAGTGCTTTGGCCAGGCCGGAAAATCCTTGGTGGGCGCGGTAGTCGTCCAGTGACAGCGGCGCCGTGATACCAATCCGGGAAAAAGTCAGCCGCTGCTGCTTTTTCAGATAGGGAATGTCGTCGGTCCGGCCCAGTGCCAGTGGATGCGATGACAGGCCTTCAAACAGGCCGGCATCGGCGAGCCCGGCAACCGTGTCGGGTTCAACCGGGCCATAGGCGACCCGGCCATCGGGGGTGTCCACCTCGACCATGGGTTCCAGCCACGCCAGACCGCGCGAGCCATTGCGCACAATGTTGATGTCCAGATTGCGGTCGGCCGCCTCGCGCGCCATCAAGGTGGCGACCTGGTCGGCGCCCATGGCCAGCGCGGTGGTGTCACAGGGCACGTAAACAGTCGTTGGCATCATTTCAGCTCCAGGGTGGTGGTGGTCAGCTGATCGGCCAGGCGGTCGAACTTGTCTGCAGTCATGCGGCCATGAATGGCGTCACCGACGCGGATCGACGGCGCGCAGGCGCAGTTGCCCAGACAGTACACCGGCTCCACGGTAAATTCGTTGTCCCGGCTGGTCTGGTGGTAATCGATGCCCAGCCTGGCCTTGATGTGCGCTTCCAGTTGTCGGCCACCCATGGCCTGGCAGGCCTCTGCGCGACAGACGTGTACCACGTGGGTGCCCGTCGGGTGGGTGCGGAAGTGATGATAAAAACTGATGATGCCGTGCACTTCGGCTCGCGTCTGTCGCAGCGATTCCGCAATAATCGGCACGGCGGCTTCGGGAATGTAGCCGAAGCGATCCTGGACGGCGTGCAGTATGGGCAGCATGGCGCCGGGCATGCCTTTAAGCGCCTCTACCTGCTGGCGGATCAGGTCCGGAGTCCATTCTTCAAACGGCGGTGGGTTGTTCGGGTGCGCCACCGCTGCAGCGCCACCTTGAACACGACCATATGAATTATTCCGTTCAGACATATGCATGACCGTTCTTAATTGTTACTGGTTTTACCGTGGGGATAAACCCACTATATTGAAACTATCACTTCGTCTACTGCCGATAAATATGAAGCATTATGCATAAGAAGAAGCTCAGCATTTCACCCGCCTGGGTGTTCCGGTCGGACGACGGTGAACTTTTTGATCCGGTGCTGTTCCGGCTGCTCAAAAGCATCAGCGAGTCCGGCAAGCTCACCACTGCCGCCAATGCGGCGGGCATTTCCTATCGCCACGCCTGGAATTTGCTCAACCGCGGCGCCGATTTTTTTGGCATGCCCCTGGTCCTGATGCGCAAAGGCCACGGGACCCGCTTGTCGCCCCTGGGCGACAAGCTGCTCTGGTCGGAGCAGCGGGTGAAGGCCCGACTCGGCCCCCAGATCGACAGCATGGCCTTGGAGCTGAGCAATCAACTCCAGCAGCTGTTTGCCGGGTCGCACCCGATACTTCGTTTGCATGCCAGCCACGGTTACGCCGTGGCGCTGTTGCCCGATTTTTCTGACCGGGTGGACCTGAATCTGCAGTACTGCAACCCGGAAGACGCCCTCAATGCGCTTGGCCGTGGTGACTGTGACCTGGCCAGTTTTCATCTGCCTGACTGCCCCCGGTTGGCCGCGCAGGTCATGGATCTGTACCGCCGCCAGCTGGAATCACACGATCTCAGGGTGATTCGCTTCGTCACCCGCGAACAGGGCCTGATGATTCGTCACAACAGCCAATCCACCGTCGCGGGTCTGAAAGATCTGACCCTGCCGGAGACTCGTTTTATCAACCGCGACCGTCATTCCGGCACCCGGATTTTGTTTAACCTGCTGCTCAAGGATCGTGGCATCTCAGAAGGCCAGATCCACGGCGCCGAACGCGAGGAGTTCACCCATACCGCCGTCGCCGCCTATGTTGCCGCCGGTATGGCGGACACCGGTTTCGGTGTGGAAGCGGCCGCCCGACAATTTGGCCTCGACTTTATCAACCTTGCCACCGAACACTACCTGCTGGTCTGTCACCAGGACCTGCTGAGACAAGACAAACTGCACCCGTTGCTGGACCTGATGCGGTCGGCCGAGTTCATCGATGCCATCGACAAGCTGCCCGGTTATGCGCCGGACCGGTGTGGCGAGATCTGCACCTTTGCGGAGCTGTTGGCCGACGATCATCGGGCGCCAGTCCGGCGCGCCTGAAGGTTGTTCCCTATCGCTGAGCCCTTGAGTGGCGCCTTTGACCTGAACTTGACGAAACCGTGAAATAATCACCGGACCCACCAGGCCGGCAGCGGACCAGGCGGCTAACAGGCGGCCATGGATAGCGCCAACCATTTCAGTGCCGAAGTTGTCCGCCAGGTACGACGGTACAGTGGCAAAGCCGCCGCCATAGATGCTCAGGATGATGCAGATGGAAATCACAAGTTTATTGTTGCGGTATAGGCATCGGTGTTCATCGGTGTTCATCGGTGATCTGCCCGTTTTCAGGCATTACAGCGCCACGCATCGGAGTTAAAAGCGGGATTGGGTGCAACCCGCGCAAGGTGCTTTGAATCCGGGTTCAGGTGTTGCTGGCCGACCGGCTTCGGCAAGGGACAGTGCGATCACCGCAGTGGTCTGGCGCAGGCCTGCCAGAAGTCAGCGGGTGGTGTCATCCTGCCTGGGGTTGCGGGGATAATAACGCTCAGGCAAATGCTCGATGTGGGGGAAGAACCGGGTGTCCTTGTACGGCATCTTCATGAAACCGGAAACCCCGAGGCCCTCGATGTGCCCGACCGCGGCGAGGATCTCGTCGAGGCGACGGCAGAACTCCTCTTCCCGGTCCGGGTCCAGCAGGCGGTAGTGGCTGTGAATCTTGAGGTGGCGGGGCAGTGCCTCGAAGATGATCATGCCGGTGTGGTGAATGGTGTTCAGGGCTTCCAGTGCAGTGATGATGGCCTTGGGCAGCACCAGAAACTCTTCCGGGTCCGGGCCGTCTTCAAAATAGGAATGCACCCGTGAGCGGTCTTCCACCTCCGGTGCCGCGCTCACCTGGTAAGGCAGGCGCATCTCCGGCGCCAGTATGAACGGCTGGTCCGGGCCTTCGCGGTCAATGTGGAGGGTGTCGCGGGCATTAAACAGGCAGCTTTTGAAAATGCCTTGACGGTAAATCGCCTGCGCCAGGTTGACCATGTTGTTCACCGCCGTCACAAAGGCGGTCTTGAGGCTGGGGTCGTAGAGGTTCAGCGAGGTGTCCACGTAGACGCCATCGGTCTCCCAGCGCACCGCCAGGCCACCTTCCACCGGGTAGCGTCCGAGCCGGCTCACCGACGCCAGGAACGCCTTCTCGGTTTCGCCCATGCCCTGCATGAAGTTCTTGTAGTAACGGTCAAGCTGGACGTCGTTGACGTCATTGAGGGTTTCCGGCGCGCCTTCCTGGCGCAGGAACGATTTGCGTGAGCTGTACACCACGGTGTCGATCTCGCGCGGTGACGGCCGCACCCAGACCGGCACCAGCGGCGCCACCGCAGGTTCGGGCAGGTCGACCATCACCGTGCGGGCGATGCGTGGCATTTCTTTCAGATAATAGTCTCCGGCCCGTTGGCGTTTGATCGGGTCGGGGTCAAGCATGGCGTCCAGCATCCGGGCAAATTCCATCGGCAGCCCCAGTGACGTGGCCGGAATGGCCCGGTGGCCGAACCGGCACGACTGCCCCGAGGCCAGGGCATAGAGGGTGCCGGCCGCGCCCTGTTCGTCAAACCGTGGCGACGACAGGCCGCCGTACAACTGCTCGTCGCCAATGAAATAGACGTCGCCCAGTCGGGCGTTGGTCTGCTGCAGGTTGTCCGACATCAGCTCCATGACGTTTGCGGTAACGAACTGCTGGTTTTCATCCAGCTGTGCAAACACCGACGAGCCCCAGTCGATCAGCGCAATGGTTTCGTGCTCGGCATCAAACACCAGGTTCGAGGGCTTGATATCGCCGTGCACGATGGGCCGTCCCGCCGGCCCAGCCTCGCGTCGCAGGTTGCGCAGGATGTCCGCCAACTGGTCGGCGATGCGCACCACCAGCCTGGGCGGCAAGCGCCCCTCCTGTAGTGAGACTTCTTCCAGGTTAATACCGGCGGCCCGCTCCATCACCAGAATCGGCTGATTGCGGGCCCGCTGATAGGAAATCAGGCGCGGCACCCGGGGGTGCTCGACCTGTTGCAAGATGAAGGCCTCATCCTCGAGGCGGTCCTGCAGGTGTTGTGGCAGGTTGACGCGAGTGAACTTGAACACATGCTCAAGATCACGGACGCCTTCCAGTTCCAGCCGGCCGGCGAAGACGAAGCCGTATGCGCCCTTGCCGATCATCTCGATGTCCTGGTAACCCAACTGCCGGAGTTGGGTGGCGCACAGCGCCACCCAGTCCTTGAGCTTCTTGGCATCGTCGTGACTGAGCAGGTAAATCGACTGCTCTTCCGGGATGTAAAACTGCTGTAGCTGGGACTGGTTTGGTTGCGCCATGGTGAAAGCTTAACCCAAATGCAGCAGCATCGACTGCGGTGATTCCAGGTAGCCTTTCCAGCAGTTGCAGAAGCGCGCAATGGTGCCGCCATCAATAATGCGATGATCGCCCGCCCAGCTGACCGTCATGATCGCTTTTTCCACCACCTGGCCACTGGCGTCGAAGCGTGGCAGGCGTTGGGTGCGGCCCAGTGCCACAATGGCCACCTCGGGGGCATTGATGATCGGTGCCGCGTAGGTGCCACCGAGCGCGCCAATGTTCGAGATGGTGATGGTGCCACCCTTGAGGTCGGCCTGATTCACCCGGCCCTCACGGGCGGCCGAGGTCAGGCGTGCAACTTCATCGGCGATTTCCAGCAGGGTCAGTTGTCCGACATCTTTGACGTTGGGCACGATCAGGCCTGCCTTGCTGTCCACCGCCATGCCGATGTTGCATTGGGGCTGGTAGCGGATCTCGGTGACCGCCTCGTTGACCTGGCTGTTCAGGATCGGGAAGTCTTTCACCGCCAGCGCCATCGCTTTCATGATGAACGGCATCAGCGTCAGTCGCGAACCCCGTGCCTCGGCTTCGGGTTTCAGCTGCTGTCGCAGAGCCTGCAGGGCGGTGACATCGATGTCCTCGCTGTAAATAAAGTGCGGGATGGTGGTTGCCGACGCCACCATGCGTTTCGCCATCACCGCCTGCATGCCCTTGATCGGCTCGACCCGCACCTCCTGGTCGGCTGTGCCGCGACGGGGTCTGGCCTGAGCCTGCCCCTCGGCCCTGGGTTCAGCCGTGGTGGCTTTTGCAGGCTGATCCAGGTGAGCCAGGATGTCGGCTTTCAGCACCCGGCCATCCTTGCCTGACCCGGCAATGTCGGCCAACTGCAGGTTGTGTTCCCGCACCAGCCGCCTGACCGCCGGACTGGCCGGGATGCGTTGTCGATTGCCGCCGGTCGATTTGGCCGGGGCTGGTGGCCGGTCCGGTGCCGGGGCGGAGGGCGCCTGTGAAGCCACCTCGGCCTGGGAACCCGTGTCGGCTGGGGTCTCGCGGTCACGGGGCACAAACGCAAACAGCGGTGCGTGCACCCGGGCAATCTCCTGCTTCTTGCAGTACAAGCGGGAGACCCGGCCGGCCTTGGGCGCGGTGATCTCAACCACGGCCTTGTCGGTCATGACATCGACCACCGGCTGGTCTTCCTCAATGTCGTCGCCCTCCGCGACACGCCACTCCACCACCTCACATTCGACAATGCCTTCGCCGATATCCGGCAAAATGAAATCCTCGGTGACGTTGTCGCCGGTCACGACCGCCTCGGTTTGAGGGCCGGTGTCGGGCACGGGCGACCGGGGCGTTGCTGCATCCGTAGGGTTTTTGTCACTGTTGTCGTGCGCCTTGCCGCTCTCGTCCACCAGCGCAAACAGCGGCGCGTGCACCTTGGCGATGTCGCCTTCCCGGTGGTAGAGGCGGGTAACCCGGCCTTTATAGGGCGCCGGAATTTCCACCAGTGCCTTGTCGGTCATGACCTCCGCTACCGGCTGGTCTTCCTCGATCAGGTCGCCCTCGCTGACCAGCCACTTCACCAACTCGCACTCCACGATACCTTCGCCGATATCGGGCAGAATAAAATCACTCATAGTTGTTCTCCTGTCCTGATATCGACCTAGAAATCGACGCTGGCTTTGATGGCGTCATACACTTTCAGATGATTGGGTAGATGTTCCTTTTCCAGCACCAGCGGGAAAGGGGTATCCAGGCCAGTCACCCGGGCGATGGGGGATTCCAGGTACAGAAAGCAACGCTCCTGTATGGTGGCGGCGATTTCGCCGGCAAACCCGCCGGTCAGCGGCGCTTCGTGTGTGACCACCAGCCGGCCGGTCTTGAAGACGGAGCTGGCAACGGTGTCCGCGTCCCAGGGCAGAATGGTGCGAAGATCGATTATTTCGCAGGAAATGCCATCTTTTTCAGCCATTTCGACTGCCTGTTCGATCACTTCCATTTGCGCACCCCAGCCCAGCAAGGTCACATCGGTGCCTTCCTTGAGGATTTCAGCCTCGCCCAGCGGCAACTGGTAATCGCCTTCCGGTACGTCGCCAACGGACGCGCGATACAGTCGTTTGGGCTCAAAGAACAACGTTGGGTTCGGGTCGTGGATGGCGCCCAGCAGCAAGCCTTTGGCCTGGTGCGGATTGCGTGGCACCACGATCTTCAGCCCCGGTGTGTGGGCAAAATAGGCTTCCGGTGACTGCGAGTGGTAGAGCCCGCCGGCAATGCCGCCGCCGTAGGGCGCGCGAATGGTTAACCGACCGACATCGAACAGGTTGCCGGAGCGGTAACGGAACTTGGCCGACTCGTTCACGATCTGGTCAAAGGCGGGAAAGATGTAATCGGCAAACTGGATCTCCGCGACCGGCACTGAACCCTGGGCCGCGAGGCCATTGGCAAAGCCGATGATGCCCTGTTCGACCAGTGGCGTGTTGAAACAGCGGGATTTGCCGTACTTCTGTTGCAGGTTGCTGGTGGCTCGGAACACGCCACCGAAAACACCCACATCCTCACCGAAGCAGAGCACCCGGTCATTGGCCGCCATGGCCGTGTCGAGGGCGTCGTTGATGGCCTGTAGCATATTCATCTTAGCCATGTCATGACCCTCCCTTGGCGTGGCTGGCGCTCTTGGGGTACGCCTCCGGGTACTTGCGGATATGCACCTTCAGTTTTTCGAACTGCGCCTGCAGCGCCGGCGGCACGGTGTCGTAAACATCGGTGACCAGGCTTTCCAGTGGCGGCGGTGGACGCTTTTCGGCGCGCTTCATGGTCTCCAGCACCTCGCGGCGCAAGGTTTCCTGCAGGTGCTTCTCCTCGTCTTCGCTCCACCACTGGCGGTGTTCCAGCCAATGCCGCATGCGCAGAATCGGGTCTTTTTCGCGCCAGACCGCTTCTTCGTCCTTGCTGCGATAGCCCGAGGGGTCGTCCGATGAAGAATGCGCCGCCAGCCGGTAGCTCATGGCCTCGATCAGCACCGGGCGGTTTTCTTCCACCGCCATGCGGCGGGCCGCGCGGGTGGCTTCGTGGACGGCCAGAATGTCGTTGCCGTCGACCCGGATCACATCCATTTTGTAGCCATAGGCGCGGGGGGCGACACCGTCGGCGGCGAATTGTTCGGTCGCGGGGGTGGAAATCGCGTAGCCGTTATTGCGGCACAGGAAGATGACCGGCACCCGATGCACGGTGGCCATATTCAGGGCGGCGTGGAAATCGCCCTCCGAAGCCGCGCCTTCGCCAAAATAGACAATGGTGCAGTGGCCGTCGCCGGCCAGTTTCTGGCCATAGGCATAGCCGGTGGCCTGGGGTATCTGGGTGGCGAGCGGTGACGAAATGGTCATGTAGTTGAGCTTGCTGGAACCATAGTGGATCGGCATCTGGCGACCCTTGCCGTAGTCCAGTTCGTTGCCGAACAGCTGGTTCATGAACTCGTCGATGGTAAAGCCGCGATAGGCGAGGGCGCCCTGCTCACGGTATTGCGCCATGATCATATCGGCGTCGTCCAGGGCGGCGGTACTGCCGATGACGGCAGCTTCCTCCCCGGTGCATTGCATGTAAAAGCTCAAACGGCCCTGGCGCTGGGCGGCCAGCATGCGTTCATCGAGTACCCGGGTGGTAATCATTGCCCGGTAGATGCGCAAGGCCTTTTCGCGATCAAGGTCCGGCTCTTTTACGCCCTTGTAGAGCTTGCCGTCCTGCTTGAGCATCTTAAAGGTGGGAATCCGGAACTCCGCACCGTCGGTAAATTTCGGCGTATGGCTAACGCCGGACTTTGTTGTTGTCGACATAATCCTCTTCCTGGGGTAATGGCCTGAGGAACAAAATACCCCTTGTGGGGGTATCGTTGGTTTCAGTATAGCCAACCTGCCGGAACCTGATGTGAATCCCGGTGGGGCCAAACTGGGGCATTACGTTAACGTAAAATGAGGCTGGGGGACAGGGTAAAAAAATTGGTGCTAAACTCCCTGGAAGGGCCGCCACAGTGCCACAGGCAGACGAACACGGTCGTGTCAGCAATGGCGACCGCCTGCCGGGCCGGTGTTTTCCGCAGGGCCTTTCTGACACAGGTCTTGCGGTCGGTTTTAACGGCGTTGCGCCAGGGTTTTGGGCGCGGGCGTTACCCCTAAAGTTTACCTTTACGTAAACAAGACCCTGTGATACACATTGAGCATGCAATCTGAATCACAACAATAAAAGGAATCGGACATGAGCCTCCCGGAATACACATCCGTCTACGACAACTTCGATCCCGCTGCCCTGGAAGCCGACATTCTGGAGGGGCGCCTGAGCACCGGTCTGAACGTCTGTACCGAGATCTGTGACAAATGGGCGGCCGACCCTGCGCGGGTGGCTCTGTACTGGGAGAAACCTGATGGCGGCGCCGGTAAGCTGACCTTTGCTGAACTGCAGGCCGCCGCCGCGCGCTTTGCCAACTATCTGGCCTCCCAGGGTATTGGCAAAGGCCATCGCGTTGCCGGTTTGCTGCCCCGGGGCCCGGAATTGCTGATCGTGATCGCCGGCACGTTGCGCGCCGGTGCGGTCTATCAACCCCTGTTCACGGCGTTTGGTTCCGGTGCGATCGAATACCGCCTCGAACGCGCCAGCACCCGCCTGGTCGTCACCGACGCCACCAATTTCCCCAAGCTGGATGAGGTAGCCAGCTGCCCGCCGGCGCTGTGTGTTGACGCCGCCGACACCGGCAGCGATGTGTCCGATTTCAAGGCCGTGCTGGCGCAGCAGTCGGATCAGTTTGAACCAGTGATGATTACCGGCGCCGACCCGTTCCTGCAGATGTTTACCTCCGGCACCGTGGGCAAGGCCAAAGGCGTTGCGGTGCCGGCCAAGGCTCTGCTGGCGTTTTACGTGTATATGAAGTACGCCATCGACCTGCGGGACGACGACGTGTTCTGGAACGTGGCCGACCCGGGTTGGGCTTATGGTCTGTATTACGCGGTGATTGGCCCGCTGATGATGGGCCACGCCACGCACTTTAATCCGGGCGCGTTCACCCCGGAGAGCACTTACAACATGATCCGCAAGTACAAGATCACCAATCTGGCGGCGGCACCGACCGCGTACCGCCTGTTGAAAGCCAACGATGACGTGTTGCCGGAAGGCGAAGTGCTTGGCTTGCGGGTCGCCAGCAGTGCCGGTGAGCCGCTGAACCCGGAGGTGACCAACTGGGTTGAGCGCCGCCACCATTGCCCGGTGCTGGACCACTACGGTCAGACCGAAACCGGCATGACCTGCTGCAATTTCCACGGCCTGTCACACCTGAAGCGCCAGGGAGCCATGGGTTACTCCTCACCCGGCCACCGTGTCGTTGCGTTGAACGAGCAGAACGAAGAGGTGGGTCAGGGCGAAGTGGGCCAGTTGGCGGTGGACGTAAAAGCGTCGCCGCTGTTCCATTTTGACGGCTACACCTGGGGGGAGAAAGACCCGTTTGTGAACGGCTATTACCTCACCGGCGACATGGCCATCTGTCATGGCGATGGCAGCTTCTCTTTCAGTGGTCGCGACGATGACATCATCACCACGGCCGGCTACCGGGTTGGGCCTGCGGATGTGGAGAGTACCTTGCTGGAACACAGTGCGGTGGCCGAATCCGGTGTGGTCGCCAAACCCGACGAGAAGCGTGGCTCCATCATCAAGGCCTATGTAGTGATTCGCTCCGGTCAGGAGCCGGTGGATGAGAACGCCTTGAAGGAGGAGCTGCAGACGCTGGTTCGCCGTCGGCTGTCGACCCACGCCTACCCGCGGGAAATCGAATTTGTTGAGCAACTGCCGAAAACACCGAGCGGCAAGATTCAACGCTTCGTTCTACGCAAGCAGGCCAAAGACGAAATTGCGCAATGACGGTAACGGTAGACGAGTTGCGGGCGTTTCTGGCCGAGCAGTTCCCCCAGGGTGAGCGCTACGGCACCCTGCAGAGTCTGGGTGATGGCTGGGCCGAAATGGTGTTGGAGGTGACGGAAGAACACCTGCGACCGGGCGGCACCGTATCGGGCCCTGCAATGATGGGGCTTGCCGACGTGGCACTGTATGCCGCGCTGCTCAGCCGGATCGGTCTGGTGCCGTTGGCGGTTACCAGCAATCTCAATATTAACTTTCTCCGCAAGCCTGTCGCCCACACCGACATCACGGCCAGGGCGACGTTGTTGCGGGTGGGCAGAACGATGGGCGTTGGCGAAGTACTGGTGCATTCGGTTGGCATGGCCGATCCCGTGGCGCAGGCCACCATTACCTATGCCATACCCAGGCCAAGGTGAGGTCTTGAACGTTCTCGATCTTGCCGTGCCGTTGGGCGATGGCGTGGTGTTTCAGGCGCAGCGGATCTGTCACCCGGCCAGCCGTGGCCCGACGGTGGTGTTCCTGCACGAGTCACTGGGCAACATTGCCTTGTGGAAGCGTTTCCCGGCCCAGCTTGCGGAACGTACCGGCCTTGATGTGCTGGTGTATGAACGCCAGGGCTATGGTGCCTCCACCGACGAGGTGTTGCCGCGGCCTTACCGTTACCAGGAAGACGAGGGCGCAATCTGGCTGCCCCGGTTGCTGGACGCGCTGGGCATTAACGAAGTGGTGCTGATCGGTCACAGTGACGGCGGCTCCATTGCCCTGGTGGCCGCCGGCGCCCTCGGCTCCCGGGCCCGTGGGCTGGTGACCATCGCGGCGCACACCTGGGCCGATCACCTCACGGAGTCCGGTATTCGGGCGATGATGGCGCGCTATGACAAAGGCCTGCGGGAAAAACTACAGCGCCATCATGGCGAGCGCACCGATGAGCTGTTTCGGGCGTGGCACGGCATCTGGCTCGATGAGGGCTTCCAGCAATGGCTTGATTTCTCTCACTGGATGGACGTCATCGACTGCCCGGCCCTGATTATGCAAGGTGAAGACGACGAATACGGGGTGCCGGAACAGGTCACTGACATCGTTGATGGTATCGGGCCGAATGCCCGGGCGGCTTTTATCGAAGGCACGGGTCATGCCCCGCATCTGGAGCAGCCAGAGCGGGTGTTGGCGCTCATCTACGACTTTTTGCTCATAGTGAACGGTCGAAAAGGTGAAGGTTTTGTTTGACGCTTACGTATACGTCAATCTAATCTGTCGCAGCATTAGATGAGTATTACAACAAAAACGAAAGGTATATGGCACATGAGTGACCAGTTTGTTCTGGAGACCCGGGGCCTTGTCAAAGAGTTCAAAGGCTTTGTGGCTGTCGACGACGTTAACCTGAAGGTTCAGAGCGGTCATATCCATGCTCTGATCGGACCCAATGGTGCGGGCAAGACCACGGTCTTCAATCTGCTCACCAAATTCCTGATTCCTACCCGGGGCAAGATCCTGTTCATGGGTGACGACATCACCTCCATGAAATCCGCCGCTATCGCCCGCAAAGGGGTGGTGCGCTCGTTTCAGATTTCGGCGGTGTTCCCGCACATGACCGCACTGGAGAACATCCGTGTGGCGCTGCAGCGTTTTGAGGGGCACTCCTTTCACTTCTGGAAATCCGGCAACAGCCTGAACGCGTTGAATGAGCGCAGCATGGCCCTGTTGGACCAGGTCGGGTTGACCGAATTTGCCAACACCACCACCGTCGAGCTGGCCTACGGCCGCAAGCGGGCGCTGGAACTGGCCACCACGCTCGCCATGGAGCCCAAACTGCTGTTGCTTGACGAGCCTACCCAGGGCATGGGTGCCGAAGACGTCGACCGGGTGGTGGAACTGGTGCGCAAGGCAGCCCAGGGCCGCACGGTATTGATGGTGGAACACAACCTCGGCGTGGTGAGTAAGCTGTGTGACCGCATCACGGTGCTGTCTCAGGGCTCAGTGCTGACCGAGGGCGACTACGAAAAAGTCTCCAACGATCCGAAGGTGCGGGAAGTCTACATGGGCAAGTCTTCAAACAGCCCATCAGCCAGTGCACCAGAGAACCAGGAGGCCTCCGAATGAGCCAGGCGCCGCAAAAGGAATACGAACAGCTGCGGGTATCCGGGTTGCACGCATTTTATGGCGAGTCCCACATCCTTCATGGCATTGACCTGGTGGTTAACCGCGGCGAGCTGGTCACCCTGCTGGGGCGCAACGGCGCCGGGCGCAGCACCACCCTCAAGGCCATCATGAACATGGTGGGCCGCCGTACCGGCTCCATCATGATCAACGGTGAGGAAACCATGTCGTGCCCGCCTCACCACATTGCCCGTCTGGGCGTCGGGTACTGTCCCGAACACCGCGGCATATTTTCCGAGCTCAACGTTCAGGAAAACCTGACCTTGCCGCCGGTAGTGCGCAGCGGCGGCATGGCGCTGGAAGAAATTTACAACATGTTCCCCAACCTCTACGAGCGCCGGCTCAGCATGGGCACTAAGCTGTCAGGAGGGGAGCAGCAAATGCTGGCCATGGCCCGCATCCTGCGCACCGGGGCCAACATGCTGTTGCTGGATGAGATCACCGAAGGCCTGGCGCCGGTTATTGTTGAAAAACTGGCGGAGGTGCTGATCAAGCTGAAAGAGAAAGGCCTGACCATCATTTTGGTGGAACAGAATTTCCATTTCGCCGCCCCCTTGGCCGACCGTCACTACGTGATGGAACACGGCCTGATTGCGGAGGAAATCAGCGCCGGGGAGCTTGAAGCCAAGCAAGCCATGCTGAACAACTATCTGGGCGTCTAGTGTCCCGCAGATAGCAACAGGGACAACACGAAACGACACTGCCAACAACAACAGGAACCGTAAAAGACAGCTTTTAAACAATCGACAACAACCAAAGCACTGACAGTAGCGGAGATACAACAATGACAATTATGAAAAAGCTTCTGACCTCAGCGATTGCATCAACCCTGATGGTAGCCGGCGCCCAAGCCGACATCTCAGGTGATACCGTCAAAATTGGTTACCTGGCCGACATGTCCGGAACCTACCGTGACCTGGCTGGCCCGAATGGCCTGATAGCGCTGGAAATGGCCGTCGCCGATTTTGGCGGCACAGTGGCGGGCTCGAAAATCGAGATCGTCAGCAGCGACGACCGTAACAGCCCGGATGTGGCTTCTGCCACCGTGCGCCGCTGGGTTGAAAACGAAGACGTCGATCTGGTGGCCGGCCTGGTGGCATCCTCGGTTTCGATTGCAGTGAGCGACATCCTGGAAGAAAAAGACAAGCTGGGCATCGTCTCGGGCTCCGCTGCTTCCAGCATTACCAACGAGCACTGCACACCCAATCATATCCACTATGTGTATGACACCTATCCGCTGGCCAACGGTACCGCCAGTGCCGTGGTCAAAGAGGGCGGCAAAACCTGGTTTATCCTGACCGCGGACTACGCCTTCGGCCACGCCCTGGAAGGCGACGTAACCCGCGTGGTGGAAGCCAATGGCGGTGAGGTCATCCAGACCCTGCGTCATCCGTTCCCGACACCGGACTTCTCGTCCTTCATCCTGCAGGCCCAAGGGTCCGGGGCCGACGTGGTCGCGCTGGCCAACGCCGGTGCCGACACCACCAACGCCATCAACACCGCGGGCGAATTCGGCCTGACCCAGTCTGGCCAGACCCTGGCGGCACTGTTGCTGTTCCTGGCCGATGTTCACGCACTGGGTGTCGAAGCAGCCCAGGGTATCCAGCTCACCACCGGCTGGTACTGGGACATGAACGACGAAACCCGTGCCTGGTCTGATCGTTTCATGGAGAAAACGGGTGTACGCCCAACCATGATTCATGCGGGTGTCTATTCCAGCACCATACAGTACCTGAATGCGATCAAGGCGACCGGGTCCGACGACGCGCAAACCGTGCGCAAGCAGATGATGGCTACGCCCATCAATGACATGTTTACCTCCAACGGCCGCATCCGTGAAGACGGTCGCATGGTGCATGACATGTACCTGGCCGAAGTGAAGACACCGGAAGAGTCCAAGGGTGAGTGGGACCTGTACAAGATTCTCCGCACCATCCCGGCTGACGAGGCCTATCGTCCGTTGTCCGAGAGCAAATGCCCGCTCGTGACTGGCAAGTAATGGCCTGACCGACTGGCCGCCCCGAATTCCCGGAGGGGCGGCCATAGGAAACCGCAGGCGCACACGCCCGTTGCCGCGTCTGCGCTGCTTTTGGAGTTCGTAACATGTCCATGATTCTGGGTGTTCCCTTGGCTGTGCTGTCTGGCCAGTTGTTGCTCGGGGTGATTAACGGCGCCTTTTACGCCTTGTTGAGCCTTGGGCTGGCGGTGATTTTCGGCCTGCTCAAAATTATCAATTTTGCCCACGGCGCCATGTACATGCTGGGCGCGATGGCAACGGTCATCCTGTTCGATACGTTGGGCGTCAACTACTGGGTGGCGTTGTTCGTGGCCCCGGTGTTGGTGGGCTGCCTGGGCATGGCGATCGAATACTTCCTGCTGCGCCGGATTGGCGGCCAGGATCATATCTACAGTCTGCTACTGACCTTCGGCGTTGCGCTGATGATTCAGGGCATTCTCACTAACATTTATGGGGTGTCCGGTTTGCGATACTCCATGCCTGATGTATTCAAAGGCGGCATGAACCTGGGCTTTATGTTCCTGCCGTACTACCGCGCCTGGGTCATCGTGATGGCGCTGCTGGTGTGCTTTGGCACCTGGTTCATGATCGAGAAAACCAAGCTCGGCGCCTACTTGCGGGCCGGTACGGAAGATTCCCAATTGCTGCAGGGGTTTGGCATTAACGTGCCCCTGCTGGTCAGCCTGACATACGGGTTCGGGGTCATGCTGGCGGCCTTTGCCGGAGTGTTGGCAGCGCCGATCTACTCCGTCACGCCCGGTATGGGTTCCCACATATTGATTGTGGTGTTCGCGGTGGTGGTGATCGGTGGCATGGGCTCCATTGCCGGCGCCATCATTACCGGCATCCTGATGGGCGTGGTCGAAGGTCTGACCAAAACCTTCTACCCACAGGCATCGTCTGCGGTCATTTTCCTGGTCATGGTCGTCGTGTTGTTAATTCGCCCCTCGGGCCTGTTTGGTAAGGAGGCGTAATCATGAGCGAGTCTGCACAACATGCCGACATCCAGAAAACCATGCTCGCGCAGCAGAAATCCGAGCACCGGAAAAAACAGATTCTCAACCTGGTGCTGCTCGCATTGTTGTTGGTGGCGCCAGCGGTGCTGTACCCCGTGTTCCTGATGAAGATTCTGTGCTTTGCCCTGTTTGCGGTGGCGTTTAACCTGCTGCTGGGCTATACCGGCCTGTTGTCGTTCGGCCATGCGGCGTTTCTGGCCAGCGGTGCCTACACCACCGGCTATCTGCTGTCGAACTACTCGGGCCTGACCACCGAAATGGGCATTCTCGCCGGCACCGCCGTCGCGACTTTGCTGGGGCTGGGCTTCGCGGTGGTGGCGATCCGCCGTCAGGGTATCTACTTTGCGATGATCACCCTGGCGCTGGCGCAACTGATGTTCTTCTTCTTTGTGCAATCGGAGTTCACCGGAGGTGAAGACGGCCTGCACGGCGTTCCCCGTGGCTATCTGTTTGGGTTCATTGACCTGAGTGACAACATGAACATGTACTACTTCGTACTGGCGGTGTTCCTGGCCTCGTACCTGTTGGTGCAGCGGGTTGTCAGCTCACCCTTCGGGCAGGTGCTCAAGGCCATCAAACAGAACGAGCCCCGGGCGATCTCGCTGGGTTACAACGTCAATCAGTACAAGCTGCTGGCCTTTGTGATGTCGTCCGGTCTTGCAGGTCTGGCGGGCTCGCTGAAAACCGTGGTGTTCCAACTGGCGTCCCTCAACGACGCTCACTGGCACCTGTCCGGCGAGGTTATCCTGATGACCCTGATCGGCGGCACCGGCACTTTGCTGGGCCCGGTGGTCGGCGCCACCTTTGTGGTGAACCTGGAATATCAGCTGTCCCAGGGCCCTCTGGGTGACTGGGTGGATGCCATCCTCGGCGCCATCTTCGTGCTCACCGTGATTGCGTTCCGCTCCGGCATCATCGGAGAGGTTCAGAAATTCATGCGCAAAAATCTGAGCTGATCCCCGGACTTCCTGGACCCTCCAAGCCACCGCCGCAGTCCTTTTTCATGACTGCGGCGATCGGCCGTTTGTCTACTTGGCGTACGATCCAACTGTCGCTACTCTGGTGTTATCAACAGCCGTATTGAAAACAAACAGCGCTTCCTCAGGTCGCACGGCATCTAATAACAACGCCTTCAGGAGATCAGCATGACCTCAATCTTTGACGAAGGGCTTGAGCCCGTCGCCGCCAACTTCGCCCCGCTGTCCCCATTAGACTTCATTGCCCGCACCGCCAGTGTGTACCCGGAATATCCAGCCGTCATTCACGGCGACGTGCGTCGTACCTGGGACGAAACCTACCAGCGCTGCTGTCGCCTGGCCTCGGCCCTGGCTGAGCGGGGCGTGGGCAAAGGCGATACCGTCGCCGCCATGCTGCCCAACATTCCCGAAATGCTGGAGTGTCACTTCGGCGTGCCCATGCTCGGTGCGGTCCTCAACGCCCTGAATACACGGCTGGACGCCAAAACCATTGCGTTCATGCTGGAACACGGCGAAGCCAAAGTGCTGATTGCCGACCGGGAATTCGCCGGCGTAATCCATGAAGCCGTTAGCCTGCTGGACAATCCGCCGCTGGTGATCGACGTGGACGACCCGGAGTTTGGCGGTGCCACCGCAGTCAGCGAACTGGACTACGAGACGTTCCTGAACGCCGGCGATCCGGCGTTTGACTGGCAGATGCCGACCGACGAATGGCAGGCAATCTCCCTGTGTTACACCTCCGGCACCACCGGCAATCCGAAAGGCGTGGTGTACCATCATCGCGGTGCCTACGAGAATGCCCTGGGCAACCAGGCGGTCTGGTCCATGGGCCAGCATCCGGTGTACCTGTGGACCCTGCCCATGTTCCACTGCAATGGCTGGTGCTTTCCCTGGACCATCACAGCGTTTGCCGGTACCCACGTGTGCCTGCGCAAAGTGGAGCCGGAGAAAATCCTGGAACTGATACACGACCACGACGTTACCCACATGTGCGGCGCGCCCATCGTGCTGAACACGCTGTTGGGGGCCTCCGAGTTCGCCAAGGCCGGCATCAACAACCCGGTCCGCGCGATGACCGCCGGTGCTGCGCCCCCGGCCAAAGTGATCGAGGCCATTGAGGAAATGGGCATCTACGTGACTCACGTGTACGGCCTGACCGAAGTGTACGGTCCGGTCACTGTGTGCGCCTGGAAATCCGAATGGGACGATCTGCCCGTGCAGGAACGGGCCGCCATCAAGGCCCGGCAAGGCGTGCGCTACCACACCCTGGCCGGCATGATGGTGGGCGACTCCGAGACCATGGAGCCCGTCCCCAAAGACGGCGAGACCATCGGCGAAATCTTCCTGCGCGGCAACACCGTGATGAAGGGCTACCTGAAAAACCCCAAGGCCACCGCCGAGGCCCTGCGGGGCGGCTGGTTCCACACCGGTGACCTGGCTGTCTGGCATCCCGACGGCTACGCCGAGATCAAAGACCGCCTGAAAGACATCATCATCTCCGGCGGCGAGAACATCTCCACCATTGAAGTGGAAGGCGTGCTGTACCATCACCCTGCCGTACTCGAAGCCGCCGTGGTGGCGCGCCCGGACGACAAGTGGGGCGAAACACCCTGCGCCTTCGTCACCCTGAAACCGGATGCGCCCGACACCAGTGCCGATGACATCATCCAGTTCTGCCGGGCGCGAATGGCCAAGTTCAAAGCCCCCAAAACCATCGTCTTTGGCGACTTGCCCAAAACCTCCACCGGCAAGATCCAGAAATTTGTGCTGCGGGGACAGGCCAAGGAGCTTTAAGGCGTTGTACCTGCCGTGTTGAACTGGCGGAGTGATACCGACAAGTTTGTATCACTCCGTTGCCTTTGGCGGATCGCTTTGAATGGAACCCAGGTATCAATGGGGCAAGGTACGTCGTAGGCCGGTCATCCTTGGACATGCGGGGTTGTGCGTTTTACGATCAGGCTTTTGGTGGGGGTAAAAGGTAAGACCCCACTGTAGGGATTCGATCGATTTAGTTCAGACCAGTATGTTTAAATTGAAATCAATCTGACCCCAGTGGATTACCCCAGTGGATTAAAGCGCGACACGAGCGTAACACTCTGGCCGTCGGCAAATTCAAACCGATTGGCATTAACGTGTGGTCTGGAGATAATGCTTAATAGTGAGTCCCAGTTCGTCCCGGGCCTGGCGGCCCTCCACCGAACGCCTTTTTTCGCTGCGCAAAGGCCGCCGCTGAATGTTGGCGACATGGACAATCCCTGCGGTCAGGCAACGCCATAATGTGGCACATCAAGGCCGTGGAAGCAGGGATACGCCCTATCATTCGTCAGGCCCCTCAATCGCTTTATCGGAGGTTTGTTACATGACGATAAAGGGAAGCTGCCTTTGCGGGGCTGTCACATACGAAATCACTGCGGCATTCCAGTTCCTTGGCAATTGCCACTGTTCCATGTGCAGGAAGTCCAATGGGGCTGCCTTCGCGACGTGGGGAATTCTTAATCCTGGAACCTTCCATTGGACGTCCGGCGAGACACTCATTCAGAATTATGAAACGTCTCCCGGAAATACGCGCCTGTTCTGCGAGAGATGCGGATCCACACTGGCTAGCGCGCACTCCGGTGTCGTTGGTGAAGTAGTTATAGGAACTGTTGACGGTGACCCGGGCGCAATACCACGGGAGCACATTTTTGTTGGCTCAAAGGCGCCTTGGTACCAGATTACGGACACTCTTCCACAACATGAAGCGTGGCCCCCTGGGTTGGCATAGCGATGCCTAACTTGAGAGTTAAGCCGACCAAATTTGCGCTGCCGATAAAAATTGCAATATTATTCAATGTATTAGGTGGTGCATGAAAGATGCTCGCAATCGACTGAAGAATGCGGAGCTGCTGTCGCTCATCGGCGCCTGCCTTGCCACCGGCGGAATCGCTCTGTTCCTCCAATCCTGGCTGGAGCCGTTCAAGCTTCTTCTCTTGTTCGGGGGTCTCGCGATGCATGCAACAGCGATGTATTACCGGCATCGTCTGGAGCGGGCCGCGGGGAGCATGCCAACTCATTGGGAAAGATGGCTGTACTGGTCCTGCTGGCTCATCTTGGCAATACTGGTTTTCTATATCCTGATGGTTGGCCCCTAGCCGGTCCGCTGCCTAACAATTCATTCGAGTCGAAGCCACCAAGCGGCTCGGCTTAATTCAGGCGTGGAGGTCGTAGAGATAGGTCGAAGGCTTATCGACACGGACTTGGTCAATAAGCAGCTTAAAGATTGCGCCTATCCTTAAAATCGGTAGTCAGTGTCATCGAAAACATACCCAGGTTTTAAGTAGGGATATCATCTCATAAAGGCCTGAAGGTTTGTCTACCGCCCCGTAATCTGGAGATACCATGCCTGATTTGAGTTATTTACAACAACCTGCGCCGGACCGGTTTGACGGGTCGCCGGAGCAGTCGGTCATGAAGGCGGTCGTGACGGTCGGCAACGGCGGTTATGACATGCTGCGCTATATCGACGTGCCGGTCCCGGTGCCAGGGCCCGGTGAAGTGTTGCTTAAGGTGCTGGGTGCCGGCGTCAACAACACCGAAATCAACACACGGATCGGCTGGTATTCCTCGTCGGTTGAGGGCGGCACGGAGCAACGTTCCGACTCCTCTGAGGCGGCGGATGTTGACGATGGTGGCTGGAACGGCGCCACGCCGTTTCCCCTGATTCAGGGCACCGATTGCTGTGGCGAGGTTGTCGCCTGGGGCGATGGTGTGACACAGCCTGAGGTGGGCAAACGGGTGCTGGTCAGGGCCTGTATGCGCCCCAAGGGGTTTGCGTCACTGGATAATATCTGGATGGCATCGGATTTCGACGGGGCCTTCGCCCAATACGTCAAAGTCCCCGCAAGCGAGGTATTTGAAGTCGATTGCGACTGGAGCAGCACCGAACTTGCGACCATTCCTTGTGCCTATGGCACGGCGGAAAACATGTTGCACCGGGCCGGCGTCAGTGCCTCCGACCGTGTTTTGGTGACCGGCGCCTCTGGTGGCGTTGGCTCGGCCGTTGTGCAACTGGCGAAGCGCAGGGGCGCACATGTGACCGCTGTCGCCGGTGCCAGTAAGCTCGATGCGATTCGTCACCTGGGTGCCGATGAGGTGATCCCCAGGGGCGCAGACCTGAGCGATGATACCCGGAAACTCTGCGTGGATGTTGTTATCGACAATGTCGCGGGCGAACAATTCGGGCAGTTGTTGAAGGTGATGGCGCCGGGCGGCCGTTATGCGTCTTCCGGAGCGATTGCGGGGCCGATCACTACAATGGATATGCGTGACTTTTACCTGAAGGACCTAACCCTCATTGGTTGCACGGCGTGGGACGAACCGGTCTTTGCGAATCTGATCCGATACATTGAAAACGGAGAAATCCGTCCGCTGGTCGCGAAAACGTTCAAACTTCAAGACATCGCCGTCGCCCAGGAGGAATTTCTGAAAAAAGCGCACCTCGGCAACTTTGTGTTGGTGCCACCGCATTAATGTCCGGGCTCCGGACACCCTGCGCGCGTGCGCCACGGCGTTGAACGTCAGGCCCCTGGTAACGGTTGGAGTGACAATGGCAGAGTGTGGTTGCGGCACGGAGCAGGCCGATACATTGGAGAAGAAGACACTGATGATTCTTCTCGCCATAAACGGATGCATGTTTGTTGCTGAATTGATATTCGGCTGGCTGGCTCAGTCTGCGGGCCTGATTGCGGACTCGCTGGATATGCTGGCGGACGCCACCGTCTACGGCCTCTCACTCTACGCCGTCGGCAAAGGCGTCTTGCGCAAAGCGAGGGCGGCCCAGGTGAGCGGCGTCCTTCAGATCATCCTGGGGCTGGGTGTGCTTTTTGAAGTGATTCGGCGATTGATGTTTGGCAGCGAGCCCCTGAGTACCGTCATTGTGCTAGTGGGGGCGGTCGCTCTGTTGGCGAATATTACCTGTCTGGTTCTACTGTCCAAACACAAAGAGGGCGAGGTGCATATGCGCGCGTCCTGGATTTTTTCAACCAATGATGTCATCGCCAATCTTGGGATCATTGTGTCGGGTGTGCTTGTCGCTGTCTTTGATAGCCGTTTCCCGGATCTGATTCTGGGGGCCATCATTGCGGCCATTGTGATTCGCGGTGGGATGACGATTTTGAAAGAGGCAAAGGCCACACGTGATGCCGCGGCCTGCACCTGACAAACTGCCCGGTCGGTACGATTTGCTTCCACCCTTTAGGCCCGTCCTTAGTGTAAGAGCCGACCGATGTCGGATTATTTTACAGTGCCTGTTGGCGCCATCAGCGCCGTGATGTTGCGCGTTGGTACCCGTTCGAGCGGAAACGTGTGACGCGATGACGGAAAACAGAGGGCGTTGACGGTCAGCAAGCTAGCTGGCCAGAGAAATACGGATTAAAAAGCCGGCAGCAAGGCTGCCGGCTTGATGGGCTCGCGTCAGAACCGGATGGTCAAGCCGCCGTTTGCTTGCGTAAGCGGCGGCGCAGAAGGTAAAGGCCGAGCAAGCCTCCGGCCAACATCATGCTGGAATTGGGTTCCGGCACGTCAACGGGCGGTGGCGGGAGCTGGCTATCGAATTGAGTCACGTGACTGATCGTCCAGCCATCAAGGCTGTTGTCGCTGTTTTTGTCGAACAAGGGTGCAAGATCGGATAACAGGAAGACGCCCCAGTCCTGGCTGGCGGTGTTAGACATCAGCGCCCAGGCTTTGGCGTTCTTGACCAGGTAGTATTCGGGCTTTTCACTCAGTGAAAACGCGAAAACGTCGGCGACATCTGTGGCCAGCAGATTCACACTCTCGTCTTTTACAGCGTACTGCAAGTTTCCCCCCAGCACCGAGTTCACCCAGGTTGTTTCTGTTATCGGGCTGGAGTTTACGAGCGTAGAGGTGATGGACAGCACCACGTCGAGGTCACCAACATCCGTGTTGTCGTTCAAAATATAGCCGTGGGACAGTGAACTGGCGCCCATCAAGGCAAGGGCGCAAAGGGAAAGCAATGTTTTCTTCATCTCAGGCACTCCAGTGTACTTTTTTCTTTGGTCTGTCTGGTCTCAAAATTCATGCGGTAATTTGCAGGCTCTGAGCAGTTCAACATTTCCCAAGGCAATAGCTGGGCCATTGTCATAGGTTGCTGTCTATATGAACAAATTTATTGATTTTTCCTGAGTGATTTACACTTAATGTAAATAAAGTCGACATTTCCGCCGTTCCAATGTCGGGGCGAAGTGCGGACCGACGCAGTGTTGATCATCTGCAAACCGCGAGTTTGCGCGGCTCATCCATCTCGCGTCCAAAGTGAGAATACGAGGCCGGGTATTGGCCTGTGCACCGGAAGTGCAGCCCTGCGTGACGTTCAGTGGCCGTTGGTGGTGGCGGCCAGTGACTGTGTTCGCTAATTTGGGGGTGTGATTCAGCGGTTGATGTGGAAAACTCCGAGGTAGGCATGTAAAACTGGCCTGTTAGTGGGTAGCCACAAAACGCCTAGGGGCGGCAGCAATGGTCCGCACCCTCGCGTTTGTCTGGCTGGATGCAATGCACCTTTTGAATCGGCAAATGGACACGATGGCACTCTTTCCCTCCGACAATGACGAACATTCCCTGTTTACCTCCCGTGAGGATGTAGACAGCCCTCTGGGCACGTTTGCACCTTACGCATTTGACCTGGAAGGTAAGACCTGGCCCACGGTCGAGCATTACTTTCAGGGGATGAAATTTGGAGATTCACCGAGACAGGAGCAGGTGCGCCAGGCCGAGTCTCCGCGCCAGGCCCGAAAGCTGGGGCGTAAGCGCCATAAGAGCTTCCGGCGCGACTGGAAACAGGTTCGCGAAACGGTAATGACCCGGGCGGTGTACGTCCGATGCCGGACTCACCCGGATTTCGCCAATGCCCTGCTGGCCACCGGGGATCAGCCCATTGTGGAAAACAGCAACTACGATTATTTCTGGGGCTGCGGCCGTGATCGCCGGGGCGAGAATACCTATGGCAAAGTGCTGATGAATGTCCGCGACAAGCTGCGCGAAGAGCGAGCGGCCGATCCGGCCTAGTGACACCGCAGTTGCAGTCCAGTGCCAGCGATTTTCTGGCACCGGATCGCCGCCAGAGAACGGCAGAAGACCCGCCCGAGGCAAGGCCAATGGGAATACACCTGGACCGTGCCGGGCCCCACACACGGTGCCTCAGTCAGGCCCGTGTGTGGGGTGTTGTTCGGTCAAACCGGCGATACGCCAATCAACCACTGATGCAGCCACAGCACCGTGAGCACATACACCGCGAGACCGCCGACGATGGCGATGACGTCGTTGGTTGCTCGGGCAGGAAAGGCGTGGATTTTGCGCGGGACTCGGCGCTTTATTGATATCCGGTCGGCTACCGCCCAGGCCAGGAAGGCACCGAACAGCACCAGGTCATGCAGCATGCCATTGGCCAGCAAATGCGCCAGAGCCCAGAGTTTGACTGCGACCAGGGTGGGGTGCTTTAACGTTGCGCTGATTTTGCCGGGAAAATACGTGGCAAAGAACAACGGAAAAACCGGTAGCAGCAGGAGCAGGGCCAGGTGGCGTAACCAGCCCGGGGGTTGGTAAATCAGCGTCGGATCCAGGCGCGCACTGCCGTAGCCCGACACAATCAGTACCAGCCCGGCCAGGGCGATCAGCGAGTAGACACCCTTGAAGGCAACATCACCCATGGCAGCCGCCAGCCGGTTCCGCAGCGGCTCGTTGATAATCGAGATGGAATGAACACCCAGAAACAGTAAAAGTCCTGCTACCAGCAATGCCATGTTGTTTTTCCCTGTGTTGTTATGAGATTCAGGCGGGTCAAGGTGTGGACCCACCGTCCTTCAGGTTTTGCCTTCTGCCCGCATGCGGTGGTCCGCTACAACAATCTAGCACCTTTCACCAGTGACTCCACTTGGACTGCGCCAATAAAGCCTTGTGAGCCTGCCCCTCGACCCATTTAACGACAATTAATTGAGTCTTGGCGGTTGCAATGAAAAAAAAGAGAGTAAGATTTCTAATATCCGGCCCATGTCCTGAGAACGCTGTTTGAATCAGGCAGGTCTGGTGCAATGGCCTGGAAGGAGTCAGCCGGGCCTGACGGCAGGCAAGTACACGGAGGTGGGTATGGTTCCTTTAAACAGTGAAACAATGGAAGTATTCAAAGCACAAGTAAATTGTCCTGTGCTGCAACCTGATGACGCGGGTTATGACGAGGCGCGTCAGATCTGGAATGCGATGATTGATCGCAAACCCGCATTCATTGCGCAATGCCAGTCTGTGGATGATGTGATTGCCGCGGTAAGCTTTGCCCGCAAAAATCACATGCTGTTGTCGGTCAAGGGTGGCGGTCACAACATCGCCGGCAATGCAGTGTGCGACGACGGCTTGATGATCGATCTCTCGCAGATGAAAGACATTCGTATTGATACCGAGCGGAAAAGGGCAAAGGTTGGTCCCGGCTGTACGCTGGCGGATTTCGATGCGGCCGCCCAGGAGCATGGGTTGGCGACACCCCTGGGGATCAATTCAACCACCGGCGTTGCGGGTTTGACCCTGGGTGGAGGGTTCGGATGGCTGAGTCGAAAATTCGGTATGACCGTTGATAACCTGTTATCGGCGGAGGTTGTGACCGCTGACGGCCAGTTGCTCCATGCCAGCGAGGAAGAACACCCGGATTTGTTCTGGGCGTTGCGGGGTGGCGGCGGTAATTTTGGCATTGTTACGCGGTTTGAATTTCAACTGCATCCGGTCGGGCCTGAGTTGTTGAGCGGGTTGATGGTGTTTCCATTCGCCCAGGCCAAATCGGTGATGACCCAGTTCGCACGCTTCACGGAAACCATGCCGGATGAGCTCAATGTGTGGATGGTTGCCCGGCGAGCGCCGCCGTTGCCCTTCCTGCCGGAGTCGGTTCAT
Organism: Marinobacter caseinilyticus; assembly: GCF_011074955.1. Classification (GTDB taxonomy): domain Bacteria; phylum Pseudomonadota; class Gammaproteobacteria; order Pseudomonadales; family Oleiphilaceae; genus Marinobacter; species Marinobacter caseinilyticus. The sequence continues at coordinate 124,166 of NZ_WUQJ01000023.1, read as the reverse complement.
GGCGAGCCGGTGGTCGTCCTGGCGATCTGTTACGTCGGCGACCCGGAAGTCGGGGAAAAGCTGATTGAGCCTTTGCGTTCGTTTGGCGAGGCCCACGGTGAGCATGTCGGGGTGCAGCCTTTTACCGCCTGGCAGCAGGCCTTTGACCCGCTGTTGGTTGAGGGCGCCCGGAATTACTGGAAATCCCATAACTTTGTGACGCTCTCGGACGATGTGATTGGGGTGCTGATCAAGTACGCGGGCAAGCTGCCGTCGCCCCACTGTGAAATCTTTGTGGGCTCCATCGGAGGCCAGACGGGGCGGGTTGCGTCGGATGCCATGGCCTATTCCAGTCGGGATGCGAATTACGTGATGAATGTGCACGGTCGTTGGGAAACCCCGGACCAAGACGACCACTGTCGCCAGTGGGCGCGAGAGTTCTTTGAGGCCGCCAAACCCTACGCCAGTGCCGGCGCCTACATCAACTTTCTGACCCAGGACGAGCAGGAACGGGTGGAGTTTGCCTATGGCCCGGCCTACAAACGGCTGGTGGAGTTGAAGCAGAAGTACGACCCGGAGAATTTGTTCCGGGTGAATCAGAACATCCGGCCTCGCTAGCGGTCGCGGTGGCTGGTGGCAAACGTCCAGGCCAAGGCCTATGTGAGAGGAGCCTATGGAGTGGCGGCAGCCCCGCCACTCCGCATTGGTTGCCTTGTGACTCTTTGATTTCCTGACTCACACCCTGATAGCTCAGAACCACCACTGCGGCAGCAAACGGCGAATCGACGGTTGCAGGAAGCGGTCATCGATCAGCCAGATCACGCCCCGATCGTCCGGTGTCCGGATCACCCGGCCGGCCGCCTGTGTGACTTTCTGCATGCCGGGAATCAGATAGGTGTAGGCGTAACCCTCGCCAAACCGGCGCTCCAGTCGCTGGCGCAGCACCTCGTGCCAGTGATCGAACGGGGGCAGCCCCAGGGTGGTGACGAACGCGCCGATCAGCCGGTCGCCGGGCAGGTCGATGCCTTCGCTGAACACGCCCCCGAGTACCGCAAACGCTACGCCACTGTTTTCATCCCGGAATCCGTCCAGAAAGGCCGTTCGCTCCTCCGCCGACATGGCCGGGTTTTGCCGGCGTCGCGGAATGTCCGGGGCCAGGGATTCCAGCGCCGCCGCCACCTCGCGCAGGTAGGCGAAGCTGCTGAAGAACGCCAGGTAGTTGCCGGGCCGGTCGCGGTATTGGCGCGCAATCAGTTGGGCGATGGGCGCACGGGACGCGTCCCTGTGGGCTTTGCGGGTGCTGATGTCCGGTGTGAAGTGAACACTGAGTTGATCCGCTGTGAAGGGCCCGGGCAGCGAGCGGAAGCAGGTGTCAGAAGGCATGCCGAGTAAGTCGCGGTAGTAGAGCCCGGGCGACAGCGTAGCGGAAAACAACAGCGTGCTGTCGGCCGCCTCGAAACGCTCACTGAGAAAGTCCGCCGGTATCAGGTTCTGGATGGTCAGGCAGGCCTGGCCCCGCCCGCGTCGGGAAAATTCACACACGGAGTGTTCCCCGAACACATCGGCGAGCCGGGTGAACGCGAGGCTTTCAAACATCAGCTCCTGCAGCATCAGGTCCGGCGGGTGGTCGGTCAGGTAGTCGGTAATCGCCGACACCAGTAGGTTCAGTTGGCCGGCAAGGGCGCCAGGTATCTGGTCCAGCAGTCGGGATTCGGTGTCCGTGGGTGTGCCGGAGGTTTGCTCGGTGATGAGCTTTTGCCAGCCTCGGGCGACCCGGTCCAGGGCCGGTTTCAGCTTTTTGGGCACCTGCCGCCGCGCCGCCAGCAGCCGGGTCTGGCTGAGCTCGACGGAGTACATGCCCCGGGCGCGATCGATCAGGTTGTGGGCCTCATCAATGAGCACGCTGGTCTTCCACTGGTTCTGTTTGATCAACGCGTGCAGCAGGGCGGATTGGTCAAACATCCGGTTGACGTCGGCAACGATCACGTCGCACCAGCGGGCCATTTCCTGGGCCAGAAAGTAAGGGCAGATCTGGTGGCGCAGGGCGATGGTGCGCAAGGTGGCCTGGGTGAGAATGCCCCTGGTATTGGCGGCTTCGGCGCGGGCGGCGGGCAGACGGTCAAAAAAACCCTTGGCCAAGGGGCAGTCGTCGCCATGGCAGGCTTTGTCACGGTGCTCGCAGGCGTGGTCTTTGGCCACCAGCTCCAGGGTGCGCAGGGCGAGCGGGTCGGACTGGCGGGCGGTCAGACGCTCGACCGCGTCCACCGCCAGATGCCGGGCGGTATTGCGGTTGGTGAGGTAGAACAGACGGTCTTGCCCGGCCTTGGGCATGGCCATCAATGCCGGGAACAGTGTGCCGAGGGTCTTGCCCAGCCCGGTGGGTGCCTCCAGTAGCAGGGTCTGTTGCTGGCTGGCGTTTTTGTACACGGTTTCGGCCAGCGCCCGTTGTTGTGGGCGAAACGCGGGGAACGGAAAGCGCAGGTTGGCCAGTGATCGGTCCCGGTTGTCACGATGGCTCTGTTCCTGCTTCGCCCAGCCAACGAAGTCGGCACACAGGTGCTCGAGTTCCTGCCACAGTTCAGCGACGGTGCCGGTTTCGATGATCGGCGTCTCGCGGTCCTTGCCGACGTCGTAATAAATCAACGCCAGGGACACCTGCTTCAGATTTTCCTGCCGGCACAGCAGCGCACCATAGGCGCGGAGCTGGGCCCGGTGCAGTGCCCGTTGTGCGGGCCGGATGCGGGCCAGGTCGCCACGGTGGGTCTTGATCTCCTCCAGTCGGTACCGACCGGCATCGTAGCCGTCGGCGCGGCCGCTCAGCGTCAGCTCACCGCACTGGCCAGACAGGGCAAATTCGGATTGGTAACCGTAACCCCGGCGGCCCTGGATGGCTTGATGGCCGGCGATCCCTTCCTCGGCAGTGGGCGCCGGGGTATAGCGCAAATCCAGGTCACCCTTGCGGGCGGCGAACTCGCACAGGGTACGCACGGCAACGCGCAGTCCACTCATCCGTCAGGCACCTGCCAGCGCACATGGCACACGGACGCGCTGATGCCGTTGGCAATGAAGAACTCGAGCCAGCGTTGCTGGTGATCTTGCAGGCGGTCGCCCGGGCCTTTGACCTCAATCATCTCGTAGCGGCGCTCAGGGTCGGGCTGGCCGGGTCGGAACCGGATCAGGTCGGGAAAACCGCTGCGATACTCGCGCAGGTTGCGCAGTTTGCGTTCGAAAATCAGCCGCAGGTGAGACGCGGGAATGCAGTCCAGGGCGAGCTGCAACAGGTCTTCGGACAGCACCGGCCAGATCACAAAGCGGTTGGTAATGCCCTGTTTGGCGGACCAGGTCTGCCACAGGTGCTGCTGATAACGGCCATCGGACAGCCGGGCCAGGCAGCGGTCGAAAAGGGTCTGACGGCGGGCGACGAAGTCTTCCCGATACAGGTCCACCGGCCCCGGATGAAAAGGGTGAAAAAACGCGCCGGGCAGCGGTGCAAACAGGGCCTCCCAGCACAGCAAGCCGAACAGGCCATTGAACAGGGTGTTTTCCACGTAAAACACCGGCGCGTCGTCGGAGTGCAGGTGATTCATCGCCGACCCTTCAACCGAATGGCCGGGTTGCGGTGCCAGCGTCAGGGTGACCGTCTCAATGGCTGGCCGGACGGGCACCGGCTGCGCTGGCCGCTCAAGTTTTTTGGCCAGCCGTTTGAGAATGCGCTCCAGGCCGCGTTCTTCCCCGGCGTACAGGCCCAGCGCCTCATGGGCGAGCGTCCAGGCCTGCCGGTATTCCTTCAGCCGCTCCAGCAATCGCAGTTGCCGCAGGCGCGCCTGCCGGTGCCCGCTCTGCTCAAAGGCGGTCAGAGCCAGGGCGGTATCGCCGCCGCGCTCGGCCAGCTTGCCGAGTTCAAACAGTAACCGGGCCCGCCGGGTCTCCAGCCAGGGGTTGTCGAGCCGCTCCGGGGCATCCTGCCAGACGGTCGCCGGGGCTTCCCCGGCGTCCAGGCGCTCGCGGCAGTCGTGCAGCAGGAGGTAACAATCGACCTCGGCCCGGGTACCAAAGGCCCGGGATTCGGCTGACAGCGGTACGGGCTCGTAGCGGTGATGGCCCAGCTCAACCAGGACAAAGTCGGACCAGCTCTGGCGCAGGTTGCCAAAAAACATCAGCCGCAGGCGGTCAAACAGGGCGCCATGCCGCACACGGAGCACCTCGGCGTCGAGGTGTGCGGACCAGTGGTGGAGTGGCAGCGGGTTGGGTTGCTGCTGCATCAGCGCGGTCCGGAGTGCGGCTTTGCTGGCGGACGTTTTCAGGCCGGCGGTGGCCATCCGACCCGCCAGGGCCGGGCGCAATTCGCGGAGCGTGAACAGTCGCAACAACTCGGTGGCCGGCAGCAGCGGGTCGGCCTCAAGCCAGCCATGGCGCACCAGCTCGGCCGCCGCCCGGGGCTCCGGTGCCCCCAGTTCGGGGTAGCGGAGCTTGTCGAGCCGGAAGCAGTCCCCGGAGCGCATGACCATTCGCACCAATAGGGCGCGGGCTGGCCGGGTGAGCCCGGTCAAGGCCTTGAGGCAGTCGCGCTCCGCCGCCGACAGCAAGTCGCCGTGGTGAGTGTGAACCCAGCTCACCACCGTCTCGAAGTTTTCGAGATAGTACAACGGATTGTCGAGATCGGCCGTTCCCGGCAAGGAACGGACATCCAATGGGCGTGATGTCATGGGTCAATACGAGTCGTTGGAAATAACCGCAGCCGTCCGGAAACTTTTTCATCGGATGAATCGTACTACTTGGGTAATTAATGATAATGCACTATGGAGACCTTGTTATGCGAGCCCTGATTGCCGCCTGTTTGCTGGCGCTGTCGCCGACCCTGATGGCCGCCGAGTGTCCGGCGTTTCTCGACGCTGAGTTGCGTAAACTGCACTCCGCCGACACTGTGAATCTCTGCGATATTGCGACCGGCAAGCCGGTGCTGGTCGTCAACACCGCCAGCCATTGCGGTTTCACACCTCAATTCAAACAGCTGGAAACGCTGCACCGCAAGTACCAGGACCAGGGCCTGGTGGTGGTAGGCTTTGCCAGCGATGACTTCCGCCAGGGGGCGGATTCCGAAGCCGAGGCCGCCAACGTGTGTTACAAAAACTTCGGCGTCACCTTCACCATGATCGCCCCCACTGCGGTCACCGGCTCGGGGGCCAATCCGGTGTTCCAGGCCATCAATGCGCAAAGCAAGCCACCGGGCTGGAACTTTTACAAATACCTCATTGCCCCCGATGGCGCCGTGGTCGCCTCCTTCAACAGCGGCGTGCGCCCGGATGACCAGCAGATCCTGAGCCAGGTTGAACAACTCCTGCCCGCCCGTCCTTAGGTTACAGACGGACTGGGTTGGACCGCACCGCTGACAGCTCAGTACTCGGAGTGCGGTGGTCTTGCGGTGGTGATGACACCTTGCCTTGGAATGGGCTTTTGTAGCCGACTTCGGTGGCTGCCGGCAACGTTCGGGCTTTGAGGTCAGTTCTCGATGAACCGATGGTGTCAGCCGTGGGCACATAAAAGTTCATCAAATTTTACTGGTCAACACGGCGATGTCCGGCAGGGGCACCTGCGTCTGTCGTCGAATGGGCTTTTGTAGCCGATGCTTCCGCTTCGGTGCGGGCCTTGGGCCTGCCGGGTTGACACTCTGGGCCCTGATGAGCCCTCCGAAGCGGAAGCGTCGGCTACGGTTGCGGGGGCCGACTTTGGTGGCTGCCGGTAACGTCCGGGTTTAAGGCCGATTCGCAATGAGGCAATAAAAAAGGGGCGACTGAATCGCCCCTTTTACTTTTAACGCCAACCAATTGCTCAGCGGGTTTATTTCTTCAGGCCCATTTCCTTGATAGAGACCTCCCGCATTTTGAATTTCTGGATTTTGCCGGTCACGGTCATGGGGAATTCGTCCACGAACTTGTAGTTTTTCGGGATTTTGAAGTGGGCGATCTGGCCGGTACAGAAGGCAATCAGATCGTCCGCACTGACCGGGTCGGCGTCCGGGCGCAACTTGACCCAGGCGATCAGTTCCTCACCGTACTTGTCGTCAGGAATGCCGGTGACCTGGACTTCCTCAATGGCCGGATGGGTGTAGAAGAATTCCTCGATTTCCTTCGGATAAATGTTCTCCCCGCCACGAATCACCATGTCCTTGATACGGCCGACGATCTGGATGTAGCCGTCCTCATCCATCTGGGCAAGGTCGCCGGTGTGCATCCAACCGGCGTCGTCGATGGCTTCCTGGGTTTTTTCGTCGTTGTCCCAGTATTTCAGCATCACGCTGTAGCCGCGGGTGCACAGCTCGCCAATCTCACCCCGGGGCACCACACGGCCGTTGACGGGGTCGACGATCTTGGTTTCGAGGTGGGGCTGGGTTCGGCCCACGGTGGTGACCTGCTTCTCAAACGGGTCGAGGGAACTGGTCTGGGTGGACACCGGGCTGGTCTCGGTCATGCCATAGGCAATCTGCACTTCTTTCATGTTCATCTTGCTATTGACCTGCCTCATCACCTCCGCCGGGCAGATGGAGCCGGCCATGATGCCGGTGCGCAAGGACGACAGATCAAACTGCTCGAATTCGGGGTCGGCCAGTTCGGCGATGAACATGGTGGGCACGCCGTACAGGGCGGTGGCTTTTTCCCTGTGCACGGCTTCCAGCACGGAGCGCGGCTCAAAGCCCTCTCCCGGGTAGATCATGGTGGCACCATGGGTAACGCAACCGAGGTTAGCCATCACCATGCCAAAGCAGTGATACAGCGGCACCGGGACGACCAGACGGTCGTTCTCGGTGAAGTTCTGGCTTTCCGCCACAAAGTAGCCGTTGTTCAGGATGTTGTGGTGGGAGAGTGTGGCCCCCTTGGGGTTCCCGGTGGTGCCGGAGGTGAACTGAATATTGATCGGGTCGTCGAACTGCAGCACGCTCTGGCGCTGGTCAAGATCCTGCTGTGACACCTGGGTACTGAGGCCGATAAACTCGGCCCAGGTCCACATGCCATCGTGACTTTCGGTGTCCAGGTTGATCACGCCTTCGAGTTGCGGCAGGCGCTGGGCCTTGAGTTGGCCAGGCTGGCTGGTTTTCAGTTCCGGTGCCAACTGGTAGATCAACTCCCGGTAATTGGAGGCCTTGAAACTGTCGGCGCTGACCAGGAAGCGCACCCCGGAGAGGTTCAGCGCGTAATCCAGTTCATGGGCGCCGTAGGCCGGGTTGATGTTCACCAGGATGGCCCCGACCTTGGCGGTGGCAAACTGGGTGACGGTCCACTCGTAACGGTTGGGCGACCAGATGCCGACCCGGTCATTCTGCTGCACGCCCAGGGCCATGAAGGCGCGGGCGGCGTCGTTGACCTTGTCGACGAATTCCCGGTAGGTCCAGCGAATGTTCTGGTGCAGGGCGACCAGGGCTTCGGTGTCGGGGAACTGCGCGGCGGTGCGGTCGAGCATATCGCCAATGGTCATGCCCAGCAGCGGTGTTTCGGATGTGCCGCTGGTGTAGCTGGGAAGAGTCTGGTGCATTGTCCTGCCTCCATTGTTGTTGTAGTTGAGGGCGAGCAGACAGCGGTGCCTGCTAGCGGCTCTGACTGTGGTAGTCCAGATTGGGTTGCATGTCGCTGGCAATGGCCACGCGATTGGTCATGTTGTAAAAACCGATCAGGTTGCTCAGGTCCCAGATGGCGCGGTCACTCAGACCGGCATCCCGCAGGGTCTGGATCTGGCTTTCGGTGGTGGTCGCCGGGGTAAGGGTGAGGGCAGACGCAAAGTCCAGCATGGCCCGTTGCCGGGTGTCGAGCCGGGCGGTACGGTAGTTCATCACCATGTGTTCGCCCAGCGTGGGATCGCCGCTCAAAACACGCACCGCGGCGCCATGGGCGACCAGGCAGTAGTAGCACTTGTTCTCGGAGGACACCACGACCGCGACCATTTCCCGCTCCAGCTTGCTGAGTTCGCTTTCACCCAGCATCAGCTCGTTGTACAGGCGGGTAAAGCCTTCCAGTTGCGCCAGGTTCTGGCTGTAGGCGGTGAGTACGTTAGGGATCATCCCGAGCTTGTCCTGACAGATCTGGAAGTACTTCCGGGTCTCTTCCGGCAGCGCCTCAAGGTCAGGGATGGGCAGATCCAGAGCGACAACGTGTTGATTTTGCGGCATAACAGCTCCCGTTAACGAATTACTGGGCGCCCAGGGCCTGGCCGACCTTGGACCCGTTGTGCCGGTGCAACTGCGCGGAGATCCACCCGCCGGTGGCCACCAGCTTGTCCAGGTTGACCCCGGTATTTATGCCCAGCCCCTGTAAAAGGTATAGCACGTCCTCGGTGGCCACGTTGCCGGACGCGCCTTTGGCGTAAGGGCAGCCGCCCAGACCCGCGACTGAGGCATCAATGACGGCCACGCCTTCTTCCAGTACCGCGTACAGGTTGGCCAGAGCCTGACCGTAAGTGTCGTGGAAATGCGCCGCCAGACACGCCATCGGAACGTACCTGGCGACCGCTTCGAGCATGCGTTTGGCCTTCAGGGGGGTACCGACCCCGATGGTGTCGCCCAGGGAGATTTCGTAACAGCCCATGTCGAACAGGGCCTTGGCCACGGTGGCGACTTTCTCGGGCGCAATCTCGCCCTCGTACGGGCAGCCCAGCACGGTCGAGACATAGCCTCGCACCGGGATGCCGGCCTGTTGGGCGGCTGCCATCACTGGCGCAAACCGCTCCAGGCTCTCGGCAACGGAGCAGTTGATGTTCTTCTGGCTGAAGGACTCCGACGCCGCGCCGAACACCGCGACTTCGTCGGCACCGGCGGCGAGGGCGTTTTCAAACCCTTTCAGGTTGGGGGTGAGCACGGAATAACGCACCCCGGCCTTGCGTCGGATACCGGCCATGACTTCGGCGGCATCGCCCATCTGCGGTACCCACTTGGGCGACACGAAGCTGGCGGACTCGATGTGGGTGAGGCCGCAATCGGCCAGCCGGTCAATCAGGCCGGTTTTGATGTCGGTGGCAATGACCGCCCCGGGTTCATTCTGCAGGCCGTCCCGGGGGCTCATTTCCACCAGCCGTACGTGTTGGGGGAACGCCATTAGCCAGCCTCCTCGTTGACGGTGTCTTCATCGGTTTTGTCCACCTCGATGGCAATCAGTTCAGCACCTTCGGAGACCTGATCGCCTTCGGCGAAGAAAATCTCACTGACCACGCCGTCGGTCGGGGCTTTGATGGCGTGTTCCATCTTCATCGCCTCCATGATGACCAGGGTTTGCCCGGCCGCCACGTGGTCGCCGACGTTGGTTTGTACGGCCACGATGGCGCCATTCATGGGCGCGGCCAGGCTGCCTTCGCCGGCCATTTCCTCATGGCCAAAGGTTTCCTTGTACAAGGTGCACTGGAACGTGTCGCCTTCGTAGAAGAGCACCAACTGGTCCATGTGAAGGTTGCCATGGAGGCTGATGCGGTGACCGTTGATCACTGCCTGCAGGTAATCGTCGTCGAGCCGGGCGGTGAGGTTGTACACGCTGTCACCGACAAAGACCTGGTAGCGGTCGTCCCGCTCCAGCACCTTCAGGTCGTGGAGGTCGTCACCCACCTGCAACTGCAGCGGCTGGGCGTACTCTGAATTCAGGCGCCAGCTGTTCTGGCGGCCAAACGGTGACCAGGGGTCGGTGCTGATGGATTCCCGCGACTTGCGCTGCTCCAGCACGAAGCCGGCCGCCAGGACCAGGGCCTTGTGGGTGTCCAGTTTCGATTTCGGGAACAGCAGATCCCGGTGGCTGTCGATAAAGCCGGTGGTCAGCTCTGCTTCCCGGAACGGTTGGGCATCCGCCAGGGCGTGCAGGAACCGGATGTTGGTTTTTACACCGGCAATGCGGTAGTGCTCCAGGGCCTGGACCATGCGGTTGATGGCCTGGTCCCGGGTTTCGTCCCACACGATCAGCTTGGCGATCATCGGGTCGTAGTGAATGCTGATGTCATCGCCTTCGGTGACGCCGGTGTCCACCCGCACATGGGCGGATTCGTCCGGTGTACTCAGGTAGCGCAGGTTGCCGGTGGCGGGCAGGAAGTCCTGGTCCGGGTCTTCGGCGTAGATGCGGGCTTCCAGGGCGTGGCCGCGGGTTTTTACCTGGGCCTGCTCCATTGGCAGCGGGTCACCCCAGGCCACCTTGAGCTGCCACTCGACCAGATCCTGCCCGGTCACCATTTCCGTCACCGGGTGTTCGACCTGCAGGCGGGTGTTCATCTCCATAAAGAAGAAGGAGCCGTCCACGTCGTAGAGAAACTCCACCGTACCGGCACCGACGTAATCGATTGCCTGAGCGGCTTTTACCGCCGCTTCGCCCATGGCCTGTCGGGTGTCGTCACTCAGGCCCGGGGCGGGCGCCTCTTCCAATACTTTCTGGTGGCGCCGCTGCACGGAACAGTCGCGCTCGGCCAGGTACACGCCGTGGCCCTGCTGATCGCAGAACACCTGGATTTCCACATGGCGGGGTTGGGTCAGGTAGCGTTCGATGAGCATGTCGGGGTTGCCGAAGGCGTTCTTGGCTTCGCGCCTGGCCCCGGCGAGGGCGTCATCGAAGTCGGCCATGTGTTCAACCACGCGCATGCCTTTGCCGCCGCCACCGGCGACGGCTTTCAGCAGCAGCGGGAAGCCGCATTTTTCGGCCTCCTTGCGCAGGGTCTCCGGGGACTGGTCGTCACCGTGATAGCCCGGCACCAGCGGCACACCGGCTTTCTCCATGATCGCCTTGGCGGCGGACTTGGAACCCATGGCGGCGATGGCCGTGGACGGCGGGCCAATGAACACCAGATCGTTGGCTTCGCAGGCTTGCGCAAAGTCGGTGTTTTCCGACAGAAAACCATAGCCGGGGTGGATAGCCTGGGCGCCGCTCTCTTTGGCAATTTCAATGATTTTGTCCGCCCGCAGATAGCTTTCGGAACTGGCCGCAGGGCCAATGTTGAAGGCTTCGTCGGCCATGGCGACATGGCGGGCGTTGGCATCGGCGTCGGAATAGACCGCGACGCAGCGGATGCCCATGCGATGGGCGGTTTGTATGATCCGGCAGGCAATTTCGCCGCGATTGGCTATGAGTATTTTGCTGAACATTATTCTTCCTCTGGAACCCAGTTGGCCTTGCGTTTGTTCAGGAAGGCGCTGAGCCCTTCCTGACCTTCGGCACCCACCCGGATGTCCGCAATGCGTTGCGCGGTGTCGTCGATGACGTCTTTGCCGATCACTTTTTGGCTGACGGCGAACACCAGGTCCTTGGCGGCTTTCATGGCCTCAGGCCCGTTGAGGGCAAGTTGCAGCAGCAGCTCGTCGCAGCGGCGTTCCATGGCGCTCAGGTTGTCACACACGTCATGCACCAGACCGAACTGTTGGGCTTGCCGCGCGGTGAAGACCTCGGCCGTAATGAAGTAGCGGCGGGCCTGGCGTTCACCGATGGCGCGCACCACGTAGGGGCTGATTACAGCCGGAATCAGGCCGAGTTTGACTTCGCTCAGGCAGAAACTGGATGTCTCGGTGGCCAGCACAATATCGCAGCAGGCGGCGAGGCCGACGGCGCCACCGAAGGCGGCACCCTGAACCAGGCCGATGACCGGCTTGGAGAGGTGATTCAGCACGTTCATCAGCCGCGCCAGTTCCCGCGAGTCGTTCAGGTTTTCCTGGCGGCTGTTGTCCGCCATGCGGCGCATCCAGCCCAGGTCCGCTCCGGCGGAGAAGTGCTTGCCCTCGGAGCGCAGGATCACAATGTGAGTGTTGTTGTCGGCGTCTACCTCCTCCAGCGCGGCGATCAGTTGCTGGATAATGACGTCATCGAACGCGTTGCGTTTGTCCGGTCGGTTCAGCACCACGTCGGTGACGCCGTTGGCGCGACGATTGAGCAGAACCGCTGTTTCCTGGTCGGTCATGGCGTTCTCTCCCATTACATCCGGAACACGCCGAAGCGTGTGGGCTTCGCCGGGCGGTTGAGGGTGGCGGAAAGGCTCAGGGCGACCACTTCACGGGTCTGGGCCGGGTCAATCACGCCGTCGTCCCACAATCGGGCACTGGCGTAGTAGGGGTGGCCCTGGTGATCGTAAGAGTCGATGATGGGCTGTTTGAAGTCCGCCTCTTCGTCGCTGCTCCAGGCTTGCCCCTTGCGCTCCATGCCTTCCCGGCGCACCGTTGCCAGCACGCCGGCGGCCTGCTCACCGCCCATGACCGAGATGCGGGCGTTGGGCCACATCCACAGGAAATCCGGGCTGTAGGCGCGGCCGCACATGCCGTAGTTGCCGGCGCCAAAACTGCCGCCAATCAGGATCGTGATCTTGGGGACATTGGCGCAGGCCACGGCCATCACCATTTTGGCGCCGTGCTTGGCGATGCCCTCGGCTTCGTGCTTCTGACCCACCATGAAGCCGGTAATGTTCTGCAGGAACAGCAGCGGAATGTTGCGCTGACAGCACAGTTCGATGAAGTGGGCGCCTTTCTGGGCGGACTCGCTGAACAGGATGCCGTTATTGGCGATGATGCCCACCGGATAGCCGTGAATGTGGGCAAAGCCGGTGACCAGGGTGGGGCCATAGTAGCGTTTGAATTCGTCAAAGTCGGAGCCGTCAACGATGCGGGCAATGACGTCACGCACATCGAACTGTTTGCGCAAATCGGTACCGACGATGCCGTATATTTCCTCGGCGTCGTACAGCGGTGCCTTGGGTTTGCGGATCTCCACGTCCGCCGGTTTGCGGCGGTTGAGGTTCGAGATGCAGCGGCGGGCAATTTCCAGCGCGTGGGCATCGTTCTCGGCGTAATGATCGGCGACGCCGGAGATTTTGCAGTGTACGTCGGCGCCGCCCAGGTCTTCGGCACTGACCACTTCACCGGTGGCGGCTTTTACCAAGGGTGGCCCCGCCAGGAAAATAGTGCCCTGATTGCGCACGATGATGGATTCGTCCGCCATGGCAGGCACGTAAGCGCCCCCGGCGGTGCACAGGCCCATAACGACGGCGATCTGCGGGATATCGTCGGCGGACATGCGGGCCTGGTTGTAGAAGATGCGGCCGAAGTGGTCCCGGTCCGGGAACACCTCGTCCTGCCGCGGCAGGTTGGCGCCACCGGAATCCACCAGATAAATGCAGGGCAGGCGGTTTTCCAGCGCAATTTCCTGGGCTCTCAGGTGTTTTTTTACCGTCAGTGGGTAGTAGCTGCCGCCTTTCACGGTGGCGTCGTTGGCGATGATCATGCATTCGGTGCCGGAAACCCGGCCGACGCCAGCGATCACGCCTGCGGCCGGGACGGCCTCATCGTAGACGTTGTAGGCGGCAAACTGGCCAACTTCGAGAAACGGCGAACCGTCGTCCAGTAGGCGATTGATGCGCTCGCGGGGCAGCAACTTGCCGCGGGCGATGTGGCGTTCCTGGTAAGACGGGCCGCCGCCTTGCTGGATGGTGGCGACTTTGTCCCGCAGGTCTGCCACGACTTTTGCCATGGCCGCCTGGTTGGCCTGGAATTCGTCCGACCTCGGGTTTACTTTGCTCTGGAGTGTTGTCATGTGGTCTCTAGTCCCTGTCTCGGAGCGGGCGGATGGGGTGTTCCGGGAAACGCCACGAGCATCCATTGTGGAGTCCGGCCAGCAATCTCAGGTTGCGGCCGTTCGGCTGCCCATGCAGTGCCGCTTCATCGTCGCTTGTCTTACCCTTGTGCGTGTGACTCCGGCCCTCCGTGGCCGGGGATGCTTTCCGGATGCCAAACCGCCGACCGCCACTGGTTGTGCACGGTGCTGGGGTGCGCAAGGCGCTTACTTGTTCAGGTACAGCTCGCGACCGATCAGCATGCGCCGGATTTCGGACGTCCCTGCGCCGATTTCATAGAGCTTGGCGTCTCGCAACAAACGGCCGGTGGGGTATTCGTTGATGTAACCGTTGCCGCCGAGCAGCTGGAGGGCATCCAGCGCCAGTTTGGTGGCCATTTCGGCCGAGTAGAGGATCGCGCCGGCGGCGTCCTTGCGGGTCGTGTTGCCGCGGTCGGCGGACATGGCGACCATATAGACATAAGACTTGGCGGTGTTCATCCAGGTGTACATGTCCGCCACTTTGCCCTGGACCAGCTCAAATTCGCCAATGGCCTGGCCGAACTGTTTGCGTTCGCGAATGTACGGAATGGTGATGTCCATGGCGGCCTGCATGATGCCCAGTGGGCCGCCCGACAGGACGAGGCGTTCGTAGTCGAGGCCGCTCATCAGGACCTTGGCGCCGTTGCCCTCACCGCCCATGACATTTTCCTTGGGCACTTTGGCGTCTTCGAAGACCAGCTCGCAGGTGTTGGAACCGCGCATGCCCAGTTTGTCGAGTTTCTGTGCCTGGCTGAATCCCGGGGTGCCGCGCTCCACAATAAAAGCCGTGATGCCCCGGGGGCCGGCACTGGGGTCTGTTTTGGCGTAAATCACGTAGACGTTGGCGTCGGGGCCGTTGGTGATCCACATCTTGTTGCCGTTCAGTACGTAGTGGTCGCCCGCGTCTTTGGCCGTCAGCTTCATGGAAATGACGTCGGAGCCGGCGTTGGGTTCGGACATGGCGAGGGCACCGATGTGCTCACCGCTGATCAGCTTGGGCAGGTATTTCTGTTTCTGTTCTTCGGTGCCGTTGCGGTGAATCTGGTTCACGCAAAGGTTGGAGTGGGCGCCGTAGGACAGGCCAACCGACGCCGACGCCCGGCTGATCTCTTCCATCGCAATCACATGCGCAAGATAGCCCATGCCTGCGCCGCCATAGGCTTCGTCCACGGTAATACCCAGCAGCCCCATGTCGCCAAATTTCCGCCACAAGTCGTTGGGGAACAGGTTGTCCTTGTCTATATCGGCGGCGCGGGGCGCAATTTCGCTGGCGGCAAATCCGTTGATCTGGTCGCGCAGCATGTCCACGGTCTCACCGAGGCCGAAGTTGAACTCTGAGTATTGTGATTTCATATCGATTACCTTGTTGTTCCAGCTGCCGGGTGCTGTGGCTGTTGGGTGTTCTCAATTTTTGTAATAATGGCCGGGGTCTGCAGGTCTTGGTTTCGATACCCACTGAGGTATCACCGGTTGTCCGAGTGGCGTTAGGCCGTCGCTTGCTGTTTCTTCTTCTGTAGCTCTTCCAACGCCTCCCGGCACCGGGCTTCGGCGGTTTCCATCTCCATTTCCGCCTGGGCAATGTCGTTCTTCTGCTGCTCCAGCTGGTCCCGCTTTCGTGCCAGTGTTTCCAGCATCAGGAGCAGTTGTTTTTCGTTACCGCTCAGGGTCTCGTCCCACAGATCGAACAACTCCTTGGTTTCCGCCAGAGAGAAGCCCATGCGTTTGCCACGCAGAATGAGCTTCAGGCGGACCCGGTCTTTAGAACTGAAGATCCGAGTCTGACCGCGCCGCGAAGGCCTAAGCAGCCCCTGGTCCTCGTAGAAGCGGACACTTCGGGTGGTGACGTCAAACTCCTTGGCCAGCTCGCTAATACTGAAGGTTTGCTTATCAGACATAGTGATTCCCTTTTTAAACCTAGATTAGATAAAGTTTACGTAAACGTAAAGTATTTTCGGGGCAAAATTTTTGTGTTGGCAGGCTATTTTGAGGGATCTGTTTGTCGGTTGAAATGGGGGGCTGAAGCAAAAAAAGCCTGAAAGCAGCGGGAGGTGCCTGGCAGTCGTGACCGCAGAATCACTGCGACAGGCCCCGCGCTGTCAGGAGAACAAAAAAAAGCCCCTCATGGGAGGGGCAAAGGAACACAACAAAAATACAATTTGAAAAACTCAGTCGCCTGGTCACGCAAGGCGACGGTACTTGTTAAAACTTGACCCTGGCGCCGGTGGTCACAATCACGATGTCCTCGTATTCGGGGTTGTAGCAGGTCCGGCCAGACGTGGTGCACCACTCTCCGCGCTCGAAACTGTGTACCTTGGCACCGCCATAGGCGTCGAAGGTCTGGGTTGGGCTCCAGACATAACCGGCGCCTACTACCGTTCCGGCCTCGTCATCCTTGTTTCTGTTCTGCGTCTGGCCCCAATGGATATCAAAGGCGTGCTGACGATTGGGGCGGAAGCCAAGCTTCGCGTACCGAAACTGGGCCAGCTCTGATCGGGTGGCCGTAAAGGTGCCCGTTTTCTCGTCACTGGTCAGCTCGTCTTCGTAATTAACCGCCGCCAACGATAAATTGAGGCCGGTGGCGCTGTGGAAGTAAGACACAGAGCCGCCATAGGTGGTGATGTCCGGATCAACGCTGGGGTCCGGGTCAAACGGTGCATCCGGGTTGTCGGCGTTTTGCGTTGCGACCGAGTAGCCCAGGCCAATCAGTAGCCGGCCGCCCGGCGCGCGCAAGCCCGATCTCAGACCAAATTGAAGAATCGAGTCGTGGCCGTCGGAACCACCGCTGTCATGGCCGGCGCTTACCGAGAGGGTCACCGGCCCAAGACGGGGGCTGTCATAGCGGATTCGGTCATGGCGGCCCTCAAAGTTGAAGTCCCGGATGCTGCCGCTGATTGACGACCGGTTGCCATCGCCGTCCTGCAGGTCAAATGCCTCGAATCCGGTGAAGTTGCCACTGCCATCGAACTTTCGTTTAAAGGAAGACGCCTTCAGCGCGTAGCTCAGGTTGCCGCCAATCAGGTTGGGGTTTCGAAAGCTGATCACGCCGGTGCCGGAATAGTCTCTTCGGCCAGCTCCGTAAGCGGCACCTTCACCCCGGCCAATGGTGATTTTACCGTAGGGCGAATCGATAAATGCGTCGCTGATCCGTTGAACCACTTCTCCATCGATCGTTTTGTTGTCGGGTTCGACGTCATTGGAGGAGTTCGAATAGACGCCCAGTTCGATCAATGCCCCGGCTGTCCATTCATCAAACAGTCGTTGAGTACCACCAACGTTAAAACGTGTCGGGCTGTTTCGGTTATCAACATGATAGATTTCCGTATCAGAGCCTACGCCGAGGAAATCGGCGCTGTATCCATCCTTAACGTACATAATGGCGCGGTTAACCTGGCCACCTACCTCGACTTCAAGGGCTGATGCGGGGAGCGCCGTCAAGCTGAAAACACTGGCCGCGATCAGCGATTTGGGAAATTTCATGTACCCTCCGGGTTCTTGTTTTGTGGTATTTCGCTAGTGGCGTTTGGATGAAAAATTAAGCTACGTTTGTTTGTGCCGGTAGCTATCAGTTCGATGTCATGACGCCATCCAGATCATCGTTATCGACTACTATTGATACCTATGTAAATTGAAAACATTGGATAGGTATATGCGTTTTCTGCATGAAAGCTGGAGAAAATATTGAATATCAAGAAGTTGAAATGCTTCCGCGCGGTGGTTATCCACGGCTCCCTGGTGGCCGCCGCCTCGGTTATGAACCTGAGTCAGCCCGCGACCAGTCGCCTGATTTCCACATTAGAGGATGAGCTGAAGCTTAAACTGTTTAAACGAGAGAAGCGTCGCCTGGTGCTCACACCCGAGGGCAAGGAGTTCTATCGGGAGACCGAAAAGATCCTCGCCAACCTTGAGGACCTGCCGCGCATTGTGCGTGAAATAAAAGGCGGCGGTACGCGCACGTTGCGTATCGTGGCACTGGCCCGCCTCGCCAACAGCCTGGTGTCACCGGCGCTGGCGCGCTTTGTAAAAGAACATCCGGACCAACGCTTCAGCGTCGACGTGAGGGGGCACCGCGACATCGAACAATGGGTGGCTGGCCGTCATTACGACATAGCGGTCGCGTTGACCAAGCCGTGCAATCATCCTTCCGTTATACAGAGACCGTTTTTCGATACCGACGCCATGGTCATGATCCCGCGAGGGCATCCACTGGAAGCGCTCGAAACAGTGACCGCCGAGCAATTGGCGGAGCACGATATCATTGCCCTGGCCTCCGGTTTACGGCCTCGATTGCAGATGGAGGAGATCTTCCAGGCCGCGGGTGTTGAGCTGTCCTGCAAAATTGAAACAACGTCCAGCGTTCTGGCCTGCCAAATGGTCGTTGAGGGGCTGGGTGTTACTATTATTGACCGTCTGACGGCGCTGGCCGTGAACGAGGCCCGGTTTTGCCTGCGCCCGCTGAGCCCGAGCTACCGGTTGCAGTTCGTACTTCTGTTCCCGCCCGGATTTGAAGAGACCCCCGCCACCACCAGCCTGGTTCGTTGCCTGCAATCGGAGGTTATGTCTGCACTGGGGGATCACGCGACCATGACCGCCGAGGATTGAAGGGGCCATCAAGATACATGCATAAATTGCATAGAAATATGATTTATATTCAATTTTAAAATCAATTAGGCCTGCCTACACTCACTTCATTCCTTGATCTTCCATCGCAATGGCGCAGATCGAGCGCTCCAAATAATTACAATAGGAGAAGCAATGAAGACTCGGTACCCGGATCGGTTAGGTCGCCGCCTGACCGGTTTGTTCCTTGCCTGTGTCCTGCCGTTGTACGCCTGTGCGGACCAGGAAACCGACACGTTGGTGGTCGCGTTCTCCAAGCCGCTGACAACGGTCGATCGACTTTACTCCATTCAGCGTGAAGGCTTGATTCTTTCCCGCCTGACGGACGACGGTCTGTTTTTCGTTGATCCCAAGACATTGGAATTCGAACCATTGGCAGCGGCGTCCTATGAGTGGGTGACCGACACGCAGCTGGATATTACGCTGCGCGACGATGTGATTTTCCATGATGGGAGCCGTCTCACAGCGGAGGACGTGGTTTATACCTTCGAGTGGGTGTTGGATGAGGACTCGGATACCAGCCGTGGCCCTGTCATTCAGCGCTGGCTGGACAGTGTTGAAACGCTGGCTCCGGGCCGCGTGAGGTTCAACCTGAAACTGCCGTACCCCATGGCCCTCCGTGACATGGCGGTCAGCATACCACTGCGAAAAAAGGGTACGTACGAGGACGAAACCGCAGACGCACCGTTAAATGGTATCGGGCCGTATAAGGTCGTCAGTTTCAGTGCCGGCCGGGAAATTGTCCTGCAACGGTTCGAGGACTACTACGAGGGTAGCCCCAAGGCCGGTCCCGCAATCGAGCACATGAAATTCCGGGTCATACCTGACCAGGGAACCCAACAGGCCGAGTTGCTGAGCGGTGGCATTGATCTGATGCTGGATGTGCCCCCGGATGTGGCCGATAACGTCAGCCACTTGCCCAACGTCGAACGGCTGGAGGGCAACGACATCCGCATTGGGTACGTGACGCTCGACGCTGCCGCCAACTCCGACCCCGACACGCCGTTCAAACACTTGAAGGTCCGTCAGGCGATCAACCACGCCATCAACCGCGAAGAAATCACCCGGTACCTGGTTCGTGGCAGCGCAGAGGTGGTTGATTTTGCCTGCCATCCCCGGCAGTTCGGGTGCGATGGCAACGGCCCACGCTACCGGTTTGACCCGGTCAAGGCGAAGCAGCTGCTGGCCGAGGCCGGCTATCCGAACGGTTTTTCGTTTGACCTTTGGGCTTACCGGGAAAAGATCATTGCGGAGGCGATTGTGAATGACCTCAAAGCCGTGGGCCTCGATGTGCAGCTTCGCTACGTCAAACTGAATGTGTTCTCCAAAGTCCGCAATGACAAAGACATGGAGGCCTTTTTCGCCTCTTATGGCAGTGGCGGGACGGCGGATGCTTCGGCGTCCACCGGAGTGCATTTCGCCCGCAACTCCGCCCGCAACTACTCCGGCGACGAGGCGCTGGCAGACACCGTGCTGGCGGCTGAGCGAACCATTGACCCGGGTGAGCGTCAAGCACTTTATCGCCAGGCCCTGAACCGGATTGCCGAACAAGCCTACTGGGTCCCCATGTTTTCCTACAGCCAGAACTACCTGTTGTCGCCAGAACTTGAGTTTCCGGTTCCCAAAGACGGCGTTCCCCGGTTCTGGCAAGCCAGCTGGAGGCAGTGATTATGCTGAACTATGTCCTGCGAAGAGGCTTCATGGCCTTGCTGGTCGCACTGACCGTTTCCTTCGGGACCTTCGCACTGTTCCACTTCGCCACCGACCCGGCCCAGACCATTGCCGGCGAAGACGCCCCGCAAGAAATGGTGGACGACATCCGTGAGCAGTACGGGTTTGACCGGCCGGTCTCCACCCAGTACTTCAATTGGCTGGGTGGTGTATTGCGTGGGGATTTTGGGGAGAGCTTTTTTTGGAAACAGCCGGTCGTGGAGCTTATTCAGGAACACGCGGGCGTGACGGTCATGCTGGCGCTTGCCTCGCTGTCGGTTACGATCCTGATAGCGTTGCCCCTGGGGATCAGCGCCGCGCTGCGACCCAACACCTGGGTTGACCGCTTTGCCCTGTCCACTGCGGTCTCCGCGCAAGCCGTCCCCAATTTCTGGCTAGGGCTGATGCTGATCATTGTGTTTGCGGTGACGTTTCCGATTTTCCCGGTTTCGGGTGACTCAACATGGCGACACTTCGTGCTGCCAGCACTGGTGCTGGGGGCCAGTTCTGTCCCCGCCGTCATGCGCCTGACCCGAACCGGTCTGCTCGATGTGCTCTCCTCGGATTACATCCGGACGGCGCGAGCCAAGGGTTTCATTGGCTACAGGCTTATTTTGCAGCAAGCCCTGCGCAACGCGTTGTTGCCCATCGTCAGTGTTCTGGCCGTTCAGCTTGGATACAAACTGGGCGGGTCCGTGGTGACCGAATCGGTGTTCAGTATGAATGGGTTGGGGCGGCTCGCCGTGGAATCGATCTTCAATTCCGATATCCCGACGGTGCAGTCGTTGATTCTGATCTTCGTGCTGACATTTGTACTACTTACGCTGGCGGCTGACTTGATCAACGCCTGGCTTGATCCTCGGATCCGGATGGGGTGAATGATGACAATAAGAGAAGCAGTGAGCGGTTCCAGTATCGCATCCGTCGAGCACAGTGACGCAGAGCAAAGCACCGTCAATCTCGGGATGAGTCCAACCAGGGCTGCCCTGATGCGCGCCCGAAAACACCAGGGTCTGAAAATTGCGCTGGGTATTCTCTTGGTGATGGCGGTCTTTGCGGTATTTGCGCCCTGGCTTGCACCCCATGACCCGTATTTGCAAACCCTGTCGTTGCGCATGTTGCCACCAGTTTGGGTAGAGGGTGGACAGTGGGAGTATTTGCTGGGGACGGATCATCTGGGGCGGGACTACCTGAGCCGCATCATCTATGGCGCAAGAATCTCGATGACCATCGGAATTGGCGCAGCCTCTATCGGTGCCCTCATTGGCGTCACGCTTGGCTTACTCGCCGGTTATTTCGGTGGTTGGCTGGATCAGGCGGTCAACTTCCTGGTGACGTGCCAACTGGCGGTCCCGAGCCTGCTGCTGATCATGGCCCTGGTGTTTGTCATCGGGCAGTCGATCACGGTGGTGATATTTGTGATCGGTGCCACGCACTGGGTGTTCTACCTCGTTGTCACCCGATTTGCCACCTTGCGCTTAAGGGAACTCGATTTTGTCGCGGCCGCCAGCGCCATGGGCTGCAGTCGGTTCCAGATTGCCGTCAGGGAAGTGCTGCCAAACCTGGTCAATCAAATCATGGTGATCTTCACGCTGGAAGTGGCCGTTGCGATCCTGAACGAAGCGACGCTGTCCTTCCTTGGGCTGGGCATTCCATCCCCGACACCGTCCTGGGGCCTGATGATTGCCGAGGGCAAGACCGCCATGTTCTTCCAGCCCTGGCTGGTTATTTTGCCAGGGGTATCGCTGTTCATTCTCGTCATTGCCGTCAACTTGCTGGGCGATGGGGTACGTGATGTCACTGTTACCAATCGGAGAAACTGATATGAGCACGGCATCGATCTTGGATATCCGGGAGTTGTCAGTAGAGATTCCGACGGAATCGAGCACGCTCAAAGCGGTGAGAGGCATCAGTCTCGATCTGAAGCGCGGAGAGACGCTGGGTATCGTGGGCGAATCCGGCTCCGGCAAATCCATGACGGCTCTGGCGATTATGAATCTGCTGCCGCCGTCCGCGAAGCGGGCAGCGGCGTGTATAAACTTCGATGGCAATAACCTGGCGCAGGCAAGCGAACGGCAGCTCGCCCGAGACGTGCGCGGTCAACGAATCGGAATGATTTTCCAGGAGCCGATGACGAGCCTGAACCCGGTTTACTCCATTGGTCGGCAGCTGACCGAGACCATGACGTTGCACCGGGACGTGTCGGCGGCAACCGCCGAAGCACGAGCGGTTCATCTGCTTGAAAAGGTGGGCCTGCCAGATCCGGCGAGCCGGCTGAAACAATACCCCCACGAACTTTCGGGCGGGCAACGGCAGCGGGTCATGATTGCCATGGCGCTGATGAACGAGCCGGAATTGCTGATTGCCGACGAGCCGACCACGGCGTTGGACGTCACCATACAGGCCCAGATTCTCCATTTGCTGCGCGACCTTCAGCAAGAGCTCGGTATGTCGATGATCCTCATCACCCATGATTTGGGCGTGGTGTCCCGTGCGGCGGACAAAATCGCCGTCATGTACGCGGGCGACATCGTAGAAACCGGCAACACGACCGAGGTGCTCAAAGACCCTCGACACCCCTACACGCAAGGGTTGCTCGAGTGTGTGCCGGGCTATCGCAACGGGGCAGCGCAACGCCTCGGGGCGATCCCCGGGATTGTCCCGGCTATGACGGGCACCGTTCAGGGCTGTGCGTTTGCGTCCCGATGCCCCCGCGCGGTGGACCTGTGCCGAACCGACGTGCCGCCCAGAGAAGCGGTTTCCCCCGGGCGCTACTACGTCTGCCATGACCCGGTGACCCATGACACGGCAAAGCCATTGACGGTCGAAACGGCCGCCCATGAAGGCGCCGCCGGGCCATCACAATTACCCAAACCGACGGTTCTGACCGTAGAGCAGGTCAGTTGTACCTTTTCGGTTCGCCGAGGTCTTTTTGGCAAGCGTAAGCCGCTCAAGGCGCTGAACGAGGTGAGTCTGAGCATTGAAAAAGGCGAGATTCTGGCGCTTGTCGGCGAGTCCGGTTGCGGTAAGACGACCCTCTCTCGGACCATTATGGGGCTCCAGTCACCCAGTGGCGGCTCCGTCATCCTGAATGGACAGCGCATTGAAGACCTGCCCCCGTTGCAACGCGCCCGGATGATCCAGCCGATTTTTCAGGACCCATATTCGTCACTGAATCCGCGCAAGACCATCGGGGACATCATCGGCAAGCCGCTGGCGGTGCACCGGATCGGTACCAAAGCGGAACAGCGTGCGCACACCCATCGCATGATGGAGCTCGTCGGGTTACCGGCCCGAGTGTTCAACAGCTACCCGGATCAGCTCTCCGGCGGCCAGCGCCAGCGGGCGGCGATCGGCCGGGCATTGATCATGAACCCGGAGGTTGTCATCTGCGATGAGCCCACATCGGCGCTGGATGTCTCGGTGCAGGCACAAATTCTGAATCTTCTGCTCGACCTGAGGGATGAGTTGGATCTGACCTATTTGTTTGTCACCCACAACCTGTCGGTGGTCGAGCACATGGCCGATCGGGTCGCCGTTATGTATTTGGGTGAAATCGTGGAGTGCGGTGATCGGGACCAGGTGATGTCCGACCCCAAACACCCCTACACCCGCGCGCTGATGGACTCGGCGCTCAGTATTTCGCCGGGTGAGACGGTGCCGGATCTTGGGCTCTCGGGTGATTTCCCCAACCCGATAAACCGGCCGTCCGGGTGCTCGTTTCACCCTCGTTGTCCCATTGCGGAGCAACAGTGTCGTGACAAAGCGCCAGCGTCCGAACTGATCGATACCACTTTGGTTAAATGCTGGAAGGCCGGGGTTTCAGTCGGCCGGTCCGGCAACCCGTCAATCAACGAATCCAACAACAATATGGAGGAATCCGCGCCATGAAGACGATCGCTGTTTTGCTAGTTGGGCTGTTTTCATTCCTTGCCGGTTGCCAGACCATGGCACCGGGCAAGGCCGCTTATTCGGAAGACGCCGAGACGGACGTTTTCCAGTCGGACACCTTTGAAAGCTATGGCTCATTCGTGGTGGCCGCGGGCACGGATGAGAAGCCCGTTGACATGAGGCTCTGGTACTCCCGCCCGGACGAAGTGACGGCGAATACGCCCGTGGTGCTGGTCATGCATGGTGGTCGGCGTAATGCGGATGTCTACCGGGATTTCTGGGGTTCTTACGCCAAACAGTACGGGGTTCTGATTGTGGCGCCGGAAGTCTCTGAAAAAGACTTTCCAACAGGGTGGGGTTATCAGACCGGTAACTGGGTCACGGCGGATTCGTCGTCCGTCGACGACACCAAAGGCGAGCGGAACCCACCGCAACAGTCCACCTTTGCGGCGGTGGAAAGGGCCTTTGACCAACTGCGCAAAAAATTTGGGCTGACCACCGCAGAGTACGACATCTGGGGCCATGGCAGCGGCGCCCAGTTTGTCACCCGCATGGTCATGCTGTGGCCGCAGGCCAGAATCCGCACCGCGGTCGCCGCCAACTCCGGTACCTATACCTTTCCGGACTGGAGCCTGCCATTGCGCTACGGCCTCAAGAACACCGGCATTGAAGAAGCGGATCTGAAGCCAGCGTACGCTCATCACCTGGTCGTTATGCTGGGCACCGGCGACAACGATCCCTCCCACCGCCTCTTGAGCAAACTGGAGATCGCCCGGGCACAAGGCGCCCACCGCCTTGAAAAGGGCAAGAACTTTTACTGGGTCAGCAAAGCCAAGGCGGAGGAGTTGAACGCCGAGTTTAATTGGGAGATCCGCACGGTTTATGGCATCGGCCACAGTGGCCGAGAAATGTCGGAGGCCGGCGCCAAATACTTGCTGGCCGGTAAGGTGGAGGAGCCGTTGTTTTCCGGCGACCGGGCGTCCAGTGAGGAGGACAGCAGGCCAAGCGAGATTGACCAGTTGCTCCAGGGCTCTGATGAGGGCGAAGACCCCTTTTCGGTCGCTGAATAAGTGTTCCATTCCACGGCACAGAGAGTTCACACATGAACGATGTTCTTGGTTCCGGAAGGCCAACGCCACGAGACCGCGTCCGTCTGGATCACGGTTGGCTCAGCTTTCTTGACGGCGGTCGGGGTGAACCGGTGTTGTTCCTTCACGGTCTTAACGGCAATGCCTCGAGTTGGCAGGGACAACTCCAGGCATTGGCGCCGCAGATGAAGATGATGGCCTGGGATGCGCCCGGCTATGGCAACTCGGATGTCGCGGGCGATTCCGTGGCCGAGCTGGCCTGGGTGGCCATTGACTTTATCAGGCACGCCTCGCCGGTACCGGTGAGTATTGTCGGCCACTCCATGGGGGGCTTGGTGGCCATGAAAATTGCCACGCTGGCCCCCGACCTGGTCAACCGCCTGGTCCTTTCCTGCACTCACGCCGGGCACGGGTTAAGCCGGGACGGCGGTGCCGATGAACGCTACCGCCGACGGCTGGCAGAACTCAGGGACCTGCCGCCCGAGGTCTACGGCGAGCGCCGCGCAAAAGGCATGCTGCCAGCCGGCACGGCCGGGGAGGTGTTCAACACTGTGGCGCAGATCGCCGCCGAGTCCAGGGCGGAGGGCGTCGCAGCCGCCGCCTGGGCCATTCAGACCGCGGACCTGACCCCCGACCTGAAGCGGATTCGGGCGCCCACACTGGTGATCACCTGTGACCAGGACAAGGTGGCCCCGCTGACAAAGGCTCAGCCTTTGTTACAGATGATTCCAAACGTGCGACACGTCCAACTGGCCGGGCTGGGTCATGCCCCTTACATTGAGGATGCCCCGCAATACAACGCCGTCATTTCGGATTTCCTCCTGCTGGACAACGTCAGGGCCGGCGTAACTGGGTCGGGTCAGTCGCCAACCGACTGAATCGAGTAATCAAGAAGGTATGTTATGAAGACGACACCTCAGAATGAGTCTGACCCTTCGTCTGGACGAAAACCGGTTGGTGAGCTGTTCTCGATATCGTCAAAAATACAGGCGTGGCTGGATATTGAGGTGGCCTTGGCCGAAAGCCAGGCCGAGCTTGGCATGATTCCCATCGAAGCGGCTGAAGAAATTGCGCATAAAGGTAAGCTTGAATGGATTGACCGGACGGCGTTATTGGCGGATATAGAGATCACCAAAGCGCCTATTGTTTCTCTGGTCCGTTTCCTCGCAGGCGTCTGCGAGCGGGGTGCGGGCGATTATGTGCATTGGGGGGCGACCACCCAGAACGTCATGCAAGCGGCGGAAGTGCTGCTGATCCGTGAGTCCCACCAACGATTGCTGGGGCATCTGGCAGGGTGCCTGGACGCACTGGCAGTGCAGGCTGAAAATGGGGCGGAGTTGGTGATGGCGGGGCGAACCCAGCGCCGTCATGCGTTGCCGATTACGTTCGGCTTCAAAGTCGCGGCCTGGATTGATGAATTGCTGCGGCACGAGGAACGGTTGCGAACCGCCGAGCCAAGAGTCTTTACGTTGATTTTTGGGGGTGCTGTCGGCGCCATGCATTCATTCGGCGACGCGGGCGAAGCGTTGAGCCGGAAACTGGCCGACAAACTGGCGCTCGGCTGTTTCGACGTTCCCAGTCGATCGGTCAATGACCACATGGTGGAGTACGTGTTGTTGCTCGGTTTACTGGCGTCCTCCTGCTCAAAAATAGCTCAGGAACTCTACGTGCTGATGTCGGAGGAATATGGCGAAGTCTATGAAGACCTGGGCGCCGACGTTGTTGGCAGCAGCACCATGCCGCAGAAGGTTAACCCGAAACTGTCCGTCAACGTTATTGCCGTGGCGGCGCAGCTTCGGGCCCAGGTGAATCTGGCATTGGACGCCGGGCACATCAGTCATGAAGGCGACGCGGTGCCGAGCAAAATTCTCTACTCAGCCATCGACACGGCCTGCCCGCTGGCCATTGAGATGCTGGCGGGTCTGGAAGAATTGCTGACCCGGGTTCGGCTGGTGCCGGAGCGAATGCGAGCGAATCTTGGCCTGACCGGTGGCATGATTAATTGTGAAAACGTGATGATGAAACTGGCCAGTCATGGCATGGGTCGACAAGTCGCTCACGATGTCGTTCACGAGGCGGCCATTCACGCTGCCCGCACCAATCGTCCCGTGGCCAATATTCTGTCTGACAACAAATTGATCAACGCCGTCATGCCAAAGGCAGAGGTCATAGCGGCCCTGGCCCCGGAGTCTCACCTGGGTGACAGCGTCCGACTGGCGGGCAAACTGGCCGGCCGGGCCCGGCACCAGGCCGGGCTCGTGCGCCAGAGGGTGGCGGCGCTGGGGCATGGAGAGGCACATTCGGCGCCTTAATGTGCTGTGTAATGGCGACGAAGAGCCTGGGTTATTGCTCGGGGCCATCATGGTCAGGCGAACTGGGACGGACTCTTACTTCAGCCACTTTGTGCGGCATGGCAACATCCGTTGCCTTGGTATTCAGTTTGCCAGTATCCGCTCAAGTGCTGCCCGAATTTCACCGGGGATGGGGGCCGACGCATTCTCCTTGCGGTCCACAAACACGTGCACAACCTGCCCGAATGCGGCCGCTTCGGGATCGCCTGCTCTGAAAATGCCGACCTCATAAGTCACCGAACTTCTGCCGATTTTCACCACCCGCAGTCCTGATTCGATGGCCTCTGGGTAGGCGACCGGTTTTCGGAACTGACAGTTGGAGCTGACGATATATCCCACGATGGGGGCGTTGTGAATATCCAGGCCCCCATCCTCGATCAGGTAGCGGTTTATGGCGGAGTCGAAGTAGGAATAGTAAGTGACATTATTAATGTGCCCATACACATCGTTGTCCATCCATCGCGTGGTGACGGGGTAAAAAATGGTGAAGTCTTCGCGTTGCACTGTCGGGCTCCTGACAATTCCTTAGGCTGGGTTGTCCCGTCGTGATTCTGGCGCAAAGCCGCGACGGCGATCAACCGAGGGCGTCTAACGTTATCGCATACCACCGAGACAGAGGTACTTGAGTTCCATGTACTCGTCCAGACCATAGCGGGAACCTTCCCGGCCGAGACCGCTTTCCTTGATCCCCCCGAATGGTGCCACTTCCGTTGAAATGATGCCTTCGTTGACGCCGATCATACCGGCCTCCAGTGCCTCGGCCACATGCCAGATACGGTGGATATTGGTGCTGTAGAAGTAAGCGGCGAGCCCGAATTCGGAATCATTGGCCAGGGCGATCGCCTCGTCGTCGGTTTCGAATCGAAACAACGGTGCCACCGGACCGAACGTTTCCTCGCTGGCGATCTGCATGTCCTGGGTCACACCGGTGAGAATGGTGGGCTCGAAGAAGGTGCCTCCCAGGGCATGGGGCTTCCCGCCCAGAGCGATGTCAGCACCCTTCGATGTGGCGTCGGCAATATGACGTCGCACTTTTTCCAGTGCTGCGGGGTTAATGAGCGGTCCCTGGTGAGTGTCACCCTCAAGACCGGCGCCAACCACCAGCATGCCAACAGCGACCTTGAGCTTTTCGACGAACGCGTCATACACACCGGATTGAACGTAGACCCGGTTAGCGCAAACGCAGGTCTGGCCCGTGTTGCGGTATTTGGACGCCATCAGGCCTGCGACCGCGGCATCGAGATCGGCGTCGTCAAATACAATGAACGGTGCGTTCCCACCCAGTTCCAGGCTGACTTTCTTAACCGTTTCGCTGGCCTGACGCATGAGGAGTTTGCCGACGGGGGTGGATCCGGTAAAAGACAGTTTACGCACGCTGGGGTTGCCGGTCAGTTCATCGCCGACGGCAGCGGCATGCGCCTTCGAGCAGGTGATGATGTTGATCAGCCCGGCCGGTATGCCGGCTTGCTCGGCCAGCGCGGTGATGGCCAGGGCCGAGAGCGGCGTGTCTTCCGCCGGTTTGACCACGACCGGGCAGCCGGCCGCCAGGGCCGGTGCCACTTTGCGGGTGATCATGGCAATCGGAAAATTCCAGGGGGTAATCGCTGCAACAACACCGACGGGCTGTTTGATCACCACGATACGCTTATCTTTGCCATGCCCTGGAATCACATCGCCGTAAGCACGCTTGGCCTCCTCGCCAAACCATTCGATGAAGCTGGCCCCATAGGCAACCTCGCCTCGGGATTCGGCCAACGGCTTACCCTGCTCAGCTGTCATCAGGCGTGCCAGGTCTTCCTGGTTGTCGAGCAATAGGTTGAACCACTTTCGAAGAATAATGGCGCGCTCCTTGGCAGGAGTGCTGCGCCAAGCCGGCCAAGCGGTTTCGGCGGCCTCAATGGCCAGTCTCGTGTCGCCGCCATCCATATCGGGCACGCTGGCCAGAGGCTCGCCATTAGCCGGGTTACTGACGGTAAGACTCTGACCGGAAAGGGCCGAGACCCACTGCCCGTTGATATAAGCGCGCTCGCGGAGAAGAGCTGGATTCTTCAGTTGCAGGGACATAGTTTTCTCTCATCAAGCGTGTCGGTCCGGACATCAGTCCGGGAAACGGGCCCCGCTCGCGTCATCCAATCAGATGGGGCTCTAATCAAACAGGATAACCTGGCGGACGGCCTTGCCGGAGGCCAGCCTTTCAAATCCCTCGTTAATCTCGTCCAGCGTTAGCGTACCGCTGAGCAGTTTGTCCACCGGCAGCTTGCCCTGACGAAAAAGGGTGACATAACGGGCAATATCACGCACGGGGACGCAGCTGCCGACATAGCTGCCTTTCAGGGTTCGTTCTTCAGCAACCAGACTGACCTGCTGGATGGCGACTTTCTTATCCGGGTGGGCTAGCCCCCCGGTGACAGTCGTGCCGCCACGACGGGTGATCTGGTAGGCGAACTCCAGGGCCTTTTCGGATCCGGCCATTTCGATGGCGCAGTCCACACCGCCACTGGTCAGGGTTTTTATCTTCTCGATGCACCCATCTTCGCCAGAGTTGAAAACGTGGGTGGCGCCCAGCTCCTTCGCCAGCGCGAGCTTGCTGTTGTCCAGATCGATTGCAATTACCTCCCCGGCCCCGGCCACCAGGGACCCCAGCACACTGTTCAGGCCGACACCGCCGAGGCCGATGACGGCTACTGTCTGACCGATCCGGATGTTGGCTGAGTTGATAGCGGCACCCACACCGGTCAGTACCGCACAGCCGAACAGGGCCGCGTGATGCAGGGGCAGTGCCGGATCGACTTTGACCAGGGAATCCCGTGACACCACGGCATGATCGGCGAATGCTGAAACCCCCAGGTGATGATTGATCGCAGTACCATCGGACCGGTGCAGTCGATGTTCGCCACAGGCCAGGGTACCGGCGTTGTTGGTTTTTGCTGCCGGCTCGCACAAAGCGGGCCGGCCTTCTGCGCAAGGGGCACAGTGGCCACAGCTCGGTACGAAGACGGCGACCACATGATCCCCTTGTTTCAGATCGCGGACCCCGCTGCCGACCGATTTTACAATACCGGCGGCTTCATGGCCCAGCGCCATGGGGACCGGGCGCGGACGGTTACCATCGATCACTGACAGGTCGGAGTGGCACAGACCGGCGGCTTTGATCTGGACCAATACTTCATTATCACCGGGCGGGTCCAGCTCCAGCTCTTCAATGATGAGCGGTTTGGTGTCCTGATAAGGGCGCTCTGCACCAATGGCTTGTAGAACGGCTGCACGAATTTTCATTGAGATTCTCCTTGAGTCTTCGTCATTCGGCTCTTAGTCCGCTGACACAGGCGCGTGTTCACGACCCGCCGAAACGGAACCGCGTTCGATTCGCCAAGTGGTGTCTACCAGGTCCGCGGAGTGGGTGTCGTCCGATTCTGCGATTAATACCGTCAGGCCCTCCCCACGCAGGTCTGCTATTACAGAAGATAGTCGCTTGGCGAGCACCGGCGCGACCCCTTCGAAGGGTTCATCCAGCAGGATCAGCTCCCGGCCTGGTATCAGGGCGCGGGCCAGGGCGACCAGTTTTTGCTGGCCACCGGAAAGTTGAAGGGCCTTGCGCGCTCCAAAATCAGCGATTTCCGGCATCAGGGAGAAAATCCATTTCAGCCGTTCTTCACCGTCCTTGATTTTGTTTGCCCAGGCCGGCATCAGTATATTTTCGGTGACGGTCAGTTCCGGAATCAGGCGACGGTCCTCCGGCATATAACTGATCCCCATGCTGGCGCGGTTATAGGACGCAAAGCGGGTAAGGTCTTTCCCCTTGAACTCGATTTTTCCGCCATCCGCCGGTAGCAGACCCATGATGGCCTTGATCAACGTCGTCTTGCCGGCCCCGTTATGACCAATCAGGCTGGCCATCTCCCCGCTGGGGACAGTCAGGTTTATATCACGCAGAATACTGATCTTTTCGATCGAGACGTCAAGGTGGGTGATGATAAGACTCATGTCAGACGTCTCCCTGCTCGGTTTGCGGTTGGTGGCGTTTGCCGGTCACCAGCTCCTGTACCTGTGCATCCGCCAGAACCTCGTCGACTGCGCCATCCTTGATGACAACGCCGCTGGCAAAGGCCAATACCCGGGTGACGTAGCGCTGGATGATCTCCATGTCGTGCTCGACAAAAAGCACGGTCAGACCGCGCCGACGAACCACCTCCATTACAGTATCCATAAGGTTGTACTTCTCGTCCGTGCTGACACCGCTGGTGGGCTCGTCCAACAGCAACATCTTCGGATCACCCAGCATGGCGATGGCAATGTCCAGCAATTTGCGGGCACCCTGGGGCATGGCAGTGACCATTTCATTGCGGTATTGAGTGATATTCATCTGCTCCAGAATGTCGTCGGCCGCCGAAATACGCTCCGGTGTACGCACCGGGCGGATCATATTCAGTTGCCTGCCTTCCGCCGCAGACAGAGCAATCGCGAGATTGTCCAATACGGACAGTTCCAGAAACAGCTGTGGAATCTGGAACGAGCGTGCCAGACCGCGGCGCATGAGTTTCCGGGGGCCGAGATTCCCAATAGGCTGACCGCCGAAGTTGATGATGCCGGAGGAGGGGGGCAGGTAACCGGTGACCATGTTGATAAAAGTGGTCTTGCCCGCGCCATTGGAGCCGATGACCCCGACAATTTCACCGTCGGTAATGGTGACGTTAATGTCCTCTGCGGCGACCACCGCACCAAAATAGCGTGACAGGCCTTGCGTTTTTAATATATCGGTCATGCCTCAGCCCTCCGCTTGCGGGTAAACAGGCTCCAGATACCTTTTGGCAGGAACAGGATGATCAGCAACAGAACAACCCCCAGAATGAGCTGCCAGGAATTCGGGAACAGCTCAACCGCGTAGGTTCTTACCAGGATAAAGATGAACGCCGCAATAAACGGTGCCGCAACGTGACCGGTCCCGCCCAGCAGTGCTATGAATACAAACTCACCAGAAATTGTCCAATAAGCCATGGTGGGGTCGACATGTCCGGCGGTCAGAGCGGTCAGTGAACCGCCAATGGACCCCAGAGCGGCCGCAATAACGTAATTGATGTACAGCACCTGGCGCCGCGAGATACCCATATATTCAACGCGGACCTCGTTCTCGCGGATTGCCTCGCAGGCCAGCCCGAGACTGGACTGGAAATAGCG
This sequence comes from Marinobacter caseinilyticus, assembly GCF_011074955.1. Classification (GTDB taxonomy): domain Bacteria; phylum Pseudomonadota; class Gammaproteobacteria; order Pseudomonadales; family Oleiphilaceae; genus Marinobacter; species Marinobacter caseinilyticus. The sequence goes on along the minus strand of NZ_WUQJ01000023.1, from coordinate 91,772 downwards.
ATTCAGGAACAGCGCCGCGGCCAGGGCAAGGACAATTGCCAGCCAGAGAGCGGTACTGCTCTCGTGGCCCTGAGCCGGCTGATAACCCAGAATCGACCAGTCCACCACGCCAAAGCCATCGGTGCTGCCAAGCCCATGGCTCTTCACCAGGATGCCGTAGAGGATCATGGAAAAAGCCAGCGTGAGCATGGCGAAAAAGATTTCCCTGTAACGTGTCAGCAACAGCCCCAGCACCATGGCCAAAGCAACGGTTGCTAAGACGCCCAGGCCAATCAAGGCCAGCGCATCGGTGACATCCAGGAAGCGTCCGCCGAGACCAACAGCATACCCGCCCATACAATAGAATAGCCCCTGGCCGAAGGAAATCAGGCCGGCGCGCATCAGCATGACCACTCCCATGACGACGAGGGCGGCGGCAATGGCCAGTGTTGACGTAAAGACGAGCCAGTCAGGACTGATGAACGATGACAGTCCAAGCACCAGGGCCGCCACAATCAGCAATACTTCTGATTTTTGCAGATGCATCATATTTTCCTCGCAGTGGCCTGACCGAACAGTCCGTTGGGGCGGAAGATCAGGACCGAAGCCATGACGGCATAAATGATGAACAGCTCCAGTTGCGGCATGGTGTGGATCGAGGCGGCCCTGGCAAGACCGACGATCAGTGCCCCGATGGCGGCACCGGTTATGCTGCCCAGCCCTCCGGTCACGACGACCGCAAAGGCGACCACAATGACCTCAACTCCGATGCCCGGAACCACAGAAATAATAGGCGCGGTAAAACCGCCGGCAATCGCGCCGAGGCCGGCTCCGATCACAAAGGTCATGGTAAACATCCGGCGGACATTGACGCCCATGGCCTCGGACACTTCGCGATCGTGAATAATGGAACGCAGTATCTTCCCGGTGCGGGTTCGTTCAAGCCAGAACCACAGGATGGCACCGACCACCACGGATACACCAATCACCATGATCTGATAGCCGGATACGCTCAGTACGCCGAAATTGAAACGGCCCAGGGCGGCGTACGGCTGATAGGCAAAATAAGGGGTCGTTCCCCAGGCCAGCTTCATAAGGTCTTCGAGTATTAACAGCAGGGCAAAAGTAACAATCAGCATCAGTACTTCGTCACGCCCATACATCAGGCGCAATACTCCCCGCTCCATGATCAATCCGGCAATGGCTCCGATAACGATGGCGCAGCCGGCAAGCAACGCGAAGGCAATCCAGAGTTGATCCCCACCATTGGCGTAATACCAGCCTATGGATGACGCTGAGGCGTAGGCACCAAGAGCGTAGAGGCTGCCGTGAGCCATGTTCAGGATTCGCATAACGCCATAAATGACGGTCAGCCCGGCTGCGACAAGAAACAGCCAGGATGCGTAGATAAGGCCGTCTATAAGAATTGCCCAGATGGTTAGCATCTGCGTCTACTCCTGTTGAAAAGAGTTCCGGTGCCCCACTCAGGCGCACCGGAACCAGGGTGGTGGATCAGTTGCAATCGGCTTGCGGGAAGCCACTCTTGATCCACTCCTGGGCATCGTGACCATCAGGTGGAGACACGCAGGCACCGGAGTAGGAACGAATGTTGCGAAGCTCCGGGCCGGTTTCCGATGAATAGTAGTATTCTCCGTAGTACATCGGCTGCAGAGCCTGGTGACCATCAGCCAGGGCCATGCGCACAGTGCCACTCACAGATTCGAACGTTGCACTTTTAAGCGTAGACGCCAACTGCTCGTCCGACGGCTTACCCTCAGCGCCGGAATTGTCCGCTGCGTACTTCAGGGCCAGCAGAGCCTGAGCCATCTTCGATGATGGGTAGCTCGGTGGCACGCCATGTTGCGCTTCATAGGCTTTCGAGAACCATTCGCTCAGATCGTTATCCGGCATGAACGCACCGAATGGCCCACGACCACCGAGAATGGTGCCGTCAGGCGCCTGGCCTTTGAATCGGTTAAAGCCGGATTCACCGGTGGTCAGCAATGCGGTTGCCTGATCGAGAAGGCCGCGCACATTGGCCTGAGCCACGAACGCTTCCATGTCACCACCCCACATGCTCGAATGGATGATTTCGGGACGGTTGGTCTGGAGTGCTGAAATCTCGGTGCCGTAACTGCCCTGGAAAATCTGCGGCGTCTGATTGTCCACAAACTCAGCACCTGGCATTAATTGTTTCATGGAGAGCTGGAAATCGTTCCAGGAATCCTGACCCCAGGCATAGTTTTGCTGGATACCGGCCACCCGTGTGATGTCCGGGCGGGTTTCTTTCAGATAGTGGGCGGCGCCAACATTATCTGCAGTGGCATCGAGGCCAGTCCGGAAAAAGTACTTTGGACTTTCCAGTTCCGGGAAAAGTCGCGGTGTGCCACAGTCAAAGGCGATGGTGAACGTCTTCAGCTCTTCGGCGACCGGGCTGACGGCCAGGCAATCACCACTTGAGATGTAGCCAATTACGGCATCGACGTTCTGACGCTGGACCAGGTTACGGTATTCCTCCACTTGTTTAGTCGGTCCACCGGCTTCGTCGATGACCACCGACTCCAGTTGCAAGCCATTAATACCCTTGGTGTTGTAGGGTGCCGGCAGGGTGCCTTCGTTGATGGCCTTGATCACGGTCTCCGCGGCCTGCGCCGCCGGAACCCCGAATGGTCCGGATGCACCGCCTGACAGGAAGGTCACCAGTCCGACTTTGAAGGTGTCTTCCTGGGCGCTGGCGGAGCCAGCGAAGCCCAAGATGCCACCGGAGGCTATGGCCAGAGAGGTGGCGGTGCCCAAGAGCGTCCGCTGCCAGGATTTGGGTTGTAGGGAGTGTCCCATTGTCTTCTCCTTCATTGTTATTGTGAAAAACAGCTGACGAGAGGTCAGTTGTCGTATTCACCGCGTCGCTTCTTGACGAGAGCGGGGGACGGTTTCAGGGATTCAGCATCGTAAATGTGCCAGTTACCCAGCATGACCTGGGCCGGCGGATAGTGAGTGTTGGGTACCGGTGTGCCGACGGCCTGCGCCTGGACAATCTGGTGGGTGCCCGGATCAATATAGGAAACATAGCCCTCTGGATCTTTGGGCAGGCGGATGCGTAAACCTTCCAGCGCCGAAATCATGGCTTCGGTGTCGGTGACCTTGCCGGCCTTGCGAATGGCCAGGGCGATGGTAAGGATGCCTGCGTAGGCACCTTGCGCGGGGTAACTGGGGTAGTGTCCTGACAGGGCGTGGAAACGATTGACGAAATGGCGGTTGAGCTGAGTGTCAGGCCAGTTCACATGGTGCCGGGCGGACAGAATGAGCCCTTCCGGGGCCTTTGGGCCCAGACTGACCAGGGTTTCGTAGTCACCGCCCGCATCCAGATTGGCCACTCGCATCTGCTTGAATAAACGGGTGGTGCGGGCCTGCTCAATGAAGGCTGTGAAGTCCCCGCCCCACAGCGACACCACCAGCACGTCCGGTGGCGATTCAAGCAACGCCTGGATGTAAAGTGAGTAGTCCGGTTCGTAGAGTTTGGGCCAGTAAGTGCCTGTCACCTCATAATCCACCCCGACTAGCCCCAGGGCCTGCTGGAGGTCGCGCCAGGCGACCCGGCCATACTCATAGTCGGGTCCGAGGAAGGCCAGCTTGTTCCAGCCGTTTGTCTGTTGTAATTCTTTCAGGTAACGGGCACCGGCGGCGTGGGAATACCAGGTATCGCTGGAGACCCTGAAGTAGTATTTGTGGCCCTCCTCCAGGGTGGCCCTCGAGGAGGCGTGATCGGTACCGATCAGAATGGTTTTTCGCTCTTTTGCCAGACGACTGACGGCCATGCCCACACCCGAACTGACCATGCCGCAGAGGATGTCGGCGTGATCCTGGTGAATAAAGTCTTCCGCCATGCGAACAGCAAAGGAAGACTTGGAACGGGAGTCGTCCACGATCACTCGCAACCTGGGCGAGTCAGGATCAGCCGCGAGTTCTTCAAGGGCGAGTTTGATACCGACGATGCTGTCCTTGCCATAATTGGCAGAGCGACCTGTCATCGGGAACATGCAGGCGACGGTAGCGTCTGCGGTCTCTTCAGGTGCGCCGAGCTCGGCCCGCCCTACAAAAGGTGTGACCTGTGCAGGGACCGTCGCGTGCCCCGAGCTCATAACGAGCAGCATAACGAAAGCAACACTGGCATTGGTCAGCAGACCACCCAGGAAGGTGATTGTGCAAAGGATGATCGGCGCTTGGCGTAAGCGAGCCCGCAGTCCAGGCAAGTCAGTCTCCCCAGCCAGAATGTTCCGGCATGTGGTTACGTGTTTTTATTGTGAACCAACTGACAAGGTAGTAAGCAAAACGGGTGCCAGTGTCGGTGTCGGGCGCTTTCAGGCGGGGCGCCCGTCGAACGAGGCTTCCCGGTCTGAACATCAGGCGGTTTTATGAGCGCAAAGCGCTCAGGCGGGCGACCCATAAGAGCGATTTGCGCTCAATTGCTCAGGTGATACCCAACCGTTGCAGACGGCGTTTGAAAGCGTGCCGGGAAAGCCCCAGCTGTTCGGCGGCCCTACCCTTGCGGCCGCCGGCTTTTTCCAAAGCCTCCAGCACCAATTGGCGTTCGGCACGCTGCAGATGCTGGTCAAGGGAGGCGGCCGTCGAGGTGGGATCATTCCCGCGCGACTCGCCGACAGCGTGGAATTCGGCGGGAAGGTGCTGCCTTCGGATCAACTGGCCGGGGTGGAGAATGGTCAGGCGTTCCACGAGATTGCGTAACTCGCGAACGTTGCCCGGCCAGCTGTAGGCCAGCAGCAATTCCTGAGTTTCCTGAGGGATCGTGATGGGGCGACAGCCTTCTTCCCGGGCTTGTGAGTCAATGAAGGCGTCCAGCAGTTCGCGAAGGTCATCGTCCCGCTCACGCAGTGGTGGGACGGTCATCTCAATGACATTGAGCCGGAAATAGAGATCATCCCGAAAATGGCCCAGGCGGACTTCCTCTTCCAGGGAACGATTGGTGGCTCCAATTACCCGCACATCCGCGGTATGGTTGCTGCCGCCGCCGACGGGACGGTAGTCGCCGTTTTCCAGAAAATGCAGAAACTTGGCCTGCAGGGCGAGGGGCAGTTCGCCGATTTCATCGAGAAACAGGGTGCCGCGATGGGCCAAAGCCACCAGACCCGCGCGCTTTTGGTGAGCGCCGGTGTAGGCCCCTTTTTCGGCACCAAACAGTTCCACTTCGATGAGTTGTTCCGGTAAGGCGGCGCAATTGATCTCGACAAAAGCCCCGGCGGATCGCACGCTTTGCTCATGAATGGCTCGGGCCACGACGGCCTTGCCGGTGCCGGATTCACCCAGCAAAAGAATTCTGCCCGCACTGCTGCCGGCGACGCGCTGGACGGTCTGCCAAAGATGCGCCATGGCCGCACTGGAGCCTACCAGGCCGGATGAAGTGGCCCCCCGGGTGCGATGGTAGGTGATCTCCTCCTGCATGCGGGTGCGCTCGGTGATGTTGCGGATCAGGTGCAGCAATTCGTCAAGGGCAAAGGGTTTGGTGAGATAGTCGGTTGCGCCGGCTTTGACCGCCTGCACCGCCGCCCGGGTATCGCCATGGGCGGATATCATCACTACCGGCAGTTCGGGGTACAGTCGGGCGGCTTCGAACAGCACATCCATGCCGCTCATTTCGGGCAGCCGCAAATCAAGCAGCACCAGGTCTGGCAGGCTGTCTTCCATGGCGGCAAGGCCCGCTTCACCCGAATAGGCGCACTGGCTGTGAAACCCAGCCTGATTCAGGGCGAAGGTGAGTGAGCGGACAAAACTTTTTTCGTCATCAATGATCAGGATCTGTGAAGGCATGTCGATTGTCAGCAGGTCGTTGTTTTTGTGTATTGTGCGCCATCAAAAGGTTATCACTATTTGCCGCCGGCAGGGTGACGGAAACGGTGGTGCCCTCTCCCTTAGTGCTCTGGATGAGCAAGTCACCCCCGTTGAGTTTGATCAACTGGTGCGTGATGCTTAATCCGAGACCGGTGCCTTCCTGGCGCGTGGTGAAGAAGGGTTCCGTGACTCGTTGCAGGACACTTTCATGCATGCCGCTACCATTGTCAGTGACATCCACGGTGGTCCGGTCTCCGTTGCGGAACGTTCGTAGCTGAACGACACCGCCCGGCTCGCAGGCCTGAATAGCATTGGCCACCAGGTTTACCAGGCATTGGATCACCTGATCCGGGCTGGCGTACACGGATTGTCTTGGATCGCCGCTGGTGCTTACCGTCACATGGTGAGTTTCTGCCAGCCCGGAGGTGAGCACGGATGCATGGCGGAATATCCGTCTGATATCGACTGGCTGAGGCGCCCCGGCAACTGGGCGGGCGTAATCGAGCAAGTTACCGACCACTCGGTTGAGCCGATCGATTTCATCCTCCAGCGAGATCAGCAGATCCCGTCTTTGGTCATCGGCTTCGCCTTTCTCCAGTGCTTGCACTGTCAGCTTGATAGTGGCCAGCGGATTGCGAACTTCATGGGCGACCCCCGTGGCAAACTCCCCGAGCACGGCCAGTTTTTCCGCCTGGACCGTACGCTGGATCATCTCTTGCAGACGGTCTGCCATGGCATTGAAGGCATGGGCCAGCACATCGATCTCATCCTTATCATTCTTGGGTGCCGACAAACGAAATTTCAGATCACCGGAGGCAAAGGCTTCAGCGCCTTGGGTCAGTCGGGCCACCCGCCGACGCAGGCTCCTCGCCAGCGCCCAGAATAAAGCCACCGTGCCGAGGACCATTACGCTGGCCAAAGCGTAGAGTCCGAGCTGGGCATCCCGCAATGGACTCAGGATTTCACTCGCGGAAACCACGTAATCAATACGCCAGCCGGGCAGCACTTCCGGCCCGGTACGCAGGGCCTCTGGCGTGGTTGTCTGCAGGTTGCCGGTAGCATCGATCAGGTCGCCAGCGGGTGTGCGCAAAAAGAAGGTCAGAATGCCCGCGAGATTTTCAGTGCGCATCAATTCGGTGAGCGACGCTAACCGCACGTGCAGACCAATGGAGCCCTTGATCGCTTGGTCTGCACTGTTCCGCAAAGGTTGACGGATTAACAGCCAGGCGGGGCCGTCGCCGCCTGGCAAAGAGGGACCGATGATCTCGCTGTTGCCAAAAGTAACGGTAGGCAGGCCCTTCAGTGTCCAGCTCTCACGGTCCCAGTAGGGGCTACCGGAAGCGGCCTGGCCAGGAATGACATCGGTCAGTGCCTCATTGCCATCGAAAAACAGAACACCGTAGAGATCCGGTGAATCCGCCTCCACCCTGACTAATTCTTTGACACCCTCGGGCACCGCATCGTTATAAGAAAGGTACAGAGGGGTAGAGGGATGGGTGGACAGGGTTTCGAGCTGGTAGATCCGGTTTTCGATGAAACTGGTCAGACGATTGACGTTGCCGGCGACCTGGGCCTCCAGGCGCTCTCCGGCGAGACGTTCCGTCAGCAAGTCCGAGACTGCGGCGTAAAGCGCGCTCAGTAACGCAATCGAACCGACCATCAGGGTCAGTGAAAGAAGAGTGTAACGGCCCACCAGACTGAATCTGGGTTTCATGGCAACCTCATTTTAATTTCAGACAGCGATAAAACAGACCTTTACTGTCTTGTCCGCTCCCCAGAAAAAGAGCAGGTCGCATGGCAAAGAATGCCGCCACTCGTGGGTACAAATTCACTTACAGTGGATCTCCAACCGTCGTTCAGGGACCTTGGGCCATCCGTTGGCGGAAACTCAAAACACAGCAGTCAGCGTGATGGGTCTTGGCGTCGCTGGCAAGGCCCACCACTTCAATCATAGTTCCATATTCTACAGGCCGCAGTGTCGTAACGCGGGTGATCAGCTCAATGTGTTGAAGAACGTTGGGATAGGCGACTCGGCAGAATCCAGGATCGATGGGTTCGCGGGTGTCGATTAAAGCGCCAATGCAAAGGTTGTCGTAAGTAAAGCAACGGCCATTGCAGGGCATAACCGCTTGGATAAGAGCGGCCAGTATTTAAAGGTGGGGCACGGACCTTGAAAAGGATTCGATCGAATGGCTTTTCGACAGCGGGCTTCGTAGCTGGGCAACCGATCAGCCACCGAAACAGCCCATCACGGTGGGCCGGCTTGAAGTGGACGATGGCGCGATCACCGATCGTCTTCTGCCGCTTCCGGTGCGAGCAACAGGGTGCTGAGCGTCAGCGCCTTGTGCTGTCAGACGATCCACCCGAACAGAAAGTCAAACAGCGAGCTGAAGAAATCGCCGCCACGGGCGCCAGTTTTCTGAGGTTTTTGCTCGTTGACGCCGGTCTTGGCGACGTCGGCTTCCGGTGCGGAGGCAGGTGCGAGGGCTGGTGAAGTCTCGTGCGTGGTTGGCGCCTCCACCGACAATGTTGTCGCAGGGGCACTCTGTTCTTTGGCGACCTCGGTTGCCACTGGGTCGGAGAAGGGTTTGGTCGGTTTGGCTTCCGGCACCGGTGCCGGCTCGGCAGACCCCGTGTCACTCGAAGCGGCGGCCACAACGGGCGTGTCCATTACCGGTGGTGCGGGCTGGGGTTCGGCGGCCGGGGGTTGCGCGGGCCGGGCAGGCGCTGACCGGGTTACGGTTGGCTTCCGGTCCGGTTTGGGCGCGGTCCCAGTGGCATTGCGGGGCTCGGGTTTGGCGATCACGGTCGAGTGGGCCGGTTCCGGTTTGGCGCTTGCCAGCGCTTGCGGTGCTGGCTCGGGTTTTGGTCTTGGCTTGGGCTCAGGCGCGGACGCCCATATGGTAGCCGGTACGGCTGAATAGCCGTGGCTCGGCGTCAGGCCCAAGGCGTTCAACGCCGCGTTGGGAGTCGCAAGCGCATTGTCACTGACGGTTGCACCCTCGTACGCAATCCCCAGCGCCTTCAGCGTATCGGGGTCCAGGTTGCTGGTGGCCTTCAGCCCCTTGGTACCGGACTGAAAGCGCTTGATCGCAGCACGGAGGTCGCCGTCCAGCCAACCGTCCGCCTGACCAATGTCATAGCCACGCCCATACAGGGAGTTTTCGGCGGCGAAAATGGTATTCACTGACGCGGCGTAAACGTTCGTGGTCAGTGATACGGCGACGGCGATGCCGACGCTGAAACGCTTCCAGGTGGATCGAGTCTGATCCATGGGGTAAATCCTCCGATGATTGGCCTGCGAATGAACGTGGGTGACCGCATCAAACTACCAATAAAAGCGACAGTCGCCCATGACGCAGTTAACGTACTGGTGCAAAAGATTGGGAAGAGCTGACTTCGTTACAGCGCCGGGTTTGAAGGGTTTGAAAACAGGACCGAAACTGCTGCCGCCTACCTGCGACTGGCCCTGCGCTGTGTCGGGCGCGAGTGATCAATTATTGACCAGGGTCAACGCCTCCCCAGGCGTGCAGAGGCATAATCCAAAAGTGGGCTGTTTCTGGGTTTGATCGGCGGGCCAGGCGGACATGGACGACTACAACGATACCGCAGTTATCACATCCGAGGGCCTGCAGTGCCTGATTGAAGCACTGCTCAACCGAAGCTATCAGGTGGTGGGACCTCAAATTCGTGATCAGGCCATTGTCTACGACACACTGACCGATATTGACCAGTTGCCGCAGGGCTGGAGCGACGAGCAGGACGGCGGGCACTATCGATTGCGTCCCCGGGCTGATGGCGCTTACTTTGGTTATGCGGTCGGCCCGCATTCCTGGAAGCGCTTTTTGTACCCCCCGCATCAGAGCCTCTGGCAGGCAAACAAGGACGGTGACCGGCTTTACTTCAAAGATGAAAGGCCGGATCCGCCCCGCTTCGCTTTTTTGGGCGTGCGGGCCTGTGAACTGAACGCCATCGCCATTCAGGATCGGGTGTTCATGGGCGACGCCTATTCCGACCCCGACTATCAGGCGCGCCGGGAGGGCACTTTTATCGTCGCGCTGAATTGCAGCGAGGCGGGCGGGACCTGTTTTTGCGCATCCATGGCGTGCGGTCCCGAGGTCAAAACAGGGTTTGATCTGGCACTGACCGAACTCCTGAACGAAGGGCCCCACCGCTTTCTGGTTGAGTCTGGCTCGCCGGCAGGTCTCGAAGTCATGGCCGAGCTGCCCCGGCGCAACACCACCCGGGCGGATCTACAGGCGGCGTGGGCCGTGGTGGAGAACACCCGCCGTAGCATGGGGCGCACCATGCCCGATACGGATATTCCGGCGTTGCTGCTGGACAATTTAACCCATCCCCGTTGGGACGATGTGGCGCAGCGCTGCTTGAGCTGTGCGAATTGTACGATGGTTTGCCCCACCTGCTTCTGCAGCACCGTTGAGGACAGCTCGGATCTGGCGGGCACCACGGCAGAGCGTCATCGCCGCTGGGATTCCTGTTTTACGGCGGATTTTTCATACCTTCATGGCGGCAGTGTCCGCCAATCGACACGGTCGCGCTACCGGCAGTGGATGACCCACAAACTGGCCACCTGGGTGGAACAATTCGGCAGCTCCGGGTGTGTCGGTTGCGGCCGGTGTATTACCTGGTGTCCGGTGGGGATTGACCTCACCGAGGAAGTGCGCGCGATTCACGACACCTCACCAAAGGGCAAGGGAGAGGCGAGGTGAAAGACATTGCCCAACTGGTGGGCGAGCACCCGTTTTTTCAGGGGCTGGATCCGAGTTTTTGCCAGTTGGTATGTGGTTGTGCCCGTAACGTGCGGTTCGAACCGGGGGAGTACCTGTTTCACGAAGGCGGCGACGCCGACCAGCTCTACCTTATCCGCCATGGCCGGGTGGCCCTGGAAATCGCAGTGCCCGGAAAATGGTCGTTGAGCTTCCAGACCTTGCAGGACGGTGACCTGGTCGGAGTGTCATGGGCGGTGCCTCCCTACCATTGGGCTTACGATGCACGCGCCATCGAGCTGACCCGCGCCATCGCCGTGGATGCCCGCTGCCTGCGTCAGAAATGCGACGCCGACCCGGCCCTGGGCTACGAGGTTCTGCAGCGGCTGTTGCCCATACTGATTTCCCGCTTGCAGGCCACGCGGCTGCAGATTCTCGATGTCTACGGCGACAGGGACCAGTAACCATGCCGCCGCCCGACTTCATGATGCCGATGCCGGTCAAGGTGATGCAGCGCCGACAGGAACTGGCGACCACCTGGACACTGGACGTCGAGACGGGCCCGGATGAGCTGGCTGCCTTCACACCGGGTCAGTTCAATATGCTGTACGTATTTGGCGTGGGAGAGATCCCGGTCAGCTTCAGCGGCGACCCGGCGGGGCGGGATCGGCATTGCTTCACTGTGCGAGCCGTGGGACCGGTCTCCCGGGCACTGACGGAATTGCCCATAGCCGCCAGTCTTGGCAAACGTGGTCCTTACGGTACTGGCTGGCCGCTGGCGGCAGCGGAAGGGGCAGACCTGGCGCTGATTGCCGGAGGCTTAGGACTGGCGCCCCTGCGGCCAGTGCTCTACCACGTGTTGCGTTACCGGCAACGGTACGGTCGAATCACGCTGCTGTACGGCACCCGCAGCCCGAGCGACATCCTGTTCCGCGACGAGCTGGACGGCTGGCGGCGGCGACAGGACCTGGAGGTGCGGGTTACCGTCGATCACGCGGGCAGCGAGTGGCCTGGGCAGGTCGGAGTGGTGCCGGCGCTGGTGCCGACCCTCGGCTTCGATGCCAGCAACACCGTGGCGTTCTTGTGTGGTCCGGAAGTCATGATGCGCCTGACCGCCAGTGCGCTGTTGGATGCCGGGTTGGCGCCAGCGGGCATCTACCTGTCCATGGAGCGCAACATGAAGTGTGCGCTCGGGCATTGCGGCCATTGCCAGTTTGGTGGCGTATTTGTGTGCAAGGATGGGCCAGTGCTGCCGTATCCTCGTTTGCGCGGGCTGCTCAGCCTGCAGGAGCTTTAAGATGAACCGCCCCGGTCGCAAGCCCCGCCTGGCGGTATGGAAATTTGCCTCGTGCGACGGTTGCCAGCTCAGCTTCCTGGACTGTGAGGACGAACTGCTGGACATTGCCGGAGCGGTGGACATTGCCTATTTCCCCGAAGCCATGCGGGGACCTATTCGCGGCACCTACGATGTGTCCCTGGTGGAGGGTTCCATCACCACCGCCGGTGATGCGAAACGCATCCAGAGGGTCCGCCAGCGGTCGCGCACCCTGGTGACCATCGGCGCGTGTGCCACCGCCGGAGGCATTCAGGCACTCCGTAATTTCGCCGATATTGATGCCTTCGTGAACGTCGTTTATGCCAGCCCCGAGTACATCGCCACGCTGGCGACGTCGACCGCCATTGCCGATCATGTACCGGTGGACTTTGAGCTGCGCGGGTGTCCCATCAATAAGGTGCAGCTGGTGGAAGTCATTTCGGCTTTCCTGTGTGGGCGCCGGCCGGTTACCCCGGCGCACAGCGTCTGTATTGAGTGCAAGCTGCGGGGCACCGTGTGCGTCATGGTGGCCCACGGCACGCCGTGTCTTGGGCCGGTCACCCATGCCGGCTGCGGGGCCCTGTGCCCCGGGTATAACCGGGGTTGCTATGGCTGCTACGGGCCCAAGGAGAACACTAACCTGCCGGCGCTGAGCGGACAGTTGGCGACGCTGGGCATGACCCGCCCCGAGCGGCTGCGGTTCTACCGGAGTTTCAATGCCGGGGCCGCGCCCTTCCAAGAGGAGAGCCAGCGCCATGAGTCGTAGGACGATCAGTGTGAATTACCTGGCCAGGGTGGAAGGCGAGGGCGCTTTGCGTTTGACCATCAAGGATGGCGCGGTGCGGAATGCGGAGCTGCGTATTTTTGAGCCTCCGCGCTTCTTCGAGGCGCTGCTGCGGGGGCGATCGTATACCGAGGCGCCGGATATTACCGCACGCATTTGCGGCATTTGTCCGGTGGCCTACCAGATGAGCGCTGTACATGCGATTGAGGCTGCCTTCGGCCTGCAGCTCGACAGGCCACTGCGAGACTTGCGGCGGCTGCTCTATTGTGGCGAATGGATTGAGAGTCATGCCCTGCACATTTACCTGCTGCACGCCCCGGACTTTCTGGGCTATGCCGGTGCGGTGGACATGGGCCGCGACCACCCGGCTCTGCTGCGCCGGGGGCTGGCACTGAAGAAAGCCGGCAATACCGTGATGGCCCAGTTGGGCGGGCGAGAGGTTCATCCCATTAACGTGCGCGTTGGTGGATTCTATCGCGCGCCCAGGCGCCGCGAACTGGCGCCGCTGGCCGAAACCCTGAAGCGGGCACGCGAGGATGCACTGGACACGGTCCGTTGGGTCGCCGGTTTCGACTTTCCCGAGTGTGACCGGGGCTACCAGTTTGTGGCCCTGCGCCACCCCGACGAATACCCCATGAATGAAGGGCGCATCGTGTCCAACCGCGGGCTGGACATTGCCGCCGGGGATTATAACCACCATTTTGTCGAGTCCCAGGTCCGCCACTCGACCGCTTTGCATTCACACTTGCGGTCGCAGGAAGCCTATCTGGTGGGGCCCTTGGCCCGCTACAGCCTCAACCACGACCGCCTGGCACCGCTGGCCCGGGAAGCCGCCGCCGAGGCGGGGCTGGGCACCACCTGCCACAACCCGTTCCACAGCATCATTGTGCGCAGTGTGGAGGTGCTTCACGCCTGCGACGAAGCCCTGCGTCTGATCGCAAATTACCAGGAACCGGCAGCGCCCGCGCAGACGATAGAACCGATCGCCGGAGAGGGCTGCGCCTGTACCGAGGCCCCCCGGGGGTTGCTGTTCCACCGTTACAGACTGGATGACCAGGGCATTATTCAGGACGTCCAGATCGTGCCCCCCACGGCCCAGAACCAACCCAGTATCGAGGCGGATCTTAAAGTGTTGGCCAATGACTGGCTGGATCTGCCCGACACGGCCCTGCGCGCGCGGTGCGAGCAAACCGTGCGCAATTACGACCCTTGTATTTCCTGTGCCACGCACTTCCTGAACCTGGAGGTGCGCCATGAGTAACAGGCCCGGTCCGGTCCGGATCATCGGGGTTGGCAATGCCGACCGGGGCGACGATGCGGTGGGCCTGGTCGTGGCCGCGACACTGCGCAAACAGCGGAGCAGAGAGTTCACTGTGTTGACGAACGATGGCGACATCGGCCGGTTACTGGATTGCATGGCGGGGGCCGACTCGGTGTTACTGGTCGATGCCGCCCGAACCGGCGCGACACCTGGCAGCCATTGTTTTTTTGATGTCACGGAAACCCCCTTGCCTCCGCTGTCGGGAGCGGCCTCCTCCCACGCACTGGGGCTGGCGGACGGCATCGAACTGGCTCGGTCTCTGGGTTTGCTGCCGCCGGACTGCCGGGTCTGTGCCATTGAAGCGGCCTCGTTCGAAGTCGGTACCGGACTGTCGCCCGCGGTCGCAGCGACGGTCGGATCGGTGGCCGAAGCGCTGCTCAGCGCTGTCGCTACGAGGCTGCAGGCGCGGGCCGGGTTGGCGCGGCACGGCTCAACGGCTGTCACCGCCGAGTCCCGGCCAAGTGCTTGCGACCGGCCCCGTTAGCGCACGCCGGATGACTGACCGCAGGTAGGCACCGCCGCTAACTCGAGTGAGCTGCTGTGAATGGTCGCGGCTTGAGCTTTCGCCGTTGATTTTGTCATTCACATGGAAATAGGAGTTTGGCTGATAAAGCCGCCAGAAGTAATTGGATATAACGGTAGTAGGCCGCGCGTATTTGTTATGGGCGGGCGTCGGTTGCCAGCTCATGGTCAGCGAGGTAATGGATTGGCGCCAGCCTGCGGGGCCTTCCGCATCGCAAAGGAGGCGAGTTTATGTTCGAGCGTATTGTTATTCCATTGGATGGGTCCTGTCTTGCGGAGTGGGGCCTGCCTCATGCCATCAGTCTGTCGAAAGCGTTTAATGCCCAGTTGGTGCTGGTTCGCGTTATCAACAGTGAGGAGTCCTCCGGCAACGGTTACCCACCAGATCCGATCACCTGGGAAGCACTGCGGGCGGAATCAAGCGCCTATCTCGATACCGTAGCGTCCCGACTCGGGGGGCTGGGGCTCAAGCCCAGGGTCATGACCCTGGAAGGCGAGCCCGTGGACCAGATCATCGATTTCGTTCGCCGTGACGGCCCGACGCTATTGGTCATGACCAGTCACGGTATTGGTGGCCACAGCCATTATATGCTGGGGAGCGTGGTGCACAAATCGGTTCTTCACGCGCATGTATCCTTTTTGCTCGTGCGAGCATTCAGTGAACAGTGTGGGTTGCTTGAAGAGCAGCAATACACCCGTTTACTGGTGCCTTTGGATGGTAGCAAGCGCGCGGAATGCGTACTGACGCCCGTGGAGGCGCTGGCACGGGCGGATGGCAGCGATGTGCTGCTGGTGTCGGTTGTGGAATCGCTCTCCGAGCGTTACGGACTGCTGCCACAAGACGAGCGTCGCATGTTTTTGGAGGAGTTGGAGCAGCAGCAGCGTGTAACGCTCGAACGCTATCAGAATCGTATTCGTGAACGCTGGGCACAGGAGGGGCTGCGGGTTGAGGGCCAGGTGGTGTCTGGGCAGTCACCGATCATGGCGGTCTGGAACCTGACCCGTAAAGGTCAGGTGGACCTGGTGGTGATGGCCGCGCACGGGCATTCCGGCATCAACCACTGGCCGTTGGGGGCCTTGCCGCTGAATGCCCTCATTTACGGTGAAACTCCGCTCCTGGTGATTCAGGATCTGGAACCGAACGAGATCAAGCCCACTCGCGCTGACGAAGATGCCAGCGAAGTCTGGGGGCATTGACCGTGACGCAGACGCCGAGAGCAGAATGGCAGGCCGAAGGCGAGCTCGATAGCGCGGCCTGGCGGTCGGGGAGTGCCGCACAACCGTCGGTTCTGGATACTGTGGCACCCGGCAGTCGCAGTAGTTTCGGGCCTATCAGTGAAGCCTTGACTCAGTATGCCCGCGACCTGAGACGCATCCACAAAAGGCTTTACGCATTGCAGCGCGATCCGCACGCGGCGGGGCCCTGGGTCGATTGGTACACCGACAATGAGTATCTGATTCGTCGGGTTCTGCACAGCCTGCGGCGCGACTTGTCGGTTAATTTCCTCAAACACCTTCCGGTCCTGACCCAGGGGCCTGCTTGTGGTCAACCGCGCGCCCTGGAGCTGGCGCGGATGGCTCTGGAACAGTGTGGCCAGCGGTTTGACCACAGTTTTCTGGAAGCACTGGTGCTGGAACACCGCCAACCGGCGCCGTTCAACACGGCGGAACTCTGGGCATTGCCATTACTGCTGCGTTTCCAGGCTTTGCGTCTGATCCTGCAGACGGTGCAGTGGCGAGTGAAGCAACTGAACACTGAGACGCCTTCGCACGCGATGACCGACGCCGAAGCGACGGATGTGGTGGTCAATGGGGTCTGGAGTCTGCATCGGCTTGAGCGCACGGACTGGCAGGGATTCTTTGAGCGCACCTCACAGGTGGAGAATACCCTCCGCGACGATCCCGCAGGCGCATACAGACGCATGGATTTTGAGACGCGGGACCGTTACCGCAATGCGGTGGAGAAGTTGGCCCGCAAAACCGGTTGTGATGAGTTGGCGGTGGCCAGGGCCGCGATTGAGCTGGCCGTTGTCCAGGTAGAGGAAGACACGGCAGCGCATTACGAGGCTGTTCGATGTCATGTGGGCTATTACCTGATCGGTCCGGGCCAGAAACACCTGCATGAGACGCTGGGCTATCGTTCACCGCGGGCCGCGCTCAACGCTTCGCTATGGCGCCATCGTCAGGGTCTTTACCTGGGCCTGCTTGGCGCCACTGCGGTGTTGTTGGTTTTGTTCCCGAGTGTCTACGCCATGATTTTCGGGTCGGTGTGGCAAGCTGTGCTGGTGGCGGTCATTGTGTCTGTGCCGGGCCTGGTCATCGCGTCAGTGCTGGTCAACTGGTTGATCACGCTGACGATGGCACCGAGGGTGCTGCCCAAGCTGGACTTTGCCCCTGGTATCGATCTGGAACACCGCACGGCGGTTTGCATGGCGATCCTGGTGGCCGGTCCGCAGGATGTGAGTCGTGCGCTCGGCCAACTGGAACGTCACTATCTGGCCAACACCGACCCGTGTTTGCATTTTGGGCTCCTGACGGGGCTCTTTGATGCAACACATAAAATAACGGCCGAGGACGAAGCCCTGCTGAATCAACTCAGGGCGGGCGTGAACAGTCTGAACGCGCATTATGGCGGCAGTGAGTCGCCGTTCTTCTGGATGCACCGGCAGCGCACCTGGGCTCCGCACGAAGGCCTGTGGATAGAGTGGGAGCGCAAGCGCGGAAAATTAAAGGAGTTCAATAACTTCATTCTCAATGGCGACCTGGGGACGTTCAGCGATGGGGCCGGTAACCGGGCTTTGCTGCGTCAGGTCCGCTACGTCATCACCCTGGACGCCGACACGCAACTGCCCGTGAACGCCGCCCGGCGCTTGGTTGGCACCTTCGCCCACCCTCTGAATCAGCCGGTGTGGGACCCTACGACCGGCGTCATCGCCGCCGGCTACAGCATCCTGCAGCCGCGCGTTGAGATTAATCCGTTGACCGCCACACGCAATACATTCACCCGTATTTTTTCCGGTGACCGCGGGCTGGATCTATACACCCTGGCGGTGTCGGATGCCTATCAGGACGTTTTTGGCGAAGGCATCTTTACCGGCAAGGGGATCTATCACGTCGCCGCCTTTGAAGGGAGCCTGCGCGATGCCGTGCCCGAAGGCGCGGTGCTCAGTCACGATCTGTTCGAGGGCATCCACGGTCGCACGGCACTGGCCAGCGATGTGGTGCTGTACGAGGATTACCCACCGGACTACCTGACTTACCTGCGCCGGTTACACCGCTGGGTGCGTGGCGACTGGCAACTGCTGCCGTGGCTCGGATCGCGGGTTCCGACCGAGACCGGTTCACGGCGCGCGAACCGCCTTGATGCCGTGCACCGTTGGCAGCTCATCCATAATCTGCTGCGCAGCCTGCAGAGCCCATGGTTGCTGCTGCTGCTGGTTTTGGGTTGGTTTTCCCTGCCGGGTTCCGCATTGCACTGGACTATATTGGCCCTGCTGACGTTGCTGGTTCCGACCCTGACCAGTGTGGTGGGCCTGGCGCACTCGACACTGCGCCGCCGGCGCACGGCCTCAACGTGGCGGAATCTGGTGGCGGACATCAAGCGCTGGTTGCTGGCAGTGGCCTTCCTGCCCCTCGAGTCACGGATGGTCTCCGATGCCATTGGTCGCTCGCTCTATCGCAGCCATATCAGTCACCGGCGACTCCTTGAGTGGACCCCCGCCGCCATGGACGCAGGCCGCAACAACAACAGCTCGGCCAGACATTATTGGCGCAGCTTGTGGTTTGGCCCGGGTCTGGCCGCTCTGGTGGGCAGTCTGCTGTGGGTCGACGCTTCTGAGTCATTCTGGTTTGCAGCGCCGGTATTGGCGTTGTGGCTGGTGTCGCCGCATGTGGCGTATCGACTGCGCCGCGAATACCGGCCGGTCGTGGAGGTCATGCGACCGGAGGACCGGACGCACCTGCGCCGGCTTGCACGCCGCACTTGGTTTTTTTTCGAGAGCTTTGTTGGGCCAGAGGACCATTGGCTACCCCCTGATCACTATCAGGAAAACCCCAAGGGCCTGGTCGCCCACCGCACGTCACCGACCAATATCGGGTTGTTATTGCTGGCCAACTGCACGGCCTATGATCTCGGTTATATCGATGCTGAGGAACTACTGATTCGTACTCGGAATACCCTTCACACCCTGGAAAAAATGCCACAATTTCGTGGGCATATACTCAATTGGGTTGATACCCACCACCTGACGCCATTGTCGCCCGCGTATGTGTCCACGGTGGATAGCGGGAATCTGCTTGGGTGCTTGATCGCGCTGAAGCAGTTACTGATCCACCTGCGGGATGAACCGGTCTGGAAAGGGGACCGCTTTGAGGGTGTACTCGACGCGGTGGGCGTTCTGGAAGACGCACTGGGCGATGACCCCTCGACCAGCTCCCGGCGCCTGTTGGCCGGGGAACTTGAGGAACTGCGACGTCAGGTCGTTGCAGGGCGCGACCAGCCTGGCACCTGGCCACGGCTGCTTGATGCGGTGGCGCATCGCATTGACGTCAGTCTTGATCCGGCGATTCAGCGCGTTCTCCGGGAGACGGAAGCGCTGCCCCCTGAAATCCTTGCCGACATGCGTTTATGGCTGGAGCGGATACACCACCATATGCGTCGCCTGAAAGAATATCGGGATCGGTTTTTACCCTGGTGGCACCTGATTCAGCGGTTGCCGTCACCAGACCCGTCCGAACTGCCCGATAAGCGCGCGGGCGCCTGGAGCGCATTGCTGTCGGAATTGACGCGCAGTGCCACTTTTTCCGAACTGGGAACGATCGAGCACCGGTTGCAGCATTTGATAGGGCAGTTGCAGCCTGCGTTGGACACGCCGGAGACGGAACTAAGCCAATGGCTAAAACAATTAAGCGTGCAACTGAGCAGTGCCAGTAAGGCCTCGCTACAGGTATTGGCGTGGGCGGAGGAAGGGCGAGCGCTGAGCGATAAACTCTTTGCCAACACCGACATGTCGTTTTTGTACAACCCTGTCCGCCATGTTTTCAGCATCGGCTATAACGTGGACCTGGGCAAGCTGGACGATAATGGCTACGACCTGCTTGCTTCGGAGGCACGGCTGGCGAGTTTTCTGGCGATTGCCAGGGGTGAGGTGCCGGCCCGTCACTGGGTTTGTCTGGGGCGCCCCATGACCCGTGACGACGGCAATGCCCTGTTGCTGTCCTGGAGTGGCACCATGTTTGAGTACCTGATGCCGCAGTTGCTGATGGCTGAGCCTCCTGGCAGCCTGCTGGGGCGCAGTGCCAGGGCCGCCATTGATATTCAGATCAACTTTGCCCGCAGCCATGACATACCCTGGGGCATATCGGAGTCGGGCTACTACCTGCTGGATAGCGCGCAGAATTACGCCTATCACGCGTTCGGAGTACCGCAACTTGCCCTGCGGGTTGAAAAGACCTTCCTTGAACTGGTGGTGACGCCTTACGCTACCTTTCTTGGGCTTTGGTGGCGGCCACAGGCCGCAATGGACAACCTGAAACGGCTGGAAGGCATGGGGATGTTGGGACACTATGGCCTCTATGAGGCCCTGGATTGCACCAAGCGCCGCATGGAAGTGGGCAAAACCCAGGCCATCGTCCGGAGCTACATGGCACACCATCAGGGCATGTCGCTGGTCAGCGCGGGGAATGTCCTGGTTGGCGCGCAGGCTGTCGCACGCTTTAGCCGGGAGCCCCTGGTGCGTGCCACTGAGTTGTTACTGTTAGAGCGGGTTGATCCGGAAGCGGAGGTAGAGTTTCCCGCTTCGGTGTTGCCGGAGCCCGGGAAATCAACCGGAGAAGAGGTGCCGACGATTGTGCCTTGGGGGGTGCCGGTTGACACCGTCACGCCACGGGGCCATTGGTTTTCCAACGGCCGCATGAACGTGCTGGCGACCAACACCGGCGGCGGTTTCAGCAGTTGGAAAGGGTTTGCCCTGACCCGTTGGCAGCCAGACCGGACCGTGGACACTTGGGGCAGCTGGCTTTACTTGCAAGACATCGACACCGGCCAAAATTGGTCGCTGACCCGCCGACCCAGTCGGCAGCCTGGTCTGAAGGAGCAAGTGCGTTTTTCCGGCCATGGTGTGGATTACCGGCGTCAGTACCAGGACTTGATCCAGCGACTGGAAGTGACGGTGTCGCCCTGGGAAGACGTAGAGCTGCGGCGAGTGACATTGACCAACCATGGCGACCGCCCGCGACGGTTACGCCTGACCACGTACGCCGAAGTGGTGCTGGCCGAGCTGCGCGCCGATGCCCAGCACCCGGCGTTCAGCAAACTGTTTGTGCACAGCGAATACCTCGCCGACCGATCCCTGTTGCTGTTCGAGCGGCGTGCCCGTGAGTCGGTATCCGAAGCCCCGGTGATGGCCGAGTTGATCATGGGGGCGGGCGGTGTCCTGGCGCCCGAGGCGCTGGAAACCGATCGCGCCGCTTTTCTGGGGCGCCTTGCCTCTTACCGCCACCCGAAAGCCCTGGATGAAGAAGTCGCCGTGAGTGGGGCCCTTGGCTATTCACTGGACACGATTGCAGCGCTGCAGACTACCGTCACAATCGCGGCGGGCGCCACGGTGCAGGTGGCTTTTTTACGCTTCGCCGGGACTAGCCGTGAGGAGGTTCTGGACGCCGCAGGGCATTATACGTCCTGGCCGAGGGTGCAGCGCGTGTTCGAAGAGGCCCGCCTGGAAGCCGGCCGCGAATTGGCGCGGGCAAATATCGACAGTCCGGCATTGCGCACGATTGCCCGGCTGACGTCTGCGGTGCTTTATCCCCATTCACGGTTACGCGCACCCGTTCAGGACCTCACTGCGAATCGGCTGCGCCAGGAGCATCTCTGGGGTGTTGGTGTGTCGGGGGATTATCCGATCGTTCTGATGACGTTTGGCCTGGACGCGGGCCCTGAGCCACTGCGGATGTTGCTCCGGGCGCACGCCTATTGGCGTAAGCGGCACCTGCCCGTCGATGTGGTGATACTGAACGTGGGGGACTACGGTTATGAGGGGGCCACCCGGGATACGCTGCGTCGACTGCTCATCGAGCAGGGCGCCGAACCCTGGATCGGTGGCCGTGGCGGTATCTTCCCCCTGAAGGCCGATACCCTGGATGAGAAGGATGTTGTGTTGCTCAAAGCCGCGGCTGCCGTGGTCCTGGACGGCGCCGCGCCGTCGTTGATGGCTGACTTGAGTCGAATGGACATTACCGTAGCGCCGTTACCAAGGCTTCGGGTTTGGCGGCCGCGCAAGCGGGCGCAGGATGTCCCGCTAGCCCGACCCCAGAATCTGCGCTATGACAATGGTTATGGCGGTTTCACGGACGATGGCAAGGAGTACATCCTGGAAGTCACGTCACAGCGTCCCACTCCGGCGCCGTGGATCAATGTCATCGCCAATCCGGTGTTTGGTTTCACCGTCTCCGAGGCCGGGGCCGGTTTCAGCTGGTTCCGGAACAGCGCCGAAAACCGACTGACGCCCTGGCGCAATGACCCGGTGCTGGATGAGCCCGGTGAATGCTTATACCTGCGGGACGAGGAAACCGGCGCGTTGTGGGGCCCGACGCCAAAACCGGTGCCCCACCGCTCCACTTACCTGGTTCATCACGGTGCCGGCTATTCCCGCTTCGAGCATCGTCAATACGGAATCGACAGCGACATCCTGTGTTTCACGCCGCCGGACGACGCCGTCAAAATTACCCGGGTCCACCTGAAAAACCGCTCCTCCCGGCCACGACGGCTCACTATGACCTATTACGCCGAATGGGTGCTTGGCACCCGACGGGAGGTGACCCAGCTGTTCCTGAAACCGTTCTACCTGCCGGAGCAGCACGCGGTCCTGGTGAGCAACCCCTATAACCCGGAAGGCCCTGACCAGGTGGCGTTTCTGGCCACCAGTCGCGAAGTGCACGGTTACACCACGGATCGCAGCGAATTTATCGGCTGCAACGGCGGTCTTGATGCCCCGGCGGCCTTGGCGCGGGTGGGGTTGGCCAGTTGTGTTGAACCCGGGCGTGACACCTGCGGGGTACTGCAGGTGCACGTGGACCTGCCAGCGGAGGGGGAAGAAACATTTACCTGGCTGCTGGGCGTGGGCGCTGTCCAGGCGGAGGCGCTGGAGCTGATTGAGCGTTTTCGGGCCACGGCAGCCGTTGACCGGGCGTGGGACCGCAACCAGCGGCACTGGGAGCACCTGTTGGGCCGGCTGTCCCTGGAATGCCCGGACCCCGGTATTGGCTTTCTGTTCAACCGTTGGCTGCTGTACCAGACCGTGACCAGCCGCCTGTACGGACGAACCGGACTTTACCAGTCCAGCGGCGCGTTCGGTTTTCGTGATCAGTTGCAAGACACTACGGCACTGTTGCAGGTCACGCCTGCGATGTGCCGTGAGCGGATACTCGACGCGGCGGCGCGGCAATTCGCAGAAGGCGACGTCTTGCACTGGTGGCACCCGCCGCGGGCACGAGGCGTTCGCACCCGCATTTCCGACGATCTGGTCTGGCTGCCTTACGTGTTGTGCGAGTATCTGACCGTTACCGGCGGCGACGATGATCTGCTGGACACGCAGATACCTTATCTCGCGGGCGAGCCCTTGCATCATCATGAGTCGGAGCGCTATGCCGAATACGTCCCGTCCGGGGAGGTGGGCAGCCTCTATGATCATTGCCTTCGGGCCATACAGCACGCCTACCGCCTGGGAGAGCATGGCCTGCCCCTGATCGGCGGTGGTGACTGGAACGACGGCATGAACCGGGTGGGCGCCGATGGGCGCGGGGAAAGTGTCTGGCTGGGCTGGTTTCTGGTGCTTACGATGCGGCGTTTTGCCGATGTCTGCGACCGACGCGCCGACTCTGGCACGGCCGGGGCCCTGCGATCCTGGGCGGCGACGCTGGCGTCGGAAATCAACGCCCGAGCCTGGGATGGGGCGTGGTTCCGCCGCGCCTATTACGACAACGGAGTGCCTATGGGCGCCGCCGGCGACATGGCCTGTGAAATCGATTCGATTGCCCAGTCCTGGGCGGTTTTATCCGGTGCGGCGGAGGGCACTCGGGGCGCCCAGGCCATGGACGCAGTGTGGCAGCGGCTGTTTAAAGTGCCGCCGGGGCAGGTGTTGTTGTTCACTCCGCCCTTTGTCGGCAGCCACCCCGACCCGGGCTACATTGCGGCCTATCCGCCCGGGGTGCGGGAAAACGGTGGGCAATATACCCATGCCGCCTGTTGGGTCGGCCTGGCGTTTGCGGCGTTGGGCGATGCTGGCCGGGCCGCCGCCGTGATGAACGCCATTAACCCAATCCGACACGGCGACAGTGGGCCGGCAGTGGCCGAATACCGGACCGAACCTTATGCGGTGGCAGCGGATATTTACGGCGCCGCGCCTCACATTGGCCGTGGCGGCTGGACTTGGTACACGGGTTCGGCCGGGTGGATGTACCGGCTGATTCTCGAAGGTGTTCTGGGCATAAAACGTCACGGCGAGATGCTGGAAGTAAACCCGTGTTTGCCGCCGGAGTGGCCCGGCTGTTCGCTGCTCTACCGCTACGGTGACCGCGACAGTGTCTGTCGCATCACGATCACAAGAATGAGCGCCGAAATGCCTCCGCCCGAGGGGACCTGCGCGCCTTGCTGTATCGCGCTCGAGGACGATGGGGGGGAGCAGGAAGTGACGGTGTGCGTCCGGCCTTGATGACATGACAAAAGGGGGGGCTGGGGATCGCATCCGGAGCAGGATTCAGACCGATGGTTTCCTGGTGACAATATCGGAACGGGTTTCAGGCTGCGTTGGTTCCGTCGCCCTAGCACCCCTCGCGAACAAGCGTCATTTCACGCTCCTGCATGTCCGCCTGACCCGTTGGGATGGCCAGGGGGCCGAGATGCAGAGAGTAAGGCAACCGAAATTGCGTTGATGAAGCGGGGCGGGATCGTGCTCACGGGCACGATTGCGGCAAACCCGTGGCCGAAACGGATGCGCTTGCCTGGGCCACAAAATTCGAAGGTGCCAGCGCCTGCCGGCCGGCGCGCCAGCGCAACAATGCAGCGGCGGGAAGTCGTGTGATGACGGTTACAACAGGGGCCTTGGCGTGCGCAGGCCATTGAATAAGGAGCGGTGTATTACCTGATCGGTTCACGGCTGTTTGCTATTGACGTCCGGACCCATTGCCGAACTTTCGATATCAAAAGATCTGGATTCAATGGCTTGGAGATGAAATCGTCCATGCCAGCGTCTTTGCATTTTTCATTGTCACCTGCCATGGCATTGGCGGTTACCGCAAGTATCGGAATATCGCGATAAAATTCTCCGGCCACACCTGACCTAATCTCTTTTGTTGCCTCGTAGCCGTCAAGTTCCGGCATTTGACAATCCATCAGGATTAACGAATAAGGCTGTTCGACTTCTGTTTTTTTGAGCATGTTGATTGCGACACGGCCATTGCGGGCAAATTCCACCGTTAATCCAGCGTTCTCCAATATGGCCTGAACCAGCACCTGGTTTACCTCACTGTCCTCGGCACAGAGTATGGATATGCTCTCTTGCTGGCTGTACGCGTTGTCAGCTGCGCTTGAATAGGCCTCGCCACTTTGTAATGGCGACAACTGAGGGCGCTCTTCCCAGGGGGTGGTTGTGGTCGACGGCCCTGCTTGTTCGGTCACGGTGCAATCGGTCACTGTACACAAGGCATCGTACAGGTGTGAGGACCTGAGTGGCTTAGCAAGAGCCCCTGCGAACCCCAGTTTGGCAAGCTGGCCGCTGTCGCCTTTGTCTGTTATTGGAAGCAGCATAAAACACTTCATCGACAGGAAGCGGGGGTCGTTTAAAAGTTCCCGGCCCAGTGTTTCACCATTATTGACAGGCATGTTCATATCGATCAGACCGATGTCAAAAATGGCAGCGTTCTCGTCATAAAAGGCTTCGCACGCGGTGATCGCGGCAGCAGCGTTCGCGGCGGTTACTGTTTTGATGTTCCAGCGGCTCAGTTGGCGACAGATCACGTTGCGATTTTCTGCATTATCGTCGACAACAAGTGCCGTCAGCTGATCAAACTGTGCCACTGGCAAGTTTGCCGGGGGTTGGTCTGAGGCGGCGAGTTTGAGTACGCAGGTGAAGCAGGAACCAACCCCTGGTGTACTGTCCACGGTAATGCTGCCGTTCATTAATTCGCACAACCGTTTAACAATCGATAAACCCAGACCAGTGCCGCCAAATTCTCGTGTTGTGGAGGCATCCACTTGACTGAAAGAATCGAACAACATTTCCTTTTTTTCCGTCGGAATCCCGATGCCGGTATCACTCACGCTGATTGCAACTTTATATGCACCTTGGGGCTCTGCTTGGATACGGGCACATACAACAATTTCACCTCGCGTCGTGAATTTTATCGCGTTGTTGATCAAATTGGTTACGATCTGCCGGAATCGGTGGGGGTCGCCTATTACCGTTTCTTTATTTAGCTCAGAGGTGTCAAGAATGAGCTCCAGCCCTTTTTGTTCTGCCTGGTAGGCGGCGTCTTCTACAATCATGCCGAGTTGCGTTTCAATGTCGAAATTCAACTGCTCGAAGCTGACTTTGTCCGCCTCAATTTTCGATAAATCCAAGATATCGTTAAGCAGAATGAGCAGAGACTTGGCGCTCCGATCCGCGACTTTCGCCCGCTGCCGCTGCTCTTTACTGAGATCACTGCCCAGCAGCAGGTACAGCATGCCGATGACGCCATTTAATGGCGTGCGGATTTCATGGCTCATGTTCGCAAAAAACGAATTTTTCACTGCCATCGCGTTTTCTGCGGATTTTTGCAGTTGCCGGGCCTTTTCGCGCTCCTCCGCCAGACGCCGATACGCCCGGCCAACGAGTTTCTCCGTTGGCACAAATATGACGATGACTTCCAGAGCCAACAGAAAAATCACCGCCAAGCCAATGCCCAGTTGCATCAGGGCCAAAGAGTTTACGCGCGCCAGTGCTTCTGCTTCGTATTGGCTCACAACCGCATCAAGGTCATCGAGCAATAGGGTCAGGAACGTGGGATCGAATAACGTTAAGTCGATATCGTTGACGACGTCCGAGGAGGCAATATCACTCAGCATCCATGCAGAATTTGCGAAGCGCCGGACTCTGTCATCAAGGCTTGGGTCGCCACCGAAATATAATTGACGCAGCGTAGGCGACAAAGCTTCCCCATCACGCGGTAGGTGTTGCGTCAACACGCGATGATTCTCCCTCATTTTTAGTGCTAACGCGCCAAGTTCGCTCGAGACATTCGCATAATATACCGAATTATCAATAGCCTGCTCCTGCCGTACGGCATAAAGTGAAATCCTTTGAGAGAGCATGCGCTGACTGCCGGCGAGGTTGATTACCGAGGAATCTGAAGATTGGGTTTGCAAGATTTGGTTAAAGAGAACGGTGGATAAGAGGACCAAAGCGGCGATCAAGCTTAAGGCGATGGCATAACTCAATCGGAAGCGACGTAGTATAAACCGAGGGCTGTGGTGTTCCGATTCGACATCGACACTGTCTGCTGGGGGCGCGGATTCAACGTTATCGGGCATTTGGACCTATGGCAGTCGGGGCTGTCCCCAGATAACAAAAAATTAACACAAAATCCTTTTGTGAGGAAATCGTGGGGAAGGACTAGGCTGTCCAACTCTGCCAAGTCGGCCGGATTTCGCTCACGGCGTGCTCGCACTGTAAGCGGCAATCTGTGCAGCGACTTGTGCCAAAGTCGCTCCGGCCGTTTATTGGCGGGCCTCCCAGTGTCGGCACACCCACTGACATGCCCGCTGGCCAACGTCCATTACTCAAAATGATCCCAGTAGGGCGGGTCGCCAAAAAAACCGTCGCTGAAGGCGATAAAACTGCGCACTTTGCTCGCCAGCAGCTGCCGGTGTGCGTATACCGCATAGAGTGCCATCGGCTCCGGTTCATACTCTGGCAGGACAACCTGCAGTTTCCCTTCTTTGATCGCGGAGCCTGAAATAAAGGTGGGTTGCAGGGCAATGCCTGCGCCGGCGATGGCAGCTTCGACCAGCACATCGCCGTTGTTGCTGACCATGTCGCTGCCGTGGTCACGGCCACTGCTTTGCAGCCACCGGTGCACCGCCTGGCTGGCGTCCAACGCCATGTAACTGTAGCGCAGGTAACGGTGGTTCCTGAGGTTTTCCGGGCGTTGGGGCGTGCCGTGTTCTTTCAGGTAGGCCGGCGAGGCGCACAGCACCAGCCGTACCGGCGCAATCCGTTTAGCTATCAGTGAGGAGCTTTTCAGGTGGCCGATCCGCAGGGCGATATCGAACCCCTCTTCGAGAATGTCGACTTTGCGGTCATTCAACTGCAGATCAATGCCTACGCCTGGATTGGCGCTTTGAAATTCGCTCAGTAACGGCGCCATGTGACGGGTGGCGAACGACACGGGCGCACTGATGCGCAGCATTCCCCGGGCTTCGCGTTGCAGATCACCTAGCTCGCTCTCCATGTCGTCAATGTCGTTGAGGACCTGTTGGGCACGCAGGTGATAGCTCGTTCCCGCCTCGGTCAAGTGTAGCTTGCGGGTGGTGCGGTTGAGCAGGCGCACTGCCAGGTGTTGTTCAAGCTGGGATACGTACTTGCTGACCAGCTGAGGCGACATGCCCAGCCGGTCGGCGGCGCGGGTAAAGGTGCCTTCGTTCACCACGGTGACGAAGGTGCGCATGGCGTCGATGCGGTCCATCAGTGTGTCCTGATCCGGTGATGCATTCAGATTATCAATGAATAGTTGATAATAAAACAACATTGTCGGGCTTAGTCTTTTGATTTGGCGATAGTAAAGTGGCGTCATTACCTGAGGCGCGGCTTCAGGACACATCAACAGCGAAAGATTCGAGGTGACTATCATGAACTCCACATTCACTCAGGCATTGTTCAGATCCACTGGCGGCTATGCCGCATTGATTCTGCGGGTGCCCGTCGGTCTAATCCTGGCTGCCCACGGCGCTCAGAAACTGTTTGGCTGGTTCGGCGGCTATGGTCTGGAGGGCACCGGGCAGTGGTTGGCGAGCATCGGTCTGGCGCCCGGTTACTTAATGGCCCTGCTGGCCGGCGGTGCCGAGTTTTTTGGCGGACTGGCGCTGGTACTGGGTCTGCTGACCCGTCCGGCGGCGCTGGTGTTGGCCTTTACCATGCTGGTCGCCATGTTTGCCGTGCACATCGGTAATGGCTTGTTCATGGCCAACAATGGCTACGAGTACGCCTTGACCCTGTCCGTCGTTACTCTGGCGCTCGCGATTCAGGGCGGTGGCCGGTTTGCGCTGGACAACAGGCTGCTGGCACGGTTGGGTGGTGGTGAGCTGCGACAGCGGGTGGTTGAGTGACCATCGGTGGCATGATCACAACACAGTAATACAAACTGGACTGGCGCTCTTACGGTAATGATGAGCGCATTTTTCACCATCACTGAGGGGAGCAATTGCCATGAGCGCTCAATCCGATGTTCTGTTTATTTCCCACGGTGGCGGGCCAATGCCGTTGCTGGGTGATCCGGGTCACCGTGAGCTGGTGGATCGGCTCACTGACATTGCCGGCAAGCTGCGTAAGCCCTCGGCCATTCTGGTCATCAGCGCACACTGGGAAGAATCGGTACCGACGATCACCTCGGGTGCTACCCCGTCGCTGATCTACGATTACTCCGGCTTTCCGCCGGAGTCCTATGCAATCAAGTACCCATGCCCCGGTGAGCCTGCGCTGGCCCGGCAGATCCACGAAGCGCTGGAGAAGGCCGGGATGCCTGCGCGGCTCGATGACCACAGGGGCTTTGATCACGGTCTGTTCGTGCCGCTCAAGCTGATGTACCCGCAGGCGGATATTCCGTGCGTCCAGCTTTCACTGGTGAACAGCCTGGATGCCCGCACGCACCTTGCCCTTGGCCAGGCGCTGCAGGGGTTGGACTACGACAACCTGCTGGTGATCGGGTCCGGTTTCTCGTTTCATAACATGCGTGCGTTCTACTCGCCGAATACGCCGGAGATCGCAGCCCGCAACCAGGCCTTTGAGGACTGGCTGGCGAAGACCTGTTGCGATGCCAGCATGGCCGAGGCTGAGCGCACCGAGCGATTGTTGCACTGGGATAGCGCGCCCCACGCCCGGTTCTGTCATCCCCGGGAGGAACACCTGTTGCCGCTGCACGTGTGTTACGGATTGGCAGCCAAACCAAGCGGTGCGCACATAACGGCAACGATCCTGGGGAAGGCATCGGGGATGTTTTATTGGGGCACGGGACTGTCGGGATGACCGATTGAAGCGAGCCGCCACCCGAGTGTTTATCCACAAACACAGACAGACCGCTTCGCACTCAAACGCGACACCCTTGAGCGCATTCATGCGTTGCTAGCGGTCGTCAAACAGGCGGTTATTATTGCCAAGCCTTTGTACCGTCGGCGAAGTGCAACCGATGCGAGGGTAGGCCACGCTTGGGGTGTGACCGGTCTGCAGGCACTTGCCCGGGCTGGGCTTCCAGGCACCCACCAGCCGGTCTCCGATCGCGCGCTCTATGATGATGGCTTGACCTTGGCATCCGTCGCTTTATCTGCACGCCAAGGTGTGCCTTCGCAGCTCGCATAGGTGGGGCAGTTGGGCAGGCAGCCCCGGCAAGGCAGGCGATGTGGTGTGTCTGGGGCGTTGGCGGACGGTTGCTTTAACATGGAATGCCTTCTGATTTGGGTCAACAGAAGGATGTTACGGTCGCGAGGGGCGATCGGATGTCCGCTCCGTCTTTACCAGCGCTCGGGTGCTCGACGAACCACGTTCGCGGGTTCAACCGTGACCGGCAACCCGGCAGTGAATGGCACCCCGGCGTCAGGGTAAGGGTCTAGGAATATTTAGGCGTCATTGCCGGTTGTTCGCTCGGAGAAGCGTGCCGTCAGCCGCTGGACTACACGGGGTGCATGGTTCTCCGGCAGGGTTCCGAGGGCTTCCGCTTGGCCAAAGAGCTCCGATTCGCAGGTCCGCAAATCGGAGACACGTTCGACACCATTGACCGCGATAAAGTAGAGTTCCTTGCCCGGCTTCTTGCCGATCACCAGGTCGCCCTCATAAACCACCACTTCCCCAAAAGCGCCGATTGATGCGGCGCTGGCTTGTGCTTCACCGGTGAGTTGCGAGAAGTGGGTATATCGTCGCGTGTTGCCAAATGCCCAGCTCCACAATCGAGAGTCCGTCATTGTGGTTCCTCCAAATGGACCTTAGTGTAATTAATCAGACAACTCGGACTATGCAGGAAGTTGGCCAGTAATTGAGCAACCGGCAAAAGTGTACAAATTGTCACCTGCTGTACACCTACGTGGGATGGTCGGCCGTGTGGTGAGGTTCACAATGTTGTCGCCTCAGCCGACGGCATCCTCTTGGGATCGTTGAAAACGCTCGTTTTTCCCTCTGCATGGCCAGGCAGCAGGTTGTCAGTCCAGGCTTTGGGAGAATGGGCGGATGCGGCCAGGTCGGCTCACTAACCCTGAGGCTGTCCGCATTCCGCCATTGCTCAGCAGACATAAGAGCCAGATTGTTGCGCATTGCGAACCGTTTTAGGGCATCACAAGGGCTGCTTCCATCGTAGTGCATGCACTGCCTGTGCCGGAGGACGCCAAGTCGGGTTGGGAAAAGCGAACCTGCGCTGGCACGGTCGATCCATGAAGCGCTGTAGAAGGCAGGGATGCCAGCGCGGCTCTCCAACCCAAGAGACGTCGGTTGCGGTCTGTTCGTGCCGCCCAAATGTGTTGCGGACTGGCAGGCAAACCAAGTGATGCGCCCACAACGCCAACGATCCTGGCGCACGCCTTAGGGGCGCTTTATCGGGATGCGGGCACAGCGCAGGAGTTGTTGATTGGGGCATAGGGGGGTGCGTGAGCAGTCAACGCTGATGCTACCTTAACCATTGGATTTCAGGGATGAAACCGGCCGATACGTGCAGTAGGGGGCTTGCCATAGCGTTTCAGAACGGGGAACTATGCCAAACGGATACGATAACGGAGGACACTGGCATCCTCTTCGCGGATCCATTCAATTCTGTGACCGGTCAGCTCACACAGCGACTGTAAATCCCGACGACCGCTGGGGTCGTCGGCCAGAAACTCGACCTGCGTGCCGCTAGGCAAATCTTGGGTACGTTTTTTAAAACGCAAAATGGGGAGAGGGCACACCAAACCGATGGCATCGATTTGATGTACCCCAGATTGATCAGTCAAGACGTACGCTCGTACTGCTGGTTTGCTCGGCTGAGGACCAACCGAACTGGTCCAGAGCAAGCGGGGCGATAAAGGCAATTACCAATGCAGCTGCAAATGCGAAAAGCATAACCTTCACGGTGATTCTCCTTTGCCTTGTTTGGCTTCGACTTCGGCCACCCAGAGATCGTGGTGTTGGCGCGCCCACTCCAGGTCAACCTGGCCATTGCCCATAGCGTCGAACGCACCTTCCATACCAACTGAGCCGATATAAATGTGTGCGATGATGGCCACCATCATCACGAACGCCACAATCGAGTGCCAGATGTTGGAGTACTGCATCTCTTCGTGCGGTGCCAGAATTGTCGGCAAATCCGTTCCCAAAATACCGTTCACGAGGCCAAAGGTCTTGGCAAACATTGGCATTTCAAACGGGAACAACAACGACAGGCCCGACAAGGAGACCGAAAAGCCCAACACCATTACGGTCCAGAAAATAATTTTCTGACCGGCGTTGAACTTCTTCGCGGGAGGATGAGCCTTGGTAAAGATACCGCCGCCGACCTTGAGCCACTGCCAGTCCAGCTTGTTGGGGATATTGTGCGCCACCCACATACAGAAGGTCATCACCAGACCCAGCATAAAGGCCCACGCAACGTTGTTGTGAATCCACTTGGAGCCAGCAGCCAGAGTTGCAAAGGCGTCGGGCCCCAAAACGGGGATCAGGAAGCTGCGTCCCATCAAGGTGATCAGGCCGGTTAACCCTAAGGCGATGAACGAGCCTGCCAACAACCAGTGACCAAATCGTTCGATGATTTTGAATCGTTCGATTGTGGTGCCCGCCGGGCCGCCGTCGATTTTGATTCTGCCGCGCACAAAGTAGAACACGGCGAGCAGGGCGATGATGCCCAGGATTGCACTACCACCGTAGGTGATGATCGGCCCTTCACGTAGTTTGTACCAGGGCATGCCCCCGTCCTGGATCAGGACATCCGCGGCTGGGTTGCGGACCTGGGTGCTGGGATCAATCTCGTTATAGCGAATGGCACGATAGACTTCAGAATCAGAACGTCCACCGTTCGTACCCAATTGAGCATTACTCGGCGCAGCGTTAGCTGTGTCACCGACGTTTTCAGAACGAAAGGACTCGTCAACGTTCATCTGCGCCTGACGAGCCATGATATCTTCCAGGGTCTGAGCGCCCCCGGTCGCTGTCCGATCAACCTCGGGAGCTGTTTCCGCCCAGACAGGGTTGAGGGCCAGTGTCGCCAGTACAAAGGCGGCGGCACCTAAAAATTTAAAGTTCATGAGAGCACTCCAATGGAATCAACAAGAAGAGTTCGTCGCCTCAATGAATTCCGGGGCCCGAAGGCCCCGGAACACTCAGGCTAACTTAAGCACCCTTCTTCTCGTAAGCCGTGCCCCATCCCCAGGCGCCGGAACCGAAACCACGGTTCACCACACGCTGGCGATAGATGTCGGCCACCTCATTGCCGTCACCGGCCAACAGGGCTTTGGTGGAGCACATTTCTGCACAGATCGGTAACTTGCCCTCGGCAATACGGTTGCGTCCGTATTTGGAGAACTCGGCCGTTGAGTTGTCTTCTTCAGGACCTCCTGCACAGAACGTGCACTTGTCCATCTTGCCTCGGCTGCCAAAGTTGCCCGCTTGGGGAAACTGGGGCGCGCCGAATGGGCAAGCATAAAAACAATACCCACAACCGATACACAGGTCTTTGGAGTGCAGCACTATGCCGTCTTCAGTCTGGTAGAAGCAATCCACCGGACAAACGGCCATACAGGGCGCGTCCGAACAGTGCATGCAAGCTACCGAGATTGAGCGTTCGCCAGGTTTACCATCTTCGATGGTCACCACGCGTCGACGGTTAATGCCCCAAGGGACTTCATGTTCATTCTTACAGGCCGTTACGCAAGCATTGCATTCGATGCAGCGTTCGGCATCGCAAAGGAATTTTGCGCGTGCTTGTCCTTCAAGTGCCATGGTCTACACCTCTTATTATGCCGGCATAATCGAACATAGGGTGGCTTTGGTCTCTTGCATCTGAGTGACCGAGTCGTACCCGTATGTCTGAATTGTGTTGGTGGATTCGCCCAGAACGTAGGGGTCGGAGCCCTTGGGATACTTGTCCCTCAGGTCCTTGCCCTCCAGATGCCCGCCGAAGTGGAACGGCATAAAGGCGACGCCTGCGCCAACACGCTCAGTCACCATGGCTTTCACCTTGATGCGCCCGCCTTCGGGGCCGGACACCCAGACGTCATTGCCGTCACGAATGTTCAGGTTATTCGCATCGCGCGGATTCACCTCAATGAACATGTCCTGCTGCAGCTCTGCCAGCCAGGGGTTTGAGCGGGTCTCGTCACCACCACCTTCATACTCAACCAGTCGGCCTGAGGTCAGAATGATGGGGAAGTCTTTGCTGAAGTCGTTCTTTTGAATGGACTCGTACAAAGTCGGGACACGCCAGAACGTCTTGTCGGCGTAGGTCGGGTAATCTTTGACCAGGTCGCGACGCGAGGTGTAGAGCGGCTCGCGGTGAATCGGCACGGGGTCCGGGAAGTTCCAGACAATGGCACGGGCTTTGGCGTTACCAAAGGGCGCACACTCGTGCTTGATTGCAACACGCTGGATGCCGCCTGACAGATCGGTCTTCCAGTTGGTCTCGGGACCGGCAACCGCAGCAATGCTGGCTCGCTCTTCGTCCGTAAGGTCCCCATCCCAACCCAGATCCATCAGCATTTGCATGGTGAATTCTGGATACCCGTCCTTGATCTCGGAGTTTTTCGAGTAAACGCCGTCAGCAAGCAAGTTCACGCCATCCCGCTCGACACCAAACCGGGCTCGGAAGGTGAGACCGCCCTTGGACACCGGCAGTGACATATCGTACAGGTTCGGCGTGCCCGGATGGTTCATCTCGGGCGTACCCCAGGATGGCCAAGGCATGCCGTAGACATCACCATCACAGGGTCCGCCCACCGCTCGCAGGGTGGTTCTGTCAAAGTGGTGCTGGTTCGCCATGTGCTTTTTCATGCGCTCAGGCGATTGTCCGGTGTAGCCGATGGTCCACATGCCACGGTTGAACTCGCGGGTGATGTCTTCAATCGACGGCTCGTCGCCTTCAATCGCAATGTTGCGGAACATGCGATCGGTGAAACCGAACTTGTCCGAAAACAGCTTGATGATCTCGTGGTCAACCTTGGAGTCAAACAGTGGCTCAACCACCTTTTCACGCCACTGAAGCGAGCGGTTCGACGCGGTTACTGAACCATAGGTTTCGAACTGGGTGGTTGTTGGCAGCAGGTAAGCGCCGTCTTTGCGATCGTGCAGCACCGCTGAAACGGTTGGGAAGGGATCCACCACGACCAACAGGTCCAGCTTTTCCATGGCTTCCTTCATTTCGAGCATGCGGGTCTGGGAGTTGGGCGCGTGGCCCCACAGAACCATGGCCCGGGTATTGTCCGGCTGCTCAAGGTTTTCCTTGGCCTCCAGGACACCGTCGATCCAACGGGAAACCGGAATGCCTTTCTCGTTCATCATGGCTCTGGATTTGCCATTTTTGTCCCACACGGCAAACCGGCCTTTCAGCCAATCCAGGTCTTCCTCCCAGACGCGAGCCCAATGAGCCCAGGACCCGGCAGCCAGGCCATAGTAGCCGGGCAGGGTGTCGGCCAGCACGCCCAGGTCGGTGGCGCCCTGAACGTTATCGTGACCACGGAAGATGTTGGTGCCGCCGCCGGCAACGCCCATGTTGCCGAGCGCCAACTGCAGGATGCAGTATGCGCGGGTGTTGTTGTTGCCGTTGGTGTGCTGAGTACCGCCCATGCACCAGATCACAGTACCCGGGCGGTTATTGGCCAGGGTACGAGCAACTCGCTCAAGCTGTGCGCCTGGCGCACCGGTGACGCGCTCGACTTCTTCCGGATTCCAGCGTTTCACCTCTTCACGAATCTCGCTCATACCGTACACCCGGGTGCGGATGAACTCTTGGTCTTCCCAGCCGTTCTCGAAGATGTGCCAGAGAATACCCCAGACCAGTGCAACGTCTGATCCCGGGCGGAAACGCACATACTCATCCGCATGAGCCGCGGTGCGAGTGAAGCGCGGGTCGCAAACGATCAGCGGCGCGTTGTTCTCTTCCTTGGCTTTTAAAATGTGTAACAGCGACACCGGATGCGCTTCTGCGGGGTTACCCCCGATCAGGAAGATCGCTTGGGATTTGTGGATGTCGTTGTACGAGTTGGTCATCGCACCGTAGCCCCAGGTGTTGGCTACGCCAGCGACCGTCGTTGAGTGACAAATCCGGGCCTGGTGATCGACGTTGTTGGTGCCCCAGTAGCCCGCAAATTTACGGAAGAGGTACGCCTGTTCGTTATTGAACTTCGCACTGCCCAACCAATACACCGAATCGGGTCCGCTCTCTTCGCGGATTTGCAGCATCTTGTCGCCGATTTCGGTGATCGCCTGGTCCCAGGAGATCTTTTGCCACTGACCGCCGACCATTTTCATCGGGTGTTTCAAGCGGCGCTCATTGTGAGCGTGCTCACGCACGGCGGCCCCTTTAGCGCAGTGGGCGCCCAGGTTGAAGGGGCTGTCCCAGCCGGGTTCCTGGCCCGTCCAAACGCCGTTTTGTACTTCGGCTTCGACGGTGCAGCCCACCGAGCAATGCGTACACACGGACTTTTTGCGCACAACCTCGCCGCCCCCAGTCGACGGGGTTGAAGCTTCAACCCGCGTAGACGTCAGCGACAAAGCCGCCATGCCACCCACTGCGACACCGGAGGCCGTCAAAAACCCACGACGGTCCATAGTCTTTGCAGCGAGGGATGAAAGTAAAGATCCAGCACGGGAGCCTTTCGCTACCCCGTTGGTTTTCTTCCTTAACATGTCAGTTACCTCTGCTTTATTATTCTCGTTTTTCCGGAGGGGTCGTCATCCAAGAGCATCACGCAACCTTGAATGATTCACGCTTCCTCAAAAGCGAGCCGATTCGAAATATTTACGGGTGTGTTCAGTGTCACGCAGTCCGCGGCTTTTCGGGACGTTTTGTTTGACGACCTCCGCTGCGGCGTTTGGTGCAACCGCCACTGCAACGGCAGCCGGAGCTGCAGCAGCTGCCATTCGCAAGAAGCGGCGACGGCTGTTTTCACGCTTTGGGTTGTCCATAGGACATCTCCACCTGGGTTAAGGGATCGGATAGACCCCGGTTATTGAATCGCAAACGCATCAGCTTCTACGGTCATGAAAGCCCGACCCAATGAGCCTACCGGAGCGTAAAATATTGAGCTTTGCGCTTCTTCCAAATCGGAAAAAAACAGTGCCGCCCACTTTGCCAGGTGCGCGTCATAAAAAGTTTTTTGCGAAATCAGATCACTGTCGCACGGGAACTCGCCGGTAATGATGCCCGCCATGATTTCACACAGCGTGCCGATGTGATCTTCGGGTTCTTTGACGTCGCTACGGGATTTGATGCCCCGGGCCATGAGGTCAGTGCGCAATTCCGCCAGGGGTTTTTCGTTCAGAAAACCGGTGAGGTAATAACTGGCGTACGGCAGCAGTTCACCACGACCGAGTCCAACGAACAGATTGTTGTACTCCCGCTCGACATCGTAAGGCGAGGTGCGCTCTGCGAGAGCCGCCAGATTTTTTGACGCGGCGCCCAGAGGGGTGTCGTCAGCCTGCAAGGATGCCAATCCTTTAAGCAGCTCACTCGAAGGCGGACTGCCCAGCAAGACGCCGAGTAATTGGTAGATTTGGGCGCGTGCGCGGTCTTCGTCGCTAATGGATCGAGGGCACTGAACTTCAGCAGTGTTAAGCAAGTCTCAGTCCTTACTTTTTATTGTTTGAATTTTGCACTATTGGTTTATATATAGCGCCGATTGGACTATGGCGCAACTGTGCTCCTGAACAAGGCTACTCAAAACGCATTCGAGGGCGATAAAAAGGTGCCGGTTTTACCTCGGTCCCGGTCGCCACGGATTCAACATGCCCGGCAGTGGTCGACGGGCCATCAGCGCTTTCGGACGCCAGGCTCTCGGTGCTCTCTGCCGGTGCAATCGCATCCGGCACCTCAGCCTCTTCCTCAATTTGATCCGCGACCTGCTCGGTAACCTTTGCGGATTTATCGAACATGCCCTGGCCCACCTTGTATATCGTCTTTACGCTGTCGGCTGCAGTAGCGGCATCAGAGAAATCTTCGTCGTAGTCATTAAGACCATCCAGCACTGCCAGGACGGGATTGGACTTCCAGAGCACCCGCAGGGCCTTACGGCGCAATAAGTCAGGAATCTCTTTTCGCATGAACCCCGTGATGTCGGTGCCCAGCTCGATGGTGTCCGGATCCGGCAAACCGTACTTCTCGAGCACCTCGTGCTCAGGCAGGGCTTCATTAAGGGCAAGTTCCTGCGCTTCGGGCGATGGCTCGGACTCAATGGCCGGAAGCGGCGCGGGCTCAGGCTTTCTGGACGCGTTGGTTTTTTTGCGCGACCAACGCTGTAATCGTGACTCAGCCATTACTGAACTCTCGATTTTTTGATGCTGGAAGGTGCACGGAAGACGTCACTCTCCTGACGAATTCGTGCATCGCCTTTGCCGTCCTCGACACCATCAACGCGGACCTCGTCCCGACGACGTTTTTTGAACGGCTCTTCGATATAGTGCATATCGATAAACTCTTTGATCCAGGCCGCCAGGGACTCAGGAATCGGAACAGGCTCGACGATGCTCTCGCCACTGTCCAGTGAATCCAGTGCCTCATGGGCACTGGCGGTAACGGCGCTGACAACCCAACCTGACGGTGACCGGTGGGTCTGGTCCTTATCCATGACGACCCAGACCGACGGGACGGTCATGTTAAGGGATACAAGGTAACCTTCCACGTCGGCGCGAAATAGTTCCATCGGCACGGTGCCCGCGTGATAGTCGACCACCTCGCCATCGCTGACCAGCTGTTTCCAGAACGCATCGGGCGCGCCCGGAATAACCGCCACTGGCGTCCAGATTTCCCGAGCCCAGCGGGTCACTCCAGGAGATCGGCGAACGACGGCGCCGACTTGCAACTCGCGTTTCCAACTCTCTATACGACTGTTCATGGCGTTACTCGTCTTTTATCTAGTGAAGCTAGCAGAGCCCAAACAAATATCCAATTAACCAATTGTCCAATCGCAAACCGCTGTGGCATCCTCAAAGATCGGTAATGACAACGTATACGTATAAAAACAACTAAAAGAGTCAAACTTCTGATGACGGCACACAAAACCCTACTGTTATGCACCTGCAATAAGACACAGTCCTTCGATCCCAAGGTACTGCAATTGGCCGCGGCAGCTGAGCAGGTGATCGCGGTGGATCAACTGTGCGGCAAAGATATGAAGACCGCCGCCGAGCACCTGGGTGGCAGTGCCGAGTTGCTCATTGCCTGTGGCCAGCAGGCCGCCCTGTTCGAGCGGCTGAGCGAGGATGTGCAAGCTGAAATTCAGCACTCTGCGCCGCTCAGTACCATTGACATCCGGGACAGAGCGGGCTGGAGCGCACCGAGTGCAATCCCGGCACGCTTGCACGCCAAGCAGGCCGCCTTGATCGCCGCCGCGCAATTACCGGCGCCCATGGCGCCTGTGAAAACTATTCAGTCCAGTGGGGTGTGTTGCATTGTCGGCCCCACCGACCAGGCCATCAGAATGGCCGAACTGGTCCAGGACGAGCTGGGCGTGACCTGTATCGTCAACGATGCGGGGCTGGTACAGCTCCCGTCCGCCGGTTACGACGTGGCGAAAGGTCGACTGACGGCCGCCCGAGGCGCGCTGGGTAGCTTCAAACTGGAGTTTGCCCAGCTGCAAAGCCTGAATCCCGCTGGTCGTGGTGCTCCCGGTTATGGCGAGGTCAAAGCCACGGCCCGCAGCGAGTGTGACGTTTTTATCGACCTGCGCGGCGGTGAGCCAGCGTTCCCCAGTTATCAGAAACGCAACGGCTACTTCTGGGCGGACCCGGCCAAAACCGGCGAGTTGGAGCGTATCGCTTTGACCGCGAGGGATCGGGTTGGTGAATTCGAAAAAACGGTGTTTTTCAAGCTGGAGACCTCGCTGTGCGCGCACTCCCGGGCGAACAAATCCGGGTGTACCCGCTGCCTGGACGTCTGCCCCACCGAAGCCATTTTTTCCGCGGGGGACCACGTACAAATCGACTCAGATATTTGTGCCGGCTGCGGATCCTGCGCAGCGGTTTGCCCGACGTCTGCGGTAACCATGAACGAAACCCCGTTCGAGGCGCTGACCAAGGCCGTGGATGTCATGGCCAAGGTTTATCGCGAGCAAGCCAACGAATCCCCGCGTCTGGTTTTCCATACGTTGACCGCGGGTGGTGACGCCATTGCCGACCTGGCGCGGCATGGGGATGGACTTGCGGACGACCTGATTCCGCTGGGGCTGGAGCATGTTGATCGTATCGGCCATGCCGAGATAATGGCTGCGTTGGGCGCAGGCTACGCCGAAGTCCTGATCCTGGCGGACAACGAGACAGATCGTGAGGCCGTTACTGCGGAAGTGGAACTCTCACAGGCTATGCTGAAAGGCACCCATCACTCCCCAAGCCGCGTCCGGGTGATAGCGGCAGACGCACTTGGCGCCGAAGGGGATAACGCTGGCCGGGTGAGCGATCCGGTGCTACTGGTCGGCGGGCGCCGCGACATCACGCGGGTTACCGTTACCGCGATGGCGGACAGAATCGAAGCGCCGATCCCGCTGCCAGTGGGGGCACCTTACGGTGCGATAGACATCGATTCGGATAAATGCACGCTCTGTTTAGCCTGCGTATCACTGTGTCCCACCGGGGCCTTGGGCGATCATCCGGACCGGCCCGAGGTTCAGTTTACGGAAAACGCCTGCGTTCAATGCGGCGTGTGCGACAGCACCTGCCCTGAGACGGCCATTACTCTGAAACCTCAACTGGACCTGTCGAAGGCTGCGCTGAGTGCCCGGGCATTGCATGGCGAAGACCCGTTTGAATGCATCAAATGTGGTACACCCTTTGGCGTCGCCAGCACCATTAACCGAATCGTTGAGAAATTGGAAAACATACACTGGATGTACAAAAACTCTGATAATGTCCAGCTCATTAAGATGTGTGACGACTGTCGAGTGAACGCCCAGTTCCACGGAGACGACGCGCCCATGGCGGGGGGCAAGCGTCCTCGGGTTCGCACCAGTGACGACTACCTAGACAGCTAAAAAAAACTAAGCAGGACAAAACATGGTTCAATACGTTGATGCAGGACAACCCAACCTGATTGGTACCGACGCGCCCCGGCCGCAAGACAAAAACCCGAAGGGGATTGATCGCATTATCGCCATTGCCTCGGGCAAAGGCGGCGTCGGCAAGTCCACCGTGGCGTCCAACCTGGCGGTTGCGCTGGCCTCGAAAGGTCTGAAAGTGGGCCTGTTGGACGCCGACGTCTACGGCCCGAGTCAGCCCCGCATGCTGGGCGTCTCAGGTCGCCCGTCCAGCCCCGACGGCCATACCATATTGCCCCTGCGCAATCATGGCGTGACCCTGATGTCCCTGGGTCTGATGACCCCGGATGATGAAGCCATTATCTGGCGGGGGCCTATGCTGATGGGCGCCCTGGAGCAGATGATGAACCAGGTGGACTGGGGCAGGCTGGACGTGCTGCTGGTGGATCTTCCCCCGGGCACCGGTGACGTCCAAATGACCCTGAGTCAGAAGTTCTTTGTTGCGGGCGCTGTGGTGGTCTCGACACCCCAGGACATTGCACTGATGGACGCGCGCAAAGGCATCGACATGTTCAACCGGATGGAAGTGCCGCTCTTTGGCTTGATCGAAAACATGGCATCCTTTGTCTGCGACGGTTGCGGTAAAGAGCACCACCCCTTTGGATCCGGTGGTGCCCGGGCGGAGGCAGCAAAGCTTGGCGCCCCCTTCCTGGGTGAAATCCCCCTCGATCTGGATATTCGTATCGGCTCGGACGGCGGCGTTCCGATTGTGGTGTCAAAGCCGGACAGCCCGCAGGCGAAGGCTTTCCAGCGGATCGCTGATGAAATCATGGTCTCTGACTTTTATGCCCGAGCCATCCAATGATCGAATCACCCCAATTCCCGCCGCTGTTTTCGGGCGAAGTGGTGCCCAAACATATGGACCCCTTCGATAAGGCCGTCAGTCGGGCCATCGCAGGGGTCGATTCAGGCACGATTTTTTACTCCGAGGCGATTGACGTCTTGCGCGCAGCCTTGGTGTTGGCGCCGGAAACGCCTTTGGAAGAGGCGATTCAGGCGGTCTATGTTGCCCAGATAGGCCTGGCAGAGAGTCTCGGCGCATTGGCCCCACCCGAAGTGCCCGTGCATTTCCAATGGCCCGACCGCATTAAGGTCAACGGTGCGGTCTGCGGTGGTGTTCGCTTTGCAGCGGATGTGTCAGACCCCCTGGCTTATCCTAACTGGCTGGTCATTGGCATTGATGTGCCCTTCATGAATTTGAGCGACGAGCCGGGCGAAAACCCGAATCGAACCTGTCTGCACGAAGAAGGTTGTGTCGAGATTACGTCCATGGCACTGCTGGAAAGCTGGTCCAAACATACCCTGCTGTGGCTGACCTATTTAATGGACAGTGGATTCGCACGGGTGCACAAAGAGTGGCGGCCACGCTGTGACACTCTGGGTGAAGTGATAAACCAGCCAAAGTCTGGTGTCTTTGTCGGACTGGATG
The DNA here is from genome assembly GCF_011074955.1 of Marinobacter caseinilyticus. Lineage (GTDB taxonomy): Bacteria > Pseudomonadota > Gammaproteobacteria > Pseudomonadales > Oleiphilaceae > Marinobacter > Marinobacter caseinilyticus. The sequence goes on along the minus strand of NZ_WUQJ01000023.1, from coordinate 49,351 downwards.
AAAAAGGCCGGATGCTATTGCGTCAGGGTGTCATGACCGAGACAGTGAGTTTGATTGAATTTGCGGAGCACCTATGAAACTGGCCAGAACCCTGCGACTGGATGTGTCCGATGAGAATGTGTTCGAAACGCCGGCCCCAAGCGGCGAATGGGCCATCTCGGGCGGATTTGAATTCTCCAATTGGACCGAAGCGGATCTGAAGGGTAAGGCCCGTCAGGCTTTTACGAACGGTTGGTACAGTGTGGAATCGGGCGGCCGCGCCAGTTTTGTGGGCGTCTGCAACATCACCGAAACCGAATTGGCGCAGCTGCGCCAAACCCTGGCGCAAATCTTTATCGAGCGTTACGGTGCGCCGGATATTGACGCCGCCTTTCCGGTCGCCTGCGAAGAAATCGACCAGATGCGCAATATGTGTGAGGACTTCGAGGAGAACACCTTGCTGATGGTCAGCCGCACACTGACCGAGTTAGGTGTTGAGGAAACCTATCGCTCCCGGGCTCCGCAAGATGCCTCGCTAGAGGCCTTTGCGGTGCATGGCAGCGTTGATTGATTACAGGCCGAAGCTGCCGTAGGGGATAAACCGCACGGGCGTCCCCGGCTCGATCTGCTGGGCGCTTTCGTCCAGTTCCACCAAACCCTCGGACCAGGCCAGGCCAGTTACCCGGCCCGATCCCTCAGAGCCAAAGACTTCAACCTTCCCGTCACGGACCCGGGCGCGCAACATCTCTCCGCGCCCCGGTTTCTTGTTCTTCGAAAAATTAGCGGGCATGACATAGCCCTGGGGTTCGAACCACTCACCCCCTGCCAGCAGTGCCATCGCCGGTGCGCCAAAACGCAACGTACAGACCCAGGCGGCCACCGGGTTTCCTGGCAAACCCACCACAGGCGTTCCCCGGAACATGGCCAGCGCCAGGGGGCGGCCCGGCTTGATCGCGATGCGCCAGTTGCTGATGTCACCATGGGTTTTCAGGGTTTTCGACACATGATCCTCGTCTCCTGCAGAGACACCGCCACTGGTGAGAATCAAATCGCACTGCTCAGCCCCACGCTCTAACGCGGCTTTGACGTCTTCGGCCCGGTCCAGTACATGGCCCAAATCGACCAGCTCGTAGCCGAGCTGCGTCACAAGAGCACCGAGCATCGGACGATTCGCGTCGTAGATTTGCCAGTCGGTGACCACTGAGCCAACCGGCTTCACTTCATCGCCCGTGGACAGAACGCCGACGCGTAGTCGCCGATACACATCCACCGACGCGACCCCAACGCTGGCGAGGACGGAAATCTGGGTCGGCGTCAGACGGGTGGCCGCCGCGAGGATCCGATCCCGTGCCTTGATGTCCTCACCGGCTTTGCGTGCGTTGGCGCCCGCTTTTAAGGTGCCGTTCAAACGCAACTGTCCGTCGATGACTTCGCAGTCCTCTTCCAGGACCACCGTATCCGTTCCGGCCGGCATCACTGCGCCGGTCAGGATCCGGATAGCATGGCCCTCAGGCACATGTCCCAGGTAAGGCTCGCCGGCGGCACTGCGGCCATCAACCAGAGACAGGGCGCAAGGCACCTCGGTTAAAGGCCCGGCAAATGCATAGCCATCGACCGCAGAATTGCTGCTGGGGGGGTGAGCGCGGGGCGCATGCACATCGCTCGCCAGTATCCGGCCATTCAACTGCGACAATGGCACTGCGTGATCCACACCCACCACGGGATGCAGCCTGCAACGCAGCCGTTCAAGGGCCTCATTGACCGGTGTCCAGTTCACCCCGGGCGGCAGGGCAAAACAGTCATTGCGAAGTGCGCTCATGATTCTCCCGCTAATGGCGGTTTAAGGCTCAGAATAAAGTCAGCAATTCCGGATACATCGTTCAAGTCAAAGCAGGGGCCCGAAAACTCCGAGGCATAGTCCGATGCCACGGCAATAATGCTGGCGTCTTCCTGGTGAAGGGGCGTGCGCGAGCATTCCCGCCTGTGCACTTCAATCTTGGGGTGTGAATGGGTTTTAAAGCCCTCCACCACGACCCAGTCGCAGGGGGACAGTCGGGCCAGCAACTCACTCATGGTCGGCTCATCACCGTCGTGCAGCTCGTGCATGATGGCGAAACGCTGGCCACCCGCCAGAATGACTTCCCGGGCGCCGGCATCACGATGACGATAGCTGTCGGTGCCGGGCTGGTCCACATCCACCCCGTGATGGGCGTGTTTTATGGAGTTTACCGTAAAGCCCCGGCTGGACAGCTTACGAATCAGCGCGCTGGCCAGGGTGGTTTTTCCGCAATTTTTCCAACCTACAATGCCGATAACGTTCACTTCAGATGATGCTCCGCCCAGGCCAGATCCTTCGGCGTGTTGATATTAAAAAAGTCATCGGGACCGAACAGGACCAGCGACTCGCCCTGGGCCTGGGTCCATTGCCGAATCTTGCGGACGCCGTCGTTCAACGCGCCTCGCAGGTCATGCCGCAACGCAACCTGCCAGCGGCCAAAGGTTGGCTGGGGCAGTCGGCCGCGCTCGGGATCCGGGGTGGCCGCCAATACCACCGGGGTATCATGCTCGGCCAATCGTGCAGCCAGATTCCAGGGGAACGACGGGGTATCGGCGGCGACGCTGATCAGCCATTCATGCCCCTGTTCGGCCGCCCAGTCCATGCCCGCCAGCACACCCGCCAGCGGGCCCGGAAAATCGCCGATAGAGTCGGCCACCACGGGCAGACCCAAATCATCAAACCGACTCAAATTACCATTGGCGTTCAACACCACGGCGTCGACTTGCGGCGTGATTCGATCGATGACACGCTGGATCAAAGACTGTCCGCCCAGCATCAATCGTCCCTTGTCACCACCGCCCATTCGGTTTGCCTGGCCACCGGCCAGAATGACCGCGCACTCAGTCATGCTCCGCCTCCGTCAATCATGCTGAAGCTCCTTCAATCATGCCGAGCGCCTTTGCGACGCAGTTTCTTGTCTTCATCGGGCACCTGCGACAAGTCCTGATCGTAGACCAGGCGGTGCTGGCCGCTGAGGCAGGTGAATTTCTTGCCTCGCATTCGTCCGATCAACGTCAACCCGACCTGTCGGGCAATATCGACGCCCCAGGCAGTAAAGCCTGACCGGCTGATGAGGGTTGGGATGCCCATCAAGGCCGTCTTGATCACCATTTCGGACGTTAGGCGGCCCGTGGTGTAGAGGACCTTATCGGCCGCCGGGACGCCGTTTAAGTGCATCCAGCCTGCGATCTTGTCGACGGCATTGTGACGCCCGACATCCTCCATATAGGCCAGGACTTCAAGCCCCTGACACAGGGCCGTGCCATGAATGGCACCGGTTTCCATGTACAGGCTGGGCGTGTGATTAATCTGATAGGAGAGATCGTAAAAGGTACTGGTGTGTACCGGTGTGTCCGGTAATGCCAGCCCCTCAAGCCCCGCCATCATGTCACCAAACACCGTGCCAACGGCGCAGCCGGAGGTCCGGGTTTTCTTTTCCAGTTTGTCCTCCACATCCGTGACACCAGCGGTGCGGACCACAGCAACTTCCAGCTCTTCGTCGAAGTCAATCTTGGTGACTTGGTCGGTCGCTTTCAGCATCCCTTGATTCAGGAGGAAACCGAGTGCCAGATACTCCGGGTGATCGCCGATGGTCATTGCCGTGACGATCTCCTGACTGTTCAGGTAGATGGTCAGAGGGCGTTCTTCGATCACGCTGATCGACTTCGATTGACCGGTTTCATCAATGCCCTCAACGCTGCGGGACAGCCGAGGGTCGTTCGGGTTGGGTAGCAGGGTTTCTATCATCATTATTATTGTAGCCCGGTTAGGGTATTTGCGAGACTCAAAGCCGTCGCAAAATTACGTTCATTCAGCTCAATTGTATCTGTTCAGTTAGTGGGCGTTCGGAAAAAATAGCTGCTTGCCTTCAACCTGGTAGGCGCCAATAGCGGCTTGTCCGGTATTGGACAACAACCACTGTGTAAAGGTCTCAGCCGCCGCCTGGTTCACGTTCGGGCACTTACCCACATTGACGGGAACGACACCGTACTGGTTAAACAGGGCGGGCTCTCCCTCAAATAAAAGAATGCTGTCTTGTTTGTTGGCAAATGAAATCCAGGTGGCTCTGTCAGTCAACACATAGGCGCCGAGGCCCAACCCGGTATTAAGAGTTGCGCCCATGCCGCTGCCGGTTTCGAGGTACCACTGACCGGATCCGGCCTCAGGGTCGATGGCTGCCGCCTGCCATAATGAGCGCTCTTTTTTGTGAGTTCCCGAATCATCACCGCGTGAGGCAAATTTGGCTCCGGCTTGCTTGATTCTCTGCAGAGCGTCAATGACGTCACGGGCGCCTGCGAGATTTGCCGGATCGGCTTTGGGTCCGACGATGACAAAGTCGTTGTACATCAGGTCGCGGCGGTAGCCACCATAGCCGTCAGCGACAAATTTCTCTTCGGCCGACTTGGCGTGTACCAAAAGCACATCGCCATCACAGCGCATGGCATTTTTGATCGCCTGTCCCGTGCCCACAGCGACTACATTGACCTGAAGACCGGTCTCCTTTTTCAGAATCGGTAAAAGATAGTCATACAGGCCACTATTCTGGGTTGAGGTGGTGGACTGAACGATGATCGTATCGGCCAGGGCGTGAGTGCTCAGAGCAAACGCAATGAAGGTGATGAGGTGTTTCATAGCTGTCCTCTAAAACAGAATTTCACCGGCTAAATAAGCTTTAGCCACTGGGGTTTGGGGCGTGGTAAAAAATTGTTTCGCGGAACTCTGCTCAGCTACCTGCCCATTGGAAATAAATACGATCTCATCGGCCAAACGTCTTGCCTGACCCTGATCGTGACTGACCAGAATAACCTTGGTCCCCATGGCGCTTTGGGTTTTGACCAGGGACTCAATCAGTAGGACCGATGCGGGATCCAGACTAGCCGTCGCCTCATCCAATATCAATAACGCAGGCTTACTCAACAGGGCTCGCGCCAGGGCCAGTCGTTGTTGCTCTCCGCCGGACAACATCCGCGCCGGTTGATCGGCCCGGTCAGCCAAGTTGACAGACTCTAGCGCTTGAACCAAATGCCGGGGGGCGGATTTCGCGATCTCGGGGGCCGCAAAGGCTAAATTCTGTAATACAGTCCGACGCAGCAGCACCGGGTGTTGGAAAACCATGGCCTGTTCGTCGCGACTGTTGGCCACCGCCAGAGAGCCCAGTGTGATTGCTCCGCAATCCGGAGTAATCAATCCATGCAAACAACGGAGGAGCAAGCTCTTGCCGGCACCGTTTGGGCCCATAATGACAGTAATGCCAGATTCCTCAATCACCAGGTCCAGCCCACCCAGCACCGCCCGGTTGCCCTTGACCAGGCGCAGGTCATTGATACGAATCGGCAAGAGTGAATTAGGCATACTGGCGCTTCGCAGCATATTCACGCACACCGATCACCAGTGCGTTGACCAGCAACGACAGCACGAACAACACCGCACCCAGACCCAAGGCAAGGGCCAGATTGCCCTTCGATGTTTCCAGCGCGATGGCGGTTGTCATGACACGGGTCAGGTGATCAATATTGCCCCCCACGATGATCACCGCACCAACCTCCGCAATGGCCCGACCGAAACCCGCCAAAATGCAGGTCGTCAACGCGTAACGCGCATCCACCAAATAGGCCAAAATCGCCCGTCGCCCGGTGACGCCCATCGAGTAAAACGTATCGCTGTATTCCTGATATAGATTTTCAATCACCTGATTCGACAGCGCCGCGATAATCGGGGTAATCAGCACCACTTGCGCGATGATCATGGCAGAGGGCGTGTACAGCAGCCCCATCCACCCCAGCGGACCGGATCGTGACAGCAGCAAATACACCATCAATCCCACGACCACCGGGGGCATCCCCATCAGGGCGTTTAGCAGAAGGGTGCAGAATTTGCGTCCCGGAAATTTCGTGATCGCCAGATAGGTGCCAAGGGGTAAGCCAATGACTGCGGAAATGCCAAGAGCGACGAGGCTGACACGAATGGACAGCAGAAGGATTTCGAATAAATCTGCGTCGAGCGAAAAAATCAGTCGAAAAGCTTCAGCCAAAGCATCCATTTATACGGATAGTCCTGCAGCAGTAAAAACAAAGATTCAATCGTCTTTGCCTCAGATTCGCAAGGCTTTAAAGCGGGCACAGCCCGAGCGAGAATGAAACCGGGCGACTCGGCGAATCCAGGTGCGCTAAACGAATCATGACAAGACACTAGAATAGTAGACGCCTGACGCCGTCACAGTAAACGCTATAAAAGTACAGGTGTTGATGATGATAGGAAAGCGGTATTAGGGCGAATGCACCCTCGGGCGTTTGAGCAGGAATGACCATTGTAGTGGTTCAATGATTCCGGACACCAACGTAGGTGGTAATATCGCCCTCACGCATTCAACGATGGCAGTTCACCCGTTGCGGCTGAGGAAAACCTTAAAACACTGTCCGGGATTAGTTGACCACTACACAGTTACCGAGAGCGTCACTCTTTGATTGGCGGACCAAGCTGGCATGCTAAGCAAGGCGAGGAACAAGGCAAGAACAAACCGGGTATGCATTGGGAAATCTCCTTTCAATAAAAAAGAGGCAAGACGTAGGGGAAAACTAAAGCGATCAGTATCAGTGCCGTAACTGCCCAAAAAATCACTTTATAGCTTTGTCGCACTTGCGGAATGGCACAGGTTTCTCCGGGTTCGCACTGCTCGATAGGGCGATAAATACGTCGCCAGGCAAAAAATATTGCGACTATCGCCGCGCCAATGAAAAGCGGTCGATAGGATTCCAAAGCTGCCAGGTTGCCGATCCAAGCACCGGAAACGCCCAAAGTGATAAATACCAATGGCCCGAGACAACACGCAGAGGCGAGAAGTCCAGCCATCCCCCCAACAGCAAGAGAAGCACCTCCTGATTTAGATTTAAACTTCGACATGACGCTTACACCTGTTATCCATGGACTTGATCAGATAAGGTTACTTCCGTAGTCAACTACGGAGTCAAGCATTATGTCGGTTAAAGCCAATTCATGGACCATTGGCGGCTTGGCCAAGGCGGCCAACGTAAATGTCGAGACGATCCGCTATTACCAGCAGCGTGGTCTGTTATCGGAACCCAAGCGGCCTCCAGGTGGTATTCGACGCTATGGTCACGCCGATATTGATAGGCTGACGTTTGTGAAAGCGGCGAAGCAGCTGGGTTTCAGTCTCGACGAGATCGGCGATCTTTTGCGACTGGAAGATGGCACCCACTGTGAAGAAGCCAGTGCGCTCGCCGAGCACAAGCTGAAGGATGTGCGCGAAAAGATCGAAAGGCTCGTAAAAATCGAGAAGGCTCTGAGCGAAATGGTCAGTCAATGCCACGCACAGCCGGACAGTATTGCTTGCCCGCTCATTGCGTCGTTACATGAAGGAGGCATATGAACAGGAGGCTAAAGGATTAGCTCCTAAACCTATCGTCCTTTTGAAAGCATAAAGGATTTGGGATTACAGGATGATTCCCTCTACCATTTAAGACTAATTCTCGTTAGATTCGTCCAGCTTCCAGTTGAGGGGCAACAGCTGGTCTATGGCGTTATTCTTCTGCGTCGGCAGACGGGTCAGCACATCCTTCAGATAGGCATACGAATCAGGCCCATTCAGCATGGCTGACTGGATCAGTGTCATGATCGCATCGGCACGCGGCCCGTCCGTAGTGAACCTGCGAACAGCCAGTTGGAACGGCCTAACGCCCAGGACCGGATCTGGTTTTCCACCCAGTTGTTATCGATGGGCACAGCGCCATCGTCCAGGTAGCGCGTAAACGCTGTCCAACGTGTGAGGCTGTAATCCAGGGCTTTGGCCGTGCTGGAGCCATTCGGCACTGTCTGGCGGTGCGCCAGCATCCACTGACGCAGAGCGTCAGCAAGTAGTTTGGCTCTGGTTTGCCGGATTTCCCGCCGCTTATCCGGCGGCAGGTCTTTGGTTTCTCGTTCGATCTCGTAAAGTCCGCCGATATATTCCAAGGCGTTTGTAACCATCCCCTAAAATCGGTGCATGCGTAATTAGAGTTCTCCGTCCTACAATGAGGCAAACGGAGAGCGACATGAAGAAGTCACGGTACAGCGAGTCCCAGATCGTCAAGATTCTGAAAGAGGTTGAAGGCGGCAGACTGGTCAAGGAGGTGTGTCGGGAGTACGGCATCTCCGACGCGACCTACTACAACTGGAAGTCCAAATACGGCGGTATGGAAGCCTCTGATGTGAAGCGGCTCAAAGAGCTTGAAGAGGAAAACCGACGTCTGAAGCAGATGTACGCCGAGCTGAGCCTGGACCATAAGCTGCTGAAAGACGTCATCGAAAAAAGCTGTAAAGCCGGCCGTTCGTCGAGAACTGGTGGATTACCTCAAGCAGGCTCATGGCACCAGCACCCGCCGGGCCTGCCGAATCGCTGGCATCAGTGACTCTGCGTATCGCTACCGACCGGATACGTCGAGAGATACCGCCGTGATTGCAGCGCTTCAGAGCGCCGCTGAACGTTATCCGGCTTACGGATTCAGCAAACTGTTCAAGGTATTGAGGCGATGGGGGCATGGCTGGAACCACAAACGGGTGCACCGGCTGTATTGTGCGCTCAACCTGAATATGCGTCGAAGGGGCAAGAAGCGGCTTCCCACCAGACATCCGGAGCCCTTGACCGTGCCAGCAACCGCTAATCTCTGCTGGTCCATGGATTTTATGAGCGACAGTCTGTTCTGTGGTCGCCGCTTCCGGACGTTCAATGTGGTGGACGACTTTAACCGGGAGGCCCTGGCGATTGAGGTGGATCTGAATCTACCGGCCCCGAGGATCATTCGGGAACTGGAACGCATCACCGCCTGGCGAGGCTACCCCGCCAAATTACGGATGGATAACGGCCCTGAGTTCATCTCCATTGCCCTGGCAGACTGGGCTGAACAACATGGCATTGCACTGGAATTCATTAAACCGGGAACGCCTACCCAGAACTCCTATGTCGAGCGCTTCAATCGAACTTACCGGGACGAGATTCTAAACATGTATGTCTTCCGGAATCTCACCAAAGTCCGGCAACGAACGGAATCCTGGATGACGGAATACAACGATGAACGTCCCCACGATTCACTGGAAGACCTGACGCCCTGGGAATATCTGGCGAAATACCAACAGGTACAGTTCCATCAAACCTAGGTAAAGCAGAGCAGCCCTTTAGCAAACTATTGTGAATTAATGGCGCGCGGCTGCTGGCAAATGATCTTGATTAGAGCCTGATCAACACAGAGTTAACCGCTGCCTCTTAAAAGCAGCGTTCGGTTCAGAGTCACTCGACGCTTGTCGTTCAGATTGAATCCGCATTTTCCGTCGGCGGGACGCTCACTGGGTTACGGAGGCATCAATCTCCTGGCTGAGGGCGTTGAGACCTAAGTGGAGCTAAATATGCGCAGAGCAGTAGGAATTGAGCGTGCAAGGGGCACCATTTCTACGGCTAATGTTCCAGGCCCAGATGTTAGATCTATTTGTAAACTCCAATAAGGCATAGTGCAATTCTGGGTGTTGTAGTGGTTCAAGGCTTCCAGTTTATTAGCCATTCTCGTAATTGGCTTTCTGGCATTGGTCTAGCGTAAAAATAACCCTGTGCCACATCCACCTCATTTTCTCTCAGATACTCCGCCTGTTCTTCAGTTTCAACGCCTTCGGCAACTATCCTGAGATTAAAGTTTTTCGCAAGCCAGATTACAGTTTTAGTAATGGCGGCACTGTTGTCATCAGTTAGTATGTCGCGAACAAAACTTTGATCAATTTTCAGAACGCTGACGGGTAACTTGTGGAGATAACTCAGGGACGAATAACCCGTGCCAAAATCATCAATTGCAATCTCAATCCCAAGTGCTCTCAGCTGATTCAGTTTGTCCAAATTCGATGCTTCGCATTCCATAAACATGGATTCGGTCAGTTCAAGTTCCAAGGCCTCGGGAGGCAGGCCAAACTCTGCTAACTTTCTGCATATGCCGTCCACAAAATCATCTTGCTTCAAGTCTGCTGGTGTAATGTTGATGGCAACACACTGAATACCAACTCCATCTGCACGCCATGCTTTGATATCAGCGCACGCCTGGTCGAGAACCCAGCGATCTACGTCGACAATGAGCCCGGTAGCTTCGGCGACGGATAAAAATTCGCCTGGGGGCACCAACGCTCCTCCCGGCAACCTCCACCGGACCAGCGCTTCTACATTCGTTACCGATAGAGCTTTCAAGTCGACTTTGGGTTGATACCACAATTCAAACTGATTTTTGCCGACCGCACCTCTAAGTCTGGCCTCTGTTCTGATGAACCGCAATGCATCATGCTGCAGAGTACGTGAGTAAAATATTGGGTACCCCCCACCCCCAATGCCCAGCGCGTTTATCGCACAGTCCATAAGGTGTGATGCATCGGATGCATCATCCGGATACGCCCCGACCGCCACCGACAGCTCAATGTGAATTTTTTCACCCAGCACTATCAGGTGCTTTTGAGTCAATGATTGCACCCGCTGGCAGAAGTCCATCAATGCTTCAAGAGACTGTTCCGGGGGGGGAGTAACACTCCAGGTGTCAGTAGTCAGACGGGCGGTAAAATAGCGACTGTCCATTAACGTTTGTAAGCGGTCCGAGAACACCACAGCAATTTCATCTAGGGCTTGATGGCCGAGTGAATCCAGAACTTTTCTCAAATCCAGTTTGATCACGACCAGACGGACAGTCTGCTTAAGAACCGACGCATCGTTAATCGTCTCTGTCAGTCGCTCGGCGAGCTTCTGCTTGTTCGGCAGCTTTGTGATGCGATCATGGGTCACCAAAAATGCTAGTTGTTCTTGCTGGGTCAGTGCAAGATGTCGGGCGCGCATCAACATACCCACACGCTCTGACAATTCCAAGCGGTCAATCGGCGTAACAATAAATTCATCCACCAGGTCCCACAGGTAATGAAGCCGTTGCTTCAATTCGACTGCTGATAAAATAAGGATGACAGGTAGGAATGTTGGCTCGTCCCGAAACTTGGCTTCCTGGATGGAGGTATGCCAACGTTTGAGACCAGTGACGTCAACAATGGCAATGTCAAATCGCAGTGCCTCATATTGTGCACTATGGGGGTCGATTATTTCGTAAGCAGGCTGAAACTGCTCTTTCAGCCGGAGACGATTGCCCTGGTTGCTGACCGCGAGCAGCGCTCTTGGATTACGGGTGCCTACAGGCCACGCCGATCGCTGATCGTCGTTGTTGGCACCAACGTTGGGCTGCTTCATTAACCTTATATTAGCGATCTTCGAGCTTTCCATTGCATTTTAGCTCTCTTAGTGGTCGCCGTCGACAGGGCACACTTGTGCAATCATGGGAGCGCCACCGCAAGGACAACCCCCAGCCTTTTCAGGAGTCCAGTGGTACGATGTTTACTTTATGGGGGCCAACCCGGTAGATGTGAGGTGTTTTGTCACAATTACTCAGACGCTTCTTTGACACCTGCAAGTGGGCTTGATCTCCATCGACACCTCGACCGTGCCAAAGGTTGATTACGTTGTCAGACAGATAGCTTATGCCCTTTTCTGACAAGCCGTTGTCACCAAACCGGCCGGAGGTCTCATTGATCAACAGGACTGAAATATTCATCCGAGACAGGCTCTTGGACAGCGCATGCAGGCGATCTTTGAGCGCTCCCTCGCTGAGCGTTAATTCGAACCCGGCGGTACTGTCAAACACCACCATTTTTGTCCCGCTTTCAAGAACATCCTGGTAGACAATCGATGCAAATTCATCGGCAAGATAACGAAGCGGCTCGATTTGATCTACGGATAACGTCCCCCGCTCCAGCGCCATTCCAACTTCAATGTCTAATTTCTGTGCACGGTGAAGATAAGACGATATTTCTTCCTCGAACAGATAGACAGCCGTATGACCCAGATTGTGAGCCGTCTCGGTGGCGATGCAACTGCTTAGGGTCGACTTCCCAATGCCCGACGGCCCGCTTATCATAGTAATCGTACCCATTTCAAGGCCGCCGCCAAGCAATTGATCCAGCTCTGGAAGGCCCGTGGAGAAGGCGGTAAACCGCCCTTCACTTATCTCTTCCTTTGGTGGGATCGGTCGGGGAAAGATCTCAATGCCATAGCGACCATTGCGCATCTGGTGACAGCCGCTGAAAAAGCCGGAGCCGCGGAACTTTTCGACACAGATTTCTTGCCCCAGATCTTCTTGGCGAAGTGCAATCACCCCGTCAGCAAGAAACTGAAGATCATCATCCGGCGTGGACGGGCTGTGCTCGGAGGTAAACAGAACCGTTACCCCACGTGATGTCAGAAAACTGATGAGAGAAAGAACTTCTTTGCGATACTGGAAGACGTCAGCAGACAAAAACCGGAACTGCGTTAATGAGTCAATAAACACGCGCTTTGGCTTTAGCCGCTCAACGGCCTCAACAATAGCGCCCGACAGGGGTGCATGCTCGACATCTGAAGATGCGAACACATCGTATTTTTCGGCCTGCGAAAAAAAGTGCTCATCAGGGCTCAAGCTCAGAAAATGAAGACCTGAAACGTCCAGTCCTATGGTGTTGGCATTGCGGCGAACTTGCGTATCCGATTCTTGAAAGCCGATGAACAAGGCTGGCTCACCTTCAGACGCCGCACTGAGAAAATGAAGTCCCAGTGTGGTTTTGCCCATGCCGGGCCTGCCCCTAATGAGGTAGGAGGCCTCCGGTAGCAAGCCCCCTTTCAATATGGTGTCCAGTCCCGGAAGACCTGTGGAAACTTTGGACATTAGACCTCCTTGCCAAAGCTAAATGCGCTTTTATCCTGAACTTCTCACAATTAAAGCAAGGCTGAAAGCTAAGCATATACAGGGCAGATATTCAACACAATTAAATCTCTGATCAGGGTTGTCAACAATCTATAAAAGCTGATCAAGTCATTGCAGCGATTGAATTTAGTGAATAAAATCAGAAAGCTAGGGGTGATTTACTCTTATTTCGAATTCATAAAGAATTGATGTTGGCCCGCTTCGCGGAAAACATCAAGGTAGTGTGTGACGTATTCGCCATTCTTTTATTATGATAACTGTAGTGGTCAACTAATCACGGCTAGAGCTCTACACAATCAAAGTATATTTATACACCGCTTCAGAAATTTGAGTTCTGAAATTGCTGTGACTAAGATCACACAATAGGGTTTAGTCGGGTTTGGGCACTCTGAAATTCGGAGTTTCAGGAGTAAAGGAACGTCGTTTTCCGGTCATCGAACACCTCGCTTATGGTGGCGATATTACCACCTACGTTGGTCTCCGGAATCATTGAACCACTACAATGGCGTTGCTTTGACTGGTTGAATGTAGCCCCGCCAAAAGCGGAGGGATTACCAGGACAGAAAGTTGTCCACCGTTTTAAAACCGAGCCCGCCCCCAAAACCGGCTGACTGCCGAGCGAATTGCTCCATTACCGGGTCTAATTCCAATGGAATTCTCACCACGCCTTTGGCCATTTGGCTCTTCGCAGCTACCTGACTTTCAGGACGGTGCTTATGAAGCCAGTTGTTGCTGGTCCTGGTCGGTGATGGCGGGCTCCAGTACCACGTGTAGGACGGTCCCTTTCTTGAAATTAGACATAAAGCGTATTTTCCCTCCCTGTACCTCAGTCATCAATTTGGCGGAATAGGTCCCCAAGCCCGTTCCCTGTGCCTTATTAGCGGTTGTGTATTTGTCGAAAAAAGTGTCCTTTAGGCTGTCAGGGATGGTCCCTTTATTATGGATCATCAGATTAATTTTAGTTTTTTTGTTCAATATAATGTAAACGATATCGCCCGGTGGCGAGGCTTCAACAGCATTCTTAAGTAAATTTCTCAACAAGGAAAGGCACAGGCTTTCCTCCCCGAGACAAAGACAGTTCGAGCTTGGCCGCAGCGATAAACGGACCTGCTTTTGATCCGCTTCGCTCTTCATCTCCCGAATGACCCGTTTTGCTAATTTGACCAAATCCACAGGCATTGGCTCGAACCGATAGGCACCAGTCTCCATTTTATAGAGATCAAGGGTTCGGTTCACCATATTGAGGGCGTCAAAACCAGCGTCTCGCATGGTTTCCAAGGCGCCCGCGACATGTTTGGTCCATGGTCCATTCTGCAATAGAGCGTCGGCGGTGGAGATGATGGCGGACAACGGACTTTTAATGTCGTGGCGTGTCATACATTCAACATCCTCTCGCAGCCGGGCATTTTCCAGCAGAGTATCAATGTGGTTGCGCAGGTCTTCTTTTGCGTGGCGGATTTGGATATGTGTCGCGACGCGTGCTTGAAGCACCATTGGATCAGCCGGTTTGGTGATGTAATCCACGCAGCCCGCCTTGAATCCCCGAGTAATCTCCTTGGACGTTGCATGTGCGGTGAGAAATATAACCGGTATGGCCGCGGTGGCGGGGTCGCTTTTTAGCCGTTGGCAGAAGTCATACCCAGATGTGTCTGGCAGCGCCACCTCCATCAGGATGAGGTCTGGCACCGCAAGATTGTGAACCATCTCCCAGGCATGCTCCCCACTGATTGCCGATCGGATCTCATGAACCCGCTCTAAAATAGGGGCCACGGCTTTGTCCGTCGCTAGATCGCCCACCAGCATTATCGAGGCGTTGCCAAAATCATGTCCAAACACTTCATTAGGAGTTTCATGACTCTCTACCGCAGTTGCGCTGATTTCTGCACGGCCAGAGGGTTTCATCTGATTGGTAATTTTATTGACCCGATTCTGGAGATCTGAGTAGGTAAAGGGCTTAATAAGGAACTGGGTGACACCCTCCTCGATAGCTTCACTGACCAACGTCCTGTCACTTTCAGCCGTCACCATCATAAAAGGAATGCTGCGCCAAGCCGGAGTTTTCCGAATTATTTTCAGTAATTCCATGCCATTCATTTTTGGCATGTTGCTATCAGAAATAATTAAGTCGACTCGTTCGGTAGCCAATAGGGTTAATGCCTGTTCACCGTTTTCAGCCAGAGAAACATTGTTCAACCCCATCAAGCGAAGGCTGTCTTTCACCATTTTCCGCATCGCGGCAATGTCCTCAACGACTAAAATGGACATAGACTTGGAAGGAAAAACCATGGTGGTTCCTTAGTGGATTGTAGTAGTTTGGTGAAGGTCGCGGGCGTAAGCTTGGCCTATTTGGTATGCGTTATTGGGAAGCTGCGTCAGGTGCTGGAGCGTATGGCAGACTAGGATTGAAAGGGGAAACTGTTCTACTTAGGCGAGTAACATTGCTGCGACCGGCTCCTGTCATCCATAGCCCGTTAAGTGGTGAGAAAATGATTTTCTGTACGTCGGCCATAAAGCAACTCCTGTAACTCCAAGTTCAGAATCCCTACATCTGGCTAAAATGTGTGATTTGAGCTTAGTCACAGCAATTTCAGAACTCAAATTTCCAGGACCTCTCTTTCAGCATTCCTCTATATTAAAGACTGACGGCCAAGGTGCAACTTGAAGAAAGTATTATTGAGATGTGCCAAGCCCGGCAAAATGATGGCGGGCACTGTATCTAGGTACCTCGCCATACAACTTGTTGGTTCATTCACCCGAGAAACCTTACAGAATGGGCGCGTTGGGGAAGCTCACAGTCGTTGGGCAAGACCTAATATCCGTGCATTTGTTTGCCCGAGCCAGAGGGACATCTGATATTTCCCTAGATCCAAAACAACGCTCAAGTTTCTTGGCAACCAGTTTTGTAATATTTCATTACACAATAATGGTTCTTTTTTGAACTACGCTGACAGGGGTTGGTTTCGATTGGCCACGAAGGTAGCTGAAATCACAGGCTATTGGTCACATGATTGAAAGTGAATTTAATATCCAGAAACTGTAAAAACTTGTTTATTCAAAGGCAGCCAAATGAGTAGAGAGAGGAGTAGCTCCCGTCCTAACTTCGAAAACATATGGCGCTCGCAGAGATGGCCACAATTGTCGAAATTCTCGATATTAATTTGCAGGCTGTTCACAATCATCGCTTTTATGGCCTCTGGGGCCTGGGTTGTGTACCTCACCGGAGGCACAGGCTATGCGTACCCTTATGTAATCCTGCTACCGGTATTGTTATCAGCCGTATGGTTTGGATTACCTGGAGCAGTCATGAGCTCGACATTGGCAGGGCTCCTTCTTGGCCCGTGGATGCCTCTGGACGTCGCAACCGACACTTATCAGTCAACAGAAAACTGGCTGGTGCGGATCGCATTTTTCCTGCTGATCGGTGTTTTTTCAGCAGGGCTTTTCAAAAGTTTGAGGCAGGCCAATCAACGCCGGCTTCACGCGCTTGAAATCGACTCCAAAACCGGACTTAGGACACAAGCGGCCCTTATCCAGGATCTTGAAAGGTCGCTTAAAAACACAAGTCGGAATAAGTCGCCCCCATCCGCGATATTACTGGTCAGAATGCAGGACCTGTGGGAAATTCTGCAATCGATGGGTGCCGAGACGGCTGAAAAAATGGTCAGTGACCTGGCCAAACGCATCAGTCAAAACATCAAAATACCTCACCAACTATACCGATTCAGCAAATCGGAGTTGGCCATCTTATTCGCCGTTGCATCTCGGGAGGAAATTGGTTGTCAGGAAGAGGTCGGTTTTATTTTTGAAGTGGCTCAGAAGATTGGTGAAGAAGAAACAATCGTAAAGGGGATTTCACTGCGCGTTCAAATTGTTGCCGGGAGCTACCTTATTAGAGAAAACGATCAGAATGCAGAAATTGTGATCAACCGCGCGCGAACCGGTTTGTCGGTAGCAATCGAGAATAATGTTCCCTACCGGCGTTACGATCCGATGTTCGATCAAAAAACCGCTGAACGGGTACAACTTATAGCTCGGGTCCGCGACGGATTGGCCAATCAGGAGTTTCAGTTATTCTACCAGCCCAAGGTATGTCTGCGGACCGGCCAACACGTTGGTTCAGAAGCATTGCTTCGATGGTTCAACCATGAAAAAAAAATGGTTATGCCTGGGCTATTCATGCCCAAGGTGGAAAGTACGACACTGATAGACCCTGTGACGCGTTTCGTGGTCGCGAGAGCTTGCGAAAATATCAAGTCGGAGAGCCTTTTGCCGGTTAGCGTCAACTTCGCGGTTAACAACTTGATGAATCTCGCGTTAATAAACGATCTTGGGAGACTGGTTTCTTCATACGGAGTAACCCCGGAATTTCTTGAGATAGAAATTACGGAGGGCGCACTGATTCAGGACCCGGAACAAGCAAAAGAGGCCGTTGGACGTCTACGCGACCAAGGTTTTAAGGTCAGCCTGGACGATTTTGGCACAGGATATTCTTCATTTCAGTACCTGATCCACCTGCCGCTTTCGGGCTTGAAGATCGACCGGGCTTTTGTCCACAACCTGGAGGCCAGCTCAGAAGCCCGAACGATCATGGAATCCATGATACATATGGCCAAGGCATTAAAACTTGAGGTAACTGTAGAGGGCATTGAGACAGAGCAACAAGAGAGGATAGTCACCGATCTGGGAGCGGACCTGGCTCAGGGCTTCTACTACTCAAGGCCTCTGGCCTTGCCTGAGTATCAACAATGGAAAGGGACTCCAGTCAGCGTCTTGAATTAGAACGGAACAGGTTTCAAGTTTGAGCCTTTTTTGGAGCATACGGGGCTTGGCACTGTGGCTTATCCAAAGTCGACCAGAAGTGCACCTGTTGTGTACCTAGGTGTATCCATCAGCAACTTTTGCTTCAGTTACAGTTCCACGAATAACCTGTAAGTACACTTTCGGCGCACTCACCGTACGAATTTCCGATTCATTTCATAGGGATGCTAGCTGCCTTTCCACGATTCTGCGAACCTGAGCTCTGTAAAAAGTTTGCACGCGGCCTATTTGTGCACGTTTCTGCAAGTTAAGTCCAGAGGTCTGGATATTTTCTATCAAGAACAGTGACCTACAGTGTTGATATATTAAAAGTGTGCAATGCTGTGCAAATTAAACCGCAAGAATTTACGGCTTTGATGTGTTCTTCATTATCTGCCACCCATAAAACCTACAGGCATCCTTGTAGACCTATGTCATCAAAGAAACCCAGGTGTGAGATGAGTTCCGGAGCTTTCGGAAGGAGGGATCCCTTCAGTCTGAGGCAGTCAAACAGGTTCGGATTAAGTGCGGTGCGAATGTTCGCTTTTGTTTATAAGAGGCCATCTTGAAAGGCAATGGCTCCCGGCCTATGTCATCCGAAAGTGTTGGAAATGCCAAATTTTGTGGTTTCAAGAACAGGTTGTTGGGAAATAATGGGTGAAGAATCGGAAAAAGTGCAACCGACTCTGTATTCAAGAGGTTCAGTCAGTAATGAAAGTGTTACATGTAACCGAGGTACTAAACAAATGGTCAATATCTATATCCGAGGAG
>NZ_WUQJ01000023.1:0-30924 GCF_011074955.1 Marinobacter caseinilyticus | reverse complement strand
AGTAAATGGACTGATCCATCGTCCTGAAATAACCCTGCACCTATCTGGTCCTGCAAAATGGCGTCACCGGCGACTGCGCATAAGGCCGTTATGGTAAATCCGCTGGCTCTGAATCAGCCAATTTAACGGTCAACGAAAAAGATCATTTTTCCCGCCGCGTTGTTATTACCCTTTCCCTGATAGCCCAGCCAAGCGCCAGACCTCAGCCACCTGCTGGGCGGTGCGGTTCAGGTTGACGTGCGCAGACTCCAAGGCATCTTCCAGTGGCACCGCACCAGGTACGATGCTGAACACGGCCTTCAGCCCCTGTTCACGCAGGGGCTCCAGATTGCCTACAATGGCACCAACCAAGGCAACTACCGGCACATGTTGACGCTGTGCGCGCTGGCTGATGCCCATCAGAGTCTTTCCACGGCCAGTCTGGTCATCAATTCGGCCTTCGCCGGTGAGGACCAGACCGGCGCCATGCAGGTGCCGGTCCATATCAACCGCGTCCAGCACGATATCGATACCGCGGCGCAGGTAGGCGCCAAACACGCCACGAAAGGCTGCCCCAAGCCCGCCAGCTGCGCCGGACCCGGGAAAGGTCAGCACATTGACGCCGGTGGCCTCGCTGAGCAGTTGCCCGTAGTGCAGTAAGTTGGCATCAAGGCGCTCTACCATGTCGGGGTCAGCACCCTTTTGCGGGCCAAAAACAGCCGATGCGCCTTGGTCCCCCACCAGCGGATTATCGACATCGCAGGCGATGTCAAAACGGGCGTAGCCGAGACGGGGGTCGAGGGTGGAGAGATCAATGCAGGCAAGATGGGTCAGACCGCCGCCGCCGGGCTCAATAGCTTGACCTGCGGCATCCAGCAACTGGCCGCCAAGTGCCTGTATCAGGCCAGCGCCGCCGTCATTGGTGGCGCTGCCACCCAGGCCGATTATGAAGTGGGTAATGCCCCGATCCAGCGCCGCAAGAATCAACTCGCCGGTGCCCCGACTGGTGGTGCACCAGGGATTACGCTGGGCTGGCGTCAACAGTTCGAGTCCCGCCGCCGCGGCGGTTTCGATCACACCGGTGCGACCGTCGCCGAGCACGCCCCAGGTAGCCTCAACCGTCGTCCCGAGCGGGCCGGTAACACGCTCCATGTGCAAACTCCCACCGGTAGCGTGAACCAGCGCCCGGGTGGTGCCTTCGCCGCCGTCGGCCACTGGCAGCAGCACAACGTTATCCTCCGGGAAGACGTTGAGCCAGCCGGCAGCGATGACACCCGCTGCGGCTTCGGCGGACAGGCTTTCCTTGAAGGAGTCGGGGGCGATCACGACCTTCATTCTAGTGCCTCCTGCGTACGTCGGGTCGTGAACGTCCTAGACCACATCCTCGGCGAATAACGGCATCTTGATATCGCGCAGGGCCTGCTGGATTTCAGCAACTGGTACTTCACGTACCGTGACTCCCTTTTCGATGGCAATCGCGGCAGCGATACCGGCAGCTTGGCCGGTGGCCATGCATGCAGGCATATTACGGGAGCGGGAGTGGGCGTCGTGGTCCGCCGAGATACAACGGCCGGCTACCAACAATTGCTCCACGTTCAGGGGCACCAGGCAGCGATACGGAATCTCGTAGGGAACCATACCGCGGAAATCCACGTCAGCACCCTTGGGGTCGTGGATATCGAGGGCAGAAGCGTCGGCGCCGATGCTGTCTTCGAAGTGTGTACCACCGAACACATCTTCGCCGGTTAGCACGTATTCGCCCTTGATGTGACGGGTCTCACGCACACCTAGCATTGGGGCGATCTGCATGATCTTGGCGTTCTCGAAACCAGGCACACGTTGGCGCAGGCACTCCGTCACCGCTTCGATCTGTTGGTAGCATTCCACCACCGCCTGGGAGAACTGGAGGGGATCGAACACATTCACGCCCAAGACACGGGTTCCATTGACGTACATGATGCCCGCCGCTGTCTTGAGGGTGATATTGTCACGTTGCAGTACGATACCGGTGTCATCCTGATACTGCTTCAGGGTCTTGTTGAACCCAGTGAGCCACAGGCCGTAGTCCAAGTCTTCCTCGTTCTCGGGAATGGCGCGGGCGGGCACGTCGTCGGTCGTGCGGGCCCAGTCGGCAAGACGCTTGACGTCGACGTTGGACATGGTGAAGTACATGGACGCCGGCTGCATGGTGATGTCCTCGTCACCCGCCCCCATTACGAACGGCACGTTGGCCTGGGCGGCGATATCGCCATCGGCGGAGCAGTCGATTACGGTCTTGGCCGCGATAAATTGGCGGCCGGCCTTGCCCTCGACGATTACCCCGATAACCGCGCCGTCTTCTATGACCGGCTTGGAAACCATGGTTTCGAACAGGATCTGCACGCCCGCGTCCACGCACAGCCTGGTCAGCAGGATCTTCATAATCTCCGGGTCACAGGGCGAAGCGATGGTCACGCCACCGGTCTTGGTGGTAGCCATGTAATCCTTACCGGCGCCATCGACGGTGCGCGCCAGGTTCCAGATTTCCAGCGGCAGGCCACCCAGCAGCGCGCCGGAGGGCTTGGTATTGAGGCCCAGCGTCAGGTTGCCGCCGAGTGAGCCAAAGCGCTCGATCATTACTACTTTCTTGCCGCGCCGACCGGCAGATATAGCAGCGAACGGGCCGGTGGTACCGCCACCGACGACGACCACGTCGGCTTCCATCATGACCTGGGTTTCGCGGGCCGGTTCGGTAATCGTTCTTGGTTGGGATGTTCCCATGGGTTATTCCTCCGTAGATAGACTGTCGCTCATACCAGCAAATATTGCTTGGCACGGGCCTTTGGGTCGCCTAGATACGCCCTGTCATCAGACTGGGCGTGGCGGATTAAATCGAGTAGTACGTTGCGTCATTTGCTACATGTCGAACAGGCGCGGAATGCCAGTCGAAATGATCGGAAACACCGTGATCAGTATCAGTGCGAACAGCGCTGCCAAATAGAAGGGCACCAGCGCGCGGATAATCTGCCCAACCGGTAGCTTACTGACCGCTGCACCAACGAACAGACAGAGCCCGACCGGCGGCGTTACGTGCCCCATGGCCAGGGATACCACCGTGATAATGCCAAAATGCAGCGGGTCGATACCGATGGCCATAGCGGCCGGGTAGAGAATCGGCACGGCGATGATCAGCCCTTCGGTGGGCGCCAGGAACACGCCGAGGAACAGCAGGATCAGCACGTAAAAAAGCAGGAAGACACTGGCGCTGGGGTCGACTGCAACCAGCATTTCCGCCACCTCATAGGGCAGTCGGTCGTAAGCCATCAGCCAGGCAAACACAGCCGCGACTGCAATCAGGAAAGTGACGATGCCGGTAAGCTTGATGGTCTCCAGGAACAGGCTCGGCATGTCTGACCAATGCAGCTCCTTGTAGTAGAAGACCGATACCAGTAAGCCATAGACCACCGCAATCGCCGCCGCCTCCGTGGCAGTGAAGGCACCACTGAGAATGCCGCCGATGATCAGCACGGGCATCATCAGGCCCGGTAGGGTGTCGAGGAAGACCGCCCACTGCTCGCGCCGGGACATGCGCGGTGCCGTGGGGTATTGGTTGCGTACCGAGATGACCCAGCCCATCAGAATGAGGCACAGGCCGAGAAGTAAGCCTGGGAGATAACCGGCAGCAAAGATCTGGGAGATGGACGTCTCCGTAACCCAACAGTAGACGATCATGACGATACTGGGAGGGATTATCGTTCCCAGCGGCGACGAGATTACCGTCACTGCCGTCGCAAAGGCGCGGGGGTAACCCTGCTTCTCCATGGCAGGAATCATGACGCTACCGATGGCCGATGTATCTGCTGTCGCCGAGCCGGAAATGCCGCCAAAGAACATGCTGGCTGTAATATTGGCCGATGACAGTCCACCGCGGGTGCGGCCCACCAAAATGTTGGCTAAGTTGATCATCCGGTCGCCCATCCCACCGTAACTGAGGATATTGCCGGCAAAGATGAACAGGGGTATGGCCACCAGCGCAGAGGCGTCGAAAATCGCCGGTACCATGCGCTGGGCCAGCGCCACCATGGGCAAGTCGACGTAGAGGATACCGGCCAAGGCCGCGAGGCCGAGGGAAAAGGTCACCGGCATGCCCAGCAGCATTGTGATCAAAAAAACTGTGAAGAGGACCATCGTCATTTGGTAGGCACCTCTTTACGGATCAAGGTAAAGGCCACGGGCGCTTCCTTGCCGCCCCATACCCGCAAGATGTGGCGGCATTCATACCAGGTCATGAGCGCGCCGCTGACTGGCAGGGCCGCATAAACGTAACTCAGGTGCAGTCCCAGAGCCGGTGTCGACTGGCCATGGCTGATCAGCATCATTCCGTAACCGGCATACGCCAGCAGGGCACAGAAAGCCACCACCGCGATGCCAGTTAGACTGACTACCACTTTCTGGAAAGGCACCGGCGTTAAGTCCATCAGGAAGTCCACCACGATATGGCCGCGATATTTCACGCCCACGGCCGATCCCAGGAAACACAGCCAAGTGAAGGAAAACCCCACCACTTCCTGGCTCCAGGTCAGCGGGAACGCGAATACATAGCGAATGATGACCTGCACGAAGAGCGTCAGCACCAGCACGCTCAGGCAAAGTGCGCAGAGGCTCTCGACGAACAGTGCTCGGCGTTGCCAGAGCCAAGCGACACGCGACAGCGGGCGCTCACCAGTGGTGTGATTGTCATTGGTCATCACAGGACTCCCCCAGGACGGTATCCCTCGCGCTTATTGCGCGAGGATCTTTTCCACCAGTGTGTAGACTTCGTCGCCGTACTGTTCACGGAAATCCGCATAAACCGGCTCGACGGCCTTCCGCATCGGTTCGATGTCCGGCTCGGTTACTTTGACGTTATGCTCGTCCAGGGTTTCCCGCAGAGCGTCGTCTACTTCCATCAACATCTTGCGTTCGTGATCGGCAGACGCCTGCGCAGCCTCGAGAACCCAGCCCCGCTGCTCGTCATTGAGCTTCTGCCAAGTGCTCTCTGCGATGTGCAGGGGCTGCACGGAATAGACGTAGTTGATCAGGGCAACGTTGGGGGACACCTCGTAGAACTTCTTCGAGACATAGGTATTCACTGCGCCTTCCGCGCCATCGACCATTTTGGTCTGCATGGCGGTGTAGACTTCACCGAACGGCAATGGCGTAGGCAGGGCGCCCAGCGCCTCCCAAGTCTTCACGTAATAGGGATCTGCCATGGTGCGGATCTTCATGCCGCTGAAATCGCCCAGCTCATTAACCGGATCGGTACCGTAGTAACTGCGGGCACCACCGATCCAGTAGGCAATGGGCCGGATGCCCTTGCCGATCAGATCCTGGCCCAGGTCCTTGGTGATCGACTCGTCATCGAGGATGCGGAAGACGTCTTCATAGGATGCGAACAGGAACGGCAGCGAGAACATGGCATAGTCGTCGCTGAAGGTGCTAGTTAACGCCGATGTGACGGTAACTAGGTCGACGGAGCCGATCTGTAGGGATTCCAGCAAGCTGCGCTCGCCACCCATGACACCGTCTGAATAGATGCTGACAGTCATTTCGCCGCCGGAAAGGTCTTTCAGAGTCTCGCTGAATTTCTCAGCACCCTTGTGAAAGACGTGGGATTGGGGCTGGACGTGCGCCAGCTTCAATTCGATTTCCTCGGCCATCAAGGGGCCACTCGCGAGCAGTAACGCGACGGTAGTTGTCAATCCTAAGAGTCGATTATTAGATTTGTTTTTCATCATCTCGTCTTCTCCAAAAGCGGTCTTCCAGTATTTGCTGAGCAGTCTTAAGGTGTTGTTCCAAAAGACTGATCGCACCTTCAACATCCCCTTTCTCAAGAAAGGAAATCAGTTGATCGTGTTCCGCGACACCCTTCTCAGCCCAGCTCTCGTCCTCCAGTGAATACAGACGAAAGCGGGAAATGGAGTCGTGCACGGCTTCAAGGGACTGATCCAGCCGGCTGTTCTTGAGGCCGGAGGTGATCAGCTTGTGAAATTCGGCATTGATGCGTCGCAGGTGGGCGCGGTCATCCTCACGGAGGGCCTCGCGCTGGCATTCCACCGCAGCGCGCAGCTTGGGTATCAGGTCGGGATGGTGGGAGACGATGCGGCGCATGGCCTCCGCTTCGAGGATCAGGCGAACATCGTAAATTTCACGAATGTCTTCGAGCGTTGGCATCGAGACAATCACCTTGCGCCCGGGCAGAACCGAGACCAGACCCTCCTGCTCCAGCGCGCGAATAGCCTCACGCACCGGCGTGCGACTGACTGAGAACTTGGCCGCAATGGCGTTTTCGCTGAGCAGCAGTCCCGGTACCAGAGTACCGTTGACGATGGCGGCCTTCAGGCGCTGCAACACCGCAACCCGAAGCGGGACATAGGCGGAGACATCGTTCAGCTCTGGCATATCCGGCAAAGACTCGCCGTCGGCGGATGCTTTCGGCCTCGCAGCTTGAGCTACCTTGGTGCTCGACCGCATTATGCTTTCCTTACCTTGCAAATTCTTATTCGCCATCTCTGTCTTCACCTATAAATATTCAAGAATACTTGTATACATGTACTCTTGGATTCTTAATAGGTCAACCTTTTTTTAGGGCCAAGCGTGCCGCACGATAGATCAGGATGCTGGAAAGATTGATGAGCTGGCTGTGGATCAAGCGTATTGATCCCATACCTCAAACTCATCAACAGCTACCTGATCTAAAGATTTAAAAAGACCACTCTAACGAAATCATAATCAGCCAATTGGAATTCGAAGACTTTCAAAGTTGGCGAAACTTTCTCGCCCATAATGCCTACCAGAACGAATTCCTGAACCGAACATCTGCCAGTATGTTTTCGCATTACACACTCGTTGATGGCGCATAGGAAAGTGTCCATGTTGTTAATCTGGTAGCAGATATTGGCGAGGAAATAAAAAACTGCACGGCGATTTAGTAGTCAAATAATGCAAACCGCCTTGCGAAAGAAAGTTCAGTCAACTGCGCATAATCTGAGGTTATGGTTAACAGGTTTTGAGTGGGAAGGAGCCAGGCCTCTCCCTGAAGGTCACACCACTAAAAGGCAGGTGTCGCGCTCGCCTGGGCATCCCTGCCGGCGGTGAGCCCTGGTCCTCCTGATCAAATAACTCTCTAGTATTGTCTGTTTTTTGGACGTCCAGTTTAAGCGAATATCACTGCAAAACGATTGAGAGATGTCCTACATCCGAGTTACTGGTATCGAATCAGCCGGCAGAATCCAATTCTGCCGGCCCTATGCCAACCGGTTACCCCTGGTATTACAGGCCGGCGTATTCTTCATACCTCTCCATCGGTGGCAGCGTAGGCCACTTGCCACCTTGAGCCATAATTCGACGAACGGAGTCTTCGGGATTTTCGACATCCCAAGGGCCCCAATAACGCTTGATCTCGGGTACTGACGCCCCGCACTCCGGCCAGTTGAGGTTGAGGCATTGAACAAACCCGTAAGTGTGATTGAGACTGTGGCAGGTAAACACCACGCAACGCGGATCCGCGTTGTCAAAAACCATATCTCGCTCATCATTGTAGACTTTCATGGAACTCCCCTTGTGTCATCATGATTTGATGACAGGGTGGTCACCTGAAAACGAATGCCGAATTTCAGTGGCTCACTGTTTCTGAACCATTGAAAAGCAGCAGGAGCTTGGATAAATAGTCAGAGCTTAACACCGCGGGCCAGTTGGGATGAGTCTGAGCACTGGGAGGTATATTTGAGATTGCCTTTACATTCAAACGATTAACTATCTAATTGACTATAGATAGCTTGGGCGGGCCTAAAGTCAACCTAGGCCCTTCCCCAACATTGTAATCCTGAACAGACAACGGAGTGAATAGTTCGGCCA
Organism: Marinobacter caseinilyticus; assembly: GCF_011074955.1. Lineage (GTDB taxonomy): Bacteria > Pseudomonadota > Gammaproteobacteria > Pseudomonadales > Oleiphilaceae > Marinobacter > Marinobacter caseinilyticus. The sequence goes on along the minus strand of NZ_WUQJ01000023.1, from coordinate 23,070 downwards.
AGCTGGAAAGCCAGACAGGGTTTCTGTCAAGGGCGATATACTCCTCAGCGTAGCACGTCACACCAAAACTGAATGCGGCGTGCCAAAGGTTGATCGGCGGAGGTCAAAACTGAAGCTACGGTCGCATAGCGGACATACAGGGTGGGCGATCAACGCCGCCAGCATGCGCGGCTTTGTATTGGAGGCGAAGCCGCAACGGAAAAGGCATCACAATGCGGGTTCAAGCCACCTATCTCACCTGGAACCGTTCCCGGTAGGCACCAGGGCTAATGCCAATTCGCTGGCGAAAAAGCCTCGTGAAAGAGCTGGTATCGCTGTATCCGACTTGGCCGGCAATATTTTCTACGCTATCGGAACTGCTCTCAAACAGCGCTCGGGCAGCTTCCAGCCGAAGGTCCTGAAGGTGAGATAACGGCGTTTGATCCATCACGGATCGAAATCGCCGATTTAGTGTCCTTTCAGTGACAGCAAGGGTATGGGACAGTTCTGAAATCCTTACGGTCCTCGACATGTTGCTCTGTAGCCATTGTTGAGCCCGATGCACCAATGCGTCGGAATGGGTCTTTTTGCCAAGTAACGGAAGATAGGGGATCTGATTGGTCTGGCTCACGTCGATCAGCATGGTCTTTGCACACAGTGACGCGACGACTGGCCCGGCGAAGCGCTCAATCACCCGCACAGTTTGAACCAAGTAAGACGCTGAGGCACCGGCACAGATCAGTCGATCCACCTCCGTGAGGACTGGCTGAAGTTGCAGGTTAACGTCGGGAAACTTACCTCTAAATTGTCGTTCCAGCCACCATGTCGTCGTCGCCGAGCGTCCGTCCAGCAGACCTGTTTGAGCCAGTATGAAAGTTCCTGTGCAATTGGCGGCAATCCATGCTCCTGACGACCATTGCGAAGTCAACCATTCACACGCTTCGGCTTGCAAGCCGAGGAAGCTGTCGAACTGACGGTGTCCGCCGTAGTAAATGCTGGGGACGAATACCAGATCATAGTTTTTGCCTAGGTCCAGCTTGTGGGTATGCAAAGACAGACCATTGCTTGCGATTGCGGGGTCACCCGACAGCGACACAAAGTCCCAATCGAATAACGCTGACGCGGGTGCCTTCTCAAGCCGTAGATGCGAATTTGCAACCTTCAGTATGTCGGCAAATCCCGCCACCGTGGATGCGTAACAGTTATCGAGAGTAAGGATAGCAGCGTGAGGCATGATATGTCCGAAATCGCACAAATTGTGTCATTTTTAACACTTTAAGGCGTGGAGGTAAGCCTGTCCAATGGCTAGTGTAAAAGCTACTTAATCAGTCAATGTTTAAGGGAAATATCCACCATGGAAAATATCGAATCCGTTAAATTCAGTGTCGAGGATGGTGTGTTGCACATTTGCATTGATCGACCCGAAAAGCGGAACGCGCTCACGATGCCGATGTTCACGGCTGTCACCGAGGCTCTGAAGGATGCAGACCAGAGAGACGACGTGCTCTGCATCGTGGTAACTGGCAACGGCAATGCATTTTGTGCAGGACATGACTTGAAAGCCTTTGACGAATGGCCGCAGCAACCGCAGGACCCAGTGCCAACATTTTTGCACTCCATTGCTGACGTGAGAAAACCCTTGGTCATTGCGGCGCATGGCTCCGCAGCAGGGATCGGTGTGACATGGTTACTGCACGCCGACTGGGTAGTGACAAGTGCTGAAACGAAATTCAAGCTGCCCTTTATCGACATGGCCATTGCCCCCGAGGCAGCAAGTACTCTTCTGCTCCAGCGTGCGGTAGGGCTTCCGCGTGCCAAACGCTTGATATTCGGTGGAGAAACATTCAGTGGTTCCGATGCGTACCAGTGGGGCCTGGTCGCAGAACTTTCGCCTTCTGATGATGTAAAAGCGCGTGCTTTTGAACGTGCGAAATTCTTCGCTTCGAAAGATCCCGTGATACTGAGACGCATGAAAGACTGGCTGCATCCGAGTAATGAGTACCATCGGCGGATAGACGAAGAGGTGGACGAAATAAACGCGGCTGTCGAGCGCCGGCGGAAGGCCAACGAGTGATGCGTTTTCGGTAGCAGGAAACCTGGGCAACGGGGAGAGCGAAAGTTCGAACGTTTCTATTTCGTTTTCCCGAAGCACTTACTCGTGTCTTAGAGTGCGCGAGGCCAATAAAAGATCGACTGAGTCTAGTGGAACCAGTTTCTACGATCAACTATTGGAATATCCGAGACAGAAGTAATCACCCTGCTTCAGAATTAAATGGACTGAATTCTTGAGTAGGGCATAACCGGACATTACTAAGAATCAGCTGGATTAGAATCTGGGGGCAGGAAAAGGTCCGCTTTTGTTTAAGACATTGGAGGAGTCTGGGAGAACCCGCAATATGATCATCGACTGACTCCGAGGGCCGTTTCGATTCCCAGCGATCCAGGACTAAGGGCCACGTTACACCAATCAGATCTCAATACTCTCAGCTATCTCCAGAGCATCCTCCACCTCGACACTAAGGTATTGCACGGTACTGGACATATTTGTGTGCCCCAATAGCAACTGGACAGCTCGAAGATTTTTGGTCTTCTTGTAGATCAGTGTTGCCTTGCTGCGTCGCATTGAGTGAGTGGCGTAGACGGAAGGATCAAGTCCAATACTGGTTATCCACTTCTTGACGATACGGGCATATTGATGAGTAGTGATGTGGTCAAATTTTCTGATCCGGCTCGGCCATAGATAATCCATACCTGATAGTCCGCGAATTTCGATCCACGCGTCTTCTTGGTTATCTCAAATTGAACAGGCTGACTGGTTTTCTGCTGAATGACTTGCGCCCGATCCAAAACCTCTCCATTTCTGGAAATATCTCGAACCAAGAGCTTTACCATATCGCAATATCGGAGTTTGCAATCAATCGCCATGTTAAACATCGCCAGCTCACGGATGTTCTCTGCAATCTCTGACCGAATGCGGATAGACCATATTTGTTCGAGTTTGCGCGGAAGCTTCTGACCGACGAGCTTTCCCTTGTTCCAGGGAGCTTGGCTGATAGGAAATGTCATGATTTGGCCCTCTTTAGAGGGTGAGGGCCTATAAGTATGGTTCAGAAAGGAGTTTTCCGCTCGCTGGCCTGGTCGCAAAGCGAACATTCGCATTTATAGATCATCGCTTGCAGCGGAGCTGCAGATTCAGGCCAAAGCAGCGAGAACGTAGAGATCAATAACAACCGGAGCTGTGTCCAGGCCGGACATGAGCTGAGCGCCGAAAACCAACAGCGACTACTCTGCACCAGCCATGCCCCAAAAGGTAAAGCCCATGAACAAACATAGGGTAATAACGGGGAGTGTCTGGTGGGCCGGAGTGTGTCCGTCTTTCAAGCAATCATTTTCTTGTTCGAAACCTGGGCTGGGTCTACTGTTGAATTAATGGCGATCAATCGACATCCCTCGGGCAGAAATGCACCGGGCGGTGGTCCTTTTGATAAACAGGGATACGTAAAATCGTAAATTCATGCCAGGACACCAAACCATGAACACAACAACTTCATCCGCCGCATCCGTATTTGAAGCACCTGGCCCAGGATCATGGTCCGTTGACGCGGCCCATTTCCCGCGACCAGTCTCTCGTTTTCAGGCCGAGATCCACCCGCAAGGCATCACCAAGGGTTTTCTGGATTGCGCGCGCCGCTACGGGTTGCTGATCGATACTCTCGACTACCGGTTTGTAAACGGTTTTGCCTACTCCACCGTCGTACCGGCGCCCGAGACGGAAATTCCGGCACGCTTCAGAGCCGCCGAAGATGTGTTCCGCAAAAAAATCTGGAGAGAGGATCTGGAGCGCTGGGACCGCGATGTGAAACCCGCCTCGATCAGAACGCATAAAGAGCTACTTGCCGTGAACCCGCTGGCGTTGTCCGACGATGAGTTGATCGCTTATGTCGAACAATGCCGGGACAACCTGGAACGGATGATTCATCAGCATCACAGTTTCAATTTGGCCGCGATTCTTCCAGTCGGTGATTTCATGGCCCATGTCGGCGCATGGACGGACGCTCCCATCGGCGAGTTTCTGGCCCTGACGCGGGGATCAGCACCGGAATCCGCCGGGACCTTTCCAGAAATGGATCGACTGGCCAAGGAGATACGCAACAGCCCCGATGCCCTTCAAACCCTGACATCCGGAAAGGCGAGTGCGGATATCCTTGCCCAGCTTCGTGATGCCCCGGGACCCCTGGGTGAAGCAACCAGAGATTATCTTGGCGTGGTCGGTGACCGACTGCTTAACAGTCTTGATACCGGCGAGCCCTCGGCTATTGAAGTGCCCGACGCGCTCCTCGCCAGGATCAGGATGGCTGTTGAACAGAGCGCGGCTCAGGCTGGGGCTGTTTCCGAAGCAGACGTGTCCAGATTGCGGGAAAAAATTCCAGCAGAACACCGTGCCGATTTCGATGATCTTCTTGACGAGGTGCGCCTAGTGTCGCGACTGCGTGACGAACGCGGATTTTACAGCGACGTCTGGGCGGGCGGTGTCATGCGCCGTGCGCTGCTTTCCGCCGGTGCGAGGCTTGCCGCAGATGGCCTGATCGAAGAGGCAGCGCATCTTATCGAGGCAAGTTACGACGAGATCCAGGCCCTTCTCGGCCGACAGGGTGGCCCGAGCGGGGCCGAGCTTGCGGCGCGCGCCTCCTATCGCAAAGGGCATCGCGTCGACACTGCGCCTGCAGAACTTGGCGATCCCGCTTCGCCGCCCCCTCCGATGGACGGTTTGCCACCCCACGTGAGACGGGTGATGACCGCCCTGGTGACGGCCATTCAATCCCTTGGGGCCGACGTTCAAAGTCATCGCGACAACGCCGTCGTCAGGGGAATCGGCGCAAGCCCCGGAACCTACAGCGGCATCGCGCGGGTCATCGACGGGCCGGATGACCTGGGCCGTCTGGAACGTGGTGACGTGCTGGTCACGGCAGCGACCACAGATTCCTTCAACATCGTGCTTCCCTTGCTGGGGGCCATTGTCACGAATGCGGGCGGCTTGCTGTCACACGCAGCCATCGTGGGACGCGAATATGGCATTCCCTCCGTTGTCGGGACTCGTAACGCCACGGCGCAGATCGCAGACGGAACCCGCGTAACAGTGGACGGAACGAAAGGCGAAGTCCGGATCGACTCACCGTGAAACCGGGTCCGCTGGCCTCGGCCCGCGATGAATCGGTGTACGGCGGAAAGGCCACGCAACTCGGTGCAGCGCTTCGGGCCGGGCTGCCTGTGCCCGAGGGTTTCGCGCTCGATACCAAGTTCGTCGATGCCATCGCGGCAGGGGACGCCAGTGCGCGGACGGAACTCGCCATATTATGTTCGCAGATGACCGGACCGGTGGCCGTCAGATCGTCGGCCATCGGCGAAGACTCTGTGAGTGCAAGCTTCGCCGGACAACATGCGACGGTTCTCAACCTCATGGGTTTCGAGGCGGTTTCCGAAGCAATTCTGATCGTCTGGGAATCCGCGCGGACGGAGTCTGCCCTGGCGTATCGGGACCGCGTCGGGGCGGACACGGCCATACGCATGGGCGTGGTCATCCAGAACCTTGTTGCCGCCGATGTGGCCGGCGTGCTATTCACCTGCAACCCCGTGACCGGTCAGGACGAACTTGTCGTCGAGGCTTCGTGGGGCCTGGGTGAAGCCGTTGTGCAGGGTCTGGTCATCCCCGACAGCTATCGCATGGATCGCGCAGGGCGTCTGCTTGAAAGCCGCACGGGTTTCAAAGACATCAGCGTGCAGCGTGTGCCCGGAGGTCTGACCCGCACGGAAGCGGTCGCCGCGCATCTTGTCGAACAACTCTGCCTTGATGCGAAAAAACTGGCCGCGCTACAAGGGCTTGTGACGCAGTGCGAGGGTGTTTTCGGTACCGGACCCCATGACATCGAATGGGCATTTGAAGGCGAGACACTCTACCTGCTGCAATTACGCCCGGTGACGAAATCGGCTGCGGCCTGACGATAATATCGGGACGACACTTTGAGCGCCAACAACGCCGCCATCCGAATGAATACCGCGAGTACGGCAGGCCTTCTGATGGCGTCGGCCCAGGCGCCGCTGGGTTCGACATTGATTGCCGTGGCGCTGCCGTCCATCGGCATCGGAATCAGTGCGGATCTCGTTTTGATCACTGGCTTGCTGGTCACCGGTTATCTGGTTGTCAACGTGATCTGCCTGGGGCCGGCGGGAAAGATCAGCGATGTCGTCGGGCATTCGCGCATCCTGTGGACCGGTATTGGCCTTTATTTGATAGGCGCGGCTTTCGGGGTCCTGGCGCAGGGTGTCAGCTTCCTGTTTCTGTCGCGCTGCCTGATGGCGGTAGCCGGTGCCTTGGTGGTTCCGTCAACACTCGCCCTGTTGCGCCTGCATGTGCCCCAAGAGCGACGTGGCCGTATCTTTGGCCTGTTTGGCGCTACGATGGCAATTGCCGCAGCATGCGGGCCCGTCCTGGGTGGCGAGATCGTAAGCCTTTTTGGCTGGCGTGCTGTGTTTATTGCCAATGTGCCCTTTCTGGCCGTCTCGGCGCTTCTGCTGCATTGGTATCCCCTACCTGCAGGAAAACCAGTGGCACAGCGCCCCCTGAGAAAGCTGACAAGATCGCTGGATTTTATGGGCATCGGGCTGCTGGCGCTGTCACTGACGTTGCTGATCGTGGCCAGCAAACTTGAAGGCGCGATGTTCATGGCCGTGGTTCTGGCGGCGGCCAGCGCCGGAGTCGCCTTCGTCAAATGGGAGGCTAAAACCCCGGCACCGGTCTTTGATCCGCATCTGTTTTCCCTGCCCCCCTATGCCGCGGGAACGCTGATAATCGCTCTACAGAACTTTGCGATGTATGGTTTGCTGTTTCAGTTGCCGCAATTCTTTTCCGTATTCCGCGTGACGGAGCCTCGCGACATTGGCTACATGCTCTTCGTCATGATGATCGGCATGGTCGTTGCCGCGCCACTGGGCGGGCAACTGACCGACCGGATCGGCGCACGGAGCGCGGCGCTTCTGGGCAGTGTGTTGCTGCTGACAGGCGTTGGTCTGCTATGGGGCATCGATTCATTTGAGTCCCCGCAGGGCGCAATGCCAGCCCTGCTGATGTCAGGATTGGGCCTTGGCTTGTGCAACGCGCCTGCTCAGTCCGCCTCGATGAGCGCCGTGGAGCCCGGACAGGTTGGAATGGCAGCCGGCGTCAGTTCCACGATGCGTTACCTGGGCGGCATTCTGAGTATACTGGTTCTCGGCGTGGTCCTGGGAGACGATCAAATCGTCAGCGTGGCGCGCCACGACGTCATGATCCGGCTGTTTACCGTTGCCATTGTGCTGTCCGCATTCATGAGCCTATGGCTCTCCGGCGCGCCTGTTGCCGCCGCAAAATCGCCCTGAAGGCGTTATCCGGGCTAGATATCAGCTAAACACCGAAGGCCATCCTGAAGAGGATTTAACCGCGAGTGACGAGACCAAATAAATAGCGCGAAACTGAAAGATACGAATGTTCGCTTTTAAACAAAAGCAAACATTGGCCCGCCCAAGATTCAATGGAGGGCTTGGAACCCTGGGAAGAGCTGGCAAAGTGCCAACGTACGGAAAACTCTCAACAGCGGTGCAATTGAAAAAGGGATGTTTACATTTCGCCTGTCCCTGTCCCTGCTTGGATGGGCGTCGTCATTCACTTCGTTCCGAGTGGCACAGGGAAGCAAAACCTCGGCTTTTGCAACGGCCCAATGCTTATGATCCTGGTGGAACTTCCCGCAGGACGACTGTTCCAGTGATGGCCTGTCGACGTGCTTCAGCCGCTTGAACGCCTCCAGGTCGCCCTCAGTCAGACCGTCACCGAAGACAAGGGAACCGCCTGAATCGGAGAGCGTTATTATCTTCGCGCCCAATTCGATTGCCTTTTCCGCTGCATGCAGAGCAACATTGGCAGAACCGGTGATCATCACCGATCGCCCCTTCAGCGCCTGATCGTGGGCTTCCAAAATATTCGCAAGAAAATAGACCACCCCATACCCCACAGCCCCGACCCGCCCGCAACTACCGCCAAAATTGAAAGAGTTACCGGTAAGCACCCCTTCCCAGCAGTTGGTCGGTTTCATATAGAGGCTGGCCACCAACAGCCCATGACGCGTGGGCGCAGGTTTACGCTTGATAGAAAATGTAAAATAATATCCAATGCGGTTGCGAATCATTATCGTTTAATGAGGGCTGCCGCCAATGCTTACGATTAACCGCACACGCCAATTGATCACCGATGGCTTTCCCGCCTTTGGACGACTGATCGCAGTTCCAACGCCATGGATGATCGAGATGATCGGCCATGCCTGCTATGACTTCGTCATCCTGGACACGGAACACATGTCCACCAATCCGGAGTCCCTGGAGCACATGATCCGCACGGCGGAGTGCGCCTCCATCACCCCTCTGGTGCGAGTACCGGGGGTTGATCGTACGGCGATTACCCGGGCTCTGGACAGCGGTGCACAGGGAATCGTCGTACCCCGTATCCGCACCGCCGAAGACGCATACAGCGTTGTGCAGATGGCACGTTACGCGCCGGCAGGACAACGTGGCATTACCGGAGGACGGACGACCGGTTTCGGAACCCTCCCGCTGAAAGACTATCTCAGCCAGGCGAACCAGGAAATCCTCATTGTACTCATGATTGAGGATCAGGAAGGCATGGATAACCGAGAAGCCATTCTGAGTGTTCCTGGTGTCGACTGGGTGCTCCCGGGCGCGGTCGATCTGTCGCAATCACTGGGTTGTCCGGGCGACCCGCTCCATTCGTCTGTCAATCACGCGATCGCCGAACTGGCAGCGAGTTGCCGCGGGCGTCCGGTGGAATTTTGCGCCTTGCCCCGAAACCCTGAACAATTAACAGAATGGCAGGAGTGGGGAGCAAGAGCCTTTCTCCTGGGAGAAGACCGCAGTTTGCTCTTCAAATACCTCAAGTCCCATCTTGCGACCTGCTGCACCCAGTCGACCCCGTCTTCTTCCTGAAGCAACCATTCTTCTCTTCTTCAAGCCTGACACGAGTTTTCCTATGCGCGATACCGTACTTTTTCTTGCACATGTTCCAACGGAAGCCCTGAATCGGGGATTCCTGCCTGCTACCCAGTCGATGGGGCTGAAAGTGATCCTACTGACAGACCAGGCGGCGACTCATCACCACTATTTCAGTCAACCGGACCTTCCCGCCTATCCAGAACAGATTCTCCAGTGTGATGTATTTAATCCCCTGTCCGTTCTCGATCTTCTCTCAGAACTCCCGGCCCCCGTGGGCGTGTTCTCCAACAGCGATCACCTGCAGACGGTGACCGCTCTAGCCGCAGCCTACCTGAATCTGCCGGGCAAAGACTGGCAAACCTGTTACCGGGCAAAAAACAAGGCAGCCATGCGCCAGTACCTGAAAGCGCTGGATGATGGCGCATGCTGGTTCAGGGCTGTGAATGATCAGACATCCCTGGGGAAGGTGATCGACGACGTCCCCTTTCCGTGTATTGCCAAGCCTCGGGAGGGGGTAGCCAGCCTCAACGTCAGACGCCTGGACAATGCTGCGCAACTGCAATCGTTCTGTGATCAGTTCTGGCAGGAACAACCCGGGCAACCCTTGCTGCTGGAAGAGTTTCTGTCAGGCCCTGTTCACACTCTGGAAACCATTGGGGACGGAAACAGCCTGATTGCGCTCGGAGGATTTGAAGTGCGACTTTCCGAGCCTCCCCATTTTGTCGAACTTGAAGCGGCGTGGGTGCCCTACCAGCCGGACAGGCCTCACCTACAGGAGATGTTCAGGCAGGTACGGAGCTTCGGTGTGGGCCTTGGCTCCTGTCATTCCGAATTTGTGATAACCGACAATGGGCCAAGACTTATCGAGATCAATTACCGCACGGTGGGGGATGGCCGCGAATTCCTGCTTGACCGCATGACGAATCATGGACTGTTCCATGCCATCCTTCAGGCCCATGTTGGCAACCCTCTTGAATTATCCCCTCCCACGCAGGCGGCGCAGATACGCTATCTCAGTGCTTCTACCAGCGGACGGGTTCGCCGTTCAGCTCCTGAGCGCAGGGAACCGTGCGGTGACGGCATTGCCGAGTTTGAGCCGTTGAGGGAAGTGGGTGATGAGGTCCGGTTGACCCACTCAAACAAGGACTACCTGGGTGTGTTGAGGTTATTTTCGAGTGATCCCTCCCGGGTGAAGAATACGTTGGCTGAATGGGCCACCGATCTTGAAGCAGAGTGGGAGATAGGCTGATGATCAGGAACACCGCTCTGTCTTCAACAGACCCCGAGCAGTATCTGACCCAGAGGCTGGTCGATGCGCTGATCCGCGAGGACGTGGCCGGATGCCAAAGCGATTCTCAGGCAGTTGGGGTGGACAGCGTTCCCGGCTCCCCGGGAACGCCGGCCACCTGGTTACGGTGGACGCTGGCGCAAGGCATCCTGTGGTTGCCGGTCAATCCGGCAACCTTCATGCAGCGTTGGCAGTGGAGTGGCGGCGCGCTCATCTGGCAGCCCGCAGACCAGGCCGAAAGCGTGTCAGAAGTGAATCACTACGAACAGGTTCTGGCCTGCCTCACCGCGGACGAACACGATGACTCTGGAGAGCAGTTGGAGGTCTATGCCGATGAGTGCAGAACGGCGGAGTCTCACGCCTCCTTCTGCCACGAGGAGCGGTCCAGGTGGTTTGACGAAATCCGCCATCAGGGGCATAGCTGGAAGGATTTTCCCCGGCTCTCCAAACGCATGCTCTACTTCGATCGTCTCGCGGCCTTCCTCGATCATCCGTTTTACCCCAGCGCCCGCGCCAAGAGTGGTTTTGATGAGGCGGCACTGGCGGCGTACGCGCCAGAATTTGCCCCGCGTTTCCGGTTACGGTGGCTTGCCGTCCCTGGCTCGGAAGTCACTGCGGTGGGGGAGCTCCCTGGTTGCTGGCCGGATTTCAGCGAGGTAGGGATGGATAACCGGCTTGCTGACAGCCACCACTTGTTGCCGGTACACCCTCATCTCTGGGATACCGCGCTGAGTGACTATCTGTCGAACACAGACATCGGTATCCGGGTAATCTGTGCGCCAGCGCCTGCGCTTTGGGTTCAGCCAACACTGTCGGTACGAACCCTCCAGCTTGAGGCAGCGCCGGAGGTCCACGTGAAAGTCCCTTTGACCATTCGCACACTGGGCAATCGGAATATTCGAACGGTCAAACCGAGCACGCTTTATGATGGTCATACGGTTCAGAAAATCCTGCAGGAGATATCCGGCAAGGACTCGGTCCTTAAAGAGACCTTTTCTGTAACCGACGAATCCTCAGGCCTGCACGTTGGCGATCTGCCCTGGCTGGGATGCATTGTGCGCCGGTTTTTCGGGCTTTCCGACCAGCAGCAGATTGTGCCCGTTGCCTCCCTGTTAGCCGATAGCCCGGACGGTCGCTGCGTTGCCCAGATGATGGCGGACGAATTCAATAGTGGCGACCTGACGGAGTGGGTGCGTCAGTACGTAGCCTTGACGGTGACGGTGCACCTGCGACTGTGGCTTGTCTACGGCATTGCACTGGAATCCAACCAGCAGAACTCCATGTTGCTGCTCACACCGGGGCGGCCACCGCAGCTGCTTTTCAAGGACAACGACGCCCCCAGGCTGTGGCCAGACAGGCTATGCGGCCAGTTGCCGTCCATGGAGTCAGAAGTGGCGCAACTCCGGGATCAACGCATCCTGGTCAATAATGAAACACCCCTGGCGCAGATGTTTACCACCATCACCCTGCAACTGAACCTGGCGGTTATCCTTGAGGGCCTGGCCGCACGGGGGCTCGGATCAAGGGCCCACTGGTATAGGGTGCTTCGTGAGGAGGTGATTAGCGTCCTCGATCAGCTTGACGACGAGGGCGTCAATACTCAGCCAGCGCGCAAGGCGCTGCTGGAGGATCGCCAGCTTTATACCAAGTACCTTCTCAGGGCAGGCAGCCTGGAAAGCAAGTCCCGCACGGGCGCCGCTGACATCAATAAATTCTACGGCAAGCTGGCCCCGAACTTTCTCAGGAACGGATCATGAGTCAGTCTGTTCTGCCGGTGGTCCTGCTCAGCCACTTTACCGCGGCCTTGGTGGCGCTGGGGATGCCACCATTTTTTGGGCTGATCCTGACGGACACGTTTGCCGTTGAACACACCGTTTGGGCGGGCTGGTTCTATATTATCCCGACGGTTTGCACAGCTCTGGCGGCGCCGTTCTGGGGAAGAATAGCGGACCGTTTCGGCCGCCGCTGGTCGCTGCTGCGGGCCCAGGTTGGTCTGGCCGTGGCCTTCGTAATCGCCGGATTGGCGCCGGGCGTGGTTACCTTTGCCATGGCACTGATGGTTCAGGGCTTTCTAGGCGGAACCTTTGCCGCATCGAGCGCGTACCTTTCCACCGTTGCTCGCGGTCAAAACCTGACCCAGTCACTGAACTGGATGCAGGGCTCGGCCAGGTCGGCCATGATACTGGCGCCCATCCTTTTCGGTTTTTTCATGACCTGGGTCCCAGCCCAGCGTCTGTACCTCTACATGGCCATCCTGCCTCTTCTGTCGGCACTGCTGGTATGGAAGCTTGCCCCGCCAGATCCGGTTTCGGGTGGGCCTGGTGGCCAGAAACATTCCCGTGAAAGGGTTTCGGCATCCGCCAGTTGGCTGCGGTTGAGGTTGCTTTACTTCGGTTTCAATTTCGCACTGGTGGCCAGTTTTCCCTACTTTATTCCCTGGACCCAGGAACGAACGGGCAGTACCGCTGCGATGGCGGGAGTTCTCTACAGCCTCCCTCATGCCATCTACCTGATTATTCTGGTCAGCGCACTGCGACGAAGCGTGCTTTTCGGTAACCCGTGGACCTTGCCCGCGGGCCTGACACTGTTCGCACTGTCCTACGTTATTCAGGCGACGGCCGGACCAACGGCCACCCTTCTCGCCGGACGATTGGTCATGGGGCTGGGCATGACGACCTGTCTTTTTGCCCTCAACGCCGAAACTGCACGTCTCACACGAACGGAAAACGCGGGCCAAAGCTTTGGCGCCCTTGACAGCGCTGGTAAGTGGGCGGGTGTCGCGGCCGGTGTTCTCGCGGGTGTCGCCGCGGGTATGAGCAACCAGACCGCGCCACTCTGGCTGGGCGCTGCGGTGGCTCTTCTTACCGTCACCCTGAGCGCCTACCGGGCCAACACCCCCGCCACCGACCATCATGAACGCTTGAAAGAGGAGTAGAGCCATGCCCATGACAGCTTCACATCATTATTTCAGGGATCAGCACTGCGACTATCAGGCGGACCAGGCCAGCATGGAGGCTCTGCTGAATTGTTATTGCCGGGATATTGCCGAGCCCTCCGGGGAGCTGTCGGTTCAGGGCGGCGAAAGGAACCGGTCCTGGCCGCAGGGGCTCCGGGTTCGCCTGGCTCTGGAGCCTGCCAGTGTGCTGCACATCGGCTTCCCTGATTCCGAAGATTCCCTGCTGGTTCTGGTTGCAGGAGACTCACGAACGTGCAACTACCGCTACCTGTATGCGCCATACTACAAGTCTGCGCTCAGGGGATGGCGGGTACTGGGGCTTGAGGAACTGGGCCGGATACTGCTTCATAAAATGTCGCAGCGTTTCGAAGAGCCTTTCAACAGCGAGCTCTACCGGCAGATTCTTCTCAGCCGGAACGTCATGCGGAGCATTCTCGAATACACCCGCGTTCCGGCCGATTGGGGGCAGGGGCTGGAGGCTTTCCGCTGGTCTGAGCAATCCCTGAGTTTCGGGCACCGTTACCACCCGGCACCAAAATCCAGGGAAGGGTTCGACCCGGAGGATATCCTGCAATACTCCCCGGAAATGGGCGCGGGGTTTACCCTCTATTACTTCGCGGTTCATCCGGACGACCTTCGCACCCGCGGTGACATTGCCGGGCCGGCCTTCGGGTCAGACGCGAATGTAGGGCTCGACCTGCCCGACGGATGGGTCACGGTTCCTGTGCACCCCTGGCAGGCACGCTACCTCATGCGCCTGCCCATCGTCTGCAGCGCTATCCACTCAGGGCGGATCTTACCACTGGGGCAGGCCGGCCCACGGTTCTACCCAACAGCGTCGGTTCGAACGCTTTACCAGCCGGGCAACCCCTATTTCCTGAAATTCTCAACCCATGTCCGGTTGACCAACTGCATTCGGAAAAATGCCGTCTATGAACTGGAAAGCGCCGTTGCCCTCTCTGCAGCCCTGAAGGCTCACCTTGCGCCTTCACTGGCGCGGTGGCGCGGATTTCGTCTACTGTACGAGCCAGCCTACCAGACCCTTGATTTTGCCGATCACCCCGAGCCTGATCGCCGGAGCATCGCGGAGGGTTTTGGCGTTATTATGCGGGACAACCTCGAACAGTATCTGGACGCAGGCGTAACACCCGTGCTGGCCGCCGCGCTGTTGAGCGACGACCGCTTCGGTCGCTGCCCGGCCACGGAGGCCGCCGGAACACTGGCGGCCGCCACCGGCGTCAACGAACAGGACGCCAGAATACGATGGTTTGAACAGTATCTCGCCTTGCTCATCCCACCGCTCTTTGAGTCGCTGTTCCATCATGGTGTGGTTTTTGAGCCACACCTTCAGAACGTGGTGGTTGGTATTCGGGAGGGATACCCCGTTCAGGTCTTTGTCCGTGACCTGGAGGGAACAAAACTGGGGCCGGGCCGCTGGTCAGGAGGGCTGCCTGCTACCCTTGATGAACAAACGCTGGCGTCCGTTCATTACAGCCAGGACAAGGCCTGGAAGCGGATTGCGTACTGTCTGTTGGTGAACCACCTGTTCCAGGCCGTGGCCTGCCTCTCCCGGGGGGAGAACCACATCGAACTCCGGTTGTGGAACGCGCTTGCCAGGGAAGTGCGCGACTGGCTCGCAGGCACCGACGATCCCTGGGCGGCCGATGTTCTGGGCAGGCTGTTGGCCGGCGAGCCCATTCCGAACAAAAGTAACCTGATGACCCGCCTTTTCAAACGTCCGGATCGTGAGTCGCAGTACACCTGGGTACCAAACCCACTGGCGATGACTCTGCCCCGAGCCGTGGACAGCAGGGGAGGGCAGTGCAATGCCTGAAGTACCTGTTTCCGTTCAGCGAGCCGTCAAAGAACTGAAAGGCCAGGACAGTGACCGCTGTGCGCCTACGTGTATGACCTGCCTGAGCTCCGCCACCGGGCGCAGGGCATAGTCGAGTGTTTACCGCCCGGTTGTGAGATGTTCTATGCCGCCAAAGCGAATCCTGCCTTACCGGTGCTCGGCGCTTTAGCTCCCTTTGTACATGGCTTTGAAGTGGCGTCTGGCGGTGAGCTGGACTGGGTGCGCCGACATTTTCCCGACACGCCAGTCATCTTTGGTGGCCCCGGCAAACTGGCATCCGATCTGGAAAAGGCCATCGATCAGAACGTTGAACTGATCCATGTGGAAAGCCTGCTGGAACTGCAGCGTCTGTGCGACATTGCCGGCCGCAGGCAGGCTCACCAGGACATTCTTCTGAGGATCAATCTCGAACTGGCAGACACACCCTCTACGCGTCTTACCATGGGCGGTGTGTCTACTCCCTTTGGCATGGAAGAAGCCTGTATACCAGACGCACTTGCGTTGCTCGGGCGGCAGGACCGAGTCAGGCTGCGCGGCTTTCACTTTCATCTGATGTCGCATCAACTGGATGAGAAACGCCATCTCGGGTTAATAAAACACTATCTGGAAACCGTCCGTGCGTGGGAAGCCAGGTACGACCTGACTATTACCGAGATAAATGTCGGGGGCGGAATCGGGATAAATTACACCCGGCCCGACCGTCAGTTTGACTGGTCGGGGTTTTGTTCTGGCCTGGATGAACTGCTTCAGGTTTACTCGGATCGCGCCTGGAAAATCCGGTTCGAATGCGGCCGTTTCATAACCGCGCCCTGTGGTTTTTATGTTGGTGAGGTCCTGGACGTTAAACGATGCGGTGAGGAATGGTTTGCCATCTGCAGGGGCGGCACTCACCACTTCCGGACACCGGCGGCCCAGGCTCATAATCATCCGTTTGAGATGCTGCCTGCCACCAACTCAAGGGCTGAAATACCGGGCGTTGCCAATCACCCCGTCACACTGGTTGGTCAGCTATGCACTCCCAAAGATGTGTTTGCACGCCGGGTTCAGGTCGAGTGGCTCGGGGTTGGCGACCTGGTCGTATTCCGGTATGCCGGTGCCTACGCCTGGAATATTTCCCATCAAGCGTTTCTGATGCACCCCCACCCAAAAGAATATTTCATTGAATAGAAAACAGACCTTCAGACAGAAGCTACCTACTTTAATGGTAATGCGAATCATTATCAGTATAATGTTCGCTCAAATTTATAACACGTGCTGGAGAACACAATGTCGAAGTCCGAAGTTTCAAAGCCGCTGAGCCGCCACCCACTGTCTGTTGCCATAGCGATGGTCCCCGTATCGCTTCTGGCAATTGGCACGGCACCAGCCCTGGCCCAGACGGATGCGCCGGCCCTGCTCCCCGGCCTGAACGTCACCGCCGACTGGCTGGGGCCACCGACAGAAGAATCCGAAAGAACTTACACGGGTGCCCGCACGGTGGTCGAAAAAGAAGAGCTGCAGGATACCGGCGCTCTGAACCTCGAAGACGCCCTGCGCCCGGTACCTGGTGTCACCGTGCTGGACGAAACGGGTACGGGCATTCTGCCCAACATTGGCATACGCGGTCTGAACCCGCTGCGCAGTGAGCGGCTGCAGATCCTTGTTGATGGCTACCCGATTGCCATTGGCCCCTACAGTAACGTGGGCGTATCCCTTTTTCCCGTTACCCTTCCGAGTCTTGAGGCTGTGGATATCGTCCGGGGCGGTGCCTCTGTTCATTACGGCCCCAACAACGTGGGTGGCGTGGTAAACTTCGTCACCAAGCCGATTCCGGCCGAAACTTCCCAGACCCTTCGCGAGCGCGTGACCATTGCGGAAGAGACCGGCAACGTCTTTACCGACACCTATTACCGTGTCGGCGGGCGGGCGACCGACAAGCTCGACTTGCAGCTCCAAGCCAACGTCCAGCGCGGCGACGGGTTTCGCGATCACTCCGACACCGAAGTGGACAACCTCATTCTGGATGCCCGCTACTACCTGAACGACCAGAACGAACTGGCCTCTCAGCTGCAATACTACCGCGTCGACGCCGAACTTCCCGGCGCCCTGACACCACAGGCCTACGAGCAGGACCGTACCCAGAGCCAGCGTCCCTACGATGGCTACGAAGCCGATATGAGCCGTGCCACCTTCACCTGGACGTACACGCCGGCCGACAACGTGGAATTCCAGTGGCGCACTTTTGTGCACGATGCCGACCGCACGTTCTTCTTCGGCCAAAACCTCAGCGGCAATGGCCACTGGGCAGACCCGGGGCTGGATTCGACCCACGTCGCGGATTCACCACGTCTGTTTACTGTATTGGGCACGGAGCCCCGACTCGTTATTCGTCATGGTCGTCACGACATTACCCTGGGCGCGCGATTTGTCAGCGAAGATGTGGAGTTCGACGTCAATCGCTTGGAGTTTTCCTCCGGTAATCGTTCCGTGGCGCGCGATTGGCACCTCGATACCCGGGCCGTGGCGTTCTACGTCAGTGATACCGTGTCCTTCCTGGATGACCGCCTGACGGTGACGCCGGGCCTGCGCTACGAGGATGTCGATATGGATTTCCGTGACAACCTCAGTGGCAACACCGAGGAAAACAGCGCCGAGGAGCTGTTGCCAGGCCTGACAGTGGGTTACCAGGCTTCCGACGATCTGTTTGTCTTCTCCAACAGTCAGCGCTCACTGGTGCCGGTGCAGATTGCCCAGACCACCCGTGAGGGTGCGGTGGCCAATGAAACCGCCTGGAACCACGAACTTGGCGCCCGCTTACAGGTGACCCCGGACCTGTTCTCCTCCGCCACCCTGTTCCGTATCGATTATGAAGACCAGATCCAGTTCAATCGCTCAACCAGCCGCTTCGAGAACCTGGGTGAAACCCGCCACCAGGGCATCGAACTGGCAAACCGCTGGAACCTCAACAACCAGTGGGAACTGGGCCTGGGCTACACCTTTCTGGATACCGAACAGCTGAGCGGCGACAACGAAGGCAACGAGCTGCCCAACGCGCCAACCCATAAGATCAGTGCCGATGCGGTCTACACCTACCAGGCGTGGGATGCCAGCCTGGACTGGGTGTACGTCAGCGAGAGCTACAGCGATGCCGACAACACCGAAGAAGAAACCAGCAATGGCAGTGCCGGCGAGTTGCCGGATTACCACCTGGTTACTGCCCGGGTCGGTCGCGATTTCGCGGTAGGCGGTGATCGTGTGCTGAACCTTGGCCTGGCGGTCAACAACCTGCTGGATGAGGATTACTACTTCCGCGGCGTGGACGTCAGCCCGGTTGGTCGTGTGCCCCAGCCCGGCCGTAGCTTTATTCTGGAGGCGCAGCTCGATTTCTGATGGCCTTTTTACAGAATCGGTTTGCAAAGATCCTGCTGATTGTCCTGCTTTCCCCTGTCTCAGGGTGGGCGGACAACCAGGGTATCCGGCTGACGGATGACGGTGGGGAAACCCTGCGGTTGTCCGCTGCTGCGACCCGGCCAGCGGCGATTTCTACCTTCGGGGCCGATGTCGCACTGGCTCTGGGTACACCGCCCGTCGCGGTCACCGACTACGGAATTCAAGGTGTTCCCGACTACATGGCATCACGGTTAGACGGGGTTACGGGGCTCGGCCCCCGACATCAACCCAACCTGGAAGTACTGTCGTCGGTGCGGCCTGATCTTGTCATTGCCATCCGCCGCTACACCGAGAAAGACGGTGACCAGATCGAAGCCATTGCCCCGATGCTGGCCCTGGACCTGATCACCATTCAGGACAGCCTGAGAGCGGTGGATTTGGCGGGACATGCGCTGGGCAAACCTGGAAAAGCCGCAGAACTCAACGCTCGTTTTCTGGACCGTGTCCCATCACTTGCGGAGCGCAACAAGCACAACTCAACGAAGACCGTGGCACTGCTGACCAGCGGCAGTGAAACCCCATTCATCTATTACGACCACTTCCTGCCGACGGCGCTATTGGAACGCCTGGGCTTCGACAATGTCGGTGGCGAGCCGCCGAATCCCGACAGTGGTATCCCGCTGGGCTACCGGATCAGTCTTGAAGCCCTGCTGGAGCTCAACCCGGACACCATTCTCCTGTTGCCGACGAGTCGTCAGCGCGCATTCACGATGAACCCGATATGGCCCTATCTCAAGGCAGTTCGCACCGACCAGGTCTACGAGGTGCCCCAGTATTGGAAAGAAGGTGCCGGTCCGATTGCCCGGGAGCGTATCCTGGCTGACATACAGCGACTCCTGCTGACATCGGAACCCGACAAATGACGGGTGACAATTCAGCCATACGCCCGTTGGGCCTCTATGGAGCAACGGTATGTCTCCTCGTGCTGCTGTTCTTCGTTGGCCTGATGGCGGGCTCCCGATGGGTGTCGCCGACCTTGTTGCTGTCAGCCATCGACGGCAGCAGCGATTTACTGACACGCATCACCGTGCTGGAACTGCGCCTTCCGCGCAATTTACTTGGCCTTCTCGGTGGGGCAGCCTTGGGCGTTGCCGGTGCCGTCATGCAGGGTGTCACCCGGAATTCCCTGGCGTCCCCCGGACTGACCGGCGTGATCGCATCCGCCGCCCTGGCGGTGGTGTCGCTTCGAACCCTGAGCTCACCGGGCGCGATGTGGCTGCCCTTGATGGCCCTTGGTGGAGGGCTGCTCGGTGGCGCGCTGACCTTTGCCATTGCCGGTCGCCGGCAGCTCCAACCCGAGCGCGTGGTGCTCGCCGGCATAGCGGTCACCTCGCTCGCCACCGCACTGACCACAGGGCTTCTGCTGGTGTCCGGGGCGGAGGCGGCCGAGCTCTACTACTGGCTGGCCGGCAGCCTGATGGGCCGGGGCTGGTTGCAGCTACAGATGGTGCTGCCCTGGCTGCTGCTGCCGCTTTTCGCCCTGCTGGTAATGCAGCGGCCGTTCCGATTGCTGCAACTGGATGATGACCTCGCCCAGGCCATGGGGCTGGCCGTCGGCCGGTGGCGCCTGGTTTTTCTGCTGCTGGCGCTGTTGCTGGCAGCGGCGCTGGTCGCCTTCACCGGCCCGATCGTCTTTATCGGCCTGGTGGCACCGCACATTGCCAGACGGATTATCGGCAACCAGATCCAGCACTGGCTGCCCCTGAGCGCTCTTCTTGGTGGGTTGTTATTGCTGGCCGCCGACATCCTGGCCCGACAGCTGGCCTTTCCCCAGGAGTTACCCGTCGGCATGCTTACCGCCCTGATTGGGGCCCCCTGGCTGATTTACCTGCTCAATTCGCGAACCTCACCTCGGAGCGCATAACGTGACCCATCCGGCGACGACACCAAACCGGGCAAGCAGTCCCGGCAGCCGGCCTTCGGGCGCCAGTCCTGTCGCCCGACTGTTTCTGGCCGGCGGGCTCGGTCTGGCCATTGTCCTGGTTGCGGGCGTCCAGTTGGGAGCAATCAACCTGAGCTGGGCCCAGGTTTGGGCCGGGCTGACCGGCGACGGTTCGGAACACGTTCAGCGAGTGATCTTCGAATTACGTTTGCCCCGCACCCTGACCGGTGTCCTGATTGGCATTCACTTTGCCCTGTCGGGCTGGCTGTTACAGCTGCTGAGCCGGAACCCCCTGGCAGAAGCCGGCATTCTCGGCATCTCCGCCGGTGCCAGCCTGGTGGCGGTCGTCGCCTTTATTATCGGTGACTGGCTGGTGTCCAGTACCAACCCCTATGACAATACGTCGTTTGCCTTGCAGTATCTGCCGCTGTTTGCCATGGCTGGCGGGCTGGTAACCGCACTGGCGGTGTACTTCCTTGGCATGCGACACGGCCACCTGTCGCCCGTCAAAATGACCCTGACCGGTGCGGTGATTGCCGGTATGTTGCACGCTCTAACCACCGGCGCGCTGGCCTTCTGGGGCCACGCCCATACCGAACTGGTCGCCCAGTGGCTGGCCGGCTCGTTGTACGGCGCCGAATGGCAACATCTGCATACGCTGTTACCCTGGACGCTCATCGGGCTGGCCAGTATCGCGCTACTCGTGCGACCTCTGGAAGTCATGCAACTGGACGATGAGCACGTTTGCACCCTGGGCCTGGGCCTGAATCGCTGGCGCGCCTTTGCCCTGCTGATTGCCACTCTACTGGCGGCCAGTGCCGTCGGGGTGGTGGGCCCCGTGGGCTTTATTGGCCTGCTGATCCCCCACATCAGTCGGAGGCTGGCCGGGGCTAATCTCCCGGTACAGTTGGTGTTGTGTGTACTGTTGGGTGCGGTGCTGGCCGTACTGGCGGATTTACTCGGCCGAACGATGTTTTCTCCGTACGAAGTGCCCGTAGGCGTGGTTTCCGCTGTCCTCGGCGTCCCGTTTTTCCTGTATCTGTTATCGCGTCAACCCTGAGGCCCGGACACTCCATGTTACGAACCGAGCATCTTTCACTGGCATACGGCGACAAACCGGTTGTCGACAACGTCTCGCTGGCCATTCCCGAGGGTGGAATCACCTGCCTGCTGGGTCCAAATGGGTCCGGTAAGAGTACCCTGCTAAAAAGTTTTGCCGGCCTGCTGCCACCCCGGTCGGGCCAGGTGTTCCTGGACAACCGGCCGGTTGCGCAATGGGACCGGCGCCGGCTGGCGCTCAGGCTCGCCATGTTGCCCCAGAAACCGATTGTGCCCGTTGGTATCCGGGTTCGGGACTTGATTGCACTGGGTCGCTTTCCCCACCGGAAATGGTGGCAAAGGAACCTCACTACCGACGACAACGTCACCATCGACGCCATGGCAATGACCGGGGTATCAGACCTTGCGGAACGACCGGTGGAAGCGCTCTCCGGAGGGCAGCAACAGCGGGTCTGGATCGCCATGGCACTGGCCCAGGAGACCGATATTCTGCTGCTGGACGAGCCGACCACGTTTCTGGATTGGGGTTACCAGTTGGAAGTATTGGAGCTCTTGTCCACGTTGAACCGGCAACACGGACTGACCGTGGTCATGTCACTCCATGACCTCAACCAGGCCGCGCAGTTTGCGGACCGGGTTGCGGTGCTGGCTGACGGTCAGCTCGACACCATTGGCAGCCCTGCGAAAGTGATTACTGAGTCCCTCGTCAAACGGGTATTTCGGGTGCATACAAGCATCACTGCGGGGAGGGAAGGTCGTCCGTTTTGCACCGGATTCGCAGAATCGGCACAAAGCCGACCCAGGCAACGTCCTCACTGTACCACTACCTATTAAATCAGGACTTGTAGCCACCACCCGGGTTCTAACCCGTTTCCACGGACGGTTTTAAACGGCTGATGGACTCCACCCGATGGGCATGGCACACCATAGTCTAAAACAGAACCCTGCGACTCAGATCCGAATGTCCGATTTGCGACCAAGGCTACTTACGGACCTCAGCTAAACAAAAGCGAATATTCGAGTTGGGGCTTTCCTCCAGAGCCTCCAAACCAATCACAGCCATTTAATCCAGTATGATTGGCGGAGCAAATTGCAGACGCTGAATGATTATATGGCAGAGATGGCCATGCTCCGCTAAGCTATTGTTTTGTCGATTTATGTGCAGCGCGGTAGATGGTTCAAAGTCAGTGGTAATGACGTAGTCAAAATTTTGCAATGATAAAGCGCGCTGCCTAATTACTGTTATGCGATAAGAGGTGAAATGAATCGCCCCCGGTATTCTAGACACCGCTCAGGCTCTGAAAGTAACGCCGCTCGTACTCTACCGGCGACAGATTATCACTCGTGCCGTGTCGGCGCCTCGGGTTGTAAAACATCTCAATATAGTTGAACACATCGCGCCTGGCAGCTTCCCGTGTCGGATAGATCTGTCGTTTAATTCGTTCCCGCTTGAGTAGCTGAAAGAAGCTTTCAGCCACGGCGTTGTCATGACAGTTACCACGCCGGCTCATGCTGCCTACCAGATGATTGGCCTTCAGAAAGCTTTGCCACTCACCGCCGCTGAACTGACTGCCCTGGTCTGAATGCACCAT
>NZ_WUQJ01000022.1 GCF_011074955.1 Marinobacter caseinilyticus | reverse complement strand
GGTAATCCCCCCTTTTTCCAGGGGCTTCAAAAGTAGAGTTCAGGCCACAGCGGCCAGTTTCTGTTGTGGGGTTATGCCCCCAAGTGCCATGTTCGGTCGTTCGTGATTGTAGGTCCATAACCAACGCGTTGCATATTCCTGCACTTCCTCGATGGAGTGGAACAGGTACTGGGCCAGCCAGTCATAACGCACCGTGCGGTTGTAACGCTCGATATACGCGTTCTGTTGCGGGTTGCCCGGCTGTATAAACACGAGCGTGATCTCACGCTTTTCAGCCCAGGCGGCCAAGGTGGCGCTGATGTATTCCGGGCCGTTGTCACAACGGATCTGGGCGGGCTTTCCCCGCCACTCGATGATCTGTTCCAGGGCCCGAATTACGCGTTCAGAAGGCAGTGACAGGTCTATCTCGATGCCCAGGCCCTCCCGGTTGTAGTCGTCGATCACATTGAACAGCCGGTAGCGGCGGCCGTCCTCCAACTGGTCGTGCATGAAGTCCATGGACCAGCTGGTGTTGATGGCCATCGGCACCGCTAGCGGCTCGGGCTTTTCACGTACCAGCCGCTTTCGGGGCTTGATGCGCAGGTTCAGCTCCAACTCCCGATAAACCCGGTAAACGCGCTTGTGGTTCCAGGGGTAGCCCTTCACGTTGCGTAAATACAGGAAGCACAGACCAAAACCCCAGTTGCGCTGGTTGTGGGTTAACCGCACCAGAAGATCCGCAATTTCGGCATTTTCAGTGCTGAGTTTGGCCTGGTAGCGATAGCAGGACTCGCTGACGCTAAAGGTGGCGCAGGCCAGGCGAATGCTACAACGCACATCAGCAACCGCTTTACGCGCCATCTCACGGCGGAGAGATGGCTTTAGAACTTTCCCTCCAGGGCTTCCTTGCGCAGCTCGGACTTGAGGCGCTCTTCGGCGTACATTTTCTTGAGGCGCCGGTTTTCGTCTTCGAGCTCCTTCAGGCGCTTCATCATGGAGGTGTCCATGCCGCCGTACTTGGCCCGCCACTTGTAAAAGCTGGCACTGCTCATGCCGTGCTCGCGGCACAGCTCAGGGACCGGCACGCCACTCTCCGCCTGCTTGAGGATGGCCATGATCTGGCTGTCGGTAAAACGTGATTTCTTCATGCAGAATCTCCCTGCGTTTAGCTTACGGAAAATTCTACTTTTGAGCACCTGGGTTTTTCGGGGGGATTACCAGACGGCTTGCATCACCATCGCCACCGTTTACTTTCTCCACTTGGAAGTAACCGTACTGAACGCCGAAATTGACATTTTGCACCGGGCTCCATTGATAGTTAACAAAAGCGTTGGTGTTGGTTTCATATTTGTCACCCACGGCCAACCCATCATCGACAGCGTCGTCCCAGTCCATGGTGGTCGCGCCATAAACAACGTTGAATGCACCTGGGCCAGCCTTGACGCTGGCGCCAATATTGGCGCTGTAGCCGGTAATGGTTTCTACGTTGCCGCTGGCGTCCACATAGGCGTCCTCACCGTAGTAGTTGGTGCCTGAACGCCACAGGTAGCCGTTGGCGCCATCGGTGTAATTGACATTACCCTGAATGCTGACAGTGTCGGTGACACTGAACTTGGCTTAGCCGAATACAGCAAAGCCTATTGCTGTATCGTTCTCGGTGCCGGTGTCATAACCAACTTGCTGGATGAGTGCAGACGTAGAAAAGGCCACAGGTCCGGACTTGCCAGTATAGCGGGCGGTAAAGGTCGGAATGCTCTGTTTGGTCCCTACTGCACTGGTTCCGTCAGTAATGCTGGCCTTGGAGTCCTCAGCTGAGAATGACAAATCACCCGTGGTGTAACGTACTTGGGCGGAGCGGCTGTAAAGGCCTGCATTGCCTGCTACCCCATCAAATTCCAATACCGAGGTGGCACCGGTAAATGCAGTATGGTTCGACCAGGTCTGCCCGACGATCCAGTTCCTGTACTGACCGAAGGCATGGCGCAGACGAACGGTACTGGTGCTGGTCCGAAAGTCACCTTCGATAGTGACTTTCACATCGTTAGCGAGAGTCGTACGAACTCCGAGGCGTGACTGTACAGCGTCGGCTCCAAAATGACCGGAGACTTCGCTATCTTCTTCCGCACCGGTGTTTACTTTACTAAAATCACCTGAACGGGTGCCGTTGGCGTGGCTGATATCTTCTTCAATATCGTAGGAGGCGTTGAGTCGTGTATAGCCATAAATATCGACAGTCGCTTCGCCAGCATTGAATTCAATGGCTGTCGCCGGACCGGCGACGCCCAGGGCCACAGTGGCTGTGGCCAGCTTGAAAACCATGGATAATTTGTTGTTAGGCATGGGATCTGCCTCTCCAGATATTATTGTTGGAATATTTGCAGTCTACTCAGGCATGCCTCGGCTGACGTATTGTGAAGTTGTCTTTGCCAGCCAAGTGCCATGTGCAAACTAGCAGTGGATAATGCCGCCAACAATTATCTATATTTGATATTAACTATGCCAAAAAATTATATATAAGCTGGAGATTAACAAAGATCGTTCCTCTTCTGTGGTGTTATTCAGGCGTCTGGAAGCTTGTTGGAGTGATTGATTTCTTTCGGATCAAACAATAATTTGCCTTTCCACGCACCTGATCCCACCTGTTCGGCGACTTGTTGCATGATGATTTCCGCCAGTTTCAATGTCGCCACCGAGGATGGCAGGTCCGTGGGGGTGACAATAGAAAGTGTTCTTTTCAGTTCAGGCGAGGTAATGGGGATGGCAATGACCTCCTTGCGGGTCGTCATTTCATGAACTGCGGCGGACGACAATATAGTGTACCCAAGGCCCCTGCGTACCATGTCGGTAAGCATGGGCCAGGCGCTGACTTCGAGTGCCAGGTTCAGGGATTTGTTTCGCTCAGCGGCCTCTTTTTCCATGGAGACTCTCAGCCCGTGTTTTTCTTCCGGCATAACCAGAGGAAGTTCAAGCACCTCATCCAGGGTAATTTCTGACCGGTTGGATACTTTTGTATTGGTGGGGGAGATCAAATAAAGACGCTCCTCAAGTAACGGACGGTATCGCAAATTTTTATGGTTACTCGGGCTATAGGAAATAGCAAGATTCAATCGATGCTGCATAACCATTTGCTGAAGTGTGCCGCTCATGGCTGATTTAACCGCGAGGTTTACCTGCGGGAACCGCTTTCGATATTCCTCAATAATGGACCCGGAGAATGTATGGGCCACAGTGGGGAGTAGCCCCAGTACAACCTGCCCCGTGACTTCACCCGCCACCGCGGTGACATCAGCTTGCGTTCTCTCAAGGCTCTGAAGCAGGCTGCGCGCGCGTTCATACAAAAGCTCACCGGCCGCAGTCAGCACTACGCCGCGTCCGTGCCGGACGAATACATCAACATTCAAGGCTTCTTCCAGCATCCGGATCTGACGGCTCAATGCCGGCTGGGCTACAAACAGTTTTTCAGAAGCCCGGCTAAAGCTGCCGGTGTCGGCCACGGTCAGGAAGGTATTGAGCTGGCGCAAGTCGACGTTCAGATTGAAGGGCATCGGAATTCCACCTATAACTTTGAAGTATCTAATTTCTCACAATACACCATTTCTGTTGATGACGAACCATCGTGGCTCCCTCTAAGATATGCTTAAAAAAGATGGTTGATATAAAAAGTATATAATTGTTGTAGGTTTTTCTTGCTGATACGGTTGAACCATAAACGGGAGCCAGCCGAGTTCTTCTCACTTCTTTACCGGTTTATCCGGCGCCAGAAATAACAGGGACTAACAAACATGCAGAGCAGAGCTATCTACAGCAGTGAACACGAGCTTTTCCGCGAGAACGTCCGTCGTTTTTTTCGCGCTGAGCTGGAACCGAATATAGATCAGTGGGAAGAGCAAAGTGTGGTTCCCCGGTCACTGTGGGAGAAAGCCGCGGCAAACGGCTTTCTCTGTTGTGGTGTGCCTGAAGAGTATGGCGGGCCGGGTGCTGACTTTCTCTACAACATGGTGCTGTCGGAGGAGACTGGCTACGCCATTGGCGGTGCCAGTGTCGGCTTCTCCGTTCAGGCTGACATAGTAGCCTACTACCTGATGAACGCGGGTACCGAGGAGCAGAAGCAATACTGGTTGCCGAAGATGGTAACGGCAGAAAAAATTGCTGCCATTGGTATGACTGAACCGGGCGTTGGCAGTGATCTCAAGAGCTTGCGCACCAGTGCTGTTCGCGACGGTGACGAGTATGTAATCAATGGCCAGAAGACATTTATTACCAATGGCCAGAACTGTGATTTTGTATTGGTTGCCTGCACTACAAACCCAAGCAAAGGTGGCCGTGGAATCAGCATGATTCTGGTTGAATGTGATAGCCCCGGCTTCTCTCGTGGGCGTAATCTGGACAAGATCGGACAAAAAGCGGCCGATACCTCGGAAATGTTTTTCCAGGACGTCCGGGTACCGGTCAGCAATCTGGTAGGTGAAGAAGGTGATGGTTTCAAGATCATGATGCGGGAGCTTCCTCGGGAGCGCATCACTATCGCCTGTCGCGCTCAGGCTGAAGCGCAACGGGCCTTCGATCTGACCCTGGCGTACACCAAGGAACGCAAAGCGTTTGGCAAAGCCATTAACGAGTTCCAGAACACCCAGTTTGTCTTGGCGGATATGAAAACCAGCCTGGAAGTGGGCTGGGCTTATCTGGACCAATGCATAAGGAAGTGTGATGACGGCACCCTGACTCCTGAGGAAGGTGCCATGGCAAAACTTTGGACTACAGAAAACGAAGGCAAGGTAGTTGACCAATGTCTGCAGCTGTTCGGAGGTTATGGCTACATGCGCGAGTACCCGATATCCCGCATCTATGTGGATGCGCGGGTACGTCGGATTTACGGCGGCACTTCGGAGATCATGAAGCTGGTTATCGGACGCTCCCTTTAAGCAAGCATAAGAGGAAGGAAATCACATGTTTGGTATTACCGCCTACGGTGCCTATATACCGAGAAGCCGGCTCTCCCGAGCCGCCATAGCTGATGCAAACGACTGGTTTGATGCCAGCCTTCGTGGACTTGCGAAAGGCGAGCGCAGTATCTGCAATTGGGATGAAGACACCATCACCATGGCTGTGGAAGCGGGGCAGGATTGCCTCTCTCTTCTGGACGCCGGCTCGGTCGGTACTCTGTATCTCGCCTCCACTACCTTGCCTTTTCTTGATCGCCAGAACTCTGTGGTGGTCAGTCAGGCGCTGAACCTGGGCGATCATTTACGTACCATGGATGTCAGTGCCTCCCAGCGCGCAGCGACATCTGCACTGATTGCGATACTGGAAGCGGGTAACTCTGAGAAAGGCGCCGCCATGCTGGTGGCATCTGAGCATCGGCGCAGCAAGTGTGGCTCCCGGGCAGAGATGCTCTGGGGTGACGGCGCTGCCGCGCTGGGTGTGGGTAGTGATGGCGTGATTGCTGAATATCTGGGCAGCGAAACCTATGTAACAGACTTTGTCGATCATTATCGCGGTGAAGACTCCACCCTCGACTATGAGTGGGAAGAACGCTGGATCCGGGATGAAGGTTATCTCAAAAGTGTGCCGCTGGCCGCTTCCCGGTTGCTGGATAAGGCAGGTGTCAAAGCCGCTGATATTGCCCACTTTGTGCTGGCATCCGACCAGGCAAAAACCCCTTCGGCAGTTGCAAAAAAGCTTGGCATTACGGCCGAAGCAGTGGTGGATAATCGCATTCCAGCAATGGGGATAGCCGGCTCGGCACATCCAATTCTTCTTCTTACCTCAGCGTTTGAATTTGCCAAGCCTGGCGATCTGATAATGCTGGCAGGCTTCGGTCAGGGCACGGATGTTGTGCTCTTCAAAGCTACTGACCAGATTACGGACCGGCGCCCTGAAACCGGCTTTGCCGGAGCGATTGAACGCCGTCGTCCCGATGAGAACTACAACCGCTTCCTCAGCTTCAATAATCTTGTCGAGCGTGAAACCGGCAAGCGTGGCGAGCTGGACAAGCAGAGTTACCTGGCGGCGATGTACCGCAAAAAGGATCTGTTGACCGGTTTTATCGGTGGCAAGTGTCGCGAATGCGGCACTGTTCAGATCCCCCGGGAGAACTATTGCGTCAATCCGGAGTGTGGCGCCCTCGACAGTCAGGATGATTACCCCATGTCTGCCATACCCGGTCGGGTGAAAACCTGGACTGCCGACCGCCTTACCTTTGACTGGAACCCGCCCGCCTATTTCGGGCTGGTCGAATTCGAGGGTGGCGGTCGCTTGATGATGGACTTTACGGAAGTGGAGGAGGGCAGCATTGAAACCGGTGTTGCCGTCAGTATGCATTTCCGCATCCGGCAGTTCGATAACCAACGGGGCTTTCGGAAGTACTTCTGGAAAGCGACACCCTCCGGACAAGAACGCGCGCAGCTGACAACAGGTGACTGAATATGGCTAGTGGAATCAAAGATAAAGTAGTGATCCTGGGAATGGGTTGCAGCAAGTTTGGTGAGCGCTGGGATGCGAGCCCCGCCGACCTGATGGTGGAAGCGTTCGAGGAATGTATTGCTGATGCAGGTATCGAGAAGAAAGATATCGAAATGGGCTGGTTTGGCGCCGGCATCGACGCCTACAACGTGGGCTCCAGTGCTCTGCCGCTTTCTCTCGCCCTGCGGTTGTCGAACATTCCGGTCACCAAAGTCGAGAACATGTGCGCGACCGGTACCGAAGCATTCCGGGGTGCGGTCTATGCGGTTGCCTCCGGCGCCTGCGACATAGCTCTGGCGCTGGGTGTGGAGAAGCTGAAGGACGTGGGTTACGGCGGTTTGCCTCAGCGCACCCGCGGTGTGGAAAACGACATGTTCTGGCCCAACCTGTCAGCACCAGGCTCATTTGCCCAGCTCGCCAGTGGGTATAGGGCCAAGCATGGCATTGATAAGAGCGAACTGAAGCGGGCCATGGCGCACGTATCAGTAAAGAGCCACGCCAATGGCGCTAAGAATCCGAAGGCTCATCTTCGTCGGGAAATCACCGAAGAACAGGCCATTAACGCCCCTTATATTGCCGAACCGATCGGGCTTTACGATTGTTGTGGCGTGAGTGATGGCTCGGCCTGTGCCATTGTCACCACGCCCGAGATCGCACGTCGCCTCGGAAAAACCGATCTGGTGTCCGTTAAGGCTCTCCAGCTGGCGGTTTCCAATGGTGACGAGGCAAGTTTCAGTGACTGGGATGGCTCTTACCTGAAGACCACCCGAATTGCTGCCCAACGCGCCTACAACGAAGCCGGTATAAAGAAACCGCGCGAAGAAATCAGTATGACGGAAGTCCACGACTGCTTCTCCATTACCGAGCTGGTGACGATGGAAGATCTGCAGTTGTCGGATGAAGGCCAGGCAGTCCGTGATGTTCTCAACGGTGATTTTGACGCCGATGGCCGAATTCCGTGCCAGATCGATGGTGGGCTTAAATGCTTCGGCCACCCCATCGGGGCCTCTGGTCTTCGCATGATCTATGAAAACTATCTGCAGTTTCAGGGACGTGCGGGCGACCGGCAACTCTCGAACGCACGCCTGGCCCTGAACCACAACCTTGGCGGCTTTCCGCACCAGAATATCTGTAGCATCTCGATTATCGGGCGTTACGAGTAAATGTCGAAAGAACAGGTGACCTGATGAGTCAAACACACGAAGCCGTCATACCGTCGGGCAGTGATGCCGAAACACTGGCAGTTGCCCAACGCAGCCTTGAGAAAGTCCGGCAGCAACTGGGCCTCGCTCTCAAGAACCTCAAGAGCTATTGCACCGTTGACGGCCGTCTGAGCGCGGGCTTACTCGATCGTCACCAGTTGAGCTGCTACGAAGTTGCCTTCTGCGCGGCAGAATTATCGGCTTGCGATGCGGTTTGTCATTACGCAACGGAGACCGGCGCAGAAGACGAGCTTGCGCGGGAAGTTGCGCTGGCGTTCTGCGCAGAGACAGTGCCTTCAGCCATTCAACGTTTATTGGCCCGGGCCGGGGATACCGGACTTGATCGCGCCGCGGTCATTGGTTTGTACAGCGATAATGATATCCGGAAGTTGATTGAGGATTTCGGTAGCAGCGACTTTCTGGCGGCTATCGGCGCCACCGTGGCAGAGCGTGGCAGCACCCGTCTGCCGTCCACGCTCGGGGAAGAGAAAGAAATGGTGCGGGACATGTTTGCCCGTTTCGCTACTGACGTGGTGATGCCGCTGGCGGGAGAAATCCATCGGCAGGACCTGGATATTCCCGATGAGATTCTAAAGCCAGCGACAGAACTCGGCTGTTTCGGCATCAGTATTCCGGAGCACTTCGGTGGCTTGTTGCCCGATGACAAACCGGACAGCCTTAGTATGATTGTCGTGACCGAAGAGCTTTCACGGGCGTCGCTGGGTGCGGCGGGTAGTCTGATTACCCGTCCGGAAATCGCGGCCAAAGCGCTACTGCAAGGTGGGACCACTGAACAGCAGCAGAAATGGTTGCCGCGAATTGCCTCTGGGGAAACCCTGTGTGCAATCGCGATTACGGAACCAGATTATGGCTCAGACGTTGCCTCGCTTGGGTTGAAAGCAACGCAGGTTGAAGGCGGCTGGGTACTTAACGGCAGTAAAACCTGGTGCACGTTCGCGGGCAAGGCCGGCATGTTGCTGGCCATGGCCCGGAGTGAAGCGGACCCGTCCCTGGGCCACCGGGGCCTCAGCCTGTTTCTGGTTGAGAAACCTCCCGCGCCAGGCCACGAGTTCCACCATCAACAACCGGCCGGCGGCGTTATTTCAGGCAAGGCCATAGCCACCCTGGGCTATCGGGGCATGCATTCCTACGACGTCTTCTTTGAGGATTACTTTGTTCCTGCCGAGAGTCTGATCGGCGGTGAGAAGGGGCGCGGTCAGGGTTTTTATTTCACTATGGCCGGATTTGCGGGAGGGCGAGTCCAGACTGCCGCCCGGGCAACCGGTGTCATGCAGGCGGCATTCGAGAAGGCTCTCAGCTACGCTAGAGACCGCAAGGTTTTCGGCAAAGCCGTAGGTGATTACCAACTCACCCAGGTGAAACTGGGCCGCATGATGTCGACCCTTGCCGCCTCCCGTCAGTTCAGTTACGCGGTTGCACGTCAGATGGACAAAGGCGGCGGCCAGGTGGAAGCCAGTCTGGTGAAACTGTTCACCTGCCGTGCGGCAGAGTGGGTCACCCGTGAAGCCATGCAGATCCACGGGGGCATGGGCTACGCCGAGGAGACAGATGTCAGTCGCTACTTTGTGGATGCCCGGGTATTGCCGATCTTCGAGGGAGCTGAAGAAACCCTGGCTTTAAAAGTCATTGCCAGAAATCTGGTTGCCCAGGCTTAAAACAACAAATCTGTAAGAGACCTTTAAGGAGGATATTGTGAGCGATAAAAAAATGTTAGATGGGAAAGTGATTGTAGTCACCGGTGGTGGTCGTGGTATCGGCCGCGCAACCTGCGTAATGCTTGCCGAACATGGTGCCAAAGTTGTGGTCAATGATATTGGCGGCGGCGCTGACGGTGCCGGCAATGATCAGGCCCCTGCTGACGAAGTCGTGTCTGCGATCAAGGAAGCCGGCGGCGAGGCGGTGTCGAGCTTTGATAGCGTGACGGAGTGGGAAGGTGGTCAGGCCATCATTCAGACCGCCCTTGATACCTTTGGGCAGATCGACTGCGT
This sequence comes from Marinobacter caseinilyticus, assembly GCF_011074955.1. GTDB lineage: Bacteria > Pseudomonadota > Gammaproteobacteria > Pseudomonadales > Oleiphilaceae > Marinobacter > Marinobacter caseinilyticus. The sequence continues at coordinate 154,942 of NZ_WUQJ01000022.1, read as the reverse complement.
CGTCAATAATGCGGGTAACCTTCGTGACGGCATTTTTCATAAAATGTCGGAGCAGGACTTCGAATCAGTGCTGGCAGTCCACCTCAAGGGTACGTTCAATGTTAGCCGGGCGGCGGCTCCCCACTTTCGCGAGCAGGGCAGTGGCACCTTTGTGAACATGACATCCACTTCCGGCCTGATCGGCAACTTCGGCCAGGCCAACTACTCCGCCGCCAAGATGGGCATTGTGGGTCTGTCCAAATCCATGGCGCTGGATATGGACCGCTTTGGTGTTACGTCTAACTGTATTGCTCCGTTTGCCTGGAGCCGTCTGATCGGCAGTATTCCGACCGAAGACGAGGCGCAGAAAGAGCGTGTGGCCAAAATCCAGAAAATGACTCCGGACAAAATTTCCACCCTGGTGGTTTCATTGTGCAGTGACCAGGCTAAGCATGTGACAGGGCAGATCTTTGGCGTTCGTAACAACGAGATTTTCCTGTTCAGCCAGCCACGCCCGATTCGTTCCGCCCACACATCCGATGGCTGGACACCGGAGACCATATTGAGCAGGGTCATGCCCGCCTTTGAAGCGGACTTTTACTCACTGAGCCGCTCTGCTGACATCTTCAGCTGGGACCCGTTCTGATCAGATTCGGGTAACCATGAACCCGTCCGGTATCGCTGGGCGGGATCGTTTTCCGGACACGGGAGGATGCAAGTGGCCATCAGTTACGAGAAGTTGCTGAACCGCAAGTTCGAGCGTATTGACCAGAAATATACTGAAAAAGACACCATCCTTTACGCACTTGGCGTGGGTATGGGGATTGACCCTCTGGACAGGGACTGCCTGCCCTTTGTCTATGAGAATAGGTTGAAGGCGCTGCCCAGTATGGCGGTGGTTATGGCTTATCCGGGTTTCTGGGCAAAGGAGCCAGACACGGGTATCGATTGGGTTAAGGTTCTGCACGCCGGCCAGGAAGTGGTCATGCACAAGCCATTACCCGCTTCCGGTCACGTGTATGCCACCACCCGTGTGACCGATGTGATCGATAAGGGCGAGGGCAAGGGTGCCCTCATTCTTTCCGAACGCACGGTCAGGGATGCTGAGACCGATGAAGCGCTGTGCACTTTGTCCATGACCACCATGGCACGGGGCGATGGTGGATTCGGAGGGCCCGGTACCCAGCCACCAAAGCCGGACCCGCTCCCCGAACGCGAGCCGGACCTGGTGTGTGAGTTACCGACGCTCCAGCAACAGGCTTTGATTTACCGGCTTTCCGGTGACTATAACCCGCTACACGCAGACCCGGACGTGGCAAAAAATGCGGGCTTTGACGCCCCGATCCTGCATGGGTTGTGTACCTTTGGGGTCGCTTGCCATGCGCTTCTGAGAACGCTATGTGACTACGACCCGGCTCGCTTCCAACGTATGCGTGTGCGGTTCTCGGCACCGGTCTATCCGGGTGAAACCATCCGCACCGAAATCTGGCATGAAGGCGGTGCGGTGGCCTTCCGTTGTCGTTCTGTGGAGCGTGATCTGGTGGTCATCAACAACGGTTATGCTGAGGTGAGCTGAAATGCAGAATATTCTTTCCGGACTTCGGGTAGTTGAGGGCAGTGCCTTTGTGGCCGCCCCTTCAGGCGGCATGACTCTGGCCCAGCTAGGGGCCGATGTGATTCGGTTCGATCCTATCGGCGGTGGCATCGACTATCGCCGGTGGCCGGTGAATAGTGACAACCAGAGTCTCTACTGGCACAGCCTGAATAAGGGCAAGCGTTCCATAGCGGTGGATATCCGTCGTCCGGAAGGCCAGGAAATCCTCTCCAGGCTGATTACCCTTCCGGGCGACGATTGCGGCATGTTCCTTACCAACTTTCCGGCCAAGGGCTGGCTTTCCTATGACCGCCTCAAAGAACTCCGGGAAGACCTGATTTATTTGAACCTCACCGGTGACCGTCACGGCAATAGCGCTCTGGACTATACCGTTAACTGTAAGGTCGGCTTTCCGTCCATTAGCGGTGTTGGAAAGGCGGGGGAGATCCCGCCGCTGAACAGTCCGCTGCCAGCCTGGGATGTCATCACCGGCCAGCAGATTGCTTTGGGTTTACTCGCCGCAGAGCGTCATCGGTCTCGAACCGGCAAAGGTCAGTTGGTGAGAATTGCTTTGGCAGACGTGGCGCTGGCGACTCTGGGGAATCTGGGCTATATCGCCGAAGCGATGATCAACGACGCCGACCGCGAGGCCATCGGCAACGACATCTTTGGTACCTATGGTCACGACTTCGAGTGCAGCGATGGTGAGCGGGTAATGGTCGTCGGAGTCAGCCCGAATCAATGGCAGGTTATCGTGTCTGTGACCGGCACCGAAAATTCCATTCATGAGCTTCAGGAGCGGATGGGCCTGGACTTCAGCAAAGAAGGTGATCGCTACAAGGGTCGGGCGGAAATTACCGCCATTTTCCAGCCCTGGTTCAACCGGCGTCCTTACAGCCAGGTCAGCGCTGAATTGGATAAAGCGGGGGTGTGTTGGGGTAAATACCAGACCATCCGCGAAACCGTAAATTCAGATGTCGACTGCTCCACCGACAACCCGCTGTTCCAAATGGTAGACCAGCCCGGAATTGGGGAATACCTGATGCCGGATCATCCCCTCAGGTTTACAGCAATGGACCGTGAACCGGTTCTGCGTGCCCCGAAACTGGGAGAGCACACCGAAGAAATTCTAGCCCAGACACTGGGGCTGTCCAGCGGTGAGATCGGCAAACTGTTCGACGACAAGATTGTAGCGAGCAGCCAGCAATAGTGACACGAAAGGTGCTGCGAAGAGTGCCAGGAACAGTGCCATGAAAAGTGCGATAAAGAGTGAGCTCAAGAGTGCCCGCAGGGCGCCTGAACAACAAAGATAAGAAACGCCGGGCAATCGCCGTGGCAACAGGAGGCCATAATGGGACCGTTGAATGGGTTTCGGATTATTGAACTTGCCGGAATTGGCCCGGGACCGTTCTGCGGCATGGTGCTGGCTGACCTGGGCGCAGACGTGATCAGTGTTGAACGAGTCGGAGCTCAGGCTCTGAAACCGGCAATGGACTGCAGCCGCCGGGGCAAGCGCTCCGTAGCCCTGAACCTGAAAACCGAGGAGGGTGTCGAAGCCCTGCTTAAACTGGTGGAAACTGCCGATGCCTTGTTTGAAGGCTTCCGTCCCGGCGTGACGGAAAAGCTCGGAATCGGACCGGAGCAATGCATGCAGTGCAACCCGCGGCTGGTATACGGCCGCATGACCGGCTGGGGCCAATATGGCCCACTTGCCAAAGTCGCTGGTCATGATATCAATTACATTTCTCTGACCGGTGTTCTCAGTGCCATTGGCCGTGCTGGCGAAAAACCCGTACCGCCCCTGAATCTTGTAGGTGACTACGGCGGTGGCGGTATGTTTCTGGCGCTTGGCATCGTCTCAGCCCTGCTGGAAACTGCCAAGTCCGGTGAGGGCCAGGTTATCGATGCCGCTATGACCGACGGTTCCGCTGTGCTCATGTCGATGTTTCATTCGGCTTATGAAATGGGCCTGAACTCGCTGGAGCGTGGTACCAACCGGCTGGATACCGGCGCCCATTTCTACAACTGCTACGAAACAAGCGATGGGAAATACATTTCCATCGGTTCCATAGAGCCCCAGTTCTACGCCCAGTTGATGGACGTGGCGGGTTTGTCACGTGAGGCGTTTGGCGAGCAGCTGGACAAAAGTCGCTGGCCGGAATTAAAACGCTCCCTTGAGCAGGTGTTCAGACAGAAAACCCGCGCTCAATGGTGTGAGCTGATGGAAGGGACGGATATCTGCTTTGCCCCGGTGCTGGATATCAAAGAGGCTCAGTCACATCCCCATAACAAAGCCCGGAATACCTATATAGATGTGGACGGCATGCAGCAGCCGGCTCCAGCGCCCCGCTTTAGCCGCACCGAGCCCGCTATACGTTTCGCCGCCCGCCAATATGGAGCGGACACAGCAGAGATTTTGGGCGAACTGGGTTTTCAGCCCGAACAACTCGAAGCCATGCGCCTCGCAAAAGTCTGTGGCTAAGCCCTGGCCCCACGTTAATTACCCGACAGGATCAGACAACATGAGTGACTTGAACTATGAGATCGATGGCCAGGTCGCCTACCTGACCATGAACCGACCGGAAGCCCGCAATGCACTGTCGCTGGAAATGCGTACCGAGATCCGGGACCGTTTGCAGGAAGCGGAGCTTAACGACGACATCCGTTGCGTCGTATTGCGGGGGGCGGGTGAACACTTTCTGGCCGGTGGTGACGTCAAGTCCTTTATGGCGTTCACCAAGCTGCCGCAGGAAGAGAGGCGGCTCACGTTTATCAATCGCATTCACGGCCTGAATACCATCATGTATGCGATGCGGCGATTGAACAAACCGGTCATAGCCAGTGTACGTGGTGCGGCGGCGGGGGCCGGGGTCAGTTTGGCGCTTTGCTGTGACATGGTGGTGGCCTCCGAGGACGCCTTTTTTACGCTGGCCTATTCCAAAATTGCCAGCAGCCCGGATGGTGGTGCTTCCTATTATCTGCCACGTCTGGTGGGCACCAAAAGAGCCATGGAAATTGCCCTTCTGGGTGACCGTTTCACCGCGAAGGAAGCTCTGGACATGGGGCTAATCAACCGCGTGGTGCCGACAGAAGAACTGGAAGTCAGAACCAAGGAACTGGCAGACCGGTTGGCAAATGGACCCACCCGAGCCTATGGCAATATCAAGAAGCTGATTCTGGCCGCTTCCGATAATTCCCTGGAAGAACAACTTCAGGCTGAGGCTGAGGTGTTTGGAGAAACCGTCATGGCTGATGACTGGATTGAGGGTGTGGTTGCGTTCAACGAGAAACGCAAACCGGATTTCAAAGGGCATTGATTCCATTCAGCTTAGCCCGGATTCAAGGAAAGGTTGCAGTGACAGATACACCAATCGACAAGAAAACGTTTAAAGGTATTGTTTGCGGATCCCGGCATCTCACCCATGAAGAGTTCCAGCACGATGTAAAACGTGCTGCCAGCGTGTTCAGTAAATTGGGTGTCGGCGAAGGGGAGTGCGTGGGTATTTTCCTGCGCAATGACACTCACTTCATGACCGCCAACCACGCTGCCAATTATGTCGGGGCTTACGCGGTCCCCATCAATTGGCACCTGGCAGGAGAAGAGCTTACCTACATATTGAACGACTCCGGGGCGAGAGTCCTGGTCATTCATGCGGATTTGTACCGCAAAGTGAAGGATGCCATTCCGGCAAGCGTCAGCTGTCTTCTGGTGGCAACCCACGAAGACATCCGTAAGCCATTCGGATTGCCTGCGGACCAATGCTCTGTGCCGGAAGGCGAGGCCGATTGGCAGCAGTTGCTGGACTCGGAACAGCCATCGCAAAATCCTCCCGTGCAGGGCCCTTCCTCAATGCTCTATACCTCAGGCACCACCGGACATCCGAAAGGTGTTCGCCGCATCCCGCTGGATGCCGATGGTGCTGCCAGCATGCGGGACTTCCGTACCCGGGTTTACGGCTGCGGTCCCGGTGCCCGGTGCACCGTGCCGGGCCCGCTATATCACAGTGCCCCGAATGGATATGCCATGCAGGCGTCGAAAATCAGTGACTTGCTGCTGATTATTCCGAAATTCGATTCCGAGGAGTTCCTTGCGTTAATTGAAGAGTACCGGCTGACCGCGGCGATCATGGTGCCGATCATGTTTATCCGACTGCTGAAGTTACCAGAGGAAGTACGCAATAAATTCGATCTGTCGAGCCTGGAATTTATTATCCACGCTGCGGCGCCGTGCCCGGCGGATGTAAAACGCAGGATGATCGAATGGTTTGGCCCGGTGATCAACGAGTTTTACGGTTCCACGGAGTCCAGTGCGGTCAGTGCCTGTAATTCGGAACAGGCGCTCGCAAAACCCGGTAGCGTTGGCAAAACAGTCCCCGAGGCTGATATCCGGATTCTGGATGAGAGCGGAAATGTCCTGCCCCCGGGGCAAATCGGCGAGATCTATTCGCGGTTTCCGATGATGGACTTCACCTATAACCGCAAACCGGAGGCCCGTGCCGCCATGGAGAAAGACGGCTACATTACTTCAGGCGACATGGGTTACCTGGACGAGGACGGTTTTCTTTTTATAGCCGACCGGATAAAGGACATGGTGATCTCCGGTGGCGTCAACATATATCCAGCCGAGATAGAAGCGGTTCTGCACAACTACCCGGGTATCAAGGATTGCGTCATTTTCGGTATTCCCGATGAGGAGTTCGGGGAAGCGTTGATGGCTGTGGTGGAACCACAGGACAACATCGAGCTCGATACTGACCATATAAAAAGTTATCTGCGCGAGCATCTCGCCGGGTTCAAGGTCCCCAGGCAAATAGAGTTCGGCAAAAACCTTCCCAGAGAAGATTCGGGCAAAATCTTCAAGCGCAAACTGAGGGACAAATACTGGCAACAGGCCGGTCGGAAAATCTGAAGACCTAAGTGTTGGAAAAGGTGAAGAATGGTATTTCCTGAAAGCATGGATAATACATAAAATATAACATTTTGGCATTTCAAATTGGCTGGTGAATAGCGTGTTCAGTCCGTTATGGAAATCAGTAAAATGCAGAAAAACGATAATAGTGTTGAATTGAGCAGTGCCGATAACAGTAACTTCGGGGCCGAATCCGAGAACACGGCGGGTTTTCGGGATGCGCTGGGCTTTACGGTGGCTGAATGGCGAAAGGATTATTGTATGCTGACAGTGCCTCTCGGTACGCAGCACCTGAACAGAAACGGATTTGTCCATGGCGGGGTTTTTATGTCGCTGCTGGATTCCGCCAGTGGGCTATGTGGCACCTAGTGTCCGGTTCCGGGCAATGTCCGCAAGTGTATAACGGTGTCCATGAATACCCACTTCATGAATCCGGCCCAGGACGGGCTGATTCGGGTTGAGGCCCACCTCATTAGCCGCGGCCGCAAAATGTTCTTTGTGGAAGCGCGGATCACCCGCGAAGATCAACTCATCGCTACTGGCGCTGGTACCTTCCGGTATGTCCTGGGCGGTGAGAACGAGGAGGGTGTTCCGTTAGTTTAAGCCTAACTCTGTGCAGTCCCTTCCTATCAAATAGTTGCAAAAATCATACGATATGATATTGGCATACTTTATATAAAATATGAGTCATTGTTGATATTGATTTGCGGTGCTAGTTTGATCGCATGGCATCACAGCGGTGATGTTTCTGGATAGTCTTCCCAGCCCGGAGCGAAGTAATTTCCCATAAAACAAAAACAGGACAGCCTGGTTATGAAATCATTCAACTCAATCAAAACTCTCTGTGTGACCTCGCTTCTGGCCCTGGCCATGGCGAGCGAGGCTGTGGCCGAAACCACTTTGCGTTACGCCGAAGCGACGCCCAATCGGGGTAGCCGTGCAGAGGCATTGCAATTCTTCGCCGACGAAATCAAAGAGCGCTCTGAGGGTGAGCTCGTTCTGGATATCCATTGGGGTGGGGCGTTACTGAAGTACTCGGGCATTCTGGGTGGGGTGTCCGCCGGCACTGCCGATATGGGCAGTGTTTTGGCCGCCTACGAACCCACCAAGATGCGCGGTTTGAGCATTGGGGATATCCCGGTGGAAGGAAATTCCGATCCCTGGGTTGCCATGCGCGCTATGTACGAATTGATGACCACCAATGAGCAGATTCGGGAATCGTTTGCCGATGAGGGAGTGGTTTATGTAGGCAATTACACTACGACACCGGTTCAACTTGAATGCACGGAAGGCAATGCGATCCATACCTTGGCGGATTTAAAAGGCAAGCGCATTCGTGCTTCCGTTATTTACGCCAAGATTGTCGATGAGCTGGGAGCCAACCTGGTGAACTTCACCTACGAGGAGGTTTATCAGGCACTGGATAGCGGCCTGGTGGATTGCTCTGCCGGCTACCTTTATGCCATGCGTTCGTTCAAGACGCCAGAAGTCACCAGCAGTGTCACTCTCACAAACTGGGGCCAGATTACCGGGTTCGCCATGATGATGAACAAGTTCAGTTGGGATGACCTCAACGAGGAGCAGCAACAGCTTATGCTCCAGACGGGTTCCGATATGGTGGACTTCTATGCCGAGACGGTAATTGAAGAAAGCCAGGCAATAATTGATGCGTTACCTACCGGTGAACTGGGTAATGAAATAGAAGTGATAAAGATGGCGGACTCGGAGCGTGAAAAGTTGCTCGCCCTCTCCGATAAGTACATCGATATGTGGATTGAAGAAATGAACCAGGCTGGGTTTGACGGGCAGAGCATCTGGGACGAATACCAGCAACTTCTTGCCAAATACCAGCAGGTGGTCGATGAGAAAGGCTATCCGTGGGAAGGGTAATCTGCTCCTGAATCAGCACCGATACCGGGGCCCTTGGTGGAGAGGCCCCGGCCTTCAGTTTTCTAATTGTATATCGCAATTATCCCGACAGGTTTCAGGAGCCCGGCAATGAAGAGTATTCACTCCTACCTACCGCCCGATCCCAATGGTTCAGGCCCGGAAAACTGTTCCCCGGGGTCGAAGCCAGTCAGAAAGCTTCGTGGCTGTCTGTCATGGCTTGAGAATGTCTTCATTTACCTGGGCGTTCTGTGCATTCTTGCTATGGGCGTGTTGATCACCACCAGTGTTGTAATGCGGACGCTCGGTAATTCGAGTGTTACCGATGAGGTCACCATTATTGGCGAGCTGATGATTGGCGCACTCATCCTGCCGCTCGCGTTTGTGGCGGCAGAGCGCGGGTTTATCTCAGTCGAGATTTTTACGCAGAAACTGGGGCCTGGCTTTCAACACGCCCTTAACCTGTTAGCGGCCATTGTTGGCCTGCTGGCCGTTACCCCTATTACCTATGCAGCCTATGTAACGATGGTGGAGGCCTATACCTCAGGCGGCTATTTCTTCGGCATGTTGCAACTTCCCAAGTGGCCGGGTGCGACAGCATTTTTCGCCGGTTACTTTCTGTTCTTCCTGCGTCTTATTGATCTGACTGTGACTGATCTCCTGTGTTCACTGGGGGTAATCAAACCCCGGCCAGACCAGTCTTCAGAGGAGTTGTAATTCATGGAACCAACTACGATTGGTGCCTACGGGTTTATTGTAGCCCTGGTGCTGATGCTCTTGCGGGTGCCTATCGCGTTTGTGCTGGTCAGCGTAGCCTCGGTGTGCTCCCTGATTACCTATGCCTGGCGCCCTGGCAGGGACTTCGATTTTGAACGGGGCATTCGTCCGGCGCTGTCGTTGATCGAGACTAACGCTTTTGACTTTATCCACTCCTATTCTCTCAGCATGATCCCGTTGTTTATTGCCGCAGGGCATATCGCCTATCACACTCGAATAACCACAGACATTTATGCGGCCGTTCGGGTCTGGCTGGCGAGGCTGCCGGGCGGTCTGGCGATTGCGTCGTTGTTCGGTTGCGGGGGATTCTCTGCTATTACCGGCTCAAGTCTGGCCTGTGCCTCTTCCATGGGTCGGATATGCGTTCCAGAAATGTTGCGGTTCGGATACGGCAAGCAACTGGCGACCTCAACCGTGGCGATGGGGGGAACCCTCGGGTCTCTGATTCCGCCCAGTGTGCTGTTCATACTTTACGGTATGTTTACCGAGCAGTCGGTGAACAAGCTCTTTATGGCAGGGGTATTGCCGGGTGTTCTGACCATGCTGGGATTTATTCTGGTGGTGGTGGTCTGGGCCCTGTGGAAGCCGAGTGATGCTCCGGTAGCCGAGGGACTGCGTTATACGCTGAAGGACAAGTTCAGAGCTGGTTTCAAGGGCTGGCCCGCGTTGGCGCTGATGACCATCATTATTGGTGGTATCTACGGCGGAATTTTCACAGCGACTGAAGCGGCTGCGGTCAGTCTCGCCTTCGTGATCGGTTTTGGAGTGGTGGCCCGTCGCCTTAAGTGGACAGACTTTCTAAGCTCTTTGAAGGAAACCGCTTATCAGACTGCTTCCCTGTTCTTCATTGCCATTGGTGCGAAGATCTTTGTGTCCTTTGTATCACTTACCGGGGTAACCGGGGCCTTTGTTGGCTTCGTCGCAGGCCTCGGGCTGGAAACCTGGATGGTGCTGGTCTTTATCGTCCTGTTGTACGTCGTACTGGGGATGTTTCTGGACTCAATCGGAACCATGTTGCTGACACTGCCTTTTGTAATTCCGGTTGTAGAGGGCATGGGTATGGATCTGATCTGGTTCGGCGTTGTTGTGGTGAAGCTGCTCGAAATCGGACTGGTGACACCACCCCTGGGCATGAACGTGTTTGTTATTAACAGTGTTGTGACGAAAGAGATAAAAGTTCACACGATTTTCTTCGGCGTGATGAAGTTTCTGGTGGCAGATTTTGTGGTATTGGGCCTCATTGTCGCTTTCCCAGTTATTTCACTTTTACTCCCGAATGCTATGTCGTGACCGTTGGTAAAGCGGCCACTTGAATAACTCAAAGCGGAGAAGGTACAGATGTCAGCAGCAGGGGCCAGAGTACAAACGCCGGAAATATCCGCCATGGCATGGTTGGAAAAGGCGGCAGATTGCTGGCCTGAAAAACCCTCGGTTTCCTGGCACGGAAAAACCTACTGCTGGCGTGAGACCTATACTCGCTGCAAGGCAATGGCGGGAGCTCTGGAACAGCAGGGAATCAGCTATGGGGACCGTGTAGCTTACCTGGGGTATAACACCCACTGGGGATTCGAACTGTTTTTCTCAGTGCCCTGGCTGGGTGCCATCATTGTGCCGGTGAACTTCCGGCTGTCCGTCAGGGAAATGGTGGAGTGTATTGCTGATTCCGAACCGCGAATTCTGGTGGTGGATGAACATCACCTCGAGCAGGCTCGCGCCATTCAGCAGGCATGCCCCTGGCTGACAACTCTTATCTATGCGGGCTCAGGTGAAGTGCCCGAAAGCATGGTGTCCTACGATAGTCTGCTGCTGGAAGAGGCAGGGCCGACAGCAATTCCCGGTGGCAATGACGATACCCTGATACTGTTCTACACCGGCGGTACCACCGGCCGATCCAAGGGCGTGATGCTCTCCCATATCAATCAGTTCGCTAACGCGATGGGGGGAATTTCCCTTTACCAGTTGCAGGAAGGCGAGACGCATTTGCTGGCTGGCCCGATGTTTCACACCGCTGCAGGTTCCCGGGTTTACACCGCGACGCTGATGGGCATCCATACGGTGATACTGTCCCGCTTTGATGTAGTTTCAGTGATGGAACTGGTGCACCAGTACCGTATCAATACCACCCAGATTGTGCCCACCATGCTGCAGATGATTCTGGATCACCCCCGTTTTACAGACTTTGACCTGTCCAGTCTGCGGCTTATCACCTACGGCGGAGCTCCGATGCCTGTCGCATTGATGGAGCGGGCGTTGCAGGTATTGCCAGGCACCGGTTTTGGCCAGTCTTATGGCATGACGGAAGCGTCCCCGGTGGTGTCGGTGCTGAACACCCATGACCACTCCCTGGCACCGGAGCGGCGGGCACGTCTGGTCTCTGCCGGCCGCGCCGCGCCACACGTTAATATTCGGGTGGTCGGACCAGACCGAAAGCGCCTGCGCAACGGTGAGGTTGGGGAGATCGCTGTACGCGGTGCCAATATCATGAAAGGTTATTGGCGCGCGCCAGAGTTAACCTGTGCGGTATTGGAAGATGGCTGGTACTACACTGGTGACAGTGGGTTCCTGGATGACGACGGTTACCTGTTTCTGGTTGGCCGTATGAAGGACATGATTGTCAGCGGCGGCGAGAACGTTTATCCCATTGAAATCGAAAACATACTGTCTCGCCATCCGGATATAAAAGAATGCGCCGTAATCGGTGTGCCCCATGAAAAATGGGGCGAGGCGGTACACGCTGTTATAAGGGTCGCTGAGGACTCCTGCGTGACGGAACAGGAAATTATTGATTATTGCCGTGAGCGGATCGCCCATTATAAATGTCCGTCTGCAATCAGTTTTATGGATCAGCCGTTACCGGTCTCCACGGTCAATAAAATCCTCAAAACAGCACTCAGAAAAATGATTACCGGGGAGAATAAATAATGTCGGAAACCATCCGTTTCAACTTCCCCGCACCGGTTATCGACGACAGCGTTGACCGCTTGCGTAAGGAAGTCCGGGCATTTCTGCAGGCAGAGATTCGCAATGGCGGCTTCCAGCCTGTGACCGATTGCTGGTGCTCCGGTATCGATCCGGCATTCAGTCGCAAACTGGGCCAGCGTGGCTGGCTTGGCGTTACCTGGCCAAAAGAGTATGGCGGCCAGGAATTGAGTGCGTTGCACCGCTACGTGATCACTGAAGAATTGCTGGTGGCAGGTGCGCCGGTACACGCCCACTGGATTGCAGACCGTCAGAGCGGGCCGTTGATTCTGGCCACCGGAACGGAAGAAATGAAGCGCACGCTGTTACCCCGCATTGCCGCAGGCGAGTGCTTTGTGGCGCTCGGTCTGAGCGAGCCTGAATCCGGTTCGGATCTGGCCTCCGTGCGCACCAGGGCTCACAAGGTTGAGGATGGCTGGGAACTTACCGGCACCAAACTGTGGTCATCCGGCGCCCAGATATGCCAGTACATGACGGTGCTGGCCCGCACCAGCGAGCGGGATGACAAAAAACGCCATGAAGGTCTGACCCAGTTTCTGGTGCCGCTGGATTCGCCGGGTGTCAGCGTGCGTGGTATCCGGGATATGAGTGGTGTCGAGCATTTTAATGAAAGCCACTTTGAGAATGTCTTTGTGCCGGAGGATGCGGTACTGGGTGCGGTGGGAGCAGGCTGGAAGCAGATTACCAGTGAGCTGGCCCTGGAGCGTTCCGGCCCCGAACGGTTACTCAGCACCTTTGTGGTTCTGGAGAAGGCGTTCCTGCAGGCAGTCGCCACCATGAGCGGACATCAGGCGGCAGTGATGGGCGGCATGCTGGCCCGCACCCGGGCGTTGCGGGCGATGTCTCTGGGAGTAGCGGCGTTGCTGGAGCAGGGGCAGTATCCGGAGGTGGAAGCGTCCCTGGTCAAGGATCTTGGTACCCGATTTGAGCAGGATATCATTGAGCGCTTGCGTGAATTCTGGCCGATTCAGCTCAAACAGAGCTTTGGCGACGAGCTCCATTACCTGCTCGCCGACAGCCTGTTGCGGCAACCGTCGTTTACTCTACGCGGAGGAACCAACGAGGTGCTTAAAGGCATTATTGCTCGCGGCATGGGGCTGCGCTAATCAATTGTGGGGTTTGATATGGAACAGACGGATCAACTCATACTGGATACCGCGCAACGATTATTTGCCGATCATTGTGGCGCGGACGTCGTTAACGCGGCCGAAAGCGGCGTAGCGCCGGTCAGGCTCCTGACTGCCCTACTTGAGGCGGGGCTGCCTTTGGCGTGGGTTCCGGAAAATGCCGGTGGCGTAGGTGGCTCCTTGGCGCTTGGCTTTAATCTGATTCGCCAGTCGGCGGGCTTTGCGCTGGCTGCGCCCTTGGCAGAGACGTTGGTGGCTAACCGGGTGCTGGCGGAAAGTGGTCTTGAGGTTGCAGAATCCTGGACCGTGCTGGTATTTGACGGTGGCGTGCTGCCGATGTTAGCCGGTGGCAAGATCAGTGGCCTGGTGGAGAGCGCCCCCATGCATGCTGGGGTTACGCGGTTGGTGGTCCCGGTCTCGGATCAGGGAGCTATCAGAATTGCTACCTTTGCCCCCGATGATGTAGAGATAGATTATCGCGAAAGCCTGGCCGGGGAATCAAGAGCGCAAGTTCAACTGAGCGAGAGTGTCCCGCTGGCATTATCGTCAGCGGTGGATGGCATGAGCGAGCACGGGCTAATGCAGTTCTGCGCCTTGGTGCGGGCCTGCCAGATTGCCGGTGCGATGGAAAAAATGAACGAACTGACCGTTGCTTACGTGAAAGAGCGACAGCAGTTCGGTCGCGCACTAGGTAAGTTCCAGGCCATTCAGCACAAGGTTGCGGATATTGCTGGCGAAAGTGCCTTGGCAAATGCAGCGGTAGAGCAGGCAGCGCGAGAGTTGTCTGAGCACTCCCGGCCGTTCAGTGGTAGTGCCGATACCTTGCTGTCCATAGCCACGGCCAAGGTGGTAGCGTCGGAAGCCGCGGGCACCGTATCGCGACTGGCACACCAGTGTCATGGTGCCATGGGCTTCAGTTATGAGTACCCGCTGCAGCAATATAGCCGGCGCATATGGAGCTGGCGTGAAGAATACGGTTCGGAATTCTACTGGTCCGAGCGTATCGGTCTGGCAGTGGCCGATGAGCTGAAACACAGCGCACCCGGGCAGAATGACGGCCGGGTCTGGGACATTGTTTCCCGCTAGCAAACAAGGACAACAGATGAAATCGTTTGATGATGTTGACGTACAGTGGCACGAGCATGTGGCGGTGGTGGAGATTCAACGTCCGCCGCTTAATTTTTTCGATGTGACGCTGATCGAGCATATAGCCTATACGTTTGAAGCGCTCGAGCAGGACGACCAGTGTCGGGTTATTGTGCTAGCCGCTCAGGGTAAGGCGTTTTGTGCCGGTGCGGATTTTTCCTCCAATGGCAGTGATTTGTTCAAGCCGGACGCCGCCAACAATGCCATCAGCCTTTATAAGGCGGCGGCTCGTTTATACGCTTGCAGAAAGCCGATTGTGGGCGCTATTCATGGTGCTGCCATTGGTGGTGGTTTTGGGTTGTCACTGGTGCCGGATTTTCGGGTAGTGTGCCCCGAGGCTCGCTTTGCGGCTAATTTTGTGCAGCTTGGGATACACCCCGGGTTTGGTATCAGCCTGGTATTGCCGAGACTGATCGGCCAGCAGCGAGCCAACCTGATGCTGTTAACCGGACGCCGGATCAAAGGTGAAGAAGCCTATGACTTTGGCCTGGCAGACAAGCTGGTGCCTGCGGAGCAGGTGCGGGAAGCGGCCGTCGCCCTGGCAACTGAAATCGCCCAATGCGCGCCGTTCGCGGTTGAATCCACCCGGGCAACGCTCCGGAAAGGGCTGGTGGATGAGCTGAAACAACGGCTGGATCATGAGTTCGCCGAACAGGTCTGGCTGGCGAAAACCGCTGATCACAAAGAAGGTATGGCCGCGGTTATTGAGCGCCGTCCGGGAAAGTTCACTCGCTCCTGATCGCTATGACGCAAACCAATACCGCACCCAAAGCCTTGGCGCTTTGAGTGCGGTCGAAACCGTCACTTCAAGATGTTCTTCCGCGCGGTCTCATATTCATCCCGTAACTGGGCCACGGCTTTCGCTACCGGTACCAATTCCGTAATGCCGCCCACGCCCTGACCTGCTCCCCAGATATCTTTCCATGCCTTTGGTTTGCTGCCCCCGGCAGAGCCGAATTTCATCTTGCTCTTGTCGGACACCGGCAGGTCTTCAGGATCCAGACCGACCTTTTCAATACTGCCACGCAGGTAGTTGCCATGAACGCCGGTAAACAGGTTGGTGTAAACGATATCGGACGCTGATGACGCCAGAATCATGTCCTTATAGGCCTGCTCGGCATTGGCTTCTTCGGTGGCGATAAAACGGGTTCCCATGTACGCCATATCAGCACCCATGGCCCTGGCGGCGAGCACATGGTTGCCTTTGGTGATGGCACCGCCAAGGACAACCGGCCCGTCAAAGAAACTGCGTATTTCTGATAACAATGCAAACGGGCTAAGGGTACCGGCATGGCCACCCGCGCCCGCTGTCACCAGAATCAGGCCATCGATCCCCATGCTGAGGGCCTTTTTGGCATGGCGGATATTTGTCACATCATGAAACACCAGCCCGCCATAGCTATGAGCGGCTTCCACGATCATCGGGTTGGCCTGCAGGCTGGTGATGATAATGGGCACTTTATGATCCACGCACACCTGCATGTCATGTTCCAGCCGGTCATTGGTTGAGTGCGCAATCTGGTTGACCGCGTAAGGTGCGACCTTCGCGTCCGGGTTCTCGGCTTTATAAGTGGCCAGTGCGGCTTCAATTTCTGTCAGCCATTCGTCCAGTTTCTCCGCCGGCCGGGCGTTGAGAGCGGGGAAGGAACCGATAACCCCCGCCTTACACTGTTCGATCACCATTTTTGGGTTGGAGATGATGAACATCGGTGAGCACAGCACCGGAAGGGTCAGTTGGTCTTTGAGATTAGCTGGAAGGCTCATGGCAGATGCTCCTGCTGAAAGGATAAATAAAGCTGGGCCATTACAGCACCAGATAGAGAGTCACATACATAATGGCCAGCACGCTGGCGCTGAACCACCCGTTCCACTCGATACCGAAGCGTAAGGGTGAGATGCCGGCGAAACCGGAGATAAATCGCAGAGACGCAGTGAACGGTGAGGCACCTGCGAAAACCGCCCATGTGATGGCAATAACCGAGGCCTGAACCTGGGGAGGGATGTTCAGGTCGGGCAGCTGCTGCAAAGCCCCCAGTATCAGTGTTACGGTTATGATCGCGTTAACACCGATGAACGCAAAAACCAGCATCACCAGTGAGATACCGACCATCAGGGAGGCATTGTTGATATTAGCCCGGGCCAGAAATTCGCTGGCGGCTACCGGGTCGATCAGGGGGATCAGAATTACCCCGATAAAGCCGGACGAGACAAACAACACCACTTCGTTTCGTTGGTTGGTGAATGTTTCGGGGAAAGAGCTTCCCATACGTCTGAGTAGCAGACCTCCCTTTATTCGGGTCGGTCTACCTTTGTACTGTACCCAGATCCAGGTAAGGCCAATGACTGGCGCGCACATCAGCAACGCCGAAAACAGAGCCAGCCCAGTGACCTGTGAAATCACGAAGGCGAGGCTGGGAATCAGCGCTACCAATGCCACCAGCGGAATAAGATGGGCCAGGTTGCCGCCGTTGAGGGATCGTACTTTGGGGCGTTTGTAGGCAAGGCGGTCCAGCACCGCACCCCAGAGAAAGAACAGTAGAGTCCAGAGTATGCCGAACGGCGCGTATTGCTCCCAACTCAGGTCAGGAATACCGGACAACACCAGTAGCATGGTAACGGAAGTGGGGGCCCACAGCGGCACACCGCAAAAGCCTCGGATGGTGGCCGTTAACATTCGTTTGCGGCGGATACCCGCGATACGCTGAGCTTCTGGATCAGAACCTGGACGAATTGCACGGCGTATCATAGTGCCCAGTACATTCAGCGCACCAATATTCAACATCACGCCGAATAGGTGAGAGCCGAACGACATCAGCAGATAGCGGCGGCCCGGAGGCTGGTTTACCAGTACCGTTCCGCAGCGACGCACCAATCGGGAGGTTTTGGCGGATTCACGGAGAACTGCCAGAGAGGTCAGGAACAGGGTGAAGAACGCTCCACGATCAACCGCCTTTGCCAGCACTTCTGTAGAAACAGCATCGCTTAACCAGAGCGAGAGCCCCAAAGCGGGTGCCAGAATGGCGAAAATACGATAGGTCAGGTTGATTCCCGGCCACTGCAGGACAGCAAATAGCACGAGGGCGCCACCCGCCAGAGGGCTGAGCAGGAACCAGTCGCTGAACTCTCTGGCAATTGCACAGAAACAGGCGGTCAGCAGACAGAGTGTTGACAGAGTGCGGGCCACTAAAAGGCCCCTACCGGCTCTTGAAAACCACCGTGTCAGACAACGGTTCCCGGGAGGTGCGGGTACGGTTGGCTGACACATCGGGATCTTCGTAGCCAAAGCTGATGCCCAGAAGAATTCCCGTCTGTTCATCCAGCCGGAAGGCTTCCCGAATCAGGTCCGGGTAGGTGCGCATGCTGCCCATGGCGCAGGTGCTTACGCCGTAGGCATTCATCGCCAGCATCAGGGTCTGGGCATAGATGCCGACATCCAGAGCGATTGTGGAACTGAACTCGCGGTCCATGCCCAGGAACAGGATATGAGGTGCGTCGAAGAACTCGAAGTTACGACGTACCGCCCGCAAGCGCCCCGCCTTGTCGTCCCGGGCAATCCCCATTTCGTTATACAGGGCAACCGCGCATTCAACCTGGCGCTTGCGATATTCGCCTTCAAACTGGGAAGCGTAACCGAAATCGGGAGTGCCGGGAACGCCATCTTCCTGCCGCTGCAGGAACTGTTCCCGCAACCGGCTTTTCAGGTCACCAGAGGCGACATAGCAGGTCCAGGGCTGGGTATTGCAGTTCGACGGTGCTGTTCTGGCCAACTCAAAGATCGCCTGCAGGACATCATTACTCACCGGGTCGGGAAGAAAACCTCTAACTGAGCGGCGTGTCTTGATGGCGTCGACCAGTGTCATTGTTGGCGTAGTCATGAATTTCCCGAAGTTATCAGATGCATGGTTAAGACTGACACGGTATCAAGATTACGGTCAGCAGAGAAAAGCATATTTTCTATAAAAGCCATGCCATTTGTGAATATCTATGTAAGCCATTCCGTACGGGGGCTGGATACGCTCAGCTTTTGCCCAGTAGCTCTTTGGTTTTGAGTTCTGTGTTGATCCTGTTGGCAGTCTTTTGCAACGCCTCCAGCAGGTAGTCCAGCACTCCCGGTTCTGCGGCCTTGCTCGGAGGCATAGTCAGGTTGATCGCCGCAATGACTTTGTGATGGCGATTGCGGATGGGCACAGAAATGCCGCACATACCTTCCTCAAGTTCACGATCTACGATTGACCAGCCTTTGGCGCCATCCGCCAGTATCACCCGTCTGAGCTGTTCCTTGTCGGTAATGGTAAACCGTGTGTAGCGGAGAATTTCCTGGGTGTTCAGGTAATGATCGAGATCTTCCGGTGGCAGGTCCGCCAGTTGAATGCGACCCAGTGAGACAACATGAGCAGGCAGAGTACTGCCCACGTTTAACGTGCTTTTGAGCAGCCGCCGGGTCGGCACCCGCATGACATAATAAATGTCATAGCCCTGCAGTACGGCGATAGAACAGGATTCCTGAACCTTCTGCACCAGCTCTTCCATGTGACCCTGAGCGAACGACCAGATTTCCATGGACGACAGGTAGGAAAAGCCGAGGTCCAGGATTTTGGGTGTGAGCCAGAAATGCTTGCCATCGGTGTTGGCATACCCCAGCGCCGTTAGGGTGTGGAGCAGCCTGCGGGCACTTGCGCGGGAAATGTCTGAGCGCCTGGCAACATCCGAAAGCGTCAGTCTTGAGGCTCCTTCACCGAAAGCCCGGATCACGTCCAGACCCCGCGCAAACGACGTCACCATGGCGTTCTCGTCGTGCCTACCGCTGTTAGTCATTTTTTCTATACCTGACAAAGATGCTTTGACAATGATCAAAAATTGCTCTTATCTTGATTGTGTTCTCAGAAAGAACAATACGTGCGCACAGCGAACAATATAACATCGTAGGTCTGTGAGCAACCCAGCGATTCGGAGACATATATATGCCTAACAACAATAGATCTCGACTGATCCCTGCAGCCTTTGGTTGTGCACTACTTACCGGGCTGGCCGTTTCATCCGTTGCCGTTGCCCGTGACCTCACGTTTGCGAGTTATCTGCCGCCCCAACACCCAACCAGTGAAGGCATCACCACGTTTATCGATAAGGCTCGGGAGCGCTCTAACGGTAGCATCGACTTCAAATTCTTCCCGTCTGGTGCGGCTGCGGCCGCCAAAGGCATGCTGTCTGCAGTCACTGACGGCATGATCGACGGCGGCTTTCTGGTCACGGTTTATTTTCCGACCTCGGTGCCTGCGAATACCACCATCAGTGACCTGTCATTCTGGAATCAGGACTCCCTGGTGGCCACAGCCGCTACGGTGGATACCATCCTCAATGATTGCCCGCAGTGCTTGGGGGAGTACGAAAGCCACAATGTGAGGTTTCTGGCCAGCTATGCGACACCACCTTACCAGGCCATGTGCAAGGACGAATTTGCCTCCGGGTTTGAACCAGAAGGTATGAGAATGCGGGTAGCCGGTGAAGAAATTGGCAAATGGGTATCCGGTATCGGTGGCGTGCCGGTGAATATTCCCAACAGTGAATCCTATGAAGCTATGGAGCGCAGCCAGCTGGATTGTGTCATTGGCGCTACCAGTTGGCTCAAGTCCCTATCCCTGATCGAGGTGGCCAACAGTGTTGTCGAATTGCCCATGGGGTCTTTCCTCGGTGGCTCGGTGTTGAACATCCGTGAGTCGGTCTGGCAGGAGATGAGTGACAGGGAGCAGCAAGCCCTGATTGAAGCTGCGCCAATCGGCCTGGCCCGCATCATTTACGCGTACCAGGGCGAGGAAAACGAAGTCAAAAAGCTGGCCAGGGATGAGGGCGTTAACTTCGTTGAAGTATCCGATGCCATGACGCAGCAGCGGGAAGAGTTCATGCAGTCCCAGCTTGCGCGGGCGGCCGAAACAGCCACCGGTCGCGGAGTTGAGAACGCCGGACAGATTGTGGCGGGTTTCACCAAGAACCTGGAAAAATGGGAAAAGTTACTTGCTGGTAAGTCGCTGTCAGAAGCGCAATACGCAGAACTTCTGAAAACGGAAATATACGACAAGGCATTTTAATGTTGAAAGGATGTCGGTCCCTGTGACCGGCATTTCTACTTTTTCTGGATGGTTGTACCGATGAGCGAGAGTTTAACGCAATTCAAACCCTTTCGCGGGGTTCGTGTACTGGACATGAGCCAGGGCCTGGCAGGTCCCTACGCCGCGCAAATGCTGGTGATGATGGGGGCAACTGTACTGAAGGTCGAGCCACCACAGGGCGATTGGGGGCGGGTAATGGGTGTTGCCCGCGATGGCCACAGTTCCCTCAGCGTATCGGCGAACTGGGGCAAACGTGCCATCTGTGTGGATGCCAGAAAACCAGCAGGAACAGACATCCTCAAGCAGCTCGTACGGGAGTCAGACGTTGTGCTTGAGAGTTTTCGTCCCGGCGTGCTGGCCAAGATTGGCGTGGGCTATCCGGTGCTTGAGCAGCTGCGCCCCGGCATCATTCTCGCGTCGATCTCCGGGTTTGGCAGTACCGGCCCCCATTCCACGCGGCCAGGTTCCGACAGTATCTTGCAAGGCTCCACCGGGATGTCAGTGATGAATGAAACTGAAGAGGGTACCCCGAAACGGGTGGGCATGCTGGCGGTGGACATGATCGCGGGGCTTTACGCCGGCTTTGCCTTGTCTGCGGCAATTCATGAGCAGCGAGCAACAGGGCAGGGGCGTCATCTTGACCTTTCTCTGCTAGGTTCTGCCTCTGCCTTTCAGGCCATGCCATTGATCGAGTCGCATTTGCAGGGTGGCGCCAAGAACAAACACGTCACTGTGCCCTCGGGAAATTTTGCCACCAGCGACGGCATGATCTCCGTGGTCTGCCTGCGTAACGAAATGTTCGTGGCGCTTGCTCAGGCAATTGATCATCCGGAATGGGCTGAAGACCCTCGCTTTGCCGATAACGAATCGCGTCAGACCAATGCCGAGGAGGTTCACCGTTTGCTGGCGGGCGTGTTCGTCCGGCGAACCCGGTCCGAGTGGGTTGAACGCCTGAACGAAGCCGGTGTGCTGTGTGGGCCTTTGAACAGTTACCAGGAACTACAGCAAGATCCACAAGTCCGTTTTCTTGATTTGATGCCGATGGTGGCGCACGGAGCGTTTGGCGATATTCCCATGCCCCGATTTCCCGGAGCAGGCCTTCAGGCGGGGGAGCTCAGCCCGGCGCCCGATCTGGGACAACATACCTGTGAATTACTGCGGGAGTCGGGCTACAGCCAGAGCGAAATCGATTCCTTTCTGGCGGCGGAAGTCTGTATCCAGGCCCGGCAGTCCGGCTAGGCGAACAGAAGGGTATCTATTATGCGTGCGGTTATTTGTGACCAGTTTTCGTCCTACAAGGATCTCAGGGTTGCGGAGGTTACCGCCCCTGAAATGAAACCGGGGTGCGTGCGGATTGGCGTTCACTTCGCCAGCGTCAGCTATGCCATTTCGTTAATGGTTGCCGGCAAGTATCAGCGCAAGATGGCGCTACCCTTTATCCCTGGCACCGAGGTGTCCGGCTACGTGCTGGAATGCGGTGAGGGAGTTTCGGAGTTTCAGCCGGGTGATCCGGTCGCCGCCATCGTCGACTCGGGTGCTTACGGCGAGGAAGTGGTGGTCGACCCGGCAACGGTTTATCCAGTTCCCCCGGGCTTTCCTTTGGTGAAAGCCGTATCGGTGCCGCTGTCTTTCGGTACCGCCCTGACAGCCCTGGAGCGTGGCGGCGTGGGTCCGGGCAAGACAGTGCTGGTCACCGGCGCCGGAGGTGCACTGGGTCTGGCGGCAGTGCAGGTAGCCAAGCTGAAAGGGGCGACGGTCATCGCGGCCGCGAGCTCTAAATTTAAACAGGATGCTGCCCTGGCCGCAGGCGCCTCCCACGTTATCGATTATTCAAGCGATGATTTAATCAACAGCGTGAAGTCGCTTACCGATGGCCGGGGAGCGGACCTGGTTTTTGATCCGGTTGGCGGCGATCTGTTCGAACGCCTGATCCGCTGCACGGCTATCGAAGGCTGCGTGCTCTCCCTGGGGTTCGCTAGCGGTGATATTCCCTTTATTCCGGTCAACCTGCTACTGGTGAAAAACATCAGCCTGTTCGGGGTGAATTTCTCGGAATATGTGGGCTGGGGCAAGCAGGATCGCCGCCATGAATTTGCTGCTCGTACCAAGGTCATGATGGGTTGGCTGTTCAGTGAAGCGGATAGCCAGAATCTTGCCATCAAGCAGCCGGAAGTATTCGCCCTGGCCGATCTTGAAGCGGCCATGGACTGCATTATCGAGCGTCGCTCAATCGGAAAAGTCATTATAACAACAAGATTAGGGGTGTTTCGTGGGTAGTTATCTAAAGAAATTCAGCGACTGGATGGCACTGGTGGTCGGGGGAATAGTCGTCCTTATGATGTTGCACGTAACCGCAGAGGTATTGGTGCGGGTCGGGTTTGATATGCACATTCCCGGCACCATGGAGGTAGTGACCTATTACTACATGGTGTCTGCAGTGTTTATGGGCATCTTCGCCTGCACCACTGAAGACGGTCATATTCGGGTAGACGTGCTGGCGCAGTTTCTCAAAGGCAGGGTACGCCTGGTCGTCGAGGTGATCGGCCTGGTGGTGATGGCAGTCTATTTTGCCATTTTCTCCTACGGTCTCTACCTGCAGGCGGTGAAGAGCTGGGCCCGCAGTGAAACCGTTGACGCAATTTTTCTGGAGCTGCCAGTGTGGCCCTCACGTTGGATTGCCGTTGCGGGTATGGTCCTGTCCGTGCTGTCGGTGCTCTATCTCTTCCGCTTTGTCTGTAATAGGTGTCCTGATAAGTCCCGGGAGCCGGGGCAATGAGTAATATTCAGATTGGTCTGACGTGTATTCTCCTGCTGCTGGTGCTGCTTTCCCTGCGGATTCCGATCGGTGTTTCCCTGGGCATGACGGCTTTTACCGGCATTTTCGCGCTGCGTGGAATGGATGCAGCGTTTTCCCTGATGGGCTCTACGACCTTCCAGTTCATCGCCCACTGGTCGCTGACCGCCATCCCCATGTTTATCCTGATGGGCGCCATTGCTTTCCACACAGGGCTTACCCGAACGCTGTTCGATGCGGGCAAGGCCTGGTTAAGCTTTTTGCCGGGAGGATTAGCTATTGCCACCAATGTGTCGAGTGCGGGCTTTGCCGCGGCCAGTGGCTCCAGCGTGGCGATGGCTGGAGCCATGTCGCGGCTGGCGGTGCCAGAAATGCTCAGGGCAAAGTATGACCCGGGACTTGCCACTGGTGTCGTAGCGGCTTCGGGGACACTCGGAGCGTTTATTCCCCCCAGCATCCCTTTTGTGTTGTATGCGGTTTTCATGGAAGCGTCGGTCGGCAAGCTGTTGATGGCCGGTATTCTTCCGGGGCTGTTAACCATGGTGGCCTATTCGGTACTGATCATTGTGCGGGTAAAGATGAATCCGGGTTTGGCGCCGGTTACCGGTGACACCATTAGCCGTTCCGCGAAATGGATGCTGCTACTGAAGTCGTGGCCACTGCCGGTTATTGTGGCAGGCGTGGTTGGCGGGCTGTACACCGGAACCGTAACGGCGACCGAAGCGGGTGCATTCGGTGCCTTTATCGCCATTATTGCCGCAGTTGTTCAGAAGACCTTCAGCTGGCTGGGGCTTAGGCAGGCGGTCTCAGAGACGGTAAAGAGCACAGCGTCGATCTTCCTGATTGCTATCGGCGCGGTGCTGTTCAGCCGAATGCTGACATTGAGCCAGATTCCCATGAACATCGGCTTCTGGGTTGAAGATTATGCTGTAGCGCTATGGATGTTTCTAATTATTGTTACAGTTTTTTATATCATTCTCGGTATGTTCCTGGACCCAATCGGGTTGATGCTGGTTACCTTGCCGGTGCTGGCGCCGTTTGTTATTGCTTTTGATATCGATGTGATCTGGTTCGGCGTGCTGGTAGTCAAGTTTATTGAGATAGGGCTTCTGACACCCCCAATCGGTCTTAACCTGTTTGTGGTGAGCGCCGGCGTGGGGGATGCTGTTCCGTTCAGTACCATTGTTCGGGGCACGTTGTGGTTTCTGGCAGCAGAGGCGGTTGTGCTGGCGTTGCTGATGTTTTTCCCACAGATTTCACTGTTCCTGCCTTCGCTGATGTATTAGTGCCCTGAGATACTGGGGCCTTCAGAGGTGCTCGCTGAAGGCCTGCATTCCTTCAGTTGCAAAGGGGCTTATGCCACCGGCACTTCGGGTAGCACCCCTTGTGCCTTCAAGTACTTGATTTGTCGCTGCGTGAACCCTGCCTCATGAAGGATAGCGTCGGTATGTTCAGCAAACCGTGGTGGCGGCGTTTCATAGCGCGAGGGCGTACGGGCTAGCTTTATAGGCGAACCAGTTCCCTTGTAACTGCCAATGTTGACGATCATATTGCGATGCTGGGTGTGCGGATGCGCCAGTGCTTGTGAGGTATCAAGCACGGGGCCACAGGGAACGCCTATGCGCATCAACTGGTTGGCTAGCTTATCGCCGTCCCAATCGGCCATGGCACTTTCCAGCACATCACGCAACGCGTCGCGGTTACCCAGGCGTGCGCCATTGCTCGCAAAGCGTTCGTCCTGGGTAACGGAATGACACTCAAGCAGCCCGCATAAACGCGCAAACTGCACATTATTGCCAACCGCTAGAAAAATCGGTTGTGTCGCAGTACGGTAGACTTCGTAAGGCGCGATATTTGGATGCTCATTTCCTGTGCGACGTGGCTGCGACCCGCCATAAAATACGTTAGGAAAATGGGGGTGCATCAAGGACAACCCTGAATCAAATAATGCCGTCTCGACAAACTGTCCCAGTCCACTGCGCGTCCGCTCATGGAGTGCTAACGTGATACCGATGACGGCATTGAGACCGGTCACGATATCGACTATGGGCAGCCCAACCCGCAGCGGATCCCCCTCTTTTTCGCCGTTGACGCTCATCAGCCCCGCCATTGCCTGGATAATAGCGTCATAGCCTGGCAAACCACCCATGGGTCCATCAGTACCAAAACCACTGATGCGACACTGAATCAGGCGGGGGAAACGCTCGCTCAAAACATCATAGCTTAGCCCCCACTTTTCGAGCGTACCCGGCTTAAAGTTTTCCACCAGGACATCCGCGCCTTCCAATAACTGGAGTAGCAGTGCCTTACCGTCGGGATGGCAAAGATCCACTGCCATACCTCGCTTACCACGGTTTAAGCCGTGGAAATAAGAAGCTGCATCCCCTTCAAAGGGAGGCCCCCAGCCACGGGTTTCATCACCACCTGGAGGTTCAATCTTAATCACATCCGCACCGTAATCACCCAGCACCTGAGTGCAGTACGGACCTCCAAGTACACGACTAAGATCTATAATTCTGACACCGCTCAATGCTCCATTGTGCTTATTCATGGCTACCCTCCAGCCCATGACAACGAGCCAGTTCTTCTGTATTCACCAGCGCCACCACCTGTTCGTCGGTCATCGGGGTTTCGTCGAGCAGCTTCGCAAGCGCTTCCGTCGACTCTCTGCTGACCGATAAAGGATCGGGGGGCAATAGCTTGTGGCGCACAACCAGCCAGGCTAGTGCCTGTCGCCGCTTATCTTCCGGTAACTGAGAAGCTTCCCATGCCATCAGAATGGCTGAGGTGATGTGATACAAGCCGCTGGCGATCCGCCTGGCGTCATGCTCACAGGTAGAGTCCTGAGCCAGCGCTTCTGCACTCCCCACCGCCTGGTTGAGCAATGCCTGCAGCAGTCGACACTCATGAACCTCAAGCGTTGACTCTTGCAGTCGCTGGTGCAAATAGTCAGCAAGCACGGGTAATGTCTTCTCACGACGGATCGACCGAAACACATCCAGAGCAACAATATTGCTTGTGCCTTCCCATATTGAGCCAAGATGTGCATCGCGAAGTACTCGGGCGTCCGACCACTCTTCGATGTAGCCGCATCCACCGCGTACTTCCATTCCATCCCCCGCCACCTTGCGTGCATCCCGTGTGGTGCGGAACTTGATCATGGGTGTGAGGATACGTAATAACTTGGCTGACTGGGCATCACCGGAATCGGCACGCCGCAGGCAATCAGCAGTATGGAAGACCATCGTGCGACCCTGCTCGGCGGTGACCATCATTTTGCTGAGCTGACGCTGCATAAGCGGCAGTTGGATGAGCTGGCTACTGAAAGCATGACGATGGCGAGAAATAAAAAGCGCTTCGTTAACAGTCCGCCGCATTAACCCCGCCGAACGAACGCCGTTCGAGAGTCGAGACATGTTGATCATGTCCGTCATCTGTTTGAATCCCTGCCCGGGCTCTCCCACTACATAGGCTTCGGCACCTTCGAGAAGAATCTCACCACTGGCCATCGAGCGCGTGCCTAGCTTGTTCTTCAGGCGCACTAAGCGATAGTGGTTGAGTTCACCGCTCTCTAAATACCGTGGCAGAAGAAACAGCGTAAGGCCACGTGTACCGCTCTCGCCTTGTTCGGGGCGCGCCAGCACCATCGCCAGAGAAGCATCAGGATTGGAGCAGAACCACTTGTCTCCGTAGAGGCGCCACGTGCCATCCACTAATTTGGCTTCAGTAGTAATCGCGCCAACATCAGAGCCGGCATCCTGCTCGGTCATGAACATGGCACCCTGATAAGCCTGGTCCATATTTTGAGAGGTCAGAGCCTCAAGATAGCGACTAACCAGCGCCTCGTCACCAAACTTGCGAAGTGTGCGAGTCAGTGCATCCGTCATACTAAGTGGGCAGCACAGACCAAATTCCGCCTGAACGAACAGGTAAGTTAATGCGTACTTAACCACCGGGGGCATGGGCTCCGACCAGTCGAGCACCCCGCCACGATGCGACATGGCCGCTAGACCAAATTGGCCATAGGCATAAGCTTCCAGGTGTAGATAGGCGGGATGCTTGTGAATCTCCTGAAGCTCGGCGCCATTCCTGCTTCGCAAGACAAGTTCAGGTGGGTTCTTGTCAGCCGCAAGTGCCAGGGTTTCGAGCTCACCACCAGCCAGCGCACCCATTTCGGCAAAGTGCGTTTCCAGGTGGCGGCGTAATGTCGTTGGCAAATAAATGTCGAGGAGTTGGGATAGAGTCGGGTCGTTGTGGTAGCTATTTTGCCCCCAGGCATCAGGGATATTGCGGTATATACTTTCTTCACTCATTGCGGCGTACCTCCCGGACTTATTATATGTTTTATCGTCACATTAGGCGGGTATAGAGACAGCCTCCAATACCATTTTAGGATTCATTGATACAGTTTTCTGTATGATTGAAGGTGGATAGGCAATAAGGGGGGTAAAGTTTATGGCGCTGACATTTCGGCAGTTGCGATATTTTTTGGTGCTCTCGGAGGAGTTGCATTTTGGTCGAGCCGCACAACGTCTACATATTTCTCAGCCACCCCTGAGCGCTAGCCTTCGTCAGTTGGAAGAGGAGCTGAGTGTCAAGTTACTGTTGCGCAATAGCAAACGCGTCTTACTCACACCTGCAGGAGAAGCGTTTCAGCGCCAGGCACGCCGAATACTTGAACAGTTAGAAGAGTCGCAAACCCTGGTGCGCAGAATTGCCTCTAGTGCAACAGGCTTAGTTCGCGTCGGGTTTACTCCGGCAATGCTTTTTCGCGGTCTTCCAGAACTCCTCAAACTTCTGCAATCTCGTTACCCAGGTATAGAGATACAGTTAATAGAACGCAATTCGGTAGACCAGATTGAGGGTGTCATGCAAGAGCAGCTCGACATAGGTTTCATCCATTCAATGCCGTTACCCGATGGTATCGACTCGGTGACTCTAACGGATGAGCCCTTTCTATGTTGCTTACCTACACACCACCACTTGGCAGTCCGGCGCAATTTGGCAGTGAGGGACCTTGTCAATGAGCCGGTTATCCTGTTTGGTCGCGACCTTGCTCCTCACTATTACGATAGGATTATTAGCCTTTTCCATCATGCAGATGTCGAACCACAGATTTGTCACGAAGTATCCCATTGGCTGACCATTCTTGCGTTGGTAGCCAATGGGATGGGAGTCGCCCTGGTGCCCCAATCGCTAGCCAAGTCCGGGTTTTCCAATGTCAGCTTTCTACCGCTTACCGACTCAACCACCCGTCATCAATCGCACTGCATCTGGCGCCGCGATACCGATTCACACAAGGAAATTCGTGACTTGCTACTGAACTTCCTGAAAGAACAACATCATGAGCGAAACTGGGCTTTTAGCCTGCCAGTTAATGATTAACTTGAGCTGTACAACGGCTCTACGCCTCAAACACCCTAAGTGAAAGCTTGGCTGAAGAAGCTTCCTCGCTTCGAAATTCACCTCATTTGCCACTTATCTCTGCATCGCACTCTCCATCACATTCTCCATTTCACTCTCACTTGCTTTTATGAAGGAATGCCGGAGAAGGCTGGTTTAGGCAATTGGAGCGCCGGGCGTTTTACCGCAATCCACTATCCTAATCTGCTGGGAGTATTGTGAGGGTTAATATCCTCGCCAACATTGCTGCGCCTACGCCCAAGTTTGACAACCAGGTGTTTAGAGGTATAGGTGCGAGCTATATAAAAATAGTATTTCTTATATAAAATAGTTGTTTATTCGATTATAGAAAATACGTTGACTGGTCGGGAGGGCAGGTTTAGTTTGAAGAAGCTATCGGTTCGGCCGGTGGCAGTTTGCTATCCATGACAGGCTAAAATTCTGTTGTGAGCTAGGCTTAAGTTGCGACTTACAACAACAACTATCCGGAGAGTCACTATGAAATCCCGAACAGCAAATTTATTCCGCCCTCTAGCCAGCTCCATATGCGCCGCCGTAATGGTCCTGGGCGTCAGTGCGACAGCCGCTGCCGAAACTGAGCTCCCAGATACGATGACATGGACTTCCTACGATGTTGGGTCCGCAGGCTACGCTGAAGCCTCCGCCATTGCCGATGCCTTCGGCAAGAAGTATGGCACCCGGGTCCGCATCCAGCCCTCCGGTTCCGCCATCGGGCGGCTGCAGCCTTTGCTCAGTGGTCGCGCGGACTACGCCTTCCTTGCCACAGAAACCTTCTTTGCTGCTGAAGGTATCCATGACTTTTCTACCCGTCGCTGGGGTCCCCAGGATCTCCGGGCCGTCGCTGGTCGTCCGTCATCGTTTGGTATCTTCACTGCAGCAGACGCGAATATTGAATCTCTCGAAGATCTGAAGGGTGTGCGCTTTGCCTACGTAGCCGGTAATCCGTCCGTCAACGTGAAATGCGATGCCTTTTTGGCGTTTGCAGGCCTGACCAGGGATGATGTGGACGCCATCATGTTCCCAACCTATGCCAACACGATGAGCTCCCTGGCACGTGGCGAAGCCGACGCCTCCTGCACCACTACAACTCCGAGCCACGTCTATGAACTGGCCGAATCGCCCCGCGGCATTCGCTGGCTGGAAGTGCCGAAGGACAACGAGGAAGGCTGGAAACGGATCCGCGAAGTGGCGCCTTTCTTCCAGCCCTACACGGAAACTGTGGGTGCTGGCATCAGTGAAGATAATCCGGTTGACATTCTCGCCTATCGCTACCCGGTTCTGACCGTTCGTGCCAACATGGACGAAAAAGCGGTCTACGACTACATCAAGGTGCTTGATGAGACCTTCGACATGTACAAGGACGCCACGGCTGTTATGGACCGCTGGGACCTGAAGGAAGCTGGCACTCCGGCCATTGATGTGCCCTTCCACGCGGGAGCCATTCGCTACTTGAAAGAGAAGGGTATCTGGACCGAAGAACACCAGAGCTGGAACGATGCGCGTACCGAGCGCCTGAACGCATTGCTGGAAGCCTGGCCGAAAGCAATGGAAGAAGGTGAAGGCAAAAGCGATGAGGAGTTCGCTGAAATCTGGGAAAAACACCGGACCGAGGCACTCAGCTCGCTGTAACCGTTTATCAATGGCTTGAATAAAGTGGTGCATCAGCTGCACCACTTTACTTCGTTTTTTCGGGGTATGGCATGACTTCTTCTCCGGGCACCTCTGCCCAGACTTCATCACCAGTTCCAGGCGAAACCAGCGGCGGTCGTCTGCACGGCGCCGGCTATTGGGGCGTCCTTATACTAGGTACCCTGGGTTTGTTGATGGCAATCAACCAGACCTTCAATCTGGAAATTCTCGGGTTTAAGCCACTGGGTAACTCCTACCTGTACTATCTGATTGGTATTTTCCTCGCTGCGGCATTCCTGTGTTTTCCCGCCTGGTCCGGTGCTCGCCACAAAGTGCCCTGGTACGACTGGGTTCTGGGGGTTTTGGCACTGTTGCCCTGTGGGTATCTGGGGTTTTATGGGTTGATCATGATTCAACAGGGCTGGGAGTTTGAAGCTCCGCTGGCCGCAACCATATCTTCCGCCGTTCTGTTGGTGATGATCCTTGAAGGTGTCCGCCGATGCGGCGGTTGGCCGTTGCTGTTCGTTTCACTGTTCTTTGGCACCTACCCGCTTTATGCCGGGAGTATGCCGGGATTCCTGTGGGGCAATGAATATACATTGACGGAGATTATTCGCGCCCATGTTATTGGCGTGGAAAGTATTATTGGCATTCCGATGCAGGTGGTTGCGCAACTGGTGATCGGTTTCGTGGTTTTTGGCGCGGCGCTGACCATCACCGGTGGTGGTGAGTTCTTCATGAAATTTGCCACCGCCCTGATGGGTCGGAGTCGCGGTGGTCCGGCCAAGGTGTCGGTATTGTCGAGCGGTATCCTGGGTAGCCTGTCCGGTAGTGTGATTTCAAATATCCTCACCACTGGCCCTATTACCATTCCCACCATGAAGAAGACGGGTTACCCGGCTCATTATGCTGCGGCGGTTGAAGCTTGTGCCTCCACCGGTGGTACCTTGATGCCCCCGGTTATGGGTGCGGTGGCGTTTATCATGGCGTCGTTCCTGGGGGTGGCTTACGCAGAAATCATGATTGCGGCGTTTCTTCCCGCACTTTTGTTTTATCTGGCGCTACTTTTCCAGGTCGATAACTACGCCGCAAAACGAGGCCTCAAAGGGTTGCCGGATGACCAGATTCCCAGCCTGAAAGAAACCCTGAAGGAGGGGTGGCCCTATCTGTTTGCCTTGGTCATGTTGATCTACATGCTGTTGGTGATGCGGCTTGAGGCCTATGCTCCTTATTATGCCTCACTGGTGTTGCTCGGTGTTTCGTTGTTCAAGCGTAAGTACCGTATGAATTTTTCCCGCGCGAAGTTGTTCATCCGGGACCTGACTACCAACGTGGCTAACCTGGTGGCGATTCTGGCAGGCATCGGGTTGGTGGTCGGAGGGCTTTCCTATACCGGTGTGGCGGGGGCGTTTTCCCGTGAACTGTTGCTGTATGCCGATGGCAGCATACCTCTGATGCTGGCGGCTGGTGCGGTGACCAGCTTTATACTCGGCATGGGGATGACGGTCAGTGCCTGCTATATCTTCCTGTCTATCCTGCTGGCTCCCGCTCTGGTCAATGCCGGGCTGAATCCGCTGGCGAGTCACCTGTTTATTCTGTACTGGGGGATGTTGTCCTACATCACACCACCGGTTTCTCTGGCCGCGATAACGGCCGCCGGTGTTGCCGGCGCGAACGCCACAAAGACTGGCCTGTATTCCATGCGCCTGGGAGGCATTCTTTTTGTTCTGCCGTTCCTGTTCGTATTGAATCCGTCCCTGATCATGCAGGGGGAACTCTCGCGGATCCTGATGTCGACCGTGACTGCCGTCACCGCGATCTGGCTGATCGCCTCTTCGATGGAAGGTTATCTTTACCGGGTGGGCATTATTGCCTGGCCCTTGAGGGTGATCGCGTTGATCGCCGGTGGTCTGATGATCTATCCGGATCTGGTCACTGAGCTCGCGGGGTTGGGCGTTATTGTGGTGATGTATGCCGCAAAGGGGCTGCTGAACCGTAATGCCACGCCGGTACTTCATCGTTAAACCCGGTTTATGACAGAAGGGGAACAGGTTGTGATTGATAAACGGGTTAACTCGTTCAAAGATGCCGTGGCTGATATTCCTGACGGTGCGGTCATCATGATTGGGGGCTTCGGCAGTTCAGGTATTCCGCTGAAACTGATCGAAGCGCTTCGACAGCATGGCGCAACAGGGCTCACCATTATCTCCAACAATGCTGGGGTGGCAGAGGAGGGCATTGCATCCTTGTTGAGAGATGGACTGGTGAGCAAGATCGTCTGTTCTTTTCCTCGCTCAGCCGGTTCCATATGGTTCGAGAAACGCTTTGAAGAGGGTTCGGTAGAATTGGAACTGGTGCCGCAGGGCACTCTGAGTGAGCGTATCCGGATTGCCGGAGCCGGGATTGGTGGTTTTCTGACACCAACCGGCTATGGCACCAGACTGGCCGAAGGGAAAGAAACCAGGGTCATCAATGGCAAGGGCTATGTCCTGGAGTTGCCGCTGCCGGCAGATTACGCACTGGTACGGGCGGAGTGCGGCGACCCATGGGGTAATCTGGTCTACAACACCGCCGGGCGGAATTTTAACCCGATGATGGCCAGCGCGGCGCGTGTAACCATCGCCGAAGTGAATTCCATTGTCGAAGTCGGTGGGCTTAACCCAGAACATGTGGTGACACCGGGTATTTTTGTTGATCGGTTGGTGGCAGAGGAGGTGGACCATGCTCAGGTTTAACCCCGAACAGATGGCCGAACGTGTGGCCCAGGATATACCTGATGGCGCCTACGTGAATCTTGGTATCGGCATACCCACCAAGGTTTCAAACTACGTGGCCGGTGATAAACAGGTTATCTATCACAGCGAGAACGGCATTCTCGCCGTCGGTCCCGCGCCTGCACCGGGGGAAGAAAACCCCAATCTGATCAATGCAGGCAAACAGTATGTAACCCTGCTCCCGGGCGGGTGTTATTTCGATAACGCGGAATCCTTCGCGATCATGCGGGGAGGGCATCTGGATATTGCTGTGCTGGGTGCTTTCCAGGTGTCTGCCACGGGTGACCTGGCAAACTGGGCGACCAATAACGACAAGTTTCCCCCGGCGGTTGGTGGTGCGATGGATCTGGCCGTAGGCGCTCGCAAACTCTTTGTAGTGATGCGGCACACGACCCGGGAGAACGAACCCAAGATTCTCGAACAATGTACCTATCCTTTGACCGGAACGGGTGTGGTTCAAAGGATTTTTACCGACCTCGCCGTCATAGATGTGACGCCGGACGGGCTTCGGGTAGTGGAGTTGTTTGGTGAGAATACATTTGAGGAAGTTCAGGCTTTGACTGGTGCACGGTTGTTGCCTCCTGCCTGAAGGCATGGACGAGACTCGTCAGAAGACCAACCAGAAGGCTCGGGGCGATAGGGAATGTCGGTAGTATGAAGTCTTTATTGCACCCGGACAGCCTGCCCCTGCCTCGCTCAATCCTGGCTTACCTTGCTTTGGGTGCCGGGGTCGCCACTTTTTTACCGGGTCATACCGTGGCCGCCACTGTGTTTGCCTGTATGGCCATTGTGTTGGGTTGGGGCAATCTGCGCGTAGTGGGGAAGGTGATATTTTCACTGATCATCCTGCTCACCTTTGCGGCACTTGCGTTTGAGCCGTCCGCCTTGCCCAGAGCTGCGGCCAACATGGCGCGTATTGGCGCTCTTATTATCACCGTCATGCTGTTATCTGCCGTGATGGGTCAGTCCAATGATCTGAAAATCATTGCCCGCAGTCTGTTTGCTGGCAAATCCCTAGTGCGATACCTGGGTATGAGTGTGGGCACGGCGTTGCTTTCGATTCCCCTGAATTTCGGAGCCGTAGGCGTGGTCGCCACCATGATCGGTGTGCAAATCAAGGAGCAAGGCGACAGTGCGTTGGGGCGCAATGCTGCCCGGGCGGTGGTGCGCGGCTTCGGTGCCTCGCCCATGGCCTCACCCCTGTCGATCGCCATTGTGATGACCGTAACGTTCCTGCCGGGGCTGTCGAGCTGGAAATTGATTGCTGTGGGATTGCCAGTGTCCATTCTCTTTTTGCTGGCGGGCGCTTTTGCGAGGGAGCAGGAGCCTGCCCGAGCCGAAGTGACCGTGCTGCCGGGCGATCATGAATCTGCGCTTTTCCCCTGGCTCCGTTTTGTGGCCATTATCGCGCTGATTTGCTTTGGGGCCTTTACCTTGAGCGCCCGGGCCGGGCTTGTATACTCCCAGGCAGTCACCCTCAGCTGTCTGTCGGCTGTGATACTTGGCCTGGCTTATCGTCGTCTGGCTGACGGCGTTGTAGCGTTGCCTTCATTGGCGCCCATGAACAACGAGCTGGTAATAATGGGGGGGTCTTCGTTTCTTGGCGGCATCATCGGAACCTTTGCACTGACCTGGTTGGGAATGGATTTCAGCTTGCCGGTATGGGCCTATCCGCTGGTCGCGATCGCGGTGCCCTGGTTATTTTTCACCGGGGGCGCCGTGGGCGTGAACCCGATTATTTCCGGAACTCTTGCGGGCAGTATTCTCGGTCCGATCTGGCCCGATTACGGTTTGTTGGGGTTGGGTCTGGGCATCATTACCGGCTGGGGAATTACCATTGCAGGCACGCCCTATTCCGCTAATTCCTTGCTTTTGGAACGCTGCACGGGCTATAACGCGCATCGGGCCGCCTGGGAATGGAGCTTGAAATACTCTCTGGCCGCGCTCACCTTTTGCAGCCTGCTTTGTGCGGTCCTGACCCTGCCGTTCTGATGAAGACGGGCAGGGTTTTCGTGTCGTGTTAGTTGTGTCCGGCTATCCTATGCGGCACATAAGCATCTTCCAGGGCGGCTTTTTCTTCATCTGAAAGCGTCAGTTCCAATGCTGCAATTGCCTCTTCAATGTGTCCCGGTTTGCTTGCCCCAACGATAGGTGCGGTGACAGCCGGGTTGGACATAACCCAGGCCAGCGCAATCTGAGCCATACTCATGCCGCGATTCTTGGCAACCTTGCGGAGGGCGTCGATAACAGGTTGGTCAACGTCGCTGCCGAGGCGCCATTTTCGGGTGTTCTCATCGGTTTTCGCCCGGGTACTCTCGCCGCCTTCACCCTGCACGGTCTTGCCCGCGAGAATGCCCCTCGCCAACGGACTCCAGGGAATAACGCCCACACCCTGATCGATACACAACGGGAACATTTCCCGCTCTTCTTCCCGATACACGAGGTTGTACATCGGCTGCATGGTGGCAAAGCGGGTCCAGCCATGCATTTGTGCCGTGTGCTGGGCTTTTGAAAACTGCCAGGCATACATGGATGAGGCGCCGATATAACGTGCTTTCCCGGCCTTCACCACGTCGTGCAGGGCTTCCATGGTTTCCTCGATTGGTGTCTTGTAGTCCCAGCGGTGGATCTGGTAGAGATCGACGTGGTCGGTGCCGAGGCGCTGTAATGAGCTGTCTATAGCAGCCATGATGTGCTTTCTCGACAGGCCCCGGTTGTTGGGACCATCTCCCATGGGGTTGAATACTTTGGTGGCGATGACCACATCCTCGCGGGGCGCGTAATCCAGCAGCGCCTTGCCCACAACACGTTCCGATTCCCCCAGTGAGTACATGTCAGCAGTATCAAAAAAATTGATGCCAGCATCCAGTGCCTGTTTTATAAATGGCCGGCTGGCCTGTTCGTCCAGCACCCACTCCCGCCACTTCGGCGAACCATAGGTCATGGTGCCGAGACACAGGGCGGAGACGTTCATGCCGGTAGTTCCGAGTCGGCGATAGTTCATGGTTCTGCTCCTTTATATTTGGCTTAAACAAGAGTAAACGAAATGCTCATTACGGGGGCCGGATCCATATTCACATTGCCTTAACGGGGTCTTAATAAATGGCGAATTGTGCGTAGCTGAATCGGTGCTAGGTTTGAATGGAATAAAAACAATACCGAGGACAGATTATGTTACGTAAGACGCTTTCTTCCATCGCTTTTGCCATAGGGCTTGCTTCTGCCGTTTCTGTTCAAGCCGAGGACATCGAAATTGGCGCGGTCTTTCCGCTCAGTGGCCCTAACGCCACCTACGGTGACATTTTTATGTCTGGTGCAGATCTGGCTGCCAAGCATATCAACGAAGACGGAATGTTGTCAGGAAATCTGAATATCCTGTACGAAGATAGCCAGGCCTTGCCCCAACAAGGGGTGGTGGCGATGAATAAGCTGGTCAATGTTGAGGGCGTACCCTTCGTGCTCTCCGCCTTCACCGGGGTTTCCAAGGCTCTCTCCACACTGGCTCAGCGCAGCCAGACGGTGGCAGTAAATGGCGGTGGTGTTGGTCCTGATCTGGCGGAACTGGGCGAATATTTCTGGAACGTCATTCCACTGGCAAACAATGAAGTTGGAGCCCTGGCGAGGTATGCCGTCGAAGACCTGGGTCACAAACGATTCACCTTGGTGTACGTGGATGATCCACTTGGGGAGTCGATACTGAATGAACTGGAAAAAACCTTGCCGACACTGGGTGCCGAACTCGTGGAGTCCCACTCCATTGCAGCGTCAGCCCAGCAGTTCAGTGGTGTGGCTGCCCGGGTTCGTAGCGACAATCCGGATGTAGTCTATGTGGCTTCCTACGGCTCCCAGCAATTGCAGATCGTTAAACAGTTGCGTGACAACGGCGTAAAGGCGCAAATCGCCAGTTACTCCGCGTTCTCGGTGCCCGAGCTGCAAAGCCAGGCAGAAGCACAGGGCGCATTGTTCACCACCCAGAGCATTGAGTGGGGCTCCGATGACCCTGTCACCAAGCGTTTTGTGGACGACTACAAAGCAGAGCATAACAAGAATCCGACCTCCTACATTGCCAACTACTACAATGCCGTAAGGGTCTTCGGGTTACTTGCCCAGGCTCTGGAAGCGCAGAACAAAGAAATTACGGGTGCTAACCTGCTGGCACAGCGTAAAGCAACGGAGACGTTCGAATTGGTCGGTGGCGAGGTTTCTTTCCAGGATAATGGCACTCTGTTGGCTCCAATCCAGGTTCT
Organism: Marinobacter caseinilyticus; assembly: GCF_011074955.1. Lineage (GTDB taxonomy): Bacteria > Pseudomonadota > Gammaproteobacteria > Pseudomonadales > Oleiphilaceae > Marinobacter > Marinobacter caseinilyticus. The sequence goes on along the minus strand of NZ_WUQJ01000022.1, from coordinate 117,572 downwards.
TGAGGTTGACGGTTCAGGTAGTGGCAAAGTGGTCTCAGTCAAGACTGCGGAGTAAGGGGCCGTCATGCTTTTTCTGCAACTCCTTGCCAACGGTTTGCAGGTGGGGGCGATCTACGCCCTCACGGCAGCTGGCTTTTCGCTGATATTTGGTTCTACCAAGATATTCCATTTTGCCCACGGTGCGACCTTCGCTATTGCGGCTTACCTGTTCCACTTTGCGTTGACCGGCTTGGGTTTTCACTGGACCTTTGCAGTCGCCGTGGCGGCCATCAGTGCGGTGGTTTTCGGTGTGGTGCTGGACCGCTTCATGTATGCGCCGATCCAGCGTCATGAAGGCTCATTCTTCACGGTGTTCGTGGCTTCTTTTGGTGTCGGTATTGTGGTGCAAAATCTGCTAGGTAGTGTGTTCGGGCGCGGCTTCATGTCTGTCCCGACACCCTTGAGCAACTCTGTGGAGGTGATGCCGGGGCTATATCTTTCGCCACTGAACGGGCTCGCCATTGGGTGTGCTGTAATCTGCTTTGTGGCGTTGCATTACTTCCTGACTCACACCTTTGTGGGCAAGGGGCTGAGAGCTCTGAGTGAGAACCCGGAACTGGTGCGTATGTTTGGGCTTAGTCCCCGACGTTTGTCCACCTACGCTTTTGCTCTCGGATCGCTGCTGGTAGTGCCGGGCGCGATTTTTACCGCTGCGGGCACCGGGATTAATCCGGCGGTTGGCCACCACGTCATGCTGATCAGTCTGGCTGCGACCATTGTCGGCGGCATTGGCAGCCTCCGGGGCGCTGCCTGTGCCGGCTTGCTGATCGGTGTGGCCGAGAACCTGGCGATGTGGAAGCTGGGCACTCAGTGGAGCGAAGCCATTACCTTCGCGATCCTGTTCTTCTTCATCATCTTCAAACCGTCCGGGTTCTTTGGGCGGGCGACGGTTTCGTGAGGCGCTGACATGACCGCTTATATACTGAACCTGCTGGTCCTGATCTCGGTCTACGCGATCCTCTCGACCACCCTGAATTTCATCATCGGCTACGCCGGTATTTTCTCTCTGGCGCATGCGGTGTTTTTCGGGATTGGAGGTTATACCGCGGCCCTGGTTGCGATGAATGTGACCCCGGAATTTTTTGTGGCGATACCCGTTGCGATGGCGGCTGCCGCGGTAACCTCCCTGCTGCTGGCATTACCCGCGCTGCGGGTCCGGGGCGAATATTTTGTGGCCGCCTCCCTGGGGCTGCAGGTGCTGGCTGTCACTCTGTTCTCGGAGTGGAAGAGTTTTACCGGCGGTATTGGCGGTGTGATCGGGATTCCCGCTGTGGAAATGCTCGGTTATCCGATTTATAAGCCCTGGCAGTTTCTACTGATGTCGCTGATTTGCCTGGTGATTATTATCGGGATTATCCGAATCCTGGTGCACACCAGCTTCGGCCGCAGTCTCAAAGCGATCCGCGACAGTGAATCGGCTGCTTTGGCGTCCGGCAAGAACGTCACGGTGATAAAGACGCTCTCGGTTGTCCTGTCTTCGGCGCTGGCGGCGGTTGCCGGTGCGCTCTATGCCTTTTACATGAGCTTTATTAATGTCCAGAGCTTCATGCTCGACACCTCGGTACTGGTGATGGCGATGGTCATTATCGGAGGCACCGCTACTATATTGGGACCGCTGTTGGGCGCCGCATTGTTGATGCTTATGCCCAGCGTCCTGACCTATTTGTCATTCCTGCCTCAGACCGAAATCGGTTCCATTCAGCAGATCGTTTACGGGATGGCCATGGTGTTGCTGATGATTTTCCGTCCCGGCGGTATCGTGAGTTCACACCCGGGAGGTGGCAAATGAGCGAACAGTTAATGACAGCTCAGGAGATCGAAAAGCCAGCTCCCGGTTCCGGTTTTACCGGGTCTACGGATGGCCAGGATGTATTGCTGGAGATCACTGACCTGAGCAAGAACTTTGGTGGGCTGCAGGCAATCAATGATGTTTCCCTGAATCTGAGGGCAGGTATCATCACCACCCTTGTCGGCCCGAACGGAGCAGGCAAAACCACCTTGTTCAATATGATTACCGGACATATTTCGCCTTCCGAAGGCGACGTAAGCTGGCAAGGCGAGTCGGTCATCGGTCAGGCGCCCTGGAGAATTGCCAGGGCGGGGATAGCCAGGACCTTTCAGGATCTTCGGCTGTTTACCCACATGACGGTAGAAGAGAACATCCTGACCATGATGGAGTCTGGTTCCTGGCTCTGGCAGTCTGGCGGAAAATTCCGTAAGGCCAAACGGCTCGACAAAGTGAATCAGATTCTCGAGCGTACCGGACTAACTGACAAGCGCCACACCCGTGCGCTTGATCTGGCCTATGCAGAGCGCAAGTTCCTGAGCCTCGCCCGTATCATGGCAACGGATTCTCGCCTGTGGCTGTTGGACGAACCGGCGTCCGGACTTGATCCTAACTCCTATAATCTGTTCCTGCGGTTGCTCAGGGAGGAAGTTAAAGAGGGTATTACCGTCTGCATCATCGAGCACAATCTGGACATTGTGGTGAATATTTCTGACCGCATTGCTTTTCTCGATCAGGGTAAATTGCTGGCTGATGGCGAGCCGCAAGCCATCCTGAATGACCCGGCCCTGGCCGCCATTTACTTCGGGGAGAGATAATCATGGCAGACAAAATGCTCCAGGTTGAGAATCTGGTGGTCGGTTATGGTGGCCGGCCTGTTCTGACGGACATCAATCTTCATGTCAACGACAATGAAGTGCTGTGCCTGATCGGTCACAACGGGGCTGGCAAATCCACGCTGCTAAAATCCGTATTCGGTCTGGTGCTCCACGAGGGTGGCCGCATTCTGTTCAATGGTAAACCGGCAGTGACCGAGCCACGGGCCATGACGATGGCGGGGATGTCCATGATGCCGGAAGGCCGGGGAGTGTTCCCCGGTATGACCGTGGAGGAGACCATGAGTCTCGGCATGTGGGCCGCTGGGGTTCCGGAAAAAGAACGCGCAGACCGAATTGATTGGGTGATGTCGATCCTGCCGGTGATGAAAAAATTCTACCAGACCCGAGCCGGTAACCTGTCGGGTGGCCAGCAGCAAATGGTCTCTATTGGCCGGGCGCTGCTCAGCCGTCCTCGCTGTTTGCTGATGGACGAGCCTTCCATAGGCCTGGCGCCGAAGCTGTTCCAGGATCTCTGTGGTCCGATCCGGGAATTACAGCAGAAAACCGGCATGTCGATTCTGCTGGTAGAGCAAAATGTCAAGGAGGCTCTGAAAATCTCGGACCGGGTCGTGGTGATGAAATCCGGTCAGATGACCTGGGAAGGCCACCCTTCCGAGTTAAGTGATAACAAGAAACTAATGGAGCTCTACTGATGCCGAAGAAGCTGACCCTTGCAGCGCTGGTGAGTAGACATCTGGAGCGGGCGCCGGAATCCTGCGCACTTCTGGTGGGAGAACGCCGCATCAGCTATGCCGAGCTGGACCAGATGGGGCGCTCAGCCGCAGACTGGCTGCAGGAGCAGGGGATTGGCCACGGCGACAGAGTCGCGGTTTGGCTTGTGAACCGACCCGAATGGCTTGCCTTAATGCTTGGTTTATCCCGCATTGGGGCGGTGTTAGTGGCAGTGAATACCCGTTACCGCACGGCGGAACTGCAGCATATCCTGTCTGCTTCCGGTGCCTGTTTGCTAATCATGCAGCCCCGCTTTCGCAAGATCGATTTTCAGGCCATGCTGGAAAAACTTGAACCTGAAACAGTGCCGGATCTCAAAACGATTGCCGTCCTTGACCAGGCAACAACCGCACCACAGTTGGGCGGCTGTTCAACTTTGCCGTTCCCGGCTCTCGAAACCTCTAATGCACCCGATGTGACTGACCATTCCAGCGAGAACAACCTGGCGATTCTGTTCACCACCTCAGGCACTACAAAACTGCCGAAACTGGTGGTCCACACCCAGAGTTCGCTTGCCAGCCACGCGGACCTCGTGGCTCGGGCGTTCCGGTTCGATCAGCCCGAGGCAGGTCTACTCGCTCCGTTGCCATTTTGCGGAACCTTCGGGTTAGTGCCGGTGATGACTGCATTGGCAGCGGGCATTCCTATCGCGGTCATGGAGACGTTTGATGAGGGCCCCGCGGTAGAGCTGATCCTGAAGCACAAGCTCACACACCTGTTCGGTAGTGATGAAATGTACTGGCGCCTTCTTGCTGCCATGCCCGAAGAAACCAGATTCGAGAGCCTCAGGATGTGTGGTTTCGCGGCGTTCCAGACCGGCGCCGAGGAGCTCGCCAGGCAAACAGACGCCCGTGGCATACCACTTGCGGGGGTTTACGGCTCCAGTGAAGTGCAGGCACTTTTTTCGATCCAGGCCGGGCAGTCAGATGTACAGGAACGGTGCAAGGGCGGCGGTTTTCCCGCTGACCCGGAAGCACAGGTGAGAGTGCGTCATACCGAGACCGGAGATTTGCTGGAGCCGGAACAAAGCGGTGTTCTGGAAATTCGGGCAAAGGGTAATTTTGCCGGTTATTTTAATAACCCGGAGGCGACCTCTGAGGCGGTCGATACCGACGGGTTTTTCTCCACCGGAGACATCGGGTATCTGCGCCAGGATGGCTCTTTCGTCTACCAGACCCGCGCTGGTGATGCGATACGCCTCGGTGGCTTTCTGGTAAACCCTGCGGAAATTGAAGATGTGCTCAGGGACTGCCCGGGAATTGCAGAAGCTCAGGTAATTGGCGCCGATGTAGATGGTAAACCTGCGTGTGTGGCGTTTGTTATTGCTGACCCGGATACCGATGTTGATGCCGAGGGTGTCCGTGCCTGGCTCAAGAACACCATCGCTGCGTTCAAGGTGCCAGCCAAAGTCTGGTTCCTCGACGCTTTTCCAGTGACAGAGAGCGCAAACGGCACCAAGATTCAGCGGGCAAAGCTGAGAGCAATGGCGGCCGAGCGCGATTCAAAAACAACCTTCTGAGGAGGCCTCATGCAGCAACGACGAGCAGCGATAGTTACTCCGGTAAGAACCGGAGTTGGCGCGTTTGGTAAAGCATTAAGACCGGTTTCGGTTGAAGATCTGATCGCAACCGTAGTTAAGGAAACCATCCGGCGCTCCGCAATTGATCCGGCCCTGATCGAAGATGTAGTGGTCGCACAATCCTATGCTAACAGCGAAGTACCCTGTGTTGGTCGTTGGGCCGCCTTGCAGGCCGGGTTGCCGGAACATGTGCCGGGTATGCAGTTGGATCGGCGCTGTGGCGGTGGTCTGCAGGCCGTCATTAATGCGGTGATGATGGTGGAATCCGGTGCCTGTGATGTGGTTATCGCGGGGGGCGTCGAGAGCATGAGCAATATCGAGTACTACTCCACCGATATGCGCTGGGGCAAGAAGGCCGGCTCTTTTACCATGTATGATCGTCTGGACCGCGGCCGCGAGCGCTCCCAGCCTGAGGACCGTTTCGGCTTTATCTCCGGCATGATAGAAACGGCCGAAAATCTGGCCGAGAAGTACAGTATTTCCCGCGAGGAGGCCGATGCCTATGCAGCACGCAGCCACCAAAGGGCAGCGGCCGCCTGGAATGAGGGCCGTTTTGATGAAGAGGTCGTCCAGCTCAACATTCCCCAGCGCAAAGCGGACCCACTCCCGTTCTTACGGGACGAAGGCATCCGTCCCGAAACTACAATGGAATCACTCGCAAAACTGAACCCTCTTATCAAGGGTGGAACGGTGACTGCGGGCAATGCCAGTCAGCAAAGCGATGCGGCAGCGGCCTGTCTTGTTGTGTCAGAAGACAAACTGGCGGAACTGAACCTTGATCCAATGGCTTTCATGGTGGGCTGGACCTCGGTTGGTTGTCATCCCGGGATCATGGGTATTGGTCCAGTGCCGGCTGTCGAAAAGCTCTTCCAAAAGACCGGTCTCGGTTTCAATGATATGGGACTCGTGGAGTTAAACGAAGCGTTTGCCTGCCAGGTGCTGTCGGTCCTCAAGGAGTGGGGCTGGGATGACCACGACCGCCTCAACGTGAACGGTTCCGGGATTTCTCTTGGTCACCCCATTGGAGCAACTGGTGTCCGAATCATGACCAGTCTGTTGCACGAGATGAAAAGAAGAGATTGTCGGTATGGACTGGAAACCATGTGCGTTGGTGGCGGGCAGGGTGTCGCTGCAATCTTCGAGCGAGCCTGATACGCAGAGGAAAGATTATGGATAACTCATTATATTTTGAAGACCTGAAAACAGGTGAAGTTTTCGAGAGTGCAGGCAGAACCATAACAGAAACAGATATGACCATGTTTTCCATGCTCTCTGGCGACTGGAATCCGGTTCACTGTGATCAGGAATTTGCCAGTAAAACTCGCTACGGAGAACGTCTTGTACACGGTGCCTTCGGCATTGCCATCGCTACCGGCATGATGCATACCCTTGGGGTTTTTGAGAAATCCGCGGTGGCAATGATGTCGATCAGCGAATGGAAATTCGTCAAGCCCATTACGATCGGCATGACCCTTCGGCTGAAATTGTCGATCCTTGATTTCGAGGAGGGCACCAGCAAGCGTGTGGGACGGGTTAATCGGCGTCTGCAGTTGGTTAACCAGCACGATGAGATAGTTCAGGACGGTGTTTCCGACATGCTTATCCTGAAGCGTAGTGGAATCTCAGAGCATTAAACTGACTGCAAACAGATCCTCTGGGGTGCGCCGCTAACCGGCGCTCTCCGGGGGGGTTGTCAGACTGGCCTGGGCGCGAATTTCTTCAACTAGCTCTTTACCACATTTTGGCAATGCATCCAGCTCTCTAACGATAAGGCTGCGCTCCCGTTCAGCCCAGCTTTCTTCGAGCGCAACAATCGAAATATCCATAAATTCGGCGTAGCGGCGGGCAATAGACCCGGGCAGTATCCCGATACCTACACCACGGCTGACCATCCGACAGGCCGACTCAAACCCGAAAACCTGTATCCGCATCTGCAATTGTGAGTTGATTTCGTTAGCCTGCCCCTTCAAAAAATTGAACAGGGTGCTGCCTTCCCGCAGGCCGATATGGGGGTAATTCAGGGTTTCTTGAAAGGTGATACCTTTGCGATTCGCAAGAAAATGATCGCTTGGGGTAACCACCACCAGCCGGTCAACGTTGAAAGGAATGATTTCCAGCTTTTTCGCTGTTACCGGTCCGGCTACAACCCCAAGGTCGGTGGAGCCGTCGATCACGCCCCGCACAATGTCATTGGTGAGGCGCTCCTGAAGATCAACCGTAACGCCTGGCCGGGACACAAGAAATCGCGCCAATACATCCGGCATGAAATCGCTCACAGCGGTGGTGTTGGCAAAAATGCGGATATGGCCGGACTGCCCCTCAGCGTATTGAGAGAACTCATCCTTGATGTAGTCCACCTGACGCATAATGGCGCGGGCATGAACCAGCAGGTCGTGGCCGGCGGGTGTCAGCTCAACCCCCTGGCTGTCACGGTAGAATAGACGACTGCCGAGTTGGCCTTCGAGCGCCTTGATGCGCATGCTGGCGGCAGCTGTTGACAGACTGGCTCTTCTGGCACCGCCGGTCAGGCTGTTAGCTTCAGCAACATGGATAAACAGACGTAAATCAGGGATGTCAAAATGCATAATTGAATTTCGGCAGCAAGCTAACTAAGGGATTGTCAGTCTAAACCACGGGGGTGTTCATGAAAACCAAACGCTCCCTTGAGGAAAATCGAATTCCCAGCTTTGTGATATACCGGCATTCTTACCAAAATTAAAAACCTAGAATAGCTATTGATAGAGGCAGCGTAATGGAAAATGCACCTGAGGACTGGATTGGCAGGCAGGAATACTGCGTAGATGCGCTTGATACCTCTCTCGCCGGCCGTATAGCCGCCATGCTGGCACGGACTTTCCCGCGCGAGGGTGACCCCCTGGCCCCACTTTGGCACTGGGCATTTTTCCAGATACCGGTACCCCCTTCCGGTACCGGGCCGGATGGCCACGTAGCGCCGGGTGAGTTTTTGCCAAAATCTGAAGGCAACACTCGTATGTGGGCCGGTGGCAGCGTGGAGTTTCATCAACCACTTCTTGTAGGCCAGCGCGCCGAGCGTCAGTCCAGCATCAAATCAGTCACGGAAAAAACCGGCCGTTCGGGCAAATTACTGTTTGTGACCGTCGAGCACCATTATCGCCAGGATGGGAAGCTGTGCCTGAGTGAAGAGCAGGACATCGTTTACAAAGCGCCCGCAGCCCCGAAGCTATCGCTTGACAAACCGGTGGACGAAGCTCAGTGGAGCACCGGCATTACGCCATCGCCATTGCTCCTGTTTCGCTACTCCGCCGTAACGTTTAACGGCCACCGCATTCATTACGACCAGCCTTACGCCACCGGGGTGGAAGGTTACCCGGGCCTGGTGGTGCATGGCCCCCTTATTGCCACGCTGATGGTGCAGGCTTTTCTTGATGCAAATCCGGGTCGCACACCGGTGCGCCTTTCGTATAGAGGATTGAGACCGTTGACGGTGAATAAGCCATTCTGTGTGGAAGGCCGCATCAGTGGTGACGGCAATGCCATTCTCTGGGCTGCCAATGAAGATGGTCCGGCCCATGAAGCAGAACTTGAATTCAAGGAGACCAGATAAATGACCAGCCCCGCTATGAAGAAGTATGACGATATCCGCGAAGGCGTCCGTGGCTTGTGTGTGGAATTCGATGCCGCTTATTGGCGCGATGTAGAGGAGCGTAAGGCATTCCCGGAGGAGTTCGTTGAGGCCATGACCCGTGCCGGCTGGCTGGCCGCGATGATCCCGGAAGAATATGGCGGTTCGGGTCTCGGTGTATCGGAAGCCTCGGTAATACTAGAAGAGGTCAATCTCGCCGGTGGTAACTCCGGAACCGTGCATGGACAGATGTACAATATGTTTACGCTGCTGCGCCACGGCAGCGAGGACCAGAAGCAGAAATACTTGCCAAAACTCGCTGCCGGGGAGCTTCGCCTGCAGTCCATGGCCGTCACGGAGCCGACGACGGGTACCGATACTACCAAGATCAAAACCACGGCGGTGCGCAAGGGCGACAAGTACACCGTCAATGGCCAGAAGGTTTGGATCTCCCGGGTCCAGCACTCTGACCTCATGATCCTGCTTGCCCGCACAACCCCGCTGGATCAGGTGCAGCGCAAAACCGAAGGTATGTCGATTTTCATCGTGGATCTGCATCAGGCCATCGGCAATGGGCTCACGGTGCAGCCGATCGCCAACATGGTGAACCACGAAACCAACGAGCTGTTCTTCGATAACCTGGAAATTCCCTCCGAGAATCTTATCGGCGAGGAAGGCAAAGGCTTTCGATATATCCTTGATGGCTTGAATGCCGAACGTGCGTTGATCGCAGCCGAATGTATTGGCGATGGCCGCTGGTTTATCGAAAAAGCCCGTAAATACGCCAGTGAACGGGAAGTTTTTGGCCGACCGATCGGTAAGAACCAGGGCGTCCAGTTCCCCATTGCCAAAGCGCACATCAACGTCGAAGCGGCTGATCTGATGCGCTGGCGAGCCTGTGAGGAATACGACAGTGGTCGCCACGCCGGTGCCAGCGCCAATATGGCCAAGTATCTGGCGGCGGAAGCTTCCTGGGAGGCTGCCAACGTCTGCCTGCAGACTCACGGCGGCTTTGGGTTCGCCACCGAATACGACGTTGAGCGTAAGTTCCGTGAAACCCGGCTATATCAGGTAGCGCCGATTTCCACCAACCTGATTCTGTCCTATGTGGCCGAACACTTGCTGGAATTGCCTCGCTCATTTTGAGCCTTTTTCAACACAAGGGAAGGTGAGGAACTTTTGTGAACAACAGCAACAACAGGCCATTGCCGTTGGAGGGTATAACGGTTATCGCCCTGGAACAGGCCGTGGCGGCTCCTTTGTGTACCCGGTATCTGGCGGAGCAGGGCGCCCGGGTGATCAAAATCGAACGGCCCGGCAAGGGTGATTTCGCCCGCCAGTATGATGGGCGAGTAAAGGGTCTGTCGTCCCACTTTGTTTGGGTCAACCGCTCCAAGGAAAGTCTGGCGCTTGATCTGAAAACGACCGAGGGGATGCAAATATTGCATCAGCTGCTGGCAGAAGCGGATGTTCTGGTCCAGAACCTGGCGCCGGGAGCGACGACCCGGATGGGACTGTCATTTGCCGACCTGCATCCTCGCTATCCCGGGCTCACCGTCTGCGACATCTCGGGCTATGGCCAGGGAGGCCCGTATGAGAGCAGGAAAGCCTATGACCTGATGATCCAGAGTGAGAGCGGCTTTCTATCTGTTACGGGTACCTCTGAACCTGAGGGCATGGCGAGAGCCGGTTGTTCGGTGGCAGACATCGCCGCAGGTACCTCTGCCCAAACCAGTATTCTGTCTGCGTTGCTGCTGCGTGGTAGAACCGGGGAGGGCAGCCATATTGATATATCCATGCTGGAAGCCCTGGTTGAGTGGATGGGTTACCCTATGTACTACAGCTATAACGGTGCGCCAGCCCCGGACCGGGCTGGGTCTTCCCATTCCACAATTTACCCATACGGGCCGTTTCCCGTCGGTGACGGTAACACCGTGATGCTGGGACTACAGAATGACCGGGAGTGGCGCGGGTTCTGCGAGCTGGTGATGAGGGCTCCCGAATTGACGGAGGACTTGCGGTTTGCCACAAATCCTCAACGCTCTGATAACCGTGTCGAGCTCAACGGCCTGATCCGGGAGGTGTTTTCACAGCTGGCCCTGGCGGATGTTACCGGTCGCCTTGAAGCCGCCGGCATTGCCAGCGCTGCCGTTAATAACATGCACCAGGTCTGGAAGCATCCGCAGTTGAGCGCCCGGGACCGCTGGTTTGACGTGATGACGCCAGCTGGCGAGGTGCCGGCATTGAAGACCCCCGGGCTCTGGTTTGCGGAAGCGGCATCGGCAGTGCCTGCGGTGGGAGAGCACACGCGGCCGATATTGCAGAACCTGGGTTACGGCGATGATCAGATTGAACAGTTTGAGCGTGCTGGTGTGGTGTGATCAGCAACAGAATCTCGACAGCAGGTAACTGACAATGACCAACGATAATCTCAAAACCATGTTATTTGTGCCGGCTTCGAGGCCGGAACGGATTGCAAAGGCCCTGGCTAGCGGTGCTGGCGCAGTCATTGTGGATCTTGAAGACGCGGTGCCGGTGAGTGCCAAAGAAACCGCACGACAAGCGTTGGAAGATTTTCTCAGTCAGCATGATGGTCCCGGTATTTATGTGCGGATTAACGCCCGTGATACAGCATTTTTTGATGCCGATCTCGCGCTTTGCAGCCGTCTGGACAAGGTCATCGGCATCATGCTGCCAAAAGCGGAATCGGCGGAAGACATCACCCTCGTTGCGGGTTCCGGTAAGCCGGTTCTTCCTCTGATAGAGACGGCCAAGGGTCTGGTGGCCATCCACGCCATTTCCGCCTCGCCCTCGGTTAACCGGTTGAGTTACGGGGGGCTTGATCTCAGTGATGACCTGGGCATTGAGGGCAACACCGTTGGCGCCGAAACCATCCTGGATCAATGCCGGTATCAGATTCTGGTGAGCTCTCGGGCGGCCGGGCTACTGCCTCCCGTTGATACGGTTTTTCCGGTTTTTGATGATTATGAGGCCGTTCTCGCTCGTGCGCGGCGGGCACGGAATATGGGCTTCTCCGGCATGTTGTGCATCCACCCCAAACAGCTTGGCCCCGTCCAGGCCGGTTTTGCGCCCGATGAGGAGCAGGTGAAGTGGGCAGAGAAAGTACTGACGGCGGCCGAGTCCGGCGAGGGTGCTTTTAAAGTCGATGGGCAGATGGTTGATGCCCCGGTGATCGCGATGGCAAAAACCATCCTCGAACGTGCTCGGGGTCACTATTAAATAACCAGATTAGTAACAGGAGTACAGGCATGAATTCCGGAAGCAGCAAATACTGGCCCAAAGGGCTGCCGCGGTCGCTCGATCTACCCAAAACCAGCCTTTATTACAACCTGGAAGTGGCGGCAACACGTTATCCGGACAAGCCTGCGATTGTGTTTTACGGGTACACGCTCAGCTACGGTGCGTTTCTGCGGCAGGTGGAGGCTATGGCGGGCTATCTGCAACAGGTATGTGGGATCAAACCGGGTGACCGGGTTGCCCTGTACTCTCAGAATTGCCCCCAGTACATGGTGGGGTACTACGCCATTCTGCGTGCCCAGGCCGTGGTGGTTCCGATCAATCCAATGAACCTGGAGGATGAGCTCCGATACTGTGTAGCGGACAGCGGAGCAAAGACATTACTCGCCGCGCAGGAACTCTTCGAGTACGCCAACCCACTGGTGCAATCCGGGGATATTGAACACCTCATTGTGCATGCCTATTCGGATTATTTGACCACGACCCTGGATATGCAAGTACCCGCTGCGGTGAGTGCACCGAGGCAGGACCTGGGCACTACGAACATTACCCTTTGGCAGGACGTGTTGACCCGGGAGTTGACTCCGGCACGCTTTGAAGGCGAATACGATGATCTGTGCGTAATTGCTTACACCTCCGGCACCACGGGCCACCCGAAAGGCTGCGTACATTCCCATGGTACCGTTATGGCCTCGGTAGCCGCCTCGGCCGTGTGGCGCGGTGGGTCACCCGTATATTCGTCCCTTGCTATCGCACCCTTGTTCCACTTTCTCGGTATGCAAGGCGGTATGAATGGACCGATTTTTAACGGCTCGACGGTGGTTATCATGCAGCGCTGGGACCGTGAGGCAGCGTTGCTGCTGGTTGAGCGCTACGGGGTAAATATGTGGAGCGCGCCGCCGTCGATGATTGTCGATTTCTTCTCCAACCCGAGCCTGGGGGATCACGATATTTCCAGCCTGTTCCGGTTGATGGGCGGTGGCGCCGCCATGCCCGAAGCTATCTCACGCAAGCTCAAGGACGAGTTCGGGATTGCCTACAATGAGGCTTACGGGCTGACCGAGACCGCCGCCTTTATCCTGGGCAACCCCGTTGAACGGGGCAAACGTCAGTGCCTGGGTATCGCCAGTTTTGGCGCTGATGCACGGATTGTCGATCCGGCTACACTGGAAGACTTGCCCGAAGGCGAGACCGGCGAAATTATCCTCCACGGTCCGCAGGTGATGCTGGAGTACTGGAACAATCCCGAGGCAAACACCAAGACCTTCGTGGAACGGGAAGGCAAACGTTTTCTCAGAACCGGTGATCTCGGCTATGTGGATGAGGAAGGCTATTTTTTCATGGTTGACCGCCTCAAGCGGATGATCAATGCCTCGGGGTTCAAAGTCTGGCCGGCCGAGGTGGAAAGCATAATGTATGACCATCCCGATATCCATGAAGCTTGCGTGATTGGCGTGCCGGACCTGAAAAGGGGGGAGACGGCGAAGGCTATGGTGGTCTTGAAACCGAGTGCCAGCAATGCCCTTACCGGAGATGACATTATTGCCTGGTGCAAGCAAAACATGGCTGCTTACAAGGTGCCAACAACTGTTGAGATCATCGACGAGCTGCCCAAGTCCGGCACCGGAAAAATCAACTGGCGGCAGCTTCAGGAAGCTGCCCGGAAAGAGGCTTCCTGAGATGGAGCAGTTTGAGGAAGCCAAGCTAATATTTTCAGATGACCACGGCGGGATTACCCATCCCCTGGAATGTGTTCCTGGGGATGGTGAGTTGGTGGAGGTTGCCCCGGATGTGTTCTGGAGCCGAATACCCATGCCCGGCAAGTTGGATCACATCAACGTCTGGTTACTAAAGGATAAAGATGGCATGTCGGTGGTTGATACCGGCATGTATACCCCAGAAGCTGAATCCGCTTGGACGTCACTGATCGGGCAAGTGTCAGGCCACTCGGATATCCATCGGGTGTTTGTCACGCACATGCATCCTGACCATGTTGGCATGGCGGGTTGGCTTGTTGTCACCCAGCCCACACAATTCTGGATGACCCGAATGGAGTACATGACCTGTCGAATTCTTGAGGCACAAGCCCAGGATGACAGGGTGCCGAACGACTTCACAAGCTTTCATCGCGGTGCCGGGTGGTCGGAGTCGGCTGTTCTGAATTACAGCAGCCATTATGGCAGCTTTGGACGACGCGTTTTTCGGTTGCCCAGGGCGTATAATCGCCTGGAACATGGCCAGCACCATGTTATTGGCGGACATAGCTGGCGGGTAGTTATTGGCAGTGGGCACTCTCCGGAGCATGCCTGCTTTTATTGTGAGAAGCTGAAGCTGCTGATCTCCGGTGACCAGGTATTACCCAGAATCTCGTCCAATGTTTCCGTAACCCCGATGGAACCATTCGCTGACCCCATGAGCGATTGGTTGGAGTCTCTTCGCCGGCTGAGAGCGGAGATTCCCAATGATGTACTGGTGCTACCTGCACACCAGGAATGCTTCATGGGATTGCATAACCGTATCGAAGCTCTGATCGCTGAGCAGGAGCGTTCCTTTGAATTGCTGCGACAGTCACTTAGGGAGTCTCCAAAGCGGGTGGTGGACCTATTCGAGCTGTTGTTTACCAGGCCGATCTCGGAAGACGATCCCATGATTTTCAGTCTGGCTACGGGAGAAGCCCAGGCATGCCTGAACTACCTGTGGAAATCCAGAGAAGTGGTCCGTTTTGTCGATTCGAAGGGCGTGTGTTGGTATCGGGTAGAATAAAGCACCGGTTCGTTTGTGCTGAATCGCTCTTTCCTGAGTTTTACGCCATGGAAGCCGTCATTGGACTTGATCAAGAAGTCCTAAATCAGTTTGGGGATACTGTGCGGCGATACGTTCGTGATCGCCTGATTCCACTAAGGATGATGGTGGCGATATTACCACCTACCAACTTTATTATGATTCCACAGCCACTGTGGGCCGCCTGGTCGGGCTCGGAATACGGCCGGCATCGGATCGGTGTCATTCCGGGCCCACAGTCATTCCAGGTCCACAGTCAGAGTAGGCCCATTTGCCGGTGCCCCGAGTCCTGCCGTCCTTTTTGTAAATCATTGACCCGGCGCTTAGCCACATTGGCCGTCACCCGATGGTCCACAATAGCGGCCGGGTAGGGTGCCAAGCCCATGGCCCGTGCTTTGTCGCTCAGG
Organism: Marinobacter caseinilyticus; assembly: GCF_011074955.1. Taxonomy (GTDB): domain Bacteria; phylum Pseudomonadota; class Gammaproteobacteria; order Pseudomonadales; family Oleiphilaceae; genus Marinobacter; species Marinobacter caseinilyticus. The sequence goes on along the minus strand of NZ_WUQJ01000022.1, from coordinate 102,508 downwards.
CAACGGGCGGTTTGGGACAGGTCGTGAACGGCCGAGCCGGGAAGGTCATCCAGTTCAGGCAGCCATCGACGCACGAATGCCCCTTCGGCGTCATGGTCCTGGCCCTGCTTGATGGGGTCATACACCATGAGGCCATCAAATGTGGAGGTTCCCGAGACAACCTGGTGAATCACATGATGAATCGCCGGGTCGTAGTCCAGAAACTGGGTCGCAAGGAATTGTGCGACTCTCGTGGTCGGCAGCCACAGGTTCATGGTCGCGAACGACACCAAAGTAGCCCGGAGCCGCATGTTGATCCACCCGGTGTCATGCAAGCACCGCATGCCGGCATCGATATAGGGGAAACCGGTTGTCCCGGACGTCCAGGCGTCATAAAACACCGCATTGAATTCGGCCTCGCGAACGCCGTTAAACTGCGCCAGCATGCACTCTGTTTCAAGCCGCGGATTGGTTTCAAACGCCTGAATGTATTGGCGGCGCCAGAGGAGCCGATCGAGAAAGAACCGGGCCCGCTTCTGAAGCGTCTGAAACTCGCTCTGATCAAGGCGTTGATGGCCGTCTGTGACAACCCGATCGACCGCTTGGAATACCTCCCGGTCGGAAACAATTCCATAAGCCAGATAGGCAGAGATTCGAGCGCAGCCCTCAAAGGCCGTGTTGGGACTCGATAACTGAAACGGGTACTGATGGATGTTCCGGACGGTAAAAAAGCGCTGCAGCATCTTTTCCGCTTGCCGTCTGCCACCTCTCAGGCGCAGCGGTTTATCGTCGCCCCGGGCAAGGGGAACCGACGCGGCAGCGCTGGCCGCCACAGGAGGTTCGGCAAAACGTTCGGTAAGGTCGGTACCACGCGGATCTTTCAGCTTTACCCGCACAGACGCCGCAAAATAATCCGGGAATGACAGGGCCTCTTGGGCACCACGCACGACCCCGTTGTGTCCGAATTCAACCAGCTCGATCCCGTTCTCGAGGCACCATTGGCGAACCTTCCGGTCTCTTGCATACTGGCTATTCTGCGTGGTTTCCCGGTGGGTGCAGATGCGCCGGATGGGTCGTGCCTGATGTATCCTGTCCAGCGTCTCGACCGCCTCACCGGTAACCTGCAGCAGTTGTCCGCCAACCCCCCGGAGCTCGGTATCAAGCGCCTGGAGCGTTTCCTGGACGAACCTCTGATGTTGCAGAGCGACGTCTGGCTGGTTGATAAGGCTCGGCTCGTGAATGTAGAGCGGAAGGACCGGACCAAACTGACGAAACTCTTTCATGCTTTGATAAAACGGCTCAGAGTCCTGAAGTCGCAAATTCCGCTTGAGCCAAAATATCTGCATTTAATGCACTTCCTGTTGACGATCATACGGCCAGAATCACAACCACTGAGGCGCGGTCGCCTTCTGGTCATGGCGTGAGCGGCTTCAAGCAACGTACCCGTGTTGCACGCCATCCAATTTAACAAGTGCTTAGGCGCGTTGATACACTGCGTCGGCCTCGATGGTCGCGAACCCAACTCAGCACCGGGTTGTCCCGCGTGAAGGCCGACACACCGCAGCGGTGAGAAAACCTGGTTGGAGCTTGTCCCACGGCTGACCGACGCCCATTATTTTCTGCCGCCCGGGATCTGAGACTTCAAACCTGTCGGCGTCAATGCAGGTACAGGTTTTGCGGAACTGAGTTATTTGCTATCGTGTGACACTGATCGCCAGTCATGGCAGATCAGACGTGTTAGCGGGAGAGACTGTGTCGCACAACTGTGTGACCGGCGCCGAAGGAGCAACTGCCCCGGAAACTCTCAGGCAAAAAGGACCGCTAACACGAAGACTTTCCGAAGAGTTGTCGACGACCGCGTCAGTCGGCACACCGAAGGAGCAAGCGGCTGGTTTCGTTGAAACGGCGCGTGAATCTCTCAGGTCCAGTGACGGAAGGGGTGCTTTCTACTATTGGTGTAGGAAGGGAACCCTGGACGCCCTCCTGGAGATTGTTATGAAGCGCATTGCAGTTATTGGCGGTGGCATCACCGGTATCACGACCGCATACACTCTGGCCAAGCGCGGCCTGAATGTCACCGTATACGAAAAGCACCGCTACGCGGCGATGGAAACCTCCTTCGCCAACGGTGGCCAGCTATCGGCCTCCAACGCCGAAGTCTGGAACAACTGGCAGACCGTGATCAAGGGCATGAAGTGGATGTTCCACCCGGATGCGCCGCTACTGGTCAACCCCAAGCCGTCCTGGCATAAGATGAGCTGGTTTGCCGAATTTATGGCCGCGATCCCCCAGTACGAGAGAAACACCACCGAAACCGCCCGTCTTGCCATTGCCGCCCGTGAACACCTGTTTGCCTGGGCGCAAGAAGAAGGCATCGATTTCGACCTCAAGAAGCAGGGCATCCTGCACATTTACCGTGACAAGGCCGGCTTCGACCACGCGGCCAATGTCTCGAAACTGCTGGCCGCCGGCGGCCTTGAGCGTCGAGCCGTCACCCCCGATGAAATGCGTGCGATCGAGCCCACGCTGGCCGGCAACTACTACGGTGGCTTCTTCACCGAGAGTGATTCGACCGGCGACATCCACAAATTCACCAACGGTCTGGCCGACGCCATCCAGCGCCTCGGGGTGAAAACCTGTTACGGCCACACGGTCACCGAACTCAGTGCGGATCAGAACAATGCCTGGGTCACGGCCTATGACGGCGAGCAGCAAAACCGTGACACCTTTGACGGCGTGGTGATCTGTGCCGGCGTGGGCAGCCGGGCACTGGCGGCGAAGCTGGGTGACCGGGTCAACATCTATCCGGTCAAAGGCTACTCTATTACGGTTGAGCTGGACGACGAGGCCTCGCAGCAAGCCGCGCCAACCGTCAGTCTGCTGGACGATGCCACCAAGCTCGTCACCAGCCGGCTGGGTGATGACCGGTTCCGGGTTGCGGGGACGGCTGAATTCAATGGCTACAACCGCAATATCCGCGATGACCGGATCAAGCCGCTTACCCGCTGGGTGGAAGAATGTTTCCCCGGAGTCAGCACCCGGCGCGTCGTCCCCTGGGCAGGGCTGCGTCCCATGCTGCCGAATATGATGCCGCGCGTGGGGCCGGGGCGTTTGCCCACGGTGTTCTACAACACCGGCCATGGCCATCTGGGCTGGACCCTGTCGGCGATAACCGCCGAGATGCTTGCCAATTCCGTCGCGACGGCCGTTGAGACGGGGGCGTCAGGCCAACCGGTGAGCGCTGCCCGATAGACGGTGATGGTGTCAGTCGCCCGGCCTCCCGGGTGACTGACACGCGACCCGCCGAATCCCATCTTTGGTGCCTTCTGGTGCCGGCACAACACGGTCCCCTGGCGACCAGGCTATACAGGCTAGATTGAGCGGACCGACCTGTCGGTCTGCCCTGCACCGACGGCGAACAGTTACCGCGCCGGTAGCACTAGCCCCCGACACTCACCCAAGCCAATGCTCGGGTAGCCCTCGCAGTAACAGCGGGCCCGCAGTATCACTTCATCACCGTCCAGTAAAAACGTTCGTTGTTCGCCGTTGGCAAGCGTCAGCGCCCGCTGCCCCCCCAGAGTGCTTTCCAGCAGGCTGCCGACGGCGTCGGGTTGGGCGCCCGACAAGGTGCCGGAACCGAACAGGTCCCCTGGTTGCAATCGACACCCACCCGCACTGTGATGGGCGATCAACTGCGCGATGGTCCAGTACATATTGAGGGTACTGCTGACAGCAAGGCGTTCGGGGGCCAGCCCGTGTGCGCGCATGGCCTGGGTTAACAGCAATACTTCGAGCCGGATATCCAGCGCCCCGGTGGCCTGGTCGGTTGCATCCAACAGGTAGGGCAAGGGCTGAGGATCGCCGTCCGGACGCGGTGGCTGGGCCCGGCGAAACGGCGCCAGCGCTTCCGCCGTGACTACCCAGGGGGATACGCTGGTGGCAAAGTTCTTGGCCAGAAACGGGCCCAATGGCTGGTATTCCCAGGCTTGCACGTCACGGGCCGACCAGTCATTCAACAAACACACACCGGCCATGTGCTGGCCCGCCTCGGCAATGGCAATCGGCTCGCCCATGACATTGCCGGGGCCAATCCAGACCCCGAGTTCGAGCTCATAGTCCAGGCGCTGGCAGGGGCCAAAAATGGGCCGGTCGTGGCCCGGCGGCAGGGTCTGGCCATGGGGCCGGCGCACCGGCGTGCCGGACACACACACCGTCGACGCCCGGCCGTGGTAGCCGACCGGCACGTACTTGTAATTGGGCAACAGGGGCTGGTCGGGGCGGAACAGGGCACCGACGTTGCGGGCATGGTGAATGCCCACATAAAAATCGGTGTAATCGCCGACGCGAGCGGGTAAGTGCAGGTCACAGTCCGCCCGGGGCACCAACAGCGTGTCGCCAAGGGCGGTCATCGCCGGCTGTTGCTCACTGCCCTGACGCAACAGGGTCTGCAGCGCCTGCCGTAAAGCCAGGCGTAACGGCGGCGGCAGCGCAAAGAAAGGATTCAGACACTCGCCACTGGCGGCCTCAGCGGCGATGGCTGCGTCGCCACGGAACAGACCCGCGCCCAGCGCAGTCGTTAAGTCCAGAATCCTGTCACCAATGGCAACGCCCCCACAGGGCTGCCCGCCGGGCCGGCTAAAGATCCCGAGCGGTAAATTCTGCAACGGAAAATCCGGGTGGCCGTTGGCCGAACCGACCCAACTGGTCAGCGACGGGTGAGTCATGATGCGGCTCCAGCGGGAGGGAACCGTTTGGCCAACCCGGCCCAGCAGTCGTCGTAATCGGTTTGCCGTTGGGGGCAATCGAGGGCATGGCGGCTGGCACGCAGCACCTGACCGGTCTCAAACATGAACGCCAGGGTGTGATCGATTTTTTGGGGCGCCAGGTCAGCGTGGGTGGCCAGTTCGGTCGTGGCCTGGTCGGGGCCATGGGCGCTCATGCAATTGTGCAGCGAGGCACCGCCCGGTAAAAAGCCGGCCGCTTTGGCATCGTATACCCCTTCGATCAGCCCCATGAATTCGTTCATCCGGTTGCGGTGGAACCACGGCGGGCGAAAGGTATTTTCCGCCACCAGCCAGCGTGGTGGGAAAATGACAAAGTCGAGGTTGGCCTGGCCCTCGACGTCACCGCCCGGCGACGTCAAGACGGTGAAAATCGATGGGTCGGGGTGGTCAAAGCTGACCGTGCCCAGGGTGTTAAACCGTCTCAGGTCGTACTTGTAAGGCACGTGGTTGCCATGCCAGGCCACCACGTCGAACGGCGAATGGTCCAGATCCGTAGCCCAGAGCTCGCCGAGAAATTTCTGCACCAGCAGGGTGGGCTGATCGCGGTCTTCAAACTCGGCAACCGGGGTGAGGAAGTCCCGCGGGTTGGCCAACCCATTGCTGCCGATGGGCCCCAGTTCCGGTAGTCGCAAAGATGCGCCATGATTTTCGCAGATATAGCCGCCGGCCACGGTATCGATCAGCGCCACCCGGAATTTAAGCCCCCGGGGCAGCACGGCGATCTCGCCGGGGGCGAGTTCCAGCACCCCAAGTTCGGTAACCATGCGCAGCCGGCCATGCTGCGGCACCACCAGCCATTCGCCGTCGGCGTTGAAAAACGCCCGGGTCATCCCGGTGTTGGCGCCGTAGAGGTAGACACTGACGCCGGCGGCCTGATCCGCGGCCGAGGTGGCAGCCAGGGTGACCAGGCCGTCGATAAAATCGGTCGGCTCGGGGGGGATGTCAAACGGGTGCCAGCGCAACCGGTTCGGGTCAATCGGGCCCAGTTCTCGGCCGGTGATCTGGCCGGGCAGCCGGCGGTAGGCCGGGTGGGCCGCGGACGGCCGGATCCGGTACAGCCAACTGCGCCGGCACTCGGCCCGTGGCACGGTAAACGCCGTGCCGGACAGTAATTCGGTGTACAGGCCGTAGGCATTTTGCTGCGGTGAATTTTGCCCCTCCGGCAAAGCGCCGGGCAGGGCTTCGGTGCTGAACTGGTTGCCGAACCCGGACTGGTAGTGCCGGAGTGTCGGTGATGGCTGTGAAGACATAATGGCCTCGTTGCGTAGGGACAGGACAAAGACTGCAAACCGATTCCGTGGGCTGCGGTGGCAGGACACTACTCCGCCTTCAGCACCCCGCGCCGGACCTGGTCGCGCTCGATGGATTCAAACAGGGCCTTGAAATTGCCCTCACCGAAGCCCTCGTCGCCCTTGCGTTGAATGAACTCAAAAAACACCGGGCCCAACAGCGCCTCCGAAAAAATCTGCAGCAGCAACCGACACTCGCCATCGTCGGACGCGCTGCCGTCGAGCAGGATGCCACGGGTCTGCAGCTCCGGAATGGACTGGCCGTGTCCGGGCAGGCGCTCGTCCAGAATTTCGTAATAGGTCGCTGGCGGGGGCGTCATGAAGCGCATGCCCAGTGCCTTCAGGGCATCCCAGGTGGCGACCAGATTGTCGGACAGGAAAGCCACGTGCTGCACGCCCTCGCCGTTGAACTGCATCAGGAATTCCTCAATCTGGCCGGCGCCCTTGGAGGACTCTTCGTTCAGCGGGATGCGAATCATGCCGTCCGGCGCGCTCATGGCTTTGGAGGTCAGGCCGGTGTATTCGCCCTTGATATCGAAATAGCGGAACTCCCGGAAGTTGAACAGCTTCTCGTAGAAGCCTGCCCAGTACGCCATCCGGCCGCGATACACATTGTGGGTCAGGTGATCAATGCGTTTCAGGCCCGTGCCTTTAGGGTGGCGGTCGACGCCGTCCAGAAAGGTGAAGTCGATGTCGTAGATTGAAGAGCCTTCGCCGTAGCGGTCGATCAGGTACAGCGGTGCGCCGCCGATGCCCTTGATCGCCGGCAGCCGCAACTCCATTGGCCCGGCCGGAATGTCCACCGGCTGGGCACCCAGCTCCAGGGCGCGGGCATAGGCGCGATGAGCGTTTTCCACCCGAAAGGCGATGCCACACACCGAAGGCCCGTGTTCGGCGGCAAAATACGACACCACGCTCCTGGGCTCGTTATTGAGAATCAGGTTGATGTCGCCTTGGCGGTACAGCGTCACGTTCTTGGAGCGATGCACGGCGACCTTGGTGAACCCCATCATGGCGAAGACGGGTTCCAGGGTGTTGGGGGTTGGTGAGGCAAACTCGATAAACTCAAAGCCCCTCAGGCCCATGGGGTTTTCAAACAGATCGGCCATTGTCAGTCTCCTTGGTTGGGCAAGCCGCCACACCGTCAGCGGCAGACACGACACCCTCAGTGCAGTCACCCTCAGTGCACGACACCACCCGCCTCAGTGGCAGCAACAGGACTCATCCCCGGGCATGAGGTGGAGCTCAGGAAACGCCACGGACACTGGGGGCCAGAAAGAAACCGATGATCAGTGGAACGCCCTGGGTGTTCATGACGATATCCTGATTGTGCGGGTTATGCCCCGGGGTTCAGCGCACGGCACACGCCGGGCAAGGCGCTCCCCGGCGCCACCGGCTCGTCCCTGATACTTTCAGGATAGCAGTAAATAGCGAGCGCTGAACGGCGTCGCGAGTGGCACTGAAGTCACCCTAAATTGGTACAATATTCATACAACTTAGGGGTGTCCCCGGTCACATCTAAAACCTGAACCTGTTATAATCCGCCGCGTTTTTCATCGCCCACAGTCGGTTACTCGCCTCTTTGTAGAATTAAGACATCACTATGCCTGCCACGATTATCGGCGGTTTTACCGCGAATTTTCTGGGGAACTCTCCCACCTGGTACAAGCAAGTCATTCTGCTGTTCCTGTTTGCCAATCCGCTGATGTTGTGGCTGTTTGGTCCGGTTTTTACCGGCTGGCTGCTGGTGGCCGAGTTTATTTTCACTCTGGCCATGGCGCTCAAGTGTTACCCGTTGCTGCCCGGTGGCCTGCTGGCGGTGGAAGCGATGTTGATCGGCATGACCACGCCGGACGCGGTGTACCTGGAAGTGCTGACTAACCTGCCGGTGATCATGCTGCTGATGTTCATGGTGGCGGGCATCTATTTCATGAAAGACCTGCTGCTGGTGACCTTCACCCAGATCCTGGTCGGTGTGCGGTCAAAATCGGCCTTGTCCCTGCTGTTCTGCCTGGCGGCCGCGATTCTGTCGGCTTTCCTTGATGCGTTGACGGTGACGGCGGTGATCATCAGCGTGGCGGTGGGGTTTTACTCGGTGTACCACAAAGTGGCGTCAGGTAAGGGCTATCACCACGATGATCACAACCCGGGCAGTGACGATGGCGTCATCGAGTTGCACCGCGAAGACCTGGTGAACTTCCAGGGCTTTTTGCGCAGCCTGTTGATGCACGGTGCTATCGGTACCGCCCTGGGTGGCGTGGCCACCATGGTGGGCGAACCGCAGAACCTGCTGATTGCCAAGGTGGTTGGCTGGGATTTTGCCACCTTCTTCACCACCATGGCGCCGGTCAGTTTGCCGGTGCTGGTGGCGGGGCTGTGCACCTGTTGGCTGTTGGAAAAACTACGCTGGTTCGGTTACGGCACCCGTCTGCCCAAACCCGTGCGCCAGGTGCTGGAACAGTTTGCGGAAAACGAACGCACCCGGCGGTCGAAGTCCGACAAGGCGGCTTTGTGGGTCCAGGCCATTGCCGCCTGCATTCTGGTGGCCGGTCTGGCGTTTCACATTGCCGAAGTGGGCCTGATTGGCCTGTTGGTGATCATCCTGATTACCTCGTTCACGGGTATCACGGACGAGCACCAGATCGGTAAGGCGTTCCAGGAAGCGTTGCCGTTTACGTCCTTGCTGGTGGTGTTTTTTGCCATAGTGGCCGTGATCCACGACCAGCACCTGTTCACCCCGATCATCGACTACGTGCTCAGCCTGCCGACGGAGCAGCAGCCCGGCATGTTCTTCATTGCCAATGGCCTGCTCTCGATGATCAGTGACAATGTGTTTGTGGCAACGGTGTACATCAGCGAAATCAAACAATCCCTGGATGCCGGCAACATTACCCCGGCGCACTTTGAGCGTCTGGCGGTGGCGATCAACACCGGCACCAACCTGCCCAGCGTCGCCACGCCGAACGGCCAGGCGGCGTTTCTGTTCCTGCTGACCTCCGCCATCGCGCCATTGGTGCGCCTGTCGTATGGCCGCATGGTGATCATGGCACTGCCCTACACCCTGGTGATGGGGTCTGTCGGCCTGCTCAGCGTCATCAATTTCATCTGATACTCCCGGCGCCGGTCCGAGGCTCACCGATCGGTGAGGCCTTGGGCCTGCCGGTTCAATTGGTTCACAGTTAACCCGGAAGTCTGAATGCTTAATACGTTAAAAAATACCTGGCTATCCAATGTTCGCGGCGACGTGCTCGCGGGCATTGTGGTGGCGCTGGCGCTGATCCCCGAAGCCATTGCCTTTTCCATCATCGCCGGAGTCGACCCCAAAGTGGGGCTGTACGCCTCGTTCTGCATCGCGGTGGTGATTGCGTTCGTGGGCGGCCGCCCCGGCATGATCTCCGCGGCCACCGGCGCCATGGCCTTGCTGATGGTGACCCTGGTCAAAGAGCACGGCCTAGAGTACCTGTTGGCCGCCACCTTGCTGACCGGTCTGTTGCAGATCGGCGCCGGTTACCTGAAGCTTGGCAGCCTGATGCGATTTGTCTCGCGCTCCGTGGTCACCGGCTTCGTCAACGCGCTGGCGATCCTGATTTTCATGGCCCAGTTGCCGGAGCTGACTGGCGTCACCTGGCACGTATACGCCATGACGGCGGCCGGCCTCGGCATTATCTACCTGTTTCCGTTGGTGCCGGTGGTGGGGCGGTTGTTGCCATCGCCGCTGATCTGCATCGTCTTGCTGACGGTCGTAGCCATGGTGCTCAACCTGGACATTCGCACCGTGGGCGACATGGGCGAATTGCCGGATACCTTGCCAATCTTTCTGTGGCCGGATGTGCCGCTGACGCTTGAAACCCTGATGATTATTTTGCCCTATTCGGTGGCGCTGGCCGTTGTTGGCCTGTTGGAATCGATGATGACGGCGACCATCGTTGACGACCTGACCGACACCACCAGTGATCGTAACCGGGAATGCCGGGGCCAGGGCATCGCCAACATCGGCGCGGGCATGCTCGGGGGTATGGCCGGCTGCGCCATGATTGGCCAGTCGATCATCAACATCAAATCCGGCGGCCGTACCCGGTTATCGACGCTGACGGCGGGTTCCTTCCTGTTGGTCATGGTGCTGGTGCTGGACCAGTGGCTGGTGCAGATTCCGATGGCGGCGCTGGTGGCGGTGATGATCATGGTATCGATCGGTACCTTCAGCTGGGACTCGATCCGAAATCTGAAAGACCACCCGCTGTCCAGCAACATCGTGATGGTGGTGACCGTCGTGGTTGTGGTCGCAACCCACAACCTCGCGTTTGGTGTGTTGGCGGGGGTATTGTTGGCGGCCCTGTTCTTTGCCAACAAAATCGGGCACTTTATGCTGGTGACCTCGGCCCTGGACGAGCAAACCGGTACCCGGACCTATACGGTGGTCGGGCAGGTATTTTTCAGCTCGTCGGAGAAGTTCACCGCGTCCTTCGACTTCCGCGAAGCCGTCGACCGCGTGGTGATCGATCTAAGCCGGGCGCATTTCTGGGACATTACCGCCGTCGCCGCCCTGGACAAGGTTGTGATGAAGTTCCGGCGTGACGGTGCCGACGTGGAGGTTATTGGCCTTAACGAAGCCAGTGCCACCATCGTCGATCGCTTCGCCGTGCACGACAAACCGGATGCGGTCGACCAGTTGATGGGCCACTAACATGACGCGAACAAGCACAATAACCGCGCAAAAGGGGACTTCATGACACACATCGTGGGCTGTATCGATGGTTCCAGGGCAACCGCCGCCGTTTGTGACTATGCGGCCTGGGCCGGGCTGCGGATGGACGCGCCGCTGATGTTGTTTCATGTGCTCGACCACAGCCGCTATCCGGTTGAACCGGATCTGGTGGGCAGCATTGGTCTGGGCAGCCGCGAGCATTTGATGGAAGAGCTGGCGGAACTGGATGAAAAGCGCAGCAAGCTGGCGCTGGAGCAGGGTCACCATTTGCTGCAGGCAGCCGAAGACCGGGTGCGGGAACGGGGCATCGAGAACGTTCGCCAGCGTCAACGCCATGGCGACCTGACCGAGTCCCTGCTGGCAATCGAGCAGGACACCCAGTTACTGGTGATGGGCCTGCACGGCGAAAGCAGCTCCGACCGGGATGTCCATATGGGCTCCCAGCTCGAAACCGTAATTCGCAGCCTGCACCGGGCCATCATGCTGGTGCCGGACGACTACCAGGCGCCGCGCAGTGCTATGCTGGCCTTTGACGGCAGCCCAACCGCGTTCAAGGGCGTCGAATTACTGGCCAACAGCCCGGTGTTCAAGGATTTCCCGCTTCACCTGGTGATGATCGGTGCGGACACCGCCGATCGCTGGGAGCCGCTCAAGCAGGCTGAAAAAATGCTGGCGGCCAGTGGCTGCGACACCCACCTCGCGATACGCGCCGGTGACGTGGAGAAAGCCCTGCATGGCTACCAGGAAGAGAACGACATCGATCTGCTGGTCATGGGGGCCTATGGCCACTCCAGAATCCGGCAGTTTCTGGTGGGCAGTACCACCACCAACATGCTGAAAACCGCGACCAAGCCGCTGGTGATTTTACGCTGAGTCGCGCTGTCGGCTAACGGCATCCGGGTCGTGCGGAGACCGGGCGAGCGATTGCGCGGCCGCGGCTGCCATGGCCACGGCACCGTAACTCAGTCTCGACAGTCCGTGGTGAATGGCGCGCACCGGTTCGCTGACCGGCCGGGTGACCGGAATCCGGGCCAGGAGGTTGAAGCTCTCGTCCGCGATGGACAGGTGCACCCGCTGAATCATGCCTGCCCCGGCGATCACGCCGGCGGCGGACAGATCGGCAATCCCCAGCCACCATTGCTTTGATGTCGCTTTCTTTTTCTCTGTCTCTGTCTTCGCTCTTGCCACGGGCGTCATGCCAGCCACTCCTTTAATTGCTGCAAAACCTGGGGGTGATGGGTCAGGCGAATGTGGTCGACGCCCGGGAAATTGGCGGTACCCGTCAACTGCCAGCCCGGTTGCTGGTCGCCTTGGGCGCTGGACTCATGCACCAGGGCGTCGCCAAACAAGGTGTTGATTGGGTGGCTTTTACGGCGGGACAGCAACCCTGAAATGGCAAAGTGCCGGGCAGTGGCCAGCAACGGAGGGCAATCGGACGCCGCTTCCACCACCTCGCCCCGGCTCAGATTCCGAATACCGGCACTGCGCCCATCGATGACATCGCCCACCACCCGCAGATAGTCCCGCGGCATACGGTGCATCAGATCGGCAGCGCCCTGGGCGGCTTTTGCCAACCAGGAACCGTCATGGGGCGAACCCAGATAGACGCAACTGTCCACCAGGGTCGGCCAGCGCAGGCCATTGAGCGCACCGGCCTGGCAGGCGCTGCGAATCAGCAGCCCGCCCATGCTGTGGCCCAGCAGGATCAAACGCTCCACCGGCGCCGGCCAGTGTTCAATCAGCGATTCCAGCACCTGCGCCAGCTCCGCGCCGTTGTGGAACACCGCCCGACCGGAGTTGTAACGCAGGCACAGCGCCGACGCCTCAAGGGAGTCTGCAAGCAGGGAACCGTAATGAACGCCTGGCCGGTCAGGGAAGTCCCAGATGGTCTCCAGTTCGGTCAGGCCATGAACCATCACAATCAGCGTGCGCTTGGGGTATTCGACCACCGGCCGAGCGGTATCCAATGCCTGACCGTTGTGGAACAGGGTCTGTTCAATGGCCAGCGGGTTGGCGTGGCTTTCAAGCCAGTCGCCGAAAAAACCATTCACGATGGCCGAAGTACGGTTCTGCCAACGGGCGGGGTGTTTGGAAGCAGAATTCATTGAGCTGACCTCACGGGTTGAGTCTCCAGTCTAGGCCGAATCCGCCCTCAGGCATTGGCTGGGCGGTATTTTTTAGCGGTCGATCAAACCAATCCTGTTACCGCTGTCCCTGATTACTTTGATTAACAGGCTTCTGTGTCGGTACGGCCCTTAAACAGTGCATTGAGACGGCATTCTGGTAACCTTATAAACGGCCCTGGTTTTGTAGATGCATTGGCCAATACCAACAAAGGTTTGACGATATGGCGATACGGTTGTGTGCCTGGCAACGCGGGTTTGGTGTGATTGTCCTCGTATTGGTCACCCTGCTATCGGCATCGGCATCGGCATCGGCATCGGCATCGGCAGACGACAGCAGACCAGTGTTAAAAATTGGGTATGCCGAATTTCCGCCCCTGGAGTATCTCGACGACAATGGCCAGCCAGCCGGGACGTTTATCGAACTGACCCGGCAGGTCGCGCAAGCGGCCGGTTTTGAGGTCGAGTTTATGTACCTGCCCATCAGCCGTGCGTACCTCTACATCAAAAACGGCAACATCGATGTGTTTCCGGCCCTGACCAATATACCGGCGCTCAAAGGCGCCGTTCTTGAAAGCGTGTCCCACCCCCTGGAAATACAGTTAAGCGCCTGGTATCTCGAAGGTACCCCGCCGATTGAGCAGTTTGACGATTTCCAGAACCATACCCTGATTTTGATTACCGGATACACCTACGCAGGGCTGGCGGCATTTCTGCACAGCTATGAGGGCGTGACCATCGCGGAAGCGCCAAGCCACAAAGCGGCCTTGGACATGCTAGTGCGACAGCGCGGGCAGTATTTGCTGGATTACCGACATCCGGTGCAGGATCTGATTGACCAATACCCAAACCACAGCCTCCAGGCGTCACCGGTTCGTATCCGCGAAGGCGCCTGGCTGTTTTCCGGCGCTCGCCCCGACGCGGCCGCGATTCGAGACGCCTTTGATACCGCGTATCGTCGACTGTCCGACCAAAATCAGATATCCACCGTGCAAGAACCCTCTGTTTTCCGCATGATCCCAGGCTACCCGACCCGGGAGCAATTGGACCCCTCGCCGAGCTCTCCCTAGAAGACCGCCGTTTTATTGACTCATCGCGGATTCACGTGAAAGCACGGATATTGCACGCGATCACCGACAAGGCGGTTCGCCAATGTCGCCGACGCTTCGGCTTCGGAGGGCCCTGACGCTCAACCGGGCAGTCCCAGGTCCTGTTCCGAAGTGAAAGCGTCGGCGGCCACGTCCCGATTGACCGCAGGGGTTGGCCTTCCGCTGGGCATCGCCGTGTTAACCGGGACAGCGCCACGAACTTTTTTTGGCTAAACTGGCAACACCAAGCCAAACTTATACGATATCCCTCAAGAGGTGCACCCCCCCTTGGAGCGCTGGAATCTGCCTCGCCTGTTGGTTGTCACGTTGCTGCTGATTATAACGGCAGGACCAGCCTTTGGTGACAAGGCCACTGAGGTCGACAAGGTCAATAACGAGGCCGATAAACCCGTTTTGCGAACCGGCTTTGTGGAATTTCCGCCGTTCAAGTATGCGGACGACAATGGCAATGCCTCCGGGCCATGGGTTGAAATGACCGAGCGGGTGGCGGCGGAGGCAGGCTATCGGATTGAATGGGTGCACCTGCCCATTGCCCGGGTGTATTTATACCTCGCCCGTGGTGATATTGACCTGTGGCCGGGGGTATCCGGTATTCCGGAGTTGGCAGGCCAGGTGGTGGAGAGCGAATCCACCCCGATGCGCATTCGCCTGTACGCCTACCATAAACCGGGCATGGCACCGATCGCCAGCCCTGCCGGGCTGGCGGGCAAACGCCTGATCCTGATCAATGGTTTCAGCTACCTGGGTGCGTTAAACGGCCTGGACCTTGAGGCTGAGACCATTGCACTGGCACCCACGCACGAAGCCGCCCTGTCCATGCTGCAACTCGACCGGGGCGATTATCTGATTGACTACGATGAGCCCGTGGAAGCGGTGAAACCACACTTCCCCGACGTCATGCTCAAGCGCTGCCAGATTCACGAGGTGCGAGGGGCGTTTGTGGCGCCCAGGCAGGTACCGGAATCGGTCGCACGCATCAAGGCGTTCGATCGCGCCTATGCCCGCCTGTTGCAGCAAGGCCAATTGCAGGCGTTGCAAGACCGCTCATCCGGCCCGGCCGAACCCGCGTCACCCACACCCTCACTGTTCGGCGCTTGCTCGCGGTAGCAGCTGAACATCGCCATACCATGCCATGGCCGATTCACCGGTGTTGTCCGAATCCGACATAATGCCGACGCCGACGATGGCCGGTGGCGCCTCACCAAACGCCCGGGTGTAGTCCGCCACGATGTCCCGGCGCACCGTCACCCATTGACCGACCTGAGCCGGGCCGGAGTTGACCGCGATCATCTGGGTCTTGTCCGTGAACGGGTTGGGCACCAGGGACTCAACCGGCAACTTACTGGCCCAGATATAGTTCAACGCGTTGCCCGGCAGCGCTTCGCCCATCAGGGCCTTGATCGCTTGGCGCTTGGCGCGCTCAAAAAAACTGGCCTTGTCCGGTTCAAACGCGAACGCCACATAAATGCGGGCCGGGTAATCGTCCCCAGCCTTCTTGCGGGCATCGCCGGCGTTGTAAATCTTACTGACCTTCCAGCGCCACTGCAGGATGGGGTGCTCCCGCGGATCCACCGTGACCCGGGCGATCAGCCCCGAGGCACTTTGGGCGGTGGTGGCTTTCACCACCTGAACACCGTCGTCCCGGACCAGCTCATACTGGCTGTGCCGCCCGATATTCGGAAATTCCAAAGGCTCCCAGCCGGCGTGCAAGGTATCGATTCGGGAGAACTGGGGCACCGGACCGTCGGTATCCGCCCAGCCGTGGCTGAACGGAGCAAGCACAAGCAGCAGGACCAGCGCTGACCGCGTCGGCCATGAGATGGGTGTGAGCATGATGGTCCCCGATTAGTGGCTTTATTATCCGATGCGAATGCTTGGCCAAAGTTCCTTGTGGTCGGCCCTGGCAGCCTATATAGTGTCAAAATCCTTGGTTTGATACCACATGTAGTTATTTGGTGTGCCCCCGTGGCACTCGTTTTACGACATGACGGTATCGGGAATCCGGTGAAAATCCGGAACTGACGCGCAGCGGTATTGGAGAACGAGCGTAGCACGAAGACACTGGCCACCGCCGGGAAGTCGTTACGCAAGGCCCGGGTTTTGCCTGCCAGCACAACCCACGCTCCTGAGTCCGAAGACCTGCCAGGGAGGTGGTGTTCCGAGCATCGGAACAACCGCAACTGCACCTTCGCGACACAGGCGTCCACGGACCCTGAAAGGTGAGCAGACAACGGTACTGTGGTGCGGCCGAGCGGTCGGGCCCAACCCCGTCCTGTGTACGCGAAGGCTTGGAATTTCAACGCGTATTCAGGAGTATCATCATGCCCGCAACCTCAGTGGCAACCCCCGATCCGGCCAGCCAGGCCGCGCCGTCATCCTTACAGGTCATCAAGCGCAATGGCGCTCTGGTGGCGTTCGACCCGGTAAAAATCAACGTCGCCGTTACCAAAGCGTTTCTCGCGGTCGAAGGCGATCAGGCCGCCGGCTCTGTCCGTATTCATGACAGTGCCCAAAGCGTTACCCGTCAGGTCACCCAGGCGGTGAGCCGGCGTCTGAATGCCGGTGGCAAGATTCACATTGAAGACATTCAGGACCAGGTCGAATTGGCCCTCATGCGCGGCGAAGCACCGCAAATCGCCCGGGCGTACGTACTGTACCGGGAGGCCCACGCCACGGAACGGGCCCGGCAAGCACCGGTGGAGGCGCACCCCACCTTGACCGTGACCCAGGCGGACGGTCGGGTACGCCCACTCGACCTGGGCCTGATGAAGCATCAGGCCGAACACGCCTGCACCGGCTTGGACAGCGTAGACTCAGACCGTCTGGTGCAAGACACCCTGCGCAACCTGTACGACGGCATGGCTGACCACGACGTGTTGCCGGCGCTGGTCATGACCGCACGGGGCCGGATTGAACAGGAACCCGACTACAGTGCGGTCACTGCACGCCTGCTGTTGGAGCAGTTGCGCCAGGAAACCACCCGCGCGCTGGCGTTACCGGCGCACGAACCGCTGGCGGAAGTCTATCCCCGGGCGCTGGCGGCCTACATCGAAACCGGCATCCGCCGGGAACTGCTCGACCCCGCGCTGGCGGAATTCGATCTGGCCCGTCTGGGCCAGGCGCTGAAACCCGAGCGTGATGGGCAGTTTGGCTTCCTGGGCCTGCAAACCCTGTACGACCGATATTTTATCCACTGGAACGGCCAACGCCTGGAGCTGCCCCAGGTGTTCTTCATGCGCGTCGCCATGGGGCTGTCGCTGCGCGAAGACGACCCCAACGCCCGCGCCATCGACTTCTACAACCTGTTGTCGTCGTTCGACTACATGGCCTCGACCCCCACGCTGTTTAACAGCGGCACCCGGCACTCCCAGTTGTCGTCCTGTTACCTGACCACGGTCAGTGACGACCTGGGCAGCATCTATGGCTCGGTGCGGGACAACGCCCTGTTGTCGAAATGGGCCGGCGGTCTGGGCAACGACTGGACCCCGGTGCGGGCCATGGGCGCCCACATCAAAGGCACCAATGGTAAAAGCCAGGGCGTGGTGCCGTTCCTGAAAGTGGTGAACGATACCGCCGTGGCCGTCAATCAGGGTGGCAAGCGCAAGGGCGCGGTCTGCGCCTACCTGGAAACCTGGCATCTGGACATTGAAGAGTTTCTGGAACTGCGCAAGAACACGGGCGACGAGCGTCGCCGCACCCATGACATGAACACCGCCAACTGGGTGCCCGACTTGCTGATGGAACGGATGCGGGACGACGCCGACTGGACCCTGTTCTCCCCCAACGACACCCCGGACCTGCACGACCTGTTCGGTACGGCCTTTCGCACGCGTTATCAGGAATACGAGGCGATGGCCGCGCGGGGCGAGCTCAGCCTGTTTAAAACCCTCCCGGCGAAACAGCTGTGGCGCAAGATGCTGACCGTGCTGTTCGAAACCGGTCATCCGTGGATCACTTTCAAAGACCCCTGCAACCTGCGGTCGCCCCAGCAGCATCAGGGCGTGGTGCACTCATCGAACCTGTGTACCGAAATCACCCTGAACACCAGCGAAGACGAAATCGCCGTCTGTAACCTCGGTTCCATCAACCTGGCCGCCCACATTCGCAACGGCGAACTGGACGTGCCGCGGTTGGAGCAGACCGTCAACACCGCCGTGCGCATGCTCGATAACGTCATCGACATCAATTACTACGCGGTGCCGCAAGCGCGCGAATCCAACCTGCGCCATCGGCCTGTGGGTCTGGGGCTGATGGGATTCCAGGACGCCCTGTACGCCCTCAAACTGCCCTACGCCAGTCCGGACGCCGTTGAGTTTGCCGACCTCACCATGGAGCAGATCAGCCATTTCGCCATTCGCGCCTCTGCCGAGCTGGCAGCTGAGCGGGGCGCCTACCCGACGTATGAGGGCTCGTTGTGGTCGCAGGGCATTCTGCCCATCGACTCCATCGACATACTCCGCCATGGCCGACGCGAGGGTGAGCTGACCGTGAACACCGACCGCCGGCTCGACTGGACCGCCGTGCGCGCGGCCGTTCGCCAGCACGGCCTGCGCAACTCCAACCTCATGGCGATCGCCCCGACCGCGACCATCGCCAATATTGTCGGGGTGTCCCAGTCCATTGAGCCGGCGTATCAGAACCTGTTCGTCAAATCGAACCTGTCGGGCGAGTTCACCGTGGTCAACCCTGCGCTGGTGCGAGACCTGAAAGCGGAGGGTCTGTGGGACAACGTGATGGTCAACGACCTCAAATACTTCGACGGGTCGGTGCAACGGATCGACCGGGTGCCCGCCGACATCAAGGCCCGCTACGCCACCGCGTTTGAGATTGACGCCCGCTGGCTGGTTGAAGCCGCCGCCCGGCGCCAGAAGTGGCTGGACCAGGCCCAGAGCCTGAACCTGTACATGGCCGAAGCCTCGGGTAAAAAGCTGGATGCACTCTACCAACTGGCGTGGGAGCGCGGCTTGAAAACCACCTATTACCTGCGCTCACTCGGCGCCACCGGCGCTGAGAAAACCGCTCCGGTCGCCGCGCCCCAGCCGCAGGTCTGTGCCATTGACGAGCCCGATTGCGAAGCCTGTCAGTAGCCCAACCGACAGTCCGACTGCAAACCCGATTTTAAAAGGATCTACACCATGCTCAACTGGGACAACGAACCCAAGACCGCAGACACTCGCACCTCCACAGCCGCCAACGGTGCGCCGCAACCTGTCAACGTCGACGACAAGCGTGTCATCAACGGCACCACCGACATCAACCAGTTGGCGCCGTTCAAGTACCCCTGGGCCTGGGAGTACTTCATGAACGCCAACAAAAATCACTGGACGCCGCTGGACGTCAACATGGCCCAGGACATTCACGATTATCACCACCGCCTGACCGGGCCGGAAAAACACGTCTATGAAAACGTCCTGGCCTACCTGACCACCTCCGACATCCTCGCCATGCGCAACATTGGCCTGGCGGTGATGGAAAAGATGAGCGCGCCGGAGCTGCAGATCTACCAGGCCCGGCAGGTCTATGAGGAAGCCATGCACACCTGGGCCTACCAGCACTGCATCGAAACCCTGAACCTGGACCAGAGCGAGATCTACAATCGCTACCGGGTAGTGCCGGAAATCAACGGCAAAATCCAGCTCGCCAACCGACGCCTGGACGCCGCCATGCGACCCGGCATGAACCTGCGCAACCACGACGACCTGGAGGAATTCATCATGTCCTACCTGTTCTTCGCCGCGGTGTTCGAGGGTACCTGGTTCTACAATGGCTTCAGCCCTATTTTTGCTTTGCAACGCCGGGGCCTGATGCGAGGTACCGGCGAGCAGCTGCAATACATACTGCGGGACGAAGCCATGCATTTCTCATTCGGCTTGAAAGTGGTCAGCCAGATCCTGGAAGAAGAAAACATCACCCTCGACCCGAAAGCGGTCGGCCAGATGTGGGACGAGTCTGAGGCCGCCGAAAAAACCTACGCCAACTACATTCTGCGTGATCCCATCCTCGGCTATTCCGCCGATTACCACACCGAGCAGTTCCGTTTCGTGGCCAACCGGCGGGCCCGTACGGTCGGCCTGGAAGCACCGTTTCCCGGGGCTAAAAACGTCTCCCCCTGGCTGGATGAGCAGGCCACCCTGCGCAAAGAGAAAAATTTCTTCGAGACCCGGGTGATCGAATACCAGACCGGGGCGCAACTGGAATGGTAAAGACTCACTGACCCTCAACCCAGCGGACTGCGCACCCCGGCAAAGCCCTACCCCAAGACATGGGTATGGATTTGCCTCGTTCGCAGGTTAACAGGTGCGCAAGTCCGCATGACCGAGCAGGTCCTGAACCGTGCGGATGTCGTTGCCGCGCTCAAAGGTAAAATTCACAGCATTTCGCCTGTCAAAGTGCAGTTGCCTCGGCGCACTCAAAAATTGCAATACCCTCATACCAGTCTGTGTTTGTGGGATAATTCACCAACTCCAGGCGGGCCTGGTGCGGCCCCCCAGCAAAGGATGCGCTGGCAGCACGTATGCTGTGGCCGCTTTCAATATTCTGTGCCTCCACATAAAAATCCATCAACTTTGTTGTCCCAGAATGGATCTGCGTGCGACCAGTAATAACACGGAATCGAAAAGTATCTGTTTCGTAGACGGTGGCTTGGCCACCGGCTTCGCCCTGCATACCGGTCAGCCTCACGGTGGTGCTCTCCATCAGTCCGTTTTCAAATCCAGGATACTGGTCGGCAGTTATGGTGCAGAGCAGACCCGTTTGACTTGATGCATTCACTGGGCAGGCAAGCAGCAGTGTTGTTATGAACCAATTAGAGTGGCTTTTTAGTTTTGATTTGGGCATTGGGACATGTCTCTCGTATAGACGATAAAAGTAGAACGAAGTCCAGAACTGTGTGCTTCGCACGCTTGATAGCCTTGTTCCTCAAGTACGGAAAAATATTGGCTTTCAATCAGCCAACCAAGTGCGAACAATGCGACAATGGCAAGCAGGAAAAAGTTGCCCTGATGCTTGCGCCAATGATTATTTCGAGAGCGACTGAATTTGCGATCGATCACGGTAGCCAAGTGCAGAATTGGCAGTATTAATGGCAGCAGTAAATATCGCATGCCTGTTTGTGCTTCGATTAGCAACTCGTCTCTGGCTATAGCTTGGAGGGTCAACCACCAAAGCCAAAAACAGAAAATGGCAAACGCACATGCCAATAACTGCATCAGAAAAGTAATTAAAAAGGTAACGTTTTTTTGCATGTTAGTAGTGCATGCCGCTTCCAACCATATTTCGGATTGCCTCATCGATGAGACCACGTTCAAATCGTAGAATCTGCCGGGCGAGCTCTCCAAAAGTGCTATCGTGAGCCGCATCCAAACCCTTGATCAAGGCTTCTGTCACACCGAACCTTCGGTCTAGGTGGTCTAGCGTGTATCCGGTCGCAACGCCGACGGCAATTGCAGCGACCAGAGGTCCTGCGGCAATAGTTGTAACGGTGCCGGCAACAAAAGCTGCAGCAGAGCCAATCAATGTTGCTAAGCCTAATTTTACTAAGTCAGTAGTCGTTTGCCCGATCAGTTGAGTCAATGTGGTTTTTTCGTTCAAAAGGTGTTGTAAAACACTAATGGGTACGGTGAGGTAGATAGTGAGGCGCGCGCCGCTAATCAAATTCCGGTTTACGTTTTTGCGACCGATAGCAAGGTCAACAACCTTTGGGTGGGTGTCTAAATAGCGAGTGCTTGTAAGGTGTTGGCGCAGGCCTGGGTAGCCTTTAATTACTATATAAACGTCACCACCAACGTTTTTTGCAACAGCGCGACCAGTCAGCCCAATTTCATTAATTAGACGTCGTGCAAGCAAGACGTCTTGAACGGGTGAAATAAGCGAAGCAATGGATTTTGCATCGGCGTTGCCGGAAATCTCTTGAAGCCTCTTTACTAGCTCATGAAATTGTTTCTGTGACATGAGGTGAAGCTGTTCCGGATGAGCATTGATAGTGGCGCTTAGTGTTTTCTGGTTCGACATCCTTGATCCCTCTTAATTGCCTGAATACGTGGGTGTACTGTTCACTTCTCAGATTCATTGGCTCCATGCTGGCGACGAAAACGACGAGCGCAAGCCATACGTTTTGCTAAGGAATGTTGTAGACATAGTGATAGGCGGGATATATATGTTGTGGCTTATGTTCTTCAGGCCGATTCATTTGCAAATCCCTATGCAATGACTGCCGAACATTAACAGCACACCTTTTGGGAGGCAATTGCAAAAAGCGGAGCTACTAAAACTGGCAGTAACCCTCCCATATACCGCTACCGAAGTCGGGCAGCAACCTACTTCGGTATTTGGGTGATGATAGTAATTCGGCGGATACATCGAAACCGGTATTCAACTCGAGCGTTCGACCTCTAAATGGCCTGATTTTGAACTGGCATCCTTGTGCCTGGAAGTACTTCATGAACGCCAAAAAATCCAATGGACGCCATTGGCCGTCAATACGACCCAGGGCATTCACGATTTTCATCACCGCCTGACCAAGCCCGGAAAAAACGTCTCAGCCTACCTGATCACCTCCGATATTCTAGCGATGTAAACCTTTTACCAGATCTGCACCCAAACCTTGAACCTGAACTGGAGAAAGATCGACGATTGATATCGGGGGGATTACCCAGGCAAATAGCGAGGTATTGATAAAGCCAAAATCAATGGTGCCGCTATCCCAGTAGTCGCCGGTTGCCTTCAGCTTTTTCTTCAGGCGACGGGTTAATGTGAGCCTTAGGACCAGTAGTCCAAGGATCATGCTCGAAACGCCTCCAAGTGTTATATAACCAAAAAAGATGTACAACGGCATATCAGTCATGATCACCACCGGTCATAGATCTGCCCCGCGATATTCTTGACGGCATAATCCGCTCCAACTGCCGCTGCACCTCCAGCAACGATTCCAATAGCAAGCCCAACAGGCGTGATAGCGATAACAGCGCCAATCATCATGCCCGCAAAGATGCCAACTCCAAACGAAACACCCTCAAAAACCGCTTTTCGCTCCCAGTTGGGATCGTTGTTTTCCTGCTGAGGTAAACATCGTTGGCACGCAGATAGCCATCAAGCGGCGCACTGTCCGCCCGTCCACCTGGCCATTTCTTTAAGACTATGGCTTAAAGAGGTAAAAAAAAGGAGCGCTCAGGAACATCACCATCAAACCGTAGATTGCTCCATAGGCGACAGCCCTTTCAAACCAGTTCGCGAAAGACCTGACGTCCAGGCCAGGGTAGAGCAGTTGATATTTTTTAAGCCTCTGGAACCAAGGCATTGTGCAGGCCCAGGCAAATATCGCGGTATTGAAAAGGCCAAAATCAATGGTGCCGCTATCCCAGTAGTCGCCGGTTGCATTCAGCTTTTTCTTCAGGCGACGGGTTAACGTGAGCCTGAGGACCAGAAGTCCAAAGAACATGCTTGCCCCGCCTCCAAGTCCGATGAAAGCAAAAAAGATGTCCAACGGAATATCAGTCATGATCACCACCAGTCATACACCCGCCCCACGAGATCCTTGACCAAATAATCTGCTCCAACTGCCGCTGCACCTCCGGCAACGATTCCAATAGCAAGCCCAACAGGCGTGAAAGCGATAACAGCGCCAATCGCCATGCCCACAACGATGCCGGCTCCAAACGACACACCCTGAACAACCGCTTTTCGCTTGGAATTCCCCCAATAAATTGGACACGCCCCATCAGTTGATTCCCTCGAACTCTATCGGAGTCCGGTAACCAAGACTACTGTGCAGCCGTTGGCTGTTATAGAAGCGCTCAATATAGTTATTTATATGTTTCCGTAACTGCCGCATGGTCACGAAGCTGGTCGCGTGTAGTAATTCTCCCTTCAACGTCTTGAAGAAGGACTCCACCTCCGCATTGTCCGTGCATTGGCCAGGTCGGTTCATGCTGTGTCGTACCCGGTACTGATTCAGCAGAGCTTGCGTCTTGTGAGCACGATATTCGATACCACGATCGGTATGGAACAATAAGTCCGAGGCCGGTTTCCGGCTTGTGAAGGCCTCCCTGAGCGTGGCCTTTGCAAAGTCTGCGCTCAGATTCTCACCGAGTCGCCAACTGATGATGCGCCGTGAGTACAGATCTAGCACGACCGCCAGGAACACGTATTTCTTACCCAGCTTGATGTAGGTGACGTCGCTACTCCATTGCTGGTTAGCTGCGGCTGGTTTGTCGGCCTCCAGTCGATGATTGGGCAGAGCTTTCAAGTCTTCCCTGAGCTTCCTCATTCGGCGATACACACGAGCAACGCGGGCTTTCATCCCCCATTCCCGCATGATCTTCGCAACTCGATTCTCACCCACAACGAGACCCTCTCGACGAAGGGCCTGATAGACCCGTGGACTGCCATAACGGCTTTTGCTGTCGTTGTAGACCCTTCGGACCTTCAACAGCAAATCCGCATTCTCAGCAGCTCTCTGGCTGGGCTTCCGCTTTGCCCAGGCGTAGTACCCAGACCGCGAGATCCTCAGGTGACGACAAAGCGCCTTTACTCCGTGCTGTCCCCGGTGTTTCCAGACGAACCTGAACGCTTCCGTCGTTCCTCGGCCTGAAAACGTTGAAACTTTTTTAGGATGTCATTTTCCTCCTGAAGCTCCGTTATCCGGCGTTTCAGACGGTTGATCTCATCCCTCTCCTTCATCAGTTTTTTGGCTTCATCAGGCGCTTTCTTTACCCGCTTCATGGCGAACCTTCCTTCCCGGTATTCCTTTCGCCAGCGTGACAGCATGAAGGGATGAATATCCAGCGCCTCGGCCACCCCTTTTACACTACGGTGAGGCTGGTAGCTCCACTCCACTGCTTTGACCTTAAATTCAACGCTATACCTTTGCGTCTTCTTCCCCGTGTTCATTGCAGGCATCGCTCTTCTCCCTCTTCGGAGTTATCGATGCGTGTCCACTACACTGGGGGAAGTCCAGCTCCCAGTTGGGATCGTTGTTATTCCGGCTATGGTAAACACTGTTGGCACGCAAATAGCCATCGAGCACGATAAACCCGGGGCCGACCACACGGCCAGCCTTGGCAAGCCTGGAGAGCTTTTGCACATCCGCTATATCGCGTACAGGAATGGACTCCCACACGGTCCGACCGGCCGCATTGGTGGTCTGGCGCATTCTGAAGGTGTTGTTGTTCAGGTAGTTCAAGGACTTGGCATGGAGAATCTGGTTCATTTCCTTGAAGGTGGCTTGCGCTCGCAATTTTGCGGCGTTCACCATTCTGGGAGCCGCCCGGTGATTCTTCATATCCTCATAGTTCTTGTTTGCAAGGTCGTATTTGTTGATGGCGCCCAACACCTTGCTGGATTGTGCGACGGCGGCGCCCATGCCGTTGCCACCAAACGTGTTCAGGTCACCAATGACATTAGGGATTTTGGTATCCCATAGCAGGTCGGCCAGTCCCATCACGGCGGCGCCACCGGCATAGCGACTCAGGTGCGCTAGCGTCTGTTGTTCTTCAAACGTACAGGCTCTTATCGGACCCAGACCTACAGATTCACCCTGATCAGCTGACGGCACGGCGACTGGCCTGTTGGGTGGGCAGATGGAATTGTTACCAGCGGATAACCCGTTGGCAGACAGAAACTTTTGCTCAAATTCCTCGGAGGTCATGTCCGCAGGACAGATGTTTTTGGCGAGCTCCTGAGAGGAGAATACAGTTCTGGGGTAGTAGATTGATGAGGCCATAGTTCTTCCTTGAATATGTGTTGTTCATGTGCGGTGCTTCCTGCAATGCGAAAACTAACAAACTTTCCCTGAGTGCGCCACCGGCCTTGCGCGAATTGAGGATCGCTATCTGCCTTCAATCTGTCGAGTACCCAGGCTTTCTGCATCAAGAGGCCCGGCGGCTTGGCCGTCAGCAATGGTATTGTGGTTTTCGGGTTCGGATAGCTCACCGAGCTATCCCCTGGCTTTCGCCCCCAAAAAATCATCGGTGCCCGGAAACCGGGACAGATTTATTTTTAGGCCTGTCGAACTTGCTTAAATAATTCTGTCCCGGTTTTGCAATGAAAAAAAAGAAAGAAATATGGGGATAGTAGTCGGAATAATCACTTTTGTAGGTGCCGAACTCACCAATATCGCCGGAACTCATTGACCTAAAGCTATTTTCTGCCTAGTTTTAAACGTTACTTTTTGGAAATATGAGTCGCGGGCAAAATGGTCGTGGAGACTTATATACAAATGTTATGCAGTTGCTAACCGCCGTATTGACACGTGTCACGTGACAGAATACACTTTGTCGCATGATCAAATCCTTCGCTGACAAACGAACTCAAGAGCTGTACGCCAAAGGCAAGACAAAAAAGTTTCCTGCGGATGTCGCACCGAGAGCTGCCAGAAAACTTGAATACGTGAATCTGGCCGGACAGTTGGAGGACTTGAAGGTGCCGCCCGGCAATCGCCTTCACCCACTTTCCGGAAACAGGCAGGGGCAGCACTCGATTTCAATAAATGATCAGTGGCGTATCTGTTTTCGTTTTGAAGACGGCGATGCGTATGAGGTCGAAGTGTGTGACTACCACTGAGTGAGGTGATGATTATGGCTATTCCTAACACTGCCGGCATGCAACGCAAGCCGACTCATCCGGGTGAAATGCTGAGAGAGGACTTCCTGCCGGATTATGGCCTGACGGTTGCGGGGCTGGCTGAATCTCTGGGTGTCTCTCGCCAGTCAGTTAATGAATTACTGCGCGAGCGCCGCGCTGTCAGTCCGGAAATGGCGCTTCGGCTTGCCCGTTTGTTTAGTAACTCTCCGGAATTTTGGTTGAATGCGCAGCGATCTGTTGATCTTTGGACGGCGGCTCAGTCGGTCAAGAAAGAAGTTGATCGGATCAAGCCGCTACATGCTGCATAACTAAGCCATGCACCGGATGCCAAAACCTCTGCTTCGCGCCGGTTTTGCCACCGGTGATGGGGGGCGTTATGCAAGGAAACAATAATTCACCTAGGCGATAAGGAGATCGAGAATGCCTAAACTATACGAGTACTTGGGAATAGTTCTGTTTTTCTACAGCAACGAACATGAGCCGATACATGTGCACGGAAAGCACTGCGGTAGAGAGACCAAGGCGGAGATCCACTTCTTGAATGGGCGCATCCAGAAAATTACTCTTAAAGATAAAGGTCCAGGTCTGGAGACTAAAAAGCGGAAGGAGTTCGAGGAATTCGTTCGCGCCTATGCGGAGGACATCGTCAACCAGTGGGTAGACTATTTTGTGAAAAAGAAGCCTATTGTCCCAAAGATCATCACTCAAAAGGTGCGGAATGTCCGAGCTATCTATTAAAAAGGTAAAGCACGTAAAGTCTCATATCCTGGAACTGACGTTCAGCGACGGCCACATACAGCTTGTTGATTTCGCTCCGTTCATTTTCTCCAATGGACACCCGGACTACGACCGGTATAAGACAGAGGAAGGATTTTTGACCTTCGACGTAGTTGACGGAAATCTGAATTGGGATGATTACACGATGATATTCCCTGTAGAAGACCTTTACCGGGGCAAAATATAGTTGTGCATAAAAAGCCAAAGCAGCCGACCGCAATAAGCGCCGGTACTTATAGCGGCGGTTGTTTGGAGCGTTATGGCTATCGGATGTAAGCTTTGAGTAAAGCTCGTATCTACGAACATGAAGGCAATCTTCGCCTGTCTATGGGCGAGGACTATCAGTATTCACCAACTTCCGTACTGGCCTTTTTGCGCAGCCAGGCTTCTGTCGAAGTTCTTTCGAAGAAGTCTAGGCTTCTTACCGATGACTATCAGGCAGAATTTAAATTTAAAAATCACGACTTCGTTCTCTGCACTCCAGGCGATAGCATTGATATCTTTCCTATTAACGATGCGCCTGAAGAAGTAACTAGGCAGCTATACCAGACATTGGACAGATTTCGGCGGGTAAGTGTTTTGAGGTGGATGAGCACATGGTTTTATCTATTGTTGCGTCCATTCAACTACCAGCCATAACAAGTCGCTTAAGTTTGTTTCGGCCCAAACGGGCCTCGACCGGACGGCCTTGTCAGGCCGCCGCTTAGCTTGGCTACATGGAAAAGTTCGGAGAACTAAGTGAAAAAAATCCAGTTTTATCGGATCGTAAGTCAAGGAAGGAAAGCATCATCAAAGACTCTCCTGCGTTTTTCAATATTGAGGAAAATCCATCAGCTGTTGGTGCAGAGCCGCTGTATGAACTGGAGATTGCGAGCCAAGTCTCAAGGTGGTTTGATTCAGACTCTTGCTATCAAGCATGAGCTTAACCAAACCTCGCGAGAGCCATCATGTACATGGAAACCACTCATGGCTGGTATGACAAGTTCTATCCATACCGGAAGACAATTCTCCCGATGAATTTGCATTACAAGTATTGGCGGGAGCTGGGTGTCACCAAAGAGAACTTGGAATGCCCTTTTTATAATATTGAGTTTGGCATCATCCTCCTGGCTCGCATAACGGCTCGAGTCAAAGATCCCACATCAAGAAAAGTAGCAACAATATACCATTTCCTCGGCACAGAAAAAGTTAATGAATATGGCGCCTGAGTAGCAAAGCTCATGCAAGAAAAACCATGGGTACAGCAAGGGTGCGCGGCATGAAAAAAGCAATCATTGTGTGTGTAATTGTGTCGGCGCTAATTGCCAGCTACATGCTACATATTGTATGTAGGTCTTCAGCACAATGCGATGGGAGAGTTTTGCGTTAACGCTGATGCGCCTAAGTGCGAATTAGATTATGGGTATGCTTTTGGCATATGGACAACCTGGTTCCTGGCATTGGCCCTAACCAGTTCAGGACTGGTGACTTTAGCCAAGATCATAATGGGCGGCCCCAACCGGTCATAACAAGTGGGGGAATTCCACCGGTACTACGCTGCGGCAGCTTACCCAAGGCCTTAGTTGCCACGCGTGCCGACTTCAGGGCTTGTAACGGTGTCGATTTTCATTTGCCCTATTCGACAAGTTCGTGAGGCTATGATCAAAGGCCTTATTGCTTCCGCTATGACCCCGATAGGAGTGAGTATGAAAATTTCAATCGAAACTGAAGTAAATGCGCGTCTGGATACGGTTTGGAACGCTTGGGTGACGCCTGAGGATATTACTCGTTGGAACTTTGCCATCGAAGAATGGTGTTGCCCGAGAGCAGAGTTGGAGCTTGAGGCAGGTGGCAGCTTCAACTACCGGATGGAAGCGAAAGATGGTTCAGCGGGTTTTGATTTTGAGGGGAAGTTCACTGAAATAAACCCTTGCAAATCGATTCACTCCAAGCTTGGAGATGATCGTAAAGTTGAGGTGCAATTTATAGAAACACAAAACGGCGTTAAGGTCATAGAAACTTTCGAAGCGGAAGCTGAGAACTCAGCGGAACAGCAAAGGCAGGGCTGGCTCAGTATCCTGAATAACTTCAAGAAGCACGTTGAGAGCAAGAACAACTAACAAAGTGCTCAGGGGACGCTTCGCGCCCCTGAGCTCTGGCGTTAACGAATTAAATTCCCCGAGAGTTTCAAATGAGAGAGCTCCTAGAAAATCATCGCTTTATTCTAGCCGAGGCAGCTGTTGTCGAAAGACTCCGTCGCAGCAAGAGGATAGAGCTGGACAAGAGTTTAGTTCACGCCCCTTTGATCTACAGTGACGAGGGTAGAGCAGAGTTGCGGAGCGTATACGATGAATACTTAGGCATCGCCGAGACTACCGATCGACCTATATTGCTTTGTACACCTGCTTGGCGGGCAAACAAAGAGAGAGTGCAGGCTTCAAATTACTCACAGAGCATTAATGTTGAGGCGGCACATTTCCTCAAGGAACTGGTTGCCGAAGAGCCCAGGAAAGTACCCGTTAAGATCGGTGGTTTGATTGGCTGTAAAAACGATTGCTATTTGCCTCAAGAAGGATTGTCACTGGATGAGGCAAGCAAGTTCCATACATGGCAGATCAAAGAGTTAGCTAGCGCAGGAGTTGATTTTTTAATTGCAGTCACGTTGCCTTCAGTCGAAGAGGCAGCTGGCATTTCTCAAGCAATGGAAGCCACGGGGTTGCCTTACATCATAAGTTTCGTGATGGGTTCTGATGGCAGGGTCTTGGATGGAACGAGCATTCAGAGGGCAATCGAATGTGTCGATGCCAGGACCACAACCACAACTAAACCACTTGGCTATTTTATAAACTGTTCCTATCCGTCATTTTTGAACCCATCGAGTTTGTCTGGAAAAGTCTTTGAAAGGTTAATCGGTATACAGGCCAACGCATCCTCTCTTAGCCATGATGAGCTAGAAGGTTCCAAAGAATTGAGGTCCGAATCCGTCGAGGAGTGGGGCAGATTGATGGCCGGTTTAAATAGAGATTTCGGCATAAAAGTGCTTGGTGGTTGTTGTGGCACGGATAGAAAACATCTCGAGTATTTAACGGAAAATATCCGCTAGCGCAGAACAGAAGTTGAGTGGTCTAAGGTTGGTGCCCTGCATTCTTTTTATTAACAAATCAGGCCAGCGGACGCGTGAGACGCGCCGTTGCCTTCAGCGTTAAGAATCACCCGTGAGTAACTCCGAAGTCTTCTTGCATGTCCAAAACCAGAGGGGGCAGACGGATTTTTTCGGACCAGTATGTTCAAATTTAAATTGATCTTAATCTTGCGGATTTGCTGAGCAAGCACCGCCGCTGAATATTGGCGTCATGGCCCCAAACCAAATGCAAAGTTGGTCGCGTGAAATCAAACCTCCTCACAAGTTTTATCGTTGGCGTGATCCTGCCCTGGGCCTATTTTCTGATGGTCGCTGTGGGTCCTGTCCGGGAAGTTGGTGAGTCAGGGGAGGTGATTGGAAAATCAGGGGTTGCGGGTTTCATCCAGTTCCATGGTTTTGCTGATGCCTTGTTGATCTACGTCCAGGCAGGCGCGGTGTGTGCTGTGTTAGCTTTCTGTATAGGTTGGCTGAGAGACGCTGTGGATCATGGTCTCATGCCCAAGCTGTAACAGTTCGCATCCGTACGTGGCGTTCGGCCGTGGGAGCCGGCAGAGTGCCTGTCGTTTGTGATGCTGCAAAAGTATGGTTGACCCAAAGGAAGGGGCTGGGCCATGAAACAGACACGGATCATTGTTAACCGTTATGGCGGACCTGATGTGCTTCGGGTGGTGCAAGACGAATGCCCGGAACCTGATCATGGCGAGGTGCGCGTTAAAGTATTGGCAGCCGGAGTTGGCATGCCCGATGTTATGGCACGCGAAGGTGTGCATCCAGAAACACCGCGCGTGCCCTACACGCCGGGTTGGGATCTGGTTGGGGTAGTGGACAGGCTTGGTGACGGTGTCGGTAGTGTTGAACCTGGACAAAAGGTAGTCGCGATGCCAATCCATGGCGCTTATGCCGAGTGTGTCTGCTTGCCTGAATCTGAGCTGGTGCCACTACCATCTGATCTCGACCCTGCCGAAGCCGTCAGCATGGTGTTGAACTATGTCACGGCGTACCAGATGCTGCATCGTACCGCTCATGTTACATCCGGTCAGCGCGCGCTGATTCATGGGGCATCAGGGGGGGTTGGCACAGCGCTCCTGCAGTTGGGTCGACTTGCCGGGCTGGAAATGTACGGAACCTGTTCCTCTTCGCAGGGAGCATCGGCTGTTTCCGGACTGGGTGCGACACCGATTGATTACAAGCAGCAGGACGTCATAGCGGAAATCCGCCGTCTCACTGCGGAGGGTGTGGATGTTGTCTTTGATCCAATCGCTGGCACCCATCTCTGGCAATCCCGCCAGGCTCTGCGTCGTGGTGGTAAAGTGGTGGGTTATGGTACAACCACCACACTACGTAACGTAGGGCTGGATTCCGGTCGCACTGGTCGGCGACATCGTCTGCATGGCATCCCCATATTCGGGCTATACATTATGTGTGGTTGGCTGCTGCCTGGACGAAAGCGGATTATTCCCTACAGTATTCAGACACTCAAACGGCTCAAGCCAGAATGGTTCAGGCAGGATTTGACCTCTCTGCTCAATCTGCTGCAACAGCGAAAGGTCAAACCACTTGTGGCGCGACGATTTCCCCTTACCGAGGCAAGACAAGCGCACGAGTTGCTCGAGAAGGGAGGCGTGGTAGGTAAAATCGTACTCATGCCCGGGTCAACCTCACTCGAGTCAGGAGCGACATAACAGCGGCATGCAGTAAGCTGTGCTTCACGTAGCCGTGGATGCCAACCGTTGAATCCCGATGATGCCTAAGTGTAAGAGTTGTACATTGACGTTGGCCAAAGCGGGTACCGTCAGGCTGAATGCAGCGCCTCAATTCGGTAACCCTGTCAGTGCATTTCTGTGGACTGGGGACACGAAAAGCCAAATCTCACTGTTGTGTTTCTTGGCGGCCAGCGCATCCGGCTTCATTTTCCAAAATACGTTGGCCGCGTTGGTCACGCTGGTTTTTTTGGGGTATCACCTGCTCTTGATCAACGACCCGAAGCAGCTCTACAAATGCCCAAACTGCTCTCAAATGTATGTTGGTGATTACCTTTTCGCGTATCGTCGAGACGACGATCTGTACGTGTAATATGGCAAGGCGTTGTCGTTCGCTCGGGGCTTTACGGCCTTCCACCGGGCGCCCATTTCGCTGTGCTACCTGGGCGCCTCCAGGCAAAAGCAGTCTACACATGACCGGTAGGAAACTATGAAAATTGAGGAAATGACAGGGTTGGAAATATTACAGGCCATGGTGCTTGGGGAATTGCCGCCTCCGTCAATTACGACCACCATTCCAATGTCACTGATTAAAGTCGACGAAGGAGAGGTGGTGTTTCATGCAATGGCTGATGATTCGCACCTTAACCCTTTGGGTGGCGTTCATGGCGGTTTTGCCGCAACGGTGCTCGACTCGGTAACCGGCTGCGCGGTTCATACGTTGCTGGGTTCGGGGGTTGGGTACGGCACCATTGATCTCAATATTAAGATGATACGACCCGTGCCTAAAAACGAAGAGTTAATAGCCGAGGGCCGGGTCATTAACCTCTCCAAGTCATTAGGGATATCCGAAGGTACGTTAAGAAGCCAGGGCGGCAAGCTACTTGCCACCGCGACGGCAACGTGCATGATCATTAAGTGATGCATCGTATAGTCAGAGACGCTTAATCGGGCTCCGTCAAACGGTCACTCAAAAAGCACGAGACACCCATAACTTGTTTGGCCCGCCCTGCCTGTGCAAAACCACGCATGGGCGGGACTCTCGATCGCTGGCCGCTGCGCTTGGCGTTAAATGTGTTCAGGGAGGCAACTGTGACCAACCACCATATCGCCCAACTCAACCTTGCCAGGCTCTTGGCTCCGATCGACTCTCCTCAACTCTCAGACTTTGTGGCCAACCTGGACAGAATCAACGCGCTGGCGGATGACGCTCCGGGATTTGTCTGGCGCCTGCAAACCGAGGAAGGAGACGCCACCGGGATCGACTTCTTTGGCCCTGATCAGATCGCAAACCTATCACTATGGGACTCGATAGAGGCCTTGCACCACTACGTCTACCGTACGGCGCACGTTGAGATCCTGCGGCGCAAGCAAGAGTGGTTTCATAAAGCCGGGGCCGCTTACATGGTGCTTTGGTGGGTTCCCGCCGGTCATATTCCTTCCCTTGAAGAAGCTTCCCAAAAGCTGGACAAGTTGCGAGAGCAGGGGCCAACGAGTGAGGCGTTCACCTTCAAAAAGGCCTTCCGTGCGCCTGAGCCGGGAGGCGGTACGTCAACCGACACATAGGGTGAGGACGATCCCGCCACTTAATCGATAGCGGCCGTTCGCCCCGACCCATGGCCTTGCAACCGAGGCCCGTTTTGCACTGCTTCACGGGTGCCGCTAAGTAAGCGCCTTCGATTGCCCCTGCGCAGCCCCTGTGATGATAGTAAATTCATGGTGAAGACGCTCTTCATGCTCTGTGTGAGGGTTACGCTTTTTGCGTCCGAGCCTGCTGTCCGCAGAGGATGTCCGATAAAAGCTTCAAGCCTGTCAGGGTCCCGGTGTGTTTTAGTCGGGACACCGGGGTGCCACACCCAGGGGCGAGGAGGAAACCGGCCATGCCGTACACATCGATCCACGATCTGCCAAAAGCGCAGGTCCAAAAATATACAACACACCAGAAGAAAGCTTTCCTTGAGGCATTCAATAATGCGTACAAGGAATACGGTGGCGACGAGAGCAAGGCGTTTGCGGTGGCGCACCACGCCGCCCAACAGTCGAGTAGGACGGCCAGCAAGGACGGAGGTGGCCGGTGAGCACTTTGGCGCTCGCGCATCGGAATAATCGGGAGCCCGCTTGAATCCGGCCAGCACAACTCCTAGGCTGACAGTGTCCGGTGTTTGGCGTGCGAGACGTTCGCCGGCGGCCGGTTTCCTCGACACGGGTCTGGCGGAGGCGGTATGAAGTCTCTCTCGAGCACAGGGTTTGCGCTCTTTGGTGCAGCGCTGGTCGCGATCAGTTACGGGCTCGCACGCTTCGCCTTTGGACTGTTTGTACCCCCTGTCCGCGCCGAGCTGGAACTAACGCCGGACGTGATCGGCATTATCGGCGCACTGCCGCTCATCAGTTTCTTGTTGGCCACACTGGTTGCGCCGCATGCCGCCGATCGCCTCGGTGCCCGTAATACGGCGGTACTGTCCGGTGCTTTCGGGGTTGGGGGGCTGGCGGTGATTAGCCAGGCCTCTGGCCCGCTATCGCTGGGTGTGGGTGTGTTCGCCTGTGGCATCTGCACCGGCCTGATGATGCCGGCCCTCACGGCCGCCATGCAGGTTCTGGTGAATCGCTCGGTGCATGGGCGCGTCAGCGCGG
This sequence comes from Marinobacter caseinilyticus, assembly GCF_011074955.1. Taxonomy (GTDB): domain Bacteria; phylum Pseudomonadota; class Gammaproteobacteria; order Pseudomonadales; family Oleiphilaceae; genus Marinobacter; species Marinobacter caseinilyticus. The sequence goes on along the minus strand of NZ_WUQJ01000022.1, from coordinate 67,711 downwards.
TCATGAACGCCGGCACCAGCGTTGGTGTCGCCGTTGCCGTCCCGGCGGTGCTGTTCCTGGCGGGCGCCTGGCGTTTTGCGTACCTGTCCTTTGCCGTCCTGGCGGCCATCGGGGTGGTTGCCGCCTGGTACTTTATACCCTCGGTGTCGCGGATCGTGCCGTCGAACGCCGCACCGCCGCCGCCGATCAGTGCCTTGCAGTGGGCGCGCCTGTTCAGGCTCTCGCTGTTCGCATTCGTGATGGGCTTCGTCTCCTCCGCGTACTGGATTTTCGCACCCGATCTGGTGGTCACTCTCGGCAACCTGTCGCCGGGCGCGACCGGGTGGCTGTGGCTGGCGGTTGGCACGGCTGGCCTTGGCGGTGCCGTGGTCGCCGATCTGGCCGATCGCAACAACCCGCCCATCACGCAGGCGCTGATGCTGATGATGCTGTCCACGAGCCTGGCATTGCTTGCGGCCAGCCCCGGCCAACTGGTGCTCGCGGTATTTTCCGCGCTGGTCTTTGGGCTGGCCTATATGAGTCTGACGGGACTGTATCTGATGACCGGCATCCGCCTGTTGCCGGGCCGGCTGTCGATGGGGCCGGTATTGCCCTTCATGGCTATCTCGCTCGGGCAGGCGGCCGGCTCGCCCGTCGTCGGCCTACTGGTAAATGAACTCGGCTACGCCAATACGTTTGCCGCGTTCTCCGCAATCGGCATACTGGTGGCAATGTTGTCGCCACTGTACCCGCGCTACATTGACCATGGGCCGGAGGAAGAGGTTGAAGACGAAACCGGCCTCCAGGCGGCGTACGATCACCAGCTTCAGGGCGCGGACGGTGAGCCATTGAGACCAGTCACGGCAGACGCTGAAAACCGGTAGCCAGACCGACAAACCGGAGCAACCGGGAACCCCATGAGGCAGATTGCTGAGGTCGTTCTGTTTGTGGGCGAAGCGTGCCACACCCTCGGGCTACAAATTTAGCCAATCCTTAATCACATCTTGGTCGGATCGCACTCAGGCCGATCAGCCTTGTGCTATGTTTTCTAATAGGGTCGCTCCCTTTGGGCCCTGATATTCGGGCAACGTCAGGGAACCTCTGATCAAGGGAAACATCGGTCATGAAAGACGCATGGGAATCTGGTGATCCGTACGAATATTTCATGGGCAGGTGGAGCCGCCTGGTTGCTCAGTCTTTCATTGACGGGCTACCCCCCTCAAGCGGGTTAACGTGGCTGGATGTCGGGTGTGGTACGGGGGCCTTGAGTCAGGCCATTTTCCAAAAGCGGGAACCGTCTGGAGTGATCGCCATTGATCAGTCCAAGGCGTTTGTTGCGTCGACGCAGGAGAGGCTGGGGGCGCAAGCTCAGTGTCGCGTCGGCAATGCGCTTGAGTTGCCTTTGACAGACCATTCCGTGGATTGCGCCGTCTCCGGCCTGGTACTGAACTTTATTCCAAACCCGGAAAAAGCGCTTCGGGAGATGCGTCGCGTTACCCGTCCCGGTGGAACGGTTGCCACCTATATTTGGGATTACCCCGGGAAGATGGAGTTTCTAAAGTATTTTTGGGATGCGGTGGTTTATCTGGATTCTGCGGCCTCGGATCTGCATGAGAGCACACGATTTTCCGATTCGACCGATGCCGGTTTGAAAACACTGTTTCGAAAAGCGGGACTCGCTCAGGCAACGGTCGAGGCGATTGAGATCGACACGATTTTCGAAAGTTTTGATGACTTTTGGCAGCCCTTTCTGGGCGGCCAGGGGCCGGCCCCTACCTATGTGCTGTCCCTGGACGCGCCTGAAAGGAATGAGCTGCGAGCGCGTCTCAAAGAACGATTGCCCATCCAGGCCAATGGCCAGATTCCTCTGGTTGCCAGGGCCTGGGCGGCCAGTTGCAGTGTGTGAGGGAAGAAACCGGAACCGGTCTATTGGCGGGCAGGCGTAATCGACAGGCAGGGTCGTGAATCCAAATGGGTGGTATGGGTGGTATGGGTGAATGGCGATACGGTTTTGCCGGCCAATCCGGTTATGGCACTAGACTCTAAGGCAAGCCATCCGGCTTTTACCCGAGGGTTGCACGATGCGTATTGCAAAAGAAGACATTCCTGTTCAGTTGGATGTACCCGGCGCTACTGCCAGGCAGCAACGCGATTTCGGTGATGTGACGGGTTACAAAACAATGGGTGCCGAGTATTTTTCCTTCGGTGCGGGCACGGACATCAGCGAATTGTTGCACGGGCTTAAAGGTGACAATTGCCAATGCCCGCACTGGGGCTATGTGGTCAACGGCGCAATCTCAGCACTGTATACCGATGGCGCGGAGGAAACATCGAAGGCGGGGGATCTTTTCTACTGGCCGCCCGGGTGCAGTGTCAGAGCCGAAGAAGTGACCGACATTGTGATGTTCAGCCCACAGCACGAGCACGGTGTTGTGATCGATCATATCAAGCAAAAATTAGGCAACTGATTCACAGAGGGCAAACTGGGGCAGTTCTGTTCTGCCGTTCCTTCACCAACTCGGACCTGATCGATGAAATTAACCGGCAAATGGAACAGGTCAGCGTTATTTCCGCGCAGGGCCAGGCGTGTATTTCTTCCGTGACGTCCGGCATTGCCGAGGTGGAGCAGGGCGTGACCAGTTTCGCCAGTCTGGTACACCGCCTGACCTTATAATACGGCGGGATAACCCGACTGACGCTGGCCAAAACAGGTAGGCAGTCGCAGAGCGCGGGTCATGTCCGGTAACGGTGACCCCTGCGAGCTTGAAGGCGTCGTTCAATTGCATTGAAATACACCGAAGTGCTTCCCGTTAACGTCATGGAGGTCCAGGACCATGGAAAGGTGCATCACCGGTCTCTTGGTGCTCGTTGCCGTCATTCATCTCTTGCCCGTGTCCGGAGTTCTCGGTTCCGAGCGTCTGGCCGCGCTTTATGGCATGTCGCTGGATGAGCCCAATCTCGAGATTTTAATGCGCCACCGGGCCGTGTTGTTTGGGCTGCTGGGTCTCTTCATGATGTACGCCGCCTTCAAGCCCGCACTCCAGCCAATGGCATTCATTGCCGGCTTCATCAGTCTCGTTTCCTTCATCGCCCTCGCCTGGTCTGTCGGCGGTTACAACGAAGCCGTCCGCCGGGTTGTCTTTGTGGATATTATTGCGATAGTGGCGCTTGGTCTGGCAGCAGGCGTCTATGCCATTGGCCGCCACCGACGCTGAATCGCCAACTCGTCGAGTGCGTTCGTGCAAACGGCTGCGCGCCGCGTTACGGTTATCAGTAAATCAACCAGCGAGTAACGATATGAGTGAAGATCCAATAACGAGTGTGCTCGGGTGGAGCGGTGAAGAACGGTTCGACTATTTTTTGAGCCAAGTGGTTGAGGGCAGGGAATTTTGGATACTGGTCAATGCTGAGAATCGTTTTCTCAAAATAGTGTCTGAAGACGGGGATATCGAGTATTTACCGGTTTGGCCTAATTCCGATTTTGCCGTTGATTACGCCAAAGGGTCAGACGGCCTGGTTCCGAAAAGTATCTCGCTGCCGGAATTTTTCAAAAAGTGGATTCCCGGCTTAAGCAAGGATGGACTGGATATTGGCGTGTTCCCGGGTTCCGATAAAACCATTTGGATAATGGCGCCGTCAGAACTGAAAAACGACTTACAGGACGAACTTTCACATATCTGAAGGAAGCAACAACAAACCATTACGGCGGCCATCACAGGGTTACCTGGTGACATTCGTCACCTAAGGCACGTTCAAGCGCGGGCTGTTTGCTCAAGGGGTAGCCCCCAGTTTGCCGCTGGCTGACACGGCGTTGAAGTCGAAAGCGGAGGTTGCCACCGTGTTCGCACGGCTGTCTGTGAGCCTTACGAACGGCATCCGGGTCGGCCGCTGCTGAGAGTATGCCCCTGACTTTCGGATGCCGGACCGGGCGCCGGCTCCCGAACTCCCTGAAAACTACCTTGCGCAGTGCCACGGAGACTCTACAGTTATGGCAGGCAGAGGCCTATCGAGCAGGTAACATGCGGAGCCAAAACGATGGATAAAGTAATGATTATTACCGGCGGTAGCCGGGGTATTGGCGCGGCAACCGCCAGGCTGGCGGCGACCGCCGGCTACAAGGTCTGTGTCAGTTACCGGCTTGACCGACAGAGTGCCGACGCCATTGTCGATGAGATCAACCGGTCCGGCGGCCTGGCCACAGCGATGCAGGCGGATGTGGCGGTGGAAACCGATATCGTCCGGCTTTTCGAGGAGGTGGATAACCGGCTGGGTCCGGTGACGGCACTGGTCAACAATGCCGGTATCCTGGAAACGCAGATGCGCGTCGACGACATGAACGCAGAGCGTCTGGCCCGGGTGTTTGCGGTCAATGTCACCGGCAGTTTTATCTGTGCACGGGAGGCGGTGCGTCGCATGTCGACCAAACACGGCGGTAAGGGCGGCGTCATTATCAACCTGTCCTCGATTGCCGCTCGCCTTGGCGCACCCAACGAATACGTGGATTACGCCGCCGCCAAGGGCGCCATCGACACCTTCACGATAGGGCTGGCCAAAGAAGTTGCCGGCGAAGGCATCCGGGTCAACGCCGTTCGCCCCGGCCTCATTGACACCGACATCCATGCCAGCGGCGGCGAACCCAATCGCATCGAGCGTCTGAAACACACCATCCCCATGCAACGGGGCGGCCTGGCCGAGGAAGTCGCACGCGCCATTCTATGGTTGGCGTCGGAGGACGCATCCTACTCGACGGGTACTTTCGTGGACGTGTCGGGGGGGCGGTAATCGCGACAGACCGGGTCGCGCCGATGGCTCGCTTCAGGGGTGAACGCAGGGTTCTTGCTCAGCGAGCGGTGGCTTCTATAATTTGCCCGCTACCGGTACAAAATGCGCCCTATCCCACAGCGGTGTCGTCGCCAGACGGCCTTGATCGGCTTTTGGTGCTGAGTTTTGTTACCCGATTCCAGAGCGACCATGCAGGGCTTGTTGTCGAGATGAGTGGGAATGTGACGGCAAGCCAAGGTGAGGAGAGGAAATGAAACTGGCGGTATTTTGTGGCTCAAGTCCGGGTAACAATGCACGTTATGCGCAATCGGCCGCCGACTTGGGGGCGTTCATGGCCGGCAAAGGCATTGATTTGGTGTTTGGCGGTGGCCATGTTGGTCTGATGGGTGCCATTGCCGATGCTGTATTGGCTGGTGGTGGCAAGGTTTACGGAGTGATCCCGGAATCCTTACTGGACCGCGAGCTGGGGCACACAGGCCTGACGCAACTGCAGGTGGTGGCGGACATGCACGAGCGCAAGGCGGCGATGGCGGCCATGGCGGACGGTTTTGTCGCGTTGCCGGGTGGCCCGGGCACCATGGAGGAGCTGTTTGAAGCCTGGACCTGGGCCCAATTGGGGTATCATGACAAACCGTGTGCGCTCTACAACGCCTTTGGTTTTTACGACCACCTGCTGGCGTTCATTGATAAAATGGCCGATGCCGGCTTCCTGAAAGCCGACCATGCCAACATGTTGATGGTGGAGTCGAGCCCGGAGGGTCTGATTCAGGCTATGGAAGGCTACAAGCCTCCCGCCAGCAAGTGGTCTTAGCCAAGGGGCCTGACAGGGACGCTCTGATCCGCCAGCGGCAACAGTGTGTGAAACAAACTCTTAAAACAGGACAGCAGTATGATTTGGACAGTGTATCTCTCCGGTGAAATCCATACCGACTGGCGTGAGCAGATTCAGGCGGGCGCCGAAGCCGCAGGCCTGCCGGTGGACTTCACCGCGCCGGTGACCGATCACCAGGCCAGTGACGCCGCCGGCGATGTGTTGGGGGCGGAGGACAACGGCTTCTGGCGTGATCACCAGTCGTCCAAGGTAAACGCCATCCGCACCAGGACGCTGATTGAAAGCTGTGATCTGGCGGTGATTCGATTCGGGGATAAATACAAGCAGTGGAACGCCGCCTTTGATGCCGGTTTCTGCGCCGCTTTGGGTACGCCCTACATTACCCTTCACGACGCTGACATCGTGCATCCGCTGAAAGAAGTTGATGGGTCTGCCATGGCTTGGGCCAAAACCCCCGAGCAAGTGGTTGAAGTGCTGAAGTACGTGACGACTGCGCGCTAAAGCGCCTCCCACTCAGTCTCGTGACGATTCTCCTGCGGGGCATGCTGCGCCTATAATTTAGAGGATTGCAGGGCACAGTGTGACCATCAGGAGGAGGCGCCTCATGACGACCGAATACATGGACTATCTCACCGAGGTGTTTCGGGAGTTTGGCTACGTGACCGCGCGCCGTATGTTTGGCGGATATGGTGTCTATCATGACGGCCTGATGTTCGGCCTGGTCGCCGCGGATACGCTGTACCTGAAAGCGGACGCTGCCAATGTGGCCGAATTTGAGCAAGAAGGACTGCCCCCGTTTGAGTTTGAGCGCAACGGCAAGTTGATCGCGATGTCCTATTATCAAGCGCCGGACGCCATCATGGACGACCCGGAGCTGGCCGCCGAATGGGCCCAGCGGTCTTTCGACGCGGCCCGGCGGGCCAGGCAGGCGCCCGCAAAACGCTCCGCTAATTCTCCCACCCTCCGCTAACGGCCAGCATTGGCCAGGACATTGCCTGAGCGTGAGGCGTCGACTAACGTTAATGAGAGTGCATCGATGAACGTGCGACAGTGAGCGCGTCATGGCTCGGCCAGGGCCAGGCGGCCACCGGGAGGGCATTTTGTGGAAACCGATATTCCATTACTGGATATGCTGCTGCGCCTGTCGGTCGCCTCAGGTTTGGCGTTGCTGCTGGGGCTGGAGCGCGAGTTGCGTGGCAAACCCGCAGGCTTGCGGTCACACATGTTGGTGTCGTTGGGCGCGGCGGCGTTTATCATTATGGGTATGAGCATCCTGTTTGCCACCGCCGAGGGCGACCCGTCGGCGCGCATTGACCCGACCCGGGTCGTGCAGGGAATCATTGGCGGTATCGGATTCCTGGGCGCCGGTTGCATCATTCGCAGCGGTACCGATGTTCAGGGTATTACCACCGGGGCCTCAATATGGCTGGCGGGCGCCATTGGGGTGGCAGCGGGTATTAACAACTTTGCCCTGGCCGCCATGGTGACGGCTCTGGCTCTGGTGATTACCACGGTGTTGGGCCGCTTCGAACGTGATGTGATCCAGGAGGCCAAGGATTGACCGGGTGATGACTCATGGTCATCCGTTGTCGTGGAGCGCCGCGGCACAGGGTGTAATAGTGCTAGAGGGCGTAAATAGGGACTAAAGGGAGTAAACAGGGAAAAGGAGCATTCAGATGAAGGACTATATCAAATGGGCAAGCTGCGGCTTGGTGATACTGGTCGCCGGTTGCACCCACCAGGGCATGTACCCGTCGGCGCAAAACGGTCGGGAAATGAATTGCAGTGCCATCACCGACAGTGACGACCGGGCGCGTTGTTACGAGGATGCCCGCATGTCCCATCGGCCCGCCAGGACGGAACCGATGGATTCGAACGGGGGTGGCTACTAGTCCCCGCAGTCGATTAGCGAAATAGACTAAACGGATACCAGGGCCACCCACGCCTGGGTGGCCCTGGTAGCGGCGAAACCGGGCGTTACACCAGGTTGTAAATAAACACCACCGCGACCGCAACCGGGGTGAAATACCGCAGCGTGCGGTACCACATCGAGAAGCTTGCCGGTGCCAGGGCCAGCTCGTCCTCCAGTGCCTCGCGTGACATGAACCAACCCGCAAACACGGCCACCAACAAGCCACCCAGTGGTAGCAGAATATTGGCGGTGAGGAAGTCCAGCAGATCGAAAACGGTCTTGCCCTCAAACATGCTGAACATGCCCAGTGGTGCAAAATCGGACCACAGGTTGAGTGACAGAATCGACGCAATGCCCAACAGCCAGCAGGCGATACCAGCGGCCAGTGTGCTGACCGTGCGGTTCATGCCTTTTTGCTCTTCCAGCCACTCCACCAAAGGCTCCAGTAGCGAGATACCCGAGGTCCAGGCCGCAAAAATCAGCAAGACAAAGAACAGCGTGCCGAACAGGTTGCCCATGGGCATCTGACCGAACGCCAGCGGCAGGGTCTGGAAGATCAACCCGGGACCCGCGCCGGGCTCAAGACCGTTGGCAAACACGATGGGGAAAATAGCCAGCCCGGCCAGCAGAGCCACCACGGTGTCCATGACCGACACCGCCATTGAGGTCTTGGCAATGGAAATACCTTTCGGCAGGTAGGAGCCGTAAGCCATCATGATGCCCATGCCGAGACTGAGAGTGAAGAAGGCATGGCCCATGGCCACCAGCACACCGGCGGTGGTCAGCTTGGAGAAATCCGGCTGGAACAAAAACGCCACCGCCTCGCCAAAGTAGCCGGTGGTCATGGCGTAGCCCACCATGATGAGCAACAGGACAAACAGCGCCGGCATCAGGATAGTGACGGCCCGTTCCAGCCCTCCGCGCAGACCGCGGGCCACCACCAACATCACCAGGGCCATAAACACGGTATGCCACAGTAACAACTTACCGGGGCTGCCCAGCAAACCGGAGAAAATCGCCCCGATCTGGTCCGCCGACTGGCCAGTCAGCTGGCCCGTAGCCGTAGTGCCGACATAGGAAAGCGCCCAGCCGCCGATGACCGAATAAAACGACAGAATCAAAAAGCCGGCGAGCACGCCAACCGCCGCCAGCCAGCGCCAGGACGGTGACAGCTTGCCGCGCTTGGTTATGGCCCGCATGCTGTTGACGGGGCTGTGGCCACCCCGGCGACCAATCATCACTTCGGCCATCATGATCGGCAAGCCGACCGCGGCAATGCACAGCAGGTAGACCAGCACAAACGCACCGCCGCCATTTTCGCCGGTGATGTAGGGGAATTTCCAAATATTGCCAAGGCCAACTGCGGAGCCGGTGGCGGCCAGAATGAACGCGAATCGGGATGACCAGAGCCCGCGCGAGGCGGGTGTTTGGCCCATGACACCGCTGGCGGCGGATGATGCATTGCTCATTGCTTTCTCCTGCTTACTGTTTTTGTTGTGGGGTTGAGGTCGCCGGGGTCGCCAGTGACTTCCGTGATGGCCCCGTCAAATGCCAGGATCTCCGGCTTCAACGGGGGGCGTGCTTGAATCGTTCCTCCGCTAACCGGTTGGCAATCAATCCGGTGGGCAGGCCATCGCTGGCGGAGCGAGTGAAGATTTCTTCCAGCGTGTGGCCAATGCTTTCGACATGAGTGCGGACCGCCTCCGGGTCAGGCCCGTTGCGCTCGTAATACACGTCAATGATGCCGCCGGCGTTGATGACAAAATCCGGGACGTAGAGGATGCCACGCTGCCAGAGCGCTTGGTCATGGCTGGCATGGGCCAGCTGGTTGTTGGCGGCCCCGGCTACAATGGTGGTTTGCAGGCGCTGGATGGAGCGGTCATTTAACACCGCGCCCATGGCGCAGGGGGCAACCACATCGACAGGCAGGTACAGGATGTCGTCCGCGCTGGCGGGCATGGCGCCGAGTTCGTCCACGGCGCGGTCCATTTGCTCCTGATGGATGTCATAGACCCAGAGCTTGGCACCGGCGTCTTTCAGGTGCTCGGCGAGGCGGTAGCCAACGTTGCCAATACCTTGTATCGCCACCGTCAGGCCGTCCAGATCGCTACGCCCGAGTTTGTGTTTTACGGCGGCCTGAATACCCACAAAGGTGCCATAGGCTGTCGCAGGGGACGGATCGCCGTTGGACGGTTTGCCGTCGAACCCGGGGCGCTCGCAGACGCCGGCGACATGCGCGGTGTGGCGGCCCATCACTTTAAGGTCCGCAACACTGGTGCCGGAGTCTTCGGCGGCAATGTACAGGCCGCCCAGTTGGTCCAGGAATCGGCCCATGGCTTCCAGCAGAGCTTCGGTTTTGTGCTGGCGGGGATCCCCGATGATCACCGATTTGCCGCCGCCGAGGTTCAGGTTAGCGAGCGCGGACTTGTATGTCATGCCGCGGGATAAGCGCAGGACATCGCACAGGGCCTCTTCGTCGCTGGCGTACGGGAACATCCGGCAGCCGCCCAGAGCGGGGCCGCGAGAGGTATTGTGAACGGCGATAATGGCGCGAAGCCCCGTGTCGGGATCGCAGAAGAAACTCACATGTTCGTGGTTATCGAATTCGGGATGTGTAAAAACAGTCATGGATCGTTACCTTGTCAGGGCGCTGCCACCTCGGATCGCAACGCCAAATCATCAATGGAACAGCAGCGTTGGCGATGGCCCGGGGAGAATGCACCGGCAGACCTCGCGCCAATCACGGACGGAGCGCAGTGGGTCGCCCAAAAGGTAGTTCCGGAGATGGAATGATCTGCATTGTGTCGGCATGAAGATTCACTCTGGTGGCCGGCTCCGGTCTGATCGAAACGGCCATAAAATGGACGGTTTAGGCGCGCTTAATCGCTACAGATGGCCAGCAGCGTGCGCCTGAGGGCGAGTCTTGTAATGGAGTCAGTGCAAGAAGCACCGGGCGGTGCAGGGGGTGTTATAATGGGGGAGTGGGCGGCTCGGGCAGAGCAACCCCGATATTGGGAAGCTGTCAGTAATAACATACAGAAATCCTCTCCCAGATAGCCGGATCACGGCGTTTTGGGGTCATATTGTTGTTGTGTCACGGCGGGTAGCCGATGGACCGATTTCAGGGTGTCTGCGCCCTTTTGGGGCGTGACACTATCGAGATTAAAAGGGTTTGACGTTAACGTCAACGGTTAAAATCCGGGCAACGGTGGAAGGCTTCGGAAAGCGCCAATGGAACAGTACCCTGCGTGAGCAGACTGTGGGTTTAAAAAAGTAAATACCCGTACCCGGTCGTTATTTACACACGACTCTGTTAGAGTGGCGGTCTTCCTACCTTGAAGGATTTCGTCGAAACGTGCGTTAAGCAGACACGACGAACCCATCCAATACGACCTTTCAGAGGACGGCGCCGGCAACATCGCGCGACCGTAGTCGTTTTACATTCGATGACTTGTTCACGGTCTTTCCCCATTGTGCGGGCAAGAACCGCAAGAGATTAATACTATGGATTTTTCTTCACTCGGTTTGTCCGAGAAGCTGGTACGTGCGACTTCCGACCAGGGCTACTCCACACCATCACCCATTCAGGCTCAGGCCATACCCGCCGTGTTATCCGGCAAGGACGTGATGGCGGCGGCTCAAACCGGTACCGGTAAAACGGCGGGCTTTACTCTGCCATTGTTGCAGCGGCTGGCGGAAACCCAGCGCCAGGGCAAGGGTATTCGCGCCCTGATTCTTACCCCGACTCGTGAACTGGCAGCCCAGGTGGCGGCCAGTGTTGAGCTTTACAGCAAGTACATGCCAACGTCGTCCGCCGTGGTTTTCGGTGGCGTAAAAATTAACCCGCAGATCGCCAAATTGCGTCGCGGTGTTGACGTACTGGTGGCCACACCGGGCCGCCTGATGGACCTGCACCAGCAGGGTGCCGTTCGATTTGACGCCGTTGAGACCCTGGTGCTGGACGAAGCCGACCGCATGCTGGACATGGGCTTCATCCGCGACATTCGTAAAATCCTGGCGCTGCTGCCGGCCAAGCGCCAGAACCTGATGTTCTCGGCGACCTTCTCCGGCGATATCCGCAAGCTGGCGGAAGGCATGCTCAACAATCCGGTGTTGATTGAAGTGGCGACACGCAACGCAACGGCTGACAATGTTGACCAGACCGTTTACCCGGTCGACCAGAATCAGAAATCCGCGCTGCTCAGCCAGTTGGTCAGAAGCAATGACTGGCAGCAGGTCCTGGTCTTTACCCGTACCAAACACGGCGCTAACCGTCTGACCCAGAAACTGGAAAAAGATGGCATTACCGCCGCCGCGATCCACGGTAACAAGTCCCAGGGGGCCCGGACCCGTGCGCTGCACGAGTTCAAGCAGGGATCAGTCAGGGTTCTGGTTGCAACGGATATTGCTGCCCGTGGCCTCGACATCAAGCAATTGCCACAAGTGGTCAACTTCGAGCTGCCTAACGTGCCGGAAGACTATGTCCACCGTATTGGTCGAACCGGTCGTGCCGGTGAAAGCGGCCATGCGTTGTCACTGGTCAGCGCGGATGAGATCAAGTTGCTGTCCGGCATTGAGCGGTTGATTAAGAAAGATATTCCACGCAAGCAGATGGAAGGCTTTGAGCCCAGTGTGAGCTTGACGGCCAAACCACGCGGCGGCTCCGGTGCGCGTCCGAGCGGTGGCCGTGGTGGCCGGCCCGCAGGCCCAAGCCGCGGTCGCGGTGGTAACGGGGGCGGTAACAGTGGGGGCAACAACAGCACGCAGTCCCGTCGTCCTGCTACTCGGCGCCCAACAAGTGCCTGAGTGAGTGGCCAGACCCAGACCGCCGGTAGCTGCTGCCGGTGGTCTGGGGTGGCTGTTGGGTGCAGTCCCGAGGGTCCGCCTGGAAAGGCTTCATTCGTTTACAGACCCTCAAACTGCTTGAGTGTCTTCCTCGTTTTTTCACGTTCATTGATCCAATCTGCCGGCTTAAAAATTTCACTGACTGAGATAATATTATCGACATGCGGTAAAGTTTTGTTTATCGGTCCTATGTGTCCGATAAAACAGATCCTCTGAGTAGCGCATTTGATTATGGCCACTGACAAAAACCACACTGCAATACCCACTGGCGCAACCAGTACAACCCTAAGCAAGGCGTCGAAGCTACTGCGCACCGTTGCCAAAACGTTTCCGACCGGTGGCACCTTGTCTCGCATTGCCCGGGAAGTAGGCATGAACATAGCCACTACGCACCGGCTGTTATCGTCCCTGACCCACGAGGGATTGTTGACTTTTGACCCGTACGCCAAAACTTACCACGTGGGTTTTGAGTTGCTGCAGATTGCCGAATCGGCCCAAGCGGTGGCGCCAGATCTAAAATTGCGTCACCGAATGAGGCCGATGCTGGCAAATATTGCGCGGCGGACTGAGGAATCAACGTACCTTTCCATTCGGTCAAACCAGGATTCCGTCTGCATTGATCTGGCCGAGGGGACCTACCCGATAAGTGCCAACACGCTGATTGCCGGGGCGCGCCGACCACTGGGTGTCGGGGCGGGCGCGATGGCACTGCTTGCCGCTCTGCCGCTGGAGGAAGGCGACCTCATGGTCGTGCAAAACCAGGAGCGCTACGAGCGATACTCCGGCATTACCACAGCCGAGGTTGAGCAGGACCTGGTGGAGAGTCGGCGGCAGGGTTTTGCCTTCAACAATGGTCGTATCGTGCCAGAGGTCGCGGCGCTGGGTGTTGCGTTCAGAGTGCCGGACACCGGTCATTACGTTGCCATCAGTGTTGCCTCTGTCGTATCGCGCATGTATCCGGAGCGACGGCAGTTGATCGTAGAGATCATCCGGGACGAGATCCGCGACTGGATCTCTGGTTTGGAGTTCCGTCCACCCATTTATTCCTGATACCGCGGTGGATGATCAACCATCGTGATGAGGACGGGCCCCGTCGCTTATTTTAGGTACTTCGCGCGCTATCGGGAACGACGGCCATGTCCAGCAGCCAGGCCAGGCACCACAGCGATAGAGGGAGCCCTGTCGCTGACGTTTCGGCTTCGGAGGTTTCTAAGGGCGCCATTATGGGCGGCCTAAAGCTGAAGCGTTCCGAGGCAGTCAGCCGTTTACAGTGATCGAACATCAAGGCTGGGCTTTTATGTCAAGCCTGGGTGAGTTTTAATTTATCCCTTCCGCGCAGTACGCTCTATATTCCGCTCTGCAAACTACAATATCATTAATATAGCTTTCTGCTCTATGAGGATTTCCGTGGATTAATATTTATAATGCATTGTTTAGTATAGCTATAATTTTATTTTTTGAGTTAATTTTGGGACTGTTCTCGGATTTTCTGATTTAACATGTTCTCAACATACGATAAAAAAATATTTATATTTGAGAATAATTCATTGACGCTGGTGGGTGCTTCAGTCTAGTTTTGGGGGCCGTTGTCAGCTTGCAACCGGTTTTAGGCTGGATATCCCGCCGGAAGTCAGACCGGCAAGCAGACCTCCGAAATACAAAACAACAATTGATAGGAGAAACGCCATGTTTCGCCCCACCATTTCAGATCGTCCGCGGGTGACTGTCACCCTCGCCACGGCGTTTACCACAATGATGACGCTGGCTGCGATGCCGGTTAATGCCGAAACGGCTTTGCCCGATACCATGACCTGGTCGTCCTATGACGTTGGGTCTGCAGGTTATGCTGAAGCTTCTGCCATCGCCGATGCCTTCGGAAAAAAATACGGTACCCGGGTTCGTATCCAGCCATCGGGTTCCGCCATTGGCCGTTTGCAGCCACTGTTGAGCGAGCGCGCCGATTTCAGTTTTCTGGCCACGGAAACCTTTTTTGCAGCCGAAGGCATTCATGACTTCTCGACCCGCCGCTGGGGGCCGCAGGATCTGCGTGCTGTTGCCGGCCGGCCGTCGTCGTTCGGTATTTTCACCGCCGCCGACGCCAACATTCACAGCCTGAAAGAGCTGAAAGGCAAGCGCTTCGCCTACGTGGCCGGTAACCCGTCGATCAACGTCAAGTGCGATGCCTTCCTGGCGTTTGCCGGTCTGACCCGGGACGACGTTGAAGTGATCATGTTCCCTACCTACGCCAACACCATGAGCTCCCTGGCCCGCAATGAGGCGGATGCCTCCTGCACCACCACCACGCCGAGTCACGTGTATGAGCTGGCGGAATCGCCCCGTGGCATTCGTTGGCTTGAAGTGCCTGCCGACGATAAAGAAGGCTGGAAACGCCTGAAGGCCGTTGCGCCGTTCTTCCAGCCCTACACTGAAACGGTCGGTGCGGGCATCAGTGAAGAGAAACCGGTCGATATTCTGGCCTATCGCTATCCGGTCCTGACGGTGCGTGCCAATACCGATCCGGAGCTTGTCTACACCTTCATCAAGGCGCTGGACGAAACCTATGACATGTACAAAGACGCCACGGCGGTGATGCCACGCTGGCGCCTGTCGGAGGCCGGTACTCCGGCCATTGATGTGCCGTTCCATGTCGGTGCCATCCGGTATCTGAAAGAAAAAAGCATTTGGACGGACGAGCATCAGGCCTGGAACGAAACGCGCACCGAGCGATTGAACGCACTGCGGGAGGCCTGGCCGAACGCCGTGGCGGAGGCGGAAGGCAAAAGCGACGACGAGTTCTCGGCTATTTGGGAAAAGCATCGTACGAAAGCTCTGAATTCCCTGTGATTTTTAACTGAGTAAGTTCGAACCGGGAGCGCTCCACGCCTTCCGGTTCGGTTTCTTTTTCCAGAGTGTTCTCTATATGAAACCTGCATCAAACGCCCCTGCCGAACAGACCAATACGCCGGACGCCCCTTCCAGCCGTCTCCAGGGCTTTGCCTACTGGTGTGCCATGGGGCTGGGGACGCTTGGTCTGCTGATGGCAATCAACCAAACGTTCAATCTGAAAATATTGGGCTTCCAGCCGCTGGGCAACGCCTACCTCTATTACCTGATCGGTGTTTTTCTCGCGGCGGCCTTTCTGTGTTTTCCAGCCTGGTCCGGTGCCCGCCATCGGGTGTCGTGGTATGACTGGCCGCTGGCGCTGGCGGCCCTGGGTGCCTGTGGTTACCTGGGTTACCACGGTTTGATCATGATCCAGCTAGGCTGGGATTATATGGCACCAACCGAGGCGACGGCTGCCTCTGCGGTCTTGCTGGTATTGGTGCTGGAAGGGGTTCGGCGTTGTGGCGGTTGGCCGCTGCTCGGGGTCGCTGCGCTGTTCGGCACCTACCCACTGTACGCCGATTCAATGCCCGGTTTTCTCTGGGGCAATGAATACGGCCTGGCGGAAACCATCCGTGCGCATGTGATGGGCGTCGAAAGCATCATTGGTATTCCGATGCAGGTGGTGGCGCAACTGGTCATCGGGTTCGTGGTGTTTGGTGCGGCCTTGACCGTCACCGGTGGCGGTGAGTTTTTCATGCGTTTTTCCACGGCCCTCATGGGGGGCAGTCGCGGTGGTCCGGCCAAGGTGTCGGTGTTGTCCAGCGGTATTCTGGGCAGTCTGTCGGGCAGTGTGATCTCCAACATTTTGACCACCGGTCCAATCACCATCCCGACCATGAAGAAGACCGGTTATCCCGCCCATTATGCGGCCGCAATCGAGGCTTGCGCGTCTACCGGGGGCACTTTGATGCCACCGATCATGGGCGCGGTGGCTTTTATCATGGCGTCGTTTCTGGGGGTGCCGTACTCGGAAATCATTATTGCGGCGTTCCTGCCAGCGCTGCTGTTTTATCTGGCGTTACTGTTCCAGGTTGATAACTACGCGGCCAAGCGTGGCCTTAAGGGCATGCCCAAAGCCGATATACCGGACCTTAAAGAGACCCTAAAAGACGGTTGGCCGTATTTGCTCAGCCTGGTCATGCTGATCTATATGTTGCTGTTCATGAGGCTGGAGGCCTATGCGCCGTACTACGCCACGGTCGTGCTGTTAGGCATCTCAATGTTTAAGCGTCGGCACCGGCTCAATCTCAAGCGCGCACTGGCGTTTATCCGGGATCTGACGACCAGCGTCTCGAATCTGGTGGCCATTCTGGCCGGTATCGGCCTGGTGGTGGGTGGTCTGTCCTACACCGGTGTGGCTGGCGCTTTTTCCCGCGAGCTGTTGTTGTACGCCGACGGTAGTATCCCGTTAATGCTGGCGGCCGGCGCGGTGACCAGTTTTGTACTGGGCATGGGAATGACGGTCAGCGCCTGTTACATCTTCCTGTCAATCCTGCTGGCACCGGCGTTGGTCAACGCGGGCCTGAACCCCCTCGCCAGTCACTTGTTCATTCTGTACTGGGGCATGATGTCGTACATCACCCCACCGGTGGCCCTGGCGGCCATTACCGCTGCCGGCGTCGCCGGCGCCAACGCCAGTAAAACGGGTCTGTACGCCATGCGGCTGGGGGGCATTCTGTTTATCTTGCCGTTCCTGTTCGTGCTGAACCCGTCGCTGATCCTTCAGGGTGCCCTGAGCAATATTCTGGTGTCTGTGGTGACGGCCGTCACCGCGATCTGGCTGATGGCCTCCGCGATGGAGGGTTATCTCTACCGGGTGGGCATCCTGGTTTGGCCGCTGCGAGTGCTGGTCATGACCTCCGGTGTGGTGCTGATCTATCCCGACATCGTAACGGACGCCATCGGCTTCGGCCTGGTTGGCCTGATCTATGTGTGGCATCAATGGGTGCGCCGGCCGGTATCCCTGAAATCCAGTTAACCGCAACCAATGCGATGGTGAATAATTGTGATTAACAAAATCTGTGAGTCCCTGCGGGCCGCGGTCGCCGATATTGAAGACGGCAGTGTTGTGATGATCGGCGGCTTTGGTAACTCGGGCATTCCGATGCAACTGATCGAAGCGCTGCGCCTGCACGGTGCCCGTGAGCTGACCATTATTTCCAACAATGCCGGCACCGCCGAAGATGGCATTGCGTCATTATTACGGGACCGTCTGGTGCGCAAGATGGTGTGTTCGTTCCCACGCTCGTCCGGTTCGATCTGGTTTGAGCGCCTGTACGAAGAGGGCGAGATTGAGCTGGAATTGGTGCCGCAGGGCACCCTGGGTGAACGCATTCGCGCGGCTGGTGCCGGTTTGGGCGGCGTCTACACGCCAACCGGATACGGTACCCGGCTGGCCGACGGCAAAGAGACCAAGGTGATCAATGGCAAGGGCTATGTGCTCGAAACCGCCATGCCTGCCGATGTAGCACTCATCAAAGCAGACCGCGCCGACGCCTGGGGCAACCTGGTCTACAATACCGCCGGCCGCAACTTTAACCCCATTATGGCAACCGCCGCCCGCATCACGATCGCTGAAGTAAAGACCATTGTCAGGGTGGGGGACCTGGATCCGGAGTGCGTCGTCACGCCCGGCATTTTTGTCGATCGTGTCGTCGCGCAGGAGGTACAGAAACATGATGCGGCTTAGTACGGATGAGATGGCTCGACGGGTGGCCCAGGACATTCCCGACGGCGCCTACGTGAACCTCGGCATTGGTATGCCGACCTCGGTTGCGAACTATGTGTCTGATGACAAGCAGGTTATCTATCACAGCGAGAACGGTATTCTCGGCGTAGGGCCCGCTCCTGCGCCGGATAAGATTGACCCGGACCTGATCAATGCCGGCAAGCAGTACGTGACCCTGCTCAAAGGCGGCAGCTATTTCGACAACGCCGAATCCTTCGCGATGATGCGCGGTGGCCATCTGGACATTGCTGTGTTGGGCGCGTTCCAGGTTTCGGCCACCGGCGATCTGGCCAATTGGGCCACCAACAACGACAAGTTTCCACCGGCGGTTGGCGGAGCGATGGACCTGGCGGTTGGCGCCAAACAGCTGTTTGTGCTGATGCGCCACACCACCAAGACCGACGAGGCCAAGATTCTGGAGCAGTGTGAATACCCACTGACCGGAGCGGGCGTGGTCAAACGCATCTACACCGACCTGGCGGTTATCGATGTCACCGGTGAGGGTCTGCGGGTGCGGGAACTCTATGGCGACAATACCCTGGCTGAGGTTCAGGCATTGACGGCGGCGCCACTGCTACCACCGTTATAGGGAGACAGGTCTTGGTCACTGGATGGACAGACGTCATGCCGCGCCCGACTTCATGAGCCAGGACCGGGTGTCACGACTGCTTACGCTGCGTTCCGCGCTGGCCTATCTGGCTTTGTGTGCGGGGGTGCTGTCGTTCTTGCCGGGACTCGGGGTGGCGGGTGCGGCCGCGATCATCAGCGCCATCGTCCTGGGTTGGCGGGACCTTCGTCTGGTCGCGCGGCTTCTGTTCGGACTGCTCATGGTGATGACGGTCATTGCGATTGCGATTGAGCCAGCCGCGCTGATCGGCGCGGCCACCAGCATGACGCGCCTGACCGCACTCATCATCACCGTGATGTTGTTGTCCTCCATGCTGGGCAAATCCGGTGATCTGGGGGTGATTTCCAAGAGTCTGTTTGCCGGCTCGCCGTTAGCCCGCTACTACAGTGTGGCTTTTGGCACCGGGTTTTTGGCGATGCCGCTGAACTTTGGTTCCGTTGGTGTGGTATCGACCATGATTCGCGCTGAGATCGATCAACAGGGCGATTCCGCCACCACCCGCAACGCTTCCCGTGGAGCCTTGCGGGGCTTTGGTGCATCACCGATTTTTTCGCCGCTGTCAATCTCGGTGGTACTCACGGTGACCTTTGTCCCGGCGCTGCACAGTTTGCAACTGCTTGCGGTCAGCCTGCCGCTGGCGGTGGTCTACTTGCTGGCGGGGGCACTGTTTCTTGAGCGGGAACTTCCCGGGTCATCAGCGGCCGGAACGTCAGAGACCCGAACGACACTGGCCAGTCTGGCACCATGGCTTCGGTTTGCAGCGATCATCGGTGCTATCTGCGCGTCAACCTTTGTGCTCAGCGGGTTCTTTCAACTCAGCTATTCACGCGCCGTTACTTTGAGTTGCCTGGGGACGGTGGTGCTGGGGTTGGCGCATCGTCGACTGTACGGCGGTAAAATTACCCTGCCGTCGATGGCTCCCATGAGCAACGAGCTGGTTATTATGGGAGGGTCTGCATTCCTCGGAGTGTTGATCAGCACGTTTGCGACGCGTTGGCTGGGTGCAGATTTCAGTCTGCCGGGCTGGTCCTATCCGCTGGCGGCCTTTGTGGTGCCCTCGGTGTTTTTCATGGGCGGCATGATCGGGTTTAACCCAATTGTCATCGGTACCCTGATCGGTGGTGTGCTGGGGCCAATCTGGCCAATAGAAGCCGTGTTGGGGCTGGGCGTCGCGATGGTCTCCGGCTGGGGACTGACGACGGCGGGCACACCCTATTCGGCGAATTCGTTGTTGCTGGAACGACTGACGGGCTACAGCGCCCAAGTGGCTTCACTGCGCTGGAATATGGCGATGTCGATATGTTGTCTGGTGGCGTCCGGAGCGCTGGCCGCCACGATTACACTGGTGAAGGCCGGGCTTTGATCTGAAGGCAGGTCGGGGTCGCCGTTAACCGGTTTTGTTATCGGTTTTCCTGGTGTCGGATTCAGTGTGCTCGGGCAGAAATACTTCACGCACGGTCAGCGGATTGCCGTCGGCATCTTCCACCGACATCGGGGCAATCGGTCGGCCAGTCTTGCGGTCTCGTAGGTTCAACGGGGCACCGTCCGGAGCGGGGTTCCATTTATCACCCCATTGCCGCAGGGCAATCACCACTGGAAACAGTTCGCGGCCCTTGTCGGTCAGACGATATTCCTGACGGGAGCCGTGTTCCCCTACTTCCACTTTGCGCAGAACCTGATTGTCCACCAGTCGCGACAAACGGTCACACAGGATATTGCGCGCGATGCCAAGTTCCTGCTGAAAGTCCACGAACCGGCGGGTGCCGTACATGGCTTGCAGCACAATCAGCAGCGACCACCAGTCCCCCACTTCATTGAGGGCGCGGGCGACGGAGCATTGGGAATCATCGAAACGTTTTCTGGCCATGATCGGGAGTGTACCTAATAGGGTTGCATTTTAAAACCAGATTCAATATGGTTGCTTCACGAAACCAAACTAGCAAGGTTGCTACTTAATTGATCGACCCTTTCGTTAGTCGTGTTATTGAGCGGCAGTCTGCGGCCCATCAGGAGGCATAGCGCACCATGACCATGAATCTCGGCCCTTTATTCCAGCCCTTTGAAGACAAGTCTCTGAAGCTCCGTAACCGGGTGGCGATGGCCCCCATGACACGAAACTTCTCGCCGGGCAACGTGCCGGGCGAGAACGTGGTCGACTACTACCGTCGTCGTGCCGAAGGCGGTGTCGGTCTGTTGATCACCGAGGGCACGACGGTGAATCACAAGGCCGCCAACGGCTACCCTGATGTGCCCGCGTTCCATGGTGATAAGGCCCTGGCGGGTTGGAAAAATGTGGTGGACGCCGTGCACGAAGCAGGTGGGGCAATCTTCCCGCAGCTCTGGCACGTGGGTGCGATTCGTAAAGAAGGCATGGAACCTGACGGAAGCGTGCCGGGCTACAGCCCGTCCGGCCTGTATGCTCCGGGCAAGGCCAATGGTAAAGCCATGACCAAAGACGACATTGCCGAGGTGGTTCTGGCCTTTGCCGATGCCGCCCAGGATGCCAAGGCACTGGGCTTTGACGGAGTGGAAATCCACGGCGCTCACGGTTACATCATTGATCAGTTCTTCTGGGAAGGCACCAACCAGCGTGACGACGAGTACGGCGGCTCGATGGCTAACCGCCAGCGCTTCGCCATCGAAATCATCGAAGCCATTCGCCAGCGCGTCGGCCCCGAGTACCCCATCATGCTGCGATTCTCCCAGTGGAAAATGCAGGCCTTCGACGCCAAACTGGCCAACACCCCGGCCGAGCTGGAAGCGTTTTTGATGCCGTTGGTTGAGGCTGGCGTAGATATCTTCCACGCCTCTACCCGC
Source organism: Marinobacter caseinilyticus (assembly GCF_011074955.1). Lineage (GTDB taxonomy): Bacteria > Pseudomonadota > Gammaproteobacteria > Pseudomonadales > Oleiphilaceae > Marinobacter > Marinobacter caseinilyticus. Next base: position 46,302 of record NZ_WUQJ01000022.1, on the reverse strand, counting down.
CGGTTCTGGGAGCCCGAGTTTGAGGGCTCTAACCTGAACCTGGCTGGCTGGACCCAGAAAATTACCGGCAAGCCGACCATGTCCGTGGGCAGTGTGGGGCTGACCGAAGACTTCATCAGCGGCACCTTCGCCAGCAAAAAAGAGGCCGTGGAGCAGTCCGGCATTGATGAGCTGGTTGAGCGCATGAACAACCAGGAGTTTGATCTGGTGGCGGTAGGACGCGCGTTGCTGCAGGATCCCGAGTGGCTGGTGAAACTGAAAGATGGCCGTGGGGATAGCATCGAGCCATTTGCCAAGAAGTCTCTGGCCAAGCTTTATTGATCGACGGGCACGAGCTTTGATTGAAGCCGCAGCGCGCTCGCACTGCGGCTTTTTTGGTTCAGCGATCCGGACCGGGGGATACGTTCATCTCTGTGTGCGCCACGGTCGGCCGCCAAACGTTGTTTCGTGGCCGACGCCTCCGCTTCGGGGGCCCCTCACGGCTTCAAGACCGAATCCGGCAGCCCCGGGCCTGCTGCGAAGCTGAGGTGTCGGATACAGTTGCCAGTAGCGGGGTTCAGTAACCGGCTGGGACGTCAGTGGGTTCACGCCGTTCCGTAGGGGATATTTTTGCCAACGCTTAAGCTCGGTGAGCCGTTTGCTATACTGCCAGCGTAAAGATGTCGAAGGCGTCACCGTTTACTGGGAGATTACCGGGAGAGTAACGTGCCCCACATCCGGGTTGCCCGACAAACCGACACGAAGGCGCTGGCGCGCCTGACCAGCCAGCTCGGATACCCCGCCGACGCGCAGGCGATGGGAGACCGTCTGGCGATATTGTTGGGTTCTGACCAATACCAGGTGCTGGTGGCGGAATCCGATGCCTCGGATCTGCTAGGCTGGGGTGTTATCGAGCGCAGGCTAGGCCTGGAATCTGGCCCCTTCGCGGAGTTGACCGGCCTGGTGGTTAGCGACGCCCGCCGGCGCACCGGTGTGGGTCGGGCACTGGTGACGGCGGCCGAACAGTGGGCTGAAAGCCAGGCATTGGCGGTGGTGTGCGTCCGCTCGAATGCTTTGCGGCATGCCTCGCATCCGTTTTATGAAAGTCTTGGCTATCAGCGCATCAAGACGCAGCATGTATACAACAAGACCTTGAAGCAACAGTAGGTGATCGTAACGAAGCCTTTTTTGCCGGGTTTCATGGTGCCTGGCCGGCTGAGGTTGTGAAGAGTCGTACTGCCAACAGGTTCTGATCTCTAGCGTATTGAGGAGGGCGCGGCGGCCGATCGGGCGGATCGATGTCCCGGTGCTATACTAGTGCGTTGTATCGACCGGTGGTTGCTCAATAACATTAACAACCAGCAATGTTTTTGATACTAAAAGATAACGGTTTTTCTGCGACCACTGTGGAAAACTAATAACGTGGGTAACTTGTCGCTATTTAGGTGGGTTTTGATGTACCAACTTTTCGTTACGCTGGCAGGCATCGTTTTGCTGGCGGGCTGCGCAATTGTCCGGACCCCGGTAATGCCAGAGGGAGAGTTGGCACCAGACATAGACAACAGCGCGGGCAGTAAAGCCTTGGAGAATGCGGATTCGGATACTGCGGCCGGCGAACGCCTGTTGGCAGAATTGTTCGCCCAGCCCTACATTGATCCTCTGACCGTTTACCTTGCGCGCCAGGAGGGTGATGCTAACTTGCGCCAGCGGGTGGCGGAGGAGCGCGCGCGGCGTTGTGAGGAAGTCGCTCGCCGCTTCAGTGCCGAGCCGGCGACCGAAGAGGCTTTGAGCAGCTACCGCACCGGGTATCTCTATTCCTGTCCTGACGATGTTGAAGCCTACGCCCGACGTTTAACGGCGCATAATAAACAGCCGGTGGCAGGAATCTCCAAGCAGTTGAACGACTGCTACCTGTTGACGGCCATACGGAATTACAGCGAGGGCCTCAAGGCCTGCCGTGAACCTGCCCTCCAGGGGGATACGCAAGCCCAGACCAATATGGCGTTGATGACTTTTGCACTGAAAGATTATGCCAACGCGTTCCGCTGGGCCAGTGAGGCCGCACCGCACTCGGGTGCCGCTTCTCATTTATTGGGGGAAATGTATGCATCGGGACGAGGGGTTAAGCGGGATTCTAAAGCTGCCGAGAAATGGAGTTCACTGGCCGCGGAACGCGGCTATGAGACGGCCAGCACCTTACCTGACCAGAACTGACAGGATGCCGTCTGGCCAGGTCAGGAAGCCATAGCGTTTTGGCACCTGTCTGGTGGACATCGCCACTGAACCTCTGGCGAGGCAAGCGCACCATACACCCTATCATGGGGTTGTTTGTGTTGCTGATTGGGTTGTTTTTTACCGGCATGCTGTTGCTCTCCCACCTTAACCTCAACTACTCCCAGCAAGCGCTCTCTGACCTCCGGCGAGATCAGATTCGCGATGTCTTTTTTGCCAGCCTTACCCGCATTGAAGCACGGCAGCTTGCCCTTGCGCGGCAGACCTCGGCCTTCTCCTTGATCGGCGAAACCTTTTATCGACTGTCCCGTGACCGTTCAACCGGTGGCACGGATCAAACCCGACTGCAGGCGCCATTGGAGCGGGCTCTGCGTCAACACCTGCAAAATTCCGACGGGGCGTCGGGTGCGGGCATCTGGTTTGAGCCGGGCATTCTGGCCGCTCCCGGAGATACTTACTCGTCCTATTTTGTGCAGAGCGAATCCGGGTCCGGCGCGAACACCATTTCACGGGTGGTAGCGGCTACCCAATATCGTAACGCTCCCTGGTTCGACCTGACGTTTGGCCCGAAGTGGCAGGCGGACCAGCCGCCCGTTGAGCGGGTCTACTGGTCACCCGTGTACTTTGATTTTGCCAATAACAGAGCGGTGCTGACCCTGGCCGTCCCCATGTTCAGTGCGGATCGTCAACTGATCGGTGTGGTGACGACAGATTGGGCGGCCACCGAAATTATCGATCTGGTCAGCCGCGTAGCCGTCACTGACAACAGTTTCGCCTTTCTCAACGATCGTAATAACCGAAACCTGTCCAGTCTGGCCCAGGGCCAGGACACGGTACTGGAACAACAACTGATTGATGCCATTCTCGCGCAGAATCTGGCCGCCGCGTCAAAGCAGGGCGACCCCGGGATCTCGTTGACATCGGAGGCGATGGATGACCGTCTGCGTACTCGGGTCGTCACCGTTGACGAACGAATTTATGAGCTTTACTACGCCACCACTCCCGCTGGCATGATCTATGGAGCGGGTGTCCCCCGGGATGAGATTGACAGTGTGCTGGTGCCGATGGAGGAGACCAACACCCATATTCTGCTGATCACCGGGTCCGTGTTATTGCTGTTGAGTTTGCTCCTGCTCTATCGAATTCTGCAGCTGATGCGAGACTTGCAGGCGTCCTATACCGATGCACTGACAGGCCTTCCCAACCGGGCAAAGTTGCTGAAAGATCTTGAAACCCAAAGTGGGGCCTGCCTCATGCTGATCAATCTCGATCGCTTCAAGGAGCTGAACAGCCTGTTTGGTGAAGCTTGTGGCGATGGGGTGTTGGTGGTGCTTGCCAGCCGGATTCCTGAGTTTTGCCGTGCCCACGCCGCCGTTTTCAAAGCCAGGCTCTACAAGCTGCCCGGGGCCGAATTTGCGCTGCTGGGCCCGACCATCAAGGAGTCCGAGATTCACGAATTTGCGGGCCAGCTCAGTGGGTTTCTTCGCCACCAAAGTATCGACTGGCAACAGCAGTCACTCAGCGTGGATGCCAGCGCCGGCATTGCCTGTCGTGTCAGAAACCGGGGTAAGGCCGCGGCGGGCCAGCTACTGAGTCAGGCCACCATCGCCCTGTTGCGGGCTCGCGACCATCTGCGCAACTACATGATTTATGACTCTCAGGAGCAGGTGGAGAAAGGCTACCAGCAAAATCTTTACTGGGCGCGACGGCTCAAGGATGCGCTGATCAACAATCAGATTGTGCCGCATGTTCAGCCCATTTTTGACAACCGTAGAGAATGCATCAGCAAATACGAATGCCTGGTGCGGATGGAGGATGAACGGGGTGAGGTTGCCACCGCTGGGCATTTTTTGGGGATCGCTCACAAACTGAGGCTCGGCCGGCAGTTAACCTGCGTAATGATCGACAAATCGTTTGAGTTGTTCCGTCAGCAACCCTACGAGTTTTCCATCAACTTGTCTTACGCGGATCTGGTTGAACCCGAGGTGCTGGATCTGATTCTCCAACACTTGCGTGACGGCGATATCGGTAAGCGGGTGATCTTCGAGATTCTTGAGTCAGATGGCATCGAGAACTACAGTCAGGTGCTCCACTTTATCGAACAGGTCAAACGCTTTGGCTGTCAGATCGCCATTGACGATTTTGGTACCGGCTACGCCAACTTCGAGCATCTGATGCGCCTGAATGTCGATATCATCAAGATCGACGGTAGCCTGATCCAGAATCTGGATCAGGACCGCACCGCGTTTGCTATCGCCAAGGGCATTGTGCAGTTCGCCCGCAGCCTGGACATCAAAACCGTGGCAGAATTTGTGCACAGTGAAGACGTCCAGGCCAAGGTGGTGGCACTGGGTATCGATTTCTCCCAGGGTGAATATTTCCGGATGCCGGGTGCGACTCTGGTAGCGCCGACCCCGGCCTCGCGCCAGGAACGCGAATCGAACTGACAGTGTCTGTCGTCGGCCAGTTTTTCATGTCTTGGCGACGATTGGACTGAGCGTTGAGCGCAGTCAGGTGGCCAGCCGTTACCGACTGGCGTGTCCGTATTATCGAAAGCTCCCAATCTCAGCTTCGGTCAGCGCCCGGAATTCTCCCGGTGCCAGCGCCGGATCAAGGCTAACCTCACCAATTTGTTCACGATGCAGCGCCACCACGTGGTTGCCAACGGCGGCGAGCATGCGCTTGACCTGATGGTAGCGTCCCTCAGTGATGGTCAATCGGACCTCTTTGGCGCTGAGACGTTCAAGGTGCGCCGCTGCCGTGGGCTTGCTCTCCCGCTTCAGCGTCACACCTTCGCTCAGCGCCTGGACCATGGCGTCGGTTATTGGATCGGCGACCGTCACCCGATAGGTTTTGGTGCACAGCGCGTTGGGCGAGGTTACCCGGTGGGACCATTGGCCGTCGGTGGTCAGCAGCAGCAGCCCGGTGGTGTCGCGATCCAGGCGACCCGCGATACGGAGATTGCGGCGCAACTCCGGTGGCAGCAACTCCATCACCGTAGCGTTGTCGTCATCGGTGGTGGCACTGACCAGATCTGCGGGTTTGTTGAGCATTAAATAGCGCTCTCCGGGCAGGATCATGTCGCGGGCATCGAACTGAATCGTTTCGTGCCCCGACACCGGGGTTGCGGCTTTTTTGCAGACGGTGCCGTCGATGGTGACACGCCCCGCCATGATGGTGCGGCGGGCTTCTTTACGGGACTGGTTGGCGCTATTGGCAATAAAGTAATCGAGTCGCATTGAGCTCGGGTTTCCTGTTGAGTGGTGTACTACAGTGGTGACGTTGCGCCTACTGAGCGCTCGGCGGTGCCTTGACCAAATAATGGATCGCGCAACCAACAGCGTAATGGGTCGTCATAGATCCTTTGCCCAGCTCGTGCGTCCAAGCTCCATCACGCGGGCCACTTCCTCGTCCGGTACCGCTTCGGTATCTCCCCGTTCCAGCGGATCGTAGTGGAACACGTACATCCGCGAGGCAAACTCGGCAATGGGCAGGGAGGCTTCACCGTTCAGTTCATCATTGCCCTGAATGGTGCAGACAATACCCTGGCCCCAGTCCTGACCGCTGTCGTTGTTGGGATTAAAGAAATAAACCCGCATCTGGTCATGGGCGTCCAGGGCCACACGTAGAATGGTAATGGCGTGCCGGCCCACATAGCGACCGCCGCTGTCGGTCGAGGCGATACCCGCCGGTTGCGGGTGAATCACCGGCATGTGGCCGTTGTAATAGGGATGATAACTGGCGTAGAACTGTCGGATGAAGCCTTCATAGTCATCAAGTTTACCGGTATGGATATCGGTCACCACCCGGAAACCGTGGCCTACCCACCAGCCGTAGAATTCGGGGTTGATCCAGCGGTGCAAATCATCTTCGCGGTCGCCGCACAGGCGGCCCATTTCCATGTAAATACGGTCAAGGTGCGGCACCAGCATGAGCGACACTACATCCACATCCATCGGCAGTTCCTTGGCAAGGCCGGGCTCAAGGCCCTTCGACGTGATCGGCTCGCCCTCAAAGCGGGTCAGAATTTCATTATCGCGAGCCGCCCAGGCCAGCAGCTGCAGCAGATAGTCAGCGTCGTTGTCAGCCCACATTGAGAGCCCGATGACGGACTGACAGGTGGGATTGTTGCCTTGGCCGACCCCCAGTGGCAGGCCCAGTATGCTCAGTACGCCCGCCAACAGAAACACTCGGGGTGGGTGTGCATCACCATAGGCCGAGGCCAGTAATTCTGTGGTGTCGGCGGACAGTTTCAGTTCGATCTGTCGCCAGAGCCCGGCCGCCACCGGTGAATGAAACAGAGTGCCCCGCTCCAGCAGCATGGCGAGACCGTAGGCCGCCTGACTGGTTTCGGGAAAAATAGCGTCGTCAATCAGGCGGTAGACCAGTTGGCTGTAACATTGCAGGGCATCGATGCCGGTGCTGCTCAGGCCCAGCGCGATCGGAATCAGATCGTCCCGGCGTTTGCGGATAAAACGCAACAAGGCAGGTTGGTAAGCCGACACCAACCCGGTGTCATCCATCGCCTTGGCAAAGTCGGTCGCCTCGTCCTCGAGGGCGGCCCCGTCCATGGTGGCGAGCCGCTGGTTGTAGACCTCCAGTCCGGGGTCTTCGCGACAGCCTTTGGTGGGACCAAACAAGGCCTTGACCAGCCCTGCGGCGTCCTCACTGCCGGCGGTATCAAGCTCGGGATCAAACAGGCACTTGGCGATCTGACTGATCATTTTCTTGATGCTGTTGGTCTGGATTGGCCGCTGGGCCAGCAGGCGTTTGACCTCACCCACCAAGCTGGCAAGAATGCTCTCGTACCCCAGGCGTGCGAGCAGGTATTGGTACAGCGACTGCACAATCTCGCCCAACGCCTGCGGGCGTTCGCGGTCGGCTTCGTTCATTTGGCCGGACAGCAAGTCAAGATTCAGCGCCATCACCTGGGTCAGGAAATTCCTGGCTTGCTGAATGGCGATTCCCGGGTGAAAGTAGTCACCCGAGGCAATCGCCAGCATGCGGATTTCACTGAGTGCTTCAATCACCGTGATTTCTGCTTTGCTCTGGCGCAATGAGCGCACTGCAAGGCCCGGTTGCAGGATGGCCGGTTGTGCCCAATCGCGGCCAGCGAAGACGCCGGCGGCTTCTACTGCTGCGACCCGTTTATACAGCGCATCCAGACCATCGGGCGTAGTCATCACCACTCTGGCCGACTCCAATACGTCGGCGCTGGAGGCTTTCGGATCCGTCTTGCGGGCCTCGGCAAATCGCGCCAGCGTGGCATCGAATGCATCAACGGCCGGATGGGGGGTGTCGGTCGGGTTCTCGATCTTCATGACGTCGCAGCTCCTTTTGCTTTGACCCGGTTGCTAAACCACTCGACGCCGAAACGCACACCGAAGCCCTGCACGTCGGTGGGTATCTGCGCCAGGCCGCCTTTATGGGTGCCGGATGAAGCCATGTCGACGTGAACCCAGCCAATGCCTTGGTCGACAAAACGGCCGAGGAAACGGGCTGCGTAAAGATGATCGCCGGCGCCCTGGGTCCGGCATTGCAGGGTATCAGCCACCTGGGATTCCAGGTCCTCGTCGTAGTCGTCCTCATAGGGCATGGGCCAGACCCGTTCACCGCAGTGCTCGCCAGCCTGGATGATGGGCTCAACCCAGTCGCGTCGGTTGGTCATGGCGCCCGCCATGCGCTGGCCCAGGGCGGCGACCACGGCACCGGTCAGGGTGGCATAATCCAGAATGGCGGCCGGCTTCTCGCGGCTGGCGAGGGCCAGGGTGTCGGCCAGCACCATGCGGCCTTCGGCATCGGTATTGATCAGCTCAATGGTGGTGCCGTTCAGCGCGGTAATGACATCGTTGCACTTTACCGCGTCCGGGCCAATGTGGTTTTCCGCCAGTGCCAGCCAGCAGTCCAGCGGCTGTTTGAAGCCCAGGCGAGTGAGCGCCAGGAAGGTGCCGAGGGCGACCGCACTGCCTTGCATGTCACCGTGCATGCCCAGCATGCCGCCACCGACCTTGAGGTTGGTGCCGCCGGTATCGAAACAGATGCCTTTGCCCACCAGGGCCAGCGCCGGTCCGCTGGAACCCTTGGGCCGGTGGGTCAGGTGCAGTATGCCGGCATCGCGGTTGGGGCTGGCCTCGGTGACTGATAAAAACGCCCCGGCGCCCAGTTTTTCCAGCCGTTTCAAATCAATAAAGTCGGCACCCCAGCCTTCCTGCTTCGCCAGGGTCTCGGCGTAATGGCGATACAGGGCGGGCGTCAGGTAGTTACCCGGTAATTGCGTCAGCCAACGGGCCAGATTGTTGCCCTCGGCGGTGGCCAGGGCATGGCTGAAATCTACCTCCCCATAGGCACCCACAAAGGTGACCGTTGCCAGAGCCGAAACGGGCTCCGGTTTGCCGGTGATTTTGGGCAACCGGAACACGGCGGCATGCACCGCCGCTACCAGGGCGTTGGCCATGGCCTGGGCGGCGCCGTCATCATCAAGCAGGGACACCACTCTAATCTGGCGTGGTCGCTCATTCAGCAATGGACCGACCAGCTTGCGGGCCAGGGTCAGCAATTTAAAGCTGGAGACGTTCTCGTCGATAAATCCGATGGCGGTGCGCAGGCCATTGGGCGTGGTGGTGACCACCGGGTTGGTCTTCTCCGGGAAGGCCGCCAGGCGCAGACTCAGGGCGTCGGCCCAGGGGGTTTGCTCGAGCGCCGCCCATTGACCTGCCTGTCCATTCGGTCCTTTCGACGCTTTCGAGTCATTCGGCAATAACAGTACCAGCCCACAGGCGTTGTCGGACTCCCAGGCGGCGGACGTCAGTGACGTTGTCTCAAGCGCGATGGTCGGGAAGACAGGGAGTGGCAGCGTTGGCTTCATGGTGTTGACCTCAAGAAAAACAGGGTGGCGAATTGTCGGCCCGGACGTCGCAGCATAACGTATGGGGACGCCGTCATAAGGTGTTTTTCGTACCGCAATGCACCTAACGGCATCGGATATCCCGTCGTTCGGTGGCGACGGACAACTGTCCGGAGAGCCTGTTTGCTCAGGTTGGCAGATTGCGACCCTGAGTGCCACGGCGTGGATGCATAGGGTACGTCGGCCCCGGGTCAGTTGGATGATCCCGGCTCGAACACGGTGCGGCAGGGCTACCTGAAAGGTGGGCGGCGATTGTTGGGCGACGTTAGCATCGTGCTGTTGTGAGATGGGGCTACAATACAAGTGCGACATGACATAGAACGACTCTATACAGAACGACTTTACACCGTACTATTCTGAATTTAAGTGTGGATAACCGGTCAGACTCCACAGTCTCCCGTTTTCTGGGGCCGGTCTGTGGCGGATCGTTCTCAGTGAATCCCCAGCGTCAAGGAGCTACGCAGAATGGCCACCAGCCTGTTCGACATGTTCACCATCGGCATTGGCCCGTCCAGCTCTCACACGGTTGGTCCGATGAAAGCGGCCTGTCGGTTTGTCGACCAGTTGGCAGCGGAGGGTCATAAGCACAAGGTGGCTCGAGTTCGGGTAGACCTGTACGGCTCTCTGGGCGCCACCGGCGAGGGCCACGGGACCGGCCCTGCCGTGGTCCTCGGTCTGGAAGGCCACAAGCCCGACGAAATCGACCCCGAGGCCATAGCGCCCCGGATGGCGGCGATCAATGCCTCCAACACCCTGAATCTGGGCGGCGACCATGCCATTGGCTTCGTGACGAGTACCGATGTGGTGTATCACCCCGACCAGGTGCTGCCCTTTCATCCCAATGGTATGACCTACACGGCGTTTGATGAGGCCGGACAGACGCTGCATGAAAAAACCTGCTATTCGGTCGGGGGCGGCTTTGTGGTGGATGACCAGGCCAAAGAAGCCGACCCGGTGGTGGCGGATAACACCGCCCTGACGTATCCGTTTAACAGTGGCCGGGCACTGCTGCAGCAGTGCGCCGATCATGGTCTGTCCATTGCTGACATCATGTGGGCGAATGAGCAGGCCTGGCGGACGGAAGCGGACATTCGAACAGGGCTGCTCAGGTTGTGGCAGGCCATGCGCGAGTGCGTGCAGGCGGGTATTCACCACGAGGGCATCCTGCCCGGTGGACTTAACGTCAAGCGTCGGGCGGCGTTGCTGTACCGGTCACTGAACGACAAGACCCGGGTTGATCTGATCTCGCCCAGTCTGGGCGCTCTTGATTGGGTGAATCTGTACGCCCTGGCAGTGAATGAGGAGAACGCCGCCGGTGGCCGGGTGGTGACGGCGCCGACCAACGGGGCGGCCGGTATTATTCCGGCGGTTATGCATTATTACCGGGAGTTCTGCCCTGGCGCCGATGAGGCAGGCATCATTCGTTTCATGCTGACCGCCGGCGCCATCGGGATTCTGTTCAAGGAAAACGCGTCCATTTCCGGTGCCGAAGTCGGCTGCCAGGGTGAGGTGGGCTCCGCGTGCGCCATGGCCGCCGCAGGTCTGGCGGCCGCCACCGGCGGCAGCCCGGGCCAGATCGAGAACGCCGCGGAAATTGGCCTGGAGCACCACCTTGGCATGACCTGCGACCCGATCGCCGGGCTGGTTCAGGTGCCCTGTATCGAGCGCAATGCCATCGCCTCTGCGAAAGCCATCAACGCCGCGATTATGGCCATGCGCGGCAACGGCGAGCACTTTGTGTCGTTGGACAAAGCGCTGCACACCATGCGGGAAACCGGCAAGGACATGCTGGATAAATACAAGGAAACCTCCCGCGGCGGGCTCGCAGTCAACTTCATCGAGTGCTAGCCCCCATGATTACAGAATCACGGCGGTGGCCAGGAACAGCATCAGTCCCATACCGATAATGTCGGTAAACGTGGTCAGGAAAATGCTGCTGGCGGTGGCGGGGTCGGCGCCGAAGCGTTTCAGGGTCAGGGGCACCATCACCCCGAAGATGCCACTGCCGATGCAGGCACCGGTCATGGCGATGAGGATGACCAAGCCCAGCAATAAAGGCTCGGAGGAGTCCGTCGCCAGGGCATAGGCAAACATGGCCAAGCCGGCGACCAGGCCGACGATGGCACCATTGAGTGCGCCTAACAGAATTTCCTTGCGCACCAGTTTGCGGACCGGGTAATCCTGCATCTGGCCCAGGGTGATGCCGCGCAGCGTAATCGCCAACGCCTGGCAGCCGGTATTACCGCTCTGGCCAGCCAATACCGGCAGAAAGACCGCCAGTGCCACCACCTGGGTGATGGTGTCTTCGAAGATACTCACCACAAAGGCGGCTGCGAACGCGGTAAACAGGTTAACCAGCAACCAGGGGTGCCGCATCCGGAACGAGGCCAGCACCGAGGTAGTAAGCTGTTCCTCCCTGGCCACCCCGTACTGGGCGCCGGCCTGGCTGCTGAGCTCGGTGGCAATGCGCTCGTACAGCTTCCAGCTGCGTACCACGCCGACGACGCGCTGATTGTCGTCCACCACCGGATACATCGGGTAGTGTCGGTAAAGCACCTCGGAGACCGCGTCCGAAATGGGGGTGTCGACGGTAAAGGAAAATGGCTCGGTCACCATGATGTCGGCGAGAACTTCCGACGGTTTGGCCAGCAGCAGGTCCCGCATCCCGACAACGCCCACCAGACGGTCGGCGTCGGTGGCGAAGATGTAACTGATCTCGGACATCTCGGCACTTTTCACCAAAAAGGCCAGCGTTTCGGCCACCGTGGAAGCGGCGTCCAGAATGGCCGGTGCGGGCGTCATCAATTCACCGATGGTTTCCTCCAGGCCCGAGATCACGGCCTTGGTGGCAATGTCTTCCGAACTGGCGCTTTCGGCCAGGTGGGAGGCAACGGACATCGCGTGTTCAATGGGCAGGCGCGAGAGGATGAACTGAATATCGTCCGGAGGCAGCCTGGCCAGTGTTTCAGCGGCCTCGGTGGGTGAAAGGTCTTTGATCTGTTGAGCCAACACCGTTATTTCCGGGCTCTGTCGCATACACTGTTCCTTATTGATCCGCAGGCAACGCTGCACCAGCATCAGTTTATGTCAGATTTGATGGCAGGGTGTTTTAATTATGCCAATACTTGAACCTCGTGCCAGCGTCGCGCAGCACTGATGCAGGACTCATTCAGGAGTGATAATGACCACCACACCCATACCCCGTTTCGGTCTCATTCTCATCGGTGACGAACTGTTGAACGGCCGTAAGCAGGATGCCCACCTGGCGGCGATGATTCCGCGATTTGAAGAGCGCGGCCTGGCATTGTCCTGGGTGCGCACGATTGCCGATGAGGGCGACCTGATCACCCACACGCTCACGCAAACCTTTGCCTGCCCGGATGTGGTGTTCAGCTTTGGCGGTATCGGCGCAACCCCGGACGACCTGACACGCCAGTGCGCGGCTGCAGCCCTGGGGGTGGACTTGGCCCTGCACCCCGAAGCCGAGGCCGAAATCCGCTCCCGACTCGGGTCACGGTTGAACCCCTTGCACCTGCGCATGGGGGAGTTCCCCGTTGGTAGCCGCATCATCCCCAATCCGAGCAATGGCATTCCCGGTTTCGCCATCCATCGCCATCATTTTGTGCCGGGCTTTCCCCGAATGGCCTGGCCGATGGTGGAGTGGGTGCTGGACCATGATTACGCCGATTTACAGGCACCTAACCGCACTGTGAGTCAGACCCTGGTGTTAACCAATACGTCCGAGGGGCCGTTGATTCCGCTGATGGAATTGCTGCTGTCGGAATATCCGGATTTGCGTCTGGCCTGCCTGCCCAATGCCGACGGCCGGCGCGAGGTGGAGCTGAGCCTGAAGGGCGATCCTGCGCAAGTGGTGGCCGGCATGAGCCGTCTGCGAGGGCTGTTGAGCGAGCTGACGGGCTGATACCATATCGGAAGGCTTTTGGGCATCTGTACCGGTGGTGTGGGTGACCAACTGTGTCTGTGCGGCTGCCCCCAACTCTGTAAAGCTGGGGTCTCGAGCCTTCACGTCCGGGAGTTGTGCCAGTGCCAATCGATCAGTCCAGTCTCGCCAACCCGCACTTGCCAACCCAGAGCCTCCCGGGAGTGACCTGCAGTGACGCTTGATCTGTTGATGGCGCTCATGGCGTTTGCTTTCGTCACCTCAATCACACCGGGGCCGAACAATCTGATGTTGATGGCATCCGGTGCCAATTTCGGATTCCGGCGCACGCTCCCCCATATGCTGGGCATCGGTGTTGGGTTTGTCGTTATGGTGGTGCTGGTCGGGTTGGGCCTGGTGCAGGTGTTTCAGGCTTACCCGGTCAGCTATACCGTGCTGATGGTGCTCAGTGTGGTGTACCTGCTGTTTCTGGCGTGGAAGATTGCAACCTCTGCGCCGCCGGACCAGGTTGAACAGGTTGGCACGCCATTCACCTTCCTGCAGGCCGCGCTGTTTCAGTGGGTAAACCCCAAGGCCTGGGCCATGGCACTGACCGCCGTGAGCGTCTATTCACCGTCACGGGAATTTGGCGCCATTGTGTTGGTGGCCGTCATTTTCGGGCTGATCAACATGCCGTCGGTAAGCACCTGGACGCTGTTGGGACAACAGATGCAGCGGGTGCTGACCAACCCACAACGACTGCGACGGTTCAATGTGGCGATGGCGCTGTTATTGCTGGCCTCCCTGTATCCCGTGGTGTTTGCCAATGGTGTGACGGCCGCCTGATCCCGGGAGTTGCGCCACTTCACTGCAGTGCGCGGTCAAACATGCCAGGGTGTACCCGGTGCCATCCGCTCGAAGTGGGCATGATGGCGGTCGTGACGGAGCAGGGACCGTTGTCAGCCCGTACCATCGCCAGGCCATTGAGGGGAGTGACGAATGAAGCCATTGAACCACGTAATGATTACGGGTGCGGGCAGCGGGCTGGGTCTCGGGTTGGCATTGCGCTATCTGAAGCGCGGTGCCGCGGTCAGTGTGCTGGACCTGATGCTCAGTGATGACCGGCGGACAACGTTGGAGGCGGCCGCCCGAACCGGTGGCGCAGCCTGGCAATTCTTACCGGCGGACGTCTCGGACGAGTTGGCGCTGGGGCATGCGGTGACAGCCGCGGTGGCGGCCTTCGGTGCGCCCGACCTGGCGATCAACTCCGCCGGCGTTGCACTCAATAAGGCGTTCAGCGATACCACGGCGGCCGAGTTCCGGCGCGTCGTCGGCATCAACCTCAACGGCAGTTTCCAGTTTGCCGCCGCGGTGTTGCCCACGCTGCAGCCGGGCGGTCGGTTGGCCCTGGTCGCGTCCCTGGCCGGCCTGATCAGCAATTACGGATACTCTGCCTATGGTGCTTCCAAATTTGGGGTGGTGGGTCTGGCGACCACCTTGCGTTACGAATACGAACCCCTGGGCATCCATCTCAGCTGCATCTGTCCGCCTGAAGTGGACACACCGATGGTGGCCGATGAACGCCTGCACGGTAACCCGGTCTCGCTGGAATTAAAGCAATTCGCCGGCTCGCTGGACACTGATGTCGCTTGCGATCAAATGGTTGCGGGCCTGGACGCGGGCCGATGGATGATCATCCCTGGCCACAGCGCCAAACTCACCGCCGGTGTCGCCCGCTATTTGCCCGGCCCTTTTTTCGCGGTGATGAATCGGCTGGTGAAGCGTATTTTGGCGCGCCAACCACCCATCGCGCCGGATTAAACCTATGGCGCGCCTTATTCTGACCAGCGGTCGCGACACCACGCAATCTGGGCCTGGCGGGACAAAAACGTCCACGCAACGATGCGCGTGATTTTCTGGCCCTGCGCCATGGTGATGGTTTTCACGTCACTGGCTGAAGCGGCTTCCAACGCCTTGTAAAGCGTGGGCAAGTTGTCTTTTTTCGACACCAGTGTGCTGAACCAGAGGCACTGGCGGGCATACCCGATGCTTTCCCTGACCATGCGGTTGATAAAGCCGGCTTCGCCACCCGGGCACCACAATTCCGCACTCTGCCCCCCAAAATTCAGCGGCGTCTTGCCGGGTGCCTTGCGGCGGTTGCCTTTCCGGGACGCGCTGGCGGCGAGGTTCTTCACCTTGCGCTCGGAACCCGCCGCCGCCTCTGCCAGCGAGCCATGGAAGGGGGGATTGCACAGGGTCACATCAAACTGTTCGTCGTCACCAATGATGCGATTGAACAGGCACGATGGAGCGGTTTGCAGTCGGCCGTGAAGGTGACCGTCCAGCGCCGGGTTGTGGCCCACGAGGGTATTGGCCGCCGCGATTGCCACCGGGTCTATATCCGAGCCGACAAAGCGCCAGCCGTACACCTGCGACCCGATGATCGGATAGACGCAATTGGCCCCCATGCCAACATCCAGAGCAGCAATCTGCTTGCCGGTGGGCACCTGGCCACGCCGGGGGTTGCCGGGCGTACTGGCGAGTAAGTCGGCAAGGTAGTGCAGATAGTCGGCGCGCCCGGGTATGGGCGGACACAGGTAGTGGTCGGGGATATCCCAGTATCGGATGCGGTAAAAGTGTTTCAATAACGCCTGATTGAGCAACTTCACCGAGGTGGGGTCGGCAAAATTGATTGACAGATCGTCAAAGCGGTTGCGATGCACGGCGGGCGCGAGCTCGGGACTGGTATTGATCAGCGCGGTGAAATCGTAGCGTTCACGATGGGCGTTGCGTGGGTGCAGGCCTTTGGCTTTGGGTTTGTGGGCAGGTGTCATCAATGGCCGGTATTCGCTTTGAGTGTCCGCCAGTATAGCAGGGGCATCCGTCGTGATGCTGCCTTGCGAAACGGGAGCGTTACAGAATGACGGCCGCGCTTGATCGGAACGGCCCCGGGGCACCGGTGGTGATAAGGCATTGTGGACTGCGTTCCCTTGGCAAAGGACGCATAGCCGCACACTCTCATTCGTCGGCCACCGTGCGGCTGATGGACGCGCGCTGAAACGGCTGGACCAGCAAGGACAGCCAGCGCTGGTCGTCGGCAGAACGACAATCCGCGAGACCAAAGCGACGGGGTTGCGGCTGAATGTGGGGGGAAGTGAACGTGCCAAACCACCGGTCCCACCAGGTCAGCGCCTGACCATAATTGCTGTCCGTTTCAGGCTGAAAGTCGGAATGATGAATCTGGTGAACGCGGGGAGTCACAATGACCGTGGCCAGCCAGGCATCAAGTTGTGGGTTGATTCGCAGATTGCTGTGGGCGAACAGTTCGACAAAGCGCATGACCACAAGCGTCGGGAGGATTTGCGCGACCGTCAGGCCGAGTCCGGCCGTCGCCAGAGCCACGATCGCGAGATTGAGCACGAACTCGCCGGGATGATGGCGAAAGGTGGTGGAGGCGTCCAGGTTCAGGTCCGAGTGATGGGTGCGGTGAAATTGCCACAGCAACCGCACCCGGTGGTTGATCCGATGCAACCAATAAAAGCCAAAATCCATCAGCAGGAATGCCGCCACAGCGCCGATAATGGGTGGCCACCGGTCAGAAACGGTTTCAGCGTGGGCGCTTGTCAGCAACGCTGACAAGAGCACCGGCACGGTGAACCGGATCAATTCATTGAGACAGCCAAATCCGACATTGTTCAGCCAGCGGTCATACCGGTCCTCGGACAGATCGATTCGGGCGAACCGATTCTCGGCGAGAACAACCAGCGGGATCACACTGAGATAAACAACCTCATACCACTGCATGCGCAACCTAGCCGTGTCTGATCTGAGTCAGCGGGCGTCCCTGCCGACCGATGTTTCCGCAATGGGTTATTTTTTGAATTTTTTCAGCAAAAATAAAGCAACACCCGCCGTCGCGAACAAGCCAATCATGCCCGGCTCGGGAATTGGTATGGGTTCGGGTACCACCACGCCTGCCATGGCGCCGGCGGAAGCCAGTGTGGTGAAGAAAAACAGCGCTAGTCTGTTCATGGTTATCATCCTTGGGGGTGGGTCTACTCAATGATCTGCAAAATTCGCGCCTTAAAATTTTCGACCGATAAACAGTTGGTTATAAAGTGACCACTTGCCGGCTGTAAAGTAATCTGACGGCGCCAGCGGTGCGAGGCCGCGGGGAAGCGTTAAAAAGCTATACACCGGTAAGCGTTTTTTTACACCGGTGGACTGACTGGCGTCTGAGTAACCGGTGTCCAGACTGTAATTTATTTGCGAGTCATAACCCGTATGATAATGACGGTCACACCAACGAAAGAGGGACATCATGGGATCTGTTAAGTCAGTAATTGCCGCGGTATTGCTTGCCACCACTGTCTTGGTGACAGGTTGTGCGACGGTGGGTAAGGATTTTGCGACCCACAATGTGGATCAGATTCGCATTGGCGAAACCACCCGCGCCGAGATTCAGTCAATGTTTGGCGAGCCCTGGCGCACGGGCATTGAGGATGGCATGCGGACCTGGACCTATGGCAAATACCGTTGGTCTGCGTTTGGTGACGACGAAACAACCGACTTGGTGGTGCGTTTCGATGCCAACGGCAAAGTTGCCTCCTACGTTTACAACACCACCAACGAGTAAGCCTCGGCCCACTCCGTCCGCGCGGGTCAGTGCCTACCGGCCAATGGCGGGATTCCCGGGTCTGAAGTGTGTCACATTCGCTCAGCGGGCCGGACAGCGGCAGGGGTCAAGGGATCCGAACGGATGGGAGGAAGAGGCATGCTGCCCAGTACCCTGAGTCGCCGGCTGGTGATGCTGGCCCTGCTGTTGGTCACCCAGATTGCGGGTGCGGAGGTGATCAGTGCCCGTGCCGTCAGTACCACCATGACCTTTGCCCATGACGGCCAGGCGGTGGTGGTCAGCACGGACGTGCCCGCGGCATTGTTGGGCACCTATTGGCTGAAGCCGGCGGAGTTTTTCAAGGAGTTTGAGCGCCGGCTGACCCTGCGGGCGGACGGCACCGTCACCACCGAGGCGATCGGCGCAGGCGGTGGCCCGCGACGGTTGACCTGGGGACTGCTGGTAAAAGACGGCCAGTTGCGCGTGACGCGCTACCCCGGCCCGGTCTGGATGGGCAGTCACGAAGGGGAGAACCTGCCAGCCTACACCCTGGTACTGCGTTACGAGAACGGCGCGTTCACCCGGAAAGCCCTGTTCGAGAGTCGGGACCGGCTGGGCATCGAGGGCCCCGGCGGCATGGCACTGATCAAGCAATAGCCTGTCGCCCTGCGACAAGCGCTCTTCCAGGACCACCCTTTAACTGCCACTCTTCAACGCCCCACTTTCCACACCCCTTTTCGCAACGGCTCGGCCGCGGCTTGAGAAAAATTTGGCATGATATTGCCCTGGGCGCCGAGCAGAACGGGGACAATTTTTTATTGGGGAGGAGGGGGAAGCCGTCAGTCTGGACCTCACAGGGAGGCTTTGAACGTTTCCTGCGTTGCCGGCGATGCCAGTTTGTACCAGTGTTGCAACATTTTCAGAATAACAGTCTGCTCTGTGTCGTGGGCATTGATCGTTTCGGTGGGCAGTGCCGTAGTTTCTGTTGGCGGGATTGCCGCAGCAGCCGGGGTCTGATTAAACTCGCTGAGTTCTTTTTCATAGTCTACGCCGAGGCGAAACCCCTGCAGCGGAAGCAGGTTTGCAGTGTAGCGGATGGGAGCATTATCGGGGGTCGTCAGGCTCCAGTTCCGTTGATTGTTGAACGCTTCTATCTGTCTTGAGCTGGAGATTCCGGGGGCACTGATTGTTATCGGTTGATCGGATGCCGTAAATGTGATGACTGAGAGCTCACTTTCTTCCAATTCATCGCTGTTGCCATTCTTAATTTCAGCTGTATAGGAGACCAGAATCTGGTTGGTTCCCTCTGAAAGGGAGAATTCGCCCTTGGTGGAAAAAAAGCCACTGCCTTTGGGTAGTTCTCTACCATTGATAGCAAATAGATTGACCCCCTCGTCCAATTTCAAAATATTCTCAGCAAAACCCAGTGAAGGGAGCAGGGCGATGGACAGAAAGACCGCAAGCGTGTGTGTGCTTTTCATCACATGACCTATTAATAGGTGAGCATTCATTGGTTGAATTGCCAGGCTGGCAACAGCCTTTAGAACGGCCTGTGGATCTTCAGGAAGCGTCCACAGGACCTAACTGGGGATGATTAGAATTTGATCTGCATGCCCGCGAGGATGTCCGATTCGTCACCCGCGTCGGAGTCACTGATCTCCGCAAACAGCGTGACATTTTTCTGGGAGGGGAACCGGTAGCTGACGTTGGCGTACCAGGCATCCACTTTCTCAATCTCATCGTCAACGTTCACGTAACCCAGGGCGAAGTCGGTGGTTTGAGATGCCTCGAATCGGATCACCAGGTTGTAGGTGGTTTCGTCAAGGTCACTGCCGTCAATGTCTGAAACACTGTAGTCGGCGCCCAGATTGACAAAACCAGCATCGTACTGCGCGCTTACACCCCAGGAGTCAGAATTGTTGTCGTAGATCTGATAGGCCGCGGCTAAAGCCAGGGCATCAAAGTTGGTGCTGACATACAGGTCGGTTGAGGCGTCGCCCTGGCTGGTATTGCCTGTCGATTCCAGCTCATGTGAGACCGAGAGGTAAACAATGTCAAAGTCCGCATCGACGCGGAGAACGTCGTCGCCGGCATCAACCATGGCTTCAAACTGATCCTCATTTGTCCCTGCGGGCTTTTCGTATGCGGCTTCCACACCGAACTCGTCACCGGATGTGTTCATCTTGCCGACTCTGAAGGCAACGCCGTCGTATTTCAGGCCCATGTAAGCTTCTTCCAGCTTATCGCCACTCTGTTGGTTTTCAGCCGCTTTGTCGAAACTGAAGTCCAACTGACCGAACGCCTGCAGGTTGTTGCCCAGGTCGTAGGTTACGGTATTTTTAAGTTCCAGGTCATCAAACTCGACATCCGGATCTTTGGATTCGGAGGCGCTGTCACGCAGCTGAATCTGCCAATCACCTTTCAACTTGTACGTCAGACCATCGCCATCATAGAGGGTGGCTGCGGTGGAGGTTTGGGCGAATACGGCAGTCGATAGGGCCAAAGTTAATGCTATTTTTTTCATGTGAGGCTCTTGTTTTTGTTTATAAGTTAGGTGCTGTTATATAAATATTATATTTATCTATTTATATAAAATGTTTGAATCGATATTTATCGAATGTTCAGGTTTAAACTTACAGCTATTTATTATCTATAAAAGATCTCCATATTGGTTTAATGGTTATTGGCAGGCGAAATAACGCCCATGCGATAGAGCGCACTCATATATTGGTTGATATGTGTAAAAAATATGCTGGCGCTTTGTATTTGTTCTATGAATGTTGGAAGGCTAATGCGTTGGTTGGTTCAAATGAAGTTTATGAATTTAAAAGGCGTATAAAATATAAACTGCATTTTGTTCATTTTATTTACGCTGGCAAACTCGGGGAACAGCAAGATTCTTGCTGTTCCATAAAAAAAGCGGGCTGAGGAGCCCGCTTTTCGTAATGGGATGGTCCGGCATTGGCTAGCTCACCAACGTTCCCCCATCCACCGCCAGGCACTGCCCGGTAATATGTCGCCCGGCTTCGGAGGCCATCAGCACGGCCGCGCCCTTGAGGTCCTCGTCACCACCAAACCGGTTCAGCGGAATGCGGTTCAGCATGGTATCGCCCTGGGCGTCGAGCAGGCCCTGGGACATCTTGGAGGGGAAGAAGCCGGGACAGAGGGCATTCACATTGATGTTGTAATGCCCCCACTCGGCCGCCAGCGCGCGGGTAAAGTTCACCAGGGCGCCCTTACTGGTGTTGTAGGCGATGGTTTTCATGTCCTCGGGGTTGCCGGACAATCCGGCGATGGAGGCAATGTTGATCACCTTGCCGCTCTGGCGCGGGATCATGCAGCGCCTGGCCACGGTCTGGGTGAGGAAGAACGCGGCATTGACGTTCAGGTTCATCACCTTCATCCAGCCCTCCGGCGGGTAATCCTCGGCCGGTGCGCCCCAGGTGGCGCCGGCGTTGTTGATCAGGATGTCGATCTCGCCGAGGCCGCCCACGACTTGCTCGACCACGGCCGGAATGCCTTCCAGATCGGACAGGTCAGCGGCCACCGTCAGCACGTCGATGCCCATGCGCTCGAGGTGGGCTTTGGCGTCGTCCAATTCGTGCTGTTTGCGGGCACTGATGGCGA
This sequence comes from Marinobacter caseinilyticus, assembly GCF_011074955.1. Classification (GTDB taxonomy): domain Bacteria; phylum Pseudomonadota; class Gammaproteobacteria; order Pseudomonadales; family Oleiphilaceae; genus Marinobacter; species Marinobacter caseinilyticus. Next base: position 25,065 of record NZ_WUQJ01000022.1, on the reverse strand, counting down.
TCTTCGCGCCCAATTCGCCCAGCGCTTCGGCCATTTGCAGACCCAGGCCCCGTGAGCCGCCAGTAATAAAGGCGACTTTGCCGGTCAGGTCAAAAAGCTGTTTCACACTCATGTTCGGCTCCAGTATTGGGGGTTAGGCGCTCTTGGCCAGCAAGGCATCACTGACCTGGGCCAAATGATGATCGGCATCGCCAAACAACAGGTTAATCAGTGTCAGCCGCTTGAACAAATGCGCCGCAAACATTTCGTCGGTGACGCCCATGCCGCCGTGCAGTTGCACGCCTTTCTGGCCGACGGCCCGGGCGGACTGTCCGACCAGGGTTTTGGCCATGGAAACCGCAGTCCGGCGCCGTGCACGATCGTCCGAGTCGGCTTCACTGGCGGCCAGAATGGCCATCGACCTGGCCTGCTCGGTGGCAATGAACATGTCGGCCATGTTGTGCTGCAGTACCTGGAATTTGGCAATCGGTACCCCGAACTGTTTGCGGGTTCGGGTGTATTCCAGCGTTGCCGCGTTCATCGCTTCCATGACACCAACGGCTTCCGCGCACAGGGCGGCGATTGCCAGGTCGGTGGCTTTCTCGATCACGGCGGCGGCCCGGTCCTGAGGCCCCAGGAGTGCGGCCGAGCCGACGGTCACATTGGTGAATCGGATCTCCGCAGTGCGATGACCGTCATGGGTGGCAAAATCGCTGACGGTGACGCCCTCGGCGGTCCTATCGATCAGGAACAGTGTCAGCCCATAGGCGTCATTGTCGGCGCCTATGGTGCGCGCGGAGACGATCAGCTGGTCTGCCTGGGCGCCATGCAGGACCGCAGTCTTGTGGCCATTGATGACAAAGTCATCGCCGGAAGGCGCGGCCTTGGTGCTGACCTGGTTCAGGTGATAGCGGGCCCCGGGTTCGCTGTGGGCGAACGCCATGAAGTGCTCGCCCGCGGTGATTGCCGGCAGGATTGCGGCCTTCTGGGCCTCGGAGCCGGCGTCCCGCACCAATCCGCCCCCCAGCACCACCGTGGCCAGATAGGGCTCGACCACCAGTGCCCGGCCGAAGCTTTCCATCACCAGCATGGTATCGATGGCGTTGCCGCCAAGACCGTCGTGGGCTTCGGGAAAGGTAAACCCGAGCAGGCCCATTTCCGCCAGTGCCTGCCAGGTGCCGTTGTCCCGGCCCTGGCCGGAGGCAATGATTTGCCCGCGTTTTTCGAAGCCGTATTCGTTGGCCAGGAAACGGCGCAACGAGTCCTGCAGCATTTGCTGTTCGTCGGTGAGATTGAAATTCATGATACGCGACTCCTTAGGATTCAAAAATCATCGGTTAAAGACCCAAAACCATTTGGGCGATGATGTTGCGCTGGATCTCGTTCGACCCGCCAAAAATCGACAATTTGCGCATGTTGAAATAATCACCGGTCGCCGGTGTGGCGTCCTCGGAGCCGACCCGCGGGCCGTCATAACCCAGTTCCAGTGCGTCCGGGATGTGCGCGATGGCGTCTTGCCCCGTGGCCTCCATCAACAGTTCGAACAGACTCTGGCCGATTTCACTGCCTTTGATTTTGAGGATGGACGCCTGTGGCCCGGGCCCGGCGTCGTTAGTCAGTACCCGCAAGGTGGTCAGTTCCAGGGCGCGTAATTCAATGTCGAGCTGCGCCAGGCGATCCCGGAACCGGGTGTTCTCCATCAGGGGGCGTTGGCCGTCGCGCTCTTCGTGCGCCACTTCCTTGAGCCGGCGCATCAGCGATTTCCACTGGCCGACGTTGGCCAGACCGGTGCGTTCGTGGCCCAACAGGAACTTGGCGTAGGTCCAGCCCCGGTTCTCTTCGCCAATCAGGTTGTCGGCCGGCACCTTGACGTTGTCGAAATAGACCTCGTTAATCTCATGCTCACCGTCGAGCATGATGATCGGCCGGACGGTGACGCCCGGTGACTTCATGTCGATCAGCAGGAACGAGATGCCCTGCTGGGGTTTGCCTTCGGTGCTGGTGCGCACCAGGCAGAAGATCCAGTCGGCGTGCTGGCCCAACGTGGTCCAGGTCTTCTGGCCATTGACCACGTATCCGCCGTTTTCAAGTTTGGCGCTGGTGCGCAGTGACGCCAGGTCAGAGCCGGACCCGGGCTCGGAATAGCCCTGACACCACCAGTCTTCTCCGGTCAGGATGCCGGGTAAGAAGCGCTGTTTTTGCTTTTCGTTACCAAAGGTCATGATCACCGGGGCGACCATACGGAGGCCAAAATCGAGCTGACGGGGCGCTCCGGCAAGGGCGCACTCCTCTTCAAAGATCAGCTGCTGGATCGGGCTCCAGCCAGTGCCACCAAACTCCGTGGGCCAGGTGGAGGCTCCCCAACCGGCGTCCGAGAGGATTTTCTGCCAGCGCTCGGTCATGGCTTTGTCCGGCCGCAGACGTTTCTTGACCCGCTCACGGATGTCATCGGGCAGGTGGTCCTGCAGGAACTGGCGAACGTCGGCGCGGAAGGCGTTCTGTTCGGCGGTGTAGTTCAGGTCCATAGACGTGCTCGCTTTAGAAGATCACTGAAAAGCCGGCCGGTCACCCGAGGGGCCCGGCCGGTTAACGGGCGTGGGGTCAGGCCACCTCAAACAGACCGGCGGCACCCATGCCGGTGCCAACGCACATGGTCACCACCACGTACTTCACACCCCGGCGCTTGCCTTCAATCAGGGCGTGACCGGTCAGGCGTGACCCGGTGGTGCCGTAGGGGTGGCCTACGGCGATCGCGCCGCCGTTCACATTCAGGCGGTCCAGCGGGATGCCGAGCTTGTGCTGGCAGTACAGCACCTGCACGGCAAAGGCTTCGTTCAGCTCCCACAGCCCGATGTCCTCGACATTAAGGCCGTGGCGTTTGAGCAGTTTGGGTACGGCGAACACCGGGCCAATGCCCATCTCATCGGGTTCACAACCGGCAACGGCAAAGCCCCGGAAAATGCCCAGCGGTTCAATGTTGCGCTGCTGTGCCAGCTTGCCATCCATCAACACGCACGCGGAGGCGCCGTCGGAGAACTGGCTGGCGTTGCCGGCGGTGACCACGCCGCCCTCCATGGCTGACGGGATGTTGCTCACGCCTTCGAGGTTGGTGTCAGGACGAATGCCTTCGTCCTCGGAAACGGTCACTTCCCGGGAGGACAGCTGGCCGGTGGCCTTGTCCGCGACACCCATGGTGGTGGTAATGGGGACAATCTCATTGTCGAACTTGCCATCGGCCCGGGCCTTGGCGGCCAGCAGCTGGCTGCGGACGCCGTACTCGTCCATGTCTTCCTTGCGGACACCGTAGCGTTTGGCCACGGTTTCGGCGGTTTGCAGCATTGACCAGTAAAGCTCCGGCTTATGCTTGGCCAGCCAGGGTTCCATCATGTAGGTCTGGTTCACATTGGCCTGCACGGTGGAAATCGACTCGACCCCGCCGGCGACCATGACCGGTACCTTGTCGACGGCAATGTGGTGCGCGGCCATGGCGATGGCCTGCAGGCCGGACGAGCAGAAGCGGTTGATGGTGGCGCCGCTGACACTGACCGGCAGCCCGGCACGAATGGCACCCATACGGGCGACGTCGTTGCCGGTGGAGCCTTCGGGCAGGGCACAGCCCATCAGCACGTCTTCGATTTCATTGGGATCAACTTGGGCGCGCTCAACCGCATGCTGGATGGCATGTCCGGCCAGGGTGGCGCCGTGGGTCATGTTGAGACCGCCGCGCCAGGATTTTGCCAGTGGCGTGCGGGCGGTGGATACAATCACAACATCATTATTGGACATAACAAATCTCCTCAGACCGGGAGCGACGTGCGCTCCCGATGGCAATTAGTCGAAGCGTTTACCGTCGGCGGCGCACTTGGCCAACAACGCGGCGGGCTCCCAGAAGCCGGGCTGGGTATGCCGGTCTTCGGTAAAGGCCTGCATGGCGCGCACCACGTTGGGCAGTCCGACTTCCTCGGCATAATGCATGGGGCCGCCGCGGAACACCGGGAAGCCATAGCCGGCCAGGTACACCATGTCGATGTCCGAGGCGCGCTGGGCGATGCCCTCGTCCAGGATCCGCGCGCCTTCATTGACCAGGGCATAGACACAACGCTCGACGATTTCCTGGTTGCTGATCTTGCGTGGGGTAATGCCCAGCTCGGCGCGAACCTCGTCCACCACTTTGTCGACTGCCGGGTCGGGCAGGGCGTTGCGGTTGCCAGGCTCGTAGCGGTAAAAGCCGGCCCCGGTCTTCTGGCCATAACGCCCCATTTCACACAGACGGTCAGCCACGACCATCTTCACCATGTCGGGGTTTTCCTCGTACTGGCGCTTGCGGATGGCCCAGCCGATATCACCACCGGCCAGGTCCGCCATGCGCAGCGGGCCCATGGCAAAGCCGAACTTTTCGATGGCCTTGTCGATCTGCTGCACGCTGGCGCCTTCCTCCAGCATCAGCAGGGCTTCGCGCTGGTACTGGTTGATCATTCGGTTGCCGATAAAGCCGTCACAGACGCCGGACACGACGGCGGTCTTCTTGATGGCCTTGGCCAGTTTCATGGCGGTGGCCAGCACGTCCTTGGCGGTCTTGTCGCCACGCACCACTTCCAGCAGTTTCATGATGTTGGCCGGGCTGAAGAAATGCAGGCCGATGACGTCTTCCGGGCGTTTGGTGAAGCTGGCGATCTTGTTGAGATCGAGCGTGGAGGTGTTGGACGCCAGAATGGCGCCGGGCTTGCAGACCTCGTCCAGTTTCTCGAACACCGACTGTTTGACGTCCATTTCCTCGAACACGGCCTCAATGACCAGGTCCACATGGCTCAGATCGTCATAGCTGAGGGAAGGGCTGAGCAGTGCCAATTTGGCCTTGGCATCGTCCTCGCTCATGCGGCCCTTCTTGACCCGGCCTTCGTAGACTTTCTGGACGGCGGCGACGCCACGGTCCAGACCGTCCTGCTTCATTTCCACCAGGGTGACCGGAATCCCGGCATTGAGGAAGTTGATGCTGATGCCAGTACCCATGGTGCCGCCGCCGATCACACCCACGGACTGGATGTCGCGAACCGGCGTGTCGGACGGCACATCGGCGATCTTGCTGGTGAGGCGTTCGGAGAAAAAGGCATGACGCAGGGCGCGGGATTCGGCGGTGTGCATCAGGTGCACGAACGCTTCGCGCTCAACCTCCATGCCTTTGTCGAACGGCTTGGTGACCGCCGCTTCCACCGCGTCCACGCATTTGAGCGGGGCCGGGTAGTGCTTCGCCATGGCACCCACGGTGTTGCGGGTGAACATGAAGAAGCCTTCCGGGTTGGCGTGTTTCGCTCTGAGGTCCCGCACGCGCTTGAGCGGCAGGTTTTCGTTGACCACTTTGGTGGCGTAGGCAATCGCGGCGTCCAGCAGTGCGCCATCGACCAACTCGTCAAACAGCGCGCTGCCCTGAAATTGTTTGGCAGGCACCACGCTGCCCGACACAATCATGTTGAGGGCGTGTTCTGCGCCAATGACCCGTGGCAGGCGCTGGGTACCACCGGCGCCGGGCAACAGACCGAGTTTCACTTCCGGCAGGGCAATCTGCGCGTCCGGCTTGGCAATCCGGTAATGGCAACCCAGTGCCAGCTCCAGACCGCCACCCATGCAGGCACCGCTGATGGCCGCGATGACCGGCTTGCGGCTGCTTTCCACGTAGTTGATGACGGTGGTGAGCATGGGCTCGGCCATGGCTTTGGCGGAGCCGAATTCACTGATGTCGGCCCCACCGGAGAAGGCGCGGTCCGAGCCGATAATCACAACGGCTTTCACCGTGTCATCGGATTCGGCCTGAAGGATGCCATTGACAATACCCTGGCGTAACGCCAGACCCAGGCCATTGACCGGTGGGTTGTCGAGTCGAATAACGGCGATATTGCCGTTGGCTTCGTAATGCGCGGTACTCATACCAGAGCTCCTTGTTGGCACGGGCGGGGCAGGACGAGTCGCAGTTTGCGGACCCCGCGGTGATTCTTTGGGTGTAACGGAAACGGGCTAATTGCTTCCATACACTGGTGTATTGTTTGTCCATACACTAATGTATGTTTTAAGCTTGGTCAACGCTTTGATGAATGCGACCCGGGTTCATGTAGAATCCTTCCACGTATGTAACGACAGGACACCACGCCAGGATGACCGAACCCAGAACCCCAGCCCGCAGCGGCCGCAAGACCTCGGAGAAACCGCAGCTCAGCCGGGACAATTGGCTGGATGCAGCGGCGGGTGAGATTGCCGCGGGCGGGTTCGGCCACCTGCGGGTTTTAACCTTGTCCAAAAAGCTGGGCGTCACCCGAGGCAGTTTTTACTGGCATTTCAAGGACCATGAAGACCTGGTGGTCAGTTTCCTCAACCGGTGGCGGGATCGCCGTCTGCACGAGTTGCAGTACTGGAAACCCAAGGGCGGGGATGTGGAAACCGAGTTGCGGCAGATCCTGGAACTGCTGCTGACGGACGCCTCCCGCAACATTCGCCGGTTGCAGGTGGAACTGGCTGTCCGGGACTTTGCGCGCCGCAACGACTATGCCGGTGCATTGGTGGCGGAGGTGGACGCCGCCCGGATCAATCAGAACTGTACGCTGTTTCAGCGTTTGAGCGGTGACCCCGAACGCATCAAGGACCTGTCGCTGCTGCTGTACGTGGCCACTATCGGGTCTCAGGTTGTGTTGACCGGTAAGCAGGGGGATGCGGAGTCGATTCGCCGAATTGAAGATTTGATCGCCCGCGTCGTGTTGGAGCAACGGGCCACCTAGTACCCCGTCAGCGTGAGGGTAAATCAGGGCATTGGTGATTATCCAGGCAGGCAAACAAGACGTCGGTGGGCAATTCGTACCGCTCCAGCAATGCCTGGACGGTGCCCTGCTGTTCACGCAGAAACCGGTTGAGGCGGGTAAGGACCTCGGGATGCTGAATGGTGGAAAGAAAGTACCAGCTGTGTTTTTGTGTCATTAATTGGGGTGCGACGACCAAACCGTCTGCCTGATTGATCGCCCGGAGCTGGTAGCGGGCGACCGGCACGGCCAGATTGATTGCGTCCACTTGTCCGGACAAGGCCAGGTCCACCAGATTACGCGGGTTACTGGCGGTAATCAGCCGCAACAGCCCCTGGTCGATTTGCCAGGCAAATTTCCAGGGTGTAAATCCCTGGATGGTGCCGTAATCATCCATGTCATGCCAGGTCATGTGCCTGTTGGCGGGAAGGACAAAAATCGCGTCGATAAAATTCACCAGCGGATCGGAGTACTGGATGTATTGCCCGGCTTTGTCGGTTCGGTTCCAGAGCGGATGGTCCGGTAACGCAAAATCGTACTTGCCGTGAACGAAGCCGGTGATTATCCGGCGCAAAGGGCGCACTCGATAGTCAAAACGAATGCCCTCGTGCTGGGCGAAGGCATCCATCAGATCTCTCAGGTAGCCATCATACTCATGGGTGGAGGTGCGCTCAGCCCGGTAAATCGGATAGTAGTCGATGTTCTGGACGCCCACAGTGTAGACCGTCTGGGCCCAGGCGACGGGAATCGAGGTCAGAAGCAGGGTGAGGGCGAGCACCTTTGGGCCAATGCGGGGCTGGGTGTCTTGTGGTCGATCACATGAATGCAACATTCCTGTGCGTCCTGTCAGTTTGTCCGGCGGTCTTGGGGAACCCGCACTCAGGGTGGTGATTAACCCTTTGAGATCGTTCCAAGCCCATGTATGGCCGCGAAGGTTTCAGCATTTGGCGATCTTTGAAGGGTGACGCCCCCAGGCGTTTGCGAAACGCCTGGCCGAACCGGCAGGGGCCACCGACGCCATAACGCACTCCAGTCGCGTGAGCTTGCGGCGCGGTTGGTAAAGCAGGTCATGCAAGAATCATCCACCGTCCGGCCGGATCTGACAAGTCTGGTGTGCCGGGTCGATGCACTTTGCTGAACGGATTCACTCAAAAAGGACAGCGTTATGCCCATTAGCATTCACTACGGTTTGACGGTGTTGATCTGGGGACTGACCTGGACCGCCATTCGACTGCAGGTGGAATCGGCGCCGGTGGATATGGCGGTGTTCTACCGGTTTGTTTTGGCTTCGCTGGTGGCGTTGGGCGGGTTGGCGCTGCTGCGCCGGCTGCCGGAGCTGTCGTGGTCGCAGCATCGATGGCTGGTGCTGCAGGGGCTGACGCTCTACAGCGTGAACTTCCTGCTGATTTATCGCGCGGCCGAAGCCATGACCAGCGGCCTGCTGGCGGTGGTGTTCTCACTGGCGGCGCTGTTCAACGCGCTTAATGGCTGGCTGTTGATGGGCCTGCGGCCAAGTGCGCGGATCTACCCGGCGGTGGGGTTGGGCCTCTCCGGTGTGACGCTGCTGTTCTGGCACGACCTCAGCCTTGGCAACGCGACCCTTGCCAGCATCCTGTTTGCGCTTGCCGGCACCTATTGGTTTTCGGTGGGCAACCTGATCAGTCTCAAGGTTCGGGCCGCGGACATCCCGTTGCTGGCGGGCAACGCCTGGGCGATGCTCTACGGGGCGCTGGTGCTCGGGGGCTGGTGTCTGGTGCAGGATGTCAGCTGGTTTGTGCCATCGGCGGGGGCCTTTTGGAGTGCCACTGTGTTTTTGGCCATCCCGGGCTCGATCATTGCGTTTTACAGTTACATCACCGTCATTCGCACCGTGGGTGCCGATAAGGCTGGTTACGCGACCGTGCTGTTTCCGGTTGTGGCGCTGTCGGTGTCGACCTGGCTGGAGGGCTTTGAGTGGAGTGTCACTGCGGTTATCGGGGCCGCCCTGGCGTTGCTGGGCAATTACGTGCTGTTTCGCAAGGCGTCGGTACCGGTTGCCGGCAAGGTGCAGTATGGTAAGGAATGACGACAAAACCTCCGGGGTTGCGGTGATCGATTGTAAGAAAATACTGGCCTTGATCGTGCTGTGCGGCTGGGTCTCAAGTGCTGCCGCCGAGGACGCCTGTCTGGCCTCTGCGCAGTCCGGATTAGAGCGCCTTTACTGCGAGATTGTGGCCCGGGGTGAGGGCCGGGGACTGCCATCCCCGGCGGATTTCAAACGCAATGACCCGCAGGTGCAGGCGCTGTTGCTCAGGCGTCCGGCCGCCCGGTTGGGGTTATCGGTGCCCGCGTCAAGTCCGGCCCCCAGCCCCACTGCGACCGCCCCCGCTGACCGCCTGTCGGATCCGACTGTCGAACCCGCTCCGACACCGCCATCACCGTCCGCCCGCCGGTCGGCGAATGACCGCGCCCAGTCACCGGTAGCGCCGGACCGACAGTCCGGGCTGTCGGGCTGTCAATTGGCCGGCGAGGTCATCGATTGTCCCAACCGTCGGCTGGTGCTGGCCAGCAATCAGGCCAACCGCGAGTTGCAGCCAGGTGCGCTGGCGGCCGGCAATACCCTGTCATTGGCGTCTTTTCAGGGTGATCGCCGCGACGCCGAGGTTGTCCGGCGCTATCTGTCCGGTGCCTATGACGTTTACATCCTGAAAATGCTGGCCATTGGCCTGGGTGCAAACACCATGAGCTTCACCGCGTTTCATCACGCCTTTCACAGCCTCGAGGACGGCGGCGTAGACTTTGCCCAGCGGATGGAGCAAACCTACCGGTTATTGAAAGAGGACAAAAAAACCCTGGCGGTCAAGGCCCGTTATCACAATGAACTGCCGCAGAGTCTCGCCTGGTGTGTCAGCATCAATCGCGAGGTGGTGGTCTGCGACAACGTCGGCACCAACTGGGTGTTTACCGCTGCGCCCTAGTGCCCCGTTTGGTCAATTCGTTACCCTACTGCGTGACGCTGACCTCCGGTTGCCGGATAGGCCCGGCGCCGGGCTCACGGTTGTGCTGAGCACTCGTTCTGTGTCGCCTGCCCGCACGAGGAGCGCGGGTCAGGCCGGTCTGATCGCTGGACGGGTTAAACCGTCAGAATGGTCGCACCGGTGGTCAGGCGGGCTTCCAGTGCCCGGTGGGCGTCTGCCACCTGGGCCAGTGGGAAGCGCTGATCGATGCGAAGGGTGACTGCGCCGGAGGTGACTTTTTCAAACAGATGCCGGGCCATCTGCTGGCAGGTTTCATGATTGGCAATATGGGTGAACAAGGTCGGCCGGGTGACCTTGAGCGAGCCCCTGGGCCCCAACGTGCCGAGATCCAGTGGTGGTACTTTGCCGGACGCATTGCCGAAACTGATCATCATGCCGAGAGGCTTAAGACTGTCCAGCGAGCCTTCAAAGGTGTCCTTGCCTACCGCGTCCATGACCACATCGACGCCTTTGCCATCGGTCAGGGCCTTGACCCGGTCGGCAAAATTCTCGGTGCGGTAATTGATCATGTGGCTCGCGCCGTGGGCCAGTGCGAGGGCACATTTTTCATCGGAGCCGGCGGTGCCGATCAGTGTGATGCCTTCGGATTTTGCCCACTGGCAGGCCATCAGCCCGACGCCACCGGCTGCCGCATGGAACAGCACCGTGTCACCCCGGTTTATCGGGGTGGTGCGATGGAACAGGTACTGCACGGTCAGCCCCTTGAGCATCATCGCCGCGCCTTGCTCGAATGAAATCCCGTCTGGCAGTGGACAGACCTGGGCAGCAGGCATTACCCGGGCTTCGGTGTAGGCGCCCGGAGGCTGGGATGCGTAGGCCACCCGGTCGCCCGGCTTGAGGTGTGTGACGCCTTCGCCAACCGCTTCCACCACGCCCGCCGCTTCCAGCCCCAGTGGCGTGGGCAGGGTCAGTGGGTAGAGTCCGGTGCGCTGGTAGACATCAATGTAATTGAGACCGCAGGCTTTGTGGTGCAGACGGATTTCACCGGGGCCGGGCTCGCCGACCTCGCGCTCAGTCAGAGTCAAAACGTCGGGGCCGCCAAAGGCCTCGATAATGATGGTTCGGGCGTGCTTGGTGTGCATTCTGTTGTTCCTTGTTCTGGCTTGCGAATTCGTTGACGGTACGCCGCTGGAGCCTGCCCGGCTATACGGCTTGAGTCTGAGTGGCGTGTGCCTTATCCGCAGGGTGTAACGGTAAGTCACCATAACGCCGGGCGACACATGTTGGCTATCATTCGGAAATTGTTGCGTTATTTTATTCACCTCCGATGTTTTTCATTAAGGCCCCAAGCGACCCCATGTTGTCCGTCTTCCTGAGTACCTATGTAAGCAGCTCGATCAAGTTCCTGTTCCTGCTGGCGCCGTTCTTTGTCGTCACCATGTTCCTGGCCTTGACCCGGGGCCAGTCGGCGGGTGAAAAGAGCCTGATCATCCGGCGCTCTTGCGTGTCGGCATTTTTCCTCGGCCTGGCGCTGTTTTTCATGGGGCCGCTGCTGTTCAAGGCCATTGGCATTACTCTGGACTCCTTTCGTATTGGTGCCGGCTGCCTGCTGTTTCTGACCGCCATCAGCCTGGTGACCTCGGGCACCCGGAGCCATGCCACCGGCCTGCCGGATGAGGATCGTGACGACATCGCGGTGGTGCCGTTGGCGATTCCGATCATGATCGGCCCGGCTACGATCGGTGCGATTCTGGTGTACGGCGCTGAACTGAAAAGGTTTGCCGAAGTCAGCGGTGGTCTGCTTGGCCTGGTCACCAGTCTGGTGGTGCTGGCTGTTTTGTTGCACCTGTCAGGGTATCTGGAGCGCGTGCTGGGTAAGAATGGCCTGCACATCATGTCCAAAATCAGTGGCTTGATTTTGTCGGCCATGGCGGCGGAGATTGTGCTGACGGGGATTGCCGGGTTTATCCGCAGTACCGGGCTGAATTAGCCCCTACGCCCGGCGGGAGATAAAAACGGAGCACCTTCCCGGTGCTCCGTTTTTTTTGCCCTGCGACTGCTTCAGGCGCTGGCGGTCACTTGGCCGACCACCCGTTCCACCACGTCGCTGTCCCACAGCAACCGGTGATGGCCCAGACCCTGGGTTCGCAGAATCTGAGAGCCCGGCCAGCGCTGATGCACCCGTTCGCTTTGGTCGGGCGGCACTGAACGGTCGCCGTAATCCACCACCACCAAACCCTGGGCCTTGAGTCGGGGTGCCAATTCCAGCAGTGACAACCTGGGCCAGACGTCGGCGCCGAACTGCTGCTCCATGCGGTGACGATGGTTCGCCAGTACGTCAGCGGGCAGTTGGAGTTCGTCCGCCACACCGTTGACCACCGCGGCCAGGTCCGCTGGCGGCGCCAGCATCACCAGATGCTGCACCGCCAATCCGTCCACGACGGCCCGGGCGGCGGCAATGCTGCCCAGGGAGTGCGCCAGTACGGCATGCACCGGTCCGATCTGGCGGGCGACTTTGCCGACGACCGCCGTCATTTCGTACAGGTTGGTGCGCTCGCCCTGGGCGCGACCATGGGCCGGTGCATCGAACAGCACCACCCGGTAACCGGCCGCGACCAACGGCTGTATGTACGCGCCGAACTGGATGCCGGCGCCGCCCCAGCCATGAACGCCGAGGATCACCGGTCCGTCACCCCAGCTGTATACGGGCAGTACCTGCGCACCGTGCTTCAACTGGGTGTGGCTGTCGGCTTCATCCAGCAGATATTCGTACCGAGAGGGCATGGGTAACCGGTGCGGTTTGAAAAACTGCTGGTTGACCAGTTTGCCGGCCGCTTCGGTGGAATAACGGGCGTACAGCTGAAGCCCCAGACGCGTCGCCGCCAATGCCAGGTTGCGAGTGCCTGGGCGCTGGATGGGCGGCTGGATCGCAGTGTCGGGCAGAGTGTTCATGTGGATCGTCATGGTGAAGCCTCCTCTAAGAGCGACCGCCATGGCCGCTTTGCACTTTGGATGACAGGGTCAGCATAGGGCTTGCGCGCTCACCGCTGGAGTGTCATATTTGACATATAAAGTGCGTAAAAGGACATTATCATGATCAACGTAGCGGTGCTTGCGTTACCCCACTGCCATGCCAGCGGCATTCATGGGGTGATGGATTTTTTTGCGGTGGCCAACTACTGCGGACGCATGCCGGCCAGCGACACCGCCGTGCCGTTCAACTGCCATATTGTCACCCTCGATGACCAACCGGTGCAGGGCTACAGCGGTGCGCTGGTGACGCCGACTGCTGCGCGGGGGTCGTTCCTTCCCGATGTCATCGTCGTCGGCGCGGCGGTGGAAGCCACCGTTGCCGAGGCGTTCATGGAGCCGATGATGGACAAGGCACGGCCACTGTTCGGCTGGCTGCAGGCGGCGTTCCACCGCGGCGCGATTCTGGCGAGTGTCTGCACCGGCAGTTTTTTACTGGCAGAGGCCGGGCTGCTGGCAGGCCAGGTGGCCACCACGCACTGGCGGGCGGCCCCGTTGTTCCGACGTCGTTATCCGGAGATACGTCTGGAAGTGGACGAACTGCTGGTGGACAACGGTCAGATCGTCTGTGCCGGTGGCGCTACCGCCTTCGTTGATTTGTGTCTGTACCTGGTGGAGCGGTTATCGACCCCGGCGGTGGCGCTGGCCTGCAGCAAGTTGCTGATTCTGGATAACCGTCGCACGGAGCAAACGCCTTATATGAGCTTTTATCATCAGAAAGCGCATCAGGATGTCGCCATTCGCAAAGCCCAGAGCTGGCTTGAGCAGCATTACGCCGAAGCCATTGAGATCGACGACGTGGCCAGCGTGGCCGCGTTGGGTCCCCGGACCTTCAAGCGGCGTTTCAAAGAGGCGACCGGTGAGACTCCGATCGGGTATTTGCAGCAATTGCGGGTCGAAGCCGCCAAGCATCGGTTGGAGTCCAGCCGTGATCAGACGGCTCAAATCATCTGGAGTGTCGGTTACGAGGACGCCAGTTCCTTTCGCCGCCTGTTCAAGCGCACGGTGGGCTGCACCATGGAGCAGTACCGGCGACGGTTCAGCTACGTGGTGCCGGTGCGTCACGATGGCCGCACACTGTCGGAAGCCCATTGACGGTCGGGGCGGCCAATGGGGCCATCTTTCCTCAGACTTTGCAGCTGGCGGCGGATAGAGATGTCCGGGTTTTTCGTCGATGTTGCAGGCTGATCAATAACAATGGCACCACAATCATCACGCTGCCCACCAGGAACCACAAGTCCGGGACTTCGCCAAAGCCGACCCAGCCGATGGTCACCGCCCAGATCAGTCCGGTGTATTCGGCGCTGGTGACCTGGTTGGCATCGACCTGCTGGTAGGCCAGCAGCACGGTGATGTTGTACCCCATGATGAACAGTGTCGAACCTGCCACATGGATCAGAATGTCCGGATCCCAGGGCGCACCCTCGACCAGCATGAGGACGAAGCTGGCGGGCAGAATCAGGACATAACTGAGCAGCAGTTTGTGCACGGTTGACTGTTGCTTCGGTAACTTGCGCACCATCAGGGCGCCGATGGCCAGGGCCAGGGCCGCGATTAACGCCGATAAGGCGCCCCAGCCAATATCGACCGGTCGCAGAATCACCACAATCCCCGCAAAGCCACTGATCACCGCCAGCACGCTGAAAGGCGTTAAGCGTTCTTTGAAAAACAATACCGCAAACACCATGACCAGCAATGGTGCAGCGTAAAAGACCGCGTTGGCGGTAGCCAGTGGCAGCGTGCCGAGGGCGATCACCATGCAGGATATGCCAGCGAGCTGGATGTGGGCGCGCAGTCCGTGGACACCGATGCCCTCAAAGAACCGGGTGAAATCGATCTGACGACGGAACGGCAACAGCATCAGGGCGGTCAGCAGACAGCGCAGAAACGTATACTGAAACACCGGCGCATCGGGCCCCATCGTCTTGATGAAGACGTCCGAGACCAGAGCCATGAAATTGCCAATAACCAGCAGCAGGATGGCACTGTTGACGGTTTTACCTGACATAACATCGGCTCCTTTTCTCAATGGGTGACTGTGTCAGTCCAAGGCTAAGGCGAGATTTTGGAAGTTGAAGAATCAGGAGGTTAGGAAGGGGTCGCCAATATAGCGATTTGAGATGTCAGACTTAACGTGAGATTTCTTATTGCTTTCTCACGAAAGCATGAGATTTTTCTGGAAAAGGTCAACTAAAACATTGACCTACATTCATTAGCAGTAATTAATAGCATTGAAGTTAGAGAAGGTAAAGTGAATTCGCTTTGGCAACGAATTCAGGATCTGGCTGGTATGTTCGATAGGTAGGAAATGATTGAGTCGGTGGGGTAGCGTCGAAGGGTTTTTATTGGATCGCGAATTTGATGGCGATTTCAGTCACACCTGTAAAAGGGGCTGACTTAGAGGAAAAATTGCGTTCGCGAATCAAAGTATTCGCTCTGAATGCATGACATATTCGCAGAAGGATTGATTGTCTACCCTGGGCTCAAAATGATTTGCTCCTTCCCATTTGAGTGAATTATCAGCTACAAGGTTGTGAATGGACTCCCGACTGCAATGTAGCGCTTTTGTGGCAAGTTGCATTGAAAGCCCTTTAGCGTTGGTGCGATTGAGCTGATCAATCAGCCACTCTTTGAGCACTTTGGGATGAAGAAATACACTTCTCACTCCGCGGGTATCGGAAAAACCACCAGCGACCCGATTCAGCATTACCTCATTCGCGAGTTGCCCAAACGTTATCGGAAATCGTGAGAAAATTGGGTTATCCGGAAATATTTCTATCGAATTGGCCGGGCTGGGTCGCTTTTGGATGATTCCCTTGAGCTCACGCAAGTCGAATCTGCGGCTTGTTGAATACTTAACGTTTTTGTGAGATTCCAGAACATCCCACCTGAAATAGTCTTGGGCAGATTCTTTGCTCAATCCCAGTATTCGTGCAAAGGAGACTACATTTGTCTGAAATCGATAGTTCGACTGCCCGTCGGACTCTAATGCTTTGTCACGCCTTGATTGAGATATGTACTGAGTGGTTTCTGAAAAAGCGTGTTCGGTGAAAGATAACTCCTTGGTTGGTAGAGCTTGCTCATTAGGACCTCGCCACTTTCTCACCAAAAGAGAGCTAAAATTGTTGTAGGGGGCTTCAACAAATTCCTGACCCAAGAAATTCAACTCGCGTCTCTTCCCGTGACACTGTTTAAGCCAGGCTGCATTTGTCGATGGGCTTACAAGGAGCGAATAGGCGCGGGCGACGTACCTGGAGTGTTCCATCATCTTGGGACAGTTTCTGACGGACTCGCAAACTAAGTCGAAGGGACGCATCGCAACTATTATCGCCAGACAGATGTCCTGCAATAGCGATTCGTCCACATCGTTGGACATAGTCCCCATGTCCTCCCAAAGCTGACGTTCTGTTTTGGAGATCTCCGAGGGTTGAGGAGAATCGAGTTCGCTCCAGCTTTTTTCGCAATATGGACAACCGATGAGCAGACTGCTGGTCCACTTTAACTCTTTGTCACATTTCGGACAGTTCGACGTCAGCAGACACTCATGCTCTGGGCAGTGCGCAGTTACCGCCAGACCCCATCTCCAATCCAAGGTGCCGTGCTCGGAAACGCAGGTCGTACAAATTCTAGGAAAGCCGAGCCGCAGGTCAATAATCATGCGGCTTTTTGAAAACAGCCACCTTAATTGTGCTCTTTCCTTGAATCGTGATCTGTGTTTATCCAGAGGCTTCTCGAGTTTCCTTTCCAACGCTCTGAATATCTGCTTTGATGGTGTCTCAAGCCAACCATAGTGGCCAGGTGCGGGCGTTGGCTCGCAGTCTAGATACTTGACGATTTCAGAATGCTTAAACAGACAGTTCAGCTTTCCGATGCGCAACAGGAAGCCATTGAATGACTCGTTTTCGAGTGGCTCAGGCCGGACTGCGAATCTTCTCATCAATGAATATCCCAGTTGTTTTTGTTCTCGAGAGCCGACTTTTTAGTGGCCTTCTCAGCGCGGTCAAGAACCCTTTCATAGGGCGCTTTAAGCGGGTTGAAGTTTTTAAGCTCCGGGTTTATTGGCGCCTTGGTGTACGCCCTGGCGAGGTCGTTTCGCGTAATCGTTTCGTTTGGCTCTGCGTCCGCGAGAGCCATCTTTAAAAGCATTGCGATCAATCGCGGAATTCCCCTCGTTGCCACGTATAGGCGGACCATCATCTCCTTATTAGACAGAGGAACAATCTTGACCTCCTGACGCTCAAGGAAGTTGGTGCAGGCTTTCAGGTACGCACCAAAAGCTTTGAGATCTGCTTCTGAGCTGATTTGAAATGGTGTCAAACGCGTCTGTCGTTGAGCGAATCGCTGATACAATTCCTCGTAGTTGGCAATTGATCTGTAACCGGCGGGTGTGCCAGCCATGACGACCGCCAGCTTGTGTTTATCCATCATGAGCTTGATATGGTTAACTACTCCCCTGGTATTAGATTTCGCCTGCTCGCGCAGGAAATGCTGAAACTCATCAAGGATGAGTAGCTCTACCCCCCGCTCGTGGATCAGCTCATTGAGCTTTTGTCTAAGCTCGCCAACAGTGCCATTAATGGATCCCTCGAAACTCGACGCCAGAAGAATTTCCTGGATCAGGGTCTTGAGAGTCGGTTCAGCAGGCACAGAGACCAGAAGGATGGGCTCTTTCGAGCGTTCAGGACTTTCCAAGTCATTGCGTTCGGCCAAGTGGTGCTTGCAATACGACGCAAGGATTGACGACTTCCCAAGGCCCGGTATCCCCATCAGAAGCATTCCGGCGCCCTCCAGGCCCGACATTGCATGGGTTCTGCTAATGTCATCAACGGCTTGTTCAAAGCGGTTGTGTCGTGTTCGCCACTTGGTAAATTCAGTCATCACAGGCTTCAATCCTGGGCGGTTTCTTTTATTGCGATCAGTCATCTTCGTACTCTCCGTCTGCGCCGTATTCTTGAGCACTGGGTTTTGTTGGTTTGGTCGACATCGAATGCGTGCCTACTGTCGGAATGGGCGAGTTGTCATCCCCTTCTCGAGCGCTATTGATTAACTCATTGAGTGTGCCGGTATCATCCTGCTGGCTGCGTCGTGAACCAACTCTTCGCATGTTTTCGTCGTGCGCTTCGTTCGCGTTCCTGACGGTTCTGCTTGATTTTGCCTTACGCTTTCCGGTGAAGCCTTTATCGGCATAAGTGCTGCGGCGCAGGGCGTTCCACTCAGAGAGGCTTGTGCCCTGTTCGATTCGGGTGTCTGTCACAAAAGCCTGGATTATGTCGTCGGTGAATGGATCAACGACGTTGACCGACGACAGGTCATTGTGCGTGTATTGCACTGTGACCTCTGCTGGTTCACCCCTGCTTTGAAGTTTCATTCCGATGTGTTTAAGCCGATTTTCATGATCGTTGTACCGCAGATTATTGAGCTGGACCCCTTGATGCGCGTGAAGTCCGGAAATCTTGCAGACTCGGGTTTCGCCCATCGTGAACCTGATCCGCTCGAAGTTGGCGGGCAACTGTGGTGTAAACATCCGCGCGTTCTCATCCCAGACCTCGTAGGGCGTTCGACCCAGGCCGCTATGAACCGTCTGGTGGTATTCATCGATTACCCATTCGTGGAGTGCGGTCCGAAACTCCTGCAACGTCATGGATGCTTTTTCCCTGATTGTTGCATCGAGATTGGGACGATCCGTATGCTTGCCACAGTAGCCGCGTAGCGTCTGCGCAAAGCGAGTCCTTAACGTCAGAAAGAATCTTTCGATGAAGGGCTTGCGCCATCCTGCATAGGTTTTAACGGTCTCCGTTTGGCACCCAGCGTCAAGTAGAAAGGAATGGGTTTGTAAGCTGGCATAACCAGGGCCACCATCGCTCACAAAAGTCTCGGGCGCGCCATACATGGGCCAGTCGTGTTCAACGTCTTCGGGCAACGCATCCCGAGGCTTCGGGCTAATCGCATGCTTGTAGCTGTCAATAACTGAGCCGGAGGATTCGCCGCGCCCAACCTGGACGATCAAGCCAAGAATTGCGCGAGAATAAACGTCGATGACTGCGAAGAGCGTCACGGGTCCGAGGTACCGGCCGTCTTCGTTTTTGACGCCGATCGCGAGGTTCACCGCATCCGCTTCCACGCGCTCCAGAATTCGTTCCCCCTGAATTTTTCTGGTTGCGTTTCGGCTAGCCGCCCTTGCGGCGCGACGGCCCTCGCGTTTTTCGATAAATTCGATCGGTCCCACGCATTGCTTCGCCCACTTGCGGTAAACCTCACGGCAAGGTCTTTTAGCCGTTTTACCAAACCTGTTTTCAAATTCTTCTGAAAAGCAGTCGTACGCGTACTGAAGCGTTGGATTTCCGAGCTGGAGGTAGTAATCGTCAAGAGTTTCCAGTGCGAAATCCTGGATATCTTGTGAAAACGACGATTTGCGATGCCGTTTTTCGGCGCTAAGTGTTGCTGCGACACCCTGCGAGTGCGTTTTTGCTGTGCGCGCCCAACGGGCAAGGGTTGAGTGGGAAATTGGGCTTGGATCCTGGATTTCCCGAGCAGCGCGCGCAATAGCTTGTCTCCGGATTTTGACCCCTCCAATGCCCCCTTTTTTGGTAAGTCGCTGCAACTCATTGACATAGGCAGCGCGTCGTTTGACTTCCTCAAGATCCGCATTCGAGAGATTGAGACCCTTAGGCGAAGCTACTTTCCCTTTCGGAATCAGATGAAGAGTTTTTCCGAATTCGGCCTCAATCTGACGGCAAGACATGATGATGGGTGGTTGCTTCTCATCGTCGAACGTGAGCGCAACCTTTGAGTTCGGCAGTGTTGTCAAAGTCGCGTGCAGATTGCGAAAAGACACCCGGTTACCGGTTACAGCGATGGTATGAAACATAGTCGGTTCCTTTCTAAGTCGTTGGAGGTTGTTTAGAGGTGAGAGCGTCACCAGGTGAAGTTCAGCCCGGCCCAGGGCTTGGCCAGCTCACATCGCAGAAGCTTGTGTGCGACTGCACGGCGAATGAACGAGGGGTCTATTGCCTGGGCATCGAGAAGTCTGCGAAGCTCCGTCAGTGAGGCAGAACGCTGGTCTGTAGCGTTCAGAAGCGTTTCGAATTCGGGAATTGGCGGGGGCAAATCCAACACCGGCGTTAAAAACCGTATATTTTGAGCTTGATTCCCAGGTCGAATGTGGTCTTCAGTAAAAACTCGAAAAATTTGGCCGCGTTCTCTGAAAAAACGGCTAAGCTTCTTGGCCTTTTGGAGAAACTCTGGATTGTTCGCGGCGCTCCGAGTTTTTACCTCGTCAACGTATTCGACTCCGTTCTCGACAATTAGAAAATCAGGGGTATAGCGCCTGGGGCGACCCGCAAGGTGAAATTGCACCGAAAACGGCTGGCTCTCGACAGACTCTGCGGTTTTCTCGAACCGAATGAGACTCAGATAGTCGAGTTCGAGTGCGCTTTCCACCGCGTACACCCGACCGTAATAGCTGGAATAGGCCAGGTAGGAAGACCGAATGGGTGATTGTTTTACGAGCTTACGTTGCTTCACTCTTTGCTCCATCTCCGTTTGTTCGGATATCAACGAATAGTTCAAAAATTAGCCAACGCCAAAATTTAAAGCGTTATAATTCAAATACTTATTTATGGTTATGCAATGTTGCCGCCTGTCCGTTCATAGGTAAGTAACTAAACGGCCAAGCAAAACCGGACAAAAAATTTTGGGAAAACTGAAGATTTTTGCGGAAAAGTGTCAGATTAAAGATTTGTAATGTTTATAAATTTGTACGAAAAGGACCGAGGCATGGATAACTCGACAAGTGCAGTAAGCCCAGAAGAGATTGGACGTGTTGCGATGCAGCAAGAGGTAAAGAAGCGAGCGCTTTCAGTCGTCAAGAGAAAGCTGGGCCACATCTTTGGAACTGAGGAAGATTCCGAAGTCCACCAGATTGCACAGGATGCTCTGAACGATGTCACGATGCGCCTTCTCAGCGCGACCCATGCCGGCACAACGTCTTTAAAAGTGGACGAAGATGTTGAAGAAACGGTTGGAGTAGCACACCCCATTGCACGCTACCTGATATTGGGCGTGTCGAATTACTGCGCGGTTCGACTTCAGCGGTGGTCAGTCAACAATAGGAAAGGCAATGTCAGCGTTCGGGCAAGATACATCATCGACACTGAGGGAGCCGACGATTCTGAATTTTGGGATCAACATGTTAGTCACGGGGAGAATTTGGGGTCAGTGGATGATAAGCGGGTAGATTCCTTGCTTACAGCGAAGGGAGTTTCGGGCGAGGATCTCGAATTGATCAAGCGGAATCTAGCGGGCTGGAGCTTTGTAGATCTAGCTGCGGAGCATGGCGGCACTGCGGACAAGTATCGACGCCGAATCCAGCGGGCTCTGGATAAAGCTGGTATCGATCCCGCCTTGCTGGGGTAGAGCACCTTCGGGCAACGCCTCACAGGCGATCCGGCCAATCTGAAAATTGGGGTTGGGTTTTCGTCCTGGCCAAACCCGCCGATTCCAACTACGGTTTAGTGCGTAAACCCACGAGTTGGGTTCCTCTCTGGACAGGAGTCTGCAATGCCGTATGGATGCTTTGACCATAAACCCCAGGGGTGCTTTGCCACTTAACCAGTCATGCCGGGCGGATGCGCTGGGCGCTCCGCTGCGCTTCAATGTTAGCGAGAGTTATGAGATCACCGATACTTGAACTAGAAACTGCCATCGCTGCTGCGCCATTTAGTATTGTGCCAGAAAGAAAGCATGAGCTTGGCGATTGGGTCGACAGTGAAGGGGTTACCTTAGATTTTATCGATCGACCAAGCTTTACTTTTCATGTCTATACTCAGAAAAAGACAGTTCAGACGAGTATCGCAACTCTGGAGTATCTGTGGGCAACCTCACATGTACACCTTGTTTTGTATGACGAGTACGGGCAAGCACAGAGGCGAGGCGATACGCAGTTCAATACTGGAGGAAATCACCGATCACGAAGTGCATTAGAAATCGCAAAATGGGCGGTGGAAAACCTCCTTAGTACCGGAGTTCAACCGTGGCCGGAATCGTTTATTAGGCCTCACTCGCACCCTGAGAATTGCTCCGATGTTCATACAGCAAACGAGCTGTTTTTATGCGCCTTTGCCTGGATGATGCACCACGAACTAGCGCATGTTCGGCTTGGACATAACGAAGCAATAACCTCGCGCTCGTTAGAGGAAGAAAAGGAAGCAGATGTTGAGGCTACTAAATGGATTTTAAGTCAATGCTCGGATTCTGCGCAGGCACAGAAGCGAATTTATGGAGTAGTGGCGGCAATACTGGCGCTGCAAGCGATTTCCAGCCCATCTGGCAATAGTATTATGCAAACCCATCCGCCTACATTCGAGCGTCTTGATTACTGCTTATTTGAATCCGGCGTGGATCCGGACAACGAGGCATACGCTTTTGCCGCTTGTATTATGCAGATTCAACTGGCTGCTCGTGGGGTGTCTATCGCTCATGACGGCAAGAGTTTCCGCGATATATATTCGGAGTATCTCTGTGAATTTGCGAAGCTCCTTCACTAACAAATTAATGTTGTTGGGCAATCTTCCCGCCGTTGCGCGGCGCCAAAATAGCCATAAATTTCAGCGTTAAACAGAGAAAGCCATGGATATAGAGCCATACGATGTCACAAAAGCCTACCTGGATATGGCGTACGCAATTATAGACTCTGAAATTAGTGTGGCCGACGATCTCAACGCAAAGAGTAGTCAACACAAAAACGATGCCGACCTTGCAAGGCAGAGTTGTGCCTACCTCTATAGTTACATGGCGATCACTGCATTTGTGTCCGTGCATTTGTTCGAGCAGTGGGAAAAAGAGGATAGCCCTTTTAGAGAGTGGAACAGCGATTTTTCGTCTTTCGAGAGATTGATGAGAATACGGTATCGCGAACTGAAGGATGGACTGAAAGCGCTATGTGATATTGTCCAGGTTCCGAGAATGCATGAACAGAGTCCCAAAGTGTGGCAACACCTCATTGAATTTGTGAAAGATTACAGAGATTTTTTCGTTCATCCCACTCCCAAAAAATTCAGTGAAGTCATCTCCAGCGCAAAGGCAAGGCCAATGCGATTTCCAGTAGATACTGCGGTTGAAGCCATTGGGTATTTCTACGACAAGAATGACCAGCAACGGCCCGCTTGGCTGGAGGACAGGCGTGACCTGCAAATACCAGAGATTGTTGTTGCGTCGTCGGTCTAATAATTGGTTGCAAGCGACCAACTTTCCGCTGCTTTGCGGCTCCTTATCGACGCGTGGGCCCAGCGTTAAAGGATTAATGGATAAATAAGTGCCAAACCGACGACTACTCTTTTTGCTTACAATATTGGTTGTTGTGGCTGTGCTGGCTGCAATAACATCATTCCGCCCAGAGGTGCTCTCAGCGTATGGGAGCGTTGTCGCTGCCGGAGGAGGTCTGTTAGCTGTAATATGGTTTTCGGCCAGTCTTTGGTATCAGTCCCGTCAGCTAGACGAGCAAAGAGTACAGTTTTCATTACAGTTCAGGCACCTTCAGGAAGCAAGCCGCAGGGATGCGCTCTTGACCGTAAAGAACATTCTTGACAACGCAGAAAAGCACGCTGTGAAGGAATATGGCGGAGTTACGGTTTCTTCCGAAATTTCAGGACATTTTTTGCAGAATATCGCACTCTTAAAACCCATAATTGAGTCAGAAAATCCCCATGAAGTATTCCAGGTGGCCCAAGAATGGATGAGAAAAGAGACGGCAGTGCTGATTCTACTCAGAGGTGTTAAGAGTGCAGCAGAAGTCTATTTTAGAAGTACCGGCTCTGAAGATATTGATTACTCTCGGCCACCTGAAGAGTTTATTCACATATACGGCGACCGGTTCTTAAACCAGCCCTTTTTTGAAACTTTGCACGGCTCCGCCAAAATGCTGTCCGATAATCTATTGCGTTTGCAACCTTCGCGCACTGCGGTCCAAATTGCTTTTTTCTCTGCAACTGTAAAAACGATCGGGGGCAATGTCGTAAAAATCGAAATGCTCGAAGAAGATATACGAGAACAAAAACGGAACGGCTATCCAATGCCGATGATCGCAAAAGACCTCTAACGGGTTCTACCCCGTTACTGCGGACATTCCTGAAAAGAGGCACACTGTGCCAAAGGAGTGTTCATGTCCAGACGCAGAAAATATAGCCCAGAGTTCAAACGCGAAGCCATTGCTTTAACCCGGCAACCCGGTGTGAGTTGTCGCCAGATAGCTCTGGAGGTTGGAATTAATCCCAACCTGCTATCTCGTTGGCGCAGAGAAGCGGATGAGGAGACGGACAAGGCCTTCAAGGGCTCTGGTTCCCCCAGAGATGAGGAGGTTGCCCGTCTCAAGCGAGAGTTAGCCCGAGTGAAGAAGGAGCGTGATTTTTTGCGCGAAGCGGCAGTGTTCTTCGCAAAGGAGTCGTCCTGAGGTATCAGGCGATTCAACGTTGTCGCAATCATTTCCCCATACGTCTTATGTGCCGATGCCTGAAGGTGTCGGCCAGCGGTTATTACGCTTGGGTATCTCGCCCTGAGTCCGCCAGGGCAAAGGCGAATCAGCACTTGCTGTCGCGCATCAGAGAGATTCATGACGATAGCGGTGGCATGATTGGCTCACCCCGCATGCACGAGGACCTGGTTGCCGAGGGTGCTTCAACCAGTCTGAACCGTGTTGCGCGATTGATGGCCAAACACGGCATTCAGGGTTGGCCACGGAAGAAGCGCGGACGCTTGGGACGTCAATCTTATCGGCCACCGGGTATCCGGAATCATCTGGAGCGGAATTTCTCCGCTCTGGAGCCGGACACCAAGTGGGTGACGGATATAACAGAAATAACCACGCAGGAAGGAAAACTCTTTCTCTGCGTGGTCCTCGACCTGTTCAGCAAGCTGGTCGTTGGTTGGTCCATGCATCACCGGCAGGATCGGTATATGGTGATCAGAGCGGTTGAGATGGCCGTTTGGCAGCGACAGGGGAATATCCCTGTGATCCTGCATTCAGATCGAGGCAGCCAATTCACCAGCGGAGACTATCAACGATATCTCGGCAGTAATCGCTTGGTGAGTAGCATGAGTGCAGTTGGTCATTGTGGCGATAATGCCGCCTGCGAGGGATTCTTCGGGATGCTCAAGCGGGAGCGAATTCACCACCGGCGCTACCGAACTCAGAACGAAGCGCGAGCTGATGTATTCGACTACATTGAGCGGTTCCATAATCCCAGGATGCGACGTAGAGTTGCCGCTCAGGATCTGAAGTTGTCAGCCGTTTTAAAACCGTCCGTGGAAACGGGGTAGAACCC
>NZ_WUQJ01000021.1 GCF_011074955.1 Marinobacter caseinilyticus | reverse complement strand
ATGGTGCATTCAGACCAGGGCAGTCAGTTCAGCGGCGGTGAGTGGCAAAGCTTTCTGAAGGCCAATCATCTGGTAGGCAGCATGAGCCGGCGTGGTAACTGTCATGACAACGCCGTGGCTGAAAGCTTCTTTCAGCTACTCAAGCGGGAACGAATTAAACGACAGATCTATCCGACACGGGAAGCTGCCAGGCGCGATGTGTTCAACTATATTGAGATGTTTTACAACCCGAGGCGCCGACACGGCACGAGTGATAATCTGTCGCCGGTAGAGTACGAGCGGCGTTACTTTCAGAGCCTGAGCGGTGTCTAGAATACCGGGGGCGATTCAAACAGACTTAATGCACTTGTTACAAGCTCACTCAAAAACTGGCCTCATAAAGCTGCGCTCACAGCTTAGTACACAACGAGTTTCTTCGGCGTATTTGAAGGCGGCTTGGCAATCCGAGTCTTTGAACGAGGCCTCACGGTACTTTTCATAGGCAGCCAGAGATTCGAACGTGAATAGTGCGATGGCGATATTGTTGGCACCCTCGGAAGGCAAGAAATACCCATGGTGCTGACCGCCGAACCTCTGAACCAAAGGTATCCACATCTTGGAATAGCGCTCGAACTCGGCGGCTTTGTAGGGGTCTATAACGTACTTTAGGTAGCAGGTAACCACTTGAACTCCCTTTCAGTTGGCCTTGTAACGCTTGGCTTTGCGGCGCATCGGAGCGCCAGCAGAGGTGCGTCCGACAACAGCCACTTGTTATAGCTTATCTCAACTTTCGCTTTAGGCTTTTGAGTTCTGACTGAGCCTTTTGGAGCCACATTGGAACTCCCCTGTCGGAGCTCTCATATATGTAGCTCATGTAGTTGATTGCGTGTTCGGTTGGTGTAAAAGAATTCGTTTTAAAAAGCTTTATTGCAAAAGATACCCTATCGACCTCCTCATTCGAGAGATTGAGTTTCTGTTGCATGTGCATGACGATGTTGCGGTCCTCCACTAGGTCAATAATCTGGTGTCGCAAGGTACTCGATGCCTTCAAAGGGGCCACCTCGAAAACCTGAGGGAGTAGCTGAAACAGCTTAACGCGAATAGGAATTTTCAGATCTTGTGGCACTTGATCTGAGAGTACCTCTCGGTTTGGCTTATCGGGCCGTTCGATAACAAGTCTGGATGGCTCACCATTTTTCTGACCGAGAATGGCTATTGACTTGTTAGCCCACGACTCCAGTGCGCTGACGGCAAAAGTAATAGCAGTCATTGAGTTCTGGCATGCTTGAAAGAACTTCGCGTGATTGGTTTCGCTGACTTCAACTTCTAGTATCTGGTCGACTTCATTTTTTGAGGTTTCAACCAACCTTTTTATCGTCTGTGCCTTTCCCGCTGCTTCGAGCGAGTTAAACAACATTAAAGCTTCGAATTCCGGTGGCGGAACCCGCATCGCGAACCCATTAAACTCACCTTGCTTTGAGACACAGATAACTTTCGCACCAGCTTTCGCGATTCTGCCAAAAACGTCAGCGTCTTCCTTTAGCCTGATGTTGTTATCTTCTAGAAGGTGCTTCATGGGTACCTATAACGCGGAGCGCACCGGCGCACGTTAGTGCGTCCGAGTGACGCGAATTGTTATAAATTTTCCCGGACGAACTGCTCCACACTGAGATGTCGCCCCTGTTTCTGGTAATGCCCGTCTAAGGCGTAAGCCATTTTTTCCAGCGGAGCTTCGTCGTACCCAAAATCCTGAATCTCTCGAATGTAGCGCTCTGTAAAACCTTGAGGGGTGAGTTCCCGCCATTGAATCACATGAACCAATTCATGAAAATGAAGTCGCAACTCGTTCGCTGCACTTTGCTTCACGTAGTAGGTGTCATTGTACGTAATGCCTCCAACATCCATGTCGATGAAATCTCCCAAACCTGCTTCCCGTAACTCGGGAAAATCGGGCTTCGGAATTTCGTCGGTAACAACGAAAAACGCTGTCTTGAGGAAGTCTGGTGAATAGAAGCCTTTAAAGCTTTCTTCAAAGACGGAGCAGGACTGACGTACGTCTTTATATGAGTAATTCACCTGATGTATCCATTGCTCGATCTTGTTGATCACAACCTCTCCTATTTATAACGAATTGCTAAACGGAGGAGCAAATTTTCCACGTCTTTTTGGTACAAAAAGCATAACACCCTTTAAGGAGTCCGTTTGAAAAACCTGTTATAAATGATTTCTCACCAGCTGTTTCAGGGCATCTGGAAAAACATGTTCTGTTATTAAGCACCATAACTCTTCTGCGCCATTTTTTTCTAGACAGTGTTGAAGTGCATCAATGAAGTTTTGAAGGTTACTTGAACATCCTTGTTCACTTAACTTAGCTTCATAAGAAAATAAATGAGCACCAACCTCAACCATTTGAGCATAGACCTCTTCCCGGTTTAATTCATACTTGCGCGTCGATCTATTATTACCGA
>NZ_WUQJ01000020.1:189102-352704 GCF_011074955.1 Marinobacter caseinilyticus | reverse complement strand
GGGTTCTACCCCGTTACTGCGGACATTCCTGAAAAGAGGCACACTGTGCCAAAGGAGTGTTCATGTCCAGACGCAGAAAATATAGCCCAGAGTTCAAACGCGAAGCCATTGCTTTAACCCGGCAACCCGGTGTGAGTTGTCGCCAGATAGCTCTGGAGGTTGGAATTAATCCCAACCTGCTATCTCGTTGGCGCAGAGAAGCGGATGAGGAGACGGACAAGGCCTTCAAGGGCTCTGGTTCCCCCAGAGATGAGGAGGTTGCCCGTCTCAAGCGAGAGTTAGCCCGAGTGAAGAAGGAGCGTGATTTTTTGCGCGAAGCGGCAGTGTTCTTCGCAAAGGAGTCGTCCTGAGGTATCAGGCGATTCAACGTTGTCGCAATCATTTCCCCATACGTCTTATGTGCCGATGCCTGAAGGTGTCGGCCAGCGGTTATTACGCTTGGGTATCTCGCCCTGAGTCCGCCAGGGCAAAGGCGAATCAGCACTTGCTGTCGCGCATCAGAGAGATTCATGACGATAGCGGTGGCATGATTGGCTCACCCCGCATGCACGAGGACCTGGTTGCCGAGGGTGCTTCAACCAGTCTGAACCGTGTTGCGCGATTGATGGCCAAACACGGCATTCAGGGTTGGCCACGGAAGAAGCGCGGACGCTTGGGACGTCAATCTTATCGGCCACCGGGTATCCGGAATCATCTGGAGCGGAATTTCTCCGCTCTGGAGCCGGACACCAAGTGGGTGACGGATATAACAGAAATAACCACGCAGGAAGGAAAACTCTTTCTCTGCGTGGTCCTCGACCTGTTCAGCAAGCTGGTCGTTGGTTGGTCCATGCATCACCGGCAGGATCGGTATATGGTGATCAGAGCGGTTGAGATGGCCGTTTGGCAGCGACAGGGGAATATCCCTGTGATCCTGCATTCAGATCGAGGCAGCCAATTCACCAGCGGAGACTATCAACGATATCTCGGCAGTAATCGCTTGGTGAGTAGCATGAGTGCAGTTGGTCATTGTGGCGATAATGCCGCCTGCGAGGGATTCTTCGGGATGCTCAAGCGGGAGCGAATTCACCACCGGCGCTACCGAACTCAGAACGAAGCGCGAGCTGATGTATTCGACTACATTGAGCGGTTCCATAATCCCAGGATGCGACGTAGAGTTGCCGCTCAGGATCTGAAGTTGTCAGCCGTTTTAAAACCGTCCGTGGAAACGGGGTAGAACCCACCTCTGATTGGTTTGGTTGTTTGGCGATTGCCTAACAGCCAGATACGCCGCCTTCCCTTCTTTCAAATCCTCAAACACCAGGCCCAATTATAACTCCTTTCACAAGGACAAGTTCCTTGTTATCCACCTAAAGGAAAATCGGAACAATCGGGTTTAAAGGGCTAACCTAACCTCAGCCATCCCCACCCAGATTTTGCCGATAACAACTGCATACTAAACTGACGGAAACCCCGCATATGTTTAATTCAGCCGCTGATCGGCTCGATAACGTATTTGCGCTGTGAATATCGAATTAGCTACCAAAGTTTACGCATATCGGAAGTAGCATCCGTTAGTTTAACGGCGGCGCTTCATCGAAACCTTTGGCTGCGGCGGTTCCAGCGGAACATCCCGTTCGATACCATTGCCACTTCTTGATTTCAAAAACGCTTGGACCTCCCCCACGACGCCACGGCGAAAGACCAGAACGCACACCACAAAGAGGAAACCCATTACGATTGGCAGCGACTCGGCGAGAATTCCCTGAGCTAAGGAATGCTTAAACGTCACTACAATTCCTGCGCCCACCAGAGGTCCAAAAATTGTACCCATCCCCCCCAGCAGTGTCATTAGAATGACTTCCCCCGAGGTATGCCAATGGACATCGGATAGCGATGCAAGCTGGAATACGATGGATTTCAATGATCCCGCCAAACCCGCAAGTGCAGCCGACAATACGAACACAAGTAGTTTGTAGTGGCCTACGTCATAGCCCAGAGAAATTGCGCGTGGCTCGTTGTCACGAACCGCCTTGAGAATCAGGCCGAAAGGTGAGTGCACAATACGCTGGATTAGCCAAAATGCGCCGATAAACACTCCAAGCACAAAGTAGTAAAGGATTAGAGGCTCGCTGAGATCTAATAGTCCAAAAAAGTTTCCCCGGGGAACACCGTGCAATCCATCGTCACCTCCAGTAATACCGCTTCCCTGGACTGCTAAAAAATACACTGCCTGGGCCAGCGCCAGCGTTATCATTGCGAAATAGATACCGGAGCGGCGAATAGCGATCCAACCAAAAACAAGGCCCAACAAGGCACTGCCAAGAACGCTGGCAAGCAGCCCGAATTCTATAGGCCAGCCATAGTCGCGCATTAGGATACTACTGATATAGGCAGCCATTCCGAAAAATGCAGCATGGCCGAACGACAAAAGGCCCGCATAACCAAGTAACAGGTTGAAGGCGCTGGCAAACAAAGCGAAACAAAGCAACTCCATTAAAAGAAAAGGGTACAGGACGACGGGCGCAACCATGGCTGCCAAAAACAGGATTACATAAAATACAATGGTACGGTTCATCGAGCGCCCCTCCTACTCTGGTCGTCCAAATAGACCTGCCGGACGTACTAGCAGGACGATAATCATAATCATGAAGATGACTAGACCAGCTGCCTCCGAGTAGAACACCTTAGTCAACCCCTCGATAACGCCTAAGGCTAATCCCGTAATAACCGCACCGAGTAAAGAGCCCATACCACCAATTACCACTACCGCAAAAACGACGATAATGAGATTTGAACCCATATACGGACTCACACTCACAAGAGGAGCTGCTAGCACACCGGCGAATGCCGAAAGCGCGACACCAAAACCGTAGGTCAGGCTCGTCATGAGGGGAACATTAATTCCGAAAGCTTGGACCATGTCAGGATTTTCGGTTCCGGCGCGCAGGTAGGCGCCAATCTTAGTGCGCTCGATAATTAACCATGTGCCCAGACAGATAACTACCGATGCGATGATCACCCAGGCTCGGTAGTACGGGAGAAACATAAAACCCAGATTGATACCGCCTTGCAGCGCGTCAGGCGTAGGGTATCGCTGACCCGCCACGCCAAAGAAGTGAACGAACGCACCTTCCAAGATTAATGCTATTCCAAATGTTAGCAGCAAACCGTAGAGGTGGTCCACATGGCGGATCCTGCGTAGCATAGTGCGCTCAATTAAGAGCCCGAACACACCGACTGCTAAAGGAGAAAGAATGAGAGCAAGCCAATAGTTGATGCCAAGGTACTGCAAGCCAAACCAAGCGGAGAACGCACCTAGCATGTACATTGCGCCATGGGAGAAGTTGATAATGCGAAGCAGTCCAAAGATTACAGCGAGGCCGAGGCTAAGTACCGCATAAAATGAGCCATTGATCAGACCCATGAATATTTGGGCGAGCAAAAGTTGCGGTGGAAAACCGAAGATCTCGTCCATTTCCTAGTCCCCCTAATCTCTCATGGCCGTCGCAACGCCAACATGGTGGCGCCCCGCTAGTTTATGTTTACACGGCGAACCGAGTTGATCTCTTTTCCTCCCGAATTGGCTCAGCGCGAGATCGCCATAGGTCCTGCACCACCCTCCTCCGCTTGCTATACACTCAGATATGACTCCACAAGTTCATGCTTTTCCTCCATTTCCTCGGCAGCGATCTCCTCGACTACTTGCCCATGCTCGATTATGTAGTTTCGATCGGCTAGCGGTGCTGCAAAGGAAGGTTGTTCAGCAAGGACGATGGTATACCTCCGCTGTTTTAACAGGGCGATCACTTCGCTCAGGCGCTCAACGATCACTGGCGCCAGACCCTCAGTAATTTCGTCGAGGAGTAGCAGGTCTGCACCTGTGCGTAAAATACGTGCGATAGCGAGCATTTGCTGTTCACCGCCGGAGAGCCGGGTGCCTTGGCTCTTGCGGCGTTCGGCGAGATTGGGGAAAAGCGAGTAAATCTCTTCAACACTCATGCCCCCGGTTCCCACTATCGGCGGCAACATAAGGTTCTCTTCAACGTTCAGGCTGGCGAAAATTGCTCGCTCTTCCGGACAAAAGGCTATACCCAGTCGGGCAATGCGATACGGTGGTAACCGTACCGTTTCCGTGCCATTAAGCAGAATCGAACCACTACGCTTATCCACTAACCCCAGAATTGCGCGCAGGGTCGTCGAGCGGCCGGCACCATTTCGTCCGAGTAGAGTAACAACATCTCCCCGCCAAACTTTTATATTGAGACCATGCAGAATATGGGACTCACCGTAGTATGCATGGAGGTCACGTATGCACAGATGCTCTTCGGCGTTGTCGGCAATTTGCGACGGAGCCGCCGACTGATCCTCATGCCTTGGTTGATTCATGCTTTCCTCCAATGTACGCCGCCCGAACCTCGGGATTATTGGAGACTGTTTCGTAGTTTCCCTCAGCCACCACAGAGCCCCGTTGGAGCACCGTGATGTGATCCGAGAGTCGAGAGACAACTGAAAGATTATGCTCAACCATGAGCACGGTGCGATTTGCGGAGACCGCTCGAATCAAGTCAACCACCCGGTCCACGTCTTCCCGGCCCATTCCCTGGGTCGGCTCGTCTAACAACAGTAGTTCGGGATCCAATGCCAATGTTGTAACGATTTCCAGAGAACGTTTACTCCCGTAGGGCAACTCCACGGCAACTGTCTCGGCCTGATGCTCCAGTCCTACACTGGCGAGCAATTCCCGGGCGCGATCGTGAAATCTGTCTAGGCTCCGTCGTGAGCGCCAGAAACGAAACGTCAGGCCCTCCTTGCGCTGTAGTGCAATTAAGAGGTTCTCGTGCGCAGTCAGGTGCGGAAAAACGGCAGAGATTTGAAACGAACGCACGATGCCCTGGCGGGCGATGTCTGCTGGTTTGGCCGCGGTAATGTCGCGCCCCTTATAGAGGATTTGTCCCCCACTCGGCAGCAGGAACTTGGTCAGCAAATTGAATACTGTGGTTTTACCAGCTCCATTGGGACCAATGAGAGCATGAATCGTACCACGGTGGATCTGCAAATCCACCGCGCTGACGGCAGTAAAACCTTTGAACTCCTTACTTAGGCCCCGAGTTTCCAGCAAGATTTCGCTCATTATGATGATCGCTCCCGAATAAGACACAGTGCTCAAGCCGCAAAGACAGCTGATTATTCGTTGAAATTCCTGAACGGTGCTCGTCGAGCAGCGACCTACCGCCTTACTCTGTGTCCGTCACGAGGCGGCAGTTTCCTTTTGATATCGGCTGGAAGGCATCCTCGGCTGGAATTGTCGCTATGATGTCGAAATAGTCCCACGTACGTTTGGATTCCGCCGGTGTCTTGACCTGAGCGAGATACATATCGTGTACCATACGTCCATCCTCGCGAATTTGGCCGTTGGTGGCGAACATGTCATTGATCGGCATTGACTTCATCTTAGCCATAACCGCACTTGCTTCGTCGGTGCCGGCCGCTTCAACCGCTCGAAGATAATGCAAGGTTGAAGAGTAATCCCCCGCCTGAGCATCGCTAGGCATGCTGTTGGTACGCTCGAGGAAGCGCTCCGCCCACTTTCGTGTTTCGTTGGAAAGGTCCCAGTACCATGCCGTGGTTAGCATCAGGCCCTGCGCCGTTTCCAGGCCGAGTGAGTGAACATCGGATAGAAACAGAACCAAGGCAGCCACTGTCTGGTTGGAGGTAGTAATATTAAATTCGCTCGCCGTCATGATGGCGTTGATTGTATCTCC
Organism: Marinobacter caseinilyticus; assembly: GCF_011074955.1. Classification (GTDB taxonomy): domain Bacteria; phylum Pseudomonadota; class Gammaproteobacteria; order Pseudomonadales; family Oleiphilaceae; genus Marinobacter; species Marinobacter caseinilyticus. Next base: position 346,960 of record NZ_WUQJ01000020.1, on the reverse strand, counting down.
ACCGGCATTAGCTAGAGCAATAACTTCAGCGCCCGATGCTTGCGCAGTCAACATTTGTGAGGTGAAGTCGCTGGTTTTGAGCGGATGGCTTAACTTACTAAGAACTTCGCCGCCGTTGGATTCGACCACGGCTATCGCATCCCTCTCTAGATCGCGACCAAAAACGTAATCGACAGTAATGAAGGTCCACGTTTTTTTACCCTGTTCAACGAGCGCATGGGCCGTACCATTAGCCATTGCATAAGTATCGTAGACATAATGAACGGAGTTCGGTGTACACTCTTCGTTAGTAAGTCTTGTGGTGGCGGCCCCGGTCGAAATAGCGATGCGGTTACTAGCTTCAGCGCGTTGAGCAACTGCAAGCGCAGTATGGGACGGACCGAGATTCCCAATCATGTCGACTTTCCCATCACTGAACCATTCCCGCGCCAAACTTGATGCGGTATCTGCCTTGTTCTGGTGATTTGCCGAAATGACTTCAATCGGTTTGCCTAGCACCTTACCACCGAAGTCTTCAACCGCCATCTTCACAGCTTCAACGGATCCCGGGCCGTTCTGCGCTGCGTAAAGCCCTGACATATCGGTCATAACGCCGATGCGCACTACTTCGTCGGATACATTCGCAGCTTGAGCGCCATTGGTCGCAGCCGTGATGACCGCCGTTGTCAGGATTGCACGGCCAAGTTTACTGAGCGTTATCTGGTTCATTGATCGACTCCTCCGGAATTTATTGTTTTATAGGCTTCTGTTTCCGCCACTGCTCGCGAATTCGCTTTTTATCGATCTTTCCTGTCGCTGTGTAGGGAAGGCTATCGGCAAACACGACGTCGTCAGGGATCCACCATTTGGCAACTTTGCCGTTAAAGTGTGCGAGAATTTGGTCAGGTTTAGCGCTCGAACCAGGTTTCAGCACTGCGACAAGTAAGGGGCGCTCGTCCCACTTGGGATGAGGCACAGCAATTACGGCAGCATCAGCGATTGAGTCATGAGATAGCGCAATATTCTCAAGCGCTATCGAGCTGATCCACTCACCCCCCGTCTTGATTACATCTTTGCTTCGATCGGTGATCTGCATGTACCCATCAGGATCAAGGGTGCCGACATCTCCCGTCATGAACCAGCCATCCTCATTTAGCGCAGGGGCATCGGAGCGGTAATACTCCCGGCAGATCCAGGGACCACGCACAACGATATCTCCTGCGGCGCGGCCATCCCGGGGAAGCTCCTTTTGTTCTGAATCAACGATTTTCATTTCGACGCCAAAGAGAGGTCGGCCCTGCTTGGCCTGGACTGCATAACGCTGTTCCTCCCCTATATTTTCGTGCTTCGCCTTGAAGGCGTTAGTCACGCCGAGTGGGCTCGTTTCCGTCATACCCCAAACGTGACGAATCTTTATTCCATACTGCTTCTGATAAGCATGCATGAGCTTAGGCGGACATGCTGATCCGCCAACCACAATGCGTTCGAGCGTGTTGAGTTGACAGTTGTTGGCTTCTAGATGGTTCAACATCTGTTGCCATAGCGTTGGCACCGCCGCACTCATGGTGACCTGCTCTGACTCAAAGAGCGCATAAAGGCTTGCCGCATCGACCGCGGCCCCCGGAAACACCAATTTCGCTCCCACCATTGCAGCTGCACAAGGGAGACCGAAAGCATTAACGTGGAAGAACTGAATAACCGGCGCAATTACATCCTGTGAACGCAAATTCATCGCGTCCGGGAGGGATTGCGCCCAAGTATGTAGGATCGTCGATCGGTGGCTGTAAAGCACTCCTTTTGGATTGCCCGTGGTGCCAGAGGTATAAGACAGGTAAGCTCCAGCATTCTCGTCGAACCCTGGCCACTCGAAATCCTCGTCACCCTGCGCAAGAAACTGCTCGTAGCTAATAGCAGTCGGAATCAACCGGAGCGCCTCGGGGTCGTCTTCGAGAAGCACTATGTGCCGTAGCGAGGGGCAATCCGGCAATATCTGTAACAGCAGAGGCACAAAATCTAAATCGACAAAGACAGCGGCGTCCTCCGCATGCTGCATGGTGTAGCGGACCTGTTCTACGAATAGCTTTGGATTTACCGTGTGACAAACAGCACCAATGCCAGTGACCGCGTAGTAAATTTCTAGATGCCTGTGGCTCGACCAAGCCATTGTCGCAACCCGCTCGCCGGCGGAGATACCTAGCGCCAAAAGCGAGGCTGCAAGCTGGCTACTGCGGCGATGGGTATCTGACCAGGTCTGACGGTGCACTACTTCGCCATTGGCAGCAGTGGCAATTTGGACATCCCCGTGGACCCGATCGGCGTGGCGAATAAGTGATGATATCTGGAGAGGCATGGTCATCATCGACGAGACAGCTGGCATACGTTCCTCCGAACAAAACCAAAATATTTTGACTTCTACTGCGCTTATAGCGGATATGTGCGCGGAGCCGGATGCCTCTCTGGAGAGTTCTTCTAAAGCTCAAAGAAGTTTAATCCCGTAGACAAACGATAGCCGCTGTTGGTCGGAAGTCAAACCACGATAGAATCAGTAGTCATCTTTTGTCATGAGCGCAGCAGTTCATCATGGTCAATGGCCCCCAGCAGCCGGCCCTGAACCGCACCCATCTGCTCATTGCGGCTGGCGAACTTGTGGCGCTTGAGGACGGCCGCTTCGTGGGTGAGCTTTTCGGTGATTGCATTGCTGGAATGACTGGCGTGTTCGGCGACAATTAGGATGACCGGACAAGATAGTTGACGCCAGACACTGGCGGCTGCCGGCAGTCTAACCGGCACAAAGGCCGATGAAGCTGGTGGCCCCTGGCCCACTCGCCGGGCCGCGCTGATCCAGCGCCGGACCATGTTGGCGTTGAGGATCGACAATTCTCAAAACTTCATTTACTCCAATCATTCAGCATAACGATTCACCCTTTCGATCGACTCCAACAAACGGTCGTTTGTTGGACACTTGGACAGCTCTCCGAAAACCCTTCAGCTCGCTATTGTTGTGTGTTCAAAATCACGTACAAAAACCTATGATTAGAAAACGTGCGTATAATGATCGTAAGCTAGGAGTCTCCAATTCACCCGGGGGAAGTCCATAAGCAGCTATCGGGCGTCTAGGATATTAGGGGCTTGCCACAGATTGCCAGCGAATCAACGATGAAAGTCCTGCGACGCTTGCTCAATAAGGATCTGGTTGCCAACCTGAAAAGGGATTCGGGCAACGCGTGCGGCGATGCCACCGAAGAAATCGTGTCAGCATTTATTGGTGGACTTTTGGTTCAGAGGTAACGAATGTACAGAATTGACTCAGAAGCCAATCGCATAACTCCGCTGGCGGTAAAGCGATTCTCAGAACTTAAAATTTCCGAGCGAGATCACTTGCAGGAATGGCTCGAAAACGCCCCCGAAGCCTTCGGCGAAGAGCTGCTGTTCATCCAGAAAGAGTTCGACGGTTTCGACGATACCCGTGAACGCCTGGATCTACTCGCTCTCGACAAGGACGGCAACTTGGTCATTATCGAAAATAAGCTGGATGATTCGGGACGGGATGTGGTCTGGCAGGCGCTGAAGTACGCCAGCTACTGCGCGAATCTGAGCCGTGCCCAGGTCATTGATATCTATCAGCGATATCTCAACCAGAATTTCAGGCCCCGCGACTCGGAACCGCTGAATGCGGAAGAAAAACTTTCTGAATTTCTTGGCGTGGAGGATCTCAAAGAAGCCAGCATCAACCGCACCCGTTCCCAACGCCTGATATTCGTGGCAGCTAAATTCCGCAAAGAAGTCACCAATGTGGTGTTATGGCTTAGCCAGTTTGAAATCGCCTGCCAGTGCTTCAAAGTGACACCATACGCCTCCGGCGACGATCTTTTCTTGAATGTTGAACAGATCATCCCGACGCCCGAATCCCGCGACTTTATGGTGGGCATGGCGGTAAAAGAAGCCGAAGAAAAATCCGTAACGGATGAACTCAGAAACAGCCAGCGGCTGAGGTTAAAATTCTGGGAGCAAGCGCTGGAGAAGATAAAACACAGCGAATGCTCCCTATACGACAACATCAACCCCGGGAAAGATCATTGGCTATCTGCGTCAACCGGTATCTCCTCAGTGAGCTACGCTTTGATTTTCGCCAAGAAAGAAATCAGGGTGGAACTGACCTTCCAGCGTGCAGACGCCGACGAAAATAAGTTCATGTTCGAGTTCATGAAAGAGCGTAAAGCAGACATCGAGGCTGAATTTGGTCAGCCGCTTATCTGGGCGGATCTGCCCGAGCGAAAAGCCTGCCGAATTCAATACGCGAAAGCAGTGGACGGTTACGATGAGGACAACTGGCCTGCCATGATTGATTGGCTGTCGGAGCACATCGTCCGGTTTGAGAAAACATTGAGAAAACCGCTTAAAGACGCTGGTGCTGCCTTAAAAACGAGAGCTGGCTGATTCCAGGCACCGGCACTGATGCCACAGTATTTACACATCCAAAGAGAACCAACGCAGTCATGATCACCGGCGAACTAAAATCTAAAATCGACAAAATCTGGGACACCATGTGGTCCGGAGGTATTTCAAATCCCATCTCCGTGGTCGAGCAGCTCACCTATCTGCTGTTCATTAAACGCCTGGATGAACTGCATACGCTCAAAGAGCGCAAAGCACAGCGCCTGAATCAGCCCATCGAAGACCCTGTGTTCAGCGCCGATCAGGACCACCTGCGCTGGTCCCGCTTCAAAGACGCCGCGCCGGAGAGCATGTTCAATACGGTCAAGGACGAGGTTTTCCCGTTTATCAAAACCATCGGTAACAAGGGCGAAGACGATGGCGAGGGTGGGAGCACCTACACCCACCACATGAAAGACGCGCTGTTCATGATGCCCACCCCGCGGGTGCTGGCAAACGTGGTGGATCAGCTCGATAGTATCGACATGTCCGATGCCGACACCAAGGGCGACCTGTATGAATACATGCTGGGCAAAATCGCGAGCGCAGGTCAGAACGGCCAGTTCCGCACCCCTCGCCACATCATCAAGCTGATGGTGGATATGACCGCACCCACTCCAAAAGACGTTATCTGCGATCCAGCCTGTGGAACAGCGGGTTTTCTGGTGGCCGCCTCCGAATACATCCAGCAGCACCACAGCGAAACCATCTACAAGGATGAAGACGCCCGCCGCCGCTTCAATGAGTCGACCTTCCACGGCTACGACTTTGATACCACCATGCTGCGGATCGGCAGCATGAACATGCTGCTGCACGGCGTAGAAAACCCGGACATCAATTACAAAGATTCTCTGGCGCAGGCGGATGACTCGGATGAGGAAAAGTACTCACTGATCCTTGCCAATCCGCCCTTTGCCGGCAGCCTGGACTACGAGTCCACCGCCAAGGATTTGCTGCAAACGGTAAAGACGAAAAAGACAGAGCTACTATTTATCGCCCTGTTCCTGCGCCTGTTGAAAACCGGCGGCCGCGCGGCGGTCATCGTGCCGGACGGTGTGTTATTCGGATCTTCCAATGCCCACAAGAGCATCCGGAAAATGCTGGTGGAAAATCACAAACTGGATGCCATCGTGGCAATGCCATCAGGTGTGTTCAAACCCTACGCCGGGGTTTCCACCGCCATCCTGGTTTTCACCAAAACCAACTCTGGCGGTACGGACAACGTCTGGTTCTACAATATGCAGGCAGACGGCTTTTCGCTCGACGACAAGCGTACCCCGCAGCCGAACAAGACCGACCTGCCTGATCTTCTGGCCCGCTGGCACAACCGTGCCAACGAAGGTGAACGCAAACGCACCGAGCAGAGCTTTCTGGTTCCTCGCGAGGAAATCGCCGGCAACGACTATGACTTGTCCATCAACCGCTACAACGAAGTGGAGTATGAGGCGGTGGAATATGACCCTCCGCAGGTAATTCTCGAGAGGTTGGAAGAACTCGATGAGCAAATAGCGAATGGGAGAAGAGAGCTGGAGGCGCTTCTTTCATGATTACCCAGAGACTTGGCGATCACGTTTCCTTTCTTTCTGGATTTGCTTTTAAGTCCTCCCATTTTAATGATTCGGGCAATGGTATGCCTGTGATCAGAATAAGGGATGTAACTCGGGGATATTCAGAGACCTATTACTCTGGGGAGTACAGTGACCGATATATAATCGATGATGGCGACTATTTAATCGGTATGGACGGCGAGTTCAATTTGGCGCGATGGACGGCTGGTAAAGCATTGCTCAACCAACGGGTCTGCAAGATCGATGAAGTTTCTGAGGATGTTGATAGGTCTTACTTGGCTCGGTTCCTTCCTATTGCTCTCAAGAAAATCGAGGATTCAACTCCTTTCGTGACCGTCAAACACTTGTCAGTAAAGAAACTCAATGAAATCCAAGTCCCACTTCCTCCTCTGGGAGAACAAAAACGCATTGCGAAAATTCTGGATGCGGCGGACGCGCTGCGAGCCAAACGCCGCGAGTCCCGCACCCAACTCGATGCGCTCCTTCAATCCACCTTTGTCGATCTCTTTGGTGATCCGGTTCGAAATCCCAAAGGGTGGGACGAGCTTCCTCTTGAAGAGATCGTTTCGGATTCAAAAATCGGGTTGGTGCGTTCATCCAAAGAATTTGACTGGGGCTGTACTATTCCCTATGTGAGGATGGACGCTGTTAGCAAAGACGGAAGGTTCCTAGCAAATAAAGTGCAGTTCACAGAAGCCAGTCAGAAAGAGATTGAAGCCTCGTCGCTTATGCCAGGTGATTTTCTATTCAATACTCGTAATTCGAAAGAGTTGGTTGGTAAGTCATGTATTTATACGGGGCCTGAGGGGTGGCTTTTTAATAATAATCTTATGCGTATTCGATTCATTGATTCGGTTTGTCCCGAAGTTGTTGCCACTCAATTCCTTTTCTCAAGAGTTTCCCGAGAGCTGGAGCAGCGAAAGTCTGGAACAACAAACGTTTTCGCTGTCTATTGGAAAAACTTGAAGTCGCTTCCGGTGCTAGTGCCTCCGAAGGAACTCCAGGTTCAATATGCGGCGATAGTCCGTTCGGTGAACAAACAGTCTACTCAGCTGAATCAGCATCTTGATGAACTCGATAGACTATTTTCCTCGCTCAAAAAAAGAGCATTCTCCGGGGAGTTATAACGGACTATGACCAACTTCGCCTTCCTGCCCAACGATTTCAAGGAGTTAAGTCAGGCTGCCACGCTGGCGGAAGGCCATATCCTCGGAGATCCCCGCGCTGCCTGTTTCCATGCCCGATTCGCGCTGGAAGCGGCGGTGCACTGGCTCTATCGCCATGACGCCAGCCTGCGCATGCCCTATGACAACAAGCTGGGCGCGCTGCTCCACGAACCCACCTTCATGAACCTGTTGCCAGAGGCAGTGTTTCAGAAGGCGCGAGTAATTCAAAAGGTGGGCAACATCGCCGTCCACCAGACCAAACCCATTGAAACCCAGCACGCCATGCCGGTAGTGAAGGAGCTGCACCATGTCTGTTACTGGCTGGTGCGCACTTACACACCCTCGGCAACCCGCGAAGGCGCCGCCTGGCGCGATGACCGTGTGCCGCAGCCGCTGGACAAATCCCAGGTCGTCCCACGTACCGAACTCAAGGCGTTGGAAGAAAAGCTTGCTGCGCAACATGAGGCCGGGCTCAAACAACAGAAAGAACGGGATGCGCTGGATGAAGAGCTACAGGCATTGCGAGAGGAACTGGCTCAGCTGCGCGAAACGCGGGAGCAGGAACCGGACACCCATGATTACTCGGAAGCCGATACCCGCCGTTACCTGATTGACCTGGAGTTACAGCGTGCCGGATGGCCGCTTGATCAGGAACGCGACCGGGAATACGAAGTCACCGGCATGCCCAACAACAAGGGCATCGGTTATGTGGACTATGTGCTCTGGGATGACGACGGCAAGCCTCTGGCGGTAGTGGAAGCCAAGAAAACCACGGTGGATGCCACGGTGGGCCAGCAGCAGGCCAAGCTCTATGCGGACTGCCTGGAACAGATGCACGGTCAGCGCCCACTGATTTTCTACACCAACGGTTACGACACCTGGCTTTGGGATGATAAGGCCTATCCTCCTCGCGAGGTGGCAGGCTTTTACAAGAAAGACGAACTCACCCGGCTGATTCGTCGCCGCGAGAGCCGCAAGCCGCTGGATGTGGCGGCCATCAATACCGATATCGTCGAGCGCTATTACCAGAAGCGGGCCATCGGCAGCATCTTCGAGCAGCTCAAGAATGCCCAGCGTAAGGCGCTACTGGTGATGGCTACTGGCACGGGTAAAACCCGTACCGCTATCGCACTGGCGGATGTGCTTCAGCGCGCCAACTGGGTCAAGCGGGTCCTGTTTCTGGCTGACCGGGTGTCGCTGGTAAATCAGGCGGTGAATGCCTTCAAAGCGCACTTGCCGGAATCCAGCCCGGTGAACCTGGTCACCGAGAAGGACACGGAAGGCCGGGTGTACCTGTGCACCTATCCCACGATGATGGGGCTGATTGATGCCAATCGCGGTAGCGATACGGACGAGGCGAGGTTTGGGGTCGGTCATTTCGACCTGATCGTGATTGATGAGGCCCATCGCTCGGTCTACCAGCGCTACAAAGCGATCTTCCAGTATTTTGATTCTATGCTGTTCGGCCTTACCGCTACGCCGCGCGAACAGGTGGACAAAAACACCTACGACCTGTTCGACCTGGAGCAGGGCGTTCCCACGGACGCCTATGAGCTGGACAAAGCGGTCAGCGATGGCTTTCTGGTTCCACCTCGGGTTCAACAGGTTGATCTTCGGTTCCCGAGAGAGGGCATCAGTTACGACTCACTGACTGATGAAGAAAAGGCTCAGTGGGAAGAACTGGAGTGGGGCGATGCCGAGGACGGGGCCGACATCCCCGAGCGAGTCAATGCATCCGCGCTCAACAACTGGTTGTTCAACAAGGACACCGTTGATAAGGGTTTGCAGCACCTGATGGAGCATGGCCACCGGTTAGAAGGTGGTGATCGCCTCGGTAAGACGATCATCTTTGCCCGTAACCAGGAACACGCAGAATTTATCGAGACGCGCTTCAATCACCATTACCCAAAGCATGCGGGCCAGTTCGCCCGGGTAATCTCCCACAAAGGCAAGTATGCCCAGAGCCTGATCGACGACTTCTCGCAGAAGGACAAACCGCCTCACATAGCCATTTCCGTGGACATGCTGGACACCGGTATCGACGTGCCCGAAGTGGTGAATCTGGTGTTCTTCAAACCCGTGTACTCCAAGATCAAGTTTTGGCAAATGATCGGGCGAGGCACGCGTCTGTGCCCGGACCTTTATGGCCCCGATCAGGACAAGCAGGACTTTCGGATTTTCGATTTCTGCTACAACTTCGATTTCTTCCGGGAGAACCCTCAGGGCATCGAAGCGGGCAACACCCCTTCATTGGGAATTCGACTCTTCCGCGCCCGTGTTCAGTTACTCAAGCAGCTGCAAGAGGCTGAAGAGTTTGATCCTGAGCAGGCCGTGACCGGGCATCTCACCCGAGATTTGCACGGTGAAGTGAGCGCCATGAACACGGAAAACTTCATTGTTCGCATGAAGCAGCAGGTTGTTGAGCGTTTTCAGGACGCCAATTCCTGGTCCGAGCTGAGCGATGAAGATCAGATGATGCTGGCGAACGACGTAGCTGGACTGCCCTCAGAGCTGGAAAACGATGACATCCGTTCCCGAATGTTCGATCTCACTGCGTTGCGCATGCAAACCGCGCTGCTGAATTCAGACGCGTCCACGTTTGAAAATCACCGCAATAAGGTGATTGAAATCGCGATGAAGCTGGAAGAGAAAACGGGCATTCCAGCGGTGAAGAATCAGCTCGATTTTATTCAGGCGGTGCAAAGTCCCGAGTTTTGGGAGGGCATGGACGTTCCGACACTGGAGGATCTTCGCCTTCGTCTGCGAGGCCTTACCCCATTCCTGGATAAGAAAGAACGCAAAATTGTCTACACGGATTTTGAAGACGAAATTATCGGCGTCCGTGACGACCCGGTCGTGGATATTCCCAAGATGACCAGCGTTCAGTTCGAGAAAAAGGTGACGGATTATCTTCGCAGCCACCTCGACAACATTGTGATTCAGCGCCTGCGGAAAAATCGCCCGCTGACGGAGCAGGATCTGCAAGCCCTGGAACAGATGCTCATCGATCTGGGTGAGGATGATGGCCAGTCTCTGTTGTCTGGATTGTTGGAGCGTTCAGGCGCGCCCTCGCTCCCTTATTTCGTCCGCAGTTTGGTGGGCATGGACGAGGCAGCGGCGAAGGAGGCATTCGGAAAATTCATTTCGGATACCAGTCTGACCGCTCCCCAAATCCGTTTTGTTGAAACCCTCATTGAACAGCTCGCATCGCGGGGTGTAATCGAGCCTTCTGCGCTCTACGAACCGCCTTTTTCGTCAATTCATGCCGGCGGGCCAGAGGCATTGTTCGCCGGAAAACATCAGGTGATTGACGGAATTTTTGATGCGCTGGATCGGACGAAGCCAGCCTCTCGTGACGCAGCGGCGGGTTAGCGCTGAAGGTGGATTATCGGGAGCACCAATATGTGTAACGCATGGAACCACCCACCTGAATGTCGATGTGGTTGGGGCGGTGACGGCCATGCCGGTAAGCGCCCAGTTGGCTCGGACTATAACCAGTGGGTGCCGCCACTGGATCTGTCGAGAGAGAGCTTTACGCGTCCCAATGCTTCTTGCCCTGTCTGTGGCGCCATTGTCTTTTTTTATAAATCCCCAGAGGGCGGGCGGGTATTTTTTGACGAACTTGGGCCGCCCTGGCCAAAACATCCATGTACGAATTCCACGAGTATTCCAGCGAAGCTACCCGCCCCAAAACTAAGCCTCCAAGAAGACCGCTCCTCATGGGAAGACCAAGGTTGGCGGCCGGTCCAGCTTCGGTATGACTCAGAAATTGACAAGTTTTTCTCGCGTTTAAATGTAATAAAAGATGGTGTTGAAACAAATTTATATCTGAGAAAGTCCTCACTTACTCGATACGGTAAAAGGATATCGATTCAGGCCCACCTTCCGGCTCACATCCGAGAAATCCGTGAGGACGTCTTTGAGCTCTCAATGTTGGACAGCTTTGCAAGGCCTGTAGAGATGTCTTGCTTTGGCAACTTGGCCCTGGCCAGAGACAGAGAGCCGACACCAGTCCGTAAGTCGGGGAAGAAGCGAGTAAAACAACTTCCTCCAGCCCCAAAGACTCAGAAATTTACGCTAAAACGGAAGCGCCGTTCGGGTTCAAGGAGGGGATGAAAAGCGCGATCGAAAAAGGTCGAAGATGAACATTCGCGGAGTTGCAGGAAATTCACTTTTTAAACAAAAGCGAACATTCGAATCGCACAAAGCTTTCGCCAAATTCCCTCTATAAGGAACGAGTATTTGCCTCTGCATCACACCTGTGAAAGGCTCAGTTTATAAAGTGTCCACTAAAGTGGTGCAAGATCATTGGGCTTCCGGGCAGCGTTAGTCACCAAAACAAGTATGTTATGAAAACACTACCTAAGTTATCAGCGCAAGTTACAGAATCACTAGACCTCATTGCTGTTGAGAAGGCATCAGAAGTCGAACTGAAAAAGATCGAATTTTCGGAGCCCAGCAGTAATTCGCAACGCCATACGAAGGATGTAACATTTCGCGAGTGCCTGTTTAGTCACGCAAATATTGCTGGGCGGAATTTCTATGGATGCAAATTTGAAAATTGCATTTTCAATGGCGCGAAAATTTCGCACTGCGAATTTCATCAGTGTGATTTTAATAATTGCGTGCTTTACAAAACGAGCATTTTTGACACTTACCTAGACCCAAAGTCATTCTATTTCTCCGCTTCATGGCATCATCACTGGGCAAACGTTAATGCGTGGTGGTTCCAGTCCCTGCATCGAAATTCCATGGATATCCATCAGAAGGATTTCGCAATGCAGGCAGATCGAAGATTTCGCTTTTATCGCCGATATGAGGAATTGCTTGGAAAGAAGAAAAGACCTCTAAAATTCCTGCTTGGGCTGGCCTACGATCTGATGCTTGGTTATGGCTATGGAATTACCAATTGCCTTGTGGTCACTATCGGGTTTATCAGTTTATTCGCTTATTTAATGACGGGCTACACCAGCCTCCCTAACGGAGCGGGGGCTCTGGAGCATATCTATTACTCCATTGTTTCATTCACCACTGTAGGCTATGGCGAGGTAACCACTGAACAGCAATATCCAATTGCCCTTATGACGACCTCTGTTTTCTTGTTTTTGTCCGTCGTTTGGACTGCAATCGTGTCCGCAGTAGTTGTGAAGCGGCTAGTGAATTAAATGAATTTTCTCGTTTTGAAGTGTGGATCAGCTGCTCGTGGAGATACAAACGAACTCAGTGATGTTGATTTCGTTTGTCTGTACGAGGATAGCGACATTCCTTTTCAGTTACTCGCGCGCTCGTATCCTGGAGTTAGCTTCTACTCTCGGTCCAGCGTCGAACGAATGAAGTCACAAGGTTCACTCTTTCTCACACATATTGATGTTGACGGCTTTCCTGTAGAAGGAGAGCAGCGCATTTTGGATTGGATAAAGGGTTTTCGACCACCTAGGGCAAACGTTCTTCAAGCCGCCTCCCAAACGAGAAAATTCATTGGCGAGATTGGCTGGCTACCAAATTCGATGGAGGGTCGACTATGGCTATGCGACACCCTATTTGTCGCGCTTCGCAACTTTCTATATTGCACCAATGCGTCAAATGATATTTATCTTTTCGGTCTAGAAAGTGCAATTTCGGCTTTTCGTCTTCCAGATCGTTACATAAAACTTCTATTCGAGGTTCGCCAAGGTAAGTACAGATATCGTTTGTTCCCGAATGCAGAAGCACCTGAAGTCAGTGCCAATATTCACTTCCTCGCGGCTGAGCTTGCCGAACGGGTCACCGGACAGGCGATACATATTTCGTTGGGTGGAGAGACTGATTGGAGCGCGAAATGGCGCTTAGATTACTGGGGCGAACGATTAATCGAGAGAGCAATTATCAACAACGAGATGGCTGACGATGGATATCGAGCAATGCTTAGCCAGCATAACTATAACCGAAGGGTGCTTGCCAACGAGGTTCTGAATCGGGTCAAAGCGGCCCAACAAGGTCTTCCAGTCTGACATCCTCGCTTACGGCTCGGTCGCGGCTGATGGCATGCGTTATTCCCAAGCCTGAATCTTCGCTTTGTGATCCTCAGCGTACTTTTTTCCGAATAGCGGATTGGGTAAGCCCCTATCTGAAAAGGTCTGTTTTTGGTCATAGCAAACAAATTCGAACCGCCACTGGGCAGAATTGACTTACCCCGGTGCACTGGACACTCCTAGCCAATGAGACCCTCCGCATCGTCATTGGCCGAAGGCCTCAACCTGTGGCTGGGTAAGCCTGAAGCACTCGGTGACTCCGATCACGCGAGCGCAACCCCACCAGTATCAGCGGTACGACGATCATCGCACTGCCCACCGCAAACCAGAGGTCAGGCATCTCGTTAAAACCGATCCAGCCAATCAATACCGCCCAGATCAGGCCAGTGTATTCAGCGCTGGTGACCTGGTTGGCATCCACCTGTTTGTAGGCCAGCAACACGGTGATGTTGTAGCCCAGGATAAATACGGCTGAACCTCCAGCGCTGATCAGTATGCTGCTGTCCCAGGCGGCGCCTTCCCAAAGTGCCAGAGCACCGGCAGCGGGGATGATTAGCAAGTAGTTCAGCAGCAATTTATGCACTGTGGTCTGCTCTTTGGGCAGCTTGCGCACCATGACGGCGTTGATTGCCAAGGTAAGGGCAGCTGCCAGAGCTGCGATGGCGGCCCAGTTGAATTCTACCGGCCTTAATATCACCACAATCCCGCTAAACCCACTGAACACAGCGATTACGCTCATTGTTGACAGCTTTTCCTGAAAGATGAGCGCGGCGAGAACCATGACGAGTATCGGCGCGGCGTAGAACACGGCGTTGGCGGTTGCCAGTGGCAGGTTCGCCAGTCCAATAACCATGCACAAAAGGCCAACCAGGTGGATGTGTGCGCGAGCGGCGTGCACTTTAAGTCCGGTAAACAGGTGTTTGCGGTTGAGCTGCCCTGCCAGCGGCAGAAGCAGGAGCAAGGTGATGACACAGCGCAGGAACGCAAACTGAAAAATCGGTGTGCCAGGCTCCATCAGTTTGATAAAGACATCGGAGATTAATGCCAGAGCATTGCCAATAATCAGCAAAAGGATTGCGCTGTTGACTGTTTTTCCTGACATGGTGCCTCCCCAGGCGTCTGGGCTTCGAAGGTTAAAGCCGAATCGCGCCTTGGTGAATGTGATTTAGTGCCGCTTACTGTCAGAAAATCTGATTCACAACGGCGGACCGACATAAGCCAAAACGAGATAAAAACAGCCCGAATCTCACGTTAAAATTGTGAGGCGCTTATCCTGATAGGATCAAAATAGCCCCCAAAGGCATGGTAGCTCTGGCCTGGAGCAATACCACGCTTCGTGAGATCGAATCTCAATCTCGAATTGGACTGACACTGGAGCGGCCAGTGTAGGTGGCCTACAGTATCCGATAAAATGATCTTTAATGAGTTGTCATGAGAAAATTAGATAATGAAACTGCCACCCCTGAACGCCCTGCCGGTCTTTGAAGCGGTTGCCCGGTTGAACAGCTTTTCCCGCGCTGCGGAAGAGTTGAACGTCAGTCAAAGTGCGGTCAGCCACCAGATCAAGGGTCTGGAGAGCTACCTGGGCGAGAAACTGTTCTTGCGGACCGGTCGCTACCTGGCCCTGACCGATGAAGGTCGGGTGTATCTGGAGGGTGTGGGGTCGGCCTTGTTGCAAATAGAGCGGGTCAGCGACCAGTTGTTGGGGCATGAGGAGGCCCGGTTGCGGTTGTCGGTGTTCAGTTCCTTTGCCGTGCGGTGGTTGGTGCCCCGGTTACCGGACTTGCAGCGGGCCCACTCTCAACTCGATCTGGTGCTGGAGATGACCAGCGAATCGCCGGTGTTGTCGGACCGGGTGGCGGACTGCTTCATCACCATCCACACCCGGCCGGCGTCCTTCAGTTTCGACCTGTTGTACAAGGAGCAGCTGTTTCCAGTGTGCAGCCGACAATACTGGCAGACCATCTGCCGTGAGCAGGGCCTTGTCGAGGACGCCGCGCCGGCACTCAGCCCGGCCCAAATTGCCCAGTACCCGCTGTTGTCGACTCATAGCATTTATGGCCGTCATACCGGTGACTGGCAGGAATGGTTCCGGGTGGTAAAGCAAGCGATACCGGCACAGGCCCGGGTGCACCATTTCAGCCACATGCTGCTGGCGCTGGAAGCGGCCCGGTTTCACCAGGGCATCACTCTGACCAATGATTACATGTTGAGCACCCGCAGTGACTCGGACGATTTTGTCCGAATTCCCTGCCATGCTGTGGTGACCGGGGACCAGTTCTATTTTGCCTACAAGACCTCCCGGCGCCGGGAACCGGGTATCCGGCTGTTGCGACGCTGGCTGATTGACCAGGCCATCAAGACGGGGTTGCGGCAAGAGCAGGACATGGTACTGCCCCCAAACGCATGAGGTGACGCGATGAATATCCCGCAAGTCCTCCAAGACTTGCTGTCGGCGCAGGGATTGCCCGCTTGCCAGTCGGTGACCGGGGTGTCCGGTGGCTGCATCAACGAGGCCTATCGGGCGCGGCTGGTCGACGGCCGTGAGTTGTTCGCCAAAACCCATGATGCACCGCCATTGGGCCTGTTTGCCGCCGAAGCGAACGGCCTCCAGGCCCTGGCCGATACCCAGACCGTTCGGGTGCCTTCGGTGTTGGGGGTGGGGGAGCATGGGCTGTTGCTGGAATGGCTGGCTGGATCGCCGGCACCGGATTACTGGCCGCGGTTTGGCCAGCAATTGGCCCAACTCCATCAGCACCGGGCCGGTCGGTTTGGCTTTGACAGCGACAATTATTGTGGGTTAACGCCTCAGCCCAACCCGCGCCTGGCCGACGGCTATGCCTTCTTTGCGACCGCCCGCCTGCAGCACCAGGGCGACCTGGCCCGCGCGAAGGGCCTGTTGGGACTTTCCGATAGCAAGCGCCTGGATCGCGTCAGCGAGCGTTTGCCCGAGTGGCTGCCGCCCCAGCCCGCCAGTCTGATTCATGGTGACTTGTGGGGCGGGAATGCTCACTGCGGCCCCCGGGGCGAACCGGTGTTGATTGATCCGGCGGTCCATTATGGCTGGCCTGAAGCCGAGCTTGCGATGACCACCCTGTTTGGCCGCTTTCCCGAGACATTCTATTCGGCCTACCTGGCCGGCAGCGAGGTCGAGCCGGACTGGGCCACGCGGGCCAGGTTGTACAACCTTTACCACCTGCTCAACCATTTGAACCTGTTTGGCCGTGGCTATCTGGGGTCGGTCCGGGCCGTCCTTCGACACTATGGGTCTAGCCACTAAACTATGGGTCTAGCCACTAAACTATGGTGATAACCACTAGACTGATCCCAGAGATGGGCGCGGTATTGCAACCGGAGGTGGGCCGTTATGACCCGGCATGAGCTGGCACGCTATCAGGCAACGTTACTCCAGTTACGCGCGGAGCTGGCCGAGTTAAGCCACAGTTCGGCCGATGCCGCCAAGCCGGTCGCACTGGACCAGGCCAGTGTCGGGCGGTTGTCGCGCATGGACGCGATGCAAGGGCAGGCCATGGCACAGGAGACCGAGCGCCGGCGCAAGCAACAGTGGCTCAAAATTGAAGGCGCGTTACGGCGCATTGAAGACAACGACTTCGGTGACTGTTTTAACTGCGGCGAAGCCATCGATCCGCGTCGGCTGGCGGTGGACCCCACCACCACCCGTTGCATCGACTGCGAACAAGCGACCTGACGCAATGGTAATCACCGACGACACGTCGGGATGTTAGGGTAATGCTCAAAGTGAACCACGAGGACAGACTTATGAAGATGTACGCACAAGTCATTCTGATGGCCGCCGCGCTGGTGGTGTCTGGCACCTCCTTGGCCAAACCGCCCCACAGTGACCAATTACCGCCGGGCCTGCAGAAAAACGTGGAACAAGGCAAACCGTTGCCACCGGGGTGGGAGAAAAAGCTGCATGAGGGCGATCGGATGGACGCCGACCTCTATTATCGGGGCCGGGTGCGTCCCATCGGTGACAACCGAGAAATAGTCGAGATAGAAGACCAGATCTTCACGGTTATCTCGGATACCCGCGAAATCATCGACATCATGAAGCGCTAGACGGCATCGCCGTGGCGGCTCAGGGCCGGGCCACGGCCTTGCGCTTACCGATCACCGATTCGGACATATCTTTGATTCCGTCGGGGTCAAAGGCGTCCACGCGAATCACGTCGTACAGGGCAGACAGGGCCTCCAGCAAGGGGGCTTTTTCATCCTCATTGATGATGTTTTCACTCAGTGCCCAATCCACTAATTCCTCGCGCTGGTGCCCCATCAGCAGGGCGATGGCGTCTAGCTCGTCCGGGTCCTTGTTGCGAATGGCTTCGTGCAGGCGGTCTCGGATCGGCCGCGTGCTGTTGGCTAGCCGGTAGGCATTGAGCACCCGGCCAACCGGGTCGTCCGGATCCTCACTGATATAGACACCTTTGACAATGCGATCCCGCACCGGCGTGTCTTTCACGATGGTAAGGGCGACCTGGGTACCGAGCGCGTCGTCAGGCTTGCGTAAGCCGGTCGCACCCAGCGGGAACACCAGCAGCCGCAGTGGCCAGCGCAGCACCTTGGCCGGGAAGTTGTCGATAGCACAGCGCATTTGCTCCTGCAGGTCGTGCAAGGACTGTTGCAGGCACCACTCGATTAGCGGACGCTGCGATTCCGGGTAACCGTCTTCGTGCCACTGCTTGATCACGGCTGAGCCGTAATACAAGTGCACCAGGCAGTCTGCCATCCGCCCGGACAGGCGTTGGCGGGCCTTCAGGCCGCCGCCAATAGTGAGCAGGGTGACGTCGGTCATCATGGCAAATGCCGCGGCAAACCGGCTGAACTGACGGTAATACCTGGCGATGTTGCCGCGCGTGGGGGCGGTTTGCAGGCGGCCAGCCGTGAGCCCGAGCACCAGCGCCCGCAGGCTGTTGCCCGTGGTGTGGGCGACGTGGCGATAATAGACCTGGTCAAACTTGGCCACGGCGGCATTTTGATCGTCCAGCCCGGCGGCCTTGATTTCCTCCACAATAAACGGGTGGCACCGAATGGCGCCCTGACCGAAGATCATCAGGCTGCGGGTGAGGATGTTCGCGCCTTCGACCGTAATGCCAATGGGAATGGCCTGATAGGCCCGGGCCATAAAGTTGCGGGGGCCGGAGATCACGCCGCGGCCGGCCACCACATCCATGGCGTGGTTGATTGCCTCCCGCATCAGGTCGGTGTTGCGATACTTCAGGACGGCAGAGGGCACGGATGGCCGACCTCCGCGGTCGAGCATGCCTGCGGTGAGCAAGCGTGCGGCATCCATCATGTAGGTGTAGCCGGCGATCGGCTCCAGGGCCTCCTGCACGCCTTCAAACTGGCTGATGGACCGACCGAACTGCTCCCGCACGCTGGCGTAGGAGCCGGTGACCAGGCTGGCCAGCTTGCCCGCCCCCGTGCCCAGTGCCGGCAGTGAAATGGAACGCCCGATGGAGAGGCATTCCAGCAACATGGTCCAGCCCTTGCCGAGCATTTCCTGGCCACCAATGACCTGATCCATGGGGATAAAGACGTCCTCGCCCCAGGTCGGCCCGTTCATGAAGACGGTATTCATGGGCAGGTGGCGGGCGCCGCTGTGGACGCCTTTGGTGTCGCTGGGAATGAGGACACAGGTAACGCCCACGTCTTCCTCACCCAGCAGGTTATCCGGATCGTACACTTTGATGGCGAGCCCGATCAGCGTCGCCACCGGCGCCAGGGTGATGTAGCGCTTGTTCCAGGTGACTTTCAGGCCCATCACCTCCTTGCCGTCCCACTCTCCCTTGCAGACGATGCCCTTATCGGGGATGGCACCGGCATCAGAGCCGGCAATGGGCGAGGTCAGCGCGAAACAGGGCACCTCCTCGCCGGTGCTCAGTCGCGGCAAGTAGTGATTTTTCTGCGCGTCGGTACCGTAATGCATGAGCAGCTCGCCCGGCCCGAGGGAATTGGGCACCATCACCGTCACCGCCGCCGAGATACTGCGAGTGGAAATTTTCATCACGATTTCAGAATGGGCCGTGGCGGAAAAGCCTTTGCCGCCGTCGGCTTTTGGAATGACCAGTCCGAAAAAACCCTGCTCTCGAATGAATGTCCAAACGTCGTCCGGTAGATCAAACAATTCATTGGTGATGTGCCAGTCATCGAGCATGCCGCACAGGGTATCGACGGGGCCATCGATAAACACGCGCTCTTCATCACTCAGACGTGCCGGTCTGGATGCCAGCAACCGATCCCAGTTGGGCCGACCTGAGAACAGCTCGCCGTCCCAGTCAACGCTGCCAGATTTGAGGGCTTCGGATTCGGTGTCGGATAAAACGGGCAATCGGGTCCTGACCCAGTTGAGCAGGGGACGGCTCACCATCTCCCGCCGGAACGCACTCGGGACAACCAGCAGTAGGCAGCCGGTAAGCGCGGCACCGCCGAACAGCACGCTGACCAGATGGCCGTCGTCCAAGTAAATGCCCGACAGAGTGGCAGCGGCTAGCACCACGACCGCGATCAGGCCACCAACACCAAGGTAAAGCAGAACCAGGGCACTTATTAACAACAACAGGACACTCATCGCATGACCTCCTTTTTAGGGTGCTATCTCAGCGTCCATCAAATCAGAAATCGATGCAAGCACCTCTTTTTACGGCTGCGAAAACAAAAAAGGACCGGACAAGTCCGGCCCTTTTGGCTTCAGATCACCGTGACATCGGAACCCTAACGGGTTTCGATGTTGCCATTCTCATCGGAAATGACGATCTCTACCCGGCGATTCTGCTGTCGCCCCGCGTTGGTGTCGTTGCTCGCCACGGGATAGGTTTCACCATAACCTTCAACCTCCACGCGGGTGCTGGAAATGCCGCGGTTCAGCAGCGCATCCCGGACCGACATGGCGCGACGCTTGGACAGTTCCAGGTTGTAGGCCTCGTCACCGGTACTGTCGGTATAACCTTCGACCCGCACGCGACGCTCTTTATACTCCTGCATGAATTCAGCCAGTCGTGCCACGGTCCGTTCTCCGGAGGCTTTCAAGTCGGCTTTGTTGAGATCGAACAACACATCGCCAAGCGTGAGCACCATGCCGCGTTCGGTCTTTTCGGCCTGAAGAGCGGCCATTTGTTCCCGGAGCGCTTCCGCCTCCAGGCGTGCCCGTTCGGCTTCACTGGTTTTCATTTGCAACATCAACTGCTTGCGGCGCTCCTCGGCGGAATCGATCTCCTCCTCCAATTCCGCGCGCGTGCCCTGCTGCTGGGCAATTTCCGCGTGTCGGTTGGCCAGATAAGCAACGTGCTCGACCTGGCTTACGTCGGCGCCTTCGGCCAGTAAGGCCTCGGCTCTTTCCAGCTCGGTCCTGGCGCTGCGGAGTTGGCTGGCGCCACTGCGGGCGACGTTGGGGTCCTGTTCAATTTTTTCATAGGCCATGCGGGCTTCATCGACCCTGGCATTTTGCTGGGGCGCGCTGGCACAGCCAACCATGAGTGCCGACAGCCCGACTGCGATGCTGGTGGACAGTGTACGACTTATCATAACAATCTCCTTAACCGGGCTTACTGTTGATCCATCTTGAGCTGCTTGCGTAGGTTCTCGATGGTGGTGTTGATTTCCGCAACCGCGCGCCTGGCCTTTTCGGTCTCCGAGCGCGCACCCGCGAGCTGGGCATCAACCGATGCTTGTTCCAGCAAACGCTCGGCCTCCCGGTACTGTTCCTGATTCATTAATTGCTGGGCATCGGCGAGTTTGTTCTTGGCCTGGTTCAGCAGCACCGGGTCGAACTGTCTGGCATCGGCGGCTTCGGCCTGTTTGATGTCGGACTCCGCGGATTGCAGCTGGCTGTCCGGTCGTGGCCCCGGTCCGGCGCAGGCCATCAACGAGACCGCCAGACCCAGAACGGTGAGCGGGCGTAGGATTGAGTAATTCGGCTTCATGGTTGAACTCCCTATTGTGTGGGTCACGGCAAACACTGCGCCGAACCCACGGAACGACGGCTGCGTCATCTCGTCAGCGCACAGCACCAAGAATTCGAAATGTTAAAAAATGTAAAAGCTAATAATAACTATAACAGTCACTTGGCCAGACAATATGAACAAGCGGCAACATACCCCCGCGCGATGGGGGTGTATGCGGTATTGCACCGAAGGGAGTCAGTCCAAATAATTGATATGTATTGATTATTTAAGAGGCTGGAGATAAAGAGATTGTCATGGCCGGGCTCGCAGAGGTCCGCTCTGCGAGCCGCTATTGGCGCTACGGCAGGGTTGGAAAATTGAGAATCAATCACCGATGGCGGGTCGGTTCAGCGATTGGCCTGGAATCGAAAATAGTGGCGATAGACTTCGCTCGCGGCTTCTATTTGTGGGTAGTGACCAATGCCCTCGAGCTCGCCGAGGTAGGCCAGTGGCAGGTCCAGTTCCTGATAGCGGGCAACCATGTGAGCGCCGGAAACCGGGTCCGCCGAGCCGTTGATTAACGCAATCGGGATGCTGGCGTGGCGAAGGGCGTCCACCCAGCGCTCTCGGTGCTGCTTCCGATCGTTCATGTAGGTGATCAGCTTGTGAAAAACCTGTTTGCCGTTGTCGTGGCAGATCAGCGCCCAGAAATCGGCCAGCTCTTCGGGCGCGGGCGCGGTGTTGGGGCCGAATACCCGTGTCATGGCGCGGTCAAAATGACGCTTGCTGGACAGCTTGTTAAACACGGCTCCGAGCGGGCTGAGCAGAATTTTCTGAGTCAGTAAGGCACGATGAGTCTCAGGAAACAGCCCACCGTTCAGAAAACACACCGATTGCCATTGACCGATGCCCTCGCCGTTGGTCTGGCGCGCGAGCAACTCCTGTGCCACGGTATCGCCGTAATCGTGAGCGAGCACATGAAAGCGTTTCAGGCCAAGTTGCTTGACCACACCTTCCACCAGATCGGCTTGTTCATGGATTGAATAACGGTGTTTTGCCGGCTTGTCGGAGTAGCCGAACCCGAGCATGTCCAGCGCCACCACCCGATAGGTTTTGCGCAGATCAGGCCATAGCTTGTGCCAGTCCCAGCTTGCGGTCGGGAAGCCGTGTATCAGCAGCAGTGTTTCCTGGTCAGCGTCGCCCTCATCCACCACGAACAGCCTAAAGCCGCAGATGTCGAGCCATTGACCTTTATCATGCCATTCATCGAGGCGCATTCGCTCTCCCTGCGTCGTTTATCGCGACACGTATCAATGCATTAACTTCAAATCATGCAAAAACATGAACTTGACGTCAAGTTTAGCTTTTGCTATTTATTTTTTACCATTTTCAGGTGCAGACCGATGAAATCAGCTCCGCAGCAGAAGCGTGCCATTCGCAAGCGCTCCGCCTTGTTAAACGCGGCGTTTCAGGAGTTCTCTGAACAGGGCTTTGAGGCGACCACGGCGAAGTCGATAGCCGCACGTGCCGGGGTGGCCACCGGCACTTTTTATCAACACTTTCATAACAAGGACGATGTCCTGCTGGAGATTACCCGGCAGCGATTCGCGACGTTGCATGATCATGTCCATGTGCCGGCAGCCAGCCTGCGGGTAGCTGGTGAACAACACCCGTGCCTTCGTGAGGTGTTTCGCGAGGCGCTTTCGTTTATCTACGACTTCCACCGTCAGGAATCCGGCTTTCATGAGGTGTTGGAATACCGGCGTCGGGTCGATACCGAATTGGCGGGCATTATTGAGAAAGGTGAGGCGGTGTTGATGGACCGGACCCGCGCGTTTGTGGGGCGGTATATCCAAGACGATATCGAAACCACGGCATTCTGTCTGTTCGCCATGGCCGAAGGCCTGGTCCACCGGCATGTGTTCCAGGGTCACCACGGGATCGAGCGGGATGCGTTAATCGAGCGCGGCGTCGATCTGCTGGCGGCGTATTTTGAGAACAGGATAGGCGGCAATCAAGCGCCGGACCGCTGATGGGGCAAACCGTATACCCCAAACGCTCGACTCATAATTCCAGGAGAGGCAGTGATGAGCAATGTGAAGTGGGATTACCTGATTCAGGGTGCCAAGGTCTTTGACGGCAGTGGCGCTGAGGCCCCGATGGTAGAAGACATTGCCGTTGCCGATGGCGTGATCGCAGCGCGGGGTGCCGGCCTGGACAGCCGGATGGCGCGGCAAGTGATCGATGGCAGCGAGCACTGGGCCATGCCGGGATTGTTCGATATCCACACCCATTTTGATCTGGAATTGGAGGTGGCGCCCGGGTTGCCGGAATCGGTGCGCCATGGCACCACCACGGTGGTGATCGCCAATTGTAGCCTGGGGCTTGCATTCGGTGCCCAGCGCAAGAACGGTGCGGACCCGATTGTGGACTGCTATGCCCGGGTTGAAAACATTCCCAAGTCGGTGTTGCGGGCCACCGCCGACAAGGTCGACTGGCAGACCCCCAAAGAGTACATCGGGCACCTCGACCGGTTGTCCCTTGGCCCTAATGTGGTGACCATGGTGCCGCACTCGATGTTGCGCATTGAAGTGATGGGCTTTGAGGCGAGCATCAGCCGGGACCCGACGGAGGCCGAATTGTGTGCCATGGAGCAGTTGCTGGAACAGGCACTGGACGACGGCTATGCCGGGTTTTCAACCGATGCGCTGCCGTTTCATTACCTGGCCAATCAACCCCACACCGACAAGACCATCCCGACCCAGTTCGCCAAGTACGGCGAAATCAAACGGCTCACCGAGGTGGTCCGCCGCAAGGGCGCGGTCTGGCAGGCGACGCCGCCGAAAGACAGCACCATCGGCACCATCAAAACCTTTCTGCTCAGTTGTGGCCGGCTGCATGGCAAGCCCTTGAAAACGACGGTGGTGGCCGCGCTCGACGTTCACAGCAACCGCAAAATTGTGCGCCTGGCGCGGCTGCTGGCCCGGGTACTGAATTCGCGCTGGCTGCAGGGCGATTTTCACCTGCAGGCCTTGTCGGCCCCGTTCAAGGTCTGGTCCGACGGCGCGGTCACACCGCTGTCGGAGGAAATTGCCGAGTTACGCCGCCTCAACGAGACTGAACTGGAAGACCGCGAAGGGCGCCTGAAGATTCTCAACGATCCGGACTACATTGAACGGTTCCGGACCATGTGGCTGACTGGCAAACAGGGGATCAACCTCGCCCGCCTGAAGCGACTGCTGCGGCTGGAGGACTACGCGTTTAATCGCTCCCTGGCCGACATGACCATCGATGTCTGCCCACTTAAAGCCTGGCAGGGCATGACGTTTGAGGCGGTGTTTCGGCGCGTTGTCTCGTTCAACAAGAGCACTTCGGAGGGCGTGGCCGGTCCCGAGGAGCAGACCATTATCGCTGCACACTTTGCCGACATTGAGGACGAAGCGGATTTTATGCTCGGCATGCTGCGGGCTTTCGATCTCGACCTGAGCTGGTTCACGGTATCGGCCAACCGGGACCCGGTCATGACCCGTAAGCTGCTGATGGACCCGCAACTGCTGCCGGGCTTCAACGACAGCGGTGCCCACCTGACCAACATGGCGTTTTACGATGGCAACCTGCGGGCGCTGCGCCTGGCATCGGATGGCGGCGACCGCGACGTGGCCTACATGGTCAAGCGCCTGACCCGCGACCCGGCACGGGTGTTCGGGGTGAAAGGTGGCAGCATGGATGTGGGCGATCCGGCCGACCTGATCCTGATCGACCCGTTCGAGCTGCGCCGGTTTGACCACGACAACAGCGTCCATCGCATCTACCGGGAGGAATTCCAATACCAGCAGTTGGTTAATCGAACCGATGGTCTGGTGCCACTGGTGATGATTGCCGGTCAACCAGTATGGCGCGGTAATCGGTTTGAAGCGCCGCTAGGCACAGAAAAACTGGGCCGGGTGCTGGCGACCACGTTTTGATCGGCGAGTCGGCCGCGTGGTCAGCTGGCGCCGCTTGAGAACAGCAGCCCCAACACGACCGGCATCACTACCAGGCTGCCCAGGTTCCCGATCAGCACCAGCGAGGCGACTTTGTGGGGTTCCTGCTGGTACTGCTCCGCCACCATGTAGTTGAGCACCGCCGGCGGCAGGGCGGCGAAGACCCAAAGCGCGGCCAGCTGCAGGCCCTGAAAATCGAGCAGGTACATCAGCGGCCAGGCCAGCAGCAGGCCACTGGCGGGGCAGGCGACGGCACCGAGCAGGCCGGTTTTCCAATCACTGAAATCCACATCCAGCATCCGCACACCCAGGGTGAACAGCATCAGCGGGATGCAGATGTCGCCCAGCATGCTCAAGGCTTCCATCAGCCAGACGGGTAAAGACAGACCGCTGACATTCACCGACAGCCCAGCGATGGTGGCAATGACCACCGGAATTTTCAGCAACCGCCAAACGGGTGTCTGGGGGTTCAGCATCTTGAGGCCGACCGAGAAATGCAGCAGCATTTCGACCACAAACAACACCACGGCCGCGGGCAGGGCCTCTTCGCCAAAGGCTAGTACCAGCAGGGGAATACCCATGTTGCCGGAGTTGTTGAACATCATCGGTGGCAGGAAGGTGCGCAAATCCAGTTTTAGCAGCCGTGCCAGTGGCCACAATAACAGTCCTGAGCCCAACACGATGACGGTACCGGCAAGGGCGAGCTCGGCGTAGTCCTGCAGCGGCGCCTGCCGATCGGCCAGCACCGCGAACACCAGCATGGGCACAAACAGCTCCATGTTGAGGGTGTTGATGCCCTTGATGTCGGGACTGCGAAAGCGGCCATACAGGCTGCCACAAGCGGTAATCAGGAACACCGGCAGCATGGTCGAAAGAATCTGGTTTATCATGGTTTTCCGATCCGGGTGAATGTGCGGACTGCAATGGACCGTCGGCGCCGGTCGTTAGCTTTGCAAGTATTGCCAGTGTGGGTAAGCCGCCCTTGATCGTCATTGCGACTTAAGTGGCATGGCGCAAATCCCGGTTATTCCTTATGCCTGGTTTTAGCATGGCTGACACTAAAGCGCGCAAAACCTGTACAATCTGCGCATTTCCGCGTCGGCGTTGTGCCACGCCTCACTGTCTAGCTATGGGTTCCTTCGTTGATTTCTACTGCCAATATCACCATGCAATTCGGGGCCAAGCCCCTGTTTGAAAACGTCTCAGTCAAATTCAACAACGGCAACCGCTATGGTCTGATCGGTGCCAATGGCTGTGGCAAGTCCACTTTCATGAAGATCCTGGGTGGCGATCTGGAGCCATCCAGCGGGCACGTCATGCTGGAGCCCAATATCCGGCTGGGTAAGCTACGCCAGGATCAGTTCGCTTTTGAGGACTGCACGGTCATCGATACCGTCATCATGGGGCATGAAGAGCTGGCCCAGGTAAAGGCCGAGCGCGACCGCATCTACTCGTTGCCCGAGATGACCGAAGCCGACGGTATGGCCGTGGCGGACCTTGAGGTCCAGTTCGCGGAAATGGACGGCTACACCGCCGATGCCCGTGCCGGTGAACTGCTGATGGGTCTGGATATCCCGATGGAGCAGCACAACGGCCTGATGAGTGCGCTGGCGCCGGGCTGGAAACTGCGGGTGCTGTTAGCCCAGGCGTTGTTTTCCGATCCGGACGTGCTGTTGCTGGACGAGCCCACCAACCACCTGGACATCAATACTATTCGCTGGCTGGAAAGCATTCTGACCGCCCGCAACAGTACCATGGTGATCATTTCCCACGACCGCCACTTTCTGAACAGCGTCTGCACCCACATGGCCGACCTGGACTACGGTGAACTGCGGCTGTTCCCCGGCAACTACGATGAATACATGACCGCAGCGACCCAGGCGCGGGAACGGATGCTGTCGGATAACGCCAAGAAAAAGGCTCAGATAGCCGAATTGCAGACTTTCGTCAGCCGCTTCTCCGCCAACGCCTCCAAGGCCAAGCAGGCTACGTCCCGGGCCCGTCAGATCGACAAGATCCAGCTTGAGGAAGTGAAACCCTCAAGCCGCGTAAGCCCGTTCATCCGGTTCGAGCAAACCAAAAAGCTGCACCGTCAGGCCGTCACCCTGAAAGACCTGACCAAAGGCTTCGACGGGGTAGCGCTGTTCGACAAGCTGAACCTGAAAGTTGAGGCTGGAGAACGGGTCGCGATCCTGGGGCCCAACGGTATCGGTAAAACCACATTGCTGCAGTGCATGGTGGGTAAACTGACGCCGGAAGCCGGGGATGTGAAATGGACCGACAGTGCCCAGGTGGGGTATTTCGCCCAGGATCATACCGACGATTTCGCCAACGAAGCCAACCTTAGCGAGTGGATGGCCCAGTGGACTCAGGGCGGCGAACAAGTGGTGCGCGGCACTCTGGGCCGGATGCTGTTCTCCGGCGACGACATCGAGAAGTCGGTGCGGGTGATTTCCGGGGGTGAGCAGGGCCGTATGTTGTTCGGCAAGCTGATCCTGCAGAAGCCCAACGTGATGTTGATGGACGAGCCCACCAACCACCTGGATATGGAATCCATCGAAGCGCTCAATCTGGCGCTGGAAAACTACCCCGGCACGCTGATCTTTGTCAGTCATGACCGTGAGTTCGTGTCGTCGCTGGCAACCCGGATCATCGAACTGAAGGCGGACGGCGTGACCGACTTCAGCGGCAGCTACGACGATTACCTGCGCAGTCAGGGCTACATCTAAGTGCCTGCTTAAGCGTCTCGATGAACGCTTGTTACGATGCCCGGCGGCTGGCCGGGCATCGTGGGCTCAGGCTTCAGCGGACGCCAGTGTTTTCAGCGATTCCGCTTCAATAAAGACCCTCTTCACGCTCGGGTAGGCGTGTTTGATCCGGGCGTCCAGATCGGCCACCACCTGTTCGATTCGGACGGCGGTCATGGCGGGCGAAAAACCCACGCTGACATTGACCAGAATGAAATCCGGCCCCATGTGCATGGTTAACAGCTCGTTGACACGGTCAATTTGCGCGGTTTCGGCGGTGATCTTCCGGATCCCGGCCACCACCGACTGATTGGCGGCCTCGCCAATCAACAACCCCTTGGTTTCATAGGCCAGCCAGATCGCGGTGCCACCCAGTATCAGGCCGATGATGACCGACGCCAGACCATCGAGCCAGAGCAGACCGGTCTGGTCAGCCAGAAATATCCCCAGCATCGCCACCAGCATGCCAATCATGGCAGCGGAATCCTCGAACAGCACCACGAACATGGTGGGGTCCTTGCCGCGCTGCACCGCCTCCAGATAGCCCCACTTGCCTTTGGAACGGGAGAATTCGGTGAAGGCAAAATACCAGGCCGCACCTTCAAACAGAATGCCCAGCGACAGCACGATGTAATTGATAGTGGGGTCATTGATGGGCGACGGCGCAATGATGTGAGTGACACCTTCATAAATGGAAATCCCCGATCCAACAGCAAAAATCAGGATCGCCACCACAAAACTCCAGAAATACACCTCCTTGCCGTGACCAAAGGGAAAGCGTTCGTCCGCTGGTTTGGCACCGCGTTTGAGCCCGTACAGCAGCAAAATCTGATTGCCGGTGTCCACCAGCGAGTGCACGCCCTCGGAAAACATGGCGGAACTGCCGGTGGTGACGGCGGCAAAGAATTTGGTACAGGCAATCAGGAAATTGCCTGCCAGGGCAGCGAAGATTACTTTTTTATTGGAACCGGCCATGGCGGGCCTCTCATTGGCGAGTAAAACGGGCTGTACCACAGTGCCCTGGGCACGAGGCTCAGGAGTGGGACAGGCTATGCACCATAGCGCCGGTGTCCGCTGTTTTCAATTCATGGAGGTGCCTGACCGGGCGCCGATGGTGCCGAGGCATGGGTCGGGCGTTGACGGCGGTCAGCGATTCATTGGCGGGTGACGGTTTCGATGTAGTGAGCCAGGGCCTGGATCTGCTGCTCGGACAAGGAGTCGCCAAACGCCGGCATCACCCCGACGCCACCCCTGACTGCTGAGACCACCTGGTCTGCAGTGGGTTGCAGCTGATCCAGGTTGGGGCCGATCTCACCGGCGGCGCCGGCGTCCTCTAACGTGTGGCAAATGGTGCAGGAAGGCTGCGCCTGCTCCTGGAATACCTTTTTACCGGTGGCCAGCAAGTCCTCCGCCAGCAGGGAACTGGATGCGACGGCTCCACAAGCCATTGCCAACATCACGCGAAGCTTCATAGTGGCTCCTTTCGACAAAGCCGGCCGCAGCGGCGCGTTGTCGCCAACCGCTGCAGTCGGCCGCTGTAGTCAACGGCTGTAGTCAACAGGCCTCAGCCAACGGTGACCGTTACGCCATGGTCGCGCCAACTGGTGTTGCCGTAGCCGCGCTCGTTGTCGGTCCGATCCGCTGGTTGGCTTTGACCATCGCTGTCGGTGGCCCGACTGACGATGCGGTACTCACCGGCTGTCAGGTCTGTCGCCAAGACAAAGGGCCGCCAGGCATAGCGACCCATGTCAGGCCCCAGGAAGCGGGCGGTTTTCCAGGTTTTGCCGCCATCGGTGGAGACCTCCACCTTGGCGACCGGCTTGGTGCCGCCGAAGGCGACGCCGTAAATCATGTTGCGGCCTTTGTGGGTGGTCGTCAGCGGTGCCGTTACCCAGGATTTGACCGGCATTTCCCACATTGAGGGTTGATCCGGTGCGCCTTTTTCCCCCACCGGCCGGATACGATAACCGGAGGCCTGGATTTTGGCGTCGGTTTGGCCCTCGGTAAAGCCGACGTGTTTGACGTATTTGATGTTATTCACCCCGAAGTAACCCGCTACCACCAAACGCAGCGGACCGCCATTGGCAACGGGCAAGGGTTCGTCGTTCATTTCCCACGCCAGCAGAGTCTGATCGAGTGCCTCAACCGGGATGGAGCGCTCTACCACCATCGTCTTTGGGTCCAGACCATCGGGCAGCGATTCCCCGCCGGTGCCGGTAATGTAATTCATCCCGGCTTTAACGCCACCCAGCGTGGCCACGAGGTCGCGCAGGGGCACACCGGTCCACACCACACAGCCGGCGGCCCCGGTGCCCCACTGTGTGCCACTGGGTCCATGCGTAAAAAAGGCGCGGCCATTACCCGAGCACTGCAAAACCGCGGTCACTGTTTCCACGCCGATGGTTTTCAAGTCCGCAATGGTCAAGGTTTGGGGGTTGTTAACACCGTCTACGGACACTTGCCAGGCATCCCGGTCCATCACGATCTGATCGCTCGGCGCCGGCAGGTTGTTGCGCACATACAGGGCATCGCTCGGAGTAACGACGCCACTGCCAATCGCGCCGCGTTTGGTTTCCAGGGTGTTGGCGCTGTGAACAATCAGCGCGCTGGCGTCTTTCCAGCGCGCGTAGTCCGGTAATGTTTTGGCTTCTTCGGCTCTCGTCAGAGGCACCAGCCCCAGTAGCGAAACCGATGCCATGGCACCGGCGCTCCCAACCAGCAGACGGCGCCGGGTCAGATTGGGGGAATCGGGGTGAGGGGTGTTGTGCGATGTGGTCATGAGCTATCTCCTTGCTGTTGTTATCCTAGCCGTCCGATCTGACTGCCCGGGCTTTGGCGTGACGTAACACTCCTTCAATTAGTTTAGGCGTTGATCAAAATATAGCCATATCGGGGCGGTCGGTTAGGGCCAGAATCCGGCTTTCCGGCACCAGAACAACCGTGAAAATGGCTTGAGCGGACGCGCTGTAACGCCCGCGAAGGTCTGAAGGCACCCATAACCGCCATCAGGCAAAACTCAGTGGGGCGAGGTTGTTGAGAGCGGAGGTGGGGTGGCGTCCGATCGGTCTGGCGCCTCGGCGCCGAACTGCAGCTCGGCCAACCGGGCGTAGAGGGCATTCGACTGAATCAGGTCCTGATGACGGCCTTCGTCCAGTAACAGGCCGTGGTCGATGACCGCGATCCGGTCGGCGTGCTTGACCGTGGCGAGCCGGTGCGCGATCACCAGCGTGGTCCGGTTGGCCATCAACTCCGGCAGGGCTTGTTGTATCAGGTGTTCACTTTGCGCATCCAGTGCGCTGGTGGCTTCGTCCAGCAATAAAATCGGGGCGTCGACCAGCAACGCCCGGGCAATCGCCAGCCGTTGTTTCTGACCGCCAGACAGGCCGAGCCCGGCGTCACCCAAACGGGTGTCATAACCCTGGGGCATTGCCCGGATGAACTCGTCGGCGTGGGCGACCTTGGCGGCGGCCTCAACCTCGGCCAGGCCGGCGGTTGGACGGCCGTAGCGAATGTTATCCGCGACCGTGCCATAAAACAGCGCCGGATTTTGCGACACCAGGGCAAAACTGCGTCGCAAGTCGGCGGGATCAAGCTGACGGATATCGACACCATCGACGGTAATGCGACCGGTTTGGGGGTCAAAGAACCTCAGCAACAAGTCGAACAGAGTCGATTTGCCGGCTCCGGACGGCCCCACCAACGCCAAGGTCTCGCCGGGCTGCACGTCCAGCGTCAGGTGATGGATGACGGTGGCATCCGGTCGGCCGGGGTACGCGAAGCTCAAGTCCTCAAACCGGATCCGGCCGGCCACGTTTGCGGGCAATTGCTGCTGCCCGGTGGCCGGTGGTGTGATCTCGCTGTCGGTCTGTAACAGTTCAACGATGCGCGCCGCGGCTCCGGCGGCGCGTTGCAGTTCACCAATCACTTCGCTCAGCGAGCCGACCGATGACCCAACGATCAAGCTGTAGAAGACAAACGCCGCGAGTTCACCGCCACTGATACGGCCGGCGATCACATCCAGCCCGCCGACCCAGAGCATGACGCCGACGGCCCCAAGAATCAGCACGATCACCACCGCGATGAGCCAGGCCCGCTGCTTGATCCGGTGTTTGGCCACCGCGAACGCCTGCTCCACCACACCGGCAAAGCGGGCCTGATCCTCGGCTTGGTGGTTATACGCCTGAACCGTTTTGATTTGGCCAAGAATTTCGCCCACATAGCTGCCAACGTCGGCGATACGGTCCTGACTGAGGCGGGACAGACTGCGCACCCGGCGGCCAAAAATCAAGATCGGGGCCACCACCAATGGCACCGCCAGCATGACAATGGCCGTGAGTTTGGGATTGGTGATGAACAGCAGAATGATGCCGCCAATCAGCATCACTACGTTGCGCAATGCGACCGACACGGTCGAACCGATCACCGACTGCAGCACGGTGGTGTCTGTGGTCAGGCGGGACTGGATCTCAAGCCCACGATTGGTCTCGAAGAAGCCCGGGTGCAGGGTGATCAGGTGATCGAACACTTGCTTGCGAATATCGGCCACCACCCGTTCGCCAATCCAGGACACCAGATAAAAGCGGGCAAACGTGCCGATGGCCAGGCCCAGAATCAGTACAAAAAACAACGTGACGGATTGGTTGAGCAACTCGGGTGACCGGGTCACGAAGCCCTGGTCCACCAGTAATCGAATACCCTGGCCCAGCGACAGGGTAATGCCGGCGGTGAAGATGAGAGCAACCATGGCACCCATCACGGGACGCCAGTATGGCAGGACAAAGTGGGAAATCATGGCAAACGCCTGTCGGCGTTCGCGGGTGGAACTGGCGATCATAGGGTGTCCGATTGGCGTGGGTGGAAAGCACGGCATAAACAGCACCGGCTTAAATAGTCTCATTCCGGTGCAGCGCTTACCAGTCCAGCAAACCTTGCCTGAGCTGTTCCCAGACCTCGATGGCGGCGGCCAGATCTTCCAGCGATGCGCCTACGGATTTGAACACCGTTATCGCGTCCGGCCCGGAACGTCCCGGGTGGTGGCCACGAATCAGTTCGGCCAGGTCCGCGCGAATATCGGCCCTGGTAAAGGCGCCCTCCTCCATGGCCTGCAAGAGATCCCCGCCTTCCCCCAGGGCACCGGCGTAGGTGTCCACGAACACCTCGCTGTGTTGAAAACACTCGGCATCGGTTTCCCGCATGGATGGCTTAAAGGCACCCACCAGGTCCAGATGGGTGCCGGGTTTCAGCGCCTTGCCATGGACCAGAGCCGTGGTCGAGAGGGTGGCGCAGCTGACAATGTCGGCCTCCGACACGGCGGCGTCCAGATCGGTGACCGCGGCGCAATCAAAGCGATCGGCAAACGCCGAGGCCAGGGCAGCCGCTTTGTCCGGGTTGCGGCCCCAGACCCGGACCCGTGTGATGGGGCGCACGGCGGCATGGGCCTCGATCAGCATCGGTGCCAGTTTGCCGGTGCCCACCACCAGCAGGCTGCCGGCATCGGTCCGGGCCAGCGTGCGGGCGGCCAGGGCCGACGCGGCGGCGGTCCGGCGTCGGGTCAGTTCGCTGCCATCAATGCACGCCAGGGGTTGGCCGTGAGCGCCGTCACTGAGCAAATAGACCCCGGAAATGGCGGGCAGACCAACGTCAGCGTTCTGGGGGAAGACATTCACCATCTTCATGCCGATGTAACCACTGGCTTCCCAGGCGGGCATGAGCAACATGGTGGCATCGCCGTCGGGGCGGTGCAGGGTGTGGTGATGGCGCGGTGGCGATTCGACCCCATCGCGGAAGGTATTGGCCAGGCGCGCGATGAGCGTTGACCAGGGTAACGAGGCGGCCACCTCTTGAGCAGAAACGATGCGCATGATGAACGTCCAGACTTTTGGGCTGCGGTGTGTTCAATCTGTGTAGCCCATACAACATGAACCGAGGCGGCGGGGAATACAATGATAAGTATGGTTAAAGGTCTGAGGCCGAGTCCTGCTCAACGGAGCCCTTTGTCAGGTTGTCGAGCGACCAGGCGCCCATGCCAAAAAAGGTGAGGCGCCCGGTGAGCGAGCGTTTCGTGCCTCGACCGGCCGCCTAAACGTGTGCCGGCATCGCCGGATGTTAACAACTCAGGCGCACTTCTCGGCCAAGGCCAGTTGTTGGCACAATGGGCAGTCGGGCAGCCGGCATGTATTGATGAAATGCTCGGCTATGGCCCGTGCTTCGTCCCGGTCCCGGTTGGCAAGACTCCCACTGCAGATTTCCACATGTCGAAACAGCCCTTCAATCGCTTCCAGTCGGTTGGTGAAGGGGCCGTGCTCCGGTATCTCGCGGGTTCGAACAAACCATTTGCCCTGGCGCCTGATCAGACGATTTTTGATGTCATCGAGTCCATACAATGCACTGGCCACAACCATGATGCAGCTCCTTATATGCGGGGTGTCCGGCTCAACCCTGTGACAGTTGAGCCGGCGAATACGAGCGTGTTGCTAATCCAGAGGCCCGGGATTAACGGACGCCGTCGCGGCGCAGGGCAGCCGGCGTATACTCGCGGGAGTTTCTCTCCGAGCCGTACACATAGGGCTCATCCTCTTCGTTGGTCAGGCCCATCAGCAAGTACCGGCCCGACATCAGGTCATACAGGGATTCAACGGCGTACGCGGGGAGGTTGACGTCGTATATCTGCATGGCATGGGCTTCGGCGACACGCCACAGGTTGCCGCGGCCGTCGTAATGGTCCACCACTGCAATCTGCCAGGTATCTTCGTCGAGGTAGAAATCGCGCTTGCCGTACACGTGGCGATCGCCGTCCTTCAGGGTAGCGGTCACATGCCACACTCGGTGCAATTCGTACCGCGTCAGATCCTGGTCAATATGCCCGGGTTTGACGATATCGTCGTAGCTCAACTCAGCGCTGGCCAGTCGATACGAGTTGTAGGGGATGTACAGCTCTTTCTTCCCTTTCAGTTCCCATGTATAGCGGTCGGGCGCGCCATTGAAGAGGTCCAGATTATCCGAGGTACGTTGGCCATCGGCGGCGGTGCCAGGGCCATCGTAGGAGACGTTTGGTGCCCGGCGGACGCGACGTTGGCCGGAGTTATAAAGCCAGGCGCGACGGGGCTCCTTGACCTGATTGATGGTTTCATGGACCAGCAGGACATTGCCTGCCAGGCGGGACGGTGCGGTGATGGCCTGCTTGAAATAGAACATCACGTTCGGGTCCTCGCTAGGGTCAAAGTCCGTGAGGGCGACGCGCTCGGTAAAGGACTCGGTGAATCTGACCGGGCTAAAATCACCATTGGGTTGGGGTGTGACCTGGGCTACATGGCGAGTAAAGGAACCGCCGCGGTAACGGGTAATGTGATTGAAAATTACCTCCAGACCGTTTTTCGGAATCGGAAAAGGTGTCGCGGTCTTATAATTTGTCAGACCATTGCCACTCTCAACCAATTCCACTTGTGTGGCATTTTTCCTGGTATTTTGCTGCACATCTTTAGGGTAAGTGCCGGACCGCCGAGTCTGGAAGACAGGGATAAAATAGTCGTCATACGTTTTAATCGTAGCGATCTGACCGGGCGTAAGCTTGTCGGCGTATTGGTCAACGTTACTTTGATCGATACGAAACAGCTCTTTATCTTCGGGGAATGGATCAATATAGCGACCGTCTCCCTGGTAAGCATCAGGCGCCTGCACCAGACCGCCGTCCCATGCTGGAATTTCATCGCCGTTGCCGGCTTTAAGCGCCCCGACGGGGGTTAGTGTGTCACCTAACTTGGCGGCCTCCTGCTCGGAGACGGCTGCTGTTACAGGTGTGGATAACAGCAGCGAGCAGGCGAGAGCGAAATACACATTCGATGGTGGTTTTATCATGGTTAGGTTCTCCTTTGTTGCTTTAAGCTCGAATCAGAATGAATAAGAAACGGACGCCGCGACGAAGTCGCGGTCATTGATGACGTTGTAATCCCCGCCAAAATAATTGGTGTAACTGAGCGATGCCTTGTAGGCATTTTGGTAGGTCGCATCGAGCGCCAAGCCAACCGACTTATTCCCCTCGTTAAAATTGCCACCAGGGTCCGGGGCATAGCCTTTAACGTCATGGCTCAGAAACAGCTTGGGGCGCAGGTTGACGCCAGCGATCGCATTCGGATAATCCCAAACGAACAGAGTGCGATAGCCCCAGGAAAAGGATGTGGTGAAGCCGTCACCAGTGCAGTTACTGGCATTGATGTTCAGGCGCGGGTCACTGTCCGTGCCCTGGCTGCAGAAATCACCGGAAAAGTTGCTTCCGTCCAGCGGTACCGTGCCCACTCCGTATATTCCGGAGCGGCCATAACGGGCCTCGGACTTACCGGGCAGATCGTGGATGTAGGTTGCGCCCACTTCCGCAACAATGATGAAGCGGGCAGCCCCCATTACCCGGTCAATGAAGTGAATAAACGTGGCCTGAGCCTGCGAGACGTTGTAGCGATCGTAGCCCTCGATCGCTTTGCCCGCGTAGTTGTAATCAGGGTTGTTCTGGCGCTGGCGCTGTTCAAGTTTGCTCACAACCTGACCGTCAGGTCCGCGCTGCTGGAGGCCACCATAGATCAGTTCAAAGGTGTTCCACTGGATCGGCATGTTCGGGCGGAAGCTGTACTCGGCCCCGAATGAGGTTCCGGTGGGTAGAGTGGTGTTGATACTGACACCATAAAGATCGATATCCCCAGGGTACTCAATAAAATAACTCGGGAACCGGGAGTTAGGTTCGTTCGGGTCGCTTTTTTGATTGGGCTCCGGGTCAGAGGGGTTGTTGACCACACCACTGATATACGGGAGCCGGCTGTGGTAGCGGGTGTAGTAAAACCCGAGTTCCGCGTCCAGTTCCGTGACATACCAGCGCAGCGCGGCACCGAACTGGTCCTTGTCCCCTGGTTCCTTGTCGCCCAGCCGGGGTGACACGAAACCCTCCTCGAAGGCTTGGGAATCTGGCACCTGGCCGGCTAAAAGGACCGGACCACAACCGTCGGCGGCCACATCGGCCGATGAGAAAAAAGTACCGCAGTCGTCAATCTTGAAACTGTTCCAGTCTGTCTGTACGAAGGCTTCCAGTGTGACTTCCGAAGTCAGCCCTACTGAGGTGTAGAGCATTTCAACCGGCAGCAGGACGTCTTTTAACTCAGCACCAGGGGCCCGAAAAGCAGGCACATCGATCGGGTTGATGGCGTTGATGCCACCGAGAATGAACGTGCTTTCACCCCAGTTGACGACTTGACGGCCATAACGGATCGACACCGGCGTATCGCCAAAAATCCAGTCAGTGAAGACATAGGCGTCAAGCAGGTCCACGCCCGAGGCGTTGTCCCTGGCTTCGTCATTCAGTTCCCGGCGTTGCCCCACGGGATCGACAGCGCGGTCGTTGTTTTTAAGTTCGTAGTCGTAGTAGTAAGTGCCGCGGACCAATGCGCCGATGCGAGTCAGTGTGTCACTGTCGGGCGAATAATCCAGAAACAGTTCGCTGCGGCCCCGCAGGATTTGCGAGTAGGGTTCGTTCTTCTCGAAGTTGAGGTTACCGTCGTCAAAATTGTTGGACGACGCCCCCGTGTTGCTGAAGGCAAATTCCGGACCCAGGTTGCCCTGTGAGATCAGGTCCGGATCCTGATCTTCCAGACGGTAGCCAATACCGGCGGTCAGGGTAGTGGAGAACGACGCATCAATTTCATAAATGTCGAAGTCGAAGGCCGCAACCGGTGTGCACAGGCACGCTGAACCGATGGCCATGGCGAAGTGACGCGGCCTCATTTTAAGTTTGTTTGTTATTAACATTGGAAATGACTCCACATTATTTGGACATGACTTCCCCATTGGATGGAATGCATCCGTCACTATTCAGGGGTATGCGCTTGGGTATCAGGGGCGCGCGCTCGCAAGACGAACGCGCGCTTTAATCCGGTTACAGTGCCAGCGGGAGGTCGCCACCCGTGCCGCCGTCACCGCCATTAGCGGGCGCGGGGTCTGCACCGGCATCGGTGTTGCCGTCAGCGGTGCAATCTGTGCCGCTGGTGTCTGCGTCTTTGACAACGCATGGGTTGACCACTGACACCGTGCCATCGGTGAACAGCGTCAGCATTTGCGCGGTCATCTCGTCAAAGACGGCCCGTGATGAGAAAGCGTCGGCGTCTTTCTGACCGGCGGAGACCGGATTGCCGTGCGAGCCTTCCAGATAACGGGTGATAAGCGGCAGTCCTTCGGTACCCAAGGGGGTGGACTCGGCGCCCATTCCAGCGGCGAAGGGATCGGTACCCGCCAGGGGTGCATTCTCGCCGGCAATCACAAACCCGGTGTCAGGCAACGTGGTGTCCAGAGGACCAAGCGGGTAAAGCTCCTGGTCGGCGGAATTAGGTACCGTGTTGTCGGTAGGACGGTCGGGGTCACCCTCCACGCCAGCGATTTCCGTCAGCAAGGTATTGGTGCCTGCATAGAAGCCGGCAAAGGCAACCGGATCCACCGAGTCAAGCTGGCTCTGCAAGACACTGAAATAAATATTCAACTCCGTGCGGCCCTGGGCCAGCAATCCGTCAGAGGCGGTGTCGAGACCCGGTAGCAAACGAGGTGCGACCGATGGGGAGTTCTCAATCAGCCGCGTGAACTGGCCGCCGGTGTTGAAGAAATTGGAGGCAGTGACGGTGTTCAGGCGGGTGTTGCCTGCCGCGATCGCCTCATTGTTGACGTGCGGGAATGCGGCGCCTCCCATGCCACTGAGTGAGTGACTCAGAAAGTAGACCCGGCTGGGGTCAATCGTCAGGTTCTGGGCACAATTCCCCGTCGTCTGACAGTCGGCGATGGCGGTTTCGATGGCTTGCAGTGAGGCATTCACATTCAGCAAATCGAGCGTACCCTGGCGCATATTGTCCCGGGTATTGGCGTAGTTGGCGAAATTCAGGAACAGACTGCCGGATTCGGGGTTCGTTAATGCCGCCGCAGGGGTCGCAGAGAGATCGGCGTTGGCGGAGAAGCCAAAGTGCCGCTCGGTGGCATCCATCGATGCGCCGCTTTGGTCGCTGATGGGGGTCAGACCCACCAGACCCTGACCGAAAATGCCGTGCAAAGGTTGATCAATGCCGATGGTCACAAAACAATCGTAGGTGTTGTTGGGGTCGGCACACGATAAACCGGCCGCCGTGGCCATGGGCAGAATGGCGGAGCGGTCTGTGGTGACCGCGTGCTGATAAATGATGACCGGGAAGCCATTGATTGGTGCCTGGGCCTGAATCAGCAGCTGATCGGTATCCGGTGCAGCGATCACAATGGGCACCTTGGTATCGACCGTTTTGCCCGCAAATGGGAAGCGATAGGTAATGCGATTTGACGGCGCATCAGCCAGAGCTGCATCGGTTGAGAAATCCGCCGGGCGCCAGCTTTCGGATTGGATCAATGCCCCATCACTGTCCGCAGGCACTGTCTGAAAATAGGGCAGAGTAATTTCACCTTCGTAGACATGGATGTTCAGCGGGGTACCACCGACATCCTGTGCCAGCGCCGGGTTGATGTCGCCGCCGTCACGTTGGCTGAATACGCTGACGCTCCGAGGTTTGGGTGTGTCGACAATGGCTTGCGCTGAGGAGGCCAGCGCTTGGGCCGCAGGCTCAACGTCCGCCACTGTATCGACGGCAAGCGCGGTGGCCGTTTGCAGAATGTGGGCGATTCGGCGGTCGGTGTCGGTATCGCCGACCAGGTCGTCGTACCCCAGGGTCATGGCAGCCGCCTGAGCATCGCTGATGACCTGGGCGAGACTGGCGTCATATAAGCGGAAACCGGTGTCGGTCAGGACATTGAAAATCTCGCTGTTGATGTTCTGTTCGTCGACAGTCGAACCGCCATCCAGCGGTTGTTGAGTCAGGTTGTAGAAACCGCTGATCAACTGGCCAATGGCCGCCTGCCTGGCTTCGATCTGCAAACTGGACCGGAAGAAGGTAATGGGTGCAGCATTGGCCAGCAACACGTCATCGATGGCGGTGGTGGTGATCGTGGTAGAAAAGGTGACGTCGTTAAAGTCCGAGGGGAAGTCGGCAGACTCTGAAAATTGACGTTTGAAATCGAAGTAATCGGTTGCCAGCCTGCGAGCCGGTACAAGCGCATCGCGAAAGGGCTGGAAGGCCGCATTGGAGAGCGTTCGATCCGGATGACCAACGGTTTGGTAGGTGGGTGACCCAACCAGCGGCTGGCCCTGGGCATCAACAATGGCGTTGGTGAGTGCCAGGGCGTACTGCGTTTTTTCTGCCAATGGCGCCAGTGGCAGTAAACGGATCATGTTGCTTTGACCGCCATCTATATCAAGCACTTCAACCCGAATTTTTTCTTCCAGCAGTGCACCGAAGATGACATCGGCTTCCGCTGTGCTGCCCGTCTCCTGGAGTGCCAGGGCGCGACGATACTGGTTAGCGGGCGTGAGTCCGGCCACTTCGTTACTGGATTGTTGAAGACTGTCTCCGCTGGCGTATTCAAGCGGAATCAGGAAAATATTCTGATCCGGATTCGGCACCACGACGCCATCGACGGCAATGAAGTCACGCGCATCCAATACCTGCTCACTGCTCAGGCTGGCGCTGATCTTGACATCAATCGGCGCCAGGACGGAGTTGCCGTCAAGGAAGCCGATGCCGGTCGTCACGGGGTTGGCCGGATCGCTGCCATTGAGCATGGTGCCATCGTTGATTTCGTTTAAATAGAACAGTGCATCACTGGGAATCGGAAATTGAGTTTTGAGTGGCGCAAATAGAGGGTGCGTACCTCGCTCGATCGTTGAGCCGGCCACTACATAGTCCGGGTTTGCATTTTTTTGCGTCTGACTGCTGCTGTCGAGACAGCCGGCTAAGCCGAGGGACGTTGCGGTGACGGCAACCAAGAGTATCTGGCGCTTAAACATGATGTATCCTCTTCTGGTTTTTGTAATGCGACACAGCCTGTGTCTTTGCGGCTAACACGTATGTCTAATGGCCTTGGTTCCAAATTTTTTTATGGAAAAAGGAAAGAAAGTTGGTCGAATGGCGCTAACTAATTCTTATATATAGGGAAAGTTATCAATTTTGAAAATGCGCTGAGGCTACGTTTAGGCGGCCACCACTGGTAACATGCTGTGCAGATGACTGGATAATCGTGTCCGACGCAGTGCCATCGACTTACCGAGGAAATTCGATTGACCTTGTTGCCCTTCCGACCATCCCGGACCAAGCGCTTTGAGCGCCTTGTCCAGCCTAACCTGAGATTGTTGTACCAATTCGCGTACCGTCTTACCGGTCAGCAGCAGGAT
This sequence comes from Marinobacter caseinilyticus, assembly GCF_011074955.1. GTDB lineage: Bacteria > Pseudomonadota > Gammaproteobacteria > Pseudomonadales > Oleiphilaceae > Marinobacter > Marinobacter caseinilyticus. Next base: position 305,898 of record NZ_WUQJ01000020.1, on the reverse strand, counting down.
GCGGAAGATCTGGTGCAGGATGTCGTTGTAAAACTGTTCCCACGGCTCGACGAGCTGGAAGGTGTTGAGCAGCTCAGGCCCTGGCTGAACCGAGTGCTGTATCGCCATTTTGTGGATTTAACCCGCAAGCAGGCGCGGCGACGAGAAGTCAATGCCGGCACATTGGTGAGTGCGGATCGAGAGACCTCGTTTATGGAGTCCTTGGGTGAGGCCGGTCCGGACGCCTCGGCAGGCATAGACCAGATGCAGTTAAAAGAAACACTGAACCGACTTCTGGGCGATTTGTCGCCCGATCAACGCACGTTGATATTGCTGCACGACGCCGATGGCTGGCGTCAGGAAGATATTGCCCACGTACTCGACGTGCCGGTTGGCACGGTAAAATCAAGACTGCATCGGAGCAGGGCTCTGTTACGCGAGCGACTTCAAAAAGAAATGGAACCTTTTTAACTGCGACAGCGTTTAGAGTAAGAGGTAGGTGCCATGAACTGTCATCAGTTTCGTGAAGACATTGAGATTCTGAACCAGGACGACGCTTCGTCTGGTTTGGAAAATAAACTGAAAGCGCACGCGGCCGAATGCCGCGAGTGTGCGTTGCTATGGCAAGAACAACGTCAACTGCGGGATCTGTTTGGTGCCCAGGCCATTCCTGAGCCGAGTCCCGATTTTGAGTTCCGGGTTTTGCAGGCAGCAACCATGAGCCAGGGGGCAGTCGGTCGCCGAGCCTGGGCGTTTCCTGCTATGGGAGCGGCGGTCGCCGCGATTTTGGCCTTGGGTGTTTATATTGGCCTGCACCTCGGCCCGAATAGCAATCTGGAAACCGTTCCGGAAATCGCCGCCACGAGCGCACAGCCCGGAACCGACGATGCCCACGTGGAGTCTGGGCTCCAGACGGTTAAACTGGCGTTCAACTCCCGGCAGGCAATGGACGGCGTCACGTTAACGCTGGAGTTACCCGCGAATGTTGAACTGGCCCCATTTCCGGGGCGCCGCAATGTGAGCTGGAAAGTGAATCTAAAGCAGGGCGATAACGTGCTGGCCCTGCCGCTCAATGTTTTATTTCCAGGATCTGGAACGCTGGTAGCCCACCTGGACGATGGGTCCAAGCGAAAGACGTTCCGCACGGCCATCAGCAGGAACAAGGAGCCTTCATCATGATCAAAGCCAGTGCTACCAAAAGCGTCGCGTTATCGGTCACCGTTATTGTGTTGCTTTCAACTTGCGGCACCGCGGCGGCCGAGGAAGATCTTGGTGTCACCATGAGGATGGTGGCGGACGACGAGGCTCTGAACGAGACCTTCGTCCAGCAACTTGAATTGCCGTCGTCTTTGGACGAATCACCGGAGTCTGTGAGCGTTGACGAATTGAATGCCGGAGATATCATTGATGATGCCCGGAGTCTCGAAGAGTCCGTTGCTGAACAGGCGCGAGAGTCGCGGGATGCTCTTAATGTAGAGTTGCCGGGTGAACTGTCCGACGAACTTGAAATCAGCCAGCCGGGCTTGGATGTTCCTAGCTTGGAGAGTCCGGATCTGGCGTTGCCGGGTACGGGCGAGATTGATTTGCAGATTCTCGAGTCCGAGTCGCTCAAACCGAAGGCCACTGAACTTCAATGAGGGGTTATCCGGTCAAGGGCGCGCCAACCACTCATCCATTCAGTTGATTTTTCCACGCCATTACACTGCTATACTCAGCGGTTCTAATAATAGCCGTCCCTGACCGGTGTCTCCGATGAGAGAGGAATATCTCCTCAGGCGCTGTTGCCGCCGCGGGGCTTGCCTGTTTCAGGAGCCAGCTTTTGCCCAGGTTTTTGCATGTAACCCTCGTAGTGATCACCTTTTGGTTAGTGCCTGGTGCGGATGCTCACAGTGCGCCTGCCAATGGGCAGAATTTCTTCAAGGCCGGCATTGAGGCGTTCAATCGGGGTGATCTTCAACAGGCGCGTGACTATCTTGAGGCTGCAGACGGACTGGGTCTGGATTCGAAAGCACTTACCTACAACCTTGGCGTCGTCTATTTCCAACTCAAACAGTACGACAAGGCCGCTGCCACTTTCCAACGGTTGATGGGTTCCAGGCAGGAAGCGCTGGCCTTCTACAATATTGGTCTGGTAGCACTGGCGCAACAAGACCTGCCGAGAGCGGATCGTGCCTTTCAGCGTGTGCTCATGGCCAATCCAGAGCCGAAACTCGAAACTCTGGCTAGGACTCAGCTGAAGCGTCTTGATGTTAAATTAGCCGAGCCGCGCCCGCCACAACGCTGGATCGGTCTGGCTTCGGTCAATGCAGGCTATGAAGATAATATTGCACTGTTCCCGGACAGCGCCGCCACGGCTATTGAGGGTGGGTTCCTGGAAAGTGTCGGCGCTGTCTCCGGCCTGATCTACGGTAGCCGCAAGGCAGGCTTTCGCCAGGACGTAAAACTGTATGCCCGTCACTACCCCGCAGACAGTGATTTTGATACACAAATAATCCAGGCGGAGACTGGCTGGGTTCAGCAAACCGGTTTCGGGCGGATTCATGCCGGCCTTGGTGGTGACTACATTTGGCTTGGGGGCAAAACGCGTGAGGGCCGTGCGCGGTTGGTTTTCGGACTCAAGCGCCAGGACTGCCTGGGGTTAGCAAACTCTGAGCGCTGCCGTGTTGAGGGTGAAGTTAAACAGATTTATCCGCAACCCGAATGGGAGGCATACCGTGGTCAACAGTACCAAGTCGATGCGCGTTACCAAGCGTCCGCCTCGGGTTGGACGGGCTCGCTGCGCTATCGCGTTGTGTACGATGACCGGAAAAACCTCGATACTGGGCGCGAGTATTTCAGTGTCTCGCCCTTACGGCAGGGGGTGAAGGCCAAACTCGAATTTGCCGTCACACCCCAATTAACACTGACATCGGCAGCCGAGGTTCGATACAGCTATTATCGAACGCCTCACCGCCTCCAGGTCCCGGATGGCGTGCTTATCATCAGACGGGAGGACACCCGTTACGACCTTTCGCTGGGGGCGTCCTATGCCGTCAGCAAAACAGTCGCCATGCTCATTGAGGCGAATCAAGCCGACAACGACAGTAATATTGAGCGTTACCAATACGGGCGTCACAGTGTTACCGCGGGTGTTACGGTCCGATTTTAAAGATTTACCAGCGCAATACCCAAGCGCCGGATACGGCCGCGCCGACCGACTTGCCCCTCGGTCGCGGCCAGCCCGTTTTGGCTCAATCCTCAGCGTTTGCGAGTAACCCGTTCCAGCTCACCAATGATCCCGCGTCGGAACACCAACACGCAGACCACAAAGATGGTGCCCAGGATGACCTGCACCCATGACCCGAACGAGCCCAGCTCATGGCTGAGTGCGGCCACAGTAATGGCCCCGACCACCGGACCGAATACAGTTCCAAGACCGCCCACGAGCGTCATCAGGATGACTTCGCCAGAGGTTTGCCAGTGTGCGGTTGTCAGCGAGGCAAACTGGAAGACCACGGCTTTGGTGGCGCCGGCCAGCCCCGCCAGGGTTGCGGAGATGACAAACGCCAGCAGTTTAAAGCGGTCAACGTCGTAACCCAGCGACAATGCCCGGTCCTCATTCTCACGAATGGCTTGCAGCACCTCACCAAATGGCGAGTGAATGGTGCGGTAAATCAAGCCAAAGCCGATCAGGAAAATGACGAAAACGAAGTAGTACATGATCAACGGGTTGCCGAGGTCCAAAAAGCCCAGCAATTGGCCTCGTGGAATGCCCTGGAGGCCGTTTTCGCCACCGGTAAAGGGCAGTTGCAGGGCCATGAAGTAGATGATCTGCGCCAGTGCCAGGGTCACCATGGCAAAGTAAATGCCCTGACGGCGGATGGCGAGGTAGCCAAACGCTGCTCCCAGTACCATGGCAAAGACGGTGCCGGTCAAAATGCCCGCCAGTGGCGGAAAGCCCCAGGCCTTGATCACATGGCCGGCAATGTAGGCGGCACCGCCAAAAAAGGCAGCATGGCCAAACGACAGCAGACCGGCGTAACCCAGCAGCAGGTTGAAGGCGCAAGCAAACAGCGCAAAACACAGCAGGTCCATGACAAACACCGGGTACGCATAGAACGGTGCCGTCATACCGGCAATCAGCATAAAAATAAATAGGACACGGTTCATCATGATGGGCTCACTTCTCCTTGCCAAACAGTCCGGCGGGCCGGAACAGCAGCACCAGCACCATCAGGAAAAAAATGACCGTGCTGGCGGCGGGTGGGTAAATCACTTTGGTCAGCCCCTCAACCAGACCGAGGGCCAGGCCAGAGAGAATGGCCCCCATAATCGAGCCCATACCACCAATGACCACCACCGCGAATACCACGATGATCAAATCGGCGCCCATCAGGGGGCTGACCGAATAGATCGGTGCCGCCAGGACCCCGGCGAGACCTGCCAGGCCACAACCGAAACCGAAAGTCAGGGTGATCATCAATGGCACATTGAGCCCAAAGGCTTGTGTCAGTTGGGGGTTTTCGACGCCGGCGCGCAGCCGGGAGCCCAACTTGGTGTGCTCAATGAAGTACCAAGTTGTGAAGCAGACCACGAGGGAGAACACAATGGCAAACAACCGGTACGTAGGAAAGTACATAAAACCCAGATTCACGACACCGCTCAGGGCATCGGGCTGGCCGGGATAAGGTGTCCCGGAGACGTTGAAATAGTTGGAAAACAGGCCCTGAAGAATCAGGGTAATACCGAAGGTCAGTAGCAAACCGTAAATATGATCAAGTTTGTAGAGCCGCTTCAGCATGGTGCGCTCGATCAGGATACCGAGTCCCCCGACCACCAGTGGTGCCAGAATCAGTGACGGCCAGAACCCGACTTCCAGACCGATGCCAAACCATTGGTCAAGGTAGGAGTAGCCGACCAGCGCGATAAAAGCGCCCAGCATATACATCGCCCCATGAGCGAAATTGATAATGTTGAGCAGCCCGAATATCACCGCCAAACCAAGACTCAGCATGGCGTAGAACACTCCAGCATTGAGCCCCAGCAGCGCTTGGGCCAGGATGACCTGGATCGACACGTCGATTACTCCTTACCGCCGGATGAAACTTAGGCCTCCAGACTCCGGCGATAGCAGAAGTCTGGAGGGCATGATCAAAATACCAGTGCGTTAGTTAACCAATGAGCAGACCGTGTCTGACATGGAAATAAACGCTTTGTCGGCCGGAATCGTTGAAACCACTTTCAGCAGATCCCACTCCTCAGTGGACTCTTCAGGTTTTTTCGCCTCAACCAGGTACATGTCGTGCAGCATGGAACCGTTCGCGGCGATCTTGCCGCCCTTCACGAAGAAGTCGTTCAGTTCCATTTCGCCCAGCTTCTTACGGACGGCGTCGCCATCGTCGGAACCGAGTTCCTTAACGGCTTTCAGGTAATGGGTGACTGCCGAGTAAACGCCGGCATGAATCATGGTGGGCATAGCACCGTGCCGGTCATAGAACTTACGTGACCAGGCTTCGGTCTCCTCGTTCTGGTTCCACACGAACGCAACGGTGAACTGCAGCCCTTGCGCGATGTCGAGTCCCATGCTCTGGATGTCACTGATGAACACCAGCATGCCGGCCAGTTTCTGACCGCTCTGGACAATGCGGAACTGGTTAGCCTGTTTGATGGAGTTCACGGTGTCCTGACCCGCATTGGACAGGCCAATGACATCCGCGCCGGAGGACTGTGCCTGCAACAGATAGGAGGAGAAATCGTTGGTGCTGAGCGGTGCATTGACGTTGCCCACGACTTCACCACCGAGACTTTCCACTACCTTGGAGGTATTGCCGGTCAGTGAGTGTCCGAAGGCATAGTCCGCGGTAATGAAGAACCATTTCTTGCCGCCGTTATTGACGATGGCGGTGGCGGTACCGACCGGCAGCGCATAGGTGTCATAGACGTAGTGAATGCCATATGGCGAACACTGTTCTTCTGTCAGTGCAGAGGAGCCGGCGCCGGTGTTGATGGTGATGATTTTCTTGTCTTTGGCCAGGCCCTGAACCGCCAAACCGACCGCTGAGTTATCCAGCCCGGTAATCATGTCGACCTGTTTGGCATCGATCCATTCGCGGGCAGTGCTGGCGCCAATGTCAGGCTTGTTCTGGTGGTCGGCGGAGATCACTTCGATGTCTTTACCGAGCACTTTGCCGCCGAAATCTTCGATAGCCATCTGGGCGGCAATCACTGCCCCAGGGCCTTCCAGTGCCTTGTAAACACCGGACATATCGCTGAGCACCCCGATCTTGACCTTGTCATCGGAAAGCGCTGCACCGGCTGCGAGCGGCAGCGCGGCGGTCGCGAGGCCGATGGCCCCGACAATACCCTTAAGTAGATGATTCATAATATTTATTACCCCTGTTGTTATTAGAAACGAGTGTCATTAGAAACGAGTACTTTCATACTGAGTCCGGTTTTAACGAACCCGATTCCGTTATCGGTTGTTCCCGATAGCTCGCGTTCGGACCGCATCCGGGTCCTTGGATCAGACACTGAGGTGCCTGTTCAACTGCTCTTGCTTTTCCTCAAGCTCCGCCGCATCGATCTGCTCGACGACGCGGCCATGCTCAATGACGTAATGACGGTCTGCCAGTGGCGCGGCAAAATGAAAATTCTGCTCCACCAGCACTATGGTGAACCCCTGTTCCCGTAAATCGCGGATCACGGTGCTCAGGGTTTTCAGGATCACGGGCGCCAGGCCCTCGGTGATTTCATCCAGTAACAGCAGGGTGGCGCCGGTACGCAGGATGCGGGCGATGGCCAGCATCTGCTGTTCCCCGCCGGACAGTTTGGAGCCCTGGCTGGAACGACGTTCCTTCAGGTTCGGGAACATGGTGTAAATGTCGTCAATGGACATACCGCCTTCGGCCAGTGTCGGCGGCAGTTCGAGATTTTCATCGACGTTGAGGCTGGCAAAAATGCCCCGCTCTTCCGGGCAGTAGCCGAGGCGGCCGACGTGGGCAATACGATGGGTGGGCATGTCGATGACTTCGGTGCCACTGAGCCGTATTGACCCGGTACGGCGCCCCACCAAGCCCAGAATGGCCTTCAATGTGGTGGTGCGACCGGAGCCATTGCGCCCCAACAGTGTAATTACTTCGCCCTTGTGAACGGTCAGGTCGATGCCATGGAGGATATGGGACTCGCCATACCAGGCATGCAGATTTTCAATACGTAACAGCTCGTCAGTGGGCATCGGAGGTCCCCATGTAGGCTTCCATCACCGCCGGGTCGTTTGATACCGCGTCGTAGTCGCCTTCGGCAAGAATTTCGCCCCGGTTCAACACCGTAATCGTATCGGCGAGCGAAGACACAACGCTCAGGTTGTGTTCCACCATCACGATCGTTCGGCCTTCGACGACTCGCTTGATCAACTCGGTCACAGTGCCAACGTCTTCCGCACTCATGCCCTGGGTTGGCTCATCCAGCAGCATCAGCCTGGGCTGCAAGGCCACGGTGGTGGCAATCTCGAGCGCACGCTTCTGGCCGTAGGCCAACTCCACCGCCAGGGTGTCGCCAAATTCGCCCAACCCTACTTGCTCCAGCAGGCCCTGAGCCTCTTCATTGAGCTGGTCGAGAACTTTGATCGGGCGCCAGAAGTGGTAGGACACACCGAGCTTGCGCTGCAGAGCAATACGGACATTTTCGCGGGCGCCAAGGTGGGGAAACACCGCTGAAATCTGAAACGAGCGGACCAGGCCGTTCTGGGCAATGTCCGCTGGCCGGTGGCGGGTAATGTCGGTGCCGTCGTAAATAATGGCCCCGGCGGTGGGGGTCAGAAATTTGGTCAGCAGATTGAAGAAGGTGGTCTTGCCGGCACCGTTGGGGCCAATGATGGCGTGAATGGTACCTCGGCGCACGGCGAGGTCGACGTTCTTGACGGCAGTGAACCCTTTGAAGTCCTTGGTCAGGCCCCGGGTTTCGAGAATACTGGACGCTTCCTGATGACTGTCACTCACAGAATAGGCACCACCTTGGTTCGGCCGAGAGCCCACAGTTATGGCTCAAGCCTTTATTATTATTGGATAAACTGATTGGCGTGAGGTGATAAGGTTTCACTAGCTCACCCACTCAGTTAAGTCGTTCGAGACCAATACTGTCAAGCAAACGCACCTAGACCTTCGGCTAATCCAGCGTTCCGGACAGTGGTTCAGGGTGGCGCCTGACATCACATCGAGGCGCTTGCCATTCCAAAAGCCATGCCATACACTCGCAAATGTTACCGGTAACATAAACCGTCAAAACAAGAACAGGCAGGAGACATTATGAACACCCCGCTCAAGCTAATAACCGGCTTTTTGGCCGCCACGTTTACCATGGGTGCGCTGGCCGCAGATTACACCTTCAAGTTCCAGTCTTCCGACCCCTCCGGCGTGAAAAATTTTGAAATCAAGCAGGCCTGGGCCGAGCGCATTGAGCGCATGTCCGGTGGCCGGGTCGCCGTCGACATCCTGCCCGTGGGCAGCGTGGTCAGCCATACCGAAACCCTGGGCGCCATCGATATGGGCGTCCTGGATGGCCATATTTCAGTGACCGGTTATTTCTCTGGCAAGGACCCGGCGTTCGGGCTGATCGGCAACACCGTCGGCGCCTGGTCGAGTCCGGATCAGCTGATTACGTATATCTATTACGGCGGTGGCTACGAGCTGATGAACGAGTTGTACAAGCCCTACGGCGTGAAGTTCGTTGGTGGCGGCGCAACCGGACTCGAGTCGTTTGTATCGAAGAAACCTCTGAACGGGGTTGATGACCTGAAGGGGCTGAAATTGCGGGCGCCGGAAGGCCTGGTGCAGTCGGTATTTGCTGCTGCGGGCGCGTCTCCCGTCAATTTGCCGGGTTCGGAAGTGTATACCGGGCTCAGTAAAGGTGTGATTGATGCGGCGGATTACACCGTCTTTTCAACCAACCATGCCGCCGGGTTGCACGACATTGCCCAACACCCGGTGTATCCGGGTTTTCACTCGCTACCGCTGCTGGAAGTCGTGATGGACCTGGACGAGTGGAACAAGCTACCCGATGATCTGCAGGTGATTTTCACCACCTCGGTGCGGGACTTTGCCCACGACATCAGTACCCAGCTGGCGATGGCGGATGTGGACGCAGTTAATGAAGCACGAGCCAACCCCGACATTACGCTGCACGACTGGTCCGCCGAGGAGCGCAGGAAGTTTCGCGCCATCGCCCGTGAACAGTGGAAACTCTATGCCGAGCAGTCGCCCAATGCCCAGAAGGTGTATGAGTCCGTGACGGCCTTCCTGGAATCCCAGGGCCTGCTGTAAACCTGTCCGATCCTATGAAGGTCCCGGCGCCATGACTGTTGCATGGCGTCTGGGCCGGAGTCCGTCGCCATGTCTGATTCTATTCCTGAGCAGCCCGAACCCGGTGTGCCTGAACTTCCGGCCGATGAAGACGTCGGCAGCAATCCGCTGGACCGCGGCATAATCTGGCTGGGCCAAAAACTCAGCCTGATCTTCGCCGCCATCGTAGTGATTTCGGCCTACGAAATTGCCCGTCGTTATCTGTTTGACTCACCCACCTTGTGGGTGCACGAAACCGTGACGTTTCTGGGCGCCTCGCTGTTTGTTTTTGGTGGTCTCTACGCCTTTGCCACCGACCGGCATGTGCGTGTGGTACTGCTCTACGATGCGGTACCGAAGCGGGTGCAAGGCCTGTTGCGGGTACTGCACGATCTGCTTGGGCTCTGTTTCTGCGCAATGATGGTGTATGCCTCGTGGTTTATGGCGGAGAAGGCCGTGTATGCGCCCTGGGGCGCGTTGCGGCTGGAAACCTCCGGGTCGGCCTGGAACCCGCCGTTTCCGGCCTTTCTCAAGGTTTTGATCTTTGTCGCCATTATCACTCTGACGGTGCAGTACGTGCTGCATTTGATTCGTGATATCCGTCAGTTGGGGAGCGCATGATGTTTGAACTCGCGTCCATTGGCATCGGGTATGGCAGCCTGCTGATGTTGGTGTTACTGATTCTGCTGTTGCTGACCGGCATGCAGTTGGCCTTCGCCACCGGGCTGGTGGCGCTGGTCTTTGCTCTGGGTTGGTTCGGGCCTGAGGCCCTGCCGATTGTCAGTAGTCGGCTGTACAGTTTCATTGGCAGCTACGTGTTTCTTGCGGTGCCGATGTTTGTGTTGATGGCGGCCTTGCTCGACCACTCCGGCATCGCGCGGGACCTGTTCGATGCGATGAACCGGTTTGGCCGTAAACTGCGCGGTGGTGTCGCCCTGCAAACCCTGGTGGTGGCCATTATTCTGGCCTCCATGTCGGGTGTGATTGGCGGTGAAACGGTGTTGCTGGGCATCCTGGCGTTGCCGCAAATGCTGCGCCTTGGCTACGACCGCAAGCTTGCCATCGGTACCACCTGCGCTGGCGGGGCATTGGGCACCATGCTGCCGCCAAGCATTGTCCTGATCATTTATGGCCTGACCGCCAACGTCTCGATCGGTGATCTGTTCAAAGGGGCGTTCCTGCCGGCGCTGATTCTGGCGTTGCTCTACATGGGGTATGTGGTAGTGCGGGTCTGGCTCAACCCCGCCTTGGCGCCACTGCCATCCGATTCAAGTGAGAACGAGCCGCCCGCGCCGAATTTTTTCAAAGCCTTGCTGTTCCCGATCTTATCGGTGGTGGTGGTGCTGGGCAGTATTTACGGCGGTGTCGCGTCGGTCACCGAAGCCTCGGCACTGGGCGTGCTGGGAATCGCAATCAGTACCTGGATTCGGGGTGAATTGTCCTACAGCATGGTGCGCAAAGCCACCATCAGCACCTTGCGCATTTGCGGCATGATCATCTGGATTGGCATTGGTGCGACCGCGCTGGTCGGGGTGTACAACCTGATGGGAGGCATCGATTTTGTCCGCGAGATGGTGTTTGCCGTCAGCGGCGGCAGTGGCATCGGGACCATCCTGTTCATGATGCTGATCTTGTTGGTGCTGGGCATGTTTCTGGACTGGGTCGGGGTGGCGCTGCTGACCATGCCCATCTTTGTGCCCATCGTCACCGAGCTGGGGTACAGCCCGATCTGGTTTGGTGTGGTGTTCTGCATGAACATGCAGGTGTCGTTTTTGTCGCCACCGTTCGGGCCGGCCGCGTTCTATCTGAAATCGGTGGCCCCGAAAGACATCTCACTGGGCGAGATTTTCCAGTCGCTATTACCGTTTATAGGCTTGCAATTGGTGGCCCTGGCGCTGCTGATCGCCTTCCCGCAACTGGCACTATGGTGGGAATAATATGAACCAACTGAAAATTCTTGTGATGGGGGTTTCCGGCAGCGGCAAGACGCTGGTTGGGCAGCAGCTGGCCGCGACATTGGGGCTGTCTTTTCTGGATGCGGACGCGGTTCACAGCACGGCCAATATCCAGAAAATGGCCAATGGGATCCCGCTCAGCGATACTGATCGTCGCGGTTGGTTGCAGGATCTGGCCGCGCTGATTCAGCGTGAATCGGGACTGGTGCTGGCCTGTTCGGCGTTGAAGCGGTCTTATCGCGAGCAGCTGCGGGCGGCCGACCCGGGTCTGCTGACGCTGTACTTGCAGGGCGACTTTGACACCATCTGGTCCCGGCACGCCAAACGTCAGGATCATTATTTCAATGGTGAGTCGATGCTGGTCAGTCAGTTCGAACAACTGGAAGAACCCGGCCCGGACGAAGCCGCAGCCATCGACATTCGCGAATCGCCCGCTGCGGTTTTACAGGCCTGCCTGGCTGCGTTGAGGCAACAGGACAAGTATGATGGTGCTTCCTCGCCGGAAGGCCCTGATATGAGCCGCTATGACTTCTAAGAACCCTTATAAACCCAAAAGCAGCGCTCAAAACCCGGTCAAGAAGCGGAGACCGACGTTGCAAGACATTGCGGACCGGGTCGGCACCACAAAGATGACCGTTAGCCGGGGTTTGCGCGGCGCCGATACCGTCTCTGACAAGATGCGGGCGCAAATTCTGGACGCCGCTGAGGCTCTGGGCTACATCCCCAATCGGGGGCCGGATATATTGTCCAAATCCACCAGCCGGGCGATTGGCATTCTGGTGCCATCGCTGACCAATCAGGTCTTCGCCGACGTCATCAAAGGCATTGAGACGGCCACCGAACCTGCGGGCTATCACCTGATGCTGTCGCACTATGGTTACAGTCCGGAGATCGAGGAGCGGAGTCTGTCGTCGTTGTTGTCTTACAATGTCGATGGGGTGATGTTGTCGGAAAGTCAGCACACACCGCGCACCCTGCGCATGCTGGAAACGGCCGGCGTGCCGACAGTTGAGATCATGGATACCCGTTCGGCGCCATTCGAACAGGCCGTAGGGTTCGATAATGTGGCCGCCGCTTACGACATGGTGACGGAAATAATCCGCCGCGGTCGCCGCCGAATACGATATCTGGCGGTGCGGCTGGATGCCCGCACCTTGCAGCGCCAGGAGGGGTATGCACAGGCGATGACCGAGCACGGGCTGGCGCCGGCGACCCTGCAAACCAACCTGCGATCTTCGTATACCGTCGGTGCCACCCTAATGGCGCAGATCCTGACCGAACATCCAGAGACCGATGCGTTGTTTTGCACCAACGATGATGTCGCGATCGGTGCGTATTTTGAGTGTGTGCGGCGGGGAATCCCGGTGCCGGGTCAAATTGCGATTGCCGGTTTTCACGGCCACGACGTGGGGCAGGTGATGGCCCCCAAACTGGCGAGCGTCATCACACCACGGGAAGCCCTGGGCACCCGCGCGGCGGTTGAATTATTGAACCGGATCAAGGGCCAGGCACCGGGTGAGCGGATCATTGACCTGGGCTATCGTATTGAGCCCGGCGGCACCCTCTGATGCGGGCCCTGTCTCCGTCCACTTGCACGGGCCTCAGGCGCGGCGGTCACTGATCCAGCACGGCGGGCCAATGGGCGTTGGCCGCGGTAATGAATCCGGCAATATCCTTCAGCCATTTTTTCTGAATCGCATCGTTGTAATTCAGGTACAGCCGACCGTCGACCACCGTCCAGTTGCGCGGGTTGCCCTTGGCCAGATAGCCCTGGCTTACCGCCCAGGCACAATAGCCGCCGTAGGCCGGCGCGTATTTCTCGGGGTTGGCCTTGAACCTGGCCAGATGCTCGGCGGAGGCGAACAGCCAGGAAGCGCCGTTGAACTTGGTCTGGTAGGCGGTGTTGCCCTTGACCGGCTTGCCGTCGGTGAAATAGGCCACCACATCGTGGCCGCCGGCGCCGTGGTTTGAGTGGGGGCTGGTGTAAACCGCCGGTTCGGTGGCCCACAATGAGGCCGCAGACAGCAGCATGATGCAGAGCGTGATGATGCGGAGCATGACCGTGTCCTCCTTGAGTGAGTGATGTAGCTTCGACACTCACGCAGCCGATTTGTTACACTCTGTCTATGACACCCTTCCCGGTGGCACCCCCATCGCGTTACACCCGTGAGGATCCGGTCACACAGGGCCGGCGTTTACTTTCGTCGGCCCTGGCCAAAGAGTATGGCTTTGCTTTCGTCACTCACCGTGGCTTGGGTGTTGATGGTGTCGGCTTTGGCGTAGGCGCGTTTCACCGCAGGGCGTTCGGCCATGGTATTGAGCCAGCGGGCCACATTGGGCAAGTCCTTCAGATCAACGCCATGGCGCTCGTGCAACCTGGCCCATGGGTAGGTGGCGATATCCGCAATGGAGTACTCACCCGCAATATAGTCCTTATCGCGCAGTTGGTCGTCCAACACACCGTACAACCGTTCGGCCTCCTTGTCGTAACGTTCAATCGCGTAGGGAAGCTTTTCCGGCGCGTACTGCTTGAAGTGATGATTCTGACCCAGCATGGGGCCAAATCCGCCCATCTGCCAGTGCAGCCACTGGATGGCCTGCCAGCGGTCCCGCAGGTCCGGCGGCATCAGTCGGCCGGTTTTTTCCGACAGGTATTCCAGGATGGCCCCCGATTCGAAAATCGAGAAGGGCTTACCGCCATCGTCCGGGCGCCGGTCGACGATGGCCGGGATTTTGTTATTGGGCGATATGTTCAGGAAGCTGTCCTCAAACTGCTGACCTGCACTGATGTTGACGGGCTTGAGGGTGTACTCAAGCCCGGTTTCCTCCAGAAAAATGGTGATCTTGTGGCCGTTGGGGGTGGTCCAGTAATAAAGGTCGATCATCGTGTCTCCCGCTGTCCAGTGTCTACAACCTACAAAGTGTACAGGTTAGTCCTGGCCGGGTTCCATGATGTGCCACCCCCCCTCAGCCTGACGCTCTCCAACCGGAGCTCCTACAGCGCGGCGAGAGCGGCCTCGTAGTCCGGCTCTTGGGCAATCTCCGGAACCTGTTCGGTGTGAATAACGGTGCCGGTCTCATCCAGAATAACGATGGCGCGGGACAGCAGACCCTGGAGGGGGCCATCGGTCATCTCGACGCCGTAGTTGGTACCGAACTCCCGGTTGCGAAATGTGGACACCGACATCACCCGATCCAGGCCTTCGGCCCCACAAAACCGGGCCTGAGCGAAAGGCAGATCCGCTGACACACACAACACCATGGTGTTATTCAGCTGTGCCGCGGCCTCGTTAAAGCGCCGCACCGACTTGGCGCACGTGGGTGTGTCGATACTGGGGAAAATGTTGAGAATGACACGCTGGCCCGACAAGTCCGCCAGTGCCAACGCTGATAGGTCGTTTTTAGTAAATTGCGCCGCCGGCGCCTTGCTGCCAAGGGCGGGTAACTCGCCGGTTGTTTCAACAGCGACACCGCGACGGGTAATGGTAGCCATGGTGAGATCTCCTTTATGGGTGTGGTTCCTGTATTCGCATAAGGATACGGCGTAATGGCGGGCTTGGCTTCCGCCATTAGTCCAAGTGCGTGACGACGTCGATTTCGTTGTGCAGTGTTTTATGAACGGGGCAGAGATCGGCAATCTGGAGCAAACGGGCCTCTTGTCCGGCATCAAGGTCACCCTGATAGCTGATGACCCGTTCGATACGGTCAATCTGGCCGGAGGTCGATTCGCATTGTTCACAATCGTCTGCGTGTACCCGTGAATGCTGCAGCCGGACCTCAATATTGGTTATCGGCAACGACTTGCGATTGGCGTACATCCTTAGCGTCATGGAGGTGCAGGCGCCCAGGGACATCAGCAGCAGGTCGTAGGGGTTGGGGCCAAGGTTGGTGCCGCCCACAGACTGGGGCTCGTCGGCCAGCAGTTGGTGATCGTTGGTATACAGGCCACGTAGGAACTTGGCGTCCTTCTCGGTAATCAGTACCTGGCCTGCATCAAGCGCCGGTAAGTCGGCGGTTACCGCGGCTGAGGCGGTATCCTTCAACGTCAGATAACGGCTTGCCCAGGCGACCAGCGTCAATGCAACGTACTGTGAATCTTCGGGTTTGGATAACAGGTGGTCGGCGCTATCCAATGAGATAAAACTCTTGGGGTGCTTGGCGGCCTGGAATATGGCGGCGGCTTCGTTGATGTCCACAATCCGGTCGACGGGGGAATGAAAAATAATCAGAGGCTTGCGCAAACGGGCAATGTGATCCGGTGAATTCCAGTGCTCCAGATCGTCCAGCAATTGCGATTTGATACTGAATTCACGACCGCCAATGCTGACGCGGGCTTGTTCCTGGGCCCGAATATCCGCTTCCTGACCCGAAAACAGTTGCTGAACGTGGTGTGCCGTGGCCGGCGCCGCGATGGTGGCGACCGCTTCAATGCAATCGAGTTTCTGGGCCGCCACCAACGCGGCCGCGCCCCCTAAGCTATGCCCGATTATCAGCTTCGGGGCTTCATAGGCTTGCTCCAGATAGCGGGCGGCGGCGATCAGATCCTCAATGTTTGACGAAAAGTTCGTGTTGGCAAAGTCACCATCGCTGTTGCCCAGCCCGGTAAAGTCAAACCGCAACACACCGATGCCCTGTCCGGCGAGTGCCCGCGAAATTCGCGACGCTGCGACGACATCCTTGCCGCAGGTGAAACAGTGAGCAAACAGCGCCACGGCCCGGACCTTGCTGTTTTCCGGAAGCTCCAGCAATCCGGCCAGGGTGTTGCCTTCGTCGTTGGGGAATTCGACTTTTATCCGGGCCATGGGGCGTGTCCTTTCAAAAATAGCTCCTGCCAGTTTGGCGGAAATTACGGTGCTTCGTCTCTATTTTTTTGAACGGCGCCCCACAGGGTTTCAGTACAGCAAATCGACCAGCCCCAGCGATATCCACGGCATATAGGTGATGGCAATAAGGCAGGCCAGAACCACCAGCACGAAGCGCATCAGCCAGGGCAGGAGTTGATCGACCGACAGTTTGGCCACGGCGCAGGCGGCGAACAGGTTTACCCCGAGCGGTGGTGTAAACATGCCGAGTGCCAGGTTCACAACAACGATCAGTCCAAAATGCACCGGGTCGATGCCGTACTGCACGGCAATCGGAGTGAAAATTGGCGCCAACACCAGTATTGCGGCCGACGTTTCGATGAACATGCCGACAATCAGCAACATGACATTGACGGCGAGAAGAAACGTGATCGGGCTGTCGAATACAACGGTTACCCAACCGGCGACTTCCGTCGGCAAGCCGGAACGACTGATCAGGAAGCTGAACAGCGCAGCTGCAGCGATGATTAGCATGACCGCGGAGGTGGAGATGACACTGTGGCGCAGGATTGGCCACAGTTCTGCGAGACTGAGTTCGCGGTAGATAAAGCCGCCGACAATAACGGCGTACACGACGGCGACCGCCGAGGCCTCGGTTGGTGTGAATACGCCACCGTAAATGCCACCAATGACGACAACCGGCATCAGCATCGCGATCCAGGCCCGCTTCAATGCGATCGTAAAACTCTCGCGATCTTCATGATCACGCAAGCCGTATCCGCGAACCTTGCAGAACAAGTAGAGAAACAACAGCAACGCGCCACCGATCAACAACCCTGGGCCAATGCCGGCAATAAACAGTTTACCGATGGACGTATCAGTACTGACGCCATACAGGATCAAGGGAATTGACGGCGGGATGAGAACGCCTAGTTCGGCCGAGGATGCCTGGATAGAGGCCGCCAACGGACGTGGGTAGCCATGCTTCACCATCGCCGGGATCAGAATAGAGCCAATGGCGAACGTGGTCGCAACACTCGAACCTGAGACGGCAGCAAACATCATGCAGGTCAACACGCAGGTCATGGCCAGGCCACCCTGAAAACCGCCCACAATGGACTTGGCGAGGTCGACGAGCCGTCGGGAAATGCCACCCGCTGCCATCAGATTGCCCGCCAGGATAAAAAACGGAATGGCCATCAGCGGAAAGTTGTCGATACCTACAAACATCTGTTGCGGGACCAGCAGCAAGGGCAGGCGCGAGAAAAACTCAATACCGATAATGGACGCCAGCACGATCGACACTGCGATGGGCACGCCGAGACTGAACAGGATAATCAGCGCGAGTCCGATTGCCGTATTCATTGATTCACCCTCCCATCGAATGCAGAGGATTCAGGGGTGGCGTGTCGTTCGACCACCGGTGTGGATACGTGATGGTCATCGGTCTCACTTTCGGCCGGGCCGATAGCCTCGAGGCCGTTGACCTGTGACAGCAGGCGTGCCAAAACCGCAATCAGGGCAAACACAGCGCCTGTCGGCATGGCAGCGTAGGCCCAGGCAATAGAGACGCCAAGACCGGACAGCATTTGGCTACGTACTCGCCAGGTCATGGCGGTGCCGTAGTAAATCAGCACAATGAATACGGTTACGCAGCACAGTGCGATAAGTAGTTCGAGCCAGACCAGTTTTCGTGCCGACAGCAGTCTGTAGATAACCTCCACGGACATCATGAAGCCCCCGCGGAAACCCGCGGCGGCACCCATGAAAACGCACCAGATCATCGCCGAACGCGAGATGACTTCTGACCAGGTCGATGGCGCATCAAGGACGAACCGGGTTATGACCTGATAAAAGCCAAGCGATACTGAAATGATCAGCATGACTATCGCCGCCACCAGGGCAAGCCGAGTCGTCCACTGCTCGAAACGCAGAAAATGATTAATCATGACGATCACCGTTGGATCATGATAGCCCGACACCTCTGGCATCGGGCCTGAGCGACAACAGACCTAGCAACTACTGTCACGGATGAGGTCAAGCATTTCGCTGCCATACTGATCTGTGTAGATCTTGTAGGCGGGCTTGACGGCTTCCTGGAAGGGGGCCTTGTTGATGTCTGTTTCCACGGTCATGCCATTTTTGCGGAGCAGATCCACGCCTTCACTCTCAAGGCGTGATACTTCCTCACGGGTGGCAGCAGCGGACGCGTTGGCAGCCTCCAAGAACCAGCCCCGCTGTTCTTCGTTTAAGCCATCAAGCAAGATCGGAGAGGCGAGAACGGCCGCCGGTGAGTATACGTGTCCGGTCAGTGACAGATGGTCCTGCACTTCCCAGAATTTGGTAGCCACGATGACCGTAATGGGATTTTCCTGGCCATCGACTGTGCCTTGCTGCAAAGCGGTGAATACTTCAGGGAAGGCCATAGGGGTGGGATGCACGCCCATTTGCTGGAACGCTTCCATGTGCACTTTGTTTTCCATGGTACGTACTTTCAGGCCCTTGGCATCGGCCGGTGTCTTGATCGCTTGTTTGCTGTTGGTCATGTGCCGGAAGCCGTTTTCCGACCAGGCCAGGCCGACCAGGTTATGCTCCCCCATTTTGTCGAGAAGTTGCTGGCCAATGTCGCCATCCAGCACGCAGCGGGCCTGCTCGTAGTCCTTGAACAGGAATGGCAGATCCAGGACATAGCTTTCCGGCACAAAATTACCCAGTGGGCCAGTTGAAGTAATGACCACATCGACGGTCCCGATTTGCAGGCCTTCGATCATGGCGCGCTCCCCGCCGAGGGCGCCGGAGGGGTGCTCGGCTACCTTGAACTCCCCGTCACTGAGGCGCTCAAGGGTTTCTTTAAAGGCGTCAGCGCCGACCGAGTAATGCGAGGTGTCAGACAGCGTATGTCCCAGGTTGATCGTTTGTTCAGCTTGGGCGCTGGCTGAGAACATGGCAAAAGCGGCGGTGAGGCTGCCCATGGTCAAAGCGATTTTACGGCGTGCGAATATTGTTGTCATTGTTGTTCCCTCGATTTGCTGTAACACACTTGTGGATCCTCCTGACGGGTGGTCAGAGAGGTTTGGCGCGGTCGTCAAGGAAGGCCTCGACGATTTCTTGAAAACTGCCGTCACTTTTAAACCCCAGTTTCTCTGCACGCAGGGTTTTAAATCTTGAAGGCCAACTGGCAACAATGGCTTCAATTTTTGGGTCGGGCTCGTGGTGCACGCGAGCCAATGCTTCGTCACCTCCCAGTGTCTGAAGGTTAGCCAGCATTTCAGCAACACTGACAGTAATGCCTGGCAACATCAGACTGCGTCGTGTGCCAAAGGCCTGCCCTGATACCTCTGCCCCGTGTAACAGGGCCTCAATGACCTTACCGGGCGACATCACGAACAGCTCAAGATCCACGGGAACCGGGCACACTGCGTTTTCGCCGTTCAGGGGTTCCCGCAGGATGCTTGAGGCAAAGCTTGAGGCCGCGGCATTGGGGCGGCCAGGTCGGATGACGATGGTGGGCAGGCGCAGCACGCGACCATCCACTAAACCTCGTCGGCTGTAATCGCTGATTAAAAGTTCGCTCATAGCTTTTTGAGTGCCGTAGGAACTCTGAGGCGTGACGGCCGTGAGATCATCCAGTTCTGGCGGCAGCGCACCTCCGTAGGTGGCGACCGAACTGGCCATGACGAGGCGGGTGTCCGCCAGCCCTCTGCTGCGACAGCCCTCCAGCAGTGCCCTGGTCGCATCAAAGTTAACGGCCATGCCGAGGTCGAGATCGGCCTCAGCGGCCGAACTGACGACAGCGGCAAGGTGGAAGATCACATCGGGACGCTCATCCAGCGCAGTATCTAGAGCGCCCAGTGCGGTGATGTCAGTGGCGTAGGCGCCGACCGTAAATGGCACGTCAGACGGCACCTCAGGCTTGACCTGATCGACCAGAGTAAGACGGGAAAGTGGTCGGTCGTTCAGCGTACCGCGCTCGGTAAGCGCCTGGGTCAGGCGTTGGCCCAGGAAGCCGGCGGCACCGGTGATCAGGACATGCATGATAAATTCCTTATTGTTTTGTGTGTTCGTTGTGTTCGTTGTGTTCGTTGTGTTCGTACTGTCGTTAAAAAGAGTGCGTGCCCTCGCCAGCTCAGGGCGTCAGTCCATATCGGATGCCCCAGCCGAGCCCCGCCTGCGTGTCGCCAGCGGGGCGATATTCGCACCCCACCCAACCCCGGTAACCGAGCGCATCGAGTCGGGCCAGGATCGCCGGGTAGTTCAGCTCGCCATTGTCCGGTTCATGTCGGTTGGGGACACCGGCAATCTGTACGTGACCAATATTCGGAAACTGGGTTTCGAGGTTACGGATAAGGTCACCTTCGACGATCTGACAGTGATAGGCGTCGAACTGCACCCGGAGATTGTCGGCGCCGACCTGCGCCAGAACATCCCTGGCCTGGGCCTGGCGCTGGAGAAAAAACCCTGGCATGTCACGGCCATTGATAGGCTCAATGAGCAGTGTCTTGCCAATCTTGGCCAGTTCGCCGGTTGCGAAACGCAGGTTGCTCACATAGGTATTCAGATGAGCGCTGCGAACAGTGTCGTCGGCCCCAGGGGGCAGCAGGCCTGCCATCGCGTGCAGCTGTGAGCACCCGAGCACCTCGGCGTAATGAATTGCCTGGCTGACCGAATCGCGGAACTCCTGCTCTCGCCCCGGCAGACAGGTGAGTCCTCTGTCACCGGCCGCCCAGTCTCCCGGTGGCAAGTTGAACAGGACTTGAGTCAAATCGTTGGCGTCGAGCGCGGCGCGCAGTTCACTGGCGTCAAACTCATACGGAAAGAGGTACTCGACACCGTGAAATCCGGCCTTTGCAGCCGCTGCAAAACGGTCGAGAAAAGCATGCTCTGTGAACATCATGCTCAAATTGGCGGCCAGTCGAATCATCGTATGTCCTTTGCTGCGTTAAGTTTCAGTGTCAGTCGCGTGGAAAACGCGCCTCCAGTTCGGCGATTTGTTCCTCACTCAGACAGCGTGGGTTATGACCCCGCAGCAACATGAAGAGCTTGGCGGTTTCTTCCAGTTCCTCCGTGGCATAGACGGCAGCCTCCAGCGATTTGCCTGCCACGATGGGGCCGTGGTTGGCCAGCAGAACGGCGCTGTGTTCACCTGCCAGTCCCTTCACGGCATCGCCTAGGGAGGGATCGCCGGGAATGTGATAAGGCACCAGCGGCAGCTTGCCAACGCGCATCACATAATAGGCAGTCAGCGGAGGGATGCAGTTATGAGGATCAACCTCCGGGAGGCACGAAACCGCCACCGAGTGTGTCGAATGCAAGTGCACGATGGCGCCGGACTGCGGACGCTCCGAGTACATGGCCTGGTGCAAAAAACTTTCCTTGGTCGGCTTGTCGCCCGCCAGCAATTTGCCGTTACAATCCAGATGCGAGATGCGGGCAGGATCGAGTCGGCCCAGGCAGGCATTGGTGGGCGTCATCAGCCAGCCGCCGTCGTCAAGCCGTGTGCTGATATTGCCGCTCGACCCCATGGTCAGGCCACGATCAAACAATGACTTGCCGTAGAGCGCAATCTCTTCCCGCAGGGTGTTGATTTTGCTCATGACAGCACCTCGAAAGCCCGCGAGAAGAAGTCGACACCACCAAAATTGCCTGATTTGAGCGCCAGCGACAGAGGGGCCTTCCGGCCAGGTAAGTGAGTCTGGGTCCAGGGCACGCCGGGGTCGATCTGCCCACCGATGCGGAGTTCGCCAATGCCAAGTGCGGATACCACGGCACCAGAGGTTTCACCGCCTGCTACCAGTAATTTACCAACACCCTCAGCTACCAGTTCCCTCGCCAGTCGGGCTAACGCGCGTTCAACCCGCTCACCTGCGGCGGCGGCCCCCAGCTGTTCCTGAGCCCGTTTGACTTTGTCTGGCGAAGCCGAGGCATAAATCAGCACCGGATCCGCGCTGTTTAAACGTTCACGGGCAAACGCCAGCGCCTCATTGATCTGGTCATCGCTGTCGTTAAGCGCTACGGGGTCAAGGGCGAAACCCTCAAAGCGGGAAAGGAAGTGCTCGATCTGAGCCAGAGTCGCCCGGGAGCAGCTTCCGGAGAGTACCAAGGGTGCGCCGCTGGCTGGCGCCAGTTGGCCTGCGTTGTCCACATTTTCGAGCCAGCCGAGTCGACGGTATTGGGCAGGTAAGGTCTGACCAAGCCCGGAACCGCCGGTTACCAGAGCGGATCGAGCCAGTGTCGCCGCCAGTACCGTAAGATCTGTCTCGTCAAGCGTGTCACAAATCACGTGGCGTACGCCCTGTGATTCAAGTTTGTCGAGATGAGCCCGCGCGTGCTCGGGACCTGAGGCCAGGGTGGGGCGCGCGAGCAGGCCAACGGCGTGCGGTGTCTGGCGGGAGAGTGTGCGCACCAGATCAGCATCGGTCATCGGGTTGAGTGGGTGATGTTCCATGCCGCTGTCGTTGAGCAGCCGGTCGCCAACGAACAAGTGGCCCTGATAGACCGTCCGGCCATTAGCGGGAAACGCCGGCACCATCACAGTCTGCCGGGCACCAAGCTGTTCCAGTAAGGCATCCGCGACGGGGCCAATATTGCCGTTATCGGTGGAGTCAAAGGTTGAACAGTACTTGAAGAAAACCTGCCGCACGCTCTGGCTACGGAGCCAGTCCAGCGCCGCCAGGGAGTCATTGACCGCGTCTTGAGCCGGACATGAGCGTGACTTGAGCGCCACCACAACCGCATCAGTGTCTGCAAGATCCAGCGTTTTACGCGGGACCCCGATAACCTGCAGTGTGCGCATGCCGGCCCGTACCAGGTTGTTGGCCAGATCCGTGGCGCCGGTGAAATCATCAGCGATGGCGCCAAGCACAATAGCCATTATCCAGCCTCCTCATCGGCCGGGTCATTGGCTGCTGGCAACTCAATGCCTGACAGCCGTTGATACACTTTGATAACGGCGGAATCGTCTTCGCGCCCAAACCCGGCACCGCTCGCCGCAGTAAACTGCTGCAAGGCACTGGCGGCGACCGGCATTGCGAGAGTCAACTCACGACCGGTCTGGTGCACGATGTTCAGGTCTTTGACAAAAATGTCGACAGCGGACAGCGGGGTATAGTCGCCGCTGATGATGTGAGGAACGCGGTTCTCAAACATCCAGGAATTACCTGCCGAATGCGTAATCACCTCATACAGCGTCTCAGGGTTCAGTCCCATGCGTATTCCCAGGGCCATGGCTTCGGCGGCCGCAGCGATGTGAATGCCCGCCAGATGCTGGTTGACCAGTTTTACGCTGGAACCAACCCCTGGCGCATCGCCCAGCCGATAGACGGTGGCTGCCATGGCGTCCAATACCGCTTGACCTTTGGTGTAGGCTGACGGTTCGCCGGCGGACATTATTGATAGCTGTCCGGCGCCGGCCTTGACGGCACCACCGCTGACGGGCGCATCAAGCATTAGCAATCCGGCGTCTTTCAGGCGCCTGCCCAGAGTTTTGGCGTAACTGGGCGCGACCGTGGCGCACTGCATGATCAGGCTGCCCGGAGCCAATTTGGGGACCAGGCCTTCGGCGCCAAACAGCACCGATTCGACTTGATCAGCATTGACCACCAACAACACCACAATGTCGCATTTGTCGGCCAGTTCTGCGGGCGTTGCAACGCAGCGACCGCCGCGGGATGTGAACGTATCGCAGGCGTGGGCAGAAACATCGCAGCCTGTAACGGTCAGCCCGGCTTCGAGTATTGCGGTTGCGGAACCCAGGCCCATAGCGCCCAGTCCGACGACGCCGACGACTGGGTTATCGTGATTAGACACTCGTTGTACTCCTTATGGTGAAAGCGGGTTCCGCAGTTAAATAAAATCTGCAGTAGCGAAATGTTAGCGCTACCATTATTAATAGAATATTATCCAGCCTGAGGCAACCCCCTGAGGAAAATAAGTGTCTATGTCCAGCAGTAAAACCAAGCGACAGCGTAGAGGCGTCATGCAGCCGACCATTGCGGAAGTTGCGATCGAGGCCGGGGTTTCAGCGATCACGGTGTCGCGGGTGCTCAATTCTCCCGATGTGGTACGTCCCGCAACACGCGCCCGTGTGGAAGCAGCCATCGATAAGGTCGGTTACGTCCGCAATATGCTGGCGGGTAGCCTGGCCTCTGCCAGTTCGCGTTTCATTGCCGTCATCGTGCCGTCCCTTTCAAACATTGTATTCATCGAGGTGATCAACGGCCTGCAAAGCGAATTCGAACGCCAGGGCTACCAGATATTGCTGGCCAATACTGACTACGATCTTGATCGGGAGTGCCAGTTGGTCCGGACGTTTCTCGGTTGGTCGCCATCCGCCATGGTCGTGACGGGCTTGCGACATAACGAAGCCTGTCAGCGCATTCTTTCAGAGTGCGACAGTCCCATCGCTGAAATAATGGAGCTGGGTGACGCTATTGACCTGAATGTCGGGCTTGATCACCCGGAAGCGGGCCGCTGTATGGCCCGCTATCTGCTGGGAAAAGGTCATCGCAACATCGTCTACGTGGCGGCTCAGGTGGCCCGGGATTACCGCGCAGGGTTACGCTACGATGGACACCGGGAGGTGCTTGAGGCATCGGGTCAGGCGGCGCCGTTGCTCGATTTGGACCAGCTTGGGCAGTTTGAAACTGGGGCACGGGCACTCGACAGGGTGCTAGCCGATTACCCTGACGCCAGTGCGATCCATTTTGCCAATGACGATCTGGCCACCGGTGCACTCTTGCACGCACAGCGCCAGGGCATCTGCGTCCCGGAGACCATTGCGATTGCCGGATTTAATGGATTGCCGATCGGGCAGCACGTTACGCCGCGCCTGACCACGATCACGTCGCCCCGTTACCGGATTGGTCGTCTTGCCGCCGAGCAAGTTATTGCCCGCATCGAAGGTCGTGCACTGGCTAACAACCGGACGGATGTCGGTTTTGAGCTGACCATTGGTGAAAGCGCCTAGACGCCTGTGCAGAGGCGCGCTTAGGCAGGCAATCATTTAACACCGTTGTCTTTGCGGCCAAGCTTCCGAATCCAAGCCCCCGCCCGGGTCGACTGGTACCCGATGGCCCTATCGGGTAGATCAAACAACGCGTTCAACCACTTCGCTGACATCGCTTGTTTGCCGCAACGCTTTTTGGCCTCAGGTTGTGGTGGGAAGACTCAGGTCCCGAGTGGTACAGCCGTCGAGTGCTGAGACAGACCCCCTATACGAATGATGCGTTTCAGGGCAGCAAGAATACGCTCGATCAGAAATACCCACGCTGGCGGTTAGCTCAACAGTCAGCGCTCGGTTGTCGGGTCGCCTCCTGTACAGTGGGCATGGGGGCCCGCGATGTTCATTCGATCTCCACCAAAACCTCACCAGGCGTGACCCGGTCCCCCTTCTTGATATGCACCGCCGCCACTTTTCCTGAGGTTGAGGCTTTCACCTCGGTTTCCATTTTCATCGCCTCAATGACCAGCACCGGATCGCCTGCGGACACGTCATCGCCTTCCTGCACCAGCACATCGACAATGTTGCCGGGCATGGTGGTGGTCACGTGGCCCTCCTTGCTGACTTTGCTGCGCTGGCTGCCGCTGCTCGTGCCGTCCTTGGTGAAGCCACCGAGGGACTCCAGGGCGATTTCTTCCGGGACACCGTCCACGGTCATGTAGAAACGACGTTCGGTATCGCTGGTGGGACTCGCCCCGGTAACATGAATGTCGTAAGTCTCGCCGTGCACGGTGATCTTGAATTCGGTCGAAATGCTCTCCGCGGCTTTGCCCGTGGGGCGCGGCTCCAGAGGTTCAGGCTGCAAAGTGCCAGCCTGGCGCTGCTCAAGATACGTTTTGGCCTGGTCCGGGAACATGGCAAACGTCAGCACATCCTCCTCGCATTCCGCCAGCTCACCAATCTGATCTTTCAGCTTGTGGAATTCGTTAGTGAGCAGGTTGGCAGGGCGTTCATCAATCAGCTCTTCGTTGCCCACGGCGCGACGCTGCAGCTCCTGGTTTACGTCGCCGGGGGCCTTGCCGTACCAGCCCTGGAGGTATTTTTTAACCTCGTTGGTGATGGTGTCGTACCGCTTGCCGGACAGCACGTTGATGACCGCCTGGGTCCCGACAATCTGGGACGTGGGTGTCACCAGCGGTGGGTAGCCGAGATCTTCGCGAACTTTGGGGATCTCTGCGAACACGTCGCGAATTTTCTCCAGCGCACCTTGCTCCTTGAGCTGGTTGGCAAGGTTGGACATCATGCCACCGGGTACCTGCGAGAGCAGAACGGCGGTGTCGACACCGTTGTACTCACTCTCGAACTGGTGGTATTTCTTGCGCACTTCCCGGAAGTGCTGGGTGATCTGATCCAGCCGTTGCAGGTCCAGCCCGGTCTCATAACCGGCGTCGTGCAGGGCCGCCACCATCGACTCGGTGGGTGCGTGACTGGTGCCCCCGGCAAAGGCCGAGATTGCGGTATCAATGTGATCGACGCCGGCTTCGATGGCGGCCCAATGGCACATGGTCGCCATTCCGGAGGTGTAGTGGGTGTGCAGGAAAACCGGCAGTTTGAAGTGTTTCTTGAGTTCGCCAACCAGTTCCGCGGCCGCACTGGGGGTGAGCAAGCCGGCCATATCCTTGATGGCTATGCTGTCGATACCCATGTCCACCATGGCACGGGCCTGTGCAACAAAGCTCTCGGTGTTGTGTACCGGGCTGACCGTATAACACAGGGTGCCCTGGGCGTGTTTGCCGGCTTTCTTAACCGCCCGGATACTGGTTTCCAGGTTGCGGACGTCGTTGAGGGCATCAAAAATCCGGAACACGTCAATGCCGTTGTCAGCCGCTTTCTGACAGAAGGCTTCCACGACATCATCGGCATAGTGCCGATAACCCAGCAGGTTCTGCCCCCGCAGCAACATCTGCAGGCGCGTGTTGGGCAAGGCTTTTCTTAGTTGCCGCAGCCGTACCCAGGGGTCCTCCTTAAGAAACCGGACACAGGCATCAAAAGTGGCGCCGCCCCAGCATTCCAGAGACCAGTAGCCGGCTTGATCCAGCCACTCGCAGGCGGGCAGCATGTCTTCCGTGCGCATTCGAGTGGCAATCAGGGACTGGTGTGCATCGCGCAGGATTAGGTCGGTAATGTGAATTTTGCGTTTGGCCATAATGAGTCTCCCAATTCCCGGTTTACAGGCCGGCCTGAGCCGCGATAGCGACGGCAATGGCAGTGGCGATGGATTCCGGCCGTGACTTGGTGCTGTATTCAAGCAATTCCGGGTGGCTTTCGACAAAGCTGGTGTCGAACTGTCCGGCCCGGAATTCCGGGTGTTGCAGAATTCGTTGATAGTAAGGAATGGTGGTGCGCACGCCGTAGATTGCCATGTCGTTCAGGGCGCGGCGGGAGCGCTCCAGCAGTTCCTCCCAGTCCATGGCCCAGACAATCAGTTTGGCGCACATGGAGTCGTAGTAAGGAGGTATCTCATACCCGGTGTACATGGCCGCGTCGGTGCGCACGCCCGGCCCGCCTGCGGAATAGTACCGGCTGATGCGACCAAAGCTGGGTAAAAAACCGTTTTTGGGGTCCTCTGCGTTGATCCGGAACTGGGCCGCAAAGCCCCGGTAACTGATCTGATGCTGGGCATAACGCAGGGGCTCTCCGGCCGCAATGCGGATCTGCTCTTTGACGATGTCGACCCCGGTGATTTCTTCGGTGATGGTGTGCTCCACCTGCACCCGGGTGTTCATTTCCATGAAGTAGAAGTCGTCGTTGTTGTCGAGCAGGAACTCGACCGTACCAGCGTTCTCATAACCGCAGCCTTTGGCCACGCGCACCGCCAGCTCCCCGATGGTTTCACGCTGGGTTTCCGTCAGTTGCGGTGAAGGAGCCAGTTCGATGAGCTTCTGGTTACGGCGCTGAATGGAGCAGTCGCGCTCGTACAGATGAATGACGTTGCCGTGAGAGTCGGCCAACACCTGCACTTCTATGTGGCGCGGATTAACAATGCATTTTTCCAGAAATACTTCGGCGCTCCCGAAGGCTTTCGTGGCCTCGGAAATGACTCGCTCATAGTTCTGGCGCATGTCTTTTTCATGGTCGCAGCGCCGGATACCCCGGCCACCGCCGCCAGATGTCGCTTTCAGCATGACCGGGTAACCGATCTTGTCGGCCTGCAGCACTGCGTCTTCGACATCCTTGAGGTTGCGGTCGGTGCCTGGGGTGACGGGCACCTTGGCCTTAATGGCGGTGGTACGGGCCTCGGTTTTGTCCCCCATGGACTGGATAACCTCCGCCGAGGGCCCGATAAACTTGATGCCCCGCTTCTTGCATACCGCTGCCAGGGTGGCGTTTTCGGACAGAAAGCCGTA
This sequence comes from Marinobacter caseinilyticus, assembly GCF_011074955.1. Lineage (GTDB taxonomy): Bacteria > Pseudomonadota > Gammaproteobacteria > Pseudomonadales > Oleiphilaceae > Marinobacter > Marinobacter caseinilyticus. The sequence continues at coordinate 277,503 of NZ_WUQJ01000020.1, read as the reverse complement.
GCCGGGATGGAGCGCATCGCAGCCGGTCTCAACCGCCAGATTGACGATGTGGTGAGGGTTCAGGTAACCGGAGAGCGGGTCTTTGCTAATGCAGTAGGCCTCGTCGGCCTTTTTGACGTGCAGCGAGTACCGATCCGCCTCGGAGTAGATCGCAACCGCTTTGATGCCCATTTCCTGGCACGCCCGTGCGATACGGACTGCAATTTCGCCGCGGTTGGCGATGAGTACCTTCCTGATGGTCATACCAAAAACCTCCACCGTAAGTCAGGATAGGAAGCCGTTGTTTGAACCAGGGCTGTCATCAAGGACGTGAGAGCCCCAGGGGCTGAAACGGTTAGCGTTGGCGTGACAGCTACCTCGTATATCATCCTATAGTAAGAAAAGCCCGCGGCACAATCGTTCCAGCGCAGGCGTCAAAAAGTGCGCAGATCTTCGCGATTGACGACGGGTGTGATTGCCCGGCAGCGCGAACTTTGTGTCGCAGACGTCACCGGATGCCAAATCGGGTGACGAAGGCGCTCCGTTCACGCCACAATAGCAAAGCCAAACGATGCCACACGGGACACCGTGAATGACGACAATGGATCTCGACAACCCCGCTGCTATACACCGGATGGTGCAGATGTTTTACGCCCGCCTGCTGGACGACCCGGTGATGCGGCCAATCTTCGTGGAGGTCGCCGGTGTTCATCTCGCTGACCACCTGCCGCTGATCGAAGGGTATTGGTGCAAAATGCTGTTGGGCGAAGACACATACCACCGCAATATGGTGTACCACCACGAGCAACTGCACGACAAGGCGTCCCTGAGTGAGGAGCATTTCGAGCTTTGGTTCGAGCACTTCAATCAGACGCTGGACCTGTACTTTGATGGCCCTTACACCGAAAAGGCACGGGCACTGGCGCGCAAGATCCTGCACAACCTGGCCGAGTGGCTGGAAGAGCGGGAGCGTGGCGGTGATCGTTAAACCGGCCAGCGTGGATCGGCCCCAATACTGCCGGCCCTGGGCCGCATACGTTACTCGGGCAGCGTCGCGGGCGGCCGGACGGGTCTGGGTTGACGGGTGGTCAGCAGGAGGCCAAACAGGATCAGCAAGCCCCCGATGAGATGAAAAACGCTGAGCCGCTCGTTCAGGAACAGACCGGCCAACAGCGCGGCAAAAACCGGGTTCAGGTACATGAACATGGCCGCACGAGCAGGTCCGACCCAGTGCACACCATGATTCCAGAACGCATACGCCAGAAGGCCCGGGAATATCGCCACGAACAAGAGCGTGGGAGCCACGGATGGCGTCAGGTCAAAACCGCCGGAGAAGAACAACAGGTCCAGCAAATAGAAGGGCAGGATGACCAGCGCCCCCAGTGCAACCTGGACCGTCAGGAAGGCAATGGGTGTCAGCGGCACCGCCTGGCGCCGTAATAACACGGAGAACAGCCCCCAACTGGCTACTGCAGCCACCATGATCAGGTCGCCGGGCTGGAAATTCAGCGCGGTAAAGGTTCGCCAGTCACCTCGCCCCACCACCACCAGTACACCGGCAATCGCCAGGCCAATGCCGATCAACTGCACCGGCCGCATGCGATCACCCAGTATCAGCCAGGCCAACAGGGCCACCATGACCGGAATTGTGGAATTAACCAGGGTGATATTCAGCGCCGTGGTGGTTTGAGCCGAGAGGTAGAGCAGGGTATTGAATGCCCCGACGCTGAAAGTGGCCAGCGCCAGCATCGAGCGCCAGCGCTGCCGGACCAGCGGCCATTGGCGGCGAACCTGAGGTGCGCCAATCGGCAGCAGAATCGCCAGTGCCAGGACCCAGCGCCAGAATGACAGGGATAAGGGTGGGATGCTGTCCACCACGCCACGGGCGACCACGGCATTGCCCGCCCAGAACAGCGGCGTGAGTGTCAGGCCAAGGTAAGCCAGCCAAAGCGGGCGAGTGGTTTTGTCAGGCACGGACACTCCTTGGTAACGATCACCTGTCGCGCATTTGATGCGGGTCAAGATCCCCGAAAGAATCGCCGTCTAAAGTACAGTCGTTGAAGCGATTACTGTCGGGAGATTGATTATGTATATGGACGCGGTTGTGATTGCCGGTATCGGCACAGTGATTTTGATGTTGGCTTTCTTTGGCAGCGTGGGCTACTTCGTTTACAAAGACGCCCAGAAGCCCAAAAAAACTTACGGTAATATGACCGGCGCTCGCGTCACCAGTCCTGCCAAAGATCACAGGTTACTCTTCTCCGGGCGTTTCCGCCTTTAGACCAACGTGATACGCCGCAAAGCCGGCCATCACGACCTGATCCACCGCCATGCCGATGACACGACCGTCGGCATCGGCGCGCACGGGGATCTGCACATTGGTGATCGGGTCTGCGACGATCCCCAGGATCTGACCATCGACGATTTTGTCGCCCAAATCGACATCGCTGAACAATATGCCGCCCTGATCGACCCGTATCCAGTGGGAATCGTAATAGACCGGCTCCGGGTCCCCCCAGACGAAGAACCGGGACAGCATGTTTTGCTTTTCCATCAGACTGTGGATGCTGTTCACCCCGGCCTTGATCTGGTGCTCCTGAATCCGGAGCGATTCACCCGCTTCCATCGTGACCGTCACGATCCCGGCTTTCGTGGCGGCGGTTCGTAACATACCGGGCCCGCCGCTGCTGTGAACAATGGCCATGCCGTCGAAACCCCTTGTAAATTCCGCCACTTCGGGGTCGTTCATGTCCGCTCGCATTTGAGGCAGGTTGGTGCGCTTGAGGGACCCGGTGTGGACATCCACCAGCAGGGTGCAATGACGTATGACCTGCTCGAACAGCGAATGGGCAATGCGCCCTGCCAGGCTGCCGGCCGGATCGCCCGGAAAGTAGCGATTAAGGTCGCGCCGGTCCGCCAGATAACGGCTGCCCTGCTGAAAGCCCTGAACATTGACGATCGGGATGCCGACCACCGTGCCGGACAGCTTTTTCGGGTCCAGGTCGTACATTATCCGGCGGACAATTTCGATGCCGTTAAGCTCGTCACCGTGCACCGCGCCGGTCAGGCACAGGACCGGTCCGGGCTGCGCGCCATTGACCACCAGCACGGGCGTTGGTTGCGACAGCCCGGCAATTTGAATGCCGGGTGACCAGGCCAGGCGGGTCGACGTGCCGGGCATTACTTCGGCGTTCAGCAGAGTGAAATTCTCAGCGACGGGGGGAGGTATCACCGGCGCCGGCCGGGGGGTATCCGGCACTTTGGAGACGCTGGCGTCGGGCCTGATGGTGCCATGCCCGGGGCTTGAGGTAGGCGAGTCGGGCTCATCGAGGCGTTCCTCGGGTTGGTTTGTCTGGTTGGTTATTGGCGTCTCGCCGGCCGCAGGCGATGGCACCGGCTCTGGAGCGGAGGTCACTTCTTTTTTCAAATCCACATTGGGCGCAATGACTTTGCTACCGGATTCGCTGCCGGACGACCCGGTCGCCGTATTGGCGGCCTCTGGCGAGGCCTGCCCCTCCGCCGTATCAGTGACCGGGGGGGGTGGCGATGGGGACTTGGCTTCGTCCCCCGGCTCGTCTTCGGGCGCGTCTTTGACTCCGCCTTGAGGGTGCCTGGGCTCGGAGGTTTCTATGTCCTCTACGCTCTCGTCTTCCGACAGGCTGCTGACCATTGTCTTGTCTGAGTTTGCAGTGTCAGCCCATGTCAGCGGTGTTGACAGTGCCAGCAGGAGCGTGATGAGGGAGGCGAAAGGGAGCGCGTACAGCCGATTAAGCACCATGAACAGTCTCTGGGTCAGGCAATGAAGGAGGACAAGAAGTGATAACACACGTCGGGTAAGCATAAAGGACGTGATTGGCAGACGGAACCGACCTGACAGAGGTTTAATTCGGGTTTTCATGGTTCGTCGTCACCCCGTGGCGGTGTCGGGGGTGACATGCGTCGCCTGCCCACGCTGTGGTAGCGAGGGATGATTCGGGTGGGCCTGGGGCTTCCGGGACCAGTGCCACCGGTGCCGTGGCCGGCTCACGTTGACGGCGGCTGCACGAACGTCCACTGATCGCTTTGATTCAACGCCTTGCCATCCGCTTCCAGCTTGATCAGGTGCGCCAGCAAGGACCGGCTGGCAACCCCGTGGATAGCAACGGGAACATCGTCGTAGGCGTGTTTGGTGAGCGCCCTCAGCGTCGCAGGGCCATGGTCGCTCAGGGCGGTGATGACTTTCCGCTCCCGGGACAGGCGGTGAGTGGTGAGGAAATCAACGATGGCATGAGCGTGGGCCATCAAAAACCCATGGCCGGGGGCAATGTAGTCAATATCGTGTTGCAGCAAACGGTGCAGCGAGGCCAAATACGCCGTCATGTCGCCGTCCGGCGGATTAATCACCACGGTTGAGCCTTGCATGATGTGATCGCCGGAAAACAGTATCTTTTGCGACTCCAGCAGATAGCACAGGTGGTTGGAGGCGTGCCCCGGGGTGTGAATGACTCTTAATGTTCCGGCGCCGGTTGTGACGGTATCACCGTCCCTCAATGCCTTGCTGGCCTGGAATTCAAGGTCCTGGGTTGGCTCGTCAGGTGCGGCCATGCCCATCACGGCCGCGCCGGTGGCGGCGTGTAACGCTCGTGCACCGGGCGAGTGGTCACGGTGGGTATGGGTCACCAGCACCTGACGAATCCGGTGCCCGGTCAGGGCCAGAATGCGGGCAATGTGATCGGCATCGTCGGGGCCCGGATCGATCACCGTGACGTCATCGGCGCCGCCGAGAATATAGGTGTTGGTGCCGGGGCCGGTCATCATGCCGGGATTACCCGCGGTCAGGCGTTGCAGCTGGGGGCCGAGTAAGGTCGCCGTGCCCGGGACGATGGTCGCGCTGGCGTGGCCTTTTTGCTCCGGGTCCAGCTTGCGCACTTCGTGGTAGGCCGGCTCACCGGGCTCAATCATGCTGGCTTGGCGGTTTTTTTGGGCGGGCCAGGGTGTGTGTGGTATCACTTCGGCAGGTTGCCCATGGGCAAAGGCCATGACGGCGGCCGTGGTGTCAAAATCGCTCAGAATCCGCAACGTCCGCAGCGTCGGGGCAACCAACAGCCGGCGCCCCATGCGGTGGTCTTCCAGAGCGTCCGCGGGCGACAACCAGACGTGATCAATGGTCTCAACGCCGTCGTGGCTGACTTGCTGAGGCGGCGCCGCCGCCACGAAAAACCGGGTATCAAATCGGCTTGGTGGTCCGGGCGGTGTGACCCAGTGGCTCAGATAAGCCAGCCGGTCGAGCGGCAGCTTCAACCGTTGTTGCTGACACAGATCCGCCAGGGTCAGGGTGCCGTTATTCATATCGGCCCGCGCCTTACAGGTCGCTTCCGTGTGTTCTTGCAGCAGGCTGCCATCGGGTTTCAGTGCCAGCAGCACCCCGGCTTCTTCGAAGCATTCCCGGATGGCGGCAATCATGAACGGGGCACCACCGTCCGGCAGTCCCAGAGCAGCGCTGGCAGACCGGTCATCGTGGCCGTCGAGCCACTGCTGGCAGGCGTGATCACTGGCGTCGACGGCACCGCCCGGAAACACATAGAAACCGGGGAGAAAGGCCGCGTCCCAGGTCCGTTGCAACAGCAATACCTGGATACCCTCGTCGGTATCCCGTATCAGCGCCAGGGTGGCGGCGGGGCGAATTTCCATTACGTATGACCCAAATAAGTGGCATAGAGAAACCGGTCTACGATAGCGGAAAACCACCGTGGCTGTCTGCAGGTGAACCGGGATTGTGGATCGGGGTATCATGCCGCCTACTCTTCAACCCCTGTTTGCCAGGTACCCCGTTATGGCCCGTATCAAACTGTCGTTTCCCGATGACGTGTTCATCTTTGCCACCCACATGCCGGTGCGGATTACTGACATCAATGGCGCCAATCATCTTGGCAACGATGCCCTGATCTCCATGTTGTCCGAGGCGCGGGCGCAATTTCTGGTCAAGCACGGGATGGAGGAGTCGGATCAGGAGGGCACCGGCATCATCGTGACCGATCTGGCCACCATGTATCAGTCGGAGTCATTTTTCCCGGAAGTGCTGCGGTTTGAGGTGGGGTTGATGGATTTCAATAAGTACGGCGGCGATTTTGTCTTCCGGGTCAGTAAGGCCGACAGTGGTCAGCCGGTGGCGTTGGCCAAGTACGGGTTTGTCTTTTTCAACTACGTGCGCAAACAGGTTGTACCGGTACCGGAGGCGTTTCGGTTACGGTTTGGCTGAGACCAAAAGCTGGCGCATGCCGGTGCGGTAGAGGGAGTAAGCCATGACGCCCGCACACAGATTGCCCGCCAGTGCTCCGCTCATCAGACCACTGATGCCGCCCCATTGTGCGCCCACCCACAGGAAGGGCAGGAAGCAGAGGAACAACCGCAGCACGGAGATCAGCAACGCTCGCAAAGACAGCCCCAGGGCGTTGCAGACTGACACCATCAGCATACACAGACCCAGCCCGCTGTAGCTCAGGGGCACCCGAATCAGGTAGTCGTCCAGCACACTTTGTACCGCGTGATCACTGCTGAAGAGGTTTGACACTAGCCCCGACGCCGCCACCCAAATCAGACCCAGCGCCAGTTGCCAGAACACCACAAAGCGCACCGCAATGCGGATCAGCCGCTGGATGGTAGCAATATCCCCGGCGCCGAGGGCACGACCGATCATGGGCGGCAACGACATCGTCAACGCCAGCACCACCACAAGCGAGAAGAATTCCAGCCGGGTGCCCAGCCCCCAGGCTGCCACCGCCGCGGAACCAAAACCGGCCACCAACGCCGTGGCCAGCATCGCGGCCAGCGGGGGCATCAGTTGACTCACCATGGCCGGCGCCATGATGCCGGACAGTTGCTGGAGGGCCTTGGTCAATGCCAGTTGGCGCAGATCAAACCGCAGCCAGCAGCGTTTCAGCAGCCGGGGGTAAATCACCAGACAGCCCGCACCAAAGGCGGTCACAGTGGCCCAGCCGGCACCGGGCAAGCCCCACCCGAAGACAAAAATATAGAGCGGGTCGAGCGCGATGTTCGCCACGCTGGTGGCCACCATCATGTAGCCCGGCAGTTTGGTGTCCCCGTGTGAGCGACAGATGCTGTAGCCGAAATACAGCATGGCGCCGGTCCAGGCGGCCAGTAACCAGGGTGCCCAATAGCTTTGAATCATTGGCAGCAGGGTCTGGTCGGCACCCAGCAGGGTCATGATCTGGTCGCGGGTGAGCCACAGCGTCAAACACAGGGCCAGCACCATCAGTGCCCCCACGCCGACCACCAGCCCGCCCAGACGCTCGGCACGGACATCTTCACCGGCGCCCAGGGTGCGGGAAATGATCGCCGTGGTGGCGATGCCAAGACCGACCTGCAGCCCGATGATCAGCTGTTGCATGGGCAGGGTAAAACCCAGTGCCGCCAGCGGGTCACGCCCCAACTGACCGATAAAGGCGCTGTCGACCAGTTGAAAGGTCATCAACGACAGCACGCCAAACAGCATGGGCCAGGTCATGGCCGCCAGGTGACGGCCCAGAGAGGGCGTGTGAACAGCAGCATTAGTCACGGAGGATGAAGGGTCTCTGGGTGGCGATAAAGTGGCGAATCAGGGTAGCGAAGAGAGCGCGTGGGTGTCCGGTTCAGCCGAAAGCATTCGGTTTCGGCGCGTGCATCGGCGTGAGTGTTCAACGACACAGTCACGCGGATTCGTGGCTGCCTCGGCCGGAACGTTAAGTGAGCCGCCAACCGCTTGCGGAAGCACCGTCAAGCGGTGGGGTCGGCTCTGGTTCCTTTACAACGCCTTCAGGGCCGACTCGTAGTCTGGCTCATCTTTGATTTCGCCGACCAGTTGGCTGTGGATCACCTTGTTGTTTTCATCCAACACCACCACGGCACGGGCGCAGAGTCCGGCCAGGGGGCCATCCTGAATCCCAACGCCGTAATCCTGCTGGAAACTGTAGTTACGGAAAGTGGATAGGGGCACCACATCCTTCAGACCCTCGGCACCGCAAAAGCGGCCGGCGGCAAAGGGCAGGTCGGCGGAGACGACGAGAACCACGGTGTTGTCCAGGCTGCCAGCTTTTTCATTGAACTTACGGGTCGAGGCGGCGCAGACACCGGTATCGATGCTGGGAATGATGTTCAGAATTTTGCGCTTACCGGCGTAGGCATCGAGGCCAGTCTCTTCCAGGCCTTGATTGGTCAGCGTAAAGGCGGGCGCCGAATCGCCGACAGAAGGAAACGTGCCGCTGATTTGCAGCGGGGTACCGTCCAGTGTGACTGTGCTCATCAGAAACTCCAGTTTGTGTCAGGAATGGAAAACATTACACCGATTACCATACTCCTGTTTAGTCGATTTTGGATGACTCGTCACGTCGCCAATGGCTTCAGGGGTGATGGCATCGGTCTCCGACACGGAACACGGACGCGTCTGGCTTTTGCGTTTCGTGTGGTGAATCGGTGAATCAACGGCATGACGTGGAGGGCTCTGGTCGGTGTTGCCAGCCCTTGATGAAGGGTCTTCAGTCGCTTGCCACCGGGCATCGCATTCAAGACGCTCAATGGTTCAGTGGCTTAATCACTCAACCGGACGAGACACTCGGTTCAGCGGTCCCAAAACCGCGGGCGGGAAAGCGCTGTACCAGCGCCAGGTAGGCGATCAGTGCGGCAATGCCACAGCTGGCAATGGTCAACGCCATGACCAGGGAGGTGCCGGTATGAAGGTGGCCGACCAGCATGCCGATGGCCGCCGCCACCGCCATCTGCACGCAGCCGAACAACGCGGACGCGGACCCGGCCATGGTGGGAAAATTAGCGAGCGCGCCGGCCATGGTCTGTGGCAACACCATACCCACTCCGATCATGAACACAGCCTGGGGCAACATCACGGCGGCAACGGAAAAGTGTTTTTCCCACGCCAGCAGCGCCATCAGGGTGCCGCCCACCGTGGCGATCATCAGACCCCGCAACAATATCTGGTCGGGCAGCAATCGCCGTCCGAGGCGCATCGCGGTCAGATTGCCAAGAATGTAGCCGGCCACGATGCTGGCGAAGTAAAAGCCAAAGTGTTCGGCTTTCACGCCCAAAAAATCAATCAGCACGAAAGACGATCCGGACAGGAAGGCAAACAAGCCACCAAACACCAGGGAATTGGTCAGGGTGTAACCAACAAAGCTGGGGTCCAGGGCAATGCTGCGATAATTGCGCAGCAGGTGTCCTGGCCGGAGGCTTTGGCGGTGGGCGGGAGCCAGTGGCTCGGGGATGCCGAAGGCGATGACCAGCGCCATCACCAGCGAATAAATCCCCAGCGCCAGGAAAATCGATGACCAGCCAAAACCGCCGAGCAGCAGGCCACCCAGGGTCGGGGCCACGGCCGGCGCCAGGGCCATAATGCTGGCCAGCAGCGCCATGATACGGGCGGCTTCTCGGGGGGTATAAATGTCTCGTATGGCCGCACGCCCGAGAACCGGGCCGGCGGAGCCACCCAGCGCCTGCAAAAACCGGCACAACAACAACGTATCGATACTGGTGGCAAGGGCGCAGCCCAGGCTGGCCAAAGCGAACAGAATGAATCCGCCAATCATGATGGGCTTGCGGCCAAACCGGTCCGCCAGTGGGCCACACACCAGTTGTGCGATCGCAAACCCGGCCATGTAGATGCTCAGGGTGAGTTGAATCTGATCGGTGCCGGCGTTCAGGTTCGCGCCCATGGACGGCAGTGCGGGCAGGTACATGTCCGTGGCCAGTGGTCCCAGGGCTACGGCGGCGGCAAGCAAAATGGTGGTCCAGATACTGGTGAGTACGAGCACGGTTGTCCGAAGAGTGATGAATTCAGCCGACAGTCTACTCGCCCAGACCCCTGCAATAACGGCCGCGCCTTTCATACAACCTATGACAATAAGTGATGAATCAGTCCGTCAGGTGCCGGGCGACCGCGACCAGCTGTTGCCGCAGCCAGCGGTGGGCGGAATCGTCCTGATTGCGCTGGTGCCACAGCATGAGCAGTGTGAAGGGCTTGATCGTGAAGGGCAGGGGCGCCTGGGCAAACTCTTTCAGTAAGTGCTCACTCATGCGGCGGGGCGCGGTCGCCAATAGGTTTGTGCCTTTCAGGAATCCCGGCAGACCGGAAAAATTGGAAACGGTCACGGCAATATCCCGAGCCAGGCCCTGGGCCTGCAACGCACCTTCCAGCGCCATTCGCTCACCGGTCGCAAACAGAATGCCGATGTGCTGGCTGTGCAGGTAATCCGCCAGATTGGCGGGTGCCTGCCGTTTGTGCGGGTCGTAAAATACCGTCATTTGATCGGTCAGCAATCCCCGTTGCATGACATCGCCAACGGCGGGCGGGTGCGGTGAGATGATCAGATCGCAGATGTCCTGCCGCAGCATGTCGGCACTGGGAATGCCCGACGGCATCACCTGCAGACGGATGCCGGGCGCGGTTTCCCGTAGGGTGTGCATCAGCGGGGGTAACAGCAGGTCGCGCTGGTAATCGTTGGCGGCGATCGTGAAGGTGAATTCCGCCTGGGCCGGGGAGAACGGCGGGCCGACCGATAGGGCGCGCAGGTCATCCACCAGTTGGCGCACGTGCGGCACGGTTTGCAAAGTGTAGCGGGTAGGCGTGATGCCGCGGCCCGACTTTACGTACAGCGGATCCCCCAGCGCCTGGCGAAGGCGGTCCAGAGTATGACTGACGGCCGATTGGCTGACCCCCAGCCGTACCGCTGCGCGGGAAACGCTGCCGGTGTCATGGACGGCAATCAACACCGAGAGTGCCCGGACATCGAGGTTGTATTCATCAATTGTATTCATGCTTTCCAGTGTAGGGCGTAGAGCTCGTTCGGGCCAGAGTGCAGTCGGCAACGGTGCGAATTTTATACTGAGGCACTGGCCGTAAATCGCCGGCAGCACGACACAGGGCGTGCGAATTCGGTACAGTGACGGCATGATCCGTTCAGGATTCGCACCCCCGGTGAACCATGGCCCCGGCGATGTTCGCGGCTTTGAGTCGGGCGGGCCGTGTCACGACCGCCTTTGCCAGCGCCGGTGAGTGGTCCAACTAGCAGGAGAGTGTGCAAGATGACGATTTATCTGGCCTTTGATGTGTACGGCACTTTGGTGGACCCGCAGGGCATGGCCGAGCAGTTGCAGACGGATGTCGGCGATGCGGCGCCGCAGGTAAGCCAGTTGTGGCGCCAGAAACAACTGGAGTTCTCATTCCGGCGTGGCCTGATGCGCGTATACGAGGAGTTCGGGGTCTGCACCCGTCAGGCCTTGCAGACCGCGATGAAGAGCTACGGCTTTGCCCTCAGTAAAAAGCGCGAAGACGAGTTGATGACGGCGTATCTGTCGTTGCCGGCGTTCCCCGACGCCGAGCCGGTATTGGAAGAGCTGGGGCGCCACCACCCGCAGTTCGCATTTTCCAACGGTACCCATGCCGCGCTCAAGAAAGTGCTGGGCCACAACCGTCTGTTGGAGCACTTGGATGGCCTGGTGTCGGTGGACGATATCAAAAGCTTCAAACCGGACCCGGCCGTATATACCCATGCCCGCCGAGCCACCGGCGCCCTGGATCAGCCGCTGTGCCTGGTGTCGAGCAATGGCTGGGACGTCATCGGCGCCCGTGCCGCCGGGCTGATGGCGATCTGGGTTCAGCGCGACCCGGCCACGGTGTTTGAAGACTGGGGCTTCCAGCCTTCGGCCGTGATACCGGATCTGTATGGCCTGTCGGATGCGCTGTCGGAGCTGGCGGTAACCCGGTAACGGCTCAGTCAGAGCGCTCAGCGAGCCAGTCCGCCAACGCCAGCCAGCTGCTTCGTGGCGCCTTGCTGCCGGCCAGGATGCCCATGTGCCCGCCGGGAATGACTCGAAAGGTCTTGTCCGTGGAGGCGACATGATCCATCACCCGCTCAGCCGCCGCCGGTGTGACCAGAGTGTCGTTCTGGCCGGCGATGGCCAGCAGATTGGCATTGACGTTTTCCAGGCGGGCCAAGTCGTCACCGATCTGGATCTGGCCGTCGGAAAGCTGGTTGTCGATCCAGACCCGGACCACCGTGTCCTGAACAACCCCGCCCGGATACGCCACCATGCGGTCCAGAAACGCCGAGGTGGAGGCATGGTTGGCAATGAATTCACGGTCGCCCAGACGCACCACCACCTCCCAGTAACCCATCACGCTGCCAATCGGATTGGTTAGCTTGAAACCCAGGGTGTTGGCCCAGCCGGGGCTGTGAAACCAGTGCGGTTTGAGGTCGTGAAGGTGAAACCCGGTGCGTTTGCGTACCGCCTCCGCCGCCGCGCTGAACTTCTGTGTCATCAATCCCATCAGGCCGGAGGCGTGGCTGTCGATCGGCGATCCGAGCACAATCGCATTGCGGATATGCTGGTCCTGGCTCAAGGCTGCGTAAAACAGAGTGAACATGCCGCCCATGCTCCAGCCGTGCAGTGACAATGCCTGTTCACCGCTGTGTTCGCGCACGTGGTTCAGGTATTCGGGTAACAACTCAGCCACGTAAGTGTGCAGGTTGTAGTGACTGTGCGCACGAGTCGGCACCCCCCAGTTGATCAGGTAGACTTCAAACCCTCGCGCGCGCAGGTAGCGAACCAGGCTGCGCTGCGGCAGCAGGTCGTAAATCAGCATGTTAACCGCCAGCGGTGGCACGATCACAATTGGGGTCCGGTGCCGGGCTGGCGCGACCGGAATGGTCATCCCGTCCAGTTCGATGGTGTCGTCGGTCAGCGGCGGATAATACCGCAAACTGACCAGGCCGTTGTCGTGCAGCGTTTCAAAGGGTGTCTGGCCGGCCTGAACCAGGCTGGTTGCCCGAAAGAGGCGGTCAAAGGCGTTGCCCGCATACCGGGCGGAGTGACGGCTGAGTGCAGCGGCTTTGTTAACAGCGGATGGAATCAGTCGTTTCATTGAGCGCTCGGGTTGATGGGTGAAAAGTGTTGGATAAAGTCAGTAGTGGCCCCTTTGCGCACCGTCCGGCACAGGGGCGTGTCGGCCAGTATACGGTCTGAAGAGGACAGCGCAGTGGCGAGACCGTCCAGAGTGACTGGCAATTTGGTCATCCAATGGCTGCCCACAGACGCTTTGCATTGTTATGATGCAGCACAGATTTCTGAATCATAATGGATGCTTCCCATGCTGAGCTTTCTTCCCGCACCGTTGCTGGGCGTTATCGCCGCCACCCTGCTGGCCGTCAACACCGTTTTCTGGTGTTTGTTGCTCTACATTCCGGCCCTGTTAAAACTGATGATCCCACATCAGGGCTGGCGGGTACTCTGCACCAAGCTGATCATTGTGTTGTCGGAATCCTGGGTGGCGTGTAACACCGGGTGGATGAAGCTGACACAAAGCACCCAGTGGCGTGTTGAGGGCGATGACCAACTCAAGCGACAGAGCTGGTACCTGGTGCTGAGCAACCATCAGAGCTGGGTCGACATTTTCGCCATGCAGCGGGTATTCAATCGCAAGGCGCCGTTCCTGAAATTCTTTCTCAAGAAAGAGCTGATCTGGGTGCCCGTCATCGGATTGGCCTGGTGGGGACTGGATTTTCCGTTTATGAAGCGTTACTCCAAGGAATACCTGGCCAAGCACCCGGAAATGCGGGGCAAGGATATGGCAACCACGCGCAAGGCCTGCGAAAAATTTCGCGCGACCCCGGTCAGCGTGATGAACTTTGTGGAAGGCACCCGGTTTACCCCCGCCAAGCATGCGCAGCAGCGCTCACCCTACAAGCACCTGTTGAAACCCAAAGCCGGCGGTGTGTCGTTCGTGCTGGACGCGATGGGGGATTCGATTGAAACCCTGGTGGATGTGACCATTACCTATCCGAAAGGCGCCCCGACGTTTTGGGACTTCCTGTGCGGCCGCGTCGCCGAGGTCGATATGGTGATTGAGATCGTTCCGATTCCAACGGAGCTACGTAATCAGGATGAGAAAAAGCGCGGTGATGTCCGTAGCTGGGTGTCCTCAATCTGGGAGGCCAAGGATCAGCGTATTGAGCGGATACTGAACCCGGAAACGGCGGTGCAGGAAGCTTAGCGCGCACGCCCGTTGGGCGGCACCGCACGGACCCTTCCTGTCGTTACCTTGTCCCCACTTTGCTGCTACCCCGCCCCGCGGGATGACGCCGGAGCCTTGGCCAAGAGGCCTGTCAGCGCTTCCTGAGTGACAAGGACAGCCCGTTCGGCAGGGCCGTTGGGCTTTATCAGGCGTCGTCGTCCTCGGGTTCAACATCGTCCGGGTGTTCCTCCCGATAACGCTCCCAATCTTCCCAGTCATGCGGGGTGCCGGCATGGGGCCTTTTCAGGTGCTTGGCGTGCTCCATCGCATTATGGCGTAGGCTGTGGTCCCGCTCTTCCTCGTCTTCATCAAAACCGTATTTCTTCAAAAACTCGTCGGGCCGCATGGTCTTACCCTCCTGCACAATTGCTGACGTGGGCGCTGTTCCTATACCTTACATTGGGCGCCATGCATTGGCTTTTCAAGCGGGTGTTTGGGGTTCGTCCTGAGCGGGCTCCACCAGGTTGAAATTGATCTGCTTACGTTCGTCGTCGACGCCTGCGAGGGTGACGGTGACGGCCTGTTCGATCTGGAAGAATCGTTTTTTCCCTTTCAGTCGCAACGTCACTGGGTCGAAACTGAATTTCCCCTCCAGGGACTTACAGTTCACGAAGCCTTCCAGGCCATTTATGTCCAGACGAACGAAAAAACCGGCTGGAATTGTCCGGCTGATAACGCCGGTCAAGTTGGCATTGCCCAGTTGCTTGGCGAAATCGCACTTGAGCCAGGTTTCCAGGCTGTTGGCAGCCTGACGTGCCTTGATCTGGGCGGCTTGCAGTTGTTCCAGTTCCGCGTTGGTGAGTACTTTCAGCGGCTGCTGCCAAAGCACCGATTTCAGCAGCCGATGGACGTAGAAATCGCTGAATTTGCGCAAGGGTGAGGTGAAGGTGGTGTACGCTTCCAGCCCCATGCCCTGATGCGGTGCTGGCGTGAACGACAATTCGGCGCGTGCCAACTGGCGGGAGACAACGGCCTTGATCGGGATCTCGGCGGCCGGCAAATCGGTTTGCCGCATCAGGGTCTTGAACCCCTCCGGCGAAGTCGGGTCCACGTCGGCCAGCTCAGTGGCGTAGGTTTTCAGCAGCGTACGGATGTTGTCGGCGCGATCCTCCCGCAGACCGGGATGCTGAATAAACAGCCCCTGGCCCTGGCGCGTTAGGAAATTGGCGACGCTGCGATTGGCCGCGATCATGCACTCTTCCACCAGCCGATGGGCTTCGTTCTGAACCGACGGATCGATTTGACGGATGCGTCGGTTTTCATCCAGACGCATACGGAATTCCTGACGCTCCGCGCCCATCAAGGCGTGCCTGGAACGCCATTTGCGCAACACGCTGGCAACCTGATGAAGCTGGTCCAGACTGTTCAGCACTTCCGCTGACAAGGCTCGGGTATCGTCATCCTCGCGCCCTTCGATCACGTTGGCGACCAGGTCGTAGCTGAGTTTCCCCTTCGAATGAATCACGGCCTGGTGGAAACTGTAGTCCCCCAGACTGCCGTCGTTATTAACCTGCACATCGCAGATCAGCGCCAGCCGGTTTACCTCGGGCATCAGCGAACACAATCGCGTGCTGATGGCATCCGGCAGCATGGGCCGTGGTTCGCCAGGAAAGTAAATTGCGGTGGCCCGTTCCCGGGCCAGCAGTTCGGCCGGGCTGCCTTGTTTGATCAGGGCCGTTGGATCGGCGATCGCCACCGACAGGGTCCAGCCGGTGGCGTTGGGCTCGGCCAGCAGGGCATCATCCATGTCCTGGGTGTTAGGGCTGTCGATGGTGACATAGGGGCGTTCGGTTCGGTCTTCACGGGCCACCGTGTCGTTTGCGATGGCGTCTTCACTCAGGCTGTTGGCCTGGTTATCGACGGCCGCCGGCCAGGCGTCCTCGAGATCAAATGTCGCCAGCGTAAACGCACGCTCGATGCCGGGCTGGTTGGCTTTGCCCAGAATGCGGCGGATACCGGCCTGGCCTTTGCCATCCTTGATCGGGTGCCGGATGATTTCGCAATAAATGAAGTCATCGGGTTCGGCATTAAGGCGTTTTTGCGGAGGAATGAAAATCCAGCGATTGATGCCGGGGGTTTCGGGCACCACGAAGTGACCCTTGCCTTTAACCAGGTACTTACCCACGAAGGTGGTCAGGCGTGTTTCCAGCAGTTCGTCGATGGCGGCCTGGGTTTTTCCGTTGTCGCCAGGCTGTTCGGTGACCTGTACCCGGTCGCCGGGTAACACCTTCTGCATTTCTTCCGGGGGCAGAAACAGATCGCGGCCATCGTCCAGGGCAACAAATCCGAAGCGGCCGTTGGTTGCCTTGATCGTGCCGGGGAACACTACCTTGGTCGCTTCGATATCGGTTTTGAGCTGGCGCAACTGCTGGAGGGCGTCGGCGTTTAGCATGCAAAAGAACCTGACTGGGATAAGAATGAGTATGTGCGGGAGTATACCGGTTATGAGGTTCTGAGTCAGACCCTGACGACGGCACATCCGCAATTCCCGCTCAAACGGTCCCTAATCAAGGAGTTGCTAAGGCAGGCGCAAGCGCCAGAACTCACGGGTAGTCAGCAAACACCCGGGTCTGACCCTCGTCATTGAACAACAACACCTGATAAGCGTCCTGTCGGTTCCCCATTTCCATGCCGGGGGAACCGGCGGGCATGCCCGGCACGGTGAGGCCTTTGGCTTTCGGTGCCTGTTCGATCAGCCGGCGAATGTCGTTGGCCGGCACGTGGCCCTCGATCACATAACCGTCCACAAAGGCGGTATGGCAACTGGCCAGGGCGGACGTCAGTCCGGCCTCCATCTTGATCGGATTGAGGTTGTTGGTTTCCCGCACCGCCACCTCGAAATCATTCGCCTCAAGATGCTTGACCCAGTCGCCACAACAGCCGCAGCTGGGTGACTTGTAGACCGTGATAACCGACTCGTCTCCGGCGGCCGAGGCCAGCGGGCTGATGGCCATGGCGAACGCCAGGCTAAGTGCTTTGATGGTCATGGTAACGCCCTCAATGGTGGTGATCGGCTTGGGTGGGTGACGACGGCTTGGCGGTTCGTTTGCCTGAGAACCAGAACCAGCCAACGATGGCGGCCATGAGTAACACACCGCCGATATTGACCAGAATATCCATTATACGTTCCCCTTGCTGGTCTCGGACGTCTGGCTTGGTGAGGTTTTGAACAGCCGCAAGCGGTTGGCATTGGTCACGACCGTAACGGAAGACAAGGACATCGCCGCGCCCGCCAGGATCGGACTCATCAAGACTCCCCACAGAGGATAGAGTACGCCGGCGGCAATGGGAATGCCGAGGGTGTTATAGACAAACGCGCCGAACAGGTTCTGATGGATGTTGCGCACGGTGGCCCGGGAAATTTCAATGGCATCCGCGACACCGTGCAAAGAACCTCGTATCAGTGTGATGGCGGCACTTTCAATCGCGACGTCGGTACCGGTGCCGATGGCAAAGCCAACGTCGGCGGCGGCCAGTGCCGGCGCATCGTTGATGCCGTCGCCCACCATCGCCACCGTATGGCCTTTGCTGCGCATTTCCTCGACGATGCGCGCCTTGTTCTCCGGCAGGACTTCGGCCCGGACATCGTCAATTCCAGCAGCGCTCGCAATGGCACGGGCGGTGGCCTCCACATCACCGGTGACCATCATGACCCGAATGCCGGCATCGTGCAGACGCTGGATTGCCGCTTTGGAATCCGATTTGATGGCATCGGCAATGCCGATCACTCCGAGGGCCTGCTGCCCCAGCGCCAGAAACAGGGGTGTACCGGCGGCGCGGGTAATGGCGCCGGCGGCGGCATCGAGTGTCGCGACGTCAACGCCTTCGGCTTCAAGCCAGCGGCGATTGCCCAGGCGAAGCGTCTGATCGCCCAACTGCCCCCGGACACCTTTGCCGTTAAAGGCCGCAAAGCCGGTGACGGTATCCGGTCTGACACCATCGTCCATCGCGCGCGCAAGAATCGCCTCGGCCAGGGGATGCTCCGAGTGCTGCTCGAGGCCCGCCGCCAGTGTCAGCAAGCGTTGGGTGTCGCCATCGCGGGCGTGGATATGGGTGACGGTGGGGTGACCTGCCGTAATGGTGCCGGTCTTGTCCAGAATCACCAGGTCCAGTTTGCCCGCCGTCTGAAGCGCCTCACCCTGGCGGATCAAAGCGCCGTACTCGGCCGCTTTGCCGACGCCAACCATCACCGACATCGGCGTCGCCAGCCCCAGGGCGCACGGGCAGGCAATGATTAGCACGGTGGTCGCTGCCACCATCATGTGGACCACTCGGGGGTCGGGCCCGAGGTTGTACCAGACCAGGGCCGTCGCGACCGCAATCAGCATCACACTGGGCACGAACACCGCAGAAATTTGATCGGCCAGACGACCGATGGACGGTTTGGAACCCTGGGCCTTTTTCACCAACCGGATGATCTGGGCCAACGCGGTGTCACTGCCGACACGGGTCGCCTCATAGATGATTGAACCATGGGTGTTCAGGGTCCCGGCGGAGACGTCATCACCGGTGCGTTTGCTGACTGGCATCGGCTCCCCGGTCAGCATGCTCTCGTCAATGCGGGTTTCGCCCTCGATGATCGTGCCGTCTACCGGTAGCTTTTCCCCGGGCCGCACCCGGATACGATCCTGCCGTTGCACCTGCTCGATGGGCAGGTCAATCTCGCGGTGGTTGCGGATGACGCGAGCGGTTTTGGCGCGCAGGTCGAGTAAGCGCCGCACCGCCTCGGACGTCTTGCCCTTGGCGCGCAGTTCCAGTGCCTGCCCCAGATTGATCAGGCCGATGATCATGGCCGACGCCTCGAAGTACACGTGTCGTGCCATTTCCGGCAGCAGCGCCGGCAGACTGGCGACCACCATGGAATACAGCCAGGCGGTGCCGGTGCCGAGGGCGATCAGAGTATCCATGTTGGCGTTGTGGTGACGGAACGCCTTCCAGGCGCCCACATAGAAGTGCCCTCCGGTCCCCACCATCACCGCCAGGGTCAGTGCCCCGAGTGACAGCCAGATCGTCTGATTGGCCTCGGTGACCATCATGGTGCCAAAGCCCATGCCCCAAACCATCAGCGCAAGGCCGGTGCTCAGACTGATGGCCATTTTGGTCAGCAGGGCACGGTAGTGTTGACGGTCTTCCTGTTCCCGGTTATCTGCCGTGGCCTCCGGATCATCAATCACGCTGGCCCCATAACCGGCGCTGACGATGGCCCGGGTTAATGCCTGTGGGTCGCAGACGCCTTCGGCGGTGGCCGTATTGTCGGCCAGGTTCATCTGTGCCGAAGTGACGCCGTCGACGGACAACAGCGCCTGTTCGATGGTGCGGACACAGGAGGCGCAGGTGGCGCCCGTGATTGCCAGATATACCGGCGCGGCGCTGGCGCCGGTGGAGGTTTCCGGTTGCTGCGGTTCGGGTGTGTCCGCGGCGGCGTCGCCCTTGGTCGGGGCCGATACGGTATCGGTTGTGGTGTGCGGGCGCGCCGGAAAACCGGCTTGGGTCACCAGTCGGGCAGCCTCACTCAGCTTGTTGCCCATGGGTAAGGTGACGGTTTGGTTGGCCAGATCAACCTCAATGCGATCCGGGTCTGCCACCAGAGGCGCCAATGCAGAGCGGATCTTGCGGGCGCATCCCTGACAGGAAGCGCCGGTTATCGACAATACGTTTGGCAGTGGTTCGGTCATGGTGATAGCAACTCCAGGTACTTTCTGCTGACTTCCGATTACGTTCCGGCGACGTTCGAGTCTTTTCGGATTACTTTTGGATTACTTTCCGGTGGCATCCGGGGTGTCGTCCCAGTGCTCGATCAACCGGCAGATAGTATGGCCATCGGGGGTGCCGTCGGGCATCGATTGCCAGGTCGCCAGCGCCGCCTGCATGCGATCCCGTAACGCGGTAAGCTCGTTCAGTTGGGCTTCAACATCGGCCAGTCGATCCTCAAACACGCCTCTGACCATGGGGCAAGGGGAATGCCGGTCATCGGCTTGCTGCAGAATCAACTTTATTTCTGGTAGCGAGAATCCGAGTTGGCGAGCCTTGCGGGCAAAACGCAATCGCTGCAGCTCCGTGGCATCGTACTCGTGATAGTTGTTGGTGGGGTTGCGGCCAGGTTGAAGCAGGCCTTCACGGGTATAAAAGCGGATGGTATCCGGGCTTACACCGGTTTTTGCGGCAAGATCTGTCACTCTCATAACCATTCACCCCGGGGGATTGAGTCTTTGATTATGAGAGTTTAAAACCTGTGAGTCACTCACAGGTCAATCGTTGTTCAGGATTTCTTCGCTCGAAGAAAAATCTGGCAGTGCCGGCATTGATCCGGTGCCATCAGTTTGGCTTGCCACCCGATGCGGTGCCCACAGGCCGGGCAGGCCAATCGCCGTTGCAGTACGATGATGGGCGCCACCAAGGCCGCGATAATGAGGCCCAGTGGCCCCCAGCTGTGGCTGCTGGAGAGCCCGAGCTGGGTACTGAAAACCAGCACAATGACAAGTGTCACGAAGGCGAACAAAAAATAATTGCGGTTCCAGGTTTCCCAGCGTCTCAGTAGCCGGTCCTGTTCCTGTGTCAGATAACCCGAGTTCATGATAGGTGCCAGTGATGGATCGCGATAATGAAAGGGTGGGATGTCAGTTGCCCCATTTCAAGGGGCAGTGGGTAAGCTGTCAAATTTAATGCCCCGCGCCAACAAGGCCGGCAGGTCGGCTGCCGGAATGGGGCGACTGATTAAATAGCCTTGGGCCAGGTCACAGCGGTGGCTTTTTAGGAAGTTCAGCTGGGCTTCGGTTTCGATGCCCTCTGCCGCCACTTGAATGCCGAGGTTGTGGGCCAGGTTGATGACGGCCCGGGTGATGACCGCGTCGTCGTGGCGGTCGGTGACGTTGGTGATAAAGGAGCGGTCAATTTTCAGCAAGTCCACCGGGAAGTCGCGCAGGTAGGCCAGGGATGAATAGCCGACACCAAAATCGTCAATGGCCAGGTGCACACCCAGCTTGTTCAGCCGGGTCAGCTGGTCAAGGTTGCGCTCAAGGTTGGCGATGAAGATTTCTTCTGTCAGCTCGACCTCCAGGCGATCCGCTGGCACACCGTGCTTGGCTAACGCCTGTTGAATGTGTTCCACCAGCCCTTTGTCGTCCAGTTCCCGGCCGGACAGATTCACCGCCACGCGCAGGTGGCTGAGCGGCCCATCGCTCCACTCGGCCAATTGGCGGCAGGCCGCCAGCACCACCCAGCGGCCGATATCGGTAATGCGACCGCTTTCTTCTGCCAGGGGGATAAACTCAATAGGAGGCAACAGGCCGCGCTCCGGATGCTGCCAGCGGATCAGCGCCTCAACACTGCCCATTTGCATCGTGGCCAAATCGAGTTGCGGTTGGTAGTAGAGGACAAACTCGTCACGCGCCAGAGCGTTGTTGAGGTCTTTGTCCAACTCCAGTCGCATCACTTCCCGGTCCTGCATACCCTCGGTATAAAACTGATAGGTATTGCGACCGCTGTCCTTGGCCCGGTAAAGCGCAATATCGGCATTGCGCAACAGGATATCGGCATCCAGCCCGCTTTGCGGGTAGACGGCAACGCCCATGGTGGCGGTAATGGTGTGAGCTTCGTTCTGTACAATGAAGGGCTTGCTGAAGCACTGTTTCACGTGACCCAACAGGTTGATGACGTCATCAATGTCTTCCACCTGTTGTTGGCAAATCATGAATTCGTCACCGCCGGAATAGGCGACCAGCACGCGCTCGTCACTCAGTTGATTGAGGCGCTCGGACACTTTGATCAACAGCTCGTCGCCAAACTGATGCCCCAGCGAATCGTTGAGCATTTGAAAGCGATCCAGATCAATCATGACCAGCGCCACTTGGCGAAGCTGGCGGTCGGCGATCGACAAGGTGTGGGCCAGATCCTCCATGAAGAACCGGCGATTGGCGAGCCCGGTCAGGGCATCCGTGGATGCCAGTCGCGCCAGATCCTGCTGAATAGCCTTACGCTGGTCAACTTCCTGTTCCAGCTCCGAACGGGTTTTCAGCAAAACCTGATTGCGTTTCAGAATCAGTTGCACCAGAAGCACGGATACACTGACCATCGCCCCCACCGCCACCATAGTGACAAAGGTGACCCACGGCCAGAAGCTCCGATGCTGAGTGGCCCAGAGCTTGGTGGGCGACAATTTCAATGCCCATTCAACGGCCGGCAAATTGACCGGTACCTGTTCCGAGAAGTTTGTGATTAGCGCGGAGTCGGCGTTCAGTTGATAAGCACTCTGGCCCGATTCCATGATGTCGAGCTGAAAGTGGTTGCGAATCCGAGGTGCCTGCAGGGCTTCCAACAGGTTCTCCATTCTGAAGACACCGGCGATAAAGCCGTTGTTCCTATCCGACGCCCCGATTGGGGCATAAATCACCAGACCGGTTCCCCCCTGTTTCAGTTGGATAACCCCGGAAACGTCCAATGAGCCGGTCAGGATTGCGCGGTCCAGAGCCTCGTGGCGGGCATCGGAAAACGCAACATTGAAGCCCAGAACGTCTTCATTGCCGGTGAAGGGCTCCACCCATCGAACCAGAAAATCGCGGCTGATCCACTCGATGGCCTGGTAGGTCTCGAAATCTGTCAGGTAATTTCTGGCGTCTTCACGCCACTGCGCCTCGGATATGGCGGGTAGCACTTTTCGGCGTTCCGCCATGCGCTTGAGGGCTTCGACATGACGGGTGAAGTCCCGCTCCAGCTCCCGGGCCAGGCTCTTTGCTTCGGACTGCAGCCGGCTGCTGATCTGAGCGTCGTTCTGCTGGTCGATGCCAAATTTAAGGGTGCTGGCAATGCCGAGAAACAGCAGAAAAATCAGCACGGGCAAAGCTGGGTGCGCAAGCCACCGAAGGATGATGCCCGAGTAGGGTTTTCGATTCTGCACGCTTCACTATGCTCCGGTTCGTCAAATGACAAGGACCTACCAAGCCGAGGCCGATCACCGTTCCGATGTCAGAGTATGACCTATATCCATGATCTGATTCATCCTTTCGCTGACGGATACACCATGGGCGCCGTCCGGCAACGGCTGGTTGATGCCGTAAAGCTGATTGTCAGCATCCAGTGGATCGTCGGCAAGGTCAATGATGACGGGCACGCACGGCCGTTTGTTGGCGTCCAGTACGATTTCAATTTTGGGCTTGAGCTTCTTGCCAGGGTGGGAGGCGAGAACCAGTGCGACCTCGCCGGAACTGAGTTCAAGCAACGTGCCCGGCGGGTAGATGCCCACCATCCGGATAAAGCTCTCAATCATTGCCGCGTCAAACTGCTCGCCCCGACCGCGGTATAAAATCCGCAACGCATCGGAGGCTGACAGTCCCTTGCGGTAACAGCGATTGCTGGTGATGGCATCGAACGCATCCACAATCGATATCAGGCGCGCGTACCGGCTGATCTGCCATTCTTCCAGTTGTTGAGGGTAACCCTTGCCATCGATACGTTCATGGTGGTGACGCGACACGTCCGCCACAATAGGTTCCAGGGTATGCTGCGATTGCAGCAGCTCAAATCCGAGCTCGCTGTGGCGCCGCATTTCCTCCATTTCAGCCGGCGTCAGCTCTCCGGGCTTGTTGAGAATGGCATGACTGATTTTGAGTTTCCCGATATCGTGCAACATTCCACAGAGACCGACCACTTCCAGGTCGTCACTGGGCAACCCTATAAAGCGGCCAAAGGCAATGGCGTAAACAGCCACCCGCATGCAATGTTCAGCGGTGTAGGCATCGTCGGACTTGATGCGTGTCATCCAGAACATGGCATTCGCATTGGCGGTAATGCTTTTGACGCAGTCCTGGATGACCGGGCGCGCATCGGCCAGGCTTACCGCGTCATTCCGTTCGATGGCATCCAGGACCTGGTCAACAAAGATCTGCCCTTGATAGTACGCGGCATGCGCCCGGGGCAATTCATCCGCCAGCGAGTGGGCCTCAGCCATCGGTTTACCGATTTTGTGGTTGAGCAGCGACATTTTTCCCTGTGCGAGGGCCAGTTGACCCCGTTCGCCTTCCACCAAGACCCATTGGCAGTAGTGGCGTAGCAGCCGGGTCTGTTCGTCCGTCTCAACGGTAAAGCCTTGAAACAGAACCGGTAACTCGGTCCAGGGACGGTCAAGCTTGACGATTCGCATACCCGGCTCGATAAGATCCACCGGCAGTCGGATGCGCGTCACCGTCTGACCAAGGTCAGGCGGTGCAGTTGTGCTTGTGCTTGTGCTTGTGCTCGGTTTTGAAGTGCGTGCGCTGGTTTTACGTCTGAACCACATGACTCTGCCAGTCTCATCTTTATGGTGAGTGCAGTATGGCAGAAAAACAAACGTTCGCACTTGCGGCTGTGTCGTAAGTCGTTAGCGCGACGCTGGTTTAGAAAGCGAGCGTTCCGGTCCAGGACGACACGACACAGAATACGGCCACCACCAGGCATATTTTCGCGAAAGACAGGACTTGTTCACTCATGACGTACCTCCACCCGGCTAGGGGGTTTAGCTCCGTAACGGTCATTACGCCGCAATTTCAGTTCCGTTTTGGCAAAAGGGTCCCCAATCAAACAGCTTGCAAGCGGACGCTACAGCAACGTCTCAAATGAGGCCGGCTGTATGTGTAAAGTATCGTGACAATGATGACGGGGTGATGACACCAACGGTCACAGTCGGGGAGGGCTGAGAGCGGGCTTTGGTGTCTGCTGGCCTAAAAGAGACCCTTGCCAGGCCCCTGCGGTTGGAAGTGCCGTGCCCTCAGGAGGCGGCGCGGGTCACCAGAGGGACTCCGAGACGGGGGATTTCCTGCTTGGGGCAACGGTCCATAACCACGGTCAGGCCTTCAGCTTCAGCCTGGTGGGCTGCCTCTTCGTTGATGACGCCAATTTGTAGCCAGAGGATCGGAATTTTAAGGGCGATGGCAGCCTCCATGACAGGGCCGGTGTGATCGGAGGCCAGGAACAGGTCGGCCATATCCACACGCTCGGGGATCGATTGAAGGTTGGGGTAAACGGTTTCGCCCAGCAAGGTTTGCCCCGCCAGTCTTGGATTCACCGGTATCACCCGATAACCGCGCCCCTGGAGATAGGCCATGACCTGATGGCTTGCGCGGTGAAGTTTTTCACTGGCACCCACCATAGCAATGGTGCGAACCGCGGTCAGGATATGACGCAACGTCTCCGGGTTGCTCGCTGGCATGGTAGTTGGCCTTGCTGTTTACTGGGGATGGTTCCGACGCGCTTCGAGCGTTACCGAAACCGACTCAGCGTAGCGTAACGCGTGGGGCTTATCTATTTCCACTCTCGCCCATTCGACCGCGCCGTGCTCCATCACGATACCCAGTACTTCGTGGGTCATGCGCTCAAGCAAGGCAAATCGGTTGCCATCGATATGACGAATGATCTGTTTGGTGATGGTCCGGTAGTTCAACGCCGATTCAATTTCATTGTTGTCGATTGCGGCGGTGGCATCGTACGTCAGGCATACGTTGATGAGCACATCCTGCTGATTATTAATTTCCTCTTCTTTGATGCCGATGTAGGTTCTGAGCAGCAAGTCCTTGATGCGAACAGTGGCCTGGTGGCTGAGCTCCGATGTGGTCATGGCGACGCTCCTAGCGTTTCTGAATCAGGTTTAAGAATTCAGCGCGAGTGGCTTGGGATTGTCGGAAGGAGCCCAGCATCATCGACGTTTTCATCAGGGAATTTTGCTTTTCGACACCGCGCATCATCATGCACATGTGTTTTGCTTCAATAACCACCGCAACGCCTTTGGCATTGGTGACACTTTCAATGGCATCGGCAATCTGTCGGGTCAGATTTTCCTGAATCTGGAAGCGACGGGCATACATATCAACAATCCGGGCGAATTTGGACAGTCCAAGCACCCGGCCTTGTGGGATGTAGGCTATGTGGCACTTGCCGATGAAGGGCAAAAGGTGGTGCTCGCACATGCTGTAGAGTTCGATGTCCTGAATCACCACCATTTCATCCATGGACGATTCAAAAACGGCGCCGTTGACCAGTTCAGTGAGGTTCTGCTGATAACCCTTGGTTAAAAACTGCATGGCCTTGGCAGCTCTCTTGGGGGTGTCCTGCAGCCCTTCGCGGGTGGCATCCTCGCCCAGTCCGGAGATGATTCCCCGGTAGTGATCCGTCAGGTCATTCAGTTTATTGGTCATGGTGTTTTCCGTTGTGCAAAAGTGTTTGAGCAGCTCATGATAATGAATTGGGTAATGTCGCGCGACACACTCTGGTTCTGTTACGTGCCAAAGCAGCAAAAGGACCAATGGCGATGGTGGTCAGCACGATCGGGCAACCGGAGCACTGGCGTACCCGGTTGCTTTGTTTTACAGTTTCACGCTTTGGCAGATGGCAAAGGATACCTATGGAACAGGTAACACCCAACGGCGCGGATGCCTCCCTAACCGGTGCTTCCGTGACACCGGATCAATGGCAGCAGGGCGGCAAATGGTTCAGCTACGGTGAGCACGCCATTTTCAGTCGCATGGCGGGTCAGGGTGAACCGCTGGTGTTGTTGCACGGGTTTCCGACCGCCAGCTGGGACTGGAATCGGGTCTGGCCATTGCTGACACAGCATTATAAAGTCTTGGCCGTCGACATGTTGGGTTTTGGATTCTCCGATAAACCCATCGACTACGACTACAGCATTGACGACCAAGCGGACTTGCAGCAGGGCTGGATTGAGGGGCTTGGGCTGAAAAGTGTGCACTTGCTGGCCCACGATTACGGCTGCAGCGTGGCGCAGGAATTACTCGCCCGGGAGCAAGAGGGCGGGCTGGGCTTCGCCATTGCCAGCGTCTGCTTTTTGAATGGTGCATTATTTCCGGAAGTCCATCGTCCGTTGCTGATTCAGACCCTATTAAGCAGCCCAATGGGGGGGCTTGTCAGCCGTGGGCTGACCCGCCGGATATTCGATTACAACTTCAGTCACCTGTTCGCCCCCCATCGCCAGCCCAGTCGCGGGGAGTTGGATAATTTTTGGCAATTGCTGACCTACAATAACGGTCGCGGCATTCTGCATCGCCTGATTCGGTATATGGAAGAGCGCCGGTGTCACCGCCACCGTTGGGTCGGTGCGCTGCAGGCCGCACGACAACCCATGCGGCTGATATCCGGAACGGCGGACCCGGTATCCGGGGCCGGAATGGCCATGCGGTATCGCGAATTGATAGCGCAGCCCGACGTCGTCAGCCTGCGGGGCGTCGGACACTACCCACATTACGAAAGTCCTGACGAGGTCTATCGAGCCTTTCGGGATTTTCACAAGACCCAGGCTGCAGATCGCTAGGACAGATTGGTCGCATTCTCAGGACCCGGCGCGTCGGAATCCATCGACCCCCTCAGCGTTACGGTTCGGTTTCGGCCTTTCGATTTCGCCGAATACAGGGCCTGGTCCGCACGATTGAGCCAGGTTGACCAGGTTTCGCCCTTAATCACTTCCGTTACCCCCGCGCTGGCCGTGAGCTGGATGTCCTCCAGAAAGGGTCCGGCACTGATGGTCGTCAAGAGTTGATGGGCCAGTGTTTCGGCATCTTTCTGCCGAGTCTCCGGCAGCACCAACATAAACTCCTCACCGCCAATCCGAAACAGTTGATCGCTGTCCCGTAAACGCCGTCGCAATCGATTGGCCGCTTCTTGCAGTACATTGTCACCCGCGACATGGCCCCAGCGGTCGTTGACCGCCTTGAAGTGATCGAGGTCAATCAGGATCAGGCTGGAGACGCGTTCATAGCGCTCGCGCAGCTGGATCTGGCTGTTCAGTATATCGGCGAGCTGCGAACGATTGAGACAGCCCGTCAGTGGATCTGTGGTGGCGAGACGAGTCAGCTCGGTTTGCAGGCGCCCAACCAGCCAGGCAAAGACCAGCACGAAGATACAGGTGAGTGCCAGCGAAAACACGATGCGCCAGAAGTCGGGTTCGGGGAACTGGCCAAACGACACCATCGCCATGGCACCAATGAACAGAATGTTACTGATGCAGGCTTCTCGCAGTGACAGCAGAAAAAAAATGGACGCAATGACCGGGTAGGACCAGTACAACCCGGGATAACCGTTAATCGCGGTGGAGTAGACAGCGCACAACGCCGCCAGGATGGCAAAAAAACGGCCTTCGAACAGGTACTTCTGGCGCCAGCGCAGGCAGGCCATCACCGCCACGGCATTGACGCAGAACAGGGCAAGCAAGGCTGCCAGCAATTTGTGGTCCAGGCTCCACTGCACCAGAATCAGGGGCGCGGCCGCGACCAGGGCCCAGAAATGAAGGTGGTAGACAATTTGTCGGCGGTAGCCCAGGACAACCAACGTCGGGTTGCTTGCCTTCATGCTTGTGGCGGTCCACTTGGTCACTAAACTCTCCTACCGGGCCGGAGCCCCGGCACCTGGGCAAGCTGCTGAAACATCCTGTGTCAACATCGAGATAAGCGTCACACACTCAGTGCGACGGTTGCCCGACAAAAGCAGGCCTTGGCCTTGTCACCCGGGCCAGCAGCTTACGCCGCACTGCCCAGACCTGGCACATTCAGAGTCTAGCACGCGTTTATGGGGAGGGAAGCGAAAGTTAGGAACGGCGGGAGCGAAAGGCCAGGCCACCCTCGACATAGTCGACAAAGTGATTGAACAAGGTGGCATCGTCGGGCCGGATATTGCCGAAAGGCGTATTCGCCAACAAATCGATTTCGGCGGCCCCGTGAATCAGGTTTACAAAGGTGAACGCCAACCGGACGCGCAGTGAATTGCGGGGAATCTCCGGTAACACACGGTGCAACTGGGCTTCGATTCGTTCAATTTCGAGACGAAAATGCCGGTTCAGCAGGCGCATGATGTCGCGCGTGTTGTCGGCGTGCAGGTGCGCCATAAAACGCAGTGCCGACGGCCCCCAGTCGTTGTGGTCCGAGAGCAGCGACAAATAAGGCAACAGGGTGGCACGAACGACCTCACGCAGCGTGGGCGACGGTGACGCTTCAACCGCCACAATGCCGGCCTCAAATTGGGGGCGGAGGTGATCGGTGATCATTGTGAGGACGGCCTCGATGACGCCCAGACGGTTACCGAAATGGTAGTGTGCCGCTGCCGAATTCCGAGTACCGGACTCGGCGCTGATGGTGCGCAAAGACACCCCTTCGAGGCCTTTCTGAGCGTACAACTCAAGCGCCGTTAACAGAATTTTCTGGCGGGTGGACTCACCGTGACTGATGTGGGGCATAAACTGGCTCAGACGCTGTTTTTCGCAGTATACATTAACCATGGATTGATTAGGGCCGTGTGGTGCGGGTCCGGTACAGAGCGGGTGAGACCATTGGCCGAACGGTGGGAGTTTCGCTACTATTCGGGAAATTCTGCAGGGCAATGTTATGACCGCGATCCACACCAGAGCTTCGGCACTGACCATCCGTGCCGGGCGCCGAGCCATTGAGCGCGTGCGTGAACAGGGGCTTCGGCCCGAAGACGTTCATGTCATTCCGGGGGCGGCGGGTGGGCCGAAGGCACTCGGGTTATCCGGCCTGGACAAGGCAATATTCGGTGACTGGTTGCCGGGCGCGCCCCAGGAACGCTCGCTGATCGGGGCGTCGATTGGCAGTTGGCGGTTTGCCGCCGTTGCCTCCGGCGATCCGCGTGAACAATTGGCCCAGCTGGCGGAACTGTATACAACGCAGCGCTTTGCCAAGGGTGTGAGTGCCGCCGAAGTCAGCCGCAAGAGCGTGCTGTTTCTCGACACTTTGCTCAAGGGCCGCGAAGAGACCATTCTAAATCACCCCTATTACCGGCTGAACATCATGGTGGTGCGCAGCCGGGGCCTGCTGGAGCACGACAGCAAAGGCCGTCTGTCACTGGGGCTGATGAACGCCATCAGCGCCAACATGGTCAGTCGGCGCCACCTGGGTCGATTTATGGAGCGTGGGATTGTGCACGACAGTCGCCTGCGGGCGCCGGTGGCCAAGTTGGTGGATTTCCCCAGCCACCATGTGGCGCTGACTCCAGACAATCTGATGCCGGCTCTGTTGGCGTCGGCATCGATTCCACTGGTGATGGCCGGCGTTCGCAACATTCCCGGGGCTCCGGAGGGCGTCTATCGGGACGGTGGCTTGCTGGATTACCATCTGGACCTGCCGTTTGAACAGCCAGGCGTGGTGCTCTACCCGCATTTTACCGACCGGATCATCCCCGGTTGGTTTGACAAGTCGCTGCCCTGGCGCCGGGGCAGTGCCACCGGATTGCAGGACGTATTGCTGGTGGCCCCGTCACAAGAATACCTTGCCAGCCTGCCGAATCGAAAGCTGCCGGACCGCAAGGACTTTGAGCGTTATGTCAACGACGATGCCGGTCGCGAAAAGGCGTGGCGTTGCGCGATCGCCGAGAGTGATCGGCTGGGTGATGAGTTTATGGAACTGGTGGCCACCGGGAAAATCCGGGAGGTGTTGCGGCCCCTTAATGGCCCCGTTAAATGAACAGCCAGTTTACCGTTACAGGTTGCGCTCAGGCACCGGGAGGCGCCGCCGATCGGGCAAACCCATGGCCAGCGCGGCCGCCAGGGTCACCAGAACGGCGGATATCCACAGGCAGGCCGACAACCCGTACACCTGGTACACCCAACCGGACAGCAACGTACCCAACAAGCGCCCTGCTGCGTTCGACATATAATAAAATCCGACGTCCAGGGACACCCCGTCATCGCGGGCAAAGCTGACAATCAGGTAGCTGTGCAGCGATGAATTCACCGCGAACAGCCCGCCGAACAGCAATAAGCCGCCGATCAGCACGGGTTGGGCCGGCCACCCCGCGGCCAAACCCACTGCAATGATACCCGGAATCACCGCCAGTGTTGCCGCCCAGGCCGCCGCCGCCCGGGCGCCGGGCATGAGGCCATGTTGGCGCCCCGTGAGGGTCGGGGCCAGGGTCTGGATGACGCCATAGCCAATAACCCAGATTGCCATAAAACCACCGACCTGCCAGAAGTCCCAGCCAAAGTGGGTGTGCAAGTACACCGGCAACGCCACCACAAACCAGACATCGCGGGCGCCAAACAGAAACAGGCGGGCTGCGGATAAGACGTTGATGGCACGACTTTTGGACAGCAGGTCGGTGAACTTGGGCCTGGCCTTACTGCGTCCCAGTTCCTGCCGCAGCAGCATCAGGCTGGCGCACCAGACCAGGGTGAGCGCAATTGCCATGGCCAGAACCGCGCCGGTAAAACCGAGCCCCATCAACAAGGCGCCCCCGAGGAAAAAACCGACGCCTTTGAGGGTGTTTTTCGAACCCGTGAGGAGCGCAACCCAGCGATACAGGGTGCCTTGGTGCTGGTCCGGCACCAGCAGTTTGATCCCGCTTTTCGCACTCATCTTATTGAGATCTTTGGCAATGCCGGACAACGCCTGGGCGGCCATTACCCAGGGCACGGTCAGCATGGCGGCGGGCACCGTCAGTAACGCCAGCGCCAGAATCTGCAGGAACAGCCCCAGGTTCATGGTGCGGTTCAGGCCCCAACGGGCGCCGATGTAACCGCCCAGGAGATTGGTCACCACGCCAAAGAACTCGTAAAACAGAAACAGCAGCGCAATGCTCAGCGGGGAATAGCCGAGCTGGTGGAAGTGCAGCACCACCAGCATCCGGAGTGCGCCGTCGGTGAGGGTAAAGGCCCAATAGTTGCCGGTGATGACCAGATACTGCCGAACGGCGGGTGTCATGATGCCGCGGTGCCTACCTTACGGACCAACTCGGCGGTACGGTTGGCATAGCCCCATTCATTGTCGTACCAGGCATAGAGCTTCACCTGAGTGCCATTGACCACCAGAGTTGAAAGGGCATCGATGATGGCCGAGCGTGGGTCGGTTTTGTAATCAATGGACACCAGGGGGCGCTCTTCGTAGCCGAGCACGTGTTTCAGTGAGCCTTCGGCGGCGGTTTTTAACAGGGCGTTGACAGTGTCCCGGTCGGTGGGTGTTTCCACCTCAAAGACGCAGTCGGTAAGTGAGGCATTGGTCAGTGGCACCCGAACGGCATGACCGTCGAGCCGGCCCTTGAGCTCGGGGAAAATTTCAATGATGGCGGTCGCCGAACCGGTCGAGGTCGGAATCAGTGAACTGCCGCAGGCCCGAGCCCGACGCAGGTCCTTGTGAGGCGCATCGACGATGGTCTGGGTGTTGGTCAGGCTGTGAATTGTGGTGATGGAGCCGTGTTTAATGCCGAGGCTCTCATGCAGGACTTTCACCACGGGGGCCAAACAATTGGTGGTGCACGAGGCGGCAGTGACAATTCGGTGCCGGGCCGGTTCGAACCAGTGATCGTTGACGCCCATAACAATGTTGAGCGCGTCCGGTTCCTTGACCGGTGCGGTCACCACGACGCGTTTGACCTGCTGGTCAAGATACGCCCGCAGCAGCGCTACGGTCCTCATTTTGCCACTGGCTTCAATCACCACATCGCACCGACTCCAGTCGGTCTCTGGAATGGTCTTATGGCCGAAAACGGGGATTCGTTGACCATTGATGACCAGGTGATTGTCCTCCGCCGTGACGTTGTGATGCCAGCGGCCATGCACGCTGTCGAACATCAGCAGGTGAGCGAGGGTGTCCGAGTCGGCGCCTGGGTCGTTGATGGCGACAAATTCGATATCGGGCCAGTCGAATGAGGCGCGAAGCGCGAGCCTGCCGATACGGCCAAAGCCGTTGATGCCTACTTTGATGGTGCTCACAGAGTGCTCCTGGGGTGATTGAATGATGTGTTATCGATGACCGGGCGGCAGTCGGGTGGTTTCGTCGTCATGGTCTCAAGTCGCACCAGCATGGGCTGCAGAAAGTCGGTGTTGGCGTTCCGGGTGATGTGAAGTAATTGGCGAGACCAATCTGGCAGGGTTGGGTGCAAGCGGTAGTAGATCCACTGCCCCCGGCGTTCATCCAGCAGCAATCCCTGGGCCCTGAGCTGTGCCAGGTGGCGACTGATTTTAGGCTGGGACACGCCAACGGCCACGGTTAGCTCACAGACACACAGCTCGGATTGCTGATCAATCAGCAGCATGGTGGCGAGGCGGGTAGGCTCGCCGAGCGCTTTGAATAGCTTGGAGGGTGAGAGGGGAGTCAGTTCCGGCACGACACAGGCCCATAAATAATGAATTCCATATATATGGTAATCCGTATGTATGAGATGAGCAAAGGGTTTGAGCGATTGTTTATAATGTCTGCGGTCAGGAGACTATACTTCAACCAGTTCATCCACCATTGGGGGTGCCAGATGACCGAGCATGAAACGGCTAAAATAGCCCGCAGCACGCCGTATGCGGTGCTGGTCGAGCCGGGCAAGCCATACTTGTGGTGCGCATGTGGCCGCAGTCAGTCGCAGCCGTTTTGCGATGGCTCGCACAAAGGATCCGGGTTTACGCCGGTTAAATTTACCGCCGATAAGGAAGAGTGGGTATGGTTTTGCGGGTGTAAGCAAACCGGACACCCGCCCCGGTGTGATGGCTCCCACAAGTTGATTGGGCAGGGTCAGGAAAAGGATCGCTGAGCGGTCATCCGATAGCCTGTGCAACCACTGAGCGGGTCAACAACGGCCTTGATCCTGACCGTGGCGCTGACGCGCTGGTGTTGCCGGTCCAGCAGATGAAGGTCGATTCGCTCAAGGGTTTTTTCCTGACGCGCTGCCGCCACAGCGGCGTTGAAGTTGCTTCGGTCTGATTCATCAATCCACCAGGTAAACGGCTGCTCTGCCAGTTCGGCCGGTGGTTTGCCCAGCAGATCGGCGGATTGGGGTGAGATGTATATGATGGTTAATTGTTCATCCAGTTCGCAGACCAGTCCGCCGGTCAGCTCCACCAGGTCACGGCTTCGCAATTCGCTGTTTCCAAGCGCCTGCTTGAGGATGTTTTTTTCGACCTGAGCGTTATCAATTTGCTGACTGAGCCGGTTGTTGGCCCGCTCGGCCTCGATCCGGTGCCGATGCACAGCCGTCAGCCGGCGTGTGAGTGAGCGGGTAATCATCGCGGCCAGTACACTTAACAGGACACCGACAAGCCAGACAGACTGCAAAAATGGGCGGGTGTACTGCGCAAAAAACTGGTGTGTGGGCGTGGTGGTCAACAACCATTGGCGGCTGCCAAACGCAAATTCGGACCGCAACGCCATGGCGGGCAACAAATCGCCTTGGGTTGGATGCTCAATCAAAGGGGCTTTGCTGTGCTGGTTCAAGTCGTGCAGATGCTGGGCAAATGGCTGGGTGCCGTCATCATTGAAAATGTCTGCGAGCCAGAGCGCCGGGTGAAGGGTGAGCGCCAGCCAGTAGCCATTGTCGGCTGGAATGAACAATTCTGACAAGGTGATGCGTCTGCCATCGACAGCCGTGTCACTGAGTGTCGTGGTGGTGACGACGTCGCGATTGCGGGACGGGGTCCCGCTGGGCAGCTCGGCGCGAAAGTCGGCAGCAACAATGCCGGGTTTGCGGGCGATCAACGCGGGTACGGGCCATGCGCCTTCGGGGGCAGCCTGGGTCACGGTTTCCACCACTAACTGCCCGCTCTCCAGCAAGCCGGAGACCCGCTCCATGATTAACTCGGCCATGTCCTGATGGCGGCTGCTCAGGACCTCAATCGCGATGTTTTCCGCACGCTGATACGCCAGGTTGGCAGCCAGCCAACTGATCAGCAGGCCGGTGATCAGTACCGGTAGCGGTAGCCAGATCAATAGTCGGTGTCGTCCTGACCCTTGGTCATCCATTGTCTTCTCCACGGGGCATGAGCCCGGAATCAGTCTTAAAACCAAACTTTAGTTCAGACCGGTGAAAGCGCCAAGATACAAGGCTGAGTAACGAGGTGCGTCACGACGTGGAACGAGTATAGGTCGGGACGGCAGGTTGGGGCTATGGGGTGACTGTACGGCGATTATGTAATATATGGCTGCACATGAAGACGGTATAGCTCGATGTATAGCTCGACTACAGCAAGGAGAAGGTGATGGGCACTAGCCATTCATTGTTCTCACCGTGCAGCGCCGGCGGTAGCGGGGGCAGTGGTGTTGCCCGTTCAATAACGTCCAGCGCTTCACGGTTCAGCAATGGGAATGGACTCGCTTGCGCAAGGCGGACATCGGATACCCGACCGTCTGGCTCAACCGTGAAAACCACCAGTACCTCGCCCTGCTGGCGCTGGCGTTTGGCCATGACCGGGTAGCGCAGATTGGGGTAAATGTGAGCACGTAAATCAGCCTGGTACCGGGCATGCGCGCGATCCCGGTCCGCCAGAGCCGGGCCTGCCTGTGCCGTTTCGGGTGCAATCGCCGTTGCCAGCGCAGGCGTCTGGTTTGGCTGGGCAAGCGATGGTGCTTCGGCCAGGGTACTCTTGGTGGTCGGTGACGGCGCGGATGGCTCGACGACCGCCGAATTTGTCGGCCGTGTCCGTGGCTCGGGACGGTTGTTCGTGTGGGGTTTCGGCGCCGTCGATGGTCGGGGCGGAGCCGGGGGGACCGCCACTGAATTCG
Source organism: Marinobacter caseinilyticus (assembly GCF_011074955.1). Lineage (GTDB taxonomy): Bacteria > Pseudomonadota > Gammaproteobacteria > Pseudomonadales > Oleiphilaceae > Marinobacter > Marinobacter caseinilyticus. The sequence goes on along the minus strand of NZ_WUQJ01000020.1, from coordinate 242,004 downwards.
TCGAGCGCGGCGGCTGGTCTGCCTGTTGGCTTGGTGGTCGCGGTCGGGCGTGCTGAACCGCCTGCTGCAGGGCGCGCTGGGGGGGCACTTTTGACTGAGCGGCCGCCGTGGCCGCCTGATCACCGTCGGGCGAAGACGCGGTGATAGTGACCGACATCCCCGGCTTCAATGTGGGGAGCGGATCGAGCACAGGCATCGGCAGCTGCAGTACCGCAGCGTGGGCGACAATGGCCAGCAGAATGGCCGCCAGCCAGGGTTTATGGGGATTGGACACGGCGATTTTCCGGGCTTGATGGGTTAACCATGCTTCACTCTTATTGCTGTTGTTGCCGGATCAGGCCATAGGTCAACGTGAACATCAGGAACGCCGACACCACGACGGACGGACCTGCTGGGCTATTAAAGTGCCAGGACATGGCCAGACCACCGGCTACCGCAATCATGCCAATCACCATCGCGATCAGCACCATATGCTCCGGACTTCGGGCCAGTCGGCGTGCGGTGGCGGCAGGAATAATCAACAGAGCGGTAATCAGCAGCACGCCGACAATTTTCATGGCCACCGCAATCACCAATGAAAACATCAGCATTAATACCAGCCGCAGGCGTTCGACTGGTACGCCTTCCACGCGGGCCAGTTCTTCGTGAATGGTACTCATCAGAAGGCCTTGCCAGAGCCAGAACAAGAGGGCTAATACCACGATCGCGCCGCCATAGATCCAGGCCAGGTCCTGGCGACTCATGGCCAGCAGGTCGCCGAATAGGTAGCCCGTCAGATCCACCCGTACATCTGGCATGAAGCTGAGCGCCACCAGACCGATGGCGAGCGTACTATGGGCCAGAATGCCAAGCAGGGTGTCGGTGGCCAGGGCGCGGCTTCGGGCCAGCAAGACCAGACAAATCGCCAGGCCAACGCAGGTCAGTGCAATGCTCAGATTAACCGGCGCCTGAAACAGAAAGCCCAGGGCGACACCAAGCAACGCCGAATGCGCCAGGGTATCGCCGAAATAGGCCAGGCGACGCCAAACCACAAAGCAGCCCAACGGTCCGGCCACCAGCGCGACCCCCAGGCCACCGATCAGCGCACGCCAGAAAAAATCACCGAGGACCTGATCAAGGATGGTCATGACGGCACTCCTCGCCATGGATGTGGTGCGGACTCTGGCCCTGCACGACATCGCCGTGAAGGTCGTGACTGTGGTTGTGATGGTGGTGGTAGATCGCGAGACTCTCGGCAACCGGCTGCCCGAAGACCTCAATGAATGCCGGATCGTGGGAGATATCCTCCGGGTAGCCACTGCAGCAAATGTGCTGATTGAGGCAAATAACTTTGTCGGTGGCGGCCATCACCAGGTGGAGGTCGTGGGATATCATGAGGACACCACAGTTGAGCGAGTCCCGGAGGCTTCGAATCAGCTCATACAAGGCCGCCTGACCATTGATATCGACGCCTTGCGCCGGTTCATCCAGGACCAGCAGATCGGGCTGGCGCACCAGGGCGCGGGCAATCAGTAAACGTTGCATTTCGCCACCCGACAAGCGATGGACCGATGCGTCATACAACGGCTCAATACCCGTCTGTGCCAATGCCGACCGGCACGCCCCTGACGACGCGCCGGTCAGGGCCATAAATCGCCGAATGGTCAGGGGCAGTGTCGGTTGTAATTGCAGTCGCTGTGGGACATAGCCAATGGACAGACCGGGCTTGCGCCAAAGCGACCCGGCAGTGATGGGCTGAATGCCGGTAATGGCCTTGATCAAGGTGGTCTTACCTGCTCCATTGGGGCCGATGATGGTAATGATATCGCCACGACTGATCGTTAGATGGACATTCTCCACCACCGGTGTGTTGTTGAACGTTACGGTCACCGCGTTCAGGGTTGCCAGGGTTTCACTCATGGGTCGGCTCGCTGGAACAGTTCGGGCAGAGGCCTGCAATTTCAATGATGGTTTCTTCCGGTGTGAAGGCTTCGGCCTGACTGGCTTTGGCGACGGCGTCCGACACCGCCGGGGCAGTTAACTCGAGGACCGTACGGCAAGCCCGGCAGATGAGGAACAGGCAGGTATGATGTTCACCGGCGTGGGTGCAGCCGGTGAACGCGTTCAACGACGCAATCCGATGCACCAGGCCGTATTGTTGAAGGAAGTCCAGGGCTCGGTAGACGGTAGGTGGGGCTGCGTTATGACCGTCTTCCGCCAATACCGCCAGCACGTCATAGGCACCCAGTGGCTTATGGGACTGCCAGATCAATTCCAGAACGCGTTCACGAATCGGTGTCAGACGGGCATTTTGGCGCTGACACACCGACCGGGCATCGGACAGGGCCTGATGCACACACGCAGAGTGATTGTGCGGACGATAAGGAATAGCACTGGATGACATAACGGCTTCTGCGGACGGTTTAAAGATGTAACAATATAACATCTCATTGCCGCAGCCGTCATGCCGATGGGTGGTCAGCTGGTGGCATCGCCAATCGCGAGGGATTCGAGGTATTCAAGATTGGGTATGTATGCGGTATCGCCATCGACATCGACAACCATGAGATCCGCCGGGCCACGTTTGCCTTCCACGGTCCGGATCTGGGTTTCCGCCAACCGCGCCTGGCTTGGTATGCCCTGGGTGATCAACGCCAGAAACGGCAGGTTGCCATGGTGTTTGCCAATGGTGTTGAGTACGGCAATGCGGCCACGATTGTCGCCAGGAATGGCAGCGCCGCCGCCGTTGGCGGCATCGTAGGAAATGACCGGGATTTGCAGTCCGCGCCACTCCAGGTGCCCGATCAACCACTCGGGCGCATTGTCGATGACTTCTGCCGCCGCGTAGTCGACCACTTCGGCAATCGATACGTTGGGCAGCAACAGTTGACGGTCGGTCATCGGGATCATGACGCACGGCAGAAGTTGGCTTTTATCGTTCATTATTCATGTCCTCAGGCCGAATCCCGCTGTTGCTTGCCTTTCAGCAGGCAGGATTCTTCAATCGTTTTGACGAGTTCCCGCGCCAGTTGATCCGGTGGTCCGGTAAAGCTGACACAACCGGTTTCCGCAACGGAGTCCGGCATTGAACTGTTCCCACAGCTGTCGCTGCTTTGAACCCAGATCTTACTGCCATAGGCTCGAAGCAGCGGAGCGGCAATGGCGCCGTCATTGCCCATGCCGGAAAACAGAATAGCATGGCAACGGGCGCCGTAGTGATCACCCACATTGAGCAGGACCTGATCAATGGACGGTCCGTAGGGGCCAGGCCATGGCGTGGTCTTTTCGATCAGTGCCCCCTCGTCATCGATGGCCCATTCGCGCTCCACGGGCAATAGGACCACGTCGCCATTGCAAACCTTCTTGCCTTGCTCCGCCCGCTGGAGCCGGTAATGGGCGTGGCGCCCCAGAACCCGGGTTAGCACGTCGGTGAAATTGCCATCAATGTGTTGGGCATAAATAAAACCGACCGGCAGTCCGGCCGGCAAGTTGTCCAGAAACGTTTTCACGGCGGCGGGGCCGCCCAATGAAGCGCCAAGAATCCAAATGTACTCCGCAGGCCGATTCGACGCCGCCGGAGTGATCCAGTACGGCAAGTCCGGTGACGCCGGCAACATCGGGGAGGCAGCCAACTCCTCCAGACTGTCCTCTGAATCCAACTCCGCCAGCGAGCCAAACTGTTGCTCGAGTTTGGTTTGCAGGCGCCGCTCCCAACGTGAATAGTCCACGCTGCCGGGCTTGGGTGCCGGGTCAATACCAAACAGGATGGGTACGTCGGTATTTTCCAGCAGGTGGTCGAACAGGGCCGGGTGGTCGGCCTCGTCCTCCAGAGTCACCAGCCAAAGCTGCACATCCGGCAATGCGCGATAGCTCAGCAAGCGGTCGGGATCGCCGGAGAATCCGGAATCCAGACCAAACTTGCCGGCAGCTTCCTGCAGGCGATGGCGCTGCAGAACGGTGTCTGAGACGATCCCGACCAGCGGCCGGCCGGCAGGCCCGGACATCAGCGGTTTCCGGTTAACCGAAGGATGGTGTCGAGCAGCTCGGTTTCCTGGAAAGGTTTGCCCAAATACTCGTTGACACCAATGGCCAGGGCCCGTTCGCGGTGTTTTTGACCTGTACGCGAGGTGATCATACAGATGGGTGTGTCGCTGATGGAATCGTCGTGGCGGACAAAGCTGGCCACCTCGAAACCGTCCATGCGCGGCATCTCGATATCGAGCAAAATGATATCCGGTTTGTGGTCCTGAAGCTGGGCGACCGCATCGAGACCATCCTTCGCCGTTATCACCTCCATACCATTGCGCTCGAGCAGGCGAGAGGTCACCTTACGTACCGTCACCGAATCATCGACCACCATCACCACGACTGGGCGCTGCTCACGACGCTGCAACTCTTGTGCCCCGGCTTGTTCCGCAACACGCTGACGCTCAGTCAGAATGTCGGAGCGGATCATCGCGGGCAGGTCAAGAATGACGACCACATTACCATCACCCAGAATGGTCGCACCCGAAACACCCCGTACCGAGTTGAACTGGGGCCCCAGGGACTTTACGACGATCTCCCGGCTACCCAGAAGGTTGTCGACCTGAAGCGCCATTGGCTGCTCGGCACCCCGCACCAGGATCACTGGTAACGGCAAGGCCTGGCCTTGCAGTTTCGGGTGGTGATCACTGTGTAACAGGCCGCCGAGATACTGCAGGCGATACTGTTGGCCGGCGTATTCATACATCGGTGCGTCCGGCTTGTAGTATTCCTCAAGCTCGTAGGTGCTGACGCGCACAATGCCTTCGATGGTGTTCAGTGGGATGGCGTAGAAATCCTCACCGGTGGACACCATAAGTGCGCGGTTAACCGATACCGTGAACGGCAAGCGCACCGTAAAGGTGGTGCCCTGACCGACCAGTGAGTCGATGTCGAGACTACCGCCGAGCTGTTTGATCTCACTGGCAACGACGTCCATACCGACACCGCGACCCGAAATCTGTGTCACCTGCTGGGCGGTTGAAAATCCGGGCTGCAGAATGAACTGCAGTGTTTCGCGGTCACTCAGCTCGTCATCCTTGCGCAGCATACCCTGGCGAATCGCCTTGTCACGAATGACTTGGATCGGAATACCGGCGCCGTCGTCGATCATCCGCAGGACGACTTCGCCGCCTTCACGGGTCAGTGACAATGTCACCTCGCCGGTTTCGGGCTTGCCCGCTTTTTTACGATCAGCCGGCGTTTCAATGCCGTGGTCCAGTGCGTTCCGAAGCATATGCTCCAGTGGTGCGACCATGCGCTCAAGGATGTTGCGATCCATTTCGCCTTCGGCGTTACGAACGTCAAACTCGACTTTCTTCGCCAACTCACCGCTGATCTGGCGAACGATCCGGCGCAAACGCGGCACCATGGAGGCGAATGGAATCATGCGGGTCTTCATCAGACCCTCTTGCAGCTCGGTATTGATGCGGGACTGCTGGACAAGCAGGGTCTCCGAATCCCGAACCCGGTCGGCCATGGTTTCGCGTAAATCCGCCAAATCCGAAGATGACTCACTCAGCGCTCGCGACAACTGCTGAATTGAGGAGTAACGGTCCATTTCCAGGGGATCGAAGTCGTCGCCATAATCGGGCCCATGCTCCTGCTCTGCACGGAACAGAATCTGGGCTTCGGTTTCGATGTCCATCCGGCGCAGCTGTTCACGCAAACGCTCGATGGTCGCGGCCATCTCATCCAGCGTATGGCTAAAGTCGCTGCTCTGCTGTTCCAGTCGGCCACGGGTAATACTCGTTTCGCCGGCGAGGTTGACCAGTTCATCCAGCAGCGGCGCCGACACGCGAATGGTTTCCTGGGCCGTGCGCGCGGCGTCTGCCTGGCGAGCTTTGGCTTTCGAGAGTGCCTTTGCCGGCTTGGGCTTGGGAGCCGGTGCAACAGGATCAGTGACGACTTCGGGCACCGGTGGCGTTGGTGTCGCCGGGCTTGTTGCCGGAGTCTCAGGCGCTGCGTCTGAACCGGACTGGTACCGATCGCGGATGTCACTGACGTGTTTCAGGATCCGGTCGTGGTCGTCGGTTATGGCTTGCCAGTCGTGTTCACTTGGGGCATTGCCTCCAAGGTCAATGAGTCGGGTTTCCATGGCGTGGGCCTGATCGCCCAGTTCGGCCAACTGAGACAATCGCGCGCCGCCCTTGAGGGTATGCAGGGCGCGTTGAGCCTCCTGATTGAAGTGAGCATTACCGGGCTCTTTGCGCCAATCGGCCAACAGGTGCTCAAGCTGATCATTGATCTCGCCCGCTTCCTCCAGGAATATTTCCAGAACTTCACTGTCCATCTCCGCGCTTTCAGCCGGGCTGGTAGGTTCCACGGTCGGCGCCTGCCTCGGTACGTCTGGTACCCGGGCGCCATTCAGTGCCGCCACCAACGTGTCATCGCCGACCGGCTTTTGGCCTTCCTCAAGGGACGTCAGCATCTGGCGCAAGCTGGCGGTGGCCTGATCGCTGAACGCAAGGATGGTTTTCTGGTCACCGGACCCTTGAATCAATGGGTCCAGTGCGTTGGACCAGGCCTCGGCCAAGTCCGCAACCGGATCAATATCCGCGAGCCGGGCGCCGCCTTTAAGGGTTTGCAACTCCTGTTGGAGCTGGGTGATGCCAGTCAACTCATCCGGATCTTCGCGCCACTGCGCAAGGCACTCCTCGATGGCGCCGTGAATTTCCAGGCCTTCATCAAGGAATATGCCGGTAAGGTCGTCGGCGCCGCCCGGTACTCTCGGGACTGGCGCATCAAACCCGGCGTTCGGCTCCAAGCCCGTCGCGTCGAACCCCGGTGTCGTTGCCGTCGGGGTGTCGTTACCGGCGAGAATCGCCTCGACTTCGGACACCAGCTCATGCGCTGGCGGGCATGGTTTTTGAGTCGCCACCTGCTCGACCATCTGCGCTAATCGATCGTGACACGCAAACAGCAAATCGTTCATGGCGGGGGAGGCCTGAATGCGTCCTTCCGCGACTTTTTCGAACAGGTCTTCCAGGACGTGGGTCAGGTCGCCAATGGCAGAGACCCCGGCCATTCTGGCGCCGCCTTTCAGGGTGTGGACATCGCGCTGGAGCTCAGCCGCGACGGCCCGGTTGTCCGGATCTTCGCTCCAGGTATGAAGGGCACTTCCGGTTGAGTTAACCAGGTCGTAGGCCTCTTCCAGGAATATACCAAGCAGCTCCGGGTCCAGGTGGGACAAATTCGTGGTGTGATCTTCGACCGCTGCCTCAGGTGCCGGGGTGGCCGGTAACGCTGCGGGCTCACTGTCGTCATCGACCGGGTCATGGGCTTCTGGCGCTGGGGCATCCGTCACGGCTGCTTGCAGCTCCTGCACCAGGTCAGGCACGGCCGGACACTGACCTTGATCGGCCAATGCCTCCACCAAGGTCGCAAGCTGGTCATGTGCCCGCAAGGCAAGTTCTGCGCGCGCGTCGGTGGCCGCGATACGGCCTTCGGCGATGCGCTCAAACAAGGTTTCCATTTCGTGAGCGATATCCGCAATTGGCGCAATCCCCGCCATGCGAGCACCACCTTTCAGGGTGTGCAATTCTCGCTGAAGTTCTGCGACCAACTTTGGCTGGTCCGGATCACCCTGCCACTGGTGCAATTGTTCGGCGGTGGTGTGGATGATTTCCCCCGCTTCTTCCAGGAAAATCTCGGCCAGCTCATCATCCAGTGAGTGACTGTCGGCATCCGCTTCGTCCAGATCCGGCAGTGGCAGGTCGCCTGGGCCCGTTTCAGATTGGCTGACATCGGTTACCGGCCGCGAGCCTGCGGCTGTGTCCATATAGGCGTGGATGTCGCTGATCAGATCAGGTGCCGGCCGGGTTGGTTCGCCCTGCTTGAGAGCATCAACCATGCTGGCGAGCCGGTCATGGCTGCGGAACAAAAGATCGGAGAGTTCATCGGTAATCGACAGTCGGCTCTCCGTCAGCCCTTCAAACAGCGTTTCCAGTTCATGGGCCAAGTCGCCAATGGCTTTAATATCGGCAAGTCTTGCACCACCCTTGAGGGTGTGAAGGTCACGTTGCAGCAATCGCAACAGCTCAGTGTTATCGGGTTTTTCGCTCCAGCTCTGCAGCGCGTCGGCTGTGCTTTCAATCAGGTCTTGCGCTTCCTCCAGGAAGATGTCCGCAAGCTCCTGGTCCATGGCATCGTCGTTTGCGTCACCGTGACCATCATCAGCCAACGGCGCAATGTGATCCAACGGTCTGTCGGCCGGGGCGCTCGTGCCGGGCAGTTCGTCGGCGGTGCCGAGTTCGGCGTCCAGGCTGTGGTCAATCTCATCAAGGTCGTTGCTGAACGCCTCAATAAAGGGGTCGAGGGGCGTTTGTCCTGCATTGTCACGCAGCTTGGCCAGCTGGCTGAGTAAGTCGTTGTCAGGGCGAGTAGCAAGGCCGGCAGCAACCTGATCCATCATGTTGATCAGGTTTTCATGACCAGCCTTTGCGGTAGCAAAAAAGCCGTTGTCAGGCGCGGCATCGGCAGACTGGGCACTGATGTAGGCTTGATACAACGCGTCAGCCAACTCCGATAAATCAACCAGACCTGCCCCGCTAGCCCCTGCACTGAGCTGTGCGAGCTCGTAGTTCAACTTTTCAAGCCTGTCGGAGTGGTCGGGATGTTGGGCCCAGCTATCCAGAATGGCATCCGCGTCCAGCAGGATATCGAGTCCTTCGTTCAGGAAGAGCTGGATCAACTGCGGATCGGTTTGAGCGACGGCTTGGGTTTCTTCGCCCGTGGCTCGGTTACCCAACGTTCGATTGGCAACGGTTTCCAGGCGATCGAGAAAGGCGTCGGTACCGGACAGGGGTTCCTGGGGGCTTTCATTAATTTGTGCCAGCCCCTGGGAGACAAAGTGACTGCCATCAGCGATCAGTTCCAACGCATCCCGGTCGGCGCGTTTGTTCTCTGCGCGGGCGTCTTTTACAAATTTTTCCAGCGGTGTGATCACCGTGGCGATGGGCTGTATGCCGGCGGTGTGAGCGCTGCCTTTGAGCGTATGCAGTGCCCTGGACAAATTGTCGGTGTAGGCCGCAGATGCTTTATCGGACGCCTCGTCGAGGAACTCTTGCAGCGTGTGCAAGTGCGTTTCGGTTTCACTCTCAAAAATTTGAATGAGAACGGGGTCGACCAGATCGTCGGCGTCCATATCAGGCGCCGCATCGTCTTCAGCGTCGCCATGGGGCTCGGGCATCGCCCGTGCACCGGGTATTTCGCCATTGGCCAGCGCCTTCGCCTGGGCTTCCAGCGGCGCCGGGTCTTTTGATGGTTCCCGGTGATGTTCAAAATCTGAGACCAGATCCGGTAACATCGTCGTGACATCGTCCAATAGCTGGGCGATGTCATCGTTCATGAAGACGGTGCCATCAATGATGCGATTAAGCATGTTCTCGACAGACCATGCCAGTTCGGCCACTACGAGGGCGCCGACCATGCGGCCACTGCCTTTGAGCGTATGGTAGGCGCGACGAACTTCGGTCAACGCGTTGCGATCTTCGTATTGCCGCAACAACATCGGCAGGTATTCGCGGACAGTATCGAGAACTTCGCCGGCCTCTTCGATGAAAATCTCGAGTATTTCGTCGTCGATCAGATCGTCGTAATTATCGTTGGCGGTCGCGTTTGACGGCACCGAAGACGCGGTGGTCGTGCGAGCGTCAGACTCTGCACTCGGATCGACGTCAGGCTCTGCCGTTGGCGACGACGGCTCGGACGTTGCGGTCGTCTCTGGTCCGGTCTTTCGGGTGGTGCCCATGGCTTCTGCCCGGGCGATCAAGGCGTCCACATCGCCACTGGGGTCGCTGTTGCGGAATTCCTCAATCAATGACGGGATGCGGTCATTGACGTCGCTGACCAAATTGAACAATTCATCGGTCAGTTTGTAAGTCTGGTCAATAACCCGGTTGAGCAAGTTTTCCACAGACCAGGCGAGTTCGCCAAGGCTGCTTGCGCCAACCAGGCGTCCGCTACCTTTCAGGGTATGGAAGGCGCGGCGGACTTCGGTCAGGGCTTCGCGATCATCCGGGTGCTGCCGAAGCCTGGGGTAGAAAGTATGGATCGTGGCGAGAACTTCTTCGGCTTCCTCAACGAAGATCTCGAGAATCTCGTCGTCCACCAGGTCAGAGTCCGAACTCGTCTGTGCCGGTGTTTCGGGCGTAACCGTTGGGATGTCCGGCTCGGTCAGGCTGCCATCCCAGGTCGGTTCCGCACCGACGGGGAAGCCCAGGGCCTGAAGGCTGTCCTCTGCGACCCGAAGGACGGCATCGTTCTCTTCGATGCCGTCGGCGAGCCGCTCCAGATAATACTCAATGCTGGTCACGGTATCGGCGAGGGTGTCCAACTGTTGCCAATCGGGTATGCGCTTGGCGTCGAGCAGCACATCGGTGACATAACGTTCGGCCGATGCCAGCATATCGGCAACGCGATTTAACGGGATCAGCCGGAGGCCACCGTGAATGCTGTGAAGCAAACCGGGCACATGCTCGATTTCGCGTTCATCCCACTGTGAGGCGATGAAGTTGACGACGGCCGTTTTGACCTGCTCCAGAGAGTTGCGGGACTCCCGCAGCAACGCGCTGTTGGCTTCACCCAGCTCACGATTGCCGAGTTCGATCCCGCCGTCGCCCTGGCGGTGCTCTGATATCCGGTCATTCTCCAAGCCCGCCAGGGTTGCTTCGATATAGAGCAATGCCCCGGCAATATCCATCAGGGTGCCGTCATCCACCACTTCATCTTGCTTGAGCAGGGCTTCGACGATTTCAATCTGTTCGGTCGTAACCCGGCGGGGTATTCCCAGGCCCAGCACCGCCAGCGTGTTGGCGACCTGTTGCAGGCCCGGTAACAGGTCTTCCAGTTCACCGTTGTGACGAAATTCGGCTCGAACAAAGAGATCCAACTGATCTTTAAGTTTCGCCAATTCTTCATTGAGCGCACTGACGACGGAATGAATGGCCTCACGACCCGGGCCTGAGACCCGGTCACGGACTTCGTCCATGGCCTGATCGTTGGGAAGGGCTTCGACCAGCTTATAGCGTTCAACCAGTTGCCTGACATAGGGCGTATCCAGATCCTGAGCCCGGGCAACGTAATAGAGCAGGTGCTTGAACAGGGCGTCCGGCAGAGGTTGTTCCAGGATGTCGATATGCTCGTCGATAAGCCGACGCAGCTCGCTGTCCAGGCTCCTGAGGATGGACTTGACCGCGGTGTTAACCGGATTGTGTCCACTCTGGATGGAGTCAATAAAGCCACCGGCGGCACGCCACAGTTCTTCGCGCGGTGTTTGCTGGCACAGGCGGATCAGGCGCTGGATAACTTTATGCAGGTAGTCGAAATGCGTGCTGAGGTCGGTTTCGCGAACCACGCCCGCCAGCGCGTACTGGTACATCTGCCGTAACTTGCGAATGTGGCCGAGTACCTTCGGATCCTGCAAACGTTGTGAGGCGTTGGCAGCAGGCTGGAACTCGGCAGCGCTTAAGTCCGGTTTAAACAGGGACGTGTCAGACAGCAGCGATTCGCCCCGTGCGGCGCGAAGGTCGTTCAGCAGCGGCAGCAGGACCAGTGGGAAATCGTCTTTACTGGACGCAAGGTGTTCAAGGTATTGTGGCAGTTGAAGGATCGCCTGCATCAATACTTCAACGGCGTCATCGACGTTTGCAGTGGTCTCGTCGAGGATCGCTTGGGTAAGCTTTTCCATCTCCTCGGTCAGCAGCGCCGCACCGTAGAGCTCTACCATTTTCAGGGTGCCATGAACCTGATGGAGGTAATTTAGGCAAAAACGCAGGCGCGCGGTGTCGTCGCGGTTGTCGACGAACGCCTCGAGTGCCTGCTGACCTTGGGTCAGCGTATCTTGTATCTCGCCCCGAACCCAATCTAGGGCGATGCTGTCATGGTGATTGCCCATAACCACTCCGGTTAATCTTCGTCAGTCTGGCGCCGAATCCAGGCCAGAACATTTTCCGAGGGAACTCGTTGCAAGCCAGGAGGGTGCCAGTCGGTCATTTCCCCTTGGCCGAGGACGAGTAAGCCCCCAGGTGCCAGCCGCTCTGCTAGCTGGTTTACAATTTCCCGCCGCCGCCAGCGGCGAAAGTAAATCAGCAGATTCTGGCAGAAGATAATGTTCATGCCATGCATTGGTGCGCGCTTCAGGTCCATCACATTGAGACGGGTGAAGCAGACGCGCTCGCGAATGCTTTCCACAATTTCTACCGTATTCCGTTCAGAAGGCCGGAAATATCGGGTTTTCAGTTCGTCATCCAATCCGAGCAATTTGCGGGCGCTGAACTGTCCCCGCTGGCCCTTGATGATGGCCGGCTTACTGATGTCCGAACCGGTCACGCCAAACAACGGAGGCAACTCCAACTGGGTCATACTCTCATTCAGCAGCATGGCCAGAGTGTATGGCTCTTCGCCGGTGGAGCAACCAACGCTCCAAGCTTCCAGAGGTCGCTGTCTTAGAGCCTCACGTGGACGCGTCAGGATATAGTCCGACACCAGCTTGAAGGCGTCTGGATCCCGGAAAAACCGGGTTTCCTGAACGGTCAGCCTGTCGACCAGTACAGCCCATTCCGCGATTGCTTCCGGGCCGGATACGATTTTCTCGTAGTAAGCCTGGTAGCTGTTACAGCCGATTTCCCGCATTCGAATCGCGAGGTTGGTTTCGAGAAACGATTGCCGTTCCGGCGTCAACGTCATGCCCGTCCGGTGTTCCAGCAGCGTCCGCCATTGATGGAACTGCGCCTCGTCCATGTCAGGGAGTGGGCGCAGCGACCAAATACCGGAATCTGATGACAGGTTGTTGCCCGTTTCAGCCATATACCGTCAAGAGCCCAGGCGGCAGAGCATTTAGCTCACCACCGGGACGTCGCTGTCTTCCTCTTCTTCGGTTTCCACGGCATCTTCTTCCGGCAATGTGAAGCCGGCAACCGACGACCGTAGCTGAGAGGCCATGTCGGCGAGATTACCGATCGACTTCGCTGTGGCGTTGGTACCCGATGAGGTCTGCGAGGTGATTTCCTGGATGACGTTCATCGTGTTGGAAATGTGGGCCGCTGATGAGGCTTGCTGGCGAGCCGCGTTGGAGATGTTCTGGATCAGTTCCGCCAGGTTCATCGATACGTTCTCGATTTCCTCAAGCGCGACACCCGCGTCCTGTGCCAATCGAGCACCACGGACCACCTCAGCGGTGGTGTGCTCCATCGAAATTACGGCTTCGTTGGTGTCTGACTGGATCGTTTTAACCAGAGCTTCAATCTGCTTGGTTGCCGCAGATGACCGTTCCGCCAGACGCTGAACTTCGTCGGCAACAACCGCGAAGCCCCGGCCTGCGTCGCCGGCCATACTGGCCTGGATCGCTGCGTTCAGAGACAGGATGTTGGTCTGGTCGGCGATGTCGTTGATCAGCGATACGATGTCGCCGATTTCCTGGGAAGATTCACCCAGACGCTTGATCCGCTTCGAGGTTTCCTGAATCTGTTCCCGAATGTTGTCCATGCCCCGAATGGTATTCTGTACCACCTCGGCACCTTTCTTGGCGATGGCTACCGACCGCTCCGCAACCGCTGATGACTCAGCAGCGTTGGAAGATACCTGGTCGATGGATACGGCCATTTCGTTAACCGCCGCAGAGGCGCCGGCAATTTCCTGAGCCTGGTGCTCGGATGCGTCCGCAAGGTGCATAGCCGTTGCCTGCGTTTCCTGAGCGGCCGAGGCGACTCGAACGGCGGTGCCACGAATGGCTTGAACCAGGCCACGCATCTGGTCGATCGCGTAGTTGATGGAGTCGGCGATGGCACCGGTGAAGTCCTCGGTAACCGTCGCCTCGGTGGTCAAGTCACCATCAGCCAGGTCGGCCAGCTCATCCAGCAGTCGCAGGATCGCATTCTGGTTTTGCTCGTTCTGTTCTTGCGTAGTTGAAAGACGCTCCTGGGCTGCGCGATACAGCGAGAGACCGATTAACACCACAAACACCGCCATGGCGGCAAGAAGGATGTAAGCCAGGGTCGGGCTGACAATGCGAGAATTCGCCTGGCTCGCAAACTTGTTTGCCAGGGAAGAGGTTTCGTTCAGCAGCACTTGTGAGTTCTGGAAAATATCGCTGGCGGCGCGACGAACCTTGAAGAGGTCGGGAGAAGCTTCAAGGATCGCATCGACGTTTTGGTTAACGAACTCAAACAGCTCAGCCACCGCTTCCAGGCCATAGATGGCATCTTCGTCTTCAACCATGGTGATGCCCAGGTTGGTGTTGCCCGCAACCTGGCCTTCAAGAACCCGGCCGAAGAGGCTGGCGTCACGACCGAAGCGATCCGCCGCGATTACGGCGTCTTCGTCACCCGAAAGCACGTTGTTGACCGAGCGCACAATCCGCTCTGCCAGCAGGGACTGGCGCTGGGCAAGGGCAATCTGTTCGGCCGGCGCGCCCTTCTCCAGCAGGATCTGTACGATATCATCGTACTCGACTTGGAGCTGGGGAATGGTTTCGTTCAGGGTTTGTGCCACTTCGTGCAGGCCCAGAACGGCGGTTTGGGTCGACACGATGCTGTCGGCGTTTTCTCGAACTTCTACCCAGGTTTCCTGAACCGCACTGTTCGCGGCCAGTTTGCTGGGTGGCAGGCCGGTTTCCGGGTCACCTTTCAGAATAAAGCCCCACAATTGCGAGAACTCATTTCGCGAACGCTGGAGCTGATTAAAGGCTTCGGCGGTACCGCCGGCAGCTTCCGATGCGTTCTTGGCAATCTCTTGCGAGAGCACCCTGAGCTCACTGGCGTGGGCGATGTATTCCTGATCGTTCTGGCTGTCCTGGTTGATAATGAACAGTACCACAACGAGCAGGATGGTCAGTGCGATCAACCCGGCGATCAGGCCAGCAACAAGCTTGTTGGCGCCCTGTCCCGAGTTGGATCTTCCGGCTCTATTCTTCATTTTCTGGCTCCCGGCCTCTTCATTGGCAAGTTAAGTTCTGCGGGTGTTGACTGTAGATGATGATGTTCCTGCCATTGCCATCACCATTGGGCAACATCCAGAAAGCGTTCATCTTCGAGAAGTTCGAAGGTTGAAAATACTTTCCAGGTTTCCTCGTTTCGCTCATACCCTCCCTGAATGAAGGGTTGAACGTTTGCGGGGATCTCCCTGGGCTCTGCCAAAAAGTTGTCCTCCGCGAAATACTGCATACCTGAGACACTGTCGACGACCAGCCCACTGAACACGTCGCCTTGTTCGACGACCAGCACCCGTCGCTCTCGCTGACTCCGGGCGCTGCGGGGTAAATCAAAATAATGGGCAAGATCGATGAGCGGTAGCAGGCGGCCGCGAACGTTGGCAGCCCCCAACATAAACGAACGAACCCCCGGTACATGGGTGTAGCGGGGGACGTGGAGAATTTCTACAACCTCGCCCATTGGCGCAACATAGCGCTGGCCGGCCAGAACAAATCCGATGCCATTCCAGAGCTGAACGGCTTGTTGCTGTTCCGGCAGGCCAGACGCAAGTGTTCGGCTGCGTTGGGCGATATCCGTCAGAACGGCAAAGGGGGCGGCCTGGGCGGACATGCTTACTCCGTGCTAGGGGGTCGAGTGATCAGGCAATCAGACTGTTGATCGTTTTGATCAGGTCGTCTTCATTGACCGGCTTTACCAAATAACCTTTTGCGCCCTGGCGAGTTCCCCAGACGCGATCAGTTTCCTGGTCTTTGGTCGTTACGATGACGACTGGAATGGAGGCAGTTTCGGGAGCACGCGTCAGCTGACGGGTGGCCTGGAAGCCATTCAGGCCAGGCATAACAACGTCCATCAGGACCAGATCCGGTGTTTCGGCCCGGGCTTTGGCAACACCGTCCGCACCATTGTCGGCGGTCAACACTTCGTGTTTGTGCTTCTCAAGAATGCTTGAGATCTTTTTTACCTCAGTGGGCGAGTCATCGACGATCAGAATACGGGCCATGATTTCCTCAATAATAGTTCAGTGTGCCAGGGGACTATTGTTCCGCATGGGGAACATATTGGCGAATGGTGTTGAGCAGCTCGTCTTTGCTGAACGGTTTCGTCAGATACTGATCTGAGCCGACAATGCGCCCCTTTGCCTTGTCAAAAAGACCGTCTTTGCTTGAGAGCATGATGACCGGCGTTTTTTTGAAAGCGGAGTTGTTCTTGATTAATGCGCAGGTCTGGTAGCCATCCAGTCTTGGCATCATTATATCGACAAAAATGATGTTGGGCTGGGAATCGGCAATCTTAGCCAGAGCGTCAAAGCCGTCAGTAGCGGTAATTACATCACAACCAACCTTCTTAAGCAGGGTTTCTGCGGTGCGACGAATGGTTTTGCTGTCGTCAATCACCATAATCTTCAGGTTTTCGAAGTTGTCATCCATTGTCCAACTGCCTTGCGCTCTGCGAATGTCGTTATTTTAAGAGGGGCATTTTTAACACACTATTTAAGGGTGTTCTATAAACCCCGCTTATTTATAGAGTATCGATGGCCATAGAAAAAGAACATCTTTGTGACTAAATGTACTCAGTCACCGGTTTTTGGTTACTTCCGAAGTGATTCGGGTGCAATCAAAGTAAGGGTGCAATACCATCTATCGTCTCAGCATAGCACTATTTGCCAGACGCGCTCTGCTGACAGGTTCCTGTTTTACACCATTTATTCAAGGGAACCTCTGAGGACTTCTCTGATCCATGCCAGGGTTGTCGAAGGCTTGAAGGAGCAGGCGCAGTTTGTGATCGAGCCGTCGCGGCGACAGAGATTTTTTTGGGGTTTCAATAAGGGGCACTATGACACTTCGACTCGGCGTAGTAATGGATCCCATCGAGGCGATCCAGTTCAAGAAAGACAGTTCCCTGGCGATGCTGTGGGCAGCGCAACAGCGGGGCTGGGCGATTGAGTATATGGAGCTGCCGGATCTGTACCTGGCGGGCGGTCAGGCAATGGCAAGAACCCGTGACCTGACGGTGCGCATGGACCCCAATGACTGGTACAGCTTCGGTGACGCCCGGGAGCGTGCACTGGGCGATCTTGATGTCATTCTGATGCGACAGGATCCACCGGTGGACCGCGAGTTTCTGATGGCAACGTATATGCTCGAGGCGGCCGAGCAGCAGGGCGCACTGATTGTCAATCCGCCGGCAGCGCTGCGTGATTGCAATGAAAAGCTGTTTGCGACCCAGTTTGAAGACTGTACACCGCCGCTGATTGTGACTCGGTCGGCGGAGCGGCTGAAAGCGTTTCATGCCGATCACAGGGATGTCATTATGAAACCGGTAGACGGCATGGGCGGCCGCTCGATATTCCGGGTTCGCGAGGGGGACGCCAACCTGGGGGTGATTATTGAGACGCTGACGCAACACGGCGCGCATCAGGCCATGGCGCAAAAGTTCATTCCGCAGATCAGTGCCGGTGACAAGCGTATTTTGCTGATTGACGGAGAGCCGGTCCCTTACGCCCTGGCGCGCATTCCATCGCACGGTGAAAACCGCGGCAACCTGGCGGCCGGTGGTCGTGGTGAGGGCCGGGAGCTGACCAAAAGGGATTGGGAGATCTGTGCCCGGGTGGCCCCGGTATTAAAAGAGAAAGGGCTGATTTTTGTGGGTATTGATGTCATCGGCGATTACCTCACGGAAATCAACGTCACCAGCCCGACGTGCATTCGCGAACTGGACGCCGCCTTTAATATTGATATTGGTGGGCAGTTAATGGACGCCATCGAACGCCGTCTTCGCTAAACTAAAGGTGCCGAACCTTAATGGGGTGTCTGGAGCGGCTGTGGTCGCGGAGTCATGGCATTCATAGAGTGTTGGGCTGTAACCCGAATTATTGACGCAGTGGGTAATGGATAGGAATGGCTGTACAGGTCAGTGATTTTGATCGTTTTTCGTTTACGCTGTTCATGGCGCTGGCCGTGCATGCGGTGTTGGTGCTGGGTATCACCTTTGCGCAGCCGGATCCGACGCCATCGGCTGAGACGATGGAGATAACCCTGTCTCAGTTTGACGACGAGGAAGCCCCCGAGAAAGCGGACTTCCTGGCCCAGACCAATCAGCAGGGCAGTGGTACCGAGGAAGACAAACAGGAGCTGACCACTACGCAGCAGGCAAACGTCGCCAACAGTGAGGTTACCCCGGTGCAACCGGAACCGCCGTCACAGGTGGCATCGGCGCAGCAAACCGAGCGACAGGTGGTCGAGACCGAGGCCGCTAGTACGCACAAGGCAACGACAGCCGCTCGTGACAGGGCACAGCCCGAGACGGATTTGCCGCAGTCGAACAAGAAGAGTCTGATGGAGCGGAGCCTGGAGATCGCCAGCCTGGAGGCCAGACTGGATGATCAAATGCGGGCTTACGCCAAAAAGCCGAGGGTACTGCGAGTCACTTCGGTGTCGACGCTCAGTTCCACCAACGCCTGGTACGTGAACAACTGGATTAACAAAGTCGAACGGGTGGGTAATGTGAATTATCCGACGGAGGCGCGCCGAGCCGGGGTGTACGGGGCTGTCAGAATGCTGGTGGTGCTGCGTAAGGACGGTACGGTCAAGGAGTTGCAGGTATTGGAGTCGTCCGGTAGCACGGTGCTGGACGATGCCGCCATTCGCATCGTTCGGTTGGCGTCGCCGTTTTCATCTTTTCCGGAACAGCTGAGTAAGGAAAAAGATGAGCTTGAAATCATTCGTACCTGGTCGTTTCAGCGGAGGGGGTTGAGTTCAGGATGAGAACAACCAACGAAACGCCACCGA
This sequence comes from Marinobacter caseinilyticus, assembly GCF_011074955.1. Classification (GTDB taxonomy): domain Bacteria; phylum Pseudomonadota; class Gammaproteobacteria; order Pseudomonadales; family Oleiphilaceae; genus Marinobacter; species Marinobacter caseinilyticus. The sequence goes on along the minus strand of NZ_WUQJ01000020.1, from coordinate 223,283 downwards.
GTCTTGGCGGTCATTTGTTAATTGCGACACCCTATCTGGGTGATCCGCGTTTCCATGGCGCCATCGTATTTTTGTGCGATCACTCCGAAGCGGGCGCATTGGGGGTAATGATTAACCGACCACTCGACATCAGCCTCGGAGAGATTCTTGAACAACTCGATATGGACGGTGGCGAACTCGATTGCCCTGTCTACAGCGGTGGTCCGGTGGAACAGGAGCGGGGCTTTGTGCTGCACACACCCGCCGCACAATGGCAAACCACATCGGAAGTGGCCGCCGGCATTCGGCTGACCACATCGAAAGACGTGCTGACGTCCATTGGTCGGGGCGAGGGCCCGAGTCATTATCTGGTTGCCCTGGGGTACGCCGGCTGGTCGGAAGGACAATTGGAAGCTGAGCTGGCCGGTAACGCGTGGCTGACGTGTCCCGCAACCACCGATCTGGTTTTTGAAACCCCTTGTGAGAAGCGCTATGCGGCCGTTCTCGCGCACCTGGGCATTGATCTGAACCAGCTTAGCGATTCCATCGGCCATGCGTGAAGTTGGTCAACGCCAAGTACTTGCCTTTGATTTCGGCACCCGTCGCATCGGTGTGGCTTTCGGCCAGGAACTGCTGGGTAGAGCCAGGCCGCTGACCATGCTGCCTGCGCGTGATGGCGTTCCAAACTGGCCAGATATCGAAAAATTGATCACCGAATGGCAACCGGACCAGATAGTCGTGGGGTTGCCGCTCAACATGGACGATTCGGAAAACGACATGTGCGCCCGCGCCCGCAAGTTTGGCAAGCGGATTCATGGCCGCTTTCATCTGCCAGTGGCTATGGTGGACGAACGACTGACCAGCTTTGAGGCTAAAGGCGAGGTGTTGGCGGCGGGCGGCGACCGCGATTTCGGTCGGCACGGGGTCGATGACCTGGCGGCCGTGCTGATTCTGGAAACCTGGTTTCGCCAGGCTGACGGCTAGCGTTGGATAGCGTGACATCTTAGTAGGAGCATCAATGACCGCATTATTGAATATCGATCAGCTGATCGGGGAGCTGGAATCGGGGCTGCGTCGCCAGTTAGAGGAGCGAGGCATTGAGGCGCCTGTCGTTGTCGGTATTCGTACCGGCGGGGTCTGGTTGGCGGATGTGCTCAGCAAACGGCTGGGATTGACGGGTCCGTTCGGCGAACTGGACATCTCTTTTTACCGGGACGATTTCAGTCGTATTGGGTTGAATCCAAAGGTGCGGCCGTCCCGGCTGCCGTTTGAAACCGAAGGCAAGGATATTATTTTAATCGACGACGTGATCATGAGCGGCCGCACCATTCGTGCCGCCATGAATGAACTCTTCGATTATGGCCGGCCGGCGAGTATTATGCTGGCAACGCTGATTGACATGGGTGCGCGGGAACTACCGATTCAACCGGATGTAGTGGGCCGCAAGCTCACTCTGCAATCGCACCAGCGGGTCAAGCTGAGGGGCCCGGACCCGTTGAGCATTGAAGTACGGGACACAGACCAGTAAACACGTTGACGCCTGAGCATGCTGGCGAAAAAGCACATTGACTGAGAAGGTATACGGGCAATCATGACGGCACACGACCCTTCCTCGACATCGCTTCAACTGACCTCCGACGGGCAGTTGAAGCATTTCCTGACGCTCGACGATCTCGATCGGGCGCTGCTCACCGACATTCTCGACACCGCAGATTCCTTCATTGAGGTGGGCGAGCGCACCATCAAGAACGTGCCTTTGCTGCGTGGCCGCACCGTGGTGAACCTGTTCTTCGAATCCAGCACCCGCACCCGCAGCACGTTCGAGCTGGCGGCGAAACGGCTGTCAGCCGACGTGCTCAATCTGGATATCAGTACGTCGGCGACGTCAAAGGGCGAATCGCTGTCCGATACCCTGCTCAACCTGGAAGCCATGGCCAGCGATATGTTCGTGGTCCGGCATTCCCAAAGCGGTGCGCCACACTTCATTGCAGAGAGCGTGACCCCTGGCGTGGCGATTATCAATGCCGGTGATGGTCGTCATGCCCACCCGACCCAGGCGATGCTGGACATGCTCACCATCCGTCAGCACAAGTCACGATTCGAGGGTTTGAAGGTGGCCATTGTCGGCGACATATTGCACTCCCGGGTCGCCCGCTCCCAGATCCGCGCCTTGAATACACTGGGCGTGGCGGAAGTCCGGGTCATTGCGCCGGCAACTCTGTTACCGAGTGACGTGGAGAGCCTGGGCTGCAAAGTTGAGTACGACATGACCCGGGGGCTTGATGACCTGGACGTGGTGATTATGTTGCGGCTCCAGCGCGAACGGATGGAGGGTGCGTTATTGCCCAGTGAGCGCGAGTTCTACCGGCTCTACGGACTGAGCACCGAAAAGCTTGCCCTGGCCCGACCCGATTGCATTGTCATGCACCCCGGACCGATCAATCGCGGGGTAGAAATCGAATCGGCGGTTGCCGATGGCCCCCAATCGGTGATTTTGAATCAGGTGACGAATGGCATTGCGATTCGTATGGCCGTGATGTCCATGGCCATGAGTGGCCAAGTGTCTGAACGGGCTCGTGCCCGAAGCCAGGAGATGGGATCGTGACGTTGGGGGATAGGACCGAAACACCGTTGGCAATCAAGGGCGTGCTGAAAATTGAAAACGGGACCCAACTGACAGCCGCGGGCAAGAGTGCACAGCCCATTTGCCTGTTACTGCAAGACGGCCTGATAGTCGCGGAAGGTCAGCAGGCGGCGGAAGCCAATGCCGATCTGGTGCTTGACGCCAGGGGTTGCCTGGTGGCTCCGGGGCTGATCGACCTGTACTGCAATCTCCGGGAGCCCGGTGCCGGTCAAAAAGGCAACATTGCCTCCGAAACCCGAGCCGCAGCCAAGGGCGGGTACACCACCGTGTGTGCTGCCCCGGACTCCTCGCCCATCAACGATTCCAGCGCGGTGACGCACCTGATCCGCGATGTGGCCTCCGCCCGGTCGCCGATCCGTGTCTTGCCCCTTGGCGCAGCCACGCGGGGGCTGGAAGGGGAACTGCTGAGCGATATGGCCGGTCTGTCCAATGCGGGTTGTGTCGCGCTCAGCAACGGCGCCGAGACCATCCGCAATGCCCGCGTATTACGGCGCGCCATGGCGTACGCGCAAACCTTCGGGTATACCCTGATGCTGCAGCCGCGCAATCAGTCACTGGCGGCGGACGGCTTTGCTCACGATGGCACGGTCACGGCACGGTTGGGCCTGCTTGGTATTCCCGAAGTCGCCGAAACCACCGCGGTCATGGAAATGCTGTTGCTGGCGGAAGAAACGGGCGTGCGTTTGCACCTGAGCCAGCTGTCGACGGCGCGCAGTGTGGACATGGTAGCGGATGCTCAGGCTCGGGGAGTCAAGGTCTCGGCCGATGTCGCCATGCATCAGCTGGTGTTTACCGAAGCAGCCCTGGCAGGGTTCGACAGCCGTTTTCACGTTCAGCCGCCGCTGCGAAGCGAACGCGATCGGCAAGGCCTGCTGGCGGGTGTTCGCTCGGGGGTGATCGGCGCCATTGTCAGTCAGCACCAGCCCCATGATTCCGCCGCCAAGCGCGCCCCGTTCGGGGCCACCGAGCCGGGGTTGTCGGCGGTGGAAAGTGTGCTGTCACTGGGATTGTCATTGGTGGGTCAGGGCGAACTGGCCATCACCGATCTGGTTCGGGCATTGACGGACGGACCGGCCGCTATTCTCGGTCTCCCGACACCCGCATTGGCGGTTGGTCAGGTCGCCGATTTGTGCATTGTCGATCCTGAAGCGAGCTGGACGGCCGACGCTGTAACAATCCTGTCCGCGGGCAAGCATGTGCCCCTATCCGGACAGCCACTGACCGGTGTTGTTCGACACACCATCTGCAATGGCCAACTGGCCTGGAGCCTGTCCTGACCGACAGGCGCTCCTTAATGTGTGCTGGGTAACTGTTGTAATGCCTACTCATTCACAGTTTGTTACTTTTTGTTAAAACGCCCTTGAAGAGGGGCGCCCGTGCCAACGTATCCTTCCATAGTCCGACTTAAACTCGGCAACCAGAGATAGCGCAGAACGCTGTCAGGGACGCTCGATTCAGCGCAATCAAAGTGATTTGACCCAGCCGCTGAGCGCTCTGGCTCTCCTTCCGGGAGACTTGCGCACCCATAATAATCAGGAGTCATCCCGTGAAGCACCCAGTTTTCATCCGCCAGATAGTGGCAGGGGCAGCACTGTTCGCTGCTCTGAGCCTTTCGGCTACCGCGCAGTCCGCAGAAGAAATCCTGGAGCGCAGCTTTTGCGTATTCGATCCCGTTGGTGCCAATGGTCCGCTCTTTGCCATCACCAAAACCTTTCGTCCGGTGGCGTTGAGGGCAGGCATTAAATTGGATTTGCGGGCCTACACGGATGAAAAAGTGGCCGCCGAAGACTTTAAGGCCGGCCAATGCGACGCCGTGCTGTTGACCGGTACTCGGGCGCGGGAATTCAATAAGTTCACCGGCAGCCTGGAAGCGATGGGCGCAATCCCCGGGGAACAGGAAATGCGGCTGTTGTTTAACACCCTGAGCCAGGCCAAGGCGCGGCCGTTCCTGATCAATGGCGAATACGAAGTGGCCGGCGTCTTTCCGGGAGGTGCGGTATACCTTCACACCCGTGACCGAACCATCGATACCGTCGAGAAGCTGCAAGGCAAAAAGATTGCGACCCTGGATTACGACACCGCGTCTGTCCGCATGGTTCGCCACGTGGGTGCCTCTGTGGTGGGCTCCAATTCGGCCAACTTTGCCGGCAAGTTCAATAACGGCAGTGTCGATCTCGCTTATGCGCCCGCCGTGGCTTATGCCCCGTTGGAGTTATACAAAGGCGTACAGCCCTATGGCGGTGTCTTCAAGTACGCACTGGGTTACATGAACTTCCAGGTGATTCTGCATCGGGACCGCTTTTCGGATAAAGCGGCCCAAATGGTCAGGGACGAGTCCATCAAGCGCATCAATGAAGCCTACGAGATCATCGCCCAGGCCGAAGCCGAGATTCCTGAAAGTGTTTGGATACACCTGCCACAGGCAGACACCCAGGGCTATGACCGCATGTTGCGGGATGTCCGTCTGTCGCTGTTGGCCGATGGCGTGTACGACGAGCGGGCAATCAAACTGATGCAAGCCATTCGCTGTCGCGTCGATGGCTCCCGCTCTGAGTGCTCGTCCTGATCTGACCTTGGTTGGTGGGTTGGGTCGTGCAGCCGCAGATTCCAGGGAGCGTGCGGCCGCACGGATAAGGTTTACTTGACGGCGTCTTTCAGGGCCTTGCCGGCCTTGAAGCCGACGGTTCGACTGGCGGCGATCTGGATCGGCGCGCCGGTTTGTGGGTTGCGGCCACTGCGGGCTTCCCGGTTCCGAACGTTGAAGGTGCCGAAGCCAATCAGTGTGACGTCATCTCCGCGCGCCGCTGCCGCAGATACCTGGTCCGTAAAGGCGGTGATTATTTCGCTGGCCTTGTCGAGGGTCAGGCCGGTTTGCTCTGCGATCGCACTGGCAAGTTCTGGTTTGCGCATCAACTGCTCCTTGGTTTTAGATTTTCTCGGGTCGGAAATGGCCCGCACACCCACTGGTATAGCCGTTACCTCGTCAGTGTCAATGCTGCGCAGGTCTTGTTAGCCCTTTGTCCGTGTCGCTTTGAGGTACGGGTCTCACAAACGGACTCGTTTCTCGGGGATAATGCCAGCTCGTTTACAGTTCGTAACAAACATGTGGGCAGGACACAGGGCGTGAATGGGTCCTGACAATAACAACGTACAAGGTGGCGGGTATTATGACGAGTATTCAGGGTTTCATCAGCCGGTGTGGTCGCGCTGTCCAGGGCGCCCGAGGCGTTGTGATCGGCGTGCTGGTCAGTTTCACGATGAGTGGTTGTGGTGTGATTAATCACATGATGTATAAAACCACCGGCGACGTGATGAAGGGGTTTTCCAAGGAGCACACGGTGCCCTATCTGTTGCAGGGGGGAGATCTCGCCATGGGGTGCGCCATGAGTGAGGCCACGTCACCGCTACTGATGTCTTTTGGCCGCGTCACCAGCGATCCGGATCAGCTGGCCGTGATGTTGTACCTGACCTCCGGTGGTTGTGCCGAAGAGCGGGCACGAGAGTTTGAACTGGAAGCCTTATCAGCGCTGCACGCGTTGCAGGCAGGAAAAGCGGAGGATGCCGGCATCCGGCAAAAACGCGCCTACGCACTGGCGGCCAAACGGTACTTCAAGGCCTGGCACCATCACAACACCTACTATGGTGCGCCGGATGAGAGTGACTGCCCGAGCTTCGACGAAGACATGGACGCCTTTGTCTATATGGCGGGCCTGCTGTCGGGGTTGCAGGCGCTGAATGCCGAGATCCAGTCCACCTCCGCCATTGGCGTGCCAAAGAACGTTGGCTCAACGGTCGCTCGTGCAACCCGCTGCCTGGATAACGATAAGTGGTGGGGCGCCCCGATGGCACTGCGCGCCACCGTGTGGGCCATGATGCCGGGTGCCGAGCCCAACGGAGAGGACGCATTTGAGCGACTCGAAACCGCCGATCAACAGGGCGAAGCGGCCGGTGTTCGATTGCCCCATGTCTTCCACGCCATTGCTGCGATCAACAAAGACGATGAAGAGGCCCTGAAAGATGTTATCAGGCGCCACGCCGAGGCAATTGAAACCACACCTGCCGCGAAAGACTGGGTCATGGTCGACCGTATGGCCACGCAGGTGATCCTCGCCATCTCCGATCGTATGTGGGTTGAGAATGTCGGTTATCGCACACCCATGGGCAAGCTTGGCACTTTTTGGGACGACCCGGTCGAGACCACTGAAACCATGAATCTGGACGACATCCTTTAACCAACCTTTGTCATCAAGGCGTGTTGTCATGTCATCAAGCCGTATGAATCGAACCGGCCGGGAGTGGTTTTCTTCTTTTCCCGCCTGCCTGCTGCTGTTGGCTGTGGTCATTTTTTCGACCAGTAGCGATATCCACAATCAGATGCTGCGAGGGGGCGAGCAGATTTGGGGTGGCTACTACCAGCTTCGTACCGATCCGGTCCAGCCCACGTGTGATCCGGATCGCGATATCGAGGGGGCAGTGCAGCAGGAGCTCGCGAAAGAGAGCGACCTGAGCGATGTCATGGCCGATCTGTTGGGCGCCGCCGAGAAAGACCCGCAAGAGGTTCGCCGCTCGATTGAGCGCTCGGTCGCTGAGTGCCAAGCCAGTCACCAGACATACGCCAGCACGAAAGATCGGCTGACACCCGGCGTGAAGGCTTATCGCGCGGTGGAATTGTTTGTCGCCGACCTGATTGCCTTCGGACTGGCGTCCCAGCGCTTCATCCTGGTGATTCTGGTCATGTTGTGCGCGGCTACAGCGACATTGACGCGTCACCACATTGCCATGCGAGCGATGGAAACCCGGCTCGATTACACCGTGTCTCATACGCTGCAAACCGTAGCCAATGTCATGCTGTTAGGATCAAGCGCGCTGTTTCGCCAGTCTTCGCTGGACGCTGGCGATCCGACGGCAGAGCGTATGCTGCTCCACAATCTCTGGGTCATCGGGTTCGCGGTCCTGGCGGTGGCAAGTCTTTATCGCCTGTTCCGTGTGCCAGAAGGTTTACAACCGGGTGGCAGTCTTAACAAGGCGTTTCTTGCCGTCCCGCTGTACACCGGGATGTGTCTGGTCTCCGGCAGTTACTTCGCGCTCATTGGTCACGCCTCTGGTATTGGTATCTATCTGGGCACCATGATGGAACTGGCCGACATGTTCCTGAATGTGGCCTTGTATGTCTGGGTCGGCATGATGCTCAAACAAACGCGCATGGCGACCCTGGTGTTCAATGTATTCCGGCCCTGGCGCATGCCGCCCGAAATGCTTGCGGTGGTGGCCGTCCTGGTGGCGGCCATTCCGACCGCCTATACCGGTGCGTCCGGTATTTTTGTGATTGCTGCGGGCGCGGTGATCTACAGCGAGCTGCGGGCGGCCGGGGCTCGTCGCCAATTGGCGTTGGCTGCGACGGCCATGTCCGGGTCCTTGGGTGTGGTGTTGCGACCATGCTTGCTGGTCGTGGTGATCGCCTATCTCAACCGCGAGGTCACCACCGACGAGCTGTTCGGCTGGGGCATCTGGGTTTTTGTGCTGACGGCAACGCTGTTCATGCTGGTGGCGCTGGCGGTCAATCGCCAGAGTCGTTTCAACCTGGCGCCTGCCTCCGAGGCCTTCCCCGCGATGATCAGCGCCTTTAAGCCCCTGATTCCCTATGCGTTGATGATGGCCGGCGTGGTGCTGTTCTACCGATGGGCTTTGGACGTCAGCATGGATGAATTCTCGGCGCCCCGGATCTTGCCAGTGATCATGCTGGGCATTCTGGTGTATGAGCACATCAGTCTGCGTCAGACGCCGGGCCGGACGAGCGATGAAGTCAACCATCAGGGACTGGAACAGAGCCTGCGCTCGGCGACCAATGATACGACGTCGGAAATTGGTGCATTGCTGTTGCTGCTGGGGCTGTCCGTCAGCATCGGTGGCGTGATCGAACGTTCGCATCTCATGGGCGTTTTCCCCCAGTCTTTCGACAGCGCCTGGGCGGCGATGGTTCTGATGGTGCTTGTGCTGGTGATTCTGGGGATGATCATGGATGCCTTTGGGGCGGTCATTCTGGTGTCGGCTACCGTGGCAGGCATCGCCTATGCCAGCGGTATACACCCGGTGCATTTTTGGATGGTCACCCTGGTGGCGTTTGAACTGGGTTATTTAAGCCCGCCGGTTGCCCTCAACCACTTGCTTACCCGGCAGGTGGTTGGGGAGGAGGAGATTGCCGCCGCCCAGTGCGAAGGGGGCACGTTCTATCAGCGTCATGAACGGATCATCATGCCACTCATCACCATGGGCATTGCGCTGGTCCTGGTGGCGTTTGTGCCACTGCTGTTTTACACGCACTAGAGGTGCAGTCCATGCTCGGAAGGTAACAAAAAGGGCGCCATTGAGGCGCCCTTTTCGGTATTGTCCAGTTCGCTACTACCCAGTTAAGTACTACCCAGTTAAGTACTATCCAGTTAAGTACTGTGCAGTTAAGTACTGTGCAGTTCAGTACTGTCCAGATTATTGCTCAGGGGGTTACAGCTTTGGCCCGGCGGCAACGATGGCTTCCGACACGTCAAACTTCTTGAAGTTTTCAACGAACTGGCCGATCAACTCACTGGCTTTGGCGTCATACTCTTCGGCACTGGCCCAGGTGTTGCGCGGGTTTAGCAGTTTGCTGTCCACCTCAGGCACACTGATCGGCACATCCAGGTTGAGTGCGGGCAGGTGCTCGGTTTCCACGTCGGTCAGGTCGCCATTCTGGATGGCGCTGATGATGCCCCGTGTGGTGGGAATGCTGAACCGCTGACCGGAACCATACGAGCCGCCGGTCCAGCCGGTGTTGACCAGAAAAACCTGGCTGCCAAATTCATCCATGCGCTTCATCAGCAATTCGGCATAAACGCCGGCGGGGCGTGGGAAAAAGGGCGCACCAAAGCAGGTCGAGAAGGTTGCTTTGAGTTTGGACGACGACCCCATTTCGGTGGAGCCAACCAAGGCGGTGTACCCGCTCAGGAAGTGGTACGCGGCGGCTTCCTTGCTCAGGATAGACACAGGCGGCAACACACCGGTCATATCGCAAGTCAGAAACACGATCGCAGACGGTTCCCCGGCACGGTTTTCCAGCACGCGCTTTTCCACGTGATCCAGCGGGTAGGCGCAGCGGGAGTTTTCGGTCAGCGAGACGTCGGTGTAGTCGGGCTCGCGGGTATCCGGATCAATGACCACGTTTTCAACGATGGCACCAAAGCGGATGGCGTCCCAGATGATGGGCTCGTTTTTCTGGCTCAGGTCGATGCACTTGGCGTAGCAGCCGCCTTCGATGTTGAAGACCGTGCCCGGCCCCCAGCCATGTTCGTCGTCACCAATCAGGAAGCGGTCGGGGTCGGCTGACAGCGTGGTCTTGCCTGTTCCAGACAGGCCGAAGAACAGGCAGGTTTCGCCATCTTCGCCGACGTTGGCCGAGCAATGCATCGGCAACACGTCCTTTTCCGGCAACAGGAAGTTCTGTACGGAGAACATCGCTTTCTTCATTTCGCCGGCGTAGTGCATACCTGCCAGCAATACCTTGCGCTTGGCGAAATTGATAATGACACAGCCGTCGCTGTTGGTGCTGTCTCGCTCGGGCACACACTCAAAGTTGGCAGCGTTGAGGATTTGCCACTCTTGCTTGTCGGCGGAGTTGTAGGATTCCGGCCGGATAAACAGATTGCGGCCAAACAGGTTTTGCCACGCAGTTTCAGTGGTCATCCGAACGGGCAAATAGTGTTCGGGGTCTGAGCCGACATGGACCTGTGATACAAAATGCGTCTGTTCCGCCAGGTAAGCTTCAACCCGATCCCAAAGGGCGTCGAAATTGTCGGCGTCAAACGGCCGGTTGATGGGCCCCCACTGAATATCATCGGCAGTGCTGGGTTCTTCAACAATAAACCGGTCCATCGGGGAGCGGCCGGTGCGCTTACCGGTTTTGATCACCAGTGAACCATTGGCGGCCAGTTGGCCTTCGTGTCTTTCGACTGCCAGTTCGACCAGTCGTGCTGCGCTCAGATCATTATAGGTGATGCTCACTTCGACCTCGCCCTAGGGTGTCTTCGAGATTGCCTCATTAGCCACAAACAGAATCGTTGCTTAGACGCTGGCGGAATTATGAGCAATCGGATCAGTTCAGGCGCGCTATTATGCCAGAGACGCCGGTAAAAAACGACTTCCCTGTAAACCGCATGGTTGAGCGGGTTACAGGGGGTTTACTGTACGGATTAGTGCAGTGAATGGCCCAAAAACAATTGATCGATTTCATTCCGATCAAACCGGTATTGGGCATGACAGAACTGACAATCCATTTCAATATCACCGCGTTCATCAATAATGCTATAGCACTCCTCAGGACCAATGGATTTGAGTGCCCCCAGCGTGCGATCCCTGGAGCAACTGCATCGGAAATTAACCGAATCCGGATCGAACAGCCGTACCTCCTCTTCGTGAAACAGCCGATGAAGCACGGCTTCGCTGTCGAGCGCCAGCAGTTCTTCCGGTTTGATGGTGCTGGCCAGATGATTGACCCGCTGCCACAGGTCATCGTCAGGCTCAGTGCCGCCCGGCAGCCGCTGCAGCAGAAGGCCTGCGCTACGCTCATCGTCGGAGAACAGGATCAGGCTGGTGGCAATTTGCTCAGACCGCACAAAGTAATCTTCCAGACACTCGGCCAGTGAATGGTGCTCCCGTGGCACCACGCCCTGATAGCGTTGCCCCTTGTCGGGAGTAATGGTGATCGCCATTTGGCCTTTCCCGAGCAGCTGGTCGAGTGTATCCCCATCGCCGGTTGCACCCTCAATCTGAGCCAGGCCACGGACATAACGATCGTGGCTGCACTCCGTCATTAACATACGCAAGGCGCCGTCGCCTTTCGCTTGCAGCGACAACATGCCCTCGAATTTCAGTGTGCCGCTCATCAGGACGCTGGCCGCCAGGGATTCGCCCAGCAGCTTTTTTACGACGTCCGGATAGTTGGCTTGTTGGGTAACATTTTGATAACTCTCAGATAGCTGCACCCAGGCACCACGAACCTGACTATGCTCAAAAATAAATCGTTGAAACTGGTCCTGGGACGCCATGGTTAGGTCTCCTGAATGGGCGGAATCTGATCGTGGTTAAGGTTGATTGTGGAGGCCGGTTATCGCCGGCCTGTTCTAAAGGCCGTTCTGATCTTTAAAACGTTGAATGTTGCGTCGATCCTTTTTTGAAGGGCGTCGGGCTGGCGGCAGCTGCGCAGCTTGCATGGTTTTGCGTTGCCATGCCATATCTTCTCGCTGGCGAACACTGTCCTCGGTTTCGTGGTACAGCATCTGGGCTTCCGGGGCGCCGCGCCGGCGTTCACTGACATCATCCACAATAATCGTGCGTTCCTGCCAGCCCTGGCGGAGTTTCAGCCGCGCGCCAGCTTCGACAAGCCTGCCAGGCTTGCAGCGTTGGTCATTGTAATGGACTTTGCCGCCTTCAATCGCCTCTTTGGCAATACTGCGGGTTTTGAAGAATCTGGCGGCCCAGAGCCATTTGTCGAGCCTGACCCGTTGTTCGTTATCCGCTGGTGCGACCATGTCTCCCCACTTGATTCCGGTTCACCGTCATTATAACCGCTTCAACGCTGGATGGCATTGGAGGTTACCCCTCAAGGGGATGACCTCATTGAAATGGTGAATTGACGGCAGGTCCGGGTGGGGCTGGTGGGGTTCCATCTGGCTGTCGGGCGCCAGAATTGCCAGGCACTGGCTGATGCCGGCGGAGACAGCGCTGTCGAGCACAGGAAAACTGTCGTCAATCATCAGTGTTCTAGCCGGATCAAACGGCTCAATCTGGTGCAAGTCGGACCAAAAATCCGGTGCCTCTTTGGGTTTGCCAAAGCGGTGGCTTGAAATCACGCGATCAACCAACTGATCCAGTCCGGTTCGCGCCAGCTTGAGCGCCAGCGGGTCCGGGTGGCAATTGGTCACGATCACCGAACGCAGGCCAGCGGCTCGAACCTCGGTCAAAAACGCCTGCACATGGGGGCGATAGGCAATCTTCTCTTTAACTTCCGTTTTCAGGGCCGCGATATCCAGGGCCAGATGCCGGCTCCAATAGTCGGTACAGTACCAGTTCAGCGATCCGCGTTCGGCTTGAATCATCGGTACAATTTTATCTCGTGCCTGAGCCTGCGTGAGTCCGAAATGTTCGGCGTAGCGCTTGGGGAGGTGTTCCAGCCAAAAGTGGGTGTCGTAGTGCAGGTCGAGCAGTGTGCCATCCATGTCGAGGAACACAGTGTCGAGGGAATGCCAGTTAACCATAATAAAAAGCAGCCTGAAATCGGGATGATTTCAGGCTGCCGTAATTCGGTGGTATTGGCAAGTCGGCAATGTGCCGACTGCGATAAGATCTCGCTGCTTACATGTCGCGCTGTTCGATGGTCTCGGGCTTTCGGCCGGACATGGTGCAACCCAGGCAGCGCACAAAGGTGGCCTTGGCGGGGCCAAGTACCAAAACTTCGCCCGCTTCATCAGCATTGCCGCCGAGCAAAGAAAAGGGCAGTGATACCAGGTACACGACGCTGCCAACGACGGTGGTCGCAAACAGAACCGGGCGTGCAAACAGCGCATCACCGGTCATCGCCAGAGCAGAGGGCGTTTCGTCGATGGTGCGGGCATGGCCCAGAGAGGCGAAAGCCAACAGGCATACCGCCACGGCTGTCATAAGACTACGTGAAAACTTTGCAGGCATAACGTCGTTCTCCTGATTGATAGGGCCACTGATCTGCTAGCAATGAAACCGGCGATGGTAACGGAAGAGTTTAGCGGACCATTTGGCACTTGCTGTTAACTATGAATCATATTTACGTATTTTCAAACGAAATTTTGAGTATAGCCGTTTCCGGTGTACACGGGCGCCCGCAATACAAAAACAGGGTATTACCGGTTATTGGGCTCTGGTGACGGGCGAGCCGGTGTCCCGGATGAGCCGAATGGGGATTGGGCTAGCGTTGGCAGTGGCTGCAATAAACCGTCGAGCGTTGGCTCATGCGGATTTCACGCAGGGTGTGGCCGCACGTGCGACAAGGCTGCCCGGTCCGGCCGTATACCAGCAGCGACTGCGCGAAATAGCCAGGCATGCCATCGCTGTTGACGAAATCGCGTAGGGTGGTGCCGCCCATCAGGATGGCCGCACTCAGGGTCTCTCTAATGGCCTCGGAGAGCGCAATATAGCGATCCCGGCTGATCCTCCCGGCCGCCCGCCGGGGGTGGATGCCGGCTTTGAAGAGTGCCTCATTGGCGTAGATATTCCCCACACCCACGACGATGTGGTTGTCCATGATAAAGTGCTTGATGGGGGTCTTTTTGCCCCGCGCCAGCGCTTTCAGATAGTGCCCGTTAAAATCGTCTTCCAGCGGCTCAGGACCCAGGGACTTGAGCAGTGGGTGGACGTCAGGCGTGTCGGTCCATAGCCAGCACCCGAACCGGCGCGGGTCGTTGTAACGGAGTCTGACACCGGTTTCCAGTTCCAGCTCCACATGGTCGTGCAGCAACGGCGGGCTTTGATCGGTAATCACTCGCAAGCTGCCGGACATGCCCAAGTGCGCGATCACGGTGCCGTGATGAAAGCGTAATAACAGGTATTTGGCCCGGCGTTCTACCGCCAGAATCGTCTGATTTGAAATCGTTGCCCCCAGTTCTGGCGGAACAGGCCAGCGCAAACGGCCGTCGCGCACGGTCACGTGGCGCACACGGTGCCCCTCGCAGTAGGGCGCAATGCCCTGGCGGGTGGTTTCTACCTCGGGTAATTCTGGCAACTGGGCGTGCTCCGGTGCGGGTAACTGGGTGTTTGATTGTCAACGCTATCGCTTTCTTGTCAATGCGCGGATGCTCGTGGCGGTGCGGTCGTCGCGAGTGTCTTATTGAGGGCTCAATAATACGTCAGCGACCGAGATGCCTATGGGGAGTGGCCGCCGCCGTGGTCGCGCCCGCGCGTTTGTGTGGGGTTACCCTTCGGCGTAATTGGTAACTAAATAATGCGAAAACCTGATTGTCCTAGCTTACAACTGTACGCTAGAGTGACAAGGTTTCGTAAGGCGGGCCGACAGGCCTGATCGTAGAATTTGAGGGTTTATAGTATGTGGTATAACGGTCTTCTGGACCTTACTCCGTTGCAATTGGTACTGGTGATGCTGGGCATGACCCACGTGACGATTATCAGTGTGACGTTGTATCTTCATCGTCATTCCGCGCACAATTCGCTGGATCTTCATCCCGCGCTGGCGCATTTTTTCCGTTTTTGGCTCTGGCTGACGACCAGCATCGTGACCAAAGAGTGGACGGCTATTCATCGCAAGCACCACGCCACCTGTGAAACAGAAAACGACCCACACAGCCCCGTTGTCAAAGGCCTGAAAAAAGTCGTGCTGGAAGGCGCCGAACTCTACGCCGAGGCTGCCACACCGGAAACACTGGAGCGTTACGGTCAGCGCACGCCGCAAGACTGGGTGGAGCGCAACGTCTACACTGGCCACAAAAATCTGGGCATCGTCCTGATGGCGATCATCAACCTGGCTTTGTTCGGTGTTCATGGCATTTGGATTTGGGCTGTGCAGATGATGTGGATTCCGGTTTGGGCCGCCGGCATTGTGAACGGCATTGGTCACTACTTTGGATACCGCAACTTCGAGTGTGCGGACAACGCACGCAATATTGTGCCCTGGGCCCTCTTCATTGGCGGGGAAGAGTTGCACAACAACCACCACACCTACCCCAATTCGTCAAAACTGTCCCGGCGTTGGTACGAGGTCGATATTGGTTGGGGTTACATTCGCATGTTCCAGCTGTTTGGCCTTGCCAAGCCTAAAGGTTATCGGCCGATCGCCCACTCTGTCCCGGGCAAGCAGGAGATGGACGTCGAAACGGTGCAGGCCATCGCCAACAATCGCTTTGCGATCATGCGCCAGTACCGCAAGCGCGTGATGGAGCCGGTGCTCCGTCAGCAGAAAACGCTATTGGAAGAAGAGATCAAGCCGCGGTACCGCAAGGTTAGAATGCTGCTGTCACGGGAAGTGACGCTGATCCAGCCAACGGAAAAAGAGCAGCTGGAGTCAGTGCTGGAGACTAACCCGGTGTTGCGCCAGATCTATGAGAAGAGCCACGAGCTGCAGGCCATCTGGCGTCGCCGCGGGGTGAAGCCGCAAGAAAAGCTGCAGGCGCTGATGGACTGGTGCCGAGACGCCGAAGCCAGTGGTATCCGCTACCTGGAAGAGTTTTCGGCGCATCTCAAGTCTTACGCCTTGCGACCGGCCTGATTCTGAGACAAACAAAAGCCCTGCCTTGTAAAAGGCGGGGCTTTTTTGTGTTTAATGCTCGGGGTGAGGGGTCCCGTTGCCAACCCGGAACAGGCTATAGGTAACTTGCCCGGCCGTTTTTTGCCGGTGCAGGTGCCAGGACTCTGGCGCAGCGGGTGTGTTCAGTTCGCTTTCGTGCTCGACATAGACCCACCCGCCAGCGGCAACCCAGCCATTGGCATCCAGCAATGGCAGCAAGGTCTCAAGCCAGCCTTGGCGGAAAGGCGGGTCGATGAACACAATGTCGAAAGGCTCAGCCGCGACTTGCTTTAATTGGTGTTCAACCGATTGGCACAAGACCGTGCCGCGATCAGACTTCAGGGCCTCCAGGTTGCGCTTCAGGGCATTGCTGAGCGCTGGTGTATGATCGATCAGGGTGGCGTGGCTGGCACCTCTGGACAGCGCTTCCAGCCCAAGGGCACCGCTGCCCGCAAAGAGATCCAGACATCGACTGCCGGCGAGGTGATAGGTTAACCAGTTAAACAGGGTCTCACGGGTACGGGCGGGTGTGGGGCGCACGCCACCGGCGTCCGGAAACAGCAGTCGTCGGCTGCGCCACTCACCGCCGATGATCCGGAGCTCGCCGCTGGGGCGTTGTTGGCTGGTGCGCGAGGCGGGGTTTTTTCGGGCCATGGGTTAAGGGATCTCGGCTTGGTGTCAGGAGGCTGTAACGCAGCCGTCGGCGGCAGCAGAAAACCGCATAAGAGCCATGTTATCGGAAAAAGAAGCGGTTCATAAGCCGGCACATTTGGACGGTTCGCTGAGGTGTCGCTAGAATGGCCCCTCTCACATTCAGGTCGCAGCCAGGTCGATGCCCGCATCGGCCCGCTCTTGACCCCTTTAATCCGACTACGGGTAGTTGAATCATGATGGCAGAGTGGATCTCAATAGGCCTGTTGGCCTTCCTGGTGCTGGTGTTTGGTCTTGATGTCGCCAGTAACCGTCGACGCATCCCGCGCCCGTCCCCGGTACCGCAGCGGAAACCTGAGCCTCAAGCGGGTGGCAGGGCTATTAAGAGCGAGCCTCCCCATGAGGACGACACAGCGGTCGCCGAGCCGGAGGCGCCGGTGGAAGCCGAAGCCAGGCCCGAGGCCAAGGCGGCCCCGGTGCCGGTGCCGGAGCCGGAGCCTGCGACCGGAGTGCTGCAGCGTATCTACAGTGGCCTGGGCAAAACCCGGGCAAACCTGACATCGGGCTTCGCCGATCTTCTTGCCGTTGGCAAAGCCGTTGACGCCGACCTGCTGGAGGAGATAGAAACCACGTTGCTGATGGCGGACGTTGGGGTCACCGCAACATCGGAAATTATTGATGCCCTCACCGCCAAACTGGAGCGGAAGCAGCTCAAAGATGGGGAGGCACTGCGCAAGGCGCTGAAAGTACAGTTGCAGCAACTGTTGGCGACCACGGCCAAACCGCTCAACGTGGATGTTGAGAAGAAGCCTTACGTCATCCTCATGGTGGGCGTGAACGGAGTGGGTAAAACCACCACCATAGGTAAGTTGGCCAAGCACTTTCAGACGGAAGGCAAGTCCGTCATGCTGGCGGCCGGCGATACCTTCCGGGCGGCAGCCGTCGAGCAGTTGCAGGTCTGGGGTGAGCGCAATGAAGTGCCCGTTATTGCCCAGCACACCGGGGCGGACAGTGCTTCGGTGATTTTCGATGCGGTGCAGTCAGCCTCCGCTCGTGGGATTGATGTGGTGATCGCCGATACCGCCGGCCGGTTGCAGAATAAAGATAATCTGATGAGCGAGCTGCAAAAAGTGGTTCGCGTCATGAAAAAACTGGACGAGCAGGCCCCGCACGAGGTCATGCTGGTGTTGGATGCCGGCACCGGCCAAAACGCGCTGAGCCAGGCCCAGGTGTTCCAGCAGGCGGTCGGGGTCAGCGGCATCACGCTGACCAAGCTCGATGGCACGGCCAAAGGCGGCATCGTGTTTGCCATTGCCCGGCAACTGCAACTGCCCATTCGCTACATCGGGGTGGGCGAGCAGGTCGACGATCTGCGCTCCTTCGACCCGGAAGTGTTCGTAAACGCGCTGTTTGATGAGTAGCCGGACAACATGATTGAATTTGAGCAAGTCACCAAGCGCTACGATGACGACCACACCGCCTTGCGGCAGGTCAACTTCAGGCTGGAGCGCGGTGAGATGGCCTTCCTCACGGGGCATTCCGGGGCAGGTAAAAGTACCTTGCTGAAACTGATCATGTTGATGGAGCGGCCCAGCGCCGGGCGGGTGATTGTTGGCGGCCAGTTGTTGAACAAAATGCCGCGCCGCCAGATACCTTATATCCGCCGCCATGTAGGGGTAGTGTTCCAGAACCACCAGCTGCTATTTGACCGTACTGTGTTCGATAACGTCGCCATGCCGCTTGAGGTGGTCGGTACACCCTCCAGGGACATTGGGCGCCGGGTCAGGGCCGCACTCGATAAAGTGGGGTTGCTTAGTAAGGAACGTATGAACCCCATGCAACTGTCCGGAGGGGAGCAGCAGCGTGTGGGTATCGCCCGGGCGGTCGTGAACAAGCCGCCAGTGTTGTTGGCGGATGAGCCGACCGGTAACCTGGACCCGGCGCTGTCTGCTGACATCATGCACCTGTTTGCGCAATTCAGTCAGGTCGGTGTCACCGTGCTGATTGCCAGTCACGACATCGCCCTGATCAATGATATGAATCGTCGAACCCTGACCCTGAACGAAGGCCAGCTGATTGCAGGTGCGGTGCCGTCCGATCAGGAGCCTGACCATGGCTACTAAACCACCACTGACGCCCAATAGCTCAAACCCGCGGCCATCGGCGTCCCGGGGGGCAAAGCGCTCCCGCTCCCCCGTCCGTCAGTTGTTGGAAAGCTACCTGTCCCACCATCGCAAAGTCGCCAAAGACAGTGCCCGGCGCCTGTGGCGGGCGCCGGTGGCCAGCCTGATGACCTGGACGGTCATGGGCGTGGCGCTGGCGCTGCCGGTGGGATTGCTGCTGTTGCTGACCAGCCTGCAGGGGGTCAGTGCGGGTTGGGAAAGTGCCGCCAGGGTGACGGTGTATCTGGAGGAGTCCGTGACCGCAGACCAGGCCGCCGGTTTGCGTCTGGATGTGGGCACCCGTGCCGACGTGGCGGAGGTTGAACTGATTGACAAGTCCGCGGCCCTGGCCGAGTTCCGTCAAACCTCCGGGTTAAAAGAGGCGCTGGATTATCTCAATGACAATCCGCTGCCTCACACATTACTGGTGACCCCCTCCGACGAGTCCCGCACCGAGGCGGGTATGCAGTCGCTGGTGACCGCACTGACCGATACCCGCGGCGTTGCGCAGGTGCAGGTGGATTTGGGTTGGCTGCAGCGGCTCAATGCCATCACCGAACTGCTGGGCCGTGGCGTGTGGGCATTGGCTGTGTTGTTGGCGGTCGCCGTTATATTGGTCATTGGTAATACGATCCGGCTTGCCATCGAAAGCCGGCGGGATGAAATTCTGGTGGCAAAACTGGTGGGTGGCACGGATGCGTTTGTCAGGCGCCCGTTTCTTTACACAGGGTTGTGGTTTGGGCTCGGCGGCGGCATTGTTGCCTTGTTCTTGCTCCAGATCACGTTATGGTACCTTAGCGGGCCGGTTGAGCGGTTGGCGGGCCTGTACCGCAGCAACTTTTCACTGAACGGGCTGTCATTTGAGGGAGTCATCGCTCTGATTACTGTGTCGATACTGTTTGGTTGGCTGGGTGCCTGGCTTGCGGTGAAACGGCATCTGGATTCGGTGGAGCCGGGTTGATGGGGTGTTAGGGAAACACCGTATTGCGCCGCAGCAGGCATTCAGCGTAGCGTTTGTATGTATTGTTAGCCTGAAATCTGCATCAGACGGTTGATTTAAAAAACATTAATCTTCAGCTTGGATTTATTGAAGGTCTTGGCGGTCCAAACTTTAGTTGTTATATTGTTGGGTCCCAAGCAGGGGAGGAAAGCATGGGTACAAGTTTACAGCTAGCTGATCGACTGGTTCCGGGCGTAAATCTCGAGTCTTATATTCAGGCCGCGAGCCGCATTCCTGTGCTCACCGTTGATGAAGAGCGCGCACTTGCGGAGCGCCTGCACTACGACGGGGATGTCGAGGCAGCGCGCCATCTCGTTTTATCTCACCTGCGGTTTGTTATTCATATCGCGCGCAGCTATTCCGGTTATGGCCTCGCTCAGGCGGATTTGATCCAGGAAGGCAACGTTGGCCTGATGAAGGCCGTCAAGCGTTTCAATCCTGAGTTTGGTGTCCGGCTTGTGTCGTTTGCAGTGCATTGGATCAAGGCCGAGATTCACGAATTCATTCTGCGTAACTGGCGCATCGTGAAAGTGGCGACCACCAAAGCGCAACGCAAATTGTTCTTTAATCTGCGCAGTCAGAAAAAACGCCTGGCCTGGTTGAGCCACGACGAACTCCACGCGGTCGCCGAAGACCTCGGCGTTGAGCCTCGGGTGGTGCGAGAAATGGAAGGTCGGTTGGCGTCCCATGACACGGCCTTTGACGGCCCCATGGACGACGACGATGACAGCGCTTATCAGTCACCTGCGCATTATCTGCAGGACAATCGTGGTGATCCGGCAACCATGTTGGAGAAGTCCGACTGGACAGAAGACTCCAATGGTCGCTTGATGCTCGCGCTGAACAATCTGGATGAGCGCAGCCAGGACATCCTGCGGGAGCGCTGGTTAACCGACAGCAAATCCACCCTGCACGATTTGGCCGACAAGTACGGTGTGTCCGCCGAGCGCATCCGGCAGCTTGAGAAAAACGCCATGAAGAAAATCAAAAACCATATGGTGGAAGTTGCCTGAGCGTGACGGCTCCAGAGGGTTGATCAAGGACTTACAGAGCGCCACCAAGCCTAACCGCTGGTGGCGTTTTTGTAGCTATGGAATGAACAGCAGCATGGAGAATTGACGGCATGACTCAGGGTCGCGCGCGCATTGCCCTATTGGGTGTCGGTTTGATGGGCACGCCGATGACAGAGAACCTGCTTGGTGCCGGTTTCCAGATGACCTTGTGGAATCGAACCGCCAGCAAGTGCCAGCCGTTTGCCGACCGGGCGACAGTGGCGAACAGCCCAGCCGAGGCTGTTCAAGACGCCGATGTGATCATCACCATGCTGGAGAGTGGCTCAGTGGTGGATGCGGTATTGACTCGGCAAGGGGTTATTGCCGGGCTGAAGCCCGGGGCATTGCTGATTGATATGAGCTCCATTCAGCCGTCACTGGCGCGACAGCATGCCGAACTGGTGCAGGCGCGTGGAGCCCGCTATCTGGACGCGCCGGTGTCGGGTGGCACAGTAGGGGCCACTGAGGGAATACTGAGCATCATGGTCGGTGGCGACGCCGCCGATATCGAGGACGCCCGACCAATATTTGAAGTTCTGGGCAAGCTGACGCGGATTGGGCCGGTGGGTGCCGGCCAGTTAGCGAAGCTGGCCAACCAGGCCATTGTGGGAATAACCATTGGAGCCGTGTCGGAAGCTTTGCTGCTGGCGGCCCAGGGCGGTGCCGATCCGGTCGCGGTGCGGGAAGCCCTGCTGGGCGGCTTTGCCAGCAGTCGGATTCTGGATTTGCACGGCCAGCGTATGATTGACCGGAATTTTGAGCCCGGCGGACCGTCACGGATCCAGCTTAAGGATTTGCGGATGGTCCTGGATGAAGCCCGTGCCGAGAACCTGACCCTGCCGCTGACTCAGCAAGTGCACAATGAGTATCTTGGTCTACTCGCCAATGGCCATGGTGAAACGGACCACAGCGGCCTGTTGTTGGAGCTTGAGCACATCAACGGGGTGCGTCTGGGACGGTCAGACCCCAACGGTCACTGAGGGGTAACACCATGCCAAGATTCGCCGCCAATCTGTCCATGCTGTTCACGGAAGTGGCCTTTCCCGAACGGTTCGCCGCGGCCCGGAAGGCGGGCTTCGGTGGGGTGGAATACCTGTTTCCCTACGATTGGCATGCCGCCGAACTCAAAGCTAGCCTCACGGCGAATCAATTGACCCAGGTGCTGTTCAACTTACCGTCCGGTGACTGGTCGGCGGGCGAGCGTGGCATTGCCTGCATGCCGGACCGGCAAGAGGAGTTCCGCCGCGGTGTCTCGGAGGCCATCCGCTATGCGGATGCCTTGGGTTGCCAGCGTATCAACTGTCTTTCTGGGTTGTTGCCAGCCGCCGTAGATCCGGCTACCGCCTGGCAAACGCTGGTCGATAACGTCGGCTGGGCCGCCGAGCATCTGCGGCGCGAGGGCGTGACCTTGTGTGTGGAGGCAATCAACTCGCGCGTCGACATGCCTGGGTTTGTACTGGATACGTCGGCCAAGGCGATGGCTCTGATTGACGAGGTGGGTGCCTCGAACCTGAGTTTCCAGTACGATCTTTACCACATGCAGATTATGGAGGGCGACCTGATTCGAACATTGGGCCGTCTGCTGCCCAATATTGGCCATATTCAGTTTGCCGATAATCCGGGACGGCACGAGCCGGACACTGGGGAAATTAACTTTGGGCAAGTCTTCAGTGCGCTGGATCGTTTAGGTTATCAAGGCTGGGTAAGTGCAGAATATCATCCACTTACAAATACGCTGGATGGCCTCGGCTGGCATGGGCAGGCCGGATAAGAGGGCATGTCCGTCGCTGATGGCGACACCCTCTTACAAGATCGTAACTGGCAGCGACACCAGCTTGCCCTTACTCTGGCAGACTACAGTTATTGGACAATCCGCCAATCGGGAGGCTCACCGGTGAAAGCACTGGTAATTGAAGATGATCAGGACGTTGCAACATACCTCATCAAAGGACTGAGAGAGTCCGATTTTGTGGTGGATCATGCGGCCGACGGCAAAGATGGTCTGATGATGGCCGCAAGCGAAGAATACGACATTATGATTGTCGACCGCATGCTTCCGGGTATGGATGGCTTGGCCATTATCAAGACCGTTAGGGCCACCGGCAATCAGGTCCCGGTGATCATTCTCAGTGCCCTGGGTGATGTCGACGACCGAGTGGAAGGACTGCGGGGCGGTGGCGATGATTATCTCACCAAGCCATTCTCGTTCACCGAACTGCTCGCACGAATCGAGTCACTGGTACGGCGTAACCGCCAGACCACCGAGACGGAAACGGTGCTCAGGGTGGCCGATCTTGAAATGGATCTGCTGGCGCGCACAGTCAAGCGTTCCGGTTACAATATTGACGTACAGCCGAGGGAATTCCGGTTGTTGGAATACCTGATGCGCAATGCCGGCCAGGTGGTGACTCGTACTATGCTGTTGGAAAAAGTGTGGGATTATCACTTTGATCCCCAAACCAACGTGATCGACGTCCACATCAGTCGCCTGCGCGCGAAGATCGACAAAGAATTTGAGACGCCTCTGTTGCAAACTATCCGGGGCGCTGGGTACATGTTGCGTGAAACTGCTTAGTCAGTTAAAGACTTCAACCTTTCAACTCGCTCTGCTCTACATGGTGGTGTTTGCCACCTCGGTCTTTCTATTGTTGGCTTTCATTTACTGGCGCACCGCCGGGTTCATGACTGCGCAGACCGACGAGACCATTGAGGCTGAAATTGCCGGTCTTGCCGAGCAATACCGGGGGCGGGGCATCAATGGTCTGATCACCATCATCCGCGAGCGGGTGGCCCGCGACCCCAACGCCAAATCCATTTATCTGTTCACCACCGACGACTACCTGAAGCTGGCCGGTAACATTTCCACCTGGCCGGAAGAAGCTCAAACCCAGAGCGGCTGGATCAACTTCACGCTGGATGACAGTGTCGGCTGGAGCGGGCCCGAACGGCTGGCCCGCGCTCGTGTGTTCGAGGTTCAGGGCGGTTTGCGATTGTTGGTGGGACGTGATGTCGATGACCTGACCACGCTCAAGCGGTTGATTGAAACCGCCATCAACTGGGGCATGGGCATCACCCTGGCGCTGGCGTTGCTGGGCGGCTTTATGATGAGCCGAAGTACCACCCGGCGCATCGAAGTGATCAACAACACCTCCCGAAAAATCATGAACGGCCATTTGTCGCTGCGGATTCCCACCCGTGGCACGCAGGACGATTTTGACCAGCTGGCGGAAAACCTCAACCAGATGCTCGACCGCATAGTCTATCTGATGGAAGGCATCCGGCACGTGTCCGACAGCATTGCCCACGACCTCCGCACCCCGCTGACCCGGCTCCGGAACCAGCTTGAAAATACCCTGATGTCGGTGGATAACGATGAGGCCAGAGAGCAGGCCGGCCGCGCAGTGGCGGAAGCGGATCAGTTGCTCGCGACCTTCAATGCACTGCTGCGCATCGCCCGGCTGGAAACCCGCGGCAATGCGGCCGATATGAAACAAGTATCGTTAGGGCTGCTGGTGGGCGATGCCTGTGAACTTTACGAAGCCTTGGCGGAGGACAAGCATCAGCAGTTCCGCCAGGAAGTGGAACAGCAGGTCATGATAGAAGGGGACCGGGACCTGCTGTTCCAGATGGTCAGCAACCTGATCGATAACGCCATCAAGTATACCCCCGAGGGCGGTGAAATCCGGGTGGTGGTTAAAGTCGAGGGACGAGAAGCGGTTTTTGAAGTAAGCGACAGCGGTATCGGAATTCCTGACAGTGAAAAAGACCAGGTCTTCCAGCGATTCTATCGGGTGGGTAAAAGCCGCTCACTTCCGGGCAATGGGTTGGGCTTGAGTCTGGTGAGTGCGGTCGCAGAAATTCATCAAGGGCGTATCGTGCTCAGTGACAACCATCCCGGTGAGGAGAATCCGGGCCTCACCGTACAAATCCGGTTGCCGGAGTATCGGGGAGACACCAAACGCATCAAGGCGACCAGCGTTAAAGCGTTGCCCGCTGAGACCGGAGACGACGAAGCATCCACCCCGGCCCACAGCGTCACCCCTTAAGACCGGGCTGAACCGCCGCGCTTGAAAATCGGGCCGAGCATCCGCTCTGCACGCGTTTCGACAGCACTCACTAAGGCTTCCGCGCTGGATTTGCGGCGTTCGAATCGCACCTGCAAACTCTCCCATTCGCCCTCCAGGTGCTTTTGCTCAACCATGATAAAGGCCGCCAGATTGTGGCGGTTTACCCGGCTGGTAATGCCACGTTGATCCAGCATAAAACCGAGGCGGTCGAGCCCGTTCAAAGCGGTGTTTACAAGAGTTTGTGTTTTCATGGTGGTTATCCTGCGGCCATCAATAGTCATAATCGATCCAATGCCGCGAAGGTAAATGGAAAGTCTAGAATGCACAACCTAATACCAGCATACCGCATTTAAAATGTCGCCTGAACCAGACGTAATCCGATCGCCACTTGCCGGTAACCACCGGTGTGGAAAATGGGTGTTGAAGGTGAAGAAAGCATGTTCGAGCAGAGTTCAGGTTACTTTCTACGTCGCCGACGCTTCTCAACACTTGCTTTGTCCTCCAGCACAGCGCTAGCCTTACCCCGCATTTGCGGGGTTTTTTTTGGGTATAGGAAATCAGAATTATTATGGCTGAAGAGCCTCAGCGACCAAAAGGTCGCGCACGTTACATCACGCCGGAAGGTGAGCAGCAGCTTCGACAGGAGCTTCGATACCTGTGGAAAGAAAAGCGACCTGAGGTCACGCAAGCGGTTCGTGAAGCGGCGGCGCAAGGCGATCGGTCAGAAAACGCCGAGTACATTTACGGGAAAAAGCAGCTCCGCGAGATCGACCGCAGAATCAGGTTCCTGACCAAGCGGCTGGAAGAATTGACCGTGGTCGATCGCACCCCAGACGACACCAGCCGTGTCTTTTTCGGTGCCTGGGTGACGGTTGAAGACGAAATGGGGGACGCGCACAGTTATCGTCTGGTCGGCCCGGATGAGTTTGACCTGCCGCAAGGGTTGTTAAGTGTGGATTCGCCCCTGGCCAGGGCACTGCTGGGCAAGCGCTGTGATGATGAAGCGGAAGTCCGGACGCCGGAGGGGTCCAAAACCGTGGTTGTGACGGCCATTTGGTATGGCTCAATATGACCAGTGACCGCCGTCACAAAACTGGCGGATTATTAAACAACCTGCATTAGTTGTCGATAAACTGTCCGAAATCCGTCATGCGTTGCCTTCGGCGCCACATGACACAACGCAGTGTCGTCAAACGTCTCAGGTGAAGGGTATGGAAGTCCGTAACAGCGCAAAAGGCATAGGTTTGCTGTCAGTGGTTATGGCTTTGACCACGGCCTTTGCGCAAGAGACCCCGAGTCGTGAGGGCGAAGCCTTTGATTATGAAGATCGCTCGACCCTTGAGACCATTCCTTTTCACTCACTGGAAGAAGAATCGCTCGCCAACACTGTGATCGACGGTGGTCTGGCCGCGCCTGCGTCAGGCGTGCCTGTCAGGGCAGCGGACGCAAGTAATGAAGATTTTTATCTGGACCCGCTGGCGCTTCAGCCAAGAGATAGCCGGGTGGACCTGGGGCGGTCAGAAATTCCGGTGGATTTTCGATTCAGCAACCAGAGGTCGATTCCGGGTCAACAGTTTGGCAACGATTACGTTATCCGCCCACCGCAAAATCGCACTTACGACGCGTTAAACAGCAACCTTCAGGGCCGCTGACGGCTCAGCACCGGCCTATCGCCGCCGGCACCCACGTCCACGATCCATCCAGCACTGTCCAGCGGCTATCGCTAATCAGGCCTGGGCGGGCGGAAGCGCCGTGTGGTCGGCCAAGACATCCTCGTAGAAAAACTGCAGCGCCTGGCGCGCCTGATTCAGGCGGGCACGGGACACACGAATACGATCACTCAGGTAGATTAAAAACAGTTGTTGATCGCCACTTTCCAGTGTGTCCGGGTTCTTCAAATCGTGAAACAGCACAAACCGCGTGATCCAATGCAGATAATTCTGTTCGGTACGCTGATTGAGCTGGTGCTTTTGAATGGCTTTTTTAACACGGTGAACCAGGCCAGGCTGACTCTGTTCCAACGCTTCGGTGCTCGGCATGGTAGTCCTTCCTTGGGGTTATTATTGTTAGTTTGCGCGCATCATATGTCACCCGGGTGACTGCGCCAAAACTAATTTGCGTCTTTCCCGGTGCCCATCGAAATGTCTCTGGCCGCCACTCTACACAAACCGGCCAAGTGCCGGCCAGAACAACACAATTACTTATTCTTCATGGCCTCCAGCCGATCGATGTATTGTTGCATGGCTTCATCGCTGGACATGCCTTTTACGGATTCCCAGGCATCGTATTTCGCCCGCCCCACAAAATCCATCATCCCGGGGCGTTTGCCGGTGACGTCCCCTTCAGAAGCCTGTTTGAACAAAGCATAGAACTCAAGCTTAAGCTCGTTGGAAGGTTTAAAGTCACCTTCCGCGGTCTGGATGTAGTTGACGGCTTCGTCGAATCGGGCTTTCAGGTCACTCATGTCGGGGTCCTTGTGTTGTGTGGAGCGTCTTTATTGGGTATGAATCGTCACGGTGCCAGTATATCCGCGTCCTGTTGAACCGTCATTGGCCGAGCGTTCCATTCCCGTGGCAGATCGGTTATTGTGCGCTCCGATTGTTAAACCACCCGGAGTAGCGCTATGCCTGAAACCAATCGTTTAGCTGGCATCGTCAGTCGTATCAATAAGTTACCAGAGTTTGCCCGGTCTCGGGCACTGTCGTTATTCTTCGGTAAAGCCGTGCCGTTCACGGGAACGGTTGGCATACGGATAGAGGCCCTTGATCAAAATCGCTGCATCATCAGCGTGGCCAACAAGCGCCGGGTTCAGAACCACATCAAAGGCGTGCACGCGGTCGCCTCACTCTTGTTGGCGGAGTCGGCCACCGGTTTTCTGGTCGGTCTCAATGTCCCGGATGACAAGATACCGGTGATCAAAACCGTGCATGCAGACTACACCCGCCGCGCGACCGGAGACATTAAAGTCGAAGCCTTCCTGACCCCTGAACAACAGGCGCGTATACGCACGGAGGACAAAGGTGAAACATCGGTTGGCGTCACCATCCGCGATAGCGACAACCTGGAACCCATTAAGGTCGATATGATCTGGGCCTGGACGCCGAAGCGGAAGTAGGCATTAACGGCCAAGTGCTCAGGGGTGGGAATTAGTGCTGGCTGCCCGAAAGCCAAGGGCCAGAACTACTCCCGCTCCGCCAGTCGGATGAAGTGATGGTGAATCTGGCGCACGCTGAGAAACACCAGCAGCAGGATGGAGGGTGTTGCAATGCCCAGCACCAGCGATTTCTCAAACTGAAACCCGGCGTCGTAAGCCGCTTCAAGCGCAAACTTCAGCAGTCCGACCAGGTAATAGCTGATGGCGACCACGGATAAGCCTTCAACCGTGTGCTGCATCATCAACTGAATTTTGGAGCGCCGGTTCATGGCGCTCAGCAGTTCCTGGTTCTGGTTTTGCACCGCCAGTTCAACCCGGGTGCGCATCATGTCGGAGGCGCGGTCGACCCGGCGTGATAAATCCTCCAGCCGCTCGCTGACCGACTCGCAGGTTTTCACCGCCGGGGTCAGGCGGCGGGTCATGAATTCACCAATGGTCAGGTGGCCACTCAACTCATCTTCCTTGAGCTCTTCCAGCCGGGTAATCACCAACTGGTGGTAAGCACGGGTCGCGGAAAACCGAAAGGTCGAATGCGCCCGGAAGGCTTCGATGCGGGCCGCAAGTTTCGAAAGCTTGGCCAGAATCGCCGGTTCATCAATGGTTTTGTTGCCGGCCAGTGCCTCGGTGATGGTGACCAGTTGCTGGTCCATATCCGACAGGCTGGGGGAGATCTCCTTGGCCAGCGGCAGTGCCAGCAGGGACATCAGGCGATAGGTTTCGATCTCCATGATGCGCTGGGTGAGTCGCCCGAGCTGGCTGTCTGACAGTGCGCGGTTGAGCACCATGAACCGGCCAAAACCGTCACTGTGCAGCCGAAAACTGCCCCACACCCGGGCCTGGCCCTCCTGTGGGCTGCTGCCGACCAGCCTGTGGCCTTCAAACCAGGGCCGCACGATGCGGAGGTCCAGATCGGCGCCTTCGGTGACCGACTGCAATTCCAGATGAAATGCCGCCACCACCGAGCCGGTGAGGTGTTCCAGCCAGCCCTCCGGTAAGGGCGAGATGCCGGTCTGTTCGAAGGGGGCGGTGGTATCGGGGGCAAGGTTGACGAAGGTGTAGGACACAAACTCCATGTGCAGTTCGCGGCGTACCCGCAGATCGCCAAAATTCACTTCACAGCAGCTTACCTCTTCCGACGGCGGCGTGAGTCCGAGCCGGGTGTGAAGGTCCTGAAAGTGCTTGAACTGAATCCTGCCTTGGCCGTTGCTGGTAAGTAACGCCATGTGCGTGACCCGGGCCGGGCACGGCAACACCTGAAAGGGACGCGAGTGCAGCTCGTTGTATAGATCCTCCCTTAAGGGATGAACGCTCAGGGTGTTTAACAATGCATTCACTCAGCAATCCTCTGGCGGCACGAAAGACTGGCGTCAATCGCACAATACAGGCAGTGCTGCGACTTTAAGATATTTTGTTCACCGGAAGAAGACGACCATCGGTTTAAGACCAAGGGTGCAGGCTTGTAGCAGGCAGGGGCTCCCGGGCGGCGTTGCACTGCCCGGGTAGCCTCTGAGGGTTATGGAGTTGCGGGTCCGTTGCAGTAGAGCACGTCGGTGGCGTCTTCACAGGTCCACTGGAAGATCCACAGTCCGGTGTTGCGATCGGTGCCCAGAATGTACTGTTCACCTTCCACTTCCGTGACATGGACGCCCCAGAAATTCGAGCCGGCCGCTTCGCCGTATTCGTCGCCGGCAATGAAGCGTCCCACTTCGTGCATGTTCCAGGACACCACGCCCTCGCCCTTGCTGTTGTCATGCAAGTGGCCGGGGCGCCATTCGACCGCGCGCATGCCCAGCGAATACCAGCTGATAAAGGTACGGTCCGGGTTCGCCGGATCCATCTCAAGGTTGTGCATGGTCAGATCGCCAGCGCCGGTGGCCAGTGCCGGATCGGTGACTTCGGCCGGGGCGTAATAACCCATCTCACCCAGGTAACCTACGGTCTCGGTTTCGCCGTCCATACCGAGGGGTACCGTGATGTCACTTGAGGTGTTGTTCAGGGTGTGGAGATAACCCCAGCCATCAAAGATCGCGCCCAGCGTAGCCACCAGCCCCAGTGAAGCGGGGGCAGGCAGGGCTGGGTTGGCCCCTTCGCCATCCGGGCACAGGCCGGGATCGTAGCCGTCGATACCCAGTACCGCAAAGCCCGTCGAGCGGGGGACGAACAGCATGGGTACGCCGGCTTCAACCAGCATCGAGACCGTGGCTTCGCAGTTGCCCGCTGCCGCCGAGTTGAACACCACCCCCGCGCTGTAGCCTGCGGCTTCGATGGTCTGGGCTTTCAGGGTGAAGGTGCAGCCGCCCCGTTCGATCAGCGCAATGCCGGCGCCCACCTCGGCAGCCGGCGTCAAGGCGCCGCCGCAGGCCTGGCCCACAAACGCGGTCTGCTCCATCAACTCTTCGATGTCGGCGCCGGGGCCAATTTGGGGTACGTTACTGCCCTGATTCGCCTGGTAGGCTTCGCCTCCCGCCGTCACGGCGGTGAAGAGCGAGTCGAAGTCCTCGTCGCCACCAAAGATCTTGTCAAAGTTGGGACCGGCAAAGACGGCCGCATGGGCGTTGCCTTCCGGCGTGGAGATGCCGTGCACCGGATCCGGGTCCGGGTAGGTGGAGTCGCCAAGAAAGATCGGATTGTAGGGGTCGTTGATGTCGAGTGTGATAAACCCCGCGTCCCAATAGGACAACACCGCCTGCCAGTTCTCGCCGGGCCCCGGGTTCATGTCATTGACCCAAATGTCGTGGAGTAACGGCACGGCAAAGCTGCCCATAAAGAGCTGTCCGTCGTCGGCGACCTCCGGATTGGTTGCGAGCCAGGTTTCAATGCCGGTGGTGGTGATCAGCTTGGGTGCCTGGGGTTTGGTGATGTCGGCGATTTTGAGGTCGTCGGTGGCGACATCGTCAACGATCAGCAGGTAGGTATTTCCGGCCGATGTGGTCCACGCGAAGGTGTTGTGGACCGGGAAGTCGAGAAAGTTCTGTTTCAACGGGTGGGGCTTGGCCGGGTCACTGACATCCCAGAGCGAGATGCCCAATTGCCCCTGCTGGTGGCCGCCATTGCCACCGCCCAGTGCCTGTCCGCCGCCGACCAATGGGCCGCAGGGTTCCAGTGAGTGGATCAGCACATCCCGGTCACCGATGCGGGTCACCTTGACGTCATTGATCCGGGTCTGCGGGGGCGATTTGATCATGCCGACGGTGGTGGGATTGGCCGGGTCCCGGATGTCGGAAATATAGACACCGGCCCGGCTGCAGTCGGGTTCCTGGAAGGTACCCACATAAGCGTAGCCGTCGTGTGCCCAGATATCGGTGTAGAGCCCGTTTGAGATGCCGCCGAGGGTGTCCCGGCCGATGACATTGAAGCCGTAGTTAACATTGGCCGGAACATGCCCATCCGGCAGGGGTGTATCGTGCAGTAAGTGTTTGTTGTCGGCTTTATCGCCGTCGGAGACGAGGAGCTCGTCTGCCAGTGCATAGGTCGTGAGTGTTGTCGATAAGGTGAGTACTGCCAGTGTGCGCCAACCCTGAGTTGTAGCCATGATGCATTCCCTGTTTTCAAAGACGTTGACCCTGAATTAAATTGGTTTTTATTAACATCAGGGCAATGACAATTCCGTTATTACTTTTTGCAATTAGCTTCAGGTATTACTTCCAAAATCGATACCCAAGAAAAACAATAGCAGTGAATGTCAGCGGGCCTTAGTCGATTTGGAAGCAACTATTTACCGGTTATATTTTTTGGTTATTTTTAAGGCTTATCCGGAGAACCGTATTGTCGGTTACCAGCCCACCTTTAATGTCTGATCACGGCACCAAAACCGACTCAGACCGACGCCCGGTTGAATCCGTTGAGAAAACAAAGGCGGGGTCAGATTGTGAGTCTGATTGGGCAAGACGGTCATCGCTTCAGGATCAAGGTTGCCGCCCGGTGGTAGTGACCTGGGAGGATGGTGTGACGCCTTGCCGGGCGTTGCCCCAACTCGTCGATCAGGCTTCCCCGGCAAGGCGAAATCAGGTGCGTCGCATGGCTCTTGAGCGCGGGGCAAGACCGCTTGACAAGGGCAAAGCACAGGAACAGATTTAAATTGTGGTTACTGATTGGCAAAAGGAGATTGACCAATGGTTAGCATATGGCGTTTGGGTATGGGTTTATCCTGCGTGGTGTCCCTAGTCGCACTAACGGTTGCAACGGCCGTTGGCGCGGAAACCAAGGAAGAAAAAATTGAGATCGCAATGTCGGCGGGGCCGGTACAGATCAGCGAAAATGCGACGATCATGGACATGGACGGAACGATCCTTCGGGAGGGATCAAATGGGTGGACTTGCATGCCCTCCGTATCACCGGAACTTGATGTGCCCATGTGCAATGACGCCACCTGGATGGCGATTGTGGAGGCGCTTGGCAATAAAGCACCTTTTGAAACATCCACGGTCGGGATCTCCTACATGCTGGGCGGAGATGTTCCCACCAATAATGATGACCCCTTCGATACGACCCAAGACCCGGGTGAACCATGGGTTACGGAAGGGCCTCACGTGATGATCACCGTGCCAAATCCCGAGGAGGCGCTGGAGGGGATATCCAACGATCCAAATGTGGGTGGCCCCTACGTCATGTTCAAGAACACCCCGTACGCCCACATCATGGTGCCGCTTGGAGCGCGTGAATAAACGCGGCCAACACGCATGAGCGGCTTCTGTAAAAAGGGCGCCGTCACGTAAACAAAATCCGGGAAAGTGGGGCAGGTCTGTTTTGCAGCATTAAAAACGGGCTTGCCGTGCATAGAGTCTCAGCCTTTCCCGGGTCCCCTGTACTTCCTTTCTTTTAACTGTATAAATATACAGTATTACTGGTTGGGTAAAAAAAGGAAGTCAAGCGATTACATGGTGGTGCAGGAATAACTGGGCTAAGCTGTTGTTAAATTTGGGACTTGGCTCCGTGAAACGTGACCGAAAAGTGGCATTATCGAGAACGCACTTTTTTGCAATATCGTGGAACGCGGTCTAATTGCTGTTATGAGTATTCATAGCATCGGAATTGGAACTAATATTCGATCTGTAAGGAAGTGATATGGCTAGCGTTATCGCTGAATATCAAAGGTTTTTGGAGGTGTTAGCAGCAAGACCTGTAGATGACGATATTCGTCGAATGGCAAGCCTAATATATTCAAATCTACCTCACTTAGCAGAGGTGGGTGCTGCTCGCAGAGCTCGATCATCACGATTAGCTCCGATTGCAATAAACCAACTTGCAGAAACCTCTCCGGATTTACCTGAATTTAATAATGTTAATGCTGATGGCCATAATGTTGGTCGTCTGCATCAGTTAACCGTGGGACCGTTTAGAGGGTTTACAAATCAAGAGATTTTTGACTTAAGTAAACCAATTACTCTTGTCTATGGCGCCAACGGTACAGGGAAAAGTAGTTTTTGTGAGGCTCTAGAAACGGCGTTGCTGGGTTCTATAAGTGAGGCCCAAGCAAAACGAATTGATCACAACACTTACTGTAGAAATGTAAGACTAGGGCAATATATTCAACCCGTTATATCAACAGTAAATGAAAACAGTCCTCGGGTTAATCTACAGCCAAATGAAGAAAAGTATAGATTTTGCTTTATTGAAAAAAACAGACTTGATGATTTTTCTCGAATCGCCTCAAGAACTCCAAGCGATCAAAGACAATTAATTGCTACACTTTTTGGTATTGACCAATTTTCAGACTTTGTAAGAGGGTTTAACCCTTCTCTTGATGAAAACTTAAATCTCACAGGCCAACGAGCACAAGAACTCGCAATAAGACGGCATGCTTTAGCTAGCGCCGAAAAAATAATTCAGGAATTCCCACGGCGTCTTTCAAAAATTAGTTTAGACGAAGGCCAAATTGCAGAAAGAATCCAGCCAGGAAGCAACTATGAAGCTGTTAAACTGTGGTTAGTCGGAAGTCAAAATCAGCAAGGTCGCCTTCCATATGTACAATCTCTGCTCGATGCTCCTTCGCCAGCCGTTTACGGTCTAACTTCAGAAAAACTTACATCAGTATTTAATAAAGTATTTGCTATAAATAGCACACTGCATGAAATCAACACTGAATTGGCTCGTCGTGCGGGTGAAGTTTCATATAAACAACTATATGAATCGGTTCTCCAGTTATCTTCTTCAAGTCCACAAAACTGCCCAGCATGTG
>NZ_WUQJ01000020.1:0-189095 GCF_011074955.1 Marinobacter caseinilyticus | reverse complement strand
TAACCTCCAGTCCGTAGTAAAAAATCCATATGAGGCTGCAACCACTGGTCTTGAACAACTTGGTGAACTAGCCGGTTTGCAAGAACAAGCAAAAGAACAAAATGACGCATTGAATGAGTCGATGCGAAACTTACATCAATTGATGGTTAATACAATTAATGCGGCAGCTCAAGTTTGCCCTCAAATGCTCAGAGAGAGTGTGTTACCAGTTTTGCCTCCGACATCAACTGGTCAATGGCTGCAGGCATGGGTTAATGACAATAATAAGTGTTGGAATGCATTGATAAATCTATGTGCGGAAATTGAAAGATCCGATGTTAAAGCTCGCGAAGCTCTCGCTCAACGCCAACAGCTAGCTGAAGAAAGAACTAGACTTGATGGATATCGCATCGAGATAGAGAGAGCAAAATTAATACGGCAAACTGCAGAAAGTGAGCTAACAGAAGCAAGAACAACTGTTTCCAATTTTGATGAGGCTAATAGAGAGCTAATTGAGTTAGTCGCTTCTGAGGCGCAAGTGGTCGAATTCCATGACAGAGTTAAAAGGTCATATGATGGATTTTTACGAGAGGTCCAAGAATATCTACGCGATCTACCATCTCAATTGCTTCAAGGTTTGGGTCAAAGAGCTCGTGACCTATACAACTCATTCAACCGTGATGACTTGCCAGTAGACTTATTACAAAACCTTTGGCTACCAATTGCTGAAAATGGAAAAATTGAACTGGAGTTTCAGGGACAACTGGGAATTCGTTATGATGCGTTAACACTGCTCAGCGAAGGGCACATTAAGTGTTTGGGTTTGGCAATATTGCTCGCAAAGAATATTGAGGAAGATTGTCCTCTCGTTATTTTTGATGACGTAGTAAATGCTATTGATGATGATCATAGAAATGGGATCTGGAGAACATTCTTTGAAGATGGTTTGTTGGATGGAAAGCAGATCATCTTAACATCTCACGCTGAAGAATTTATTCATAGAATTCAACAAGAGCTTGGGGCGGCAAGGGCAGGTGATATAGCTTTTTATAAATTTTTGCCGCATCAAGGGGAGCATCATTTACGTGTTGACACTAATCCTCCCTCAAAGAACTACAATCTTAAAGCTCAGCAAGCATTCGCTAATGATGATAAACGAGAAGCCCTTTATAACTCTCGGGCAGCTATAGAAAGCCTAACGGACCGGTTATGGACTTGGATGGCAAGACGTGGAGATGGGCGTATTGAACTTAAGCTTAGCGGGCCACGGTCACCGTGGGAGTTGAATAATAAGTGCAGTAAAATTCGTTCTTCTTTGAGAAGGAATCCGATTCAGTCTAATGCAGTTATTTCCTCTATTGGAGCTCTGGATGCATTGTTAGGAGTGGCTGGCGGTTCAATAGAATGGGGATACCTAAATAGTGGCACCCATGATTCTCAGCGAGATGGCGAGTTCGATCGCTCGGCTGTTGAAACTATTGTCCAAGCTGTGGGTAATTTAGATCAAGCGTTAACGGATCTTCAAAATGGGCGATAAACAAGTAGCACATAACAAGTCAAAGCACTCGGACGCAGCAAAGCTGCGCCGGTGTTTGAGGCGTTAAATGAGTATGAGTATGAAGATGCAAGTCGCAAAATATCTCTCCCTCGCGAGTATTATGGCTACGGTAGCATGGTTCTTTTGGAATCCTGTGGGGTGGTCTTTTGAGTGGGAACCCATCGTAGTTTTTCTTGCATCGCTAGGTGCTTTTGTCGGGTTTGACTGGAAGGACCATTCTGGCGCTCGCAAAACTCAGGAAGAGGCCGCCGGTGCCCACCCCTCGGACGTATTTCTGTTCAAGCAGCTTCTTGAGCTACTGCCAAGCACTGGGGTAATCCATTTTCTGAAAACTCATGATTTCTTGGGCTCGTTCAAACGAGATGAGATCAATCTCATCGAAGAATTTTTGTATGAATGGGGTAATGCAGAGCATGAGTTCCAGGATAAAGACGTTGAAGAGCTAAAAGTTCAACTCTATACGGCTGCCCGGAAATTCAATACGTTAGTTGGCAAGTACACATCTCCGAACAAGTATGGATTTCAGGCTGTTCGCCCTGATCACTACGAAGGTGGTCATCAGCGAGAACTTGAGTTTCAGAAAGAGGCCGAGGAAATAGGCGATGCGGCAGATGAGGTAGTAGCTAAGCACCAAGAGTTTGTTCGCGCTGGACGACAGAAATTCGGAGATGGAAGCATTTAACAAGTGACTGTGGTGTCAATGCCATAAATTAAGCCATTTCGCCTCGCCATGATTCCTAGCTTTTTATCATGGTATTTAACACCACAATCATCTTTCTCATGCAGGCGATGAGGGCTACTTTCGGGATCTTCCCCTGGGCTTTCAGGCGCTCATAAAAGCGCTTGAATACGGGGTTGCATTGGATGGATGAGAGCATGGCCATGAACATGACCGTGCGAACTCTGTGGCGGCCACCGCGTATTCTCCGCTTGCCATTGAGCTTGCCGCTGTCCCGGTTGATGGGTGCCACACCTACGAGCGCAGCAACCTCCTTACGGTTCAGCGAACCGAGTTCAGGAAGCTCACTTAGAAGGGTGTAGGCGAGCACCTTGCCCACACCGGGCACGCTGGTCATGATCTCCATTTTGGTACGCCAATGCTCCACTTTGGCTACTTCCTGCTCGATCTGTCGGGTGACGGTTTCAATTTGACTATGGAGCATTCTGATCAGGCTTTTAATGGATCGGTGAAGGGGTTTTGGCATGATCTGGAGACGGTTTTTCTCCATGGTGGACATCTCCATAAGCTGAGCCCGTCTGGCTAATAAGTCTCTGATCTTTTGAGATGTTTTGTCCGGGATCGGCCTGAATTCCGGCTTGAGTGTGGCGGCATATTTGGCGATCACCTGGGCATCAATCCGGTCGGTTTTGGCAAGCACGCCGATCGCTTGGGCGTAACGCCTGACACTGATTGGGTTGACGACGATGATGGGCAAGCCGGCCTGATCGCAAGCCTGAACCAGGGCGTGTTCATGTCGCCCTGTGGCTTCCACGACGATGCGCTCAATGTCGTAGTTTCCGAGGATTTTTACGAACCGGCGAATGTGGGCTTCGCTGTTGGGAATTGAATAAAACTGTCCGGAAGGATGGAGAGCGATATCAAGGTTGGCTTTACCGACGTCGACACCGATGTTAACGGAGGTTTGGCTTTCGATGTTGTTCATAATAAGCTGACTCTGCCTTGCTATACGGGCTCGAGGCCCCGATGACTGTTCGAGTTATCGCTTGAGAGTCATGCAGCGCTACGCACTTGTTACCGGTCTCTCGAATGAGGAGCCTGCCATCATCGAGCTGCTGCACGAAGGCCCCAGCGGCCACTGGGGGTGGGCCTCACTTTACCCAAACAACGCAGAAATTATCCATACAAGGCCAGGCACGGCGACGTCTACTCCATTGCGGCTTCGACTTAATTTCGTAGCCGCGCTGGCTGGCGTTAGCTGTAATTGCCTCACCCGCAAAGTGATACTATAGTGTCACTATCAATTTGAATCAGGGTGAGGCCATGAAAGTTGAGCTTGTTACAAACCTTAAGCGTCAAGCTACAAAAATCTTGGCAGACCTGCACCTGTCTAAAGAGCCGGTACTGATCACGGAACATGGCCAGCCATCGGCTTATCTTGTTGATGTGCAGGATTACGAGTTCATGCAGCGTCGGCTTGAGCTGCTTGAGGGGCTCTCACGAGGAGAGCGTGCTGTACTTGAGGGAAGAACGTACAGCCAAAGTGAGGCCAGGGAGAAAATGAGTAAATGGCTGAAGTAATCTGGACTGAGCCGGCCCTTCAAGAGTTAAGCGCAATCGCAGAGTACATTGCTCTGGATAATCCTGCCGCCGCAAGCCGCCTGGTAGAAGAAGTTTTCGATAAAACCGACTGCTTGGAAAATTTCCACCAATCCGGGCGGATTCCTCCAGAGCTCCCTAATTCTGTATATAGGGAAGTCGTCGTTCCACCATGTCGCATTTTTTATCGTGAGGATGTGAAGCGAGTTTTTGTCCTCTATGTCATGCGAGAGGAGAGGCAGCTTCGTGCTTACATGCTTGGGAGCAGCTAACCAGGCGCGTCACTCGGATGCCCTTGTCTCCGCTTCGCTACGTCAAGGCCACCGGTGCGCTCAGCGATATGCACAAAAGGAGTAACAATGAACATCAAGGACGACTGGCAGAAAGTGAAGTCGGTATTAGAACAAGGTCAGGCTTCGAGTATCTACTGTTCTATCGCAACCGTTAATCCCGATAACACTCCCCATATTACCCCCATCGGCACTGTCTTTCTCCGCGATGATCAGACAGGATATTTCTTTGATCATTACGCCGAGACCTTGGGTAAAAACATCGACCAGAACCCTGATGTTTGCATCATGGCAGTCAATGCGGGCCGCTTCTTCTGGTTAAAGTCGCTGTTAAAAGGCCGTTTCGTTGCTCCACCGGGTGTGAGGCTCTATGGCAAAGTTGGGCCTGTTCGTGAAGCCACACCCGAAGAAATCGAGAGGATAGAAAAGCGGGTTAAGCCGTCTCATTGGATGAAAGGGGCGCGGCTGCTTTGGACTGACTTTACCCATGTCAGGGATATTGATTTCACCCACTACAAACCCATCACCTACCCAGTGATGATGGATGGGATGTGGTCGGAGCATGCATAACCAGGCGGTCAACCAGACACCAAAAGCGTACCGCTTTTGGTTCCCTCGGTAATCCCCCCCCCCCCGCAGTAGTGGTAGGAAAAATTGACAAATTTAATAACAAAACAATCTTGCGGAGCGGTTTACACTTCGCTTCAATCGCCCGCAAATTATGGCGTTAAAAGGCAATCCCAATGAGTAGCGAGGAACACTGTGTTGAATGCTGTGAGCACGGAAAACAGCAGGCGACGTTTGTTTGCCAACACATAGTGCAAAGTCTCACAGACGGACTACCAAGAGGTTTTTGGTCGTCAGAGGAACGCCCAGATAACCCCCGGCCAGATTCTTGGTGTTCGGCCTGCGAGGAAACGGTGAATCGCGTTGGCGAATGGAATGATGAATCCGAATCCTTTGCTGGCATTACTTTATTGTGTGGTGCTTGCTATGACCGCGCAAAAGAAATGAATTCGCGTCACCGTCAATGGTGGTGGGAATTCTGGAAGCAATAGCGTTTAAGCGTGCAGTCAACCGGCCCGTCAACCGGACACTAAAAGCGGGGCGCTTTTGGGTTCGTTTGCCGCGTTCCGGCGCTGATAACCTTCGGCGTTAAGTGTCCGTGACTAAGCATGACCGACTTCAGGCCTTGATCAAGTAGCTGTATGCCACGGGCGGTGTAACAAGGCGCCCTCAGTACCCGATGAATCTCTTCCTGATTCCTTTCTCCAGTGATTGATCCAGAGGCCCTGGCCGCCCTCGTCTTTGTGACAGAGTTTGCATAACTGGTGTGAAGCCGTTTTGCCCGTGGTCATTAATTGCTAGCTTCTTATTTATAACCTTTGTCTATAACAAAATGCTTTCACGGGTGGCTCCATGATACGTTTTTCCAAGAGGTCGTTTCTCTGGGTGTTTCTTTCTGCTGCGCTGGCTGCCTGTGGTGGGGGCGGTGGCAGCGACGGTACTGATTCTGTTACCAGTGGTGGTGGAGGCAGTGGCAGTGGGGGTTCAACAGACTTAACGCCCCCGTCGGTGGTTTCGACCTCCCCCGCGAATTCGCAGGACGGCGTAGCGCTTGGTTCAGCCTTGTCCGTGACGTTTAACGAGTCCGTCGACCTGACCTCTGTCAGAGCCACTTTCCAGCTGTCCGAGTCCGGCGGCAGTCCGGTTTTTGGCGACGTTATCCTGCAGAACAGCGGCAGGACTGCAGTGTTTACGCCCGATTCCCCCTTGCTGGAATACACCGGCTACCAGGCAAACATCCAGGCCTTTGACAGAGCGCTGAATCCGATGCCGTCCGCGTATGTCTGGTCGTTCCAGACGCAGGATCTGACCGCGCCTACGACCACACCGTCGCGCACGTCAGGACTCTTCAATACGGAGCTTGACGTGACTTTGAGCTGTGATGACGGTGCGGGGTCCGGTTGCGCGAACACCTACTACTCGACGGATGGCAGTGAGCCGTCGATACCGTATAGCGGTTCGATCCGTATCGGTGGCGGCGTGACGGTGCTGCGTTTTTATTCCGTCGATAATGCCGGCCGGGCCGAGCCGGAGGTGCAAGAGGTCTACACGGTTGACCTGACACCACCGGAAGTGGTCCAGCCCACCGTCCCCCTGGCGGATGCGACCGACGTGCCGCGTAACACCGATGTGGTCGTGACCTTCAGTGAGGCAATTGATCCGGCCACCATCAACGAAGGCAGTTTTTATCTTGATAACGGCATGCCCGGCACGGTCAGTTATGACGAGATGAGCTACACCGCGACACTCGACCCGCTGGTGCGTCTTGAGTGCGGCACGGTTTACCAGGCGACGCTGGACATTGGCATTGCCGATAGGGCCGGCAATACTCTGGCGGCGCCAGAACAGTTCTCCTTCGCCGTGACATCGGATTGTGTCGCCCCGCAAACCACTGGGGCCCAGGCGCCGGGTTACTATCCCGGTACATCCCTTGACGTGATGTTGAGTTGTACCGATGCCACCTCCGGGTGCGCCCGGCTGGTGTACACCACCGATGGCAGTAATCCCGCGCTGTCGCCTGTCAATGGCACCCTGGTTGAGGGGCCGTCCAGCGGCGCCATTTCGTTGCCGAAAGGTGTGACGCGGCTCCGCTACTATGCCGAGGACCTTGCCGGTAACGCCGAGCCGGTCAAGGAGTCTCTGTACATGGTGTCTGACGAGGGCCTGCTCTATGTCGGCGCCGAAGATGGGCTGATGGTCGGCACCGGGCCTGAGGCGGACGACTTCCAGCGCCTGGATCCCAGTGCCTCCGAACATCTTTCCCACGACTCGGCGTCCGGCCGTTTGTGGGGCGATTCGAATGATGTTGTGCTCTACTCCGATGATGATGGGCTGAGCTGGCACCGTGTGAACGTGGACTCCCGGTTTTCCTCGAACCTGTTGCTGAACGATATCGATTCACAGGGCAGTCGGGTGGCGCTGGCCTCCTCCGAGGGCGTGGTGTTTACCGACGATACCTTTGGTGATTACTACTACAGCGACAGTGGCAACGGGCTGGCGTCGAGCAGCGTGACCGCCGTGGCGTTTGCCGGCAAGGACCTGTTTGCCATTGCCTCCACCGACTTGTTTGTGAGCCGCAATTATGGCGTGAGTTTTGGGGCGCTGGGGGTGGCGGAAGGCCTGCCGGACAGCACCTTGCTGGACGTCCGCCAGTGTGAAGGTCTGGTCTTTGTGAGCAGCTATGCCGGTCTGTCTGTGTCAGCGGACAACGGTGAGAGTTTCACCCTCTACAACAGCGGCGATGGCCTGGCGGCCGATGACGTCTACGACGCCTGCAGTGTTAACGGCATCTGGTATGTGCTCACC
Source organism: Marinobacter caseinilyticus (assembly GCF_011074955.1). Taxonomy (GTDB): domain Bacteria; phylum Pseudomonadota; class Gammaproteobacteria; order Pseudomonadales; family Oleiphilaceae; genus Marinobacter; species Marinobacter caseinilyticus. The sequence continues at coordinate 181,618 of NZ_WUQJ01000020.1, read as the reverse complement.
GGGGCCGGCGTTTCCACCTCGGCGGATCAGGGCCAGAGCTTTTCCAATGCGCCCATTACGATGCAGTTTCCGCTGCAACTGGCAGTGGCTGGTACCGATGTGTTCGTCACGGCGAAGGAGTCGGTCGGGACTGACGTTCGACTGTTTGTCTCCAATGATGGCGGCATCAGCTTCGGGGCCGCGGTAACAGCCGCAGACGGTTTGCGCGCCGATCTGGTTACATCCATCACCTCTGGTGGCGGTCAGGTGATGATCAGCGGCGGGGGTGGTCTCTCCGTGACCGGTGATGGTGGAGCCAGTTTCTCATTGCCGGGACTGTCCGCGGACATTGTCCGTGACATTGCCGCGTCCGGTGGACGGCTGTTTGTGTCGGGCTACAGCGGCCTGAGTGTTTCCGACGACGACGGGGTCACCTTCGAAACGCGGTCCATTGCGCAGGGGCTGGGTAGTACTCGGCTCAATGATCTCGCCTTTGTCGGCAGCACACTGTACGTGGCAACGGACAACGGCCTTGCCGAATCGATTGACAATGGCAACGGCTTTACCCGCTATACCGTGGCAGATGGTTTAGCCGATAACACCGTCAACGACCTGGAGAACCTCAACGGAACCCTGTTTATTGCCACCGATGGCGGCTTGTCCCTGCCTGCCACCAAAGGCGGCGTGGCCTACCAAAGCCTGTATGCCTCGGACGGGCTGGCGACGGACCGCATCGAGACCCTGGCCTCCTATGGCTCGACGCTGTACGCGGGCAGTGACAGCGGCGGCGACGGCATCAGTGTGACCTCCGATGGGGGGGCCAACTGGGTGGTCCGCAACAGCGCCAACTCCGGCCTGGGCGTCAGTGCCATCTGGGACCTGTATGCCGATGCCAATGCGCTGTACGCGGCCATCGCCACCGATCTCAATGTGTCTACCGATGAGGGCGTCAGTTTCAGTATTAACACCGCCCTGGAAGGGCTGAGTGCGTTCAATGTTGAGTACGTGGGAAGCTTTGGCAACGTCCTTTACGTTGGCACCAGCGACGGCCTTGCCATTTCAGCGGATGCAGGCGCCAGTTTCGTGTTGCGGGACGTCGGTGCAACGCAGGATGTCTCTCTGTTCAGTACCAAGGCGACGTTATACGTGCCGTAATCCCTCATCGGGCCGGGTATTTCACTGAGGGTCAGGTTTTGATCTTGCACACAATCGCACGATTCAAGACCTGACCCTGTTTTACGTTCGCACCCATTATTGATCAATCTGCCTGATTTCAGAATTAAAGACTTCTACGATGGTTTCGCATAACCATTTATGGCCTGACTCGTTCTCTGAGCTCTTGTCCCAACAGAGGTCAAAGGAGAACACCACTTCCTCCAACGGCAGAGGCGCCGATTTGAGTTCTTTGAGACGAGGATCGAGGGACAAAAGGCGACTCGGTGCAATGGCAATCAAGTCAGTTTTCAGCAGTAGGTCGGGAATGGTATCCCAACTGGAGACGATCAAAGCAGAATGCCTCTGGAGGCCTCGTTCAGCGAGGGCATCGTCAATGACCGTGGTGCCCGTTGAAGACTGTGAAAGCTTTACATGCGGTAAGCTGGCGTATAACTCCGCTGTCATGGGCTCGGCGGCGCTGGGGTGGTCTGGCCGCATAATCACCACGACATCGTCCGCCATTAACCTTTTACTGCGCACGGCTTTTGGTTTTAACCGACCTGGTGTCAGTCTGATTTGCACGTCAACCCGATCCCATACGCTTTCGGTGGAAATGGAAAAAGGCAGAATATCTATGGTGATATTGGGTGCTTCCGTGCGAATCCTGCTGGAGAAACTCGGCAGGAAAAATCCCGAGAAATAATCAGCGACCTGCATACTGAACACTCTGTTTGAGTCTGCGGGTACAAACTGTTGCTGAGCGCTTATAGCATTCGACAGAAAGGCTAAACCGTCCTCAACCTGGACAATAATCTCTTTGGCCCTGTCCGTGGGTTCAAGTCCCTTCGCCGTCCGGTAGAACAACTGATCGTTGAGCATGCCGCGTAAGCGCCCCAAGGCATGGCTTACCGCGGAAGGTGATAACCCCAGCTCGTTTGCGGCCTTTGAAATTGACCGCTGCTCCATGATGTTCTTGAAAATAACCAGCAAGTTAAGATCAAAATCCCTTAAGTTCACCATAGACGTACAGTCTCGCAGCTCGTGTTTGTTTTATTTTTTAAGTCTTCACGGAGTCTCGCAGACCGGCGAGGATTCCGCCACAGAGGGTTGCTCTCACGCTCGGCAGCACGGTTGCCATGCGGGTAACCAGATACTGAGGTTGAGGGGCACTGGGACTCAGGCGGGAACGGGTGATGAACGGGAGTGGGCGGCCATCCCCGGCGATCTGGTCACCGGGGCATCAGGCTTCAAAGACAGGGCAGGGCGTCAGACTAGCCAAACTTTTCCGGCAGCCAAAGGGTAATTGCGGGAACATAAGCCACCAGGGCAACAACCGTGATCAGAACCAGCATGAACGGCCAGATATGCCGTGCAATGGTTTCAACGTTCAGGCCACTGATGCTGGAGGCGACGAAAATCGAGTAGCCGACGGGAGGTGTCACCATGCCTACGGCAAAGTTGATGACCACCATGGCGCCGAGCTGAATCGGGTCCAGGCCAATTTGCTGACCCAGTCCGATGAGTACCCCGCTAAGGATGACCATCGCAGAAATGTTGTCCATCACCGCGCCCAGCAAAAGCAGCAGAACGTTAATGATAAGCAGCAGAATAATCGGATTGTCTGTGAGCAGAAGCAACGCCTCGGTGAGACGGGCCGGGATCTGTTCGCTGGCCATGACCCAGGCGAAGCCATAGGCGACGGCGATTATAAACATGATGACGCCGGTGGTTCTCATGGAGCTCATCAGGATCGATGGCATTTCCCGCCACCCCAGGTCCCGGTATAGAAACAGCCCGACCACAGCGCTGTAGAGCGCGCCCACCATGGCCGCTTCGGTTGGGGTGAACATCCCGCTGTAGATGCCACCGAGGATGACAATGGGGGCAAGCAGGGCCCAGATGCCGTCTTTCAGCGCAAACAGGATGTCTTTGCCCGTGGCACGGGTCTCCTTCGCGACGCCGTAGTAGCGGGCGTAAAGAACACTCACGATGCAAAATCCCGCGGCTGCAATCAAACCGGGCAGGATGCCCGCCAGGAAAAGCTTGGCGATCGATTCTTCCGCAAGCACACCCCAGATCACCATCGGGATCGACGGGGGAATCATTTGCCCCAGCGGTCCGACCGCGGTGGAAAGCGCCGCTGCGTATCCCCGTTGGTAACCCCGGCTCTCAAGCTCATCGATCATTATTGAGCCCACGGCCGCGGTGGTGGCCGGGGCGGAACCGGAAATCGCGCCAAAGAAAGTGCCCGCGGCCACGGTCGACATGGAAAGGCCACCGGTCAGATGCCCGAAGAACGTTTCAGCGACGCGAACCAACCGCCGAGACAGGCCCCCGGCACTCATGAGCTCACCCGCCAGTATGAAGCCGGGGATGGCAAGCAGGCTTGTCACGCTGCTGCCGGCAATAAACTGTTGGGGCAAGATCATCGGGTTGATGTCCGCCATCCAGATACCGATAGCGGCGAGCAGACCAATCGTAAACGCTATCGGCACACCTAATGCCAGCAAGACGATGAGTCCAATCATCATGATTGCGCCAATGTCACCCATGTTCAGGTTCCCCTACGTTGCGAATGGGCGCTGGGCGAAGGACAACAACCAGAGCATGAAAACTGATGAGAAGGCCGCTGCCTGGCACGGCGGCATTTTTGATCCAGACCGGGTATCGGACGGCCGGAGAGACTTGGCCAGAAGTGAATTCAGCGAAGTTCCAGCCGGTCCAAAGCATCAGGAGGCCGAACCCGAGAATAAGCAGCATGATGCTTCTTTCAACCACCTCGGATATCAGCGGCGGCAGCGCATCCACCAGCAGTGTGATGCGCACATGCCCGTGATCCCGGACCAGGGTGCTGGCAAAAAGGAATACGGTCCACGTGAACGCCAGGGAGGCGACTTCATCGCTCCACACCAGGGAGTCGCCGAGTATATATCGGTAAAAAACGCCGAGCAGGAGACTTCCAACCATTACCGAGGCGGTCAAAGCCCCGGCGACCTGGGACCCGTACGCCAAGTACTGTCCTACCTTATCGAGATAGCGATACATCTGAATGGCTCCGAGTTGACGAGTCGCAATGTCGCCGGGATTTGATCGTGGCAAAGGCCGTTACTCTGCCACTTGCTCGAGTGCCTTGTTGACGAGGTCCGCACCGATTTTGCCGCGGTATTCATCGTAGACGCTGGAAACCATGCTCCGGAAGGCGTCAACGTTGTCGACCTCATTGACCGACATGCCGGCCGCCTGGATTTGCTCAAGAACCCCTTCGTTATTGGCGGCGACCGTTTCGCGTTGGCGCTTGATGGCGCGCTTGGCGGCCTGGCGAACGAGTGCCTGGTTCTCCGCAGAGAGTTTTTCAAAGGTTTGTTTGGACATGAGCAGGGCCAGGGCATTGTAGGTATGGCTCGTCAATGACAGGTAGTCCGTTACCTCGGGATACTTATTGGCGAATATCACAGGCAGCGGGATTTCCAGACCGTCGACGGTACCCTGCTGAACGGCGGTGAAAACGTCGCTCCAGGCCATCGGCACCGGATTTGCGCCAATGGCGCGAAAGCTGGCAATGAACAGGTCGCTGGGCTGAACCCGGAGTTTCACGCCGCTAAAGTCCGCGGGCGTCTGGATTGGTCCTTTGTTGTTGATGGTATGGCGGAAGCCGGCTTCAGGAAATCCAAGCCCGACAATGCCTTTGGAATCCAGCAGCGACATCAGCTTCTGGCCGACCTCGCCGTCAAGCACCTTGTGTGCCTGGCGATTATTGGCGTAAAGAAACGGAAGGTCATTGAGCTGGAACGCAGACTCCAGTGTGCCAACCTGGGTCCCGGTAATGACGCCCGCTCCCATGGTTCCGAACTGCATGGCCTGCAACATGGCGGTGTCATCACCCAACTGATGATTCGGGAAAAACTGGACGTTGAATTCGCCGGGTGCCGCAGATTCAAGCTCCTCGGCAAAGTAATGGGCGGCAATCGCATACGGATCCACTTTGCTGTCGGCGGTGGTCCATCCAAGCTTGATCGTAGTCTGAGCATGACTGGCGGCCGCAGTGCCCAGCAAAACAGCAACGGCGAAGCTGCCCAACGCAGACATCAGATAATTATGATTGATAATTTTCATGGTTTTTCTCCGGTGCAAAGCAAACTGGAAATCAAGTTAAGGCTTCATGGCCGTTGTTGTTTTATCGGCTAACACCATTTTACCAATCTTGATTTCATTTATTGTTCTCCGATTTCAGTCGGCGATCAGAATATAGAGCAGAGAAAATATAAGCGCAAACTTAATATTATTCAGCATGATTTGCATATCATTCAGGTTGGTTGTATGAATTAAATGCACTTTAAAATGCATGAAATTGTATTTACAAAAATACTTTTATTATTTTTATACAAGAGATATATTTTGGCCGATAATAATCCTGCCATGATCATGGGCCTGAAAGGACAATAATATGACTCACGTTATTTCATGTGAAGCTGAGCGTTTACATAATGATTTTCTATGGCCTGATAATAAAAGGTTGGCCGTCATTTTCAATGTTGCTTATGAAATGTGGACGCCTGGTGCATGCTCCAGCGTCAACCCGATGGGCAATGTTCTTTCCGGCGACGCGGTTGATCCGAATGCGGATAGCTATGGACGATATAATGCCAACGCCGGCTGTAGCCGATTATTTGATATTGCAGAGCGCCATGGCGTTGCCACGAGTGTCTTCACGTCTGGCCTGGTTGCTGAACATCATCCGTCTACGCTCAGGAGACTCTCTGAGATCGGACATGAAATAATAGGCCACAGTTATGGGCAGAATGTACTTTTTCCTTATTTGAACCATCAGGAGAAAGAAGACAACATAGTGACATCGACTCAACTTATTGAACGTGCAACGGGCGAGCGACCTTATGGCTGGATCAGTCCAAGAATAACCTCGGATCTGGAGGTGCAGCACCGACTTTCACAGCATGGCTACCAATGGCATGGAGACGCCTTGGACGACGATTTACCCTATCTTCAAAGATTCTCCGATAGCGAAATCATGGCGATTCCGGTCACTATTGATTTTAACGATCTGCCTCATGCCATGCGATTCGGGAGGACCCCAGAGCAATTTGTGCAGATGTTTTTGAGCACGCTGGACAAGCTGCTCGCGAGTGACCGGGAAACGCTGATTCTGGATGTGATCGTTCATGGTCACTGTTACGGCCGGCCAGCCGGGGCCTGGGCCTTCGAGGAAATTGTGAAGCGTTGCTCCCAGGAAAAAAATCTTTGGTTAACGACCAGAAGTCAGATATTCAATTATGTGCGGCCGCTTTTCGGCGGCTGAGCCTGAGGGGGAAATCGTGAAACCACGGATCAGCATGATTACATTGGGCGTGAGTGACCTGCAGCGTTCGATAAGGTTTTATGAGACGGGCATTGGTTTTCCTCGAATGGACTCTCCCCCGGAAGTCGCGTTTTTTACTTTGAACGGCACCTGGCTGGCTTTGTACGGGCGTGATGCCCTGGCAGCGGACGCATTGGTAGATGGCGCCACCAATGGATTCGCCGGGTTCAGTCTGGCGCATAATGTTGGTTCCGAACACGAAGTTGACCAGGTAATGGCCCAAGCTGTCGCCGCCGGCGCTACTGTCACCAAGTCCGCCCGAAAGACTGAGTGGGGTGGCTATGCAGGGTATTTTTCCGACCCTGACGGCTTTCTATGGGAAATAGCCCATAATCCATTGTTCTGGGTCGGGCCTTCCGATGAACCCGGGCAACCAGTCGCTGGGCACCCCTGACGGGCCGCCGCTGTGCTCCGCGTTGCAACGGTTGCATGAACGGGTGTGTCTTGAAAGTTATCAGTCCTGAAAGTGATAAAAGGAACCGATGATACGTCCGCAAAAAATGTTTTTGGCGATTTTGCGTTTGGCCTCTCTTTGAACTCTTTTGGAACTCTCTTTGCCCCCTCCATGCTGCATTCGCGCAGTATAATTTGAAAAGGCTTCCAGGTTGTGAGATCGATAACAAGCCTGGTGTGTATGCTTGTCGCAATTCTAAGCAGCGCTGGCGACCATTCTTCAAATGCGCTGCTTTCATCTGTGCCGTCTTTTGACGCAAATGGCCCACTGACGACCGAGTAAATTTAATATTTCGTTTCTGATATCACGGATTCGTTAAGTGGGGCGCCTGAGGAATGTATGTTGAGAGAGGCGCAGAGTCGCGCTCAAATAGTCGGTGATCCGGACACACTGGACCCCAGCTAGGTAGAGCTGCCGCCGGTGGATAGATGGAGTCTTTTGGATTAGTTTGGAAAGCGTCTTTTACTGACGCAAGCAATTGTCAATCAGGCAATCCTGCGCTGCATACAGGGCAAAGTGTAAATGACCGTGCTAGTGTTTAACGAGGCCATAATCGCCAGCCGGTTTTAGGCCGCCGCATCGTTTACGCATACGTTGAAGGACCAAATAACCAAGAGCGCATTATGGAACTCGAATCGACAACGCTGACCATGACCATTTTAATGACGCCGGACATGGCCAACTTTTCTGGCAATGTGCATGGTGGCACCTTGCTTAAGTGTCTTGATGAAGTGGCCTATGCGTGCGCCAGTCGCTACGCAGGTGCGTATGTCGTGACCCTGTCCGTCGACCAGGTTATGTTTCTCCAACCCATTCATGTCGGTGAGCTGGTTACCTTTCTGGCCAGTGTCAACTACACAGGGCGCACATCAATGGAGGTGGGCATTAAAGTAATCACGGAAAACATTCGTGAGAAACTGGTCAGACACACCAACAGTTGCTTTTTCACCATGGTGGCGGTGGATGAGAATGGAAAGGCTGTCAATGTGCCGAAACTGAAACCACGCACTGATGATCAAATCCGGCGCTTTGCCAACGGCCAGGAACGCCGTGCCATTCGAGTTGAGTTAGCGGAGCGTTATAAGGCCCTTCATCAACCAGAATCCTAGCCGCGAGTAACGGGACAGACCCATGACTTGGACTTCGAAGCAGCTAGCCAGACGGCCCACCGGAGGCCAAAAGCATACAGCGTTTAACTCTTTTCGCTACACTCCTGGCGTCGGTTGCCATCAACGTTATGTGTTCATAGGAATCAAAAATGGCGGATAGGGAAACGGAGAAATTACTCGTCGAAATACGGGATGAGATCAAGGAAATGAACGGACACTTCCGATGGTTTCGAACGCAAGCAGAGAGCGAATTCCAAATTGACTCCGCACCTGATGAATCTGGCCGAGGGTGGTTTGGCATCGACCGCAAAAAAGCTTAAAACGGCGCTTGTTCTCATTGGCGTGGTTGTCGCGATCTTTGCTGTTGCATACACCTTGGATCAGTCGGGCTACCTGTGAAACACATAGTAAATCATGCCAGTACGTTACGGCCCTGAAGAGCTGCCACCGAGTGACTTTTCTTCGCTTTGTTATGCCAAGGCCACCGCCGAACAAAAGCGACATGGACTGCCCCTGCGGTCAAGCAACGCCATTGGATTCCGAAGTGGTTCGAGGCGGCAGCTTGATAGCGTGGGTGCAGGGGCGGCCATGCATCTGTCAATAATCAAGGCCCCGGAAAGGATTCAGACACTAGGGCAGGGGGTTGTTTGCAAGTACTTGCCGCTATTCGGTATTTCTCTCCGTAAAAGACTGAAAAATTCGTCCGTTTCGTGTTCTGGTTCCTCGCGCGATGGACCAGGGACAGTGCAAACTGTTTAGCGCAGAGCCGTCGGGTTTCAGTGTCAGGAATTAATCACCCGGGCACTGACCATTAACAAGGCGCTTCAATCTGTGGCCGATGACCGCAGGAAGCCTCTGACGTAGCAGCACCTGTGTCCAGCGGTCAATGCGTAAGGAGAGTCATGCGAAAACTTCTAATGTCAGTAATAGCCGCCCTGGGTTTCAGTGGAACTCAAGCAACTGAATTTCCACCGAATGTGGAAATGAATGAAAAAATAATCCAAGCGCTCATTGATGCGGGTTCTGATCCAAACAAGCCACACCCTCTTGAACACCATTTCTACTGCTATAGCGCTGATTCGCTTAAGGGGCTAATGGCTAACGGTGAGTCTCTTGGTTACCGTGTTGCCAATGTTGGTGATAACGTTCATGAAGGTACACATTATTGGTATGGTGATTTAATTAGTGACACTGTTTTAGATATTAAAATCATAAATACTGAAAACTCTATAATGCTGAAGTTAGCGAACAGATTTAATGCCGACTACGATGGCTGGGGCACTCCAGTTGTTGAATAATTAACAAGCCAATTAACTTCGCTGTGGACTTCCCCGGCTGAATGTAACGTCCCTCGGTCTCCTACGGAACCCACATCAAAGGCTTCTGAGCTGATGAAGATTAGTGCTCATGCGCCAAGGGGGCGTGTTGTTTGTGGCGAGGCCCAAACAGTTAAATGGAAGGAAATGAGCGTTTGTCTAATATTACATTCGAATTCACATTCAGCGTCCCGCGATCACCCATGATGCGGCTGTTGTTAAAGCAGTTATTAAGTTACCTGGGATATTTGATGACCTCTGTTTCATTGGCGGTTTGGGCGGGTGCGAGTCTGTTGGTGGTTTCCCTGTTTTCACAGGACGCCACCATTATTGTCCTGGACATGCTAGTAAGCTGGGGCGGTGATATTTTTGCACCAATGGAGACCGGGGGGCTGCTGGTTTTTAGTTCTGACCAGAGTCAGGTTGGGCCAAATGATGTTGATGGAGTAGAAGCTGTCATGCACCTCGCGGGCGGGGTTTCGTTGGTTCTTTATGTGTTAGGGACATTGTTTACGACCATTTCCGGAAAAACAATGTCGCTCACCAGAGCCGCGAAGCTCACGTTTGTTCGCCGATTCGCCCTGGCTGCATTCGTTGGCATTTTGTTGAGCAGTGTCCTGCGGTTTGAGTCGGGTGCCGCTCCAGAATCTGTGTTTACTGCAGGTTTTCTCGCAATCTTTGTAGCACCTGCTTTGCTGCTGAGTGGCTACGGGTCAGTGTTTTGCAATGGCTTTGTCAATAAAGCCATGGAGCATGTGGATAGTGCCGGTTAATGCACTTTCAATAATCAACCGGTAAAGCCAGATGACACCAGGCTGGGCCTGGGCTCGATGGTGAACGATAGCCATTTTACTAACCGCTGCTGCCGCACTGTTTTCCCGCCACTTGCCGGCCCCAATTTGCTACCAAGCTCCGCGTTAAAGCCTGGGCCTCGGACGGAATCAGGCCTTAAGTGCAGGGAACGGTTTTAGAATGATTGCTGAGTTCGGTTCTTTTCGGCCTCAATGACCGCAAAACTTGTTCACGGTTTCCCGCGTCCCGGGATCAGGCTCGTGCAATCTGCAAAGAGAAGACGATCTGAGTGAGCTGCGAGGGATGGAACTTTCGGGTAACCCCGCATTTAATAAGTTATAGCACTGGATTTACTTATCCGGGCACTCAGTGCCGGGCGTTGGGCGCCCAAGTAATCGTCTCGGGAGGAAACTAAAGTGATGTACTTTAAAAACCTCAATCAGATAGTTGAGCGGCTCGAAACCGATGAATCGACCAAAAATGATCCGATCAAAAGGGCGTTCGTTTTTGATGGTCGGCATTTGACGGCAAACGTGGGAATCGTTCGTGACAGTGGCAATGCACTTCATACTCAAAATTATCACGACGAGATACTCGTTATCATTGAAGGCAACGTTGACTTTAAAGTGGGTGACGAAGTTAAGAAAGTGCATAAAGGCGACGTGGTCTTCATTCCCCAAAACACGCTACATGGCCCGATACTCGAAGCAGGGCAACGTTTTGCAGCGCTTTCCGTGTTTGCTCCGTATTTTGACAGGTCCAAGAAAAATATAGTGTGGGACAGGGATTCGGCGTCGTGAAACCGGCGCCTGACCCAGTGCTGAGGTCGGACACTTTTAAGCGTGGCGTTGCCGCAAGATCGTGGCTTGGTGTATGCGTTTTGTGCAAGTGTCTGGCATTAGCGATGAATGGAATTTGCATTGTTGGAACATCCGGTAGGCTCCGTAGGTCTGTGTACAGGGTGGAGCATGTGTGAGAACACGGTTGTGAAACGCTCGCCGTTTGCCGGGCGCCAAACCTGATCCGCATTGACTCTCGCGACACCGAAACCAGGACCCAGGGAACAGGGGTCGCTCACAGGCCAACCCCGCAATAAAGGGCGAGACGTTCGTTGGGGCGCTACTCGAGTCATGCGGCGGGTATCAGGGTAAGGTCGGGATGAAGAGCAGCAAGGGACTGTGTGGCGGGGCGCCCCCGCTCTCTGTTGTCAGAGCGGGCGTATGGGTGTCGCTGATTTCCTTGATTTCCTTCATGCCCTCGAATGGCACGGCTCAGGAAGAGAGCCTCGTCAACGGTGGTGGTGTTAGTGAGTGCTTCCCGACCTCGCAGATCAAGGATATTTCAAATTTCAGGCAGTACAGCAACGAACTATTTTTGATGGTGGCCCGGAAAATGGGGATCACGATTGATCGCACGGTTCCCATGCCAGCCATATTGACCGACCTTGAATTGACTGAGGAGGAATTCAATCTCTGGCTAAGACAGACCGCCGGCCCCTTTCACGCCATGTTCCCGTACTATTTCCCCGATCAAAATACCATCCTGGTTCTCGAAAGCTCCAGACTGGACAGTTTGGTCCACGAGTTTGTCCACTTTTTTCAGGTAAAGTACCGACACGTGATTCCCGATCTCCTGAATGGCGTCCAGCTTGAATACGAGGCCACAGAAATTCAGCATTGGTTCAGGGCGCACTGTAAGCACTGAGCGTATCAATTGGATAACACAGATCAAGGGCTTGCTGTGAGCGACCAGGATAGTATCGAGCGCCCCAGCACCCTGACCGTCGGCCATGAACAGCGGGTTATTCGGTGCCGAGCCTCAATTCCTCACTTGTTGAATGTTCACCGCGGTGATAATTTGAGAACTACCTTCCGGTCAAGGAAAGAAAGGGTCGATCCATGAGTGGGTCGGTCGTTTTGGGACCACCCTGGTGCAAAGATCATTTCATCCATTCTTGAAGGCGTGCCGATGCGCACCTTTGAGTGCTTCGTCAATTTCCGTTTAACGCTGTTCAGTTCTGATAGTGGAGGTCCCTATGAAAGGTTCTCTGTTATTGGCGGTAACGTTGTCTTTGTGTGCCATTCTTCCGGCCGCCATGTTGGCCGACTCTTCCAGCCGTGATCAGGCGCAAATTGACCGGGGGCGTTATCTGATCATGATGTCCGGTTGCAACGACTGCCATTCGTCCGGTTACATGCCGAGTGAGGGTACGTTGCCGGAAAGCCAGTGGTTAATGGGCGACACCCTAGGCTGGCACGGCCCCTGGGGCACGACCTATCCGATCAACCTGCGGCTGTTTGCCAGCCAGATGGATGAAGACGAGTGGGTTTCTGTGGTCACAACCGCCAAACCAAGACCGCCCATGCCGTGGTGGGCTTTGCATGAAATGGAAGAGCAGGATGTTCGGGCGATCTACGCCTTCATTCGGTCTTTGCCGGTTGAGGGCACTGAAGCCCCAGCGGCCCTGGAGCCCGGTGTAACACCCAAGACCGCTTACTTCCAGTTGGTGGAGCCGCAGGAGGAGTGAGGCTCTGTGCACAATCCCAATCAATACGACCGGGACAGAAAGTTGCTGGTTGCGGCTCAGCTCAACGGGCCTTCAATGGCGTCACGTGAGCAGGCCTGAAACACATTCGTCCCGGTTTTACCGAGCCCGATGCTGCCCTCGCTTGTTTGACAAACAGCCGGTTTGAACTTGCCCTAACTTGTCCTGCTCCGGATGTTTGTACGTGCCCAGAAGACAGGGCTGACAGCCCCCTCAGGCCTAACCTGGACGTCCCCGGTTCGGCGGACACACTCGTAACTCCGAAAAAGAGCAACGCCGCGGGCCGTCAAGACGACAACGCAATGGTGTAGAGTGGAACGCAGTTTAGAATCCCACACTCAATCTGATCTGGAGTCGTTGTGGCCACCAAGCAGCAAATTTGTGAATTCATGGCGGCGGATTTTCCGCAAAGCAACATCCTCATTGATGATGTGGGTGATCGGTCGGCGACCGTGCGCCACAAGATCGGAATCGATGAACTGCGTCCCGGCGGCACAGTATCGGGGCCGGTGATGATGGCGGTCGCCGATTGTGCGCTCTATGTGGCGATATTGGGTGAAATCGGCATTGTGCCACTGGCCGTGACCACCAATCTGAACATCAGTTTCCTGCGGAAGCCGGCGGCGGACAAGGACATCGTTGCGGAGTGCCGGCTGATCAAATGCGGCCGTTCCCTCGCGGTTGGCGATGTACTGCTCTACTCGGAAGGCAACGAGGAGCCGGTTGCCCACGCGGTCGGCACGTACGCAATTCCGCCCCGCAACGATCGCTGAGCTGCACCTGGGCTGTCCCTTTAGCCCAGTTGGCCCTGCAGCCAGTGCTGTAACTGGGGCGCGGTCATGGCGCCACTCTGGCGTGAAATCTCCTTGCCGTTGCGGAACAGAATCAGCGTGGGGATGCTGCGAATACCGAAGTGGGCGGCCGATTGTTGGGCCTGTTCGGTGTTGAGTTTGGCAAAGGCGACCTTGCCGCCCCACTGCCGGGCCGCGCTCTGAAACGCCGGGGCCATGGCTTTACAGGGGCCGCACCAACTGGCCCAGAAGTCCACCAGTACCGGCAGGTCGGACTGGTTGAGAAAACGTGCCATGCCAGCATCGGTCAATTCGGCCAGGTCGCCGTCCACCAGCGCCTGTTTGCAGGCCCCACAGCGTGGCTTGTCGGCTATTCGGCTGGCGGGAACCCGGTTACTTTTCAGGCAGTGAGGGCAGGCGATATGAACGGTGTCAGACATGGGGGTGCCTCATTGGTCAATGAATACCGATACAGTGGTGACGGCGGCCCGAAGAATCAATACGGCACGTTTAAACACAGACATTGAGTTAAGCTATGGCCGGTTCGGGCCACTTGTCGGCCATAGCTGGTACCATTCAACCAGACACTCCACGCCACCGACCGACTGGACGAAAACATGGGTCTTTTGTTTGAGCAGATTGACAGCCAGCCCTCTGCATTGGGTGAGATTACCCTGCGCCGCCGCCGTATTCCGGCCATGGGGGATCGGGATATCTACGAGGTAAAGCTGGGCGAGGAATTTTTGATGTCCAGCATGTTTGTCGAAGCCGAAGTGGCCCTGGCGGATCTGGGCCTGGCTGCGGTCGCCGGTCGGGATCTCGACGTGGTGGTGGGCGGCCTCGGCCTGGGCTACACCGCAGAGGCGGCCTTGAAAAATGACCGGGTGGGCGACTTGTTGGTGGTGGAGGCGCTGGATACAGTGATCGGCTGGCACCAGCAGGAAAAAGTGCCGCTCGGACACACGCTGAATTCCGACCCCCGGTGCCGGTATGTCCATGGCAGCTTCTTTGACTTGGCGGTCGAAGACGCCGGCGGCTTTGATCCGGATCAGCCAGGCCGGCTGTTCGATGCCATTTTGCTGGATATCGACCATTCTCCCCGTGCGCTGCTGAACGCGTCCAACGCCAGCTTCTACACGGTCGGGAGTCTCGGCAAAATGGCCCGACAGTTACGCCCTGGCGGAGTGTTTGCGCTGTGGTCCAATGATCCGCCCGATGAGACTTTCATGATCACGCTGAACGAATTGTTCACCGATACCGCGTCCCACATCGTGACCTTCTACAACCCGTTGCAGAATGGCGAGTCTTCCAACACGGTGTATGTGGGCATTAAGCCGTCCGGCGACTAGCCTGCCTGACCATGGGTGCGCCCTATCAGGGGCAGCACCCTAGCGCCAGCGGGCGAGGCAACCGTTACGCATCAGGTAACGCCCGGTCTCCTCGCCTTTGCGGCGGTACACCCACCACTGGCCATCGTGGCTGTCCGGGCTGCCAAGGATGTAGCGCACCTGCTTTGCGGTCATGCCCTCGCGTACCCGTTGTTTGACCCGTAAACGGCGCAGTTCCGTGGACTGGATGTAGCCCGCCTGGCAGCCCGGCTGTTGAGATCGGGTGGCCCGTTCGGGCGGCTGCCAGAACGTGACGTCGGTTCCGGTGTCGAGCCGGCCGCCGGTGTGGGCCGGGTCAACGGTGATGGTTAGTGCATTCTGCCCGCACGGACTGTCCGAAAATACGGTCTGATGGGCCCGCTCACAGCGATAAATGTCGGCCATGCCGAGATTTGGGACTGCGGCGCCCATTGCAACGACGAGTGCCAGCCAGCGTGGTTGTCTTGAGAATGTCCGAACCAAGTGCCTTCGGAAAGTGGGCATTCGTTCTGAGAGTAATGCTGGGGTTAATACTGAGAGAATTCGTGTTGGGAGTCTTTGTATTGAAAGTGGTCGCATCCTGCGCCTCCGGCCTCAGCCGTTCCTAGGGGGTGGGTCGGGCGCCAGCTTAGCAAAGCCGGGGCCGTTCAACCACTCAGCAAGCCGGCGGTTCGTGGGCTATGATCAGTCAGTGACCAGCCGAGGGGTATCAACATGCAGGGTACGACCCAAAACAATCAGAGCGTTGTAAAAACGCCTTTGGATAGCCCCGCATCCCCACAAGCGCACACACCACCAAGGCACGACCTGACCCTGTCACTACCCGATGGCCGGACCCTGGCCTACGTCACCTGTGGTGATCCCAACGGTTACCCGCTGCTCTTTGGCCATGGCATGCCGGGCTCACGCCTTGAAGCGCTGTTTTTCCACGAGCAGGCGCAGGCCGCCGGGTTCCAGGTTTTTGCCCTCGACCGGCCCGGCATAGGCCAGTCCACTTATCAGCCGAATCGGACCCTGCTGGATTACGCCGACGATGTCCGGGCTTTTACCGACCGGCTGGGAATCCAGCGTTTCGCGCATCTGGGCTGGTCCAGCGGCGGCTCGCGAACCCTGGCGTGCGCGTACGCAATGCCGCGTCAGGTCAGCTGTGCCGTGTTGCTGTCGAGCTATACCCATTTCGAGGAGTACACCGCCGCGGAGTACCCGGCCATCAAACGTTGGTTTCTGAGTACCGGCTTACCCGGCCCCGCCATGCTGAAAGGCAGCCTGTGGCTGTTCCGGCTGGTGGTCATGCTGATGGCTGGCTGCGCCCGCATTCGGCCCAATGCGTATATGAACAAGGTCTGGCGGCTGGCCAGTGAAGACGATCGTGCGATACTGGCGCAGCCCAGGCTGTGGGCGTTGTTCCGGCAGGACCAGCGTGAATGTTTTACCAGTTCCGGTTGGGCCATTGCCCGGGACCTCGAAACGGAACTTGCGCACTGGGGGTTTCAGCTGGCGGAGGTGGGGTTGCCCATCGACCTGTTCCAGGGCAGCGACGACCCGTTCACCCCGCAGTCGTTCTGCGACCACTTGGCCCGTCGCCTGCCCCGGGCCACGGTGCATCCGTTGTCAGGGCGGGGGCATCTGTACCCGCTGGATGCACAATTCCAGCAAACGCTGTTTGCCCATATCCGGCGCCGGCTGGCGGCCGACGCGTCGGCCTGATGCCAGGCCAGTCTCGTGTCCGGCGGCCGGGTCAGTGGCCAACCTGGCGTTCGGTGTATTCGGAAAAATCCGGTTTGGTGGGGCGGTGCTGGTCATCCGTCATGTACGCGGAGGTCAGGATGAATTCGGCGGTCGCCCGGTTGCAGGCCACCGGGATGTTCCACAACGCCGCGATGCGCAGCAACGCTTTGATGTCCGGATCATGGGGCTGGGGCTCAAGCGGGTCCCAGAAGAACACCAGCAGGTCGATTTCACCTTCGGCAATTTTAGCGCCGATTTGCTGATCGCCGCCCAGCGGGCCGCTCAGCAGGCAGTGGATATCGCTGCGGTTCAGGCTTTTGCTCAACAGTTTACCGGTGGTGCCGCTGGCGTAGAGTTTGAGGTTGGCAAAGCGGGTGTTGTTGGCGGCTACCCAGTCCACCAGTTCCTTTTTCTTGTTGTCGTGGGCGACGAGCGCGACGGATTTTACGGCCATGTTGGACACATCTCCTGAAGTGTAGGCAAGGGAAACTCTGAATAAGTCTGGACAATGAACACCGTATTTTATCAGACTTGCCCCGGCGGCTCGCGAACCAAACGGGACACTGGGAACCGTACGCAATGGCGGTATCTGTTGGTTGGGTGCCCGACAATAATAAGTGGAGATCAGACCGATATGCCAGCGTTGCAAACCATTGACTGGACCGCCACCAACGCCGCTGTCTGGCGTCGCCACCGGCAAGGGCTGCGGGCCATTACCCGGCTTGATCCGGTGCAGTGGCATGAACTGCAGGGTATTGAGCGGCAGCAGGCCGCGTTGGCCCGGAATACCGAACGCTTTCTGGACGGTTTGCCGGCCAACAACACGTTGCTGTGGGGGGCCAGGGGCACGGGCAAATCGTCCTTGATCAAGGCGCTTCTCAACCGCTACGCCGCCCGGGGATTGCGCATCATCGAGGTCGACAAGGACGACCTGGTGGACTTGCCGGAGATCGTCGATGACCTCAGCGCGCAACCCTTTCGGTTCATCATCTATTGCGACGACCTGTCGTTTGAAACCGGTGAGTCGTCGTATAAGGCGCTGAAAAGCGTGCTGGAAGGGTCACTGGAGTTGCCACCGGAGAATATTCGGGTCTACGCCACTTCCAATCGCCGGCATCTGATGCCGGAATTCATGGCCGACAACCTTGGCAGTGAGGTGAAAAACGGCGAACTGCACCCGGCAGAGGCAATTGAAGAGCAAGTTTCGCTGGCCGATCGCTTTGGTTTGCAGTTGTCGTTTTACGCGTTCTCGCAGGAGGTTTACCTGCAAGCGATTGACGCGCTGTTCCCTGAGGTGACGGATCGCCAGCCCCTGCATCAGGAGGCAATCCGGTTTGCACTCGGACGCGGGGTGCGCAATGGCCGCACGGCGCAACAGTTTTATCGGCAGTTTTCCGGGACGTTTACGGCGTAGGCAGCCAGATTTGAAACCACACACCCTGGCGGACCGGGTGATTGGCCGCCTGTACCTTGCCGCCGTGGTGCTCGGCGATCAGGCGCACGATTAACAGGCCCTGGCCCAGATGGCCCTGATCGTTGCCCTCGCGCAACGACACGAACGGGCTGAAAATCTCGCTGGCCAGATGGTCGGGCAACGTTGAGCCTTCATTGAACACGCTCAGCACCAGCCCAGCCGGGGCGGAGGCAAGGTCAATTTCGATGGCACCCTGTTCGGGTGTGAAATCCCGGGCATTGTCCACCAGCTTATCGAGTAACTGGACCATGAGTTCGGGTGAACCCGTCAGTAACCGGCCGGCGGGCGGCCCCACGTAGCGAATACGATGGTTCGGCGCCAGGGCCTGGTAGGCCTCGGCGGCTTGGGCGGCGACCGTCGCAAGGTCGAATCGTTCCTTTTCCGCGTGATCAAAACTCTGCTCCAGCCGTGCCGCCTCGCTCATGCCCTGCAGAATCTGGCTGAGCCGGTCGGTGGCCTGATGGGCGCGCTGGATGTAAGTGGCCTGGTGCTCCGGACGGTCGTCCTGTGACAGATTTTCGAGCGATGAGCGCACCACGGCAACCGGTGTTTTGAGTTCGTGGGACAGGCGCCGGGCAAAGCTTTCAAGGTAACGGGTGTAGCCCTGTAGGTTGTCCACCATCTGACTGAACTGTCGCGACAGCTCCCCGAGCTCGTCCCGGGCCGCGGTGGTCGGCATGGCGGCCACAATCCGGCCATCGTTATCCACGCTGGCCCGCACCGCCCGCTGCAGCCGGGTAATACGCCACGACAGCCAGCTGGCGTAGCCCAGCAGCACCAGCATCAGGCCAATGATCAGCAAGGTACTGCGGGCAATCACCGACCCCAGGGTATTGCCCGACAACGCCAGCAATTGCTCCAGCGACTGCTCCAGTACCAGCCGGTGACCGTCCGCCAGGGACGTGACAACCATCAGGCTGACCGGACCCTCGCCGTGCCGGACGATGCCTTCGCCGGTCAGCCGGTCCCGATCCATCCGGGTGACGGTATCCGGCATTATCAGCGGTTCCGGCTGGAAGTACCGAACCAGTGCCCGCAAGCCATTGAGACTGATCTGCTCGACGATTTCCAGCGGGCTCATGGTGTCGAATTCGGGCCGGTTGTTCGGTGCCGGCACCGTACTGTGCGCCAGCAGCCAGCCGTCTGGCGCCACTACCCGAGCCTGTTGGCCGGGCAACAATGCGCGCTCCAGAATACGCTCCAGGCCGGGTAACCGGGTTACCAGCCGGGGCAACGTCGGCGCCCCCAGACTGGGGCCGGCGATGGCGACCACGGCCTTGTGGTCTGGTGCCTGGCCTGGCGTGCTGACTGGGGCCGGGCGTCGCACCTCAAAGCCGAAGCGGCCGTTGTCCGCCGGGCGGGGCAGCTTGAGTTCCAGCTGATAGCCCTGGCCGGTGGCCTGCCAGAACCCGGTGATGCGGTAATCCGGAGCGGGTGTGCGTCCCGGGCGCCAGCCCACAACTGGCCCGGGCGCTGGCGTACGAATCAGGCGTTGGTGGCGGCGGTCTCCGTCCTGCCAAAATAGCACCAGGTGCTCGTAAGGCTGTTCCGGTTGGCCCGGATCGTAGTAGCGGGGGTTGGTAACGGACACCCGCAGGAACAGGTAAAGGGCATCGTCATCAACGGCCTGCTGCCAACTGATGGAACCGGCAGTGGGCGTGGCGGCGGTTTCGGTGTCGTCGTAACCGGGCCAGTCGTCGCTGTAACCGTCGATATTGAGAGTGCGTTGCAGGGGGGCGGCA
Source organism: Marinobacter caseinilyticus (assembly GCF_011074955.1). GTDB lineage: Bacteria > Pseudomonadota > Gammaproteobacteria > Pseudomonadales > Oleiphilaceae > Marinobacter > Marinobacter caseinilyticus. The sequence goes on along the minus strand of NZ_WUQJ01000020.1, from coordinate 161,792 downwards.
TAGAGCACCGAGTCCGAGTCCGTTGCCGGCACCTGGCCGGCGGCGCTGCGGGCGAGACGGTCGGCCTGGCTATGCAATTGTTGCACCGCCTGTTCCCGCAGCGCGGCGTCCAGTTCCAGCACAAACTGCAAGCCGGCCCAGGGGATCAAGAGCATCAGCAGGCTGGCGACCAGCAACTGACGTTTCAGGCTCAAGGGTTAAGCCTCATGGGCATTCCAGCGGTAGCCAAAACCGTAAGCGGTGTGAATGCCGTCAAAGTCTGTGTCGATGAGCTGAAATTTACGCCGGATGCGCTTGATGTGGGACGTCACCGTGTTGTCGTCCAGCACGGTATTGGCGGCCTCCATCAATTGCGTCCGGTTCTTGACGTGCCCGGGGTGGTGCACCAGCGCGTGCAGCATCCAGAACTCGGTCACCGTGAGGTCAATCGGCTGGCGGTCCCATTCGGCGGTCATCCGGTCCACATTCAGCAGCAGGCGCCCCCGCTCCAGCACTTCGTCCGGTTGCTGGCGCGACTGGGCCCAGGCGTCCGCGCGGCGTAACAGTGCCGTGATGCGGGCAAACAGGTGGTCGAGGCTCATGTCTTTGGTGACGTAATCGTCGGCGCCCAAACGCAGTCCCAACACGGAATCGGCGTCGCTGTCCCGGGCGGTGAGAAAAATCATCGGCAGGGTCGGGGACAGTTGGCGCAAGTCCCGGCACAGATCGAAGCCACCGTCCATTTCATCGCCCAATCCCACATCAATGATGGCCAGATCCGGCAGTCCGCTGCGCAGAGCGCTGTAGGCGCTGTGGCGGTCGCCATAAGCCGAGACCCGGTACCCTCTGCGCTCAAAGGCATCGCGGTAGTTTTCGCGAATGGCCGGTTCGTCTTCAATCAATGCGATGTGGCGTTTCATGGGGGTTCCGTGTGTCAGTGTGTCCCGGAGACTGAGGGCCTTATTTAATCACGCTGGGCCTGTGGCGCAAGGTTTGCCGCCGGCATTGCCATAATTGATCATTTTCTGCCGTCGCTTTGCCAGATTCCGCCACCGGATCGACCTTTCGGTGCAGTGAAATGGGCGTCATCCAGCCATCATCGACGCAAGGAATCTGACCGATGCCGTCCAATATTTCAATGCCATCTGTTTCTTCACTGACACCCGCCGGGAGACGACACCGTAGCCTGCGCCTGTCGGGTCCACGCCGGCGCGCCATCGTGGAGGGCGTCAGTTTATGGCTGGCGGTGGTGCTGTTTTTTGCCGTGCAGCCGGTATTTGCCGAGGCCCGTGAGGCCGTCGATGACGCAGCCGGTGCCGGCCGTTTTCATTTTGTCGATGCGGCGGGTGGTCAGCAACCGGCAACGCTGTTGCGAACCGACTACCGGGTTGAGGTCAGTGGCCTGATTGCCGACACCCGCTTGATTCAGGCCTTCGAGAACACCAGCCAGGCCTGGCGAGAGGGCGTTTACGTTTTTCCGCTGCCGGAGAACGCCAGCGTCTACAGCCTGAAGATGACCGCCGGCGAGCGGGTGATCATCGGTGAAATAAAGACCCGGGAGGCGGCCAGGCACGACTATCAGAAAGCCAGGGCTGAGGGCCGTCAGGCCGCGAAGGTCGACCAGCAGCGACCAAACCTGTTCACCACCCGGCTGGCCAATATTCCGCCCGGGGAAACGGTCACCGTCGAGATGCGCTACCAGCAGGCCGTGCGTTACCAGTCGGGTGAATTTGAATTGCGCCTGCCCACCACACTCACGCCGCGTTACATGCCGGGACAGCCGATCTCGGAAGCCTCGGGTCCCATCGACTGGCAAGGTGGTTGGGCGGCCCCCACCAGCCAGGTGCCAGACGCCAACGCCATCAGCCCACATACGGTGTTGCCCCATGACGTAGCGGCCGACAGTCACCGCGCCAGGATTGAACTGCAACTGAACGCTGGCCTGCCGATAGCCGCAGTGACCAGCCCGACCCATGGATTGAACAGCACCTGGAATGGCGAAACGGTCACGGTGGTGCCCTCCAGTGGTGACATTGTGATGGACCGGGATCTGGTGGTGCGCTGGTCGCCGGTGCTTGGCCAGGCGCCTTCGGCGGCGGTGTTCCATGAACGCTGGCAAGGCGAGGACTACCTGCTGGCACTGCTGGTGCCGGGACTGGATGCCCGTTCGGTGCTGCCCCGTGAATTGATCTTTGTCATCGATACCTCCGGCTCCATGGCAGGCGAGTCCATTCGTCAGGCCCGCGCGTCGCTGCTGCGCGGCCTCGATACGCTGTCATCGCAGGACCGCTTCAATGTCATCCAGTTCAACAGTCGCACGTCGGCTCTTTATGACAAGGCCAGGACCGCCAATGTGGCCAACCTGTCCCAGGCGCGCCGCTACGTGCGGGGGCTGAACGCTGACGGAGGCACCGAAATGGCGTCGGCGTTGGAGGCTGCGCTGCGCTCCCGCCCGTTAAATGGCACCGGCGCTGGGTCCGAAGAGCAGGGCAGCCGGGTCCGCCAGGTGGTGTTCATCACCGATGGCGCGGTCGGCAATGAGGCGGGCCTGTTCCGGCAGATCCAGCGGGATTTGGCCGCCAGCCGCCTGTTTACCGTTGGCATCGGTTCGGCGCCCAATATGCATTTCATGCGCGAAGCGGCCCGTTTTGGCCGCGGCACTTACACCGCGATCAGTGACCTGGCGACGATGTCAAAGCCGCTGGACGACCTGTTCGGCAAGATGCAGGCTCCGGTACTGGTGGATATCGAAACCCAGTGGCCTGGCTCGGGGCAGGCGTACCCCCGGCGCCCCGGCGACTTGTTCCGGGGCGAGCCGATGGTGCAGGTGTTGCACGGCCAGGCCCCCGAGGGTGAGTTGCGGGTGTCGGGGCGGCTGCCGGACGGCAGTGTCTGGCAACAGCAGTTGCCCTTGGCCAAGGCGGCGCCGGCCTCGGGGCTGCATCGCCATTGGGCGAAAGAAAAGATTAACCGGTTGATGGACGCCAATTTGTCGGGGGTGGTCAGTGAAACGCGTCAGGCCGAGGTCACGGAGCTGGCACTGGCCCATCAACTGATTACCCGCTACACTAGTTTTATCGCCGTTGATCAGACCCCGGTGCGGCCGGCGGATGCCGATGTGCGCACCGATCATATACCAACGCTGCTGCCCGCAGGCAGCACACCGGGGATGTTGCGCTACCCCCAGACCGCCACCTGGTCACCGCTATTGATGGCGCTGGGACTGATTGGGCTGCTGCCGTGTCTGGCACTGATACTGTTGCGCCGGAGGGTGTTCCTGTGAGCCGGCTGTTACTGACACTGACCGTGGCGTTTGGGGTGGTGTTCACCGTAGGGCTCTGGATTCCCCTGAAAGCCTTCATGGCACAAGAGCTGCTGGCGCTGGCTTGGGCCGAAAGCCAGGCCCGGCAGGTCACCACCAAACCCTGGCCCTGGGCCGATACCTGGCCGGTAGCGCGCCTCGAACTGCCTGATTTACCGGCGCCGCTGATCGTCCTGGCCGGCACGCATGGCGAGAGCCTGGCCTTCGGGCCGGGCCAGGTGGTGGGGACCGCCACACCGGGTAACTCCGGACCTATGGTGATTGCCGGGCACCGGGATACGCACTTCAAGTCGCTGCAGGCCGTTAAGATCAACAGCCTGATTCGGATCCAGACCCGACAGGGTGAGTGGACCCGCTACCGGGTCACCCGTCTGCGAGTTGTTGACAGCCGGCGGGAATTGATGAACCTGGCGGCCTTGCCCGATGACAGTCTGCTGCTGGTGACGTGCTACCCGTTCAACAGCCTCGACGGTGGAGGCCCCATGAGGTACCTGGTGGAGGCGCACAAAGTGCCGCCGGAAGAGGTCCGGCCGATTCGGATTGAGACCATGGCAGGGCTTGCTGATGCGGGAATATAGCGTACACTTGGGCGCCTATTTTTTTGATCGAGCAGGGCAGTTCCATGGGTATGTTGCGGGCCATCTTGGCGTGGTTACTGGTTCCGGTGCTTTGCATGCTGGGCTTGGTGGTGTGCCTGGCCCGCCCGTTCAACCCTGCCAACAACCGACTGTTGGGGCGGATGATGGCGAAAACGGGGCGGTTTGTGCTGGGCCTGCAGCGACCCCTGATCGGCGCCCAATACCTGCCCGAGCACCGTCCGACGGTGCTGATCGCCAACCACCAACACAACGATGACCTGTTTGTACTGGGCGACTTGCTGCCGCCCCGCACGGTGACGGTGGGTAAATCAGCGCTCGCCTGGGTGCCTTTTTTTGGTCAGGCGTTCTGGCTCGGTGGCAATGTGATGATCAATCGCAGCCGGTCCAAGCAGGCGGTGTGTGTCATGCAGGCGACCAGTGCTGCCATTACCCGTGAAAACAAAAGCTTGTGGGTATTCCCCGAGGGCACCCGCAGCCGCGGCCGTGGTCTACAAGCGTTCAAAAAAGGGGCATTTTACGCCGCAGTCGCCTCCGGCGCCCCCATTACTATCGTTTGCGCCAGCGCCTACCACCCGGAAACCACCGGGCTCCTCGGGCGTCGCCGCCCGGTGACCGTTGAAATTCTGCCGCCGGTGGAGACCGCCGGGCTGACCAACAGCGATATCCCCGATCTGATGCAACGTTGCCACGAAAAAATGCAGCAGACCATCGATCGCCTGTCTGTCCGAACCGTCTGAGCCGACAGTTACCGCGACCAATTTTCTTGAAGCCCTGGTAAAAACAGGGCAGTCTCTATCGGTCATTGATGACACGTTCCGTGCCGTTGCGGACGTACCCAAACCTGCAAGGAGATGTGAGCGATGAACCTTATTCTGTTTCTGATTATTGGCGGTGTGGCTGGTTGGTTGGCGGGACTCATTATGAAAGGCCGTGGTTTTGGCGTTCTGGCCAACATCGGCATTGGCATTGTGGGCTCCATCGTTGGTGGCTTTGTGTTTCGGCTGCTGGGGTTGGCCTCTCAGGGAGCCATTGGCGAGTTGGTCACGGCGACCGTCGGGGCGGTGCTGCTGCTGGCCATCGTCAGTGCGATAAAAAAGGCTTAGTGCATGATCATTCCCATTACAGCGATTTACGCCAGCGCCATTGGCGTGCTGATGTTGTTTCTGGCCTTCCGGGTGTCGACTTTCCGGCTGAAACACAAAAAAGGCATGGGGTTCGATCAGGATCGCGATTTTGAAGCGGCGGTCCGGGCTCATGCCAATCTGGTTGAAAATGCACCGATCACCCTGATCCTGATGGCCATTGGTGAGCTTAACGGCGTCACGTCCCAGGCCGTTTACACGGTTGGGTTAGCGCTGGTTGCCGGGCGACTGCTTCACGCCTGGGGGATGACTCAGGGCCGTGGCGGTTCACACAAGGCACGGATGGTCGGCATCCTGCTTAACTGGTTGGCGATTCTCTCTATGTCTGTGTTGGTGTTCATCAACGCCCTGTAGACGGTTACCGAGCAGGCTGTCTGCCCCATTAAAAAGGCCACTCCGATTGCTCGGCGTGGCCTTTTTTATTGCAGTACCTGGCTTTGTCAGGGCTTCGATTGCTGCACCTTAATTACAACGCCTTCGCCATCTGACCGGTATGATACTCAAGTTCCAACCGGCGGTTGGCGGCATGGTCCTCGGGGTTGGTCAGAGGCTTGGTGCTGCCCCAACCGGTGACCTGAATCTGGGCGTCGCGCACGCCCTCGGAGCGCAACAGTTTGGCGGCGGCACCTGCCCGCAGCCGCGCCAGGAAGGCGTTGTATTCTTCAGCGCCAAAATTGTCGGTATGACCATGAATTTGCACGGTGACTTCCGGGTGTGCCACAAGATACGCGGCATGTGCCCGTAGGATTTGCAGGTCCTCATCGTTCAGGCGATGCTTGTCGAATCCGTAGTGGAATCGTGTCCGGTGTGGTCGGCGAGCGCTGTCTTCCAGGCTGTTGACCGGCATGATGGAGCCCGCTTCCATTGCCGCTGCTTTCGTGATCAGTTCCGGGTCATCCAGTACGAGTACGGTCATGTCGGTGTCCTTCTTTGTTGCGTTCGGGCGATGACTTGGCTGGTCCGAACTATTGTCAGTTATGGTTTCAAGCACAATTGGCGATTGGTCGATAGTTGCCGTGGGTGTGGGTTTGGGCGTATTTGCCACCACGGTTGTGACCGGTTCCGCCTTGGCCACTGGATGGGTGGCGGAAAGGCTGGGGTCGGATTGATCCGGATTGCCCGCACAGCCGGCCAGTGCGCTGACAAGCACGCCCCCGCATAGGCTCAGCCATATCGGCTGGGCTGACGGAAGGCGACGGGTTTGAATGAGATGGGGCATGGCTGAATTCTCCTGATCTGGGTGTTGGTGTGTGTCAGGGTGTATTTCAGCGCGAAAATGAGGCCATGCTGTGGTAAAAAGCAGAGTAGATCCGACCAATTATGATGAATTGTGACCGCCGATGCTGATTGTTCCTGTCGAGAATACGATTAACTGGAAACGCCCGCCCTGGGTCACGCTGGGGTTAATGCTGGCCTGCTTGCTGGTGTTTGTGTTCTATCAGGGCTCCGATCCGCGCCTGATGTCCACTGCCCTGGAACAGTATCTGGATACCGACCTGGTTGCTCTGGAAGCGCCGGTGTATGAGAACTATCTGCAACGACAGATTAACCTCTACGACCAATCCGAGCGGGTGCAGGAGTTGCAGTCATTTCAAGGCGCCATGGCCCAGGAGGACCGGCTCTGGATGGCGGGCCAGATGCTGTTTGATCGCGCTTTTTACAGCTACTTGCTGGAGAACCACGATATGCTGTGGGCGCCCCAGGACCAACAAGTCTGGGAAAGCTGGCGCCCACGGATCCAGAACGAATTGATTGAACGCCTGAGTGCCAACCGGATGGGGCTGATACCGGATGAGTTGCGCCTGTCGGCACTGGTCACCCACCAGTTCCTGCACGGAGGATGGGGGCATTTGCTGGGCAACATGCTGTTCTTGTTCCTGTTGGGTTTCACCGTTGAAAAAGCCATGGGACCGGGTAAATATCTGGTCGCTTATTTGCTGTGCGGGGTATTTTCCGGGCTTACGTACACCGCATTTTCCCTTGGCAGCAAAATGCCATTGGTGGGAGCATCCGGCTCTATTTCGGGCTTGATGGGCATGTACGTTGCGATTTATGGCATCCGCAAAATTCGATTTTTTTACTTTGTCTGGGTCTATTTCAATTACTTTCGAGCGCCAGCCATTGCACTGCTGCCGGTGTGGCTGGGCAAGGAAATTTACGACTACTGGTTCGCCGGGGCCACGGGCATTGCTTACATGGCCCATGCCGGTGGCCTGCTGGCAGGGGCTGGCTTGGTGCTGGCGCTGGGCAAGAGCTGGTTTCAGGTCAAGGACGAGTTCTTTGAGCCGGAGGAGTCGGAGCAGGACCGGCGTTTCACCACCAGTTACGCCCAGGCCATGGGCAGCCTGGGGCGGATGGAGTTTGATCTGGCGCGACGCCAGTTTGAGGCGCTACGACTGCATTATCCTGACCGGCCGGTCCTGCTGGAACATCTGTATCAGCTTGCCAAATTGCGGCCCGACCTACCCAGCTATCGGGAGCACGCACGGTTATTGATGAATCAGTCGATTAGTTCTCGTCAGCCCGAGCGCATGGTTGAGATCTGGCAGGAATACATGAGTAAGGGTGCCGTCTATGCACCGCTGGATGCCGAGGATCATAACCGGGTGCTGTTCGCGTGCTTGCGCAGCGACGACCTGAAATCCGCTGAAAAAGCATTCGAACGATTGCAGGAAAGCAACAACGACAACCTCGCAGGTGAGGCCTGCCGCCTGTTGGTGGAAGAATTTGAAAAACGTCAGATGGTGCCCAAAGCCCGGCATTATCGCGCCATGCTTCAGACCCTCTAGTTTCTCGTCCGCCGCCTTTCATGGGTGGCCCTGCCCTGAGTGAGTGGCTTGGCAGAAGTGGCTTTAGCCGCGAATCGGGGGGCGGTGACGTGGCGGTACGGTAAACCCCGGTCCCAGTGACACGGGCGCCTAAAACTCGTGAGTTTGTGGCAGTGCGCCGAAGGATGGCCCGCTGCCGACGGAAAAGTTGGCTTTGGGGTCTTTCAGCGGTTGCCGCTGTTCAGCCTGGGCCAGGTAGGTGCCGATCTGGTCGTGAAGCGGGTGATTCTTGCAGCGTTTCTGAACAAATTTCAAAAAGGCGATGGCCTTGTCCCACTGACCCAGGCCATTGGCCAGGGTTTGGGCGGCGAGAATATAAGCGGGTGCGAGCTGATCGCTGCCGGGAAAGCGCTTGTGGAAATCCTGCAATAATTTCAGCGCCGGTTTGCTCTTTCCCTGTCGGTAGAGGGTGCCCGCGCAACGCACAGTCAGCGCTGGATCGTCGAGCCGGAAGCCGGGCTCGACGCGTTCCAGGGTCGTCAGCAGCCCCACCAAGCCAGGGGCGTCGTTGTTGTTTGCCAGCCACGCCAGTAGCCGGGGATGATAGCGGTAGAGTTCCGCCGTATCCTGGCGAGCGGTGAGTAGCTGGTGCAGCTGACCGAGGCGATGCGCGTTGGTGGAGTCCTTGTTGAGGGTATCCTGGAGGATTGAAAAGACCCGGTCATAATTTCCATCTTTCAGGTTCATATCGATATCGGCATCCAACCGCTCGCTGCGGTCGCGACGCTCGGCCTGTCCGGGCTCATCACCGCCTTGCAGGTCGCTGGCAAAACCGAGCTCTTCCTGATACTGAAACAACAGATACCCCAGCATGTGAAACAGCACCAGCGTAAAGGCGCTGTTCAGGAACCCTCCCAGCGGTTGGGCGAACACAGGGTCGAAGTGGGTGACAGCAAACTCCTGCGCTGCGCCGGAGGCCAGAGTGAGGAGAATCAGGTAGCCATAGAGCAGAAAGTAGGGCCAGCCAATTCGTGAGATCAGTGCCGCCAGGTTTATCGGATTGACCGCCGCCACCACCGAATGCTCCATGGCCAGTACCATGATGCTGGCGGGCAGCGCGAGCATCACAAACGCCACAGCCAGCATGGCCAATAGCGGCCCGCCAATCAGGCCGGCACTGAATATCAGACCACCGATCAGAACAAACACCACAAACTGCAGGAATACAATGTCGAAGCCGCCTCCACTGAAGGCGGCGGCCAGCGGTGGGGGCTTCATATGACCTTCAGCGGTATGTCGAATCACGTCGTAGGTGTATTTGAGCAGTACAAAGGCCAGCACCAGGCTGACGATCAGGCCAACGAGATTGGCGCTCAACAGCATCGGCACCAAGGTGCAAATGGCGATCACGATCAATGGGTCCGGATGGAATGGGTAGCGGAAAAACTCAGAGAGCCGGTTCCAGAACGGCTCAACCTCGGTTGCGGCGCCCAGGTAGCGCATGCTGTCGCCACAACGAGGGCACAGCGCAAGCTGCTTGCGCATATCGGCGTCCGGCATGCAGTTGGCGCAATAGTAAGTCAGGCACTTGCCACAATGCCATTTAGCGGGGTCGCCTGGGTGGTAATGACAGTCGTTTTTCACACGTTCGCCGAATTCTGAGGGTTGAGACCAAACCGAGATTCATGATCGCAGATGATTGGGTCAGGAGCCAGCTAACCGGCGGGTAAATTAGCCATCACTCAGCCGGCGTGCGTGGTCTGGATGCCATGCGTTATTATGGGCAGTGGGCTGTCTGGTCCGTTGGTCCGTAACCCTTGTAGTATCTGCGCGTAGTACCTGTGTGGAGTGCCTGTGTGCAGTACCTGTGTGCAGTACCTGTGTGCAGTACCCGTATGGAGTACCTGAGTTTGGTCACCGCAACAGGTGCCCGTGTGCTGTGCCCGCTTAGCTGAGGCAATGTTGCGTCAGTATTGAGGAGGTGTATTGGAGTCGCCGATAGAAATGAACAGTGAAGCGCAAATCCCGTCCCAGAACAGCGACTCGGATCGACGTGGTTACCATTGGCGTGCCATCGCCAGACTGGCGTTGAAACACCGTGCCGAGCTGGTCAGGGCCAATATTCTCGCGCTGTTGGCGACCCTCGTGATTGTGCCGGTGCCATTGCTGCTGCCCGTCCTGGTGGATGAGGTCCTGCTGGACCAGGCCGGCCCGGTATTGCCGGTAATGCAAGCCATTCTGCCGGCGTCGCTTCACACGCCGGTGGTGTACATTGCCCTGATGGTGCTGGTGGCCTTTTGTATGCGATCAGCGGCGCTGGCGTTTAATGTCATGCAGTCGCTGGAGTTCTCGAAGATTTCCAAGGACGTGGTGTTCAGGATGCGCTCCCGACTGCTCGGAAGGTTGCAGCGGGTGGCCATGTCGGAATACGAAACCCTGGGGTCGGGTGCGGTCAGCAGCCATTTCATTACCGACCTGGACACCATCGACCAATTTCTGGGCACCACCATCAGCCGCTTCCTGGTCGCCAGCCTCACGGTAATCGGGACGGCACTGGTCTTGCTTTGGGTGCACTGGCAGCTCGCGCTGCTGATCCTGCTGTTCAACCCACTGGTGATTTTTGTCACCACGGTGATTGGCAAACAGGTCAAGGAACTCAAGCGTCGTGAAAACAGCGCCTATGAGGTGTTCCAGGGGGCATTGACTGAGACTCTGGACGCCATTCACCAGCTCCGTGCCGCCAACCGGGAAGGGCATTACCTGCGGTATTTGATCGGCCACGCCCGCACCGTGCGGGACCATGCGGTGCAGTTTGAGTGGCGCAGTGATGCGGCCAGCCGGGCCAGCTTCGCGCTGTTCCAGTTCGGAGTGGATGTCTTTCGTGCCGCCGCCATGGTGGCGGTACTGGTGAGCGATCTGAGCATCGGCATGATGTTCGCGGTCTTCGGGTACCTGTGGTTCATGCTGACGCCGGTGCAGGAAATGCTCAATATGCAGTACGCCTATTACGCCGCCAATGCCGCGCTGGCGCGGATCAATCGCCTGTTGGCGTTGAAGCAGGAGCCCCGGTATCCAGCCCTGCAGAACCCGTTTGAGGGCCGTCACACGGTGAGCCTGACGCTCCGGGATATCCACTTCAGTTACGGCGAGGATGAGAATGTCCTGCGCGGCATTAACCTGCACGTTGAGCCGGGAGAGAAAGTGGCCGTGGTTGGCGCCAGTGGCGGCGGCAAGTCTACCCTGGTGCAGGTGCTGCTGGGCATGTATACGCCCGATTCCGGCGACGTCTTGATCGATGGCGTCCCGGTGCAGCGCATTGGCCTGCCGCGTCTTCGGGAGCATGTAGCCACGGTGCTGCAGCATCCTGCCCTGTTCAATGACACCTTGCGGCAGAATTTGACCTTGGGGCGCACAACCACCGAAGCCCAGTTGTGGGAGGCGCTGAAAATCGCCCAGTTGGATGCGACCGTCGCGGCAATGCCGGCGGGTCTGGAAACCATGGTCGGGCGTCAGGGCGTGCGATTGTCGGGCGGCCAGCGCCAGCGACTGGCCATTGCCCGGATGGTGTTGTCGGACCCCTCCATTGTCATACTGGACGAAGCCACATCGGCGCTGGACGCGGAAACGGAGTTCAAGTTACACCGGGCTCTGGAAGCTTTTCTGGCGCAACGCACGACACTGATCATCGCCCACCGGCTCAGTGCCGTGAAACAGGCGGACCGGGCCGTAGTGTTTGAGGACGGCCGCATCATTGAAGAAGGCCACCATGACGAACTGATTGCCCGCCAGGGCCTCTACGCTCAGCTGTATGGAGATCGGCAACACTGACGCTTGCGCCCCACGTTATTGCCATCCCCGGAGGGTAAAAGGTTGTCTCATCGACGATCCAAAGCCTACATTCATATAAATGATAAGGAACATTCATGGCGCAGCTGTTGAACTCCGGCCAAGAGCTGCGATAGTGAGTAGAGTGCTTTGATTTGGGAATCTCTGAACCCGCTGTCTCCACACTGGCATATGGCAATGCCGTGAGATTCCTGCTGATCGGTAAACAAGGAGGCGAACATGTCGAATGAAGGTATCAGTCAAGACAGCTATAACACGCTGAAAACTCTCGATGTCGACGGCAAGACATTTCACTATTACAGTCTGCCCGCCGCTGCAAAGCAGCTCGGGGACATCGATAAATTGCCCTTTTCCCTGAAAGTGCTGCTGGAAAATCTGCTGCGCAATGAAGACGGTAAAACGGTTGACGAGACCCACCTCAAGGCAATGAAGTCCTGGCTCGACAAGCGTCATTCCGACACGGAGATCCAATACCGGCCGGCCCGGGTCCTGATGCAGGATTTCACCGGTGTACCCGGAGTGGTGGATCTGGCCGCCATGCGCAACGCCATGAAAGTGGCCGGCAAAGACCCGGCGCTGATCAAGCCCCTTTCGGCGGTAGATCTGGTGATTGACCATTCGGTCATGGTGGACCATTTTGGTGATGCGTCGGCGTTCAAAGACAACGTGCAGATTGAGATGGAGCGCAACCAGGAGCGCTATGAATTTTTGCGCTGGGGCCAGCAGGCGTTTGATAATTTCCGGGTGGTGCCACCGGGTACCGGCATCTGCCACCAGGTCAATCTCGAGTACCTTGGCAAAACCGTCTGGACCAAAGCGCAGGGCGGCAAAACGTTCGCCTATCCCGATACCCTGGTGGGGACCGATTCCCATACCACCATGATTAACGGTCTCGGCATTCTGGGCTGGGGCGTTGGCGGCATTGAGGCCGAAGCCGCGATGCTGGGCCAGCCCGTCTCGATGCTGATTCCCGAGGTGGTCGGCTTCAAGATCAGCGGCAAACTCCAGGAGGGCATTACCGCAACGGATCTGGTGCTGACGGTGACCCAGATGCTGCGCAAAAAAGGCGTAGTCGGCAAATTTGTCGAGTTTTATGGCGATGGCCTCAAGGACATGCCAGTGGCGGATCGCGCCACGATCGCCAACATGGCACCGGAATACGGCGCGACTTGTGGCTTTTTTCCGGTCGACGACCAGACCCTGAATTACATGAGACTGACCGGGCGAGAGGACGAGCACATTGCCCTGGTCGAAGCCTATTCCAAAGCCCAGGGCCTGTGGCGTGAGCCGGGTCATGAGCCGCACTATACCGCGACCCTGGCACTCGATATGGGGGAGGTCGAGGCCAGCCTGGCAGGACCAAAACGGCCCCAGGATCGAGTTGCGCTGAAGGACATGAAAGCGACGTTTGAATTGCTGATGAATCAGACCAGCAAGGATCCATCGTCGCAGGAAGAGAGCAACCTGGTGGCGGAAGGCGGTCAGGCGGCGGTTGGTGTTTCGGACAGTTACCATCACGCCACCAGCCAGTCCTTCGATCTCAACGGCGAAACCGTCCGGCTTGACCCGGGTGCGGTCGTCATTGCCGCGATCACCTCCTGTACCAATACCTCCAACCCCAGTGTGATGATGGCAGCCGGCCTGGTCGCCCGTAAGGCCCTGGAAAAAGGGCTGATCACCAAACCCTGGGTCAAGACCTCACTGGCGCCCGGCTCCAAAGTAGTGACCGAGTACCTTAAGGCCGGGGGTTTCCAGGGCGAACTGGATCAGTTGGGCTTCAACCTGGTCGGTTACGGTTGCACCACCTGTATCGGTAACTCCGGCCCACTGGCGGACCCGATCGAAAAGGCCATCCATGACGGCGACCTGGCGGTCGCGTCGGTGCTGTCCGGCAACCGTAACTTTGAAGGTCGGGTTCATCCCCTGGTCAAGACCAACTGGCTGGCGTCGCCCCCGCTGGTGGTGGCCTACGCATTGGCGGGTAATGTTCGGCTCGACCTGAATAAAGAGCCGCTGGGCCAGGGTAAGGACGGTCAACCGGTGTTTTTGAAAGACATCTGGCCGTCGCAGCAGGAAATCGCCGAGGCGGTAGAAAAGGTCAAAACCAACATGTTCCGCACGGAATACGCGGCCGTGTTTGACGGTGACGAAACCTGGCAGGCCATCCAGGTGCCGGAGAGCAAGGTCTATGACTGGTCCGAACAGTCAACTTACATCCAGCACCCGCCCTTCTTCGAAGGCATGACGGCGGAACCCGACGCCGTGGACGATATCAGGGAGGCGCGCATCCTGGCCTTGCTCGGCGATTCGGTCACCACCGACCACATCTCGCCGGCCGGCTCCATCAAGGCCGATAGCCCAGCCGGCAAGTACCTGCAGGCGCATGGTGTGGAGCCGAAAGACTTCAACTCCTACGGGTCGCGCCGGGGTAATCATGAAGTGATGATGCGCGGCACCTTCGCCAACGTGCGCATTAAAAATGAAATGCTGGACGGCATTGAGGGCGGATTTACTCGCCACGTGCCCAGTGGGGAAGAAACGTCAATCTACGACGCGGCCATGCGCTACATCGACGACGGCACGCCCCTGGTAGTGATTGCCGGTAAGGAGTACGGCACCGGATCGAGCCGCGACTGGGCGGCCAAGGGGACACGACTGCTGGGTGTTAAGGCCGTGGTGGCCGAGTCCTATGAGCGGATTCACCGTTCCAACCTGATCGGGATGGGGGTAATGCCGCTGCAATTTCCCGACGGAGTGGACCGCAAATCGCTCAAACTGACGGGTGAGGAAACCATCAGCATCAGTGGCCTGTCGGGCGAGGCGAAAGCCGGGGCAACGCTGAAAATGACGGTGACTTATCCTGACGGCAGCACCGAAAGCTGTGATCTGGTGTCGCGGATTGATACGGCGAACGAAGCCACCTACTTCACGCATGGCGGTATCTTGCACTATGTCCTGCGGGAAATGATCAAGGCGGCTTAACACGTTGGCCACCTGCCGGCTTTGAGCCGGCAGGTGGCGTTCATGGATAGGGGCACCCGGCTGATACTGGTGTCAATCAGGAATGGCCGCGTGCAGTCAGGGTGCGAATGCTGTCCACCAGCTGAGCTTCGGTAATCCCTGTTTTGCTGAAGCTGGCCGCCACCCTCTCTCGGTTTTCCGGGGCCATCTGGCTCGCCGAGAACACGATAACCGGGATTTGACCGGTCGCCAGTTTGGCGTCGTCCAGCAACTCCCAGCCGTCACCATCGGGCAAGCCGATGTCCAGCAGGACCGCATCGTAGTCTGTTGCTTGCAGTTTGGTGCGAGCCTCCTCAAGATTGCCCGCTTTGGAGTACTGCATTTTGTCGCCAACCTGCAGGGCTACCAGCTCGCAAATGTCCTGACTGTCTTCCACATGCAGCAAATGAGGCGGATTGTGGCCATCCTCCAACTTGCCTGACGTCTTCAACAGTGCTTGCAAGCGGTCCATCAACGTTGCCGGTGCGAAGGGTTTGGGCAGCCAGTCAAGGGTTTCGACGCCTCCTCGCAGTTGCAGTTGGCCGTGCTCAACGTGGGCCGAAATGATCAACACCGGAACATGCTGCAGAGGTGTGTGGCGCCGGAGTTCATCAAACAGGTCTGCCCCGTCGATATCCGGCAGCCGCATATCCAGAGTGATCAGGTCGTACAAATTCTTGCTG
Organism: Marinobacter caseinilyticus; assembly: GCF_011074955.1. GTDB lineage: Bacteria > Pseudomonadota > Gammaproteobacteria > Pseudomonadales > Oleiphilaceae > Marinobacter > Marinobacter caseinilyticus. The sequence goes on along the minus strand of NZ_WUQJ01000020.1, from coordinate 146,453 downwards.
ATCAACTGACGGGCCTGGCGCCCCGTGAGTGCGATATCCGAACAGTATCGGTGCTGAGTGAGAATTTTGCGTATTCCCAGCGCAACGCCGAGATCGTCCTCAACAATCAGGATTCGCGAGTTGTCCTTGTCCGCCGAGGTACTTTCCACCACGGGCAGGGCAATGCGGAAGCAGGCGACCTGGCCGGGTTCGGCTGCATAATTGATACTGCCCCCCATGGCGTCTGCCAATATTTGGCTGGCTGAAACGCTTTGCTCGAAACAGGCTGGCAACGTGGTCACCGTGGACCTTGTTTCGGGCGTGGCCGAAGCGCCAGAACTGTCGGCACAGCTACGTGCGAGGGACTCCAGGCGGATCGTCAGGTAATCGCCGACGTCACAGCTCGACGTCAGCCGCACCACCGTATCGGCCTGGGCATGCTGAATGACGTCCGCCATCAGGGCGGAGAGAATCTGTTTCAGCCCACTGAAATCAGCCAGCATGGCTCGGGAGGAAACGGTTCCCTGTTCCAGCACAACCCGGCGTTCATTGGCCTCGCACTGGTGTGTTTGGATAATGCCGGTGAACAGAGCGCTCGCGACCAGCGGTTCGATGGTGGCAGCCGGTTGAGCTGTGGCCAGTCGGTCTTCATGGAGTATGTATTGAATCTGGCCCGTTAAGCGCTGGCTGTTGTTCAACGCCATATCAACCAGTGCGCGGCTTTGCCCGTTCAGCTCACCCATGGCACCACCCGACAGTAAACCCAGGGCACCTGAAATGGCGGTCAGGGGCGTCTGCAGGTCATGACTGGCGGTGGCCAGGAATTCTTCTTTTTGCCGTTTCAGACGGCTGAATTCGGTTTGATCGGCCATGAAGCACCACATCATCGAACGGCCGTTGAGGTCCCGGACCCGCGACCCGCGTATGGTGACGTCAACATTGGCGCCGGTGGCGCGCTTGATGGAATAACGGCTGGGCCCGAACTGACCGTCGGTGTTGATGATCGGCCAAATCGTATTGCCGGTTTGGCCCGACAGATCGAACAGGTCTGACACGCTGGATTCTTGGGCGGGGTCAAAGTCGGTGCCAAGTAACCGGATGGCTGCGGGGTTGGCTTCCAGGAGCCGTCCAGTGTCCAAGTCGACCAGCAGTGTGGGGGTTGGCGAGGCATCAAACAGCGAGGCCATTTTCGCCGAGAGCGCCGTGTGTGATTGCTGCTGATGGGCTGCAATGTGTTGAAGTTGGCGCTGGTGGCGAAGCAGCCTCTGTGCCTGGCGGCTGGCCAATAAACTGGTCGCTAGCAGCATGGCGCACGCCGCGGTGAGCCCGTTAAACAGCAAATAGACCGCCACAGCCATGATCGTGGCCAGTAACCCTGCCAAACTCCATGCCTCGAACAGTGAGTTCGGGCCCTGTTTGTTTGTCACAAACGTCCGATCCATGAATCTTGCTCCCGAGTCCTTGAGAAAAAGCTAATCTGCGCTAACCGTAGACATACGTCACGAAGGGATTTCGCGATCATAGCCAGCGCTACGGGATGGGAATGAGTGAGGCAGGGCGATGAACTATTGGGCCGGCATCGCTTGTCAGGCAACTGGCTCACTTACAACCAGTGTAGGGTAAATGATGAATGGCAAACCGGGCGGCTGACAAAAATTTACACAGAGCCATCAATTCGCAACGGTGGGCTTGAGCATCATTCGCCTTAGGAAATCCAGCAATTGCTTGGCCGGGTTTGACTATTTGGGCTAAGGTCGTAACGTCCGAGGGTTTGATTCCGAAAACCGTCAGTCCCGGCGGCACCGGCTGTTTTGAAGGGCAAGTATCACCATGCGAATCTTGATTCTTGAAGACGATCTGTTGGTTGGCCAGTTACTGGAAACCATTGTGTCCGGACTCTATCCGCGGCACCGGATCAGCTCAGTGGCGGGGGTTGGAGACGCCATGGCGGTCTGGCGGGTAAACCACTTTGACCTGTTAATTTGTGACTGGAATTTACCGGACGGTTCCGGCCTCGATTTTATCAAGCACGTCCGGGCCCAGGACCAAGCCCTGCCAATTGTGATGGTGACGGGGCGAACCGACCGGCAATCGGTGCTGGCCGCTGCCCATTATCGTGTCAGTGGGTTTATTTCCAAACCGTTCAGTGTGGAAATGGTCCATCAAAAACTGGCCCAGGTGTTGCCGGCAACGCCGTTGGATCTGGACAGTGAACCGGTACTGGACGCGTTTTTGAGAACGGCCAGTGAGCATGGTATCCAACTGCCCACCAGTGTCAGTACCGCAGAGGTGCTTGCGCTGCAGGCTCGGGATACGGAATTGTCGGCGGCCCAGCTTGCCGAGCGCTGGTGCAATGAAACCGGGCTGGTGACGAAGATGCTGGACGTTGCTAACAGCAGTTCGTTCCGGCGATCGGGAGAGCCGGTCAGAACACTGCGGGATGCCATTCAGGTGTTGGGAATACGCACCTGCCTCGATCAGGCGCTGGGGCTCTCGCTCCAACTGGGTGGCGCGTTGCAGGATCAGCGGCTCCGGGACCGTGAATCGACCTACAGCACCCTGGCGGAGAAAACCGCGCAGCAAGCCCGGTTGCTGGCCACCAAACTTCATCTGGACGGCCGCCTATGCTTTACCGCGGGTCTGCTCAGCAGGGCGGGCGAGCTGGCAACCTTGCATGTGCTTCAGCAGTTTGTCTCGGCGGGAGGTGAGTTGTCGGAGGAGGACATTCAGCAGGCGCTCAATGCATGGGCTGCGCCTTTGGGCAACACGCTTAAGGTGCAGTGGAAGCTGCCGCTGGAGTTGCGTAGCTTAACCGGGGCGGTGCACGCCTTGCCGGCGGGCAGCGTAAAGCAAGCCTTTGTCATGATGAGAGCCGCGGCGTTGCTGGCGACTGACTCGTCTCCGTCAGCCGAATGCCAGAAATTGCTGCGTCGGATCGGGCTGGATCCGGCATTATATGCACCGAATGACGATACAACAGCCGCTCCGGATGCGGCGCCCAATGCGTGAGTTCTTATGGTATGCCGGATTTCGGGCACGGCGGCCGAGTCGCCATGGCGCTTCGAAACCACGGCCCGGTTCAGTCAGTTTTCACACTACGCGGAGTGTAAGATAGTGGCAGATTTACGGCGAATTCTGTACGTCGAAGACGAACCTGATATTCGGGCCGTGGCCGAGCTGGCACTATCGGCCGTCGGTGGTTTTGAGGTCCGGCTGTGTGAATCCGGTACAGAAGCGATCGGGGCTGCGCTGGATTTCCGGCCAGACTTCATCTTGCTGGACGTCATGATGCCCGGCATGGACGGCCCGGAAACACTCAAATCATTGCGGTCGGTGCCCGAACTGGCGGTTATTCCGGTGGCCTTCATGACCGCCAAAGTCCAGCCCAGTGAGATCGAGGGTTACAAGGCGCTCGGGGCGTCAGACGTCATTGCGAAACCCTTCGACCCCATGACGCTGGCGGATACTGTGCGCAAAATCTGGACTGAAAGTGGCGCAGGCTGAGACCAGTGGTTGTCATAGTGCCGGTTTCGTGGGACGCTAAATCAATGGATGGCAAACGCTTGAGAGCGAGGCGGGTAATGGCGTCATCCATTGACAGACTGTGAACGCGAGGACACCTATGACATCCACAAATGCCACGGATGAGCTGAAATCCAGGCTAAATCTTGAAACCTCGCAAATAGGTTGGCGAGACCTGCAAACCTATTATGCCCGCGGCCATGTTGTCAGGGTTTCGCCTGAGTTGGATCTGCTGGACGTGGCAGCGGAACTGACGGCCGATAACAAGGCCCGGTTTGAGCAATGGATGCGTGCCGATCAGGTCGGTGATGTGCCACCGGCACTGGCTCAGGCCTGGTATGACCGTAACGCCGAGCTCTGGGCCGTGGTGATTGCGCCCTGGGTGCTGGTTCAAGACAGGCACAGTGGTGGTTTGCACTAATCGACGCTAATCGACTTTGTAAGAAGGCCTGATGAAACTGCATTACTTTCATGGGCGCAGTCCGCTGCGTGTATTGGTGATGACCCGCCGGGAGCGGCGGGTAGAGCTGCACATCAAAAACGTCGGCGATGACATCTGGGCCCTGGTCGCCATGAGTGGACCGGATGAACACCAGCCAGAGCGCCATCGATGCCAGGGCCCGTATCACACTGCGGCCCAGGCCGAGGCCGCCCTGCGAGGGGTTGCCGGTGCCTTGCTGGGTGAAAGTTACGAGGCCCGGCCGGAGCATCATGTGGTCTGGTCGGTCACGGCTCAGCGCCTGGCCCGCAGCATCCGTCGGGACCGGGACGCCAACGCAGGCGACTACCGATTCGATCCCGATCAACACGAACCTATCGGTTAAACATCCCGCTAGTGCTTTTCAGTAGAGCTATCCATTAGCGCTTCCCTTTAGAGCTACCCGCCGGGACTGAACGCCAGCCCCGTCCCCAATTGAGGTTTTCATGCTTACCGGTGCCTTGCTGATTCTTGTGCCCCTGTTTCTCGGTTTTGCCATTCCATTGCACCATCGGGCCCTGATGACGGCGATGCATCACAGTGTGGAGGGCCTGGTCTACTTTATTCTGGCGTTGTTGGGAATCGGTCTGGGTCAGATGGAAGGGCTCTGGGGGCAACTGGGCGCCATGGCCTCGCAAGTGGCCATGCTGGTGGTTGCCCTGTTTGTGTTCAACATGCTGGGGCTCTGGTTGTGGCATCGGTGGCAACCAATGACGTTGGCGCCCAGCGTCGCGTCGGGACCGTTGCGGTATCAGCGCTTGTTCTTGTCGGCTGTAAAACCACTCTCGGCGGTGGTAGCGGGGTTGTTGGCGGGCTATTTTGTCCTGCCGCCGTTACCGCAAGTGGAGGCTGTGGCAACCTGGGCGCTGATGGTGTTGCTGCTGCTAATCGGTCTTCAGCTTCGCAATGTCGGGTTGTCGTTGCGCCGGCTACTGGTTAACCGTCAGGGGCTGGGCATAGCCGTCAGCCTGGCGTTGAGTTCAATGCTGGCCGGACTGATGTTGGTCCCGCTGCTGGCGTTGCCCTGGCATGACACTCTGGCGTTGGCGTCCGGGTTTGGCTGGTATTCATTGTCTGGCATTGTCGTGGGGGATGCCTTGGGGCCAGCCTGGGGTGGTGTGGCCTTCCTCAACGATGTGCTGAGGGAGATCATAGCGCTGGCGCTGATTCCCATGGTCATCAACCAGCGGCCGGCGATGGCGATAGGTTATGGCGGTGCGACGGCGATGGATTTTACCCTACCCATCATTCGCAGCAGCGGTGGCCTTGATTGTGTGCCGGTGGCCATCGCCTCCGGGTTCATTTTGTCGTTTATCTCGCCCGTTCTCATGGGACTTTTCCTCGCCCTGTAATCCATTTTATTTCGTGGTAGATGCACTTTCCCCCGCAATATTGCCGGTAATTTGACCGTTTGTTCCTGCAAAAGCCCATTTTCGGGCTTTTTGTGTGGGTTTGATCTTTAGTCTTCAAACCATTAACCTGTCAATGTTGAATACTCGTTCAATAAATTGAATATTCGTTCAAACAGAGTGATGAGGGTGGCATGGCAAGACCGGGTGTGGAGACCATTCGACGGCAGCAGTTGATCGAAGCGACATTGAAAGTGATTGAGCAGCATGGTTTTCAGGGCGCCACGATTGGCAAGATTGCCGGGGCCTCGGAACTGTCGGTCGGCATTGTGAGCCACTATTTCGGGAGCAAGCAGGGGCTGCTGGAAGCCACCATGCGGTATCTGCTGTCCTCCCTGCGGCACGATGTGCAAGCGCTGATGGCCGCGCGGCCCAATGAGCCCCGTGAGCGTCTGATGGCCATTGTTGATGCCAATTTCTCGGGTGTTCAAACCAATGCCCAGTCTGCCAAAACCTGGCTCGCGTTCTGGACTCAAGCCATGCACAGCCCCGAACTGATGCGTCTACAGCGTGTTAATGAGCGGCGCCTGCTGTCCAATCTCGTGTTCTACCTGCATCAGTTAATGCCTCCGGAGCGGGCCCTCACAACGGCACAAACGATTGCCGCTTTAATTGACGGCTTCTGGCTGCGCGCAGCCATGAGCGAGGGTCGCATTGAGCCAAACGAAGCGGTCGCCTTGTGTAAGACCTACATCGATCAAGCCATTTATGCGAACAACGGAGTCCACTGATGTCACTGCCTCTATATCAATCATTTGTTGACGGCCAGCCGCTGGCCAATCAGAGCGGCGCGCGTTTTGACGTGGTGAACCCTGCCACTGGCCAGGTAATTTACCAGGTTGAACAGGCCGACGATTCCGTCATGCAGGCCGCTGTTGCCAGTGCCCAAAAAGGTTTCGAGACCTGGTCGGCGCTGTCCGGTCTGGAGCGTGGGCGCATTCTGAACCGGGCGGCCGCGATGCTGCGCGAGCAAAACGACCGTTTGGCCGGAGTGGAAGTTCGTGATACCGGCAAACCGTGGCAGGAGGCCAGCGTGGTGGATGTGGTGACCGGCGCCGATGCGGTGGAGTACTTTGGCGGCCAGGCCTCAAGCATTGTGGGTGAAAGCCAGCAGGTGGGGCCGGACTTTTTCTACACCCGGCGTGAGCCACTGGGGGTGTGCGCCGGTATCGGCGCCTGGAACTACCCGCTGCAGATTGCCTGCTGGAAGTCAGCGCCAGCGCTGGCCTGTGGCAACAGCATGATCTTCAAGCCGTCGGAAGAAACGCCGCTGGGTGCCATTAAACTGGCTGAAATCTACATTGCGGCGGGCGTGCCGGCCGGCGTTTTCAATGTCGTGCAGGGTGACTATCGGGTCGGGCAGATGCTGACCGCAGACCCGGCGATCGCCAAAGTGTCGTTTACCGGTGAAGCCAAAACCGGCCGCACGGTGATGGCCGACTCGGCCCGGACCCTGAAGTCCGTCACCATGGAACTCGGTGGCAAGTCGCCGCTGATCATCTTTGATGATGCCGATCTGGAGCAGGCGGTATCCGCCGCCATGCTGGGCAACTTTTACACCCAGGGGGAAATCTGCACCAACGGCACCCGGGTGTTTGTGCAGCGGAAAGTCTACGACGCTTTCCTGAAGGCACTGGTCGAGCGCACCGAGAACAACATTGTGGCCGGTGATCCGGAAAATCCGGAGACCAATTTCGGGGCGCTGATCAGTGCTGGCCACCGAGATCTGGTGCTCGGCTACATTGCCAGCGGCAAGGCCGAGGGTGCACGCCTGCTGACCGGTGGTACCGCCTTACAACCGGCCGGGTGTGAACAGGGGTATTTCGTCGCGCCCACGGTGTTTGCCGACTGCACGGACTCAATGACCATTGTCCGTGAAGAAATTTTTGGCCCGGTGATGTCGGTGCTGCCATTTGATACCGAGGATGAGGTCATTGGCCGCGCCAACGACTCCGATTACGGTCTCGCCGCTGGCGTGTTCAGCCGTGATGGGGTGCGGGCCCATCGGGTCATTCACCAATTGATGGCAGGTATCTGCTGGATCAACAGTTTTGGTGCCTCACCGGCGGAAATGCCGGTGGGCGGTTACAAGCTGTCGGGTCTGGGGCGAGAGAATGGCCGTGCGGCCCTTGACCACTATACCCAGATCAAATCGGTTTATGTCGGCATGGCCCCCCTGGAGGCGCCCTTTTGATGGCCTGCCCCGTGACAGGTATTGAATGCCAAGGTTCGCGTGAAGGAGACAGCTTTGCAATTTGATCATGAATTCGACTATGTCATTGTCGGGACCGGTTCGGCTGGGTGTGTTCTGGCCAATCGATTGAGCGAGAACGCCGGAGAGACAGTGCTGGTGCTTGAAGCGGGACGGCGGGATGACACCTGGAAAATCCATATGCCCGCGGCGCTGATGTACAACCTGATGGATGCCAAATACAACTGGTACTACCACACCGAACCGCAGAAATTCCTGAACAGTCGGCGGCTGTACTGGCCCCGCGGCAAAGTCTGGGGCGGTGGCTCGACCCTGAACGCCATGGTGTATGTGCGCGGCCACGCCTACGATTACGACCGTTGGCACGACGAAGGTGCCACAGGCTGGCGCTACCAGGATGTCCTGCCCTATTTCCAACGAGCGGAAAGCCGGGAGAAAGGTGCGGACGACTACCGGGGCGGCGACGGCCCCCTGAATGTGCATACCGGTGACGAGCCCAACCCGTTATTCGGCGCGTTCATCAAGGCGGGCCAGCAGGCCGGGTACCCCTACACCGAAGACATGAACGGCTACCAGCAGGAAGGCGTCGGCGAGATGGACATGACCATCCGCAATGGCAAGCGCTGGAGTGCAGCCCAGGCCTATTTGAGGCCGGTGCTGGCGCGTCCGAACCTGACCACTGAAACCGGCGCCATGACGACCCGCATTCTGTTTGACGGCGCCACTGCTGTGGGGGTCGAGTACATTCAGGACGGTCGTACCGTTCGGGTTGCGGCGCGTAAGGAAGTGGTTGTCAGCGGTGGTGCGATCAATTCCCCGCAATTGCTGATGCTGTCGGGTATTGGCGCGGCCGCCGAACTGGAAGAGCACAACATTCCGGTGGTGGCGGATTTGCCCGGCGTGGGCAAGAATCTGCAGGACCATCTGGAGCTGTATGTTCAGCACAAGGCAACTCAGCCGGTTACGCTCTATAAGTACACCACCCAGCCGGGCAAGACGATTGCCGGCGCGAAATGGTTCCTGAGCCATGATTGGGGGGCCTGCCGAACTGCGCACCTGGAAGCTGGAGGATTCATCCGCTCCGAAGCAGGCGTGCAGCACCCCGATATCCAGTTCCACTTCTTACCGTCACAGGTCCTGGACCACGGCCGAAAAGATGCCGAATGCCACGGTTTTCAGGTTCATGTCGGCCCCATGCGGCCCACCAGTCGCGGCTATCTGAAACTGAAAACCGCCAAGCCCGGCGATCACCCGATCATTGAGCCGAACCTGCTCAGCACCGAGCGTGATCGCTGGGAGATGCGTGAAAGCGTCAAGCTGACCCGGGAGATATTCGCCCAGTCAGCATTTGATCCGTTCCGGGGCGAAGAATTACGGCCCGGCGCCAAAGTGACGTCGGAGGAAGGCATTGATGCGTTTGTCAGGGAGTACGCCGACAGCGCGTATCACCCCTCATGCACCTGCAAGATGGGTGCCGCGGACGACCCGATGGCGGTGGTGGACGAACAGGCGCGGGTCTACGGCATCCAGAATTTAAGGGTGGTGGACGCTTCCATTATGCCGAGCTTGGTGAGTGGCAACCTGAACGGGCCCACCATCATGCTGGCCGAGAAATGCGCGGATCACATCCTAGGCCTCGAGCCGCTACCGCCGTCCAAGGCGCCCATCTGGGAACACCCTGATTGGAAGAATGCACAGCGCTAATGCTGTGAACGATAACCGAGAAAGGAGAACGACAAGTGAAAAAAATCATCCTGGCCTGTGCTGGCCTTGCTATCAGTGGTGCCGCCCTGGCTGCGCCGAACGCCGAGTGCAAATCGGTACAATTTGCTGACGTCGGCTGGACCGATATCACCGCCACCACGGCGCTGGCCTCAGAAGTTCTGGCGGGCATGGGCTATGAGCCGGACGCGAAAGTGCTGTCGGTTCCCGTCACCTACCGCTCAATGAAGAACGAAGACATTGACGTGTTCCTGGGCAATTGGATGCCGACCATGGAAGCGGACGTGCGGCCTTATCTCGACAGCGGCGACGTTGAGACGGTAGTGACCAACCTGGAGGGCGCCAAATACACCCTGGCGGTACCGCAGTATGTTTACGATGCCGGTGTCACCAGCTTTGCTGACATCGCCAAAAACACCGACCAGTTTGATGGTCGCATCTACGGCATCGAGCCTGGCAATGACGGCAACCGCCTGATCCAGGACATGATTGAGAAAGACGCCTTTGGTCTGGGTGAGTTCCGGGTGGTCGAGTCCAGTGAAGCCGGCATGTTGTCCCAGGTCGGTCGTGCTGTCCGTCGTGATGAGTGGGTGGTATTTCTGGCGTGGGAACCGCACCCGATGAACGCCAATCATGAACTGGCGTACCTGGATGGCGGTGATGATTTTTTCGGCCCCAACTATGGCGGCGCCACGGTTCATACCAACGTTCGCAAAGGCTATCTGAGTGAATGCCCGAACGTGGGTAAGCTGTTGAGCAACATGACGTTCTCACTGGCCATGGAAAATGAAGTAATGGGCGCCATCCTGAACGACGGCGAAGAGCCTCGGGACGCCGCTCATGCCTGGCTGGCCAATAACCCTGCGGTATTGGAAGACTGGCTGAAGGGTGTCAGCACGCTGAACGGTGACGCTGCGCTGGCGGCAGTCAAGGCTTCCCTGAAGTAATGACGGGCGGGTGCTCTGGCCAATAGGGCCCAGCGCACCCGATGTTAGCGGAAACAAATACCTTCCATTTTCGGTGCCGGTTTCGGCCCGCGCCCAACAAGAATGAATGCCATGAGCTGGATAACCGAGCATCAATTGCCTTTCGGCGACTTCATGGAAAGCGTTGTTGATTTTCTGGTCGTCAACTTTAGCGGCTTTTTCGACGCGGTTTCCGAAACCCTGAGCAGCATGATCCACGGCCTGACCGGCGCCCTGTTGTGGGTACCACCCAGTGCGATGGTGGTGCTGTTCACCGTGGCGGCGCATCTCCGTCACCGCCAGTGGGGGCTGACCGGATTTACGGCCGCAAGTTTTCTGCTGATCTGGAACATCGGGTACTGGGAAGACACCATGGCGACCCTGTCGCTGGTGCTCTACGCCACCCTGCTGTGCGTGGTGATCGGTGTCCCGCTGGGCATCTATGCGGCCCACAGCCGATGGTTGTACAAGTTTTTGCAGCCGGTGCTGGATTTGATGCAGACCATTCCGCCGTTTGTGTACCTGATTCCCACGTTGACCCTGTTCGGTCTCGGGGTGGTGCCGGGGGTGATTTCGACGGTGATTTTCGCCATAGCCGCCCCGGTACGGCTGACGTATCTGGGTATCTCCCAGGTGCCCAAAGAGCTGGTGGAAGCCGGTAAGGCGTTTGGCTGCACCAATCGCCAGCTGCTGGTCAAGGTTGAGCTGCCCGCGGCCATGAGCTCCATTGGTGCCGGGATTACCCAGTGCATCATGCTGTCGCTCTCGATGGTGGTGATTGCCGCCCTGGTGGGCGCCGACGGTTTGGGCGTGCCGGTGGTTCGGGCATTGAACACGGTCGACATTGGCAAAGGTTTTGAGGCTGGTTTGGCCATTGTATTGCTGGCCATCTGGATGGACCGGTTTTTCCGTCAGAAGGGTGCTCAGGAGGCGTCATCATGATTGAGATCGAGAATGTTAACGTCGTTTTTGGCAAGCAGCCCCAGCGTGCGCTCCCTCTGATTGAACAGGGCCTGGAGCGATCTGCGATCCGTGAGCAGACCGGCCTGGTGGTGGGTGTTCAGGGCGCTAATCTGAGCATAAAAAAAGGTGAGATTTGCGTATTAATGGGGCTGTCCGGCTCCGGTAAATCGAGCCTGCTGCGCTGCGTGAATGGCTTGAATGATGTTACCAGCGGGGCCATCCGCGTTCAGCACGATGGCGACATGGTGGACTTCACCCAGGCCAGCGAAACGGTGCAACGAGATATTCGTACCCGGTGCATCTCCATGGTCTTCCAGAATTTCGCCCTGATGCCCTGGCTGACGGTGGAAGACAATGTCGGCTTTGGTCTTGAGCTGCAAGGCCTCGGCAAAGCCGAGCGCCGCAAGAAGGTCGCACGGCAGCTGGAACTGGTGGGTCTTGAGGGCTGGGCTAAATGCCGGCCGGATGAGCTGTCAGGCGGTATGCGTCAGCGCGTGGGTCTGGCGCGGGCACTGGCAACGGAGTCGGAAATTCTGTTGATGGACGAGCCGTTTTCAGCGTTGGACCCGCTGATCCGGAACCAGCTCCAGGACGAACTGCTGACCCTGCAGGACGAGTTGCAGAAGACCATTGTGTTTGTCAGTCATGATCTGGACGAGGCCCTGAAGCTGGGCTCGCACATTGCCATCATGAAGGACGGCCAGATCGTCCAGCATGGTAAGCCGGAGTCGATCGTGCTGCAGCCAGAGAATGATTACGTTAAAAGTTTTGTTGCCAGCACCAATCCGCTCAATGTATTGGCCGCCCGGTCGCTGGCGCTGCCAATCGAGCAGGTGCAGGAAGACGCCGACGGCAATCGCTGCCTCAACAAGCGTTACGACACCTGGTTGCACACCCCGGATGTGGCTGAAAAAGCCATTGTGACCAGCGCTGGTCAGACGTTTCAGACTCAGCCGTGGGAAGAGGGCCAGCCGATCGACAGTCTTGCCAAGCAGCCTACCCGCATTGCGCCGGACACCCCGTTGCGGGACGCGGTCGAAATCCGTTATTTCACCGGTCACAGCCTGTTGGTGGAAGTAGACGGCCAGATCACGGGCGCCATTGGTGATCGGGAGCTGTACCACGCCATGTTGGGCAAGCATCTGGACGACAGCTAACGATCAGTATGTCCAGGCACTGGTAGGTGGCGTTTCCAGTGGCGCTCGGTTATGTGGAACGGGAGCGCCCACCTATGCGGCCGGAAGGCTCTTCGGCGCCGACGCATCCGCTTGGGGACGGCCGGCAGGCCCCTGAGCCTCGATCGGGCCTTGCCGTGGTCTGAGGTGATGCAGTGGCACCGGCGAACGGTGTCGGCAGCCGAGTCTTTGGTGATCGTTGGCTTTCACGCCAATCCGCGATGAGCTTTGTTGCTCGGGTGGTCGGTGAGGGCCAGGGGCCGCTGGCGCCGCCGGTATTGGCAATGCTCCGATACTCGGTCAGCAAAGAGGTTAACTGGAGACGATACGTTCATCCCCAACCGAATTAAAAGACCGGCTTCGGCAGTGTATGAGTCAGGTTGTGGTTTTTTTGGTCGGTGGGAAGGCTGGGCGGCCAGCACGGTCGTGTGGAGAGCGGTTTGTGCGGGGGAGTAAGGGCCTGTGTGGTGCGACAAGCACTTTCGAGCAGGCAATAAAAAAGGCAGCCGAGGCTGCCTTTTTACGTGCTGTCTGTTATTTACAGAGCAACAACGTTTTCCGCCTGAGGGCCTTTCTGGCCGTCGGTTACGGTGAACTCAACCTGCTGGCCTTCAGCCAGAGTCTTGAAACCACCGCCTTGAATGGCGCTGAAGTGAACAAAAACGTCTGGGCCGCTTTCACGAGTAATAAAGCCAAAGCCTTTTGCTTCGTTGAAAAACTTAACAGTACCGGTAGTTGTAGACATATAAAAACTTCCTGAAATCAATTATTTAATGTGCCGTCGGGTCATCCAAATGATGCCTGATCAGCGGTGTGCGGAAACAAAAAACGTGCGTAATCAAAAACAGGACGGTGTACTACTATCTACGACAGTGCTGCGTCTTATTCGTGAAATGCTTTGCTAAATCTTTCCAACGAACGCCACTGTACTACGATGTGCCGGCCAATGCCAAGCTTATCTTTATCTAAAGTCATAATAATCTGCAGAATCACACCCGGGGACGCCAACACCCGGGATAGGTGGCAGCCGCCCGGTGTCGCTGACCACCACGGTGCGGAGCCGGGAAGCTAGCTGGGAGAGAGGCGTCGCGTCGCGTTCTGGCGACGCTCAAAGCCCTCCAGCACGTTGACCGCGTTCACTCCGATGGCTGCTACGTCATAGCCGCCCTCCATGGTAAACAGCGTGGGTTTTCCCAGGTCGGCGAGCCGCTCACCCAGCGTGAGGTAGTCCGAAGAGGTGAGCTTGAAGAATGAGATGGGGTCGTGCTCGAAGGTATCGACGCCCAACGCAACGATCAGGGCATCCGGCGCATAGCGTTCCACTCTGTCGCACGCGGTTTCCAAACCTTTGCGCCAAGTGCTGAAGGGGGTGTCGGGTGGGTAGAGAATGTTCAGGTTGTGGCCTTCGCCCGCGTCATGGCCGGTTTCATCGGCAAAGCCCAGAAAATGCGGGAACACCAGGTCGGGGTCGCCATGAAGGCTGATGGTTAGCACATCGTCCCGGTTGTAAAAAATGCTCTGGGTGCCATTGCCGTGGTGAAAATCCACATCCAGTATGGCCACGCGTTTGGCGCCCTGGTCGAGAAAGGCTTGCGCGGCCATCGCAGCGTTATTGAAGAAGCAGTAGCCTCCGAACACGTCAGCGGCGGCGTGGTGACCGGGTGGGCGGCAGAGTGCGAAGGCTGCCCGCTGCCCGCTGGCAATCAACTGCTGGGCGGTCAGCGCAACATTGGCCGAGGCACAGGCCGCATCCCAGGTGCCCTCGGTGATGGACGTTTCCGCGGCAAAACTGAAGTAGCCCAGGCGGCCATCGATATCTTTGGGTAGCCGGTTTCGCATGCCACGCCCGGGCCACACCGCGGGGATGGCTTCCCCAGGTTTGGCAGCGGCTACCCAGTCGTCCCAACAGCGCTTGAGAAAATCGACGTACTCGGCGGTATGGACGCGAAGAATGGGAGCCAGGCCGAAGTCTGTTGGTGCGATGACCTCGCCCAGTTGCTGGTGCGTTACCCGGGCCAGAATCGTGTCGGCCCGTGAGGGCTTTTCATGGGGCTCGATGAGCACGCCGCCATCGAGCTCCGTTTTGGCCGAGCGGCGGTTGTGCAGTGGCGAAAAGACAGTTTTCACGATGGGGCGCTCCCGCGATGGATCAGCGGGCACTCTGGCACAGCATGGGTGTCGGCTCAACGGGTTACAACGGGTAATCAGGTCGGGTGCCGCCGGCCGTTTTGCCACCACCGACGTGTCACATTCCATCTGCAACCTGCCGAATCATTTTACCCGCGCAGCCGAACGGGCGGTGTGGGCTCCGGTAAAAGCGCGACAAAGGTTGTTGCCAGCGTCCGATCCAGCCATGGTGGTAAGAAGACAATCCACCGCCCACCCTGGCGTTTGTTACCAAACGCCAGGGTGGGCACGTTACCCAAAGACGAGGAATTGGCATGAGCACCTATACCGCAATCAATCTGGTGAAACGCCCCAGTGGTCCTATTGGGCCGGATTTATTCGAAGTGGTTGAGAAAACGGTACCAGAGCTGGCGGAGGGGCAGTTTCTGGTCAAGCAAACGCACATGTCGTTAGACCCGGCCATGCTGGGCTGGATGTCGCCGAGCACCGACAGCTACATTCCACCGGTCGAGTTGGGCACGGTCATGCGCTCCTCCGGCTTCGGCGAGGTCGTGGCCTCTCGCCATTCCGGGTTTAGCGAGGGTGACCATGTCATGGGTCGTTTTGGCTGGCAACAGATGGCGCTCAGCGACGGTGCCGGTGTCAATAAGCTGGATCCCACGCTGCCGGCCGAGATGGTGTTGTCGGTGTTCGCGTTGCCAGGACTGACGGCCACGAAGGGTTTGTACGATATTGGCAAACCTCAGGCCGGAGAGACGCTGGTGGTGTCGGGCGCAGCCGGCTCGGTTGGTTCCATTGTAGGCCAGTTGGCGAAAGCTGACGGTCTGACAGTGGTCGGCGTGGTGGGCAGCGACGAGAAGGCTGACTGGATCGTCAGGGAGCTGGGTTTTGATGGCGCCGTGAATTACAAAACGGACGATTTAGGCGCTCAGCTCGACGCCCTGGTGCCCGATGGTATCGATTTGTATTTTGAGAATACCGGGGGTCCGATCCAGCACCGGGTGTTTGAGCGCATGAATGCCCACGGTCGCATCATGGTGTGCGGCATGATTGCCGACTATACCGCGCGTGAACCGCAGCCAGGGCCAAGCTGGCTCAATATCATCAGGAAGCGCCTGACCATTCAGGGCTACACCATGCCGGATCACCTGCACCAAGTGCCGGAATTGCTGGCAAAACTGACGCCCTACGTGCAAAGAGGCCAGATTAAATATCGCGCCCATGTGCTGGAAGGACTGGAATCGGCGATGACCGGTTTGAATCTGTTCTTCAGTGGTGAGAACAAGGGCAAGCTGATCGTAAAATTGTGACCCCGGGGAACCTCTGAATACGTTTGTTGGCGATTCCGGCTGTCCCAGGCCGCCGGAACCAAGGCGAAGCCTCGCAGTAAGGCCTTCAAGGCCTGCAGAATCGTCAAATGGCTTATTGAGACGTTTTCAACGTGCTCCAGGTCGACGCGCGGGCAAAGATCGGGCATTGCCAATGCTGACAATCTTTAACCTGACATAGCCGGAATTGACTTATAGAGTGGGGTTTCACTTCCACGGCTGACAGACATGACGTTTATGCGCAGTGATTCATGGCGGGCTCTGCCTCGCCTTTTGCCCGGCTGTCTCCCAGGCCGGATTCGTCTTGGCGGATTGGCCAGCGTTGCCATGGCGGCCATGCTTCTGCTGGGCGGGTGTGCCAGCCAGACGCTGCCGCGGGACGTTGACCAGGGAGCAGTGGCGGTCAGTCCCGGGAGCGAGTCGGGAACCGCCCCTTCGGCTACGGCGTCCCGGTTATGGCAAGTATTTGAGCGCTACCAGGGGGTGCCCTATGAATACGGTGGCACATCGGTGGAAGGGTTCGATTGTTCCGGGTTCATCGTCACGGCTTACCGGGAAGGATTGGGGCAGCCCTTGCCACGCACCACGGCCCAGATGTTGGCCGCCGGACGTGCAGTTGATCGAGGCCAGCTCAGCCCCGGTGATCTGGTGTTTTTCCGCGTTGCGGGCAAGGAACAGCACGCCGGCATTTACATGGGAGACAACCGTTTCATTCACTCATCGACGTCCGTGGGGGTGACCGCATCGTCCCTGACCGGCTACTACTGGCGTGACCGGTATACCCAGGCCCGGCGGTTTCGCTGATCCCCGGCCGTGAACCGGCGTCAGCTCGCCCCCAAGAGCGCTTGCAGGAACGTTCGGGAACGCAGCGCAACGCGGTTCCGGTTGCCGCTTATCGCGGGCCGAGGTATAGATCGATGAGCGTGGCCCAGGCTGGTGACTCGGTCATTTCCAACACTTTCTCCGACACCGGCCCCCTGAGCGGGCTGTTTTCCGGCAAGGCGAGTGCATAGAGCTGTTGCTGGAAGGTGCCGGACAAAATCGTCAGCCGGTTATCCAGTTGCTGGTTGCGGAACTGCATCAGGGCGCGGTCGTAGACGATGGCGTCTGTGTCGCCGGCGGCCGTGGCGGTCATAGCTGAGGTCAGGTCGGAATAAAGCGTGTGGCCGATGCGTTGCTCGAGCAGGTATTCCTCGCTGGCGGTGTTGGCAATGGTGGCAACGTTGGCGCCCGGCAAATCATCAGGACCCTGGATCTGGTTTTGCAGATTACTGACGGTCAGCGATGAGGTAATGGCGGCGGTGAAGCTGGCCACCATGATCAAACCGGCAAACATCCAGACCAAACCGATCAGACGCCCCGCCAAGGATGTCGGTGCTTTGTCGCCATAGCCGACCGTGGTCATGGTGACCGCGGCCCACCAGAAGCCCGATCCGATGCCCTCGGCCGTCGAACCACCAAAGTGATCGGCATTGCGTTTACGCTCGACCACCCAAATCGCCAGCCCCACAGCCAGCAACAGCGCGGCCAGAGCAGCCACAACACTGACAAACTGCCAGCTTATGAGTGCCCGCAGACTGCTGAGCAGGCTTGGCTCCTGACCCTGTGGCACACCGATGGACAGGCCGGTCTGGTAAAACGGGTGGCTGAAATCAAACTGCGCCTCACGTTCGGCCGTCATGGTCAGGGCGCCGACGGCAACATCGAGCTGGCCGTCTTTTACGCCGTTCAGCAGGTCATTGAAGGGCACTGGGACAAGGGTGAATTCGAGGCCCAGGTCGTCGGCTATGTTGCGCCACAGATCAACGCTGATGCCTTGCCAGTCACCGTCCTCCGTTGCCATGACAAAGGGCGGTACCGGGGTAATGCCGACCCGTAACGGCGTGGACTGGGCGAAAGCCTGGGTGCTGAAGATGAGCATCATCAGCCATAAAGCGCATTGTAACCTGACCATAAAATTGGTTGTCCTGACGGTTGGCAGGCCCCTCTCGGAGGCTCGGGCAGTGATCTGACGTCATTAGCTGTACGTGCGGCTACCCGGTATTGGATTCGGAATGCGGACATCAGCCGGGGAAAAATAACCGCAGGCTATTCTGGTAAGTGGTCGTCAGGACGTCCGCCAGAGGCAGTGCCTTCACCTCGGCAATTTTTTCCGCCACAAAGGGAATGTAGAACGGCGCATTCTCTTTGCCACGGTAGGGCACCGGCGTCAGGAAGGGCGCATCGGTTTCCAGCAGCAGTTGCTCAAGGGGCGTCATGCGGATGATGTCGCGGACGTTTTCCGCCTTATTGAACGTCGATATGCCATTAAACCCCAGGCACCATCCCTGGCTGATGGCATAGCGGGCAAGCCCCGGCCCTGAGGTGAAGCTGTGAATGACGCCCCGTCGCGTCAGGGTGTCTTCAAACTCGGTGAGAATTTCAATGGTGTCGTCGTCGGCGTCGCGACTGTGAATCACGACGGGTCGGTCCGTATCACACGCGATCTGGAGCTGGCGACGAAACACCGAGCGCTGGATGTCCCGGTCGGCTTTGTCGTAGAAATAATCCAGTCCGATCTCGCCCACCGCCACCATTTTTTCAGTGCCCACGTGCGCCCGGATTTCCGCTTCGGCGTCGTCGGTGTAACTCTCGGCGTCGTGGGGGTGCACGCCCTGGGTGCCGTATACCCAGGGTGCGGCTTGCGCGAGCTCACGAACTTTGCCCAGGTTGTCCGGTGACACCGCAATGGTAATGATGCGTTCGATGTTCACCCGCCGGGCTTCCGCCAGAGTCTCTTCCAGTGGCCGGTCTTTGAGGTAGTCAAGGTGGCAATGGGTTTCGATGATGGGGTGATCAAAAACCGGAATTTCGCGTCGTTTTTTGCTCATGGGTGATCGTCTGGTCCCGTAATAAAATGCCAATATGAAGCATCAAACCGCAGTGAATGAATGCAGGTAGTCTACCTTTTCTATAGGCATACCCCAACGTTTTGCCATCTGGAAAGTGTGGGTCGCCTCGCCGGGAGCATGTGATGACAGTGCATTCAATGGAACACCCGTTTCTGTATCAGCCACGACGGCGCTCGTTGTCGGACTATGCCTCCGATTGCCGGGACGATGGGTTGGCGGGGTTGCTGGAAGCCAGCCTTGAAACCATTGGTGAATACCAGCGCCGGCTGTGGGCCAATCGGGAAAAAGCCCTGCTGCTGATCGTGCATGGCATGGATGCCAGTGGCAAAGACAGTCTGATTCGGACCCTGGCCACCTATATGGACCCGGCGGGTTTTCATGCCTGGTCGTTTGGGCGGCCTCAGGGAGCGGAAGTACGGCACGATTTCCTCTGGCGGGTGATGCCCTGCCTACCTGCTTTCGGTGAAGTGGCGGCGTTCAACCGCAGTCATCACGAAGCAGTGATGGCGGAACGTCTGTGGCCGATGCGTGCGCCGGACCAGTATGACTGGCCGGCCCGATACCAGGCCATCAGGGCGTTTGAGCAGCATTTGGTTCAGGAAGGCACCAGTGTCGTGAAATGCTGGCTGCAACTGTCCCCGGCCGAGCACAAGCGCCGATTGCTCACGCGCCTGGACACGCCACGCAAACGCTGGAAGTTTGATGCGGCCGACGTCATCGGTTGGCAACAACGGGAAAACTACCGGGCCGCGGCCGAAGAGGCGATCGCCGCTACCCACACGCCCGAAGCGCCGTGGTTGATCATACCGGGTGACCGCAAGCCCATCGCCCGGGCCATTGTTGCGACGATTCTGGCGGAACGTCTGCAGCGGCTGGCGCCGAACTATCCCCGGGAAGACGAATCCCTATTGCAGGCATACCGTGACCTGCTGCAGGCTGACACATAACCGCCATGGCCAGCACTAATGCGTGAGGTATCGGTCCAGCAGATCGCCGACCGTTGCGGCGTAATGTTCAACACTGATGTCGTTGTCCCGGTATTTGCGGCGCTTAAGGTACCAGTCCTGCAGGAGCGCCTTAATCATGGCCGACAGGGTTCGTGTATCCACCGCGCGAAACACCTGTTCGCTGACGCCCCGGTCCAGTATGTCGTGAAAAATGTCGTCGATTTCACGCTCAATCGCAACTGCGTCTTTCTTTTCCCTGGGGGGCAGGCTTTTGGCTTCCATGAAGGAGAAGTAGAACCAGGCCCGCATCAGCTCACTTAAGTACAAGTGGGCGCGAATGGCGGCAAAGAGGCGTTTGGGGGCTTCGGTTTCCAGTTCGATGTAGGTCAGAAGCGTACGCCGGGTCATGATAAAACCATGGCCCTGGATCAGGTGTATCAGGTCGTCCTTGTTCTTGATGTAGGCGTACAGGCCTCCCATGCTCAGTCCTGAGTCAGCGCACAGATCCCTCAGGGTCATCGCCGAGAAACCCTTGGAATTGGCGAGCTTCAAGGTCGAGTCGATGATTCGCACCAGGTTTTTCACCGCAACGTTTTCTTTTTTGATACGGATCATCGCGGTGTTCTGTCGATACAGCTCGCGACAGGTTTCGTCCTTGGACAGGCTCAGATCTTCCCGGAAGGCTTCGTAACTGCCAATCTTTCTGTGTGCTCGTGCCATGGTTTGTTCCGGGCTCGCAGATTCAGCGCTCATAGGGCACCTGATGATAGGGTGCCTCGCCAAGATGGCCTAATCGTCGGCCGGGCTCAGGCCGCCGTCTGGAGGCGACGTTGAACAACGTCCACGCCGTTGGTGATGGACGGGTGTTCAAACGCAGCCGCGGATTGTGTCGGGCGGGAGTCTTCGGTTTTTTCATTCTGTTCTGAACTGATCCCGCAGCACGTTCTTGCGAATTTTACCCGTGGCGGTTTTGGGCAGCTCCCCAATCGTGACTCGTTTGGGCACCTTGAACTTCGCCAACCGGTCTTTACAGAAATCAATGATGGCAGCCTCGGTCACCGACCCGTCATCCTGGTTCAGGTGGACAAACGCCGCGGGCACTTCGCCCCACTTGTCATCGGGAATGGCGATGACCGCGGCTTCGGAAATCGCTGCGTGCTGGTAAAGCACCTCCTCCACTTCCAGGCTGGAAATATTTTCGCCCCCGGAAATAATGATGTCCTTGGAGCGGTCCTTGATCTCGATGTAATTGTCCGGGTGCATCACGGCCAGGTCGCCGGTGCTGAACCAGCCGTCCTTGAAGGCGGCGTCGGTGGTGACGGGGTTTTTCAGGTAACCCTTCATCAAGGTGTTGCCGCGGAGTTGAATCTCACCCAGGGTCTCGCCATCGGCGGGCACGGCTTCGCCACGGTGACCGTTGTATACCCGAACGTCGTTGACGGTCAGAGTGGCCACACCCTGACGCGCCATTTTGACGGCCAATTCTTCCACCGGCAGGTCCGACCACTCGGGTTTTGGAACACACAGGGTAGCGGGGCCGTAGGTTTCGGTCAGGCCATACAGATGGGTGATGTCAAAGCCGATGGCCTGGGCTTTGCGGATAACCGAGCTGGGAGGAGCGGCACCGCCGAGGGCAAACTGGACCGGATGACTGAGTGTTTGTCCGCGCTCGCCCAGTTCATTGAGCAGCATGTTCATCACGATGGGTGCCCCGCACATGTGGGTCACGCTGTAATCTTCAATACGTTGGTAGATGACCTGGGAGTCGATGGCGCGCAGACAGACATGCGTGCCGCCAATGGCGGTAATGGCCCAGGTGTAGGCCCAGCCATTGCAATGAAACATGGGCAGCGTCCAGAGGTACACCGTGTCGGCGTTCATATTGAACGCCATGGCGTCGCTCATGGCAGCCAGATAGGCACCGCGATGGTGGTACACCACGCCTTTCGGGTTGCCTGTGGTGCCAGAGGTGTAATTCAGTGAAATGGCGTCCCACTCATCGGCCGGTCGTTGCCACTGCGTCGTTTGCTCACCCCGGGCCAGCAGTTGCTCATAGCTGTGGTCGGCGAATTGGTCCGAGGCGCCAGCCAGGCGTTCGATGCTGACCAGTATGGGGGTTACGTCCATTTCCGAGACGGTGGCCCGCACCAGTTTCTCGTACTCGGTGTCATAAAACAGCACCCGCGCTTCGCCGTGGTCGAGAATAAAGCGCAGGCTGGCGGCGTCGAGGCGGTAGTTGAGCGTATTGAGTACGGCGCCGCACATGGGCACGGCATAGTGGGACTCCAGCACTTCATGGCTGTTGGGGCAGAGCACCGACACCGTGTCGCCGGTGCCCACTCCGAGTGATGTCAGGGCCGATGCCATACGGCAACAGCGCTCGAACAGGGTCTGATAGGTCAGCATCGTGTCATCGTCGATGACGGCCATTTTTTGTGGAAACACGGTGGCGGAGCGCTGCAGAAAATCCAGTGGTGTCAGGGCCGAATAGTTGGCTGCTCGTTTGTCGAGCCCGTCGTTGTATTTGTCGGTCATCGCATGACTCCAGACGTCGTTCGTGGCCTGGTTTAACGCTTGCCCAGGTATTTAGGGTTGCTGAGGTTCAATTTGTGTTCGGTCAATGTCAGTAAGAGCCGATGGACGCTGTCGTCATCATCAAACCGACGCTGGCGGAGATCGTCCGCCAGTTGCTGCTCGCAGGCAGCTTCGGCGCGCTGCGGCGCGTGCGTTTGGTAAAACTGATCCAGCGCACTCTGGGCTTCGTGGTCAGTTGAGTGGTCGTCGGTCAATTCCCGGTTGGCGATTTTCATGGCGTTGGCAATCATCAGGATCTGATACTTCAACGACTCATCGACTTCCGGCAGCACCGTGTCGAGCAGTTCCTGGCGCGCAATGGTGAGCAATTCGGCGGCATTTGGTCGAGGTGTGGTCATGGTTAAAATCCCAGTTGCCTGATTTGTTGAAGCAGGTCGAATTCCATCTGCGGCAGCATGCGACCGGTCAGGGCCAGTTCCAAAGAGGGCTGATCGCCAGTCAGGTGACGCTGGGCCTGCTGCAGGGCAATCACTGCCCAGCGTACCAGCGCCATGACTTCCCAGTAGCTGACCCGGGCCGGGTCCGGTCGCTGGCCACTGATATCCGCATAGCCGGCAAAGAGGTCGTCCTTGTCGCCAATGCCGCCCACCTCCCGGTCCGGCGCGCCAAAGCGCCAACTGCGAGAGCACAGCCAGCCCAGGTCTTCGGCGGGATCGCTCCAGGTTGCGAACTCCCAGTCCAGGATGGCGGTTAATGCACCGTCTTTGGCCATGAAATTGCCGGTCCGAAAATCGCAGTGACAGAGCACCGGCTCCGTGGCGGCCGGCGGGTGGTCCTGGAGCCAGTTCAAAGCCCATTCCAGCACCGGGTGTGGCTCCGGAATGGCGGCCAGATAATGGCGGTACAGATCAATGCGCGAGGCGGACGCCGGCGTGGTAGGCACGGTCAGAAAATCCAAGTCCGGGTGCGGTGGCCGGATACTGTGCAGCCGGCCCAACTCGCGGCCGAGCTGGCGGGTAAGGCCACGGCGTTGCTGATCGGTCAGTTCGGCCTTGACCAGCCGTTGTGGCGAGGCAGTGCCCCCGGCCCGGCTCATCACATAGAACTGCTGGCCAATTACGCCGGTGTCCTCGCACAGCCAGAACGGCTCCGGAACGGTGACGCCCGCCGTATGGGCGACCTGGAGTATGCGGAATTCCTGGGGGCGAGACAGGCTGGCCGAGACGCCCGACGGCGCGTCGCTGCGCACCACGTAATCCTGCGGGCCGGGGTGATCGCCGCCTTCCAGCACCACGGACAACGCGAAATTGTCTTGGATAGCGCCTCCGGACAGGCGGCGAAAGTCGGTCACCTTGGCGGTTTGGGCGCCGGCCCTTTCGGCAATGTAATCGGCCAGTGTCTGTGCCAGTTTGTCCGCTGCCATGGTTCAGCCCCAGGACCAGAAGTCCGCGCCTTCGTTCAGCAAGTTTTTGGAGAACACCATCTTGTGCACTTCCGAGGCCCCATCCACCAGCCGGGCCTGACGGGCATAACGGTAGATCCATTCCAGCGGAGTGTCCTTGGAATAGCCCCGGGCTCCGCAAAGCTGGATGCCGGTGTCGACGGCTTTGTGGAGGGTATCGGCAACCGCGACCTTGGCCATGGATACTTCTTTTTTGGCGAAACTGCCCTGATCCAGTTTCCAGGCCGCGTGCATGGTCAGCAGCCGGCCTACCTGGATGTCCATGGCGGCTTCGCCGAGCAGCCATTGCACCCCCTCCCGGTCTGCCAGCCGAACGCCGAACGACTCGCGCTTGGCAACGTAGTCGGTGGCAATTTCCATCGACCGTTTGGCCAGCCCCAGCCAACGCATGCAGTGGGTCAGGCGCGCAGTGCCCAGTCGGATCTGGGTCACTTTGAGGCCATCGCCGACGTTCATCAGGCGGTTTTCATCGGGGATCACCAGACCGTTGAATTTGAGTTCGCAGTGGCCGCCATGTTCTTCCGGGCCCATGATTGGAATGCGCCGGACAATCTCCCAGCCCGGATCGTCCTTGTGGAACATGAAGGCGGTCAGTCCCTTGCGGGCGTCGTCGGAGGTTTTGGCCAGCAGAATAAAGTGGCTGGCTGCGCCGGCACCGGTGATGTAATGCTTGTGACCATGAATGACCCAGTTGTCGCCATCGCGGGTTGCGGTCGTCTGCGTCATGGACGGGTCAGAGCCACAGCCGGGCGCCGGTTCGGTCATGGCAAACGACGAGCGCACGGCACCATCGACGATGGGTTGCAGCCAACGCTGTTTTTGCTGCTCGGTACCGACTTTATGAAGCACCATCATGTTGCCGTCGTCCGGGGCGGCACTGTTGAACACCACGGGGCCAAAAATGGAGCGGTTCATCTCTTCGTAGCAGGCCGCCATGCCCACCACATTGAGCCCCTGGCCGCCAATGGCTTTCGGCATCTGCAAGGCCCACAGTCCCTGTTGTTTTGCCTTCGCCTGCATGGTTTTGAGCAACTCAGAGGCGATGTTTTCGTGTTCGTCGTAAGACGTCGGGTCTTGCTCCAGCGGGATCAGTTCCTGATTGACGAACTGTTGGATTTGCAGGCGGAGCGCGTCCGTCTTGGGGTCGAGGGCAAAATCCATGGCTTCGGGATCCTTACAGGGTTGATTGAAGGTGGCCGCCGTCTGCGACCAGCGTGCTGCCGGTCATGTAGGCCGACAGGTCAGACGCCAGCAGCAACAGGGGGCCGGTTAAATCATCCGGTTGTCCCAGACGGCGCTGGGGAATACGTTTGATCAAGGCCTTGCCGGGTTCGGTGGCGAAAAAATCACGGTTCAGATCGGTTTCGATGTAGCCCGGCGCCAACGCATTGACCCGAATGCCGTGTCGCGCCCACTCCAGGGCCAGCGCCCGGGTCAGTTGTTCAAGGGCCGCCTTGGAAGCCGTGTAAGGCGCCACGTTGCTGGCTACCCGGTGGCCAAGAATCGACGTGATGTTGATGATGCTGCCGGGGCGGCCGGCGTTGATCAGGCGTTTGGCGGCTTCGTTGCTGACCAGCCAACAGCCTTTCAAATTGGTGTCCAGAACCCGGTCCCAATCCTGCTCTGCCAGGTCCAGAGACTTGTCTGTGGTGGTGACGCCGGCGTTACACACCACAACGTCTGCCAGCCACCCCTCGGACTCAATGGTGTCGAAGGCACGCAACACACTGGCCGAGTCGGTGACGTCCAGGGCCACCGGCAGGGCATCACCACCGTGGTCACGGATGGCACGTGCGACATGTTCCAGCGGTTCGATACGGCGCCCCGCCACGATCACCTGAGCGCCGGCCTCTGCCAGGCAGTGCGCAAAGTGCGCGCCCAAGCCGCCGGATGCGCCGGTGACCAAAGCGGTTTTTCCCGTCATTGATTGATGTGTCATTGGAAAGCTCATGCCTCAAAAATAAAGCGAGCGCTCGAAATATGCAAATAGTAAATTGAGCTAGAAAACGGGCTGTTGATAACCAGAACTCCCAACCGGCCCATGCGGCCGCTTCCCGCGCCTTTTCGGCAGCGGTCGGTCTTGTCCTGCCAACAAAGCCGCCAGTGGTCGGCGGTTTTTGCGCTATTTGACGGCCGGGTGATGCGTACCTGGGCATGGCTGTCGGGCGCCAAAGAGCTGTGTTAGTTTGTAGAGATCGGACACACAACTATCCAGCGCAGGTGGGTGGTCGCAGGCCCTCAAGTCCGCTGTCGGGGCTGATATGGACGGTTCAAACGGAGTTTGACGCCATGAAGCGCATTGCCATTTTCAGTGACGGTACCTGGAACGACCCCGAAAACAGTCACCCCACCAACGTGATCCATATGGCGCGGGCGGTTCGCCCCCAAGCCCCGGATGGCACGGAGCAGGTAGCGTTCTACGATTGGGGGGTGGGCACCGACCGCAAACGAATCGCCGGGGGCATCAGTGGCGCCGGGATCGATAAAAACATTATGGATTGCTACCGCTTTCTGGTGCACAACTACGAAGCCGGGGACCCTTTGTTTTTCTTCGGTTTCAGCCGCGGCTCCTACACCGTGCGCTCGCTGGCGGGCTTCATCCGAAACTGCGGGTTGATCAAGCGAGAACACGCGGAGCGCATTCCGGAGGCTTTTCAGCTGTACCGAAAACGCACCCGGGCCAGCAGCCCCGATGAGCAGATGCCAATACTGTTCCGCAGCCAGTTCGCGGTTGCCAATATCACACCCATTGAATTTGTCGGCGTCTGGGACACCGTCGGTGCACTGGGTATTCCGGTACCGTTCTGGGGCACGCTGGGGGAGCGGGAGTTTCTGTTCCACGACACCGAGCCCAGCAAAATCGTGCAGCATGCCCGCCACGCGGTCTCGATTGACGAGAACCGGAAAGATTTCGAGCCGACCCTGTGGGATCTGAAACCCGGCCTCGACCTGAAGCAGGTCTGGTTTGCCGGCGTCCACTCGGACGTGGGCGGTGGTTACCGTCACAATGGCCTGAGCACAGTGGCGTTGGACTGGATGATTCGGGAAGCCAGTGCGGCCGGTCTGGTGTTTGAGTCGCACATGCTCAACACCGTCAAGGCCCGCCTGCAAGCTTCGCCGGAAACCGACCGAGGCCACAATGAACGCAAAGGCATTTACCTGGCCCGGCCAGAGTCCGTGCGATCGATTCAGGGCCCCATTCATCGCTCGGTCCGGTTACGTTGGGACAACGATGCCCATGGCTATCGCACTAAAAGTAAGGCACTGCGGCAGCGGCTGGATTCGGTGAGCGGGGATTGGTCCAGGCTGGACATCGTGGATTGAGTGATTGGGTAGTGCGAGCTACCCACGGAGCCAATCTTGACGGATGGGGCCGGAACAACTGTGATGAAGATTTGTCGGGAGAAACCTGTATGCGGATTGTGGTCGTAGGTGCGGGGGTTGTGGGCGTTACCACGGCGTATGCATTGCAGAAACGCGGGCACCAGGTGACGGTGGTGGAGCGCCATGAAGGCGCCGGCCTCGAAACCAGTAAAGGCAACGCCGGTCAGCGCTCCTATGGTGTGGTGTACCCGTGGGCGTCGGCGGCGATGGTGAAGAAAGCTTTGCCCTGGCTGCTGCAGAAAGACGGGCCACTAAAAATGCGCATGCCGCCCTCGCTGGCCGCTGTGCGTTTTATGCTGGCGACCTTGCGGTTCGCCTATGCACCGGGGGTGTATGGCTTGAATCGTCGGGCCATGCTGCGTCTGGGGATTTACAGTCGGGCCTGTTTTGCGGCATTGGAAGACGACCTGACCCTGGCGTTTGATGGTGACCATGGCGGTCTGCTGCAATTGGCCAGCACCCCGGCGGCGGTGGCTGACTACCAGGCAACGGCCGTGGTACTGAAGGAACTGGGCATTGCCCACCGGCTATTGAGTCCTGAGCAGGTGCGGGCGGTTGAACCGGGCATGACCGGCAGTGGGCCGCTTTATGGCGCACTGCACTATGAAACCGATGGTACCGGTGACTGTCACCTGTTCTCGCAAACCCTGGCGACGGCCTGCCGAAGCAGAGGGGTTGAGCTTTTATTTGGCCGGCGGGTGGAGCGTTTTGTCGGCGATCATCAGCGGCTTGCCGCGGTTGATGTGTTTTCGGATGCGGACGGTCTGCAGCGGATCGAAGCGGATGCTTTCGTGGTCAGCGCCGGTTGCGAGTCACCGGCCCTGCTGGCCGATATCGGCTTGCGGTTGCCAACTTATCCGGTCAAGGGCTACTCCCTGACGGCGCCGTTGATCGATGCCACGAAAGCGCCGGTGTCGACGGTGCACGATGATAACTTCAAAGTGGTGTCCACTCGATTGGGTGACCGTTTGCGGGCGACAGGGTTTGTCGAACTGGCCGGTTTTGACCGCCGCATTCCGGACGCTCGCCTCGCCACCATCAAGCGGTCAGTGGCCTCGCGTTTCCCCGGTGCCGCGGACATGGCCTCGGCCACACCCTGGGCCGGGTTCCGGCCCATGACGCCTGACGGCCCACCGGTAATCGGTCGTGGCCCCCGGGAAAACCTATACCTGAACACTGGCCACGGCACCTTTGGCTGGACCTTGTCGGCGGGCAGCGCGGAACTGATCGCCCAGGTGATTGATGGCGATGCCCCAGCGATGACGCTGGACGCCTTCCGGCCGCAAAGGTTCAGTGACTGATACGCTTAAGTGACTGAACGATTGCACCGTGGAAGCACTCGGTAACGGGCAGGGGACGAACGAAGCGTGTCAGCCCGCGACTTTTCCCGCCTGAGCCGGCGCGTCGGCGATCCGTGAAAAGGTCATAGTGCGATCGTTGATGCGACCGTAACGCAGGCTCAGGACATCCAGCAGGTAATTCTGATACAGCCGCCAGGGCGCCCGGTCACCCTGCTTGGGCAGATGGGCCAGGGCGCGCTGCACGTAGCCGGCATTGAGGTCCAGAAACGGCGCCTCGGTTACGGCGGGGTCAGGTTTGGCCGTGCAGTAGTCGTAACCTTGCTGGTCCATATAGTTGATCAGCCGACAGACGTATTCGTCGGTGAGGTCGGCTTTCAGCGTCCAGGACGCATTGGTGTACCCCACCACCAGCGCCAGATTTGGTACATCACTCAACATCATGCCTTTGTAGCTCATGGTGTCGGGCAGATTGACCGGTTGGCCGTCGACACACACCTCTGTCCCACCCAGCGCGACCAGATTCAGACCGGTGGCGGTGACAATGATATCGGCCTCCAGTGTTCGTCCGGAGGTCAGCCTGATGCCGGTTGCGGTAAAACTGTCCACATGGTCGGTCACCACAGAGGCAGACCCCTGGCGCAGGCTGCGGAAAAGATCGCCGTTAGGTACCAGGCACAGGCGCTGGTCCCAGGGGTTGTAGCTTGGGTTGAAGTGGGTGTCGATATCGAACTCCGGTCCGAGTTGAGCCGCCAGTTGTTTTCGCAACAGCTTGCGGGCCAAGCTCGGGAAGCGCCGGCAGAACTGGAAAAACAGGGCCTGCATGGATACGTTTTTCCACCGTGTAAACCGGTATGCGAGCTTGGCCGGCAATACACGATTCAGGGCCCGGGCCACCGGGTCCACGTCGGGCAGGGCCACGATGTAAGTGGGCGAGCGTTGCAGCATAGTGACATGGGCGGCGGTTGCCGCCATCGAGGGCACCAGGGTTACGGCTGTCGCACCGCTGCCGATGACCACCACACGCTTGCCGGCGTAGTCCAGATTTTCCGGCCAGTGCTGAGGGTGAATCACTCGGCCCCGGAAGTGTTCGAGCCCCTCGAACTCGGGTGTATAGCCGGTGTCATAGCGATAGTATCCGCTGCAGTTCAACAGAAAGTTGCAGGTGAACCGGACGGTTTCACCGGTGATCGCGTTCTCGGCGTCGACGGTCCAGGTGGCGCTGGTGCTGGACCAACTGTACCGCTTCGCCCAGTGATGGTAGCGAATCCTCTGGTCAAGGTCGTGCTCGGCAGCGGTGCTTTGAATGTAATCCAGAATCGACGGGCCATCGGCTATGGCTTTTGCGCCCTGCCAGGGTCGAAAGGAGTAGCCCAGAGTGTACATGTCGGAATCGGACCGAATGCCGGGGTAGCGAAACAAATCCCAAGTCCCGCCCATGGCTCCCCGACCTTCGAGAATCGCGAAGCGCTTGTTGGGGCAGTGCGTCTGAAGGTGGTATCCGGCGCCAATGCCGGACAGCCCGGCCCCGATAATAAGGATGTCAAAATGTGTTCCGGTCATAGTTCCACCTTGCTGGCCACTCCGTTGCAGGCTCTGATTGTTTTGCCCAAGTAAAGCAATTGCTTTAGCCCATTGCAACCCAGGGCTCAACGCCGTGCAACGGGCAATTGGGGCTGCCTACATGACGACCGTCGTGGGAGGAAGGCATAGCCTTTGGTTCAGTGGCGTTTGGAGGCATTCAGGGTTTGCGGTACTGGACGCTCTCCACACAGCCATTGCGAAAGTAAACATAGGTCAACTCATAGAGCTTGCCGTAATAATCGGTTTGGTAAATCCAGGTCTCCTGAGGCACCGGGTAGGTTTCCGGGGGCCGGCCAAAGGCTTTGAGCACCTGCGCTTTGGTCATGCCTGTCACCACCTGGTTGCGAACCAGGTAGGTCCTCAGGTTGGTGGAGCTGATGAACCGGCAGGGCGCTTGTGACACGTTGTCTGCTTCCTCAGGGCCGGAGGTTGAGGGTGGTTGGGCGGGCCGCGGCGCTGGCAGGTTGCTGTCAAACTGGCCACCGATCCGGTTGTCGTCGAGCTCAATGCGCTGGGCATTGTCGCCACAGGGCTGATCGGAAAATTCCACACCGCTGGGTGTCTCGCACCGATAAATACCCTGCACCGACACCGGCAGTAAGGTCAGCAGTAGCCATAAGATCCAGTGGTGTATGCGCATGCGGGGCTCCGGCGGACAGGTTGGTTAATGGTGCTGCTCGTGCTGGTAGGCCGCCCATAAAAAAGGCGCCCGGAGGCGCCTTCACACTCACCCGAATGGGCAAATCAACGCTGAATCTGTACGCGTGCTTCGACACGGCGGTTCTGCGCGCGGCCTTCCGGGGTGTCGTTGCTGGCGACTGGTTCGGATTCGCCATAGCCAACGGCGGTTACCCGGCCGTCATCAATGCCCAGTGCATTGACCAGACGGGCGGCCACGGACTGGGCCCGGCGCAACGACAGAAACTCATTGTAGCTGGCAGTCCCGGCGCTGTCGGTATGACCGGCAATTTCAACGGTGGTTCCTGGATTGGCCTTCATGAAATCTGCCACCTGGCGAATTTCATCGTCGTAGGTATCGCCGATGATCGAGCTGTTGTTCGGGAACTTCACCGACAGTTCGATGGTGCGGACATTTTCAACGATGCCTTCGCAGCCTACGTTGTCCACCGTTGCGCCCGCAGTCGTATCCGGGCACTGGTCGATGTCGTTGGCAACCCCGTCGTTGTCACTGTCCCGTTCACAGCCTTGGCCGTCGACCTGAGCGCCTGTGGGCGTGTTCGGGCAACGGTCCGTGGTGTTCGGCACACCGTCGTTGTCCGAGTCGAGCTCACAGCCATTGGCGTCGACAGACGCAGTGAACGGGGTGTCCGGACACTGGTCTCTGGTGTCATTGACGCCGTCTTTATCACTGTCTTGGGGTTCCTGCTGCATTGGCGCGGCTGCTGCCCGACCAAAGCCAAAACTGATCCCCAGTGATGCGACGGTATCAAAGGTGCTTTCGTCGATGCCGTGAAATTCGCGCAGGTCACCGCGCAGTGACAGGGAGTCGGTGATGTTGTAACGCACACCTGCCCCGACGTTCACACGGGTTTCCTTATGGTCAGTGCCGGCGGTGTCGTAGGTGGCGGTGCCACCGAAATCGGCGTGACCGGCACCCGCTGCCAGGTACGGATTCCAAGTTTCACCAGGGTCTGCGAAATAATACAAACCGTCCACCCGGTATTCCTTGAATTCACTCTCGCCCACGACGTATTTGCGATCGGCATTGGCGCGAGAATATACCGCTTCCACGGCCCAGCGTTGGAGAAAACGATACTCCCCCCCAATGTTGAAGGTGGCGGTTTCACTTAAATCCCGCTGATCATCAAACAGCTGGAAACCAACGGATGGGTTGATATAGATTTTTTGGGCAACTTCTTGCTCCGCCAGAGCGGGGGTTGCCACCACAGCACTCAAGGCTGCAATGGCGAATGGACGCATGAATGACATGCAGAACCTCCTGTTCGGTCTTCTTTGGGTGTGGATGTTGCGACGTCTGTAATGTTGGGTTTTTCTTCTAATTCCGTGTTACGTGGAATGTAGGCCAACGGATGCGTGGTAACAACCGCTTGGGTCGATTCGCCGGTTAACTTACCAATATTTCATCGCCTTACCGGGCTAAGGCGCGGGGCTGAAGTAAAGATGCGCACTTTTTTTACTGAAATTCAGCGTTTGGCCTGCGTCAAAGGTTACTTCAAAGGCACTCTCATCTTCATTCACCACCGTGCCCGCGCCGAAAATGGCGTGAATGACCCGAGCGTGAGCCCATAGGGGCATATCCGGGTTGGCGGCGGGTGGCTGATGTTGGTCCGATGTCAGCGTAATGCCTTCACGGGCTGCGTAGCGCACGCTGATCGGGGTCAGTGGCAGATCGAGCGCCAATGCGGTGTGATCGTCCTGCTGGCTGTCATCAAAGTAGCGACCAAGGGCATCGGACAGCGGGATGCACAGTTCTGCGACAAATCGGCTGGGGCCCTGATCGGCATCCATCGGTGGCCGAGTCCCCCCGGGGCGGCTGATCAGGTGCAGTTGCTGGCGGGTGCGGGTGATGGCCACATACAGCAGGCGTCGTTCACTTTCGATAAAGGCCTTGAGGTTATCGGTCTGGCGGGGGCTGTAGGGCAAGTATTTCTCTTGCAGGCCCGGCAGAATAACAACGGGCCACTCCAGACCTTTGGTGCGGTGGATGGTTGATAGCAATACGCCCCCTGCCTGATGGGTCTGGGCCCGATTTTTAAGCGCCCTCAGATGCTGCAACGCCTCCGCCGCCCCGACGTTCAACCCCGAAAGGTAGTGCTGAAAGCCGCGGACTGTGTCAATGCGCTCATCGGCACTTTCATGGGTGAGCGCCAGGCTGCGAATGCCGTCAAACAGGTCGGTCTGTTCGGCGTACTGACGGATTAGCTGAGCGACTGAACCCTGAAAGCGGTCTAGGCTCTGCAGGGTCTGGCCGAGTTTGCGCAGTTTGCGCGCCGCCATGGGCGTCAGGGCATCGAACTCCATTGCCAGTATGCGGTCGCCCCAGCCCTGGCCGAAGCCGGCTAGAAACTGTGCCAGATGGTTCAGTTCCTGTTCCTTCAGGCCGACATGGGGAAAGCGCAGTAATTGCCGGGCAATGGCGAGCCGATCAGCTTCGGGGGTTTGTTCCAGCGTGCCGGACACCACACTGAGCAAGCCGGTGATGGCCTCGACCTCGCGGCTGAACAGCGCGCCTTTGCCGGCATCGATGCGGTACGGCAATTGCTCGGCCAGCAAGCGCAGCTCGATCGGGACGCTCTGGGACCAGACCCGAAACAAGATGGCGGTATCGCCGAGGCTGTCCGGTGTCCGCTGGCTGAGCAGGTTGATCACCACGTCGCTGTCGCTGATGTGTTCGTGGAAATGCACGTCGGTGGCCGGGGTGGACGGGTGGGCATGGCACAGCACATCCTTGCGGCCGGTGTTGTGGCTGATCAGGTGGTTGGCCAGCAGTGCCACGCGATGACCGTAACGGAAGGTGTAGCTGAGCGTCTGTTCCAGGGGACTTTCGAACTCGTTGCTGAAGCGGCTCAGGATAAACTCGGGCTTGGCGCCCCGAAATTCGTAGATGGTCTGATCCGGGTCGCCAACAACGGTGACTCGCGCACGGTCGCCGGCGACGTAACGCAGCAACAGGTGCTGGACCTCGTTGGTGTCCTGGTACTCATCCACCAGAATGAGATCCATTTTGTTTTCCACCAGGCGCTGGAGCGGCGGGTTTTGGTGAATGGCCATGACCGGCTCGTACAGCATATCGGCAAAACTGATGCGGCTGTCGGATTTGCGCCACTGCTCAAAGCTGTGGAACAGGTCAATCAGGTAGCGGTGCTTGTCATTGTAGCCCTGGTCTTCAAACACGATTTCGGCGGGTGACAGTGTAGTTTTGACCAGGTCAATAAACTGGACGGCAGTCTCCACAAAGTCTTTCTTACTGCGTTTGATTTCATCCTGCAAGTCTTCCGGCGCCAGTCGGCGCGTGAGCTGCCAGGCCTGAAAGTTGATTTCCTGATCGGTCAGAATGGCTTCGGAAAATCCAGGCAGATAGCCTTCTTTGATAAACCGGCGATACAAGCGCAGACCCATGGCGTGGTAGGTGCGAATTTCCGGCAGTGCTAACCCGCTGTCCCGGGCCACTTCGTTCAACTTGCGGGTGAAATCCTGGCGGGCACTGCGATTGAACATCAGTACCAGCATTCGGGCCGGGTCATGACCCTGCTCCAGCAGGAACCGGATCCGCCAGGCCAGGGTAGAGGTTTTACCGCTACCGGCCACGGCGGTGATGACCGCATGGTCATAGCCGGCGGTAATAATGGCGCGTTGTTCGTCGGTTAAAAAATCTGGGAGGTCGGTGGGCATGCCGCCATTGTAATGGGCATTTGGTGTCTGGGTAACCCGTCACCCATAATGGGTGATCTTTATTATCTTGGGTGCCTGCAAGCGGGTGCGCAGGGATGATACCTCCAATAATGGGATGACAGGAGAATGGCAATGGCAACCGTAAAGGTTGAATCGGTGAATGTACTGGGTGAGATATTGGAAACCTGCGGCTCTGAGCCCAAAACCGGCTTTTACCGCGACGGCTGCTGCAATACGGGCCCGGATGATCTGGGGCTCCATGTGGTGTGTGCGGTGGTGACCGACCGATTTCTGGCGTATTCCAAGGCCAAGGGCAACGATCTGAGTACCCCGCGTCCGGAGTTTGGATTTCCCGGCCTCAAAGAAGGCGACGCCTGGTGTCTTTGCGCTGCTCGCTGGCATGAAGCCTGTGAAGCGGACAGTGCGCCGAGAGTGAAGCTGCGGGCTACCCACCGGGCGGCACTGAAGCACTGCCAGCTCAGTGACCTCAAACGCCACGCCATCGATTTGAGCTGATCGCCTTGTCCGAATCAACGCCGTCCACGCCCTCCTGGCGTTCTTTGCAGCAGGCCCTGCATCAGAGCGGTGAGCGGCGGCTGGTCGTGCTGGAGGGCGACCGCGAATTGGCGCTGGCGCGGCTGGCGCAATGGCTACCCGGCCTCACAATCGGCACGGGGCTCTGGAGTGGGCCGTCCGCTGATTGCCCCCACCCGGACTTGATACCGGTCAAACCGGACGAGGGGCAGCGGTGGTTGGGGCGGCAGACCGACCTGTTGGTCTGGGATGGTTGGCAAGGCAATCCGCCGGGCAGTCTGGCGGCCTTTTCCGGAACACTGGGCGCGGGCGGGCTGTGGTTTTGGCTGATGCCAGCGTTGGCGCAGTGGCGTGCATTCAAGGATCCCGATTACGCCCGCACCGGGCTGGATCGGGCGGCGGAGCATCCGTTTGCCGGACGCATGGCGGCGGTGATTGCGGCGGATCCGACGGTGGTCCGTGTGGCGGTGGACACCGCTGTGTTGCCGATCCTGCCCACACTGCCTGCGACATTAACCGCTCGCGCGTTCCGGTCCGGCGGTACAGC
Organism: Marinobacter caseinilyticus; assembly: GCF_011074955.1. GTDB lineage: Bacteria > Pseudomonadota > Gammaproteobacteria > Pseudomonadales > Oleiphilaceae > Marinobacter > Marinobacter caseinilyticus. The sequence goes on along the minus strand of NZ_WUQJ01000020.1, from coordinate 111,017 downwards.
GGACCAGAACCGAGCGGTGGCGCAGATCCTGCGCACCGGCCAAGGCCGTCGTCGACGGCCGCTGGTGATTACGGCCGACCGGGGCCGCGGCAAATCGGCGGCCTTGGGCATGGCCGCTGTCGCACTGATGCGGGCCGGACGGGAACAAATTCTGGTCACTGCGCCGTCGTTTGAAGCGGTAAGCACCCTGTTTCACCACGCCCGGATCGCGGCGGGCGACGACGGCAACCTGTCCGAATCCGGTCACACGTTACAACTCGGTGAGCGGGCTCAGCTGCGATTTTACCCCACCGATGAATTGTTGCGGCGCAGGCCGGATGCGGGTGTGGTGCTGGTGGATGAGGCCGCCGCCATTCCGGCGCCGCTACTGAAAGCGATCTTGTTGGCTTGGCCGAGGGTGGTGTTTGCCTCCACGATTCATGGGTATGAGGGCTCGGGCCGGGGCTTTGATCTGCGGTTTCGACAAGTGCTCAATCGGGAAACACCCCACTGGCAGTCCCTACGCTTGGCGCAGCCAATTCGCTGGGCGGACTCCGATCCGCTGGAAGCATTGGTCAACCGTCTGTATTTGTTGGACGCCGACTCCGGCACTGATGCCGCCAGGGACCGGGCGGCAACGGTGGATGCCGCTATCGCTATCGAACGCTGGGCGCCGTCGCAGGCCGCCGAGCCGGACTTGAGCGATGCCTTTGGGTTATTGGTGGATGCGCATTACCGAACCACACCAGGAGATTTGCGCCAATGGCTGGACGACCCGGCGTCGGTCAGTTGGGTGGCGCGGCGCGATGGCCGGATTGTGGCGGTGCTGTGGCTGACGGAGGAGGGCGGATTGGCGCCGGCGCTGGCGGAGCAGGTGGCACAGGGTAAGCGCCGCCTGCGGGGGCACCTGTTGCCGCAGTCATTGGCCAATCACAGTGGCTTTCCCGAGGCGGCCACGCTCAGGGTCGGGCGTATTGTGCGGCTGGCGGTAGCTGAGCATGAACGCCGCGGTGGGCTCGGCCGATTGCTGGTCGACAGCGCCTGGGCGTATGCCGCCGCGCAAGGGCTGGAGGGTTTGGGCACCAGCTTTGGCGCCAGCCCGGATTTGCTGGCGTTCTGGCAGCGGTGCCAGTTGCCCGTGGTGCGGCTGGGCCTGCATCGGGACGCCAGTAGCGGTGAATACGCAGTTCAGCTGCTGGCGGGGCTTGAGGAAGCCGGCCGAGGCCTGGTTGAACGGCTGCGTGCGCGCTTGTCGGAGCATTGGCAGACCTTGTTGCCAGCCTGCTGGCCGACATTGGCCCCGGCATTGGTGCTGCAATTGACCGCACAGTTGCCTGACGTGCCGGACCTGTCCAACGACGACCACCGCGAGCTGGCGAGTTTCTGTGATGGCTTTCGGGGATTTGAAATGTCGTTGCTGCCGCTTCGTCGGCTGACCCGACAGACCGGAATGGCGCAACGACTTGCCATCAGCGACCACGCCAGTTTGTGGTGTCGCGCCGTCCTTCAGGGCTGGTCCTGGCAGGATCTGCAAACGGTGGGCGCCTGCGAGGGCCGACGCCAGGGGGAGCGGCGACTGCGGGCGCTGACATCCGAATTGTTGGCGGCCTGTGACGCTTCGTCAACGTGAGCACACTGTGGTCGAAAAAACGCGGTTCCACCCGGAATGTTTGCGGAGGTTGTGACCGGCTCGATTTAATTCAGCGCCCGGGCCGACCACACTAGCAGCATCATTTATCAACCGAGACCCCGTCATGACGGCCCAAGGATTCGGCGCCCACGCCCTGATTGTTACCTGTGTTGCATTGCTGTTGGCAAGTTGTACCACCGCCCCCACCCCCGCTAATCTGGATCGCCAGCAAGCACAGGCAGTCAATTCGCCACTGTTTCAGGCGGTAGTACAAGGTGATGTTGATGCGGTGACGGCGCTGGCAGAGCGGGGAGCCGCCCTGAACACCGTGACCGAGCAGGGAACGCCGCTGGCACGGGCTGCCTTGTCGGGGTACGACCGCATTGCCTGGTATTTGCTGAGCCAGGGGGCTGCCCCCGACCTCAGTGGCGAACAGGGCCTGACGCCGCTGATGATTGCAGCCCGGGAAGGTCATCGGCGGTTGGCGCAGTTACTGCTCTCCGCCGGCGCCGATGTGAATGCCACCAGTGCCGATGGCAGCACGCCGGTGTTTCTGGCGGTCCTCAGTGGCAACCTGTCGGTGGTTAAGGTCTTGCTGGCAGCGGGTGCCAATGTGAATGTCAGCCGGGACGGACGTTCGTTGCTGATGCACACCGTCGATGGGGGCGACCTGCTGACGGCAGAAGTGCTGTTAGCCGCCGGCGCTGATGTGGATTTTGAAGATGCCCAGGGCCTGACAGCGTTGGACCTGGCGCGGGCCAGAGGCAACCAGGATATGGAAATGCTGCTGATCCAGGCGGGTGCCGGCGCCTGAGTCCGATGGACGACTTGTCGGGTGGGTGCGTCGTGCCCGGTCCGCTGCGGCTTCGGTTCTGCTATCCACCCGGCCGGACGGTTAGTCCAGGGTGAGTGGGTCGTCCTGTTCATGCCAGGGCGGCACAAAATGCTGTTCCACCACCTCTGACGGGACCGCCCGGATGGTTGAGTAAGACCACTGGGGTGCGTGGTCCCGGTCAATCAACCGGGCACGAATCCCCTCGGCAAAGTCGGGCCGTTCGGCGCACCGGGTTGCCATTACCAACTCCATTCGGAAGATATCTTTGAGCGAAAGCTGGCGGGCGTGTTTCAACTGTGCCTGTACCAGCCAGGCAGAGGTGGGGCAGCCCCCGCGCAAGGTCTCGATGCAGGCATGCCACCAGTCACTTGTCGCCGGTTCCGACAGCAAGCGATCCACGATGTCCGGTAAGTCGCCGTCCTGGCAGAGGCGGGCGATGGTTTGTTCGTGCCGCGCCAACTGACTCTCCGGCAGCGACGGGTAGGGCGGCGAGTCGAGTTGGTTGAGCAGCCGATACAGGCGGTTGTCGTCGGTGGCGGCTTCACCACTCCAACGCTGACTCTGGATCTGGTCGAGCAGGGAGTCACGGTGGTGGGGATACACTGCCATGTCGGCGAGCCCCACCCGCAGCGCGTCTGTGGCGTTCAGGCGGGCACCGGTTAACCCCATAAACAGGCCCAGGCCCTCGGGCAGGCGATTCAGAAACCAACTGGCGCCGACGTCCGGAAACAGGCCAATGCTGATTTCTGGCATTGCCATGATGAGATCGGGTGTTACCAGACGATAGCGGCAGGCGGCAAGCAAGCCCAGACCACCGCCCATGACCACCCCGTTGGCCCAGCCAATAACGGGTTTCGGGAAACGGTGCAGGGTGAAGTTCAGACGGTACTCATTGCTGAAATAATGGCAGGCATTTGCCGCTGCGTCGGGGCTTTGGAGCACTGAGTAAAGCGCCTGAATGTCACCGCCGGCACAAAACGCCTTGTCACCCTGACCCTGAATCATGACCAGTGAAATGCGGCTGTCCTCTGCCCAACGGTCCAGCGCCGCTTGGGCTTCGTCAATCATCTGACTGGACAACGCGTTCAGGGTGTCAGGGGCATCGAGCGTCAGGACGCCGATGTGACCTTCCACACAGAGGCGTTCTTCACAGTGTATCGGCATGATCTGGCATATCTCCTTGGGGGCTTCGAAAGTCTATGCGCTGTAACCTTCATTGTCAGACCAAAGAATGACGCGAGAAACAGGACAAACATCGTAAGTGGTCGTATTGTAGCTAACAGAACGGTTTGATCTGACTTTTTTGAGCATGCCATCGGCTGTGCTATAAGTCAGCTTGTTATCTTGCCGGTTGCAGCCGGTTACTTCCAATGCGTGAGAGGGTAAGTTCAATGAAGTTCAAGTACCGTGTGATGATGAGTATTGCGGCTGTTGGTTTGGCATTTCCGGTCGCGTCCATGGCAGCAGATCCTGCAGCGGGCAAGGCGAAAGCAGCGGTTTGCGCAGCCTGTCATGGTGCCAACGGTATTGCCCAAATCCCAACCTACCCCAGCCTTGCGGGCCAGAATGAAGCCTACCTGGTGTCGGCGCTGACGGCGTATAAGAACAAACAGCGTAATGGCGGCCAGGCCGTTATTATGCAAGGACAGGCGGCGGCCCTGAGCGACGCCGACATAGCCAACCTGGCAGCCTATTACGCCAGCCTGCCGGCAGGTGGGAAGTAGCCTGTAGCCCGCGTTCAGGCCCCAGGCGAGTCTGGGGCCAGTTATTTGCTGGTCTGGTAGCGCCTGAGGCTGTACCGAGTTCCTCAGTGGCGTCCGCGTTTACGCGGTCTCGGTGCTGACTATCCGGTAGCAGGGACGGTACGCCGAGCTGCCCGGCAGTTTCATCCGGTTCTGTTCCACGAACGCTTCCAGCATGGCTTCCAGTGGTTTCAGCAGCTGTGGGTCGCCTGAGATCTCAAACGGTCCCTTCTCCTGAATTTGGCGAATGCCCTGCTCCTTGACGTTGCCCGCAACAATACCGCTGAAAGCTTTGCGCAGGTTGGCGGCCAACAGGTGCACGGGTTGATTCTTGTGCAGTTCCAGGGCGCGCATGGTGTCGTGGTTCGGCTCAAAGGGGAGCTGGAACACCGGGTCTATTTTCAGCATCCAGTTAAAGTAGTAGGCGTCCTGCATTGCGCGCCGAAAGGTTTCCACCTCTGCCACGCCTTTTTTCATGGTTTGTGCGACCTTGACCGGATCGTCAATGATGATTTCATACTTTTCCGCCGCCTCGTTCCCCAGCGCGTTGCGGATGAATGCATCAATCATATGAAAGTATTCGGCGTTTTCCTGCCTGCCGGTGAAAACGACGGGAAACGGCAGATCGACGTTATCCGGGTGCAGCAGTATGCCCAACAGGTAGAGAATCTCCTCGGCCGTGCCAACACCGCCGGGAAACACAATGATGCCGTGTCCGGCCCGCACAAATGCCTCCAGGCGCTTTTCGATATCCGGCATGATCACCAGTTCGTTGACGATCGGGTTGGGGGCTTCGGCCCCGATGATGCCGGGTTCGGTGAGGCCGATGTAGCGGCCATTTTTAACCCGCTGTTTGGCGTGACCAATGGTGGCGCCCTTCATTGGGCCTTTCATTGCGCCGGGGCCGCAGCCGGTGCAGATGCTTAGGCCTCGCAGCCCCAGTTCATGGCCAACGTCCTTGCTGTAGACATATTCCTCTCGGCTGATGGAGTGGCCGCCCCAGCACACCACCATGTCAGGCTGGCGCCCGGCCTGCAGCACGCGGGCATTACGTAAGATGTGGAAAATCAGGTTGGTGATGTCTTCCGGGTCCTGGCGATTAAACCCGGCCGCCGACGTGGGGATGGAGTGCGAGTAGATGATGTCCCGCAACACGGAGAATAAGTGCTCTCGGATGGCGCGCAGCATTTCGCCATCCACAAACGCACTGGCCGGCGCGTTGATCAGTTCCAGCTTCAATCCGCGCGGCTGAGGTACCAGGCGGACGTCGAAATCCATATGGACCTCCATCAGGTCCTTGCAATCGTCGGTCTCAACACCGGTATTGAGAACGGCGAGCGCGCATTGCCGGAACAGTTTATAGAGACCGCCTTCGCTGCGGTCTTTCAGTCGGTTGACTTCATGATTGGATAGAATCTCCAGGCTGCCCTCGGGGGAAACTAGCGCATTAATTGTGGCCTGATTCATGAATAATGGAACTCCTGATGGTCGTTGGCCGCTGTCATTTCTGACCGGCCGCTCCAAAAACCCCGGACTCCGGTTGCGGCGAAAGTGGTGTCACGCGCGTAGGCAACATCGCCGTCCCTGCGACGTTCCGGCGTTGTCCCTGCCGGGCGCTTTCAAACCACAGCAGACCTTTGTCTGGAAGGTTCTCTTGTCGTTGTGTTTGTCTGTGCCGATGCCCTACTCGAGCCGGCGTTACTCGTGCCCCAACGTTGAGGCACACAGTGAACCCGTTGCATTAGGGGCGGGCTGATCAATTCCCGTATACTCTGCCGGATCTGAAGCGTGCCGTGGCAAAGCGCCGGTCGCCTCAAGGCCAAAAGTATACGGGAATTGATCAGCGCTTCCCTAGGCCCTTAATTCTTTCTACACTTCCGAACCATAGCCGCTGTTACCCTATGAAACTACTGATTCGTCCTGCCCCCGAAGTGGCCATCAAAAGCAAACCTGTGCGCCGTCAACAAATGCGACGGTTGGCGCAAAACATCCGCAAGCTGTTGACCCAGCTCGATGGTCGCATTCAGGTAGACGCCGCCTGGGACCGGGTCAATGCGGATGTTCCGGACGACCTGGGCCTGGCAGGGCCCGTGGTCGATATACTCCAGCGGACCCCGGGGATTTCCACCATTCAGGAAATTGCGACCTTCCCTCTGATCAGTATGGACGAAATTGCCGAAAGAGCGCGATGGGCATTTGCTGAAAGGTTGCGGGGGAAAACCTTCGCCGTCCGGGTTAAGCGTCATGGCGACCATGGGTTTTCTTCATCCGAGCTTGCCCGCCATGTCGGTTCCGTCTTGCTCGGTGAGACGGCGGCCCGGGGCGTTGATCTCAAAAAACCCGATGTAACGGTTCGGCTTGAGGTTGCTCCGGCCTATTATGTAATCGCGCATCGCCGGCACAAAGGTTTGGGTGGTTACCCCCTGGGCAGCGTCGAATCCGTTATGACACTGATGTCGGGTGGCTTCGATTCATCCGTAGCGGCATACCTGATGTTACGCCGAGGTGTGCGTAGCCATTTCCTGTTCTTCAATCTGGGTGGAACCGCGCATGAGACCGGTGTTCGCCAGGTCGTGCACTACATCTGGCAGCGTTACGGTGGATCCCACAGCGCCAAATTTATTTCGGTGCCGTTCGACGGGGTCGTGGCGGAGATCATGCGATCGGTCAGTGATCGCCACTGGGGCGTGGTGTTGAAGCGGCAAATGCTGAGGGCCGCCGCCGACCTGGGCGCGCAGAACAACGCGGGCGCTCTGGTGACCGGAGATGCGGTGGCGCAGGTGTCGAGTCAGACCCTGTCGAATCTGGCCGTCATTGACCGCGCGAGTGACCAGGTGGTGTTGCGGCCACTGATCGCGATGGATAAAGAGCAAATAATTCGCATTGCCGCCCGAATCGGAACCGAGCCCTTCGCGCGCACGATGCCAGAATACTGTGGCGTGATCTCCCGACGACCAGCCACTCGTGCTCGCCTGGACCGGGTTGAGCTGGATGAGACGGGGATGGATCCCGCCGTGCTGGAGAGCGCACTGGCCGCCCGAGACGAATGTGCGGTCAGTCGCCTGATGGATTCGGTGACCACACCGGAGTCGGTGGAGCTGGTAAGGACGCCGGCGGTGGACGACATAGTGATCGACCTGCGCCACCCCACCGAAGGGGCATCGGCGCCTTTGCACCTGACCAACAATGAGGTCGTAAAGATTCCGTTCTACGAGCTTGCCGAGTCGCTCCACACCCTGAATGCGGATCAGCAGTATCTGCTGTACTGCGATCGGGGCATGATGAGTCAATTACATGCGGGCCATATGCGGGCCGAGGGCCACACCAACATCAAGGTGTATGCCCCCGGCCGTTGATCAGATTGCCAGGCCGCCGAAGAACTGCTGGACGTTCTCGCTCAAGGTGTCCAGGTCATAACCGCCCTCCTGTACCACCAGCGTTGGGAGGCCGGCTTTGTTGATCCGGCGACCAAGGCGGCCGAAACCTTCCGAACTGACCGACACCTTGGCCTGGGGATCGTCCTTGTAAATATCAAAGCCCAGGGTCAGTACCAGTGCATCGGGTTGGAACAGTTTGATGGCGGCCATGGCCTCTTCCAGGCGTGCAAAAAAATCTTCTTCGGACGAACCGTGGGGCATCGGCAGGTTGATGTTGTAGCCGTAGCCGTCACCGGCACCACGCTCATCTTCATACCCGGCCACTACCGGATAGAAATTGGTGGGGTCGCCGTGAATGGAGATGTAGAGCACATCACTGCGCTCGTAAAAAATTTCCTGAATGCCCTGGCCGTGGTGCATGTCGGTATCAAGGATGACCACCCGCGGGAAGTGGGACGTCATTTTCTCCGCAGCAATGGCCGCATTGTTCAGGTAACAGAAACCGCCCGCGGCATCCCGGCGGGCATGATGGCCAGGCGGCCGGCAAACAGCATACGACGTGCGCTCGCCGGCCATGAGCGCGTCGGCGGCACCGAGAGCGGTCTGGGCAGACCAGTAGGCGGCATCCCAGGTGTTGGCGCCAATCGGGCAGCTGCCATCCGCCAGGTAGCACGCGGCTTCTGCCAGAATGCCTCGCATGGCATTGGGGGAGCGGACAAATATATTGGACATGACTTCGTCGCCCCAGTCCTCCGGAATTTCCTTCCAGCGTCGGTGGGCGGATTCAAGGAATCTGAGATAGCCCAGATCGTGAACTTTTGAGATCGCGCCTGCGCCCTGATCGGCGGGTTCCAGAATCGGAATGCCGAGGGCCTTCAGGCCCTCAAGCATCTGTGCCGTGCGGTCGGGCACCTCTTGTGGCTGGCGCATCTGGCCACGGGTAAAATAGGTCTTCGGTATGTGCTGATCCTGTGCGGGGTGAAAAAATGCTTTCATGTGCCAGCCTCCTTAAATAGTGATCCACCGAGTATAGGCAACCCATTGGCTGAGTGAAAAGCGCTAACGCTTTACACCCGTGAAATCACCAGCCACTATGACTTCATAAACCCCGAGAACGCGCGTAGCATCCGGCAACCGATAGTTTTATGTACCGTACGCGCGACATGACCAGAGATAAAGGAGCCGAGATGATTGAGTCACCCTTGCTGAAGAATCTGAGTGGCTATATAGGCGGGCGCTGGCAAGCGGCCTCCGATGGCAACACCTTCGATGTCTTCAACCCGGCCACCGGTGAGTGCATCGCCAAGGTGCCGTCAATGACCGCAGGCGATGTGAACGCTGCGGTTGATGCCGGCAAGCAGGCGCTACGGTTGGGCACGCCATACAGCCTGGAAACCCGCCGCGGTTGGCTTGAGGGTATTCGCGATGCGCTGCTGAATAATAAAGAGGAAGTGGGCCGTATTCTGTGCATGGAGCATGGCAAACCACTTCAGGAAGCCCAGGGCGAGGCCGTTTATGCGGCTGGCTTCTTTGATTATTGCGCCAAGCACATTCAGGCGCTCGATGCGCACACACTGGCTGAAAAGCCAAAAGACTGCACCTGGACGGTCCACTACCGCCCGATCGGTGTCACGGCGCTGATCACACCCTGGAACTTTCCGGCCGGCATGATCGCGAAAAAGCTGTCCGCGGCGTTGGCGGCTGGCTGTCCTTCGGTAATCAAACCGGCCAGTGAAACGCCACTGACGATGATTGCGTTGTTTACCCTGATTCACGAGAACGTAGATCTGCCCGCAGGCATGGTTAACCTGGTGATGGGCAAAGCGAGCGTGATTGGCAAGGTGCTCTGTGAGCATCCCGATGTGCCGATGCTGAGCTTTACCGGGTCTACCGAGGTGGGTCGCAAGCTGATCATCGATACCGTTGAGCACGTCAAGAAGCTGGCGTTGGAGTTGGGCGGTAACGCACCGTTTATTGTGTTTGAGGACGCGGATCTGGATGCCGCTGCCGACAATCTGATGGCCAACAAATTCCGTGGTGGTGGTCAGACCTGTGTCTGCGCCAACCGGATTTTTGTCCATGAAAACATCATGGAAGCGTTCGGTGAGAAGCTGGCTGAGCGGGTCAACAAGATGACCGTGGGCGATGGCATCAATGGTGACGTTGACCTGGGCCCGTTGATCAACAAGGCCGGCTTCGACAAGGTTCGCCGTCATGTCCAGGATGCGCTCGAAAGGGGCAGCACTCTGGTGGCGGGTCGTGATCCTGCCGAACTCAGTGGCAACGACCTGTTCTATCCGCCGACAGTGCTGTCAGGCGTCAACCGGGAAATGGCCTGCTATCGGGAAGAGACTTTCGGCCCACTGGTGCCAATGGCCTCATTCCGGACCGAGGACGAAGTGATCGCAGCGGGTAACGACACCGAGTTCGGGTTGGCCGCGTATGTCTTCACCGCCGATTCAGAGCGGGCGCAGCGGGTGACGGCCGAGCTGCGGTTTGGACACGTGGGCTGGAACACCGGCACAGGTCCGACACCGGAAGCGCCGTTCGGCGGCATGAAAGCGTCCGGTATCGGTCGTGAAGGCGGCCTGGAAGGTCTGTTCGAGTTTGTCGAAGCGCAAACCGTTCCACGGGGCTTTTAAGCCCTGTTGGCAATCTCGCGCCCCATCGGCGCGAGACTGCTCACTTTCTCCCGTCACTCAGTGGCGTTCGGAAAATGATTTTAACCGACGCCTCCATCTGGGTGACATCGACAGAGCCGATGCCAGACGGCGCCAAGCCTTTCATGGCAGCGTCAGAGCTCACCTCCGGTGGTGCCTGTCCCTTTACCTGTCCTTGGTCCGAAAACACCTGCTGTGACAAATAAATCTTGCGTGGATCATTGTTACATCGCGTAATTCGCTAGCAGTGGGATCGCTTCCTGCGGGCAACGTCCACGGCCAGGGTGTTGTATTTTCCTGGAAATGAGCCGCCAGATGAATCGGACATTGGCAACCTGAAGTACGGATGACGCCCCAACGGCGGACTCGTCACCATCGGTCCGGCTTTTTGTCCTGGGCACATTGCTGGTCCCGACGCTTGTCAGCTACCTGCAGCAATGATCGTCATCCGCGCCTGCACGAATCACACTCACCACGAATGCGGTCTGGCCTGTTATAATCTGACCACTCAATTCACCTGCACACAGCGATGTCTGCCCATGGATGTTTCTCCGATCATTGACCCTCTCAACGATGCCCAGCGAGAGGCCGTCACGGCTCAAAATGCGCACCTGCTGGTGCTGGCGGGGGCGGGTAGCGGAAAGACTCGGGTCTTGGTGCATCGCATGGCGTGGCTGATGCAGGTGGATCAACTGCCGCCCACCAGCTTGCTGGCGGTTACCTTTACCAACAAAGCCGCCCGGGAAATGCGTTACCGCATTGAGCAAATGATGAACCTGCCAACCCGTGGCATGTGGTTCGGTACCTTCCACGGCATTGCCCACCGCTTGTTGCGGACGCACTACCAGGACGCCGGTCTGCCGGAAAACTTTCAGGTGCTGGACAGTGACGACCAGATCCGCATGGTGAAGCGCGTTATGCGTGAGTTCCAGATTGACGAGAGCCGTTGGCCCCCAAAGCAGGCCCAGTGGTTTATCAACAGCCAAAAAGATGAGGGGTTGCGGGCGGACCATATCCAGGACAACCCCGGTGATCATTTTACCTCCACCATGCTGAAGATTTATCGGCAATACGAGAAACTTTGTCAGCAAGCGGGGCTGGTGGATTTTGGTGAGTTGCTGCTGCGGGCTCATGAATTGTGGCTGCATCGGCCAGAATTGCTGACACATTATCAAAGCCGTTTCCGCCATATCCTGGTGGACGAGTTTCAGGACACCAACACCATTCAATATGCGTTCTTGCAAGTGCTGGCGGGTAACCGGGTACCGCTGACCGTGGTGGGTGATGATGACCAGTCGATTTACGGCTGGCGCGGCGCCAAGATTGAAAACATCCAGCAGTACCAGCGTGACTTTCCCAATGCACGACTGGTGCGGCTGGAGCAGAATTACCGGTCGACCCAGTTGATTCTGAAGGCCGCCAACTCGGTGATTGCCAACAACCAGGGTCGGCTCGGCAAGGAGCTGTGGACCGATGGCAAGGAAGGCGAACCCATCAGTCTGTACGCCGCGTTTAATGAACAGGACGAGGCCAACTACATTGCCGATACCATCAGCAGTTGGGTGAATGAGGGCAACCTGCGCAGCGAGTGCGCCATATTGTATCGCTCCAATGCCCAGTCGAGAGTCCTGGAAGAGTCATTGATGCGCCAGGGGCTGCCGTACCGGGTGTATGGTGGCTTGCGGTTCTATGACCGCCAGGAAATTCGCAATGCGCTGGGTTATTTAAGGTTGGTGCATTATCGCAATGACGATGCCGCTTTTGAGCGAGTGGTGAACATTCCGCCGCGGGGCATTGGGGCAAAAAGTCTGTCGGAGGTGCGCGAGCTGGCGTCCTACGACAGCCTGTCACTGTGGGAGGCTTCCCACCGACTGCTGGCAGCAGGCCGCTTGAAGGGGCGGGCGAAGACCGGGCTGCAGCGGTTCATTGACATTATTGAGGCGCTGTCGGAAATGGCACCGAACGCGACGCTGCAGGGTCTGATGAAACAGACCATTGAGGACAGCGGGCTGAGGGACTACCACCGCAGCGAAAAGGGTGAAAAGGGTCAGGCCAGGGCGGAAAACCTGGATGAACTGGTCAACGCCATGGCGGATTTTGAAGTCGACGACGACATGGATGCCCTGTCTGAGTTCATCGCCCAGGCGGCGCTCGACGCCGGCGAATCCCAGGCGGAAGCGCATGAAGACAGCGTTCAGCTGATGACGCTGCACTCCGCCAAAGGCCTGGAGTTTCCGCTGGTGTTCCTGGCCGGTGTCGAGGAGGGGCTGTTTCCCCACAGTATGTCGCTGGAAGAGCCGGGGCGGATGGAAGAAGAGCGTCGCCTGGCCTATGTCGGCATCACCCGGGCAATGAGCAAGCTGGTGCTGACCTATGCGGAGTCCCGCCGCTTGTACGGTCAGGAAAAATTCAATGCGTTGTCGCGGTTTGTCCGGGAAATTCCCGGTGATTGCCTGCAAGAGGTCAGGCTGCGCAACACCGTCAGCCGACCGGCCCTGGCGCAACGGCCGAACGAAGGCATGTTTGCCTCATCCGCTGCCCAGGACGCGGGGCTGCAGCTGGGGCAGCGCGTCAGGCACCCCAAATTTGGCGAAGGTATTGTAATGAACTGCGAGGGGGCCGGGCACCACACCCGGGTTCAGGTCAACTTTGACGAAGGCGCCAAGTGGCTGGTGCTGGCTTACGCGCCCCTGGAAGCTTGCTAGGCACTGCCGTCCATGAGTGGCTGCCCGGATAAGGTCGGTTTACGGCTGCTCGGGCACTTCGCGAATGCGGCCATTGTCATCAATGGCCACAAACACAAACAGCGCTTCGGTAACCTTGCGGTGTTTTGTGGCTGTGCGATCAAGCGTCCAGACTTCCACATTGATCTTCATTGAACTGCGGCCAATGTCCACCAGTTCGCAGTAGCATCCGACCTGGGAGCCGACCCTGAGGGGGGAAAGAAACTCCATGCGGTCAATTGCGACCGTGGCGTTTCGACCTTTGGAAATCCGGCCCGCGGTGGTGGCGGCTGCAATATCCATTTGTTTGACGACCCAACCGGCATAGACATCACCGTTGGCATTGGTGTCGGAGGGCAGGGGGATCACCTGAATCGCCAATTCACCCCTGGGGGTGGGTTTGTTATCGTCAAACGTGGTCATCGCAAGCTACCTTTTATCATTGATTGAACTCAGCCCCGGAGCACTTTGGGGTGTTCGCGCGGTGGAGCCGTCTTTGTGGCTCGCCCGGAAAATTACCCTGCATGTTAATACGCATTCGGTAAGCTGCAAGAAAATTCACCTAATCCGTGCTATTTCATTCACTGTCACAAAGTTGTCATAGAGTGACTTTATGCTCCATACATCGGCTTACCCATGCCGGTTTGTCTGAAGGTCCGAACAGACGTTTCAGTATCGATCTGGATCGCATCTGGCTTGGTCAGCATCCAAAAAGCAGCTAACGTTTCGATAGCTCAAGTGAAAGATGGAGACTCAACGTGATTAAACTGAAAACCGCATTTGCCAGTGTCGCCGTAGCCGGTGCTATGGCTGCCGTGTCCACGCCTACTCTGGCCCGTGACACCATTAACATTGTCGGCTCATCCACTGTTTACCCATTTGCCACTGTGGTTGCCGAGCGTTTTGGTCGCAACACTGATTTCCCAACGCCAAAGCTGGAATCGACCGGTTCCGGTGGTGGTCTAAAGCTGTTTTGCCAGGGTATTGGTACCCAGCACCCGGACATCACCAACGCCTCACGTCGCATGAAGCCAAGCGAGTTCAAGAATTGCCAGAGCAATGGTGTGAAGGACATCGTGGAAGTCAAAATCGGCAGCGACGGCATTGTAATTGCCAGCTCGAAGAAAGCCGAGAATCTGGACATTTCCCTCAAGCACCTGTTCCTGGCGTTGGCAAAAGAAGTGCCGAATAAAGCCGGTGACAAGCTGATTGCAAATCCCTACAAAAACTGGAGTGAAGTTGATTCCAGTCTGCCCAACAAGCCTATTGTAGTCATGGGGCCGCCGCCGACCTCCGGCACCCGGGACGCGTTTGTTGAATTGGCCATGGAAGGTGGCTGCGGTGAGATTGCCATGATCGACAGCATGGAAAAGAAAGCGAAAGAGCAGGTTTGCCACAGCATTCGTGAAGACGGTGCATTCATCGAAGCCGGCGAGAATGACAACCTGATTGTGCAAAAGCTGAACAGCGATACCTCAGCCTACGGCATCTTTGGCTACAGCTTCCTGGAAGAGAACTCAGGTACGTTGCAGGCGGCTGTGGTGGAGGGCAAGGAACCCACCATTGAGAACATCAGCAGCGACGCTTACCCGGTGGCCCGTTCACTGTGGTTCTACGTCAAGAAAGCCCACGTCGGTGTGGTGCCTGGTATTGCGGAGTATGTGGCTGAATTCACAAGCGAGTCTACCTGGGGCAACAACGGCTACCTGGTCGATGTAGGGTTGATTCCGCTTGAGCGCAACGCTCGCATGCAAGCGGCCAAGAATGCCACCAGCATGAAAACCATGACCGGTGAAGAGCTGATGTAAGCTCCGACCCTCAGGTCAATGATGATGCACAAAGTGCGGGGGTTGCCTCCGCACTTTGTGCGTTGCAGAAGTCGATTTGTGACTTCGGTCTCCCAGAACGATAAACTGTGCAGTCTTTACACTTGATTGATAGAGAGCTTACATGCAACCGGCCAATCTTTTCCCGCTGATTGTTGTTCTGGTCGCCATCGCGTTTGCGTTGGGCTACGCCCGATCCCGAGCTCTTGCGATGCCCCTTGGTGGCATCCGCAATCTCAAATCACTGCCCTTTTACTATGCGGCCCGGGCCGCCATGTGGTGTGGTTTGCCTGCGCTGCTTATCCTGGCGTGTTGGCTGGGCTTTGAAGCCAAGGTTATTCAGACCCTCATCGTGGGTAGCCTGCCCGCCGAACTTCGCCCAGACACTGCCGGGCAGGCCAGTTTGGTGCTGTCCCAAATCAGTAATGTGGCGTCCGGCGCCCTGTCGGGCGACTTTGCACCTGAAGGCATCGCGGCGGCCGCGGAACGGCTGGAAGCCTTGCGGGCGCAAAGCACCTTCATGATGACGGCATTGGTACTTTCGATTGCGGTATTGGGTGGTTTCATCGCCTGGCTTCGAATTGCCCCTCACATCAATGCCCGGGAAAAAGTGGAATCCACCCTGCGCAAAATCTTTTTCCTGTGCGCAGCGTTGGCGATTCTGACCACGGTTGGCATTATTTTTTCGGTCATATTCGAAACTATCCGGTTTTTTGGCAAAGTATCGTTTATCGAATTTTTCTTTGGCACCAGCTGGAGTCCACAAACCGCCATTCGGGCCGACCAGGTGGGTGCGGATGGCGCCTTTGGCATGATTCCCCTATTTGTGGGCACGTTGCTGATTTCAAGCATTGCCATGTTGGTGGCGGTACCGGTTGGCTTGATGTCGGCCATTTATCTGTCGGAGTACGCGTCTAAGCCAGTACGTGCCATCTTCAAGCCTGCGCTTGAAATGCTGGCCGGGGTGCCGACGGTGGTTTATGGTTTTTTCGCCGCCCTGACGGTGGCGCCGTTCATCTCGGATATCGCGGAGGCGATCGGCTTGTCGGCGTCGTCGCAAAGTGCGCTGGCGGCCGGACTGGTGATGGGGATCATGATTATTCCGTTTGTGTCGTCATTGTCTGACGATGTCATCAATGCGGTCCCGCAAACCATGCGTGATGGCTCCCTCGCCCTGGGTGCCACCCAGTCCGAGACCATGAAGAAAGTGATTTTTCCAGCCGCATTGCCCGGCATCATGGGCGGTGTCCTGTTGGCGGTATCCCGGGCCATCGGTGAAACCATGATCGTGGTCATGGCGGCTGGTCTGGCGGCCAATATGACGGCTAATCCACTGGAAGCGGTTACCACAGTGACGGTTCAAATCGTGACCTTGTTGGTGGGTGATCAGGAGTTTGACAGCGCCAAGACACTGGCGGCCTTTGCCCTGGGCATGATGCTCTTCATCGTGACGTTGTTGCTGAACATCGTTGCCCTCCATGTTGTGCGTAAATATCGGGAACAGTATGACTGATCAACTGTCACAGGCGGAGCTCGTCCGCCAGTCACTCAAACGCCGTTATCGGAAGGAGTGGCGGTTCAGGACCTACGGTATTCTGGCCATCGGTGTGGCGATTCTGGCACTGGTGATCCTGTTTACCGATATCATCAGCAAGGGGTACACCGGGTTTCTGAAAACAACCGTCACGCTGGAGGTCCCACTTGACCCTGAGTTGATGTACCTGGACGACCCCACCGACCCCGAACAGATTCGCATGGCGGATTTTGTTGCGCCGCTGCAACAGGCGCTGCTGAACGAGCTGCCCACGGCGGAGAAAGGTGATCGCCGCGAGCTCGGACGGCTGATGAATTCTTACGCCGCCAATCAGCTCCGGGACCAATTGCAGGCCAATCCGGACTGGCTGGGTACGACCCGGACCATGACCTTTCTGGCGAACACCGATGTCGAGGTTTATGTTAAGCATAAAGACGACGAGGCTTACTCCATCAAACTGTCCGACCAGCAACAGCGCTGGGTGGATGAATTGGTGGACAGGGGGGTTGTGGAGAGCAGCTTCAATGATGTGTTCTTCTCCAGCGGCGATTCGCGGGATCCCTCCAATGCGGGCATCGCGGGGGCGATCGTCGGCTCGCTTCTGACCATGCTGGTGACGTTGTGTCTGTCGTTTCCCATCGGGGTGGCAGCCGCCATCTATCTTGAGGAGTTTGCGCCGCAGAATCGGTGGACGGACTTTATTGAAGTGAACATCAACAACCTGGCGGCGGTGCCGTCGATCATCTTCGGTTTGCTGGGTTTGGCGGTGTTTATCAATTTATTTGGTATGCCGCGTTCAGTGCCAATGGTCGGCGGACTTGTGCTGACTCTGATGACATTGCCAACCATTATTATTTCAAGCCGGGCATCGATAAAGAGTGTGCCGCCTTCCATTCGCGAAGCGGCCGAAGGCATTGGCGCCTCCAAAATGCAGGTGGTGCTGCACCACGTGTTGCCACTGGCGTTGCCCGGGATGCTCACCGGATCCATTATCGGGATGGCCCAGGCGCTGGGGGAGACCGCACCGCTGTTGCTGATCGGTATGGTGGCCTTCATCGTGGATGTGCCCGGTGGCTTTTTTGAATCCGCGACCGTGATGCCGGTGCAGATATTCTTGTGGGCGGGCAGTCCGGAGCTGGCCTTTATTGAGCGTGCTTCGGCGGCCATTATGGTGCTGTTGGCCTTCCTGATCAGTATGAACGCATTAGCCATTTGGCTCCGCAAACGCCTCGAACGTCGGTGGTAAGGAGAAATTGTGAATACCATGAATCCAAATATTGTGAATGAGACC
This sequence comes from Marinobacter caseinilyticus, assembly GCF_011074955.1. Taxonomy (GTDB): domain Bacteria; phylum Pseudomonadota; class Gammaproteobacteria; order Pseudomonadales; family Oleiphilaceae; genus Marinobacter; species Marinobacter caseinilyticus. The sequence goes on along the minus strand of NZ_WUQJ01000020.1, from coordinate 93,420 downwards.
GCCACGACTGAGACCAGGGCCGTGTCCGCGGCAGACACGGACATTAGCCACGCGGATAATGGGTATGGGGAAACGGTGGGCAAGCCCTTTACCGATAACCCGAAGTTCGCCTTGCGGGATGTGGAAGTGTATTACGGCGATACTCAAGCCATTAAGGGTATCAGCCTGGATATCCGTAAAAATCAGGTAATTTCCTTTATCGGGCCATCCGGTTGCGGCAAATCCACGTTCCTGCGCTGCCTGAATCGGATGAACGACAGCATTGACAGTTGTCGGGTGAAGGGCCGACTGGAGTTGGATGGCCAGGATATCTATGATCGCAAGCGCGATGTGGTGGAGTTACGTGCCCGGGTTGGCATGGTGTTCCAGAAGCCCAATCCGTTTCCCAAATCGATATACGACAATGTGGCCTACGGTCCCCGGATCCATGGTCTTGCCAACCGCAAGTCGGAACTTGATGACATTGTCGAGAACAGCCTTAAAAAGGCAGGATTGTGGGCCGAGGTGAAGGACCGGTTGGATTCTCCCGGAACCGGTTTGTCCGGTGGCCAACAACAACGGTTGTGCATTGCCCGGGCTATCGCCGTCAGCCCGGAGGTGGTGCTGATGGACGAACCCTGCTCGGCGTTGGACCCGATTGCGACCGCGCGCATTGAGGAGTTGATTTCCGAGCTGTCGGAAAGCTACACCATCATCATCGTGACGCACTCCATGCAGCAGGCAGCACGGGTATCTCATCGCACCGCGTATTTCCATCTCGGCCATCTGATCGAAGTGAATGAAACCAACAAGGTCTTTACGTCGCCTCAGCATGAATTGACCGAATCGTATATCACCGGCCGCTTCGGTTAAGACAGCCTTAGAGAACAGCAGGAGAACACCGCAATGAAGAAAGAAAAGGACGACGTGTACGGCGATCACATCTCGCACCAGTTCAATGACGACCTATCGGCGCTGAAATCGGATTTTCTGAAAATGGGCGGCATGGTGGAGGAGCAGTTGAACAACGCGGTCATTGCGTTGATCGACAGCGACGGCAACCTTGCCGATGAGGTTCGCGCCAAGGATAAAGTGGTGGATCGGCTGGAAATTGAGCTCGATGAAGAAGCCACGCGCATCATTGCCCGGCGTCAACCGGCTGCGCGGGATCTGCGGCTGGTTATATCCGTTATCAAGATGGTCGCTGACCTTGAGCGAGTGGGCGACGAGGCGAAAAAAATCGCCAAGTTTGCTCTCAGTCTCGCCGCCGAAGGTCAGGCGCCAAGAGGCTATGTGGAAGTACGCCACATTGCCAATCTGGTCTCGGTCATGCTGAACGATGCGCTGGATGCCTTTGCCCGGCTGGATTCCGAACAGGCATTACGGATCATGAAGGAAGACAAGCGGGTTGATGAGGAGTATCAGGCGGCCACCCGCACACTGGTGACCTTCATGATGGAGGATGCTCGTAATATCTCCCGATGCATGTCGGTGATGTGGGTGCTGCGCGCGTTGGAGCGGGTCGGCGATCATGCCTGTAACCTGGCAGAGCATGTGATTTTCATGGTCAAAGGTGAGGATGTGCGCCATACACCCGTGGAAGAAGCCGAGAAAATCGTCGGTCGGTAACCACCTGCTTCCAGCGTCTGCGCATGGTTGTCCGTCCAGGGCGCAGACTTTGGAAGCTGTCTTTTTTGTAAAGTTTTGGCTCTTGTTCTCTGTTGGGCGTCGTGTCATAAGTGGGCCAGTCAAACACCACCACCAAGAGAGTGCTTATGATTGCCAGTCGTTGTCACCGATTTGCCACCAGCCTATTTGTCATGGCCTTGATGTATGCCGGCAGCGGGCAGGCCCATGCCTCGGAATTGGCGGAAGCGGTGGTTCGAAGCTCGGCGCTGGGCGAAGTCATTGACCAGTACCCGTCGATGCTAACGGAGGGCATCAGCCAGGGTCTGAGCCGGTCCGGTGAAATGGATCCAATGCTGAAAGGCGCTATCACCGGGATGGTGGGGCAGGCATTCAACAGCCGCAAGATTCGGGGGCAAATCGTTGCTGATCTTGATGCAGGATTGTCGGAGTCGGCGCTCAACACGGTCAAAAACTGGTACCTGACGCCGTTGGGAAAGAATGTGTCCGCCCTCGAAATCGCGGCCACCAAACCCGCCGCCTGGCGTGAGATTGAGAGTCGCGGCCCAGAACTGATCCGACAGTATCGGGGCTCTGATCGGGAAAAGCTGTTCAGCCAGTTTGACCGTGCCTCGCGCGCCACCGAGAGTGCGGTGGACACAGCCATCGCGGTCCAGGTGGCCTTTGGCACGGCGATGGCCGCATTCAATGGCAGTGACGCCGATTTTGACAGCATCCGAAATCAGGTGGAGAGCCAGCGTACGATGATTCGCGGCATGGTAGAGCAGCAGGTGTACGCCGCTTATCTGCACACCTATCAAAGTCTGTCGGACGACCAACTGAAAGACTATATCGCGTTTATGAAAACGCCGGCAGGTGATCGCTTCAACGAAGTGGTGACCAACTCGGTTCAGCAGGCAATCATCAGACCGGTCGAAAACATTGGTTCCGGCCTGATGCGTTTGTTCAGCCCCAAGGGCTGATCAGGCCTGCTTGGCCCGGTCTGTGTAAGGCGGCCAACCGAGCGGTTTGCCGGCCAGCAGGTGCAGGTGGATGTGGAATACAGTCTGACCCGCCTGCTCGTTGCAATTCATCACCACCCGATAGCCATCGTCATCAAAGCCCATCTCCCGGGCCAGTTTGGAGGCCACCAGGAACAGGTGGCCGACCAATTCCCGGTCCCCTTCTTCCAGATCATTGATGGTCGCGATCGCCTTCTTCGGAATGATCAGCAAGTGAACCGGTGCTTGAGGGTTAATGTCCTTGAATGCCAGGCTGAGGTCGTCTTCGTAGACGATATCGGCGGGAATTTCCCGTTTGATGATTTTACTGAACAACGTTTCCGACATGTTTGATGTCCTTTCCAAGTGCGTGCATCAAGCCGTGGCCTGCATTGGCCAGCGGCATTTGTTCAAAGGTGTCTGGTCATGAATGGCGGTTTCGGTAGTGCCTTCAACCATGCTTGCAGCGGTCCCGATGAGCCATCATCAAGCCCCATTGCGTAACGGGCCACCTGATTTCTTGCAAAGGGTACTCTTTGTGCCAGCCCCAGCCCCAGGTTGCGAATGAGGTGAACGGGCGGAATGCGGTTACTGAACAGGTAATAGAAGGCGTCCATGGCCAGCATCATACGGGTATTGGCCGGGCGTCGTCGTTGCTCGTACCGGTCCAGCAAGCGCCCCGTTGCGAGGTCGTCACCCGCTCGTTTGGCCTCGTGCAGCAGCGATTGCAAACATTCGGCGTCCTGGAAGCCCAGGTTCACGCCCTGCCCAGCCAGAGGGTTAATGGTGTGGGCGGCGTCACCGGCTAACACAACGCGATTATGAGAGTAATGATGGGCGTGTTGGCGGGCAATGGGGAAACTGGCGCGAGCGGCGACGTGAGTCAATGCGGGCAATTCCTCGGGAAAGGCGGTTTGCACTTCACTCAGAAAATCCCGGTCAGGCAGGGTCTTGAGGCGAGCCAGGACGTCCGGGGCGTCGTACCAGACCAGAGACGCCCAGCTTTCGCTTTGAGATTTCACGCCACTGGCGGCATGCAGGGGTAAAAAAGCCCGTGGGCCGCTGGGATGAAAGGCCTGCCATGTGATGTCCCCAGGCGCTCCGGCAACCCTTACGGACGCAACCAGAGCGTGCTGTCCATATTGGTCACGACTGGTACCAATGCCAGCCAGTGACCGCACCACTGAATTGGCGCCATCGGCACCCACCACGAGTTGGCAAGTCAAAACCTGGCCACTTGCCAGCGTCACGGCAGCCTGCCGGGAATCCTGTTGGATGCTTGCGACGGCATCGTCTTGCATGAGCGATACTGAGGCTTGGCTGGCCGCGCTGTCCCACAAGGCTTTTTGGGTCACTCGATTCTCGACTATGTGGCCGAGGTGCGAGACACCGAGCTCGGTCGCGCTGAACGTGGTGCGGTTCAGGCGCCGTGGCAGTAGCGACGATAGCGGGTTGATGCTGTCATCCCACACCGCCAGGCGGGTGTAAGGCGTGGTCCGCATGCCGTCAATGTGGCCCCAGGCGCCGAGTCGACGCAAATATCGCTCACTGCCAGCACTGATGGCCGATACACGGATATCAGGATCTTGAATCGGATCAAAAACCGGAGCGGTCTCACGATCCACCAAGGCGACGGAAAAACCGGATTGGCCCAGGCCGGTGGCAAGCGCGGCACCTACCATGCCGGCCCCAACGACCACGATGTCGAACTGCTCTGTCATATCGGTTCCCTAGCTGAGGCTTCCAGTTTACGCGATGGATGCCTGCAGGCAAGTGACCTATACGCTCAGAAGCGAGCCAGCTCAGAGCCCACTCTATCAGACTGCACCAGGTCTGGTTTGTGGGCGGCTCGTCCCTTGATCAGCCAGGCGGGCTTCTGGGCACCGGGCTTGGTGAAACCCTGACTGATCACCATGGGTTGAACGAGCTGCATGAAATCTTTGGTAGTCATGTGAACGGATTCGGTATGGGTGCCGGCTGAAAACGCCAGGTCCGGTTGTGTGGTCAGCGCTTCACTGCAGTAGACCGTCATCCCGAACAGATTGCCAAACGGTGGCATAGCGCCCACTTCGCAATCCGGAAAGCTGTCTTTGAATTCCTGCTCATCGGCCAGTTGAACAAAATCAGTATCGAGTATCTTGGTCAGCCGGTCCCAGCGCACCCGCCAGGTCGCTGGCATCACCAGCATGGCCATTTTGCCATCAAGCTCGATAATAACGGTTTTGATCACTTGGTCGCCGGCGATCTGCACGTGGCGTGCCAGTTCTTGTGCCGTAAAAGCAGGGGGGTGTGACAAGCAGACATACTCCGTGCCGGCCTTGTCCAGGAACTCTTTTAACTGCTGTACCGGCATAGTGACGATCTCCTACCAGCAATGACAGCGTGTATCCCGTGACGGGTCGCAAAGGCACGTCCTCGCCTTCTCAGCCCTGGTCCCGGGGACTTGGGAACCGCTACTGCTTGGGGTTCGAAAACCGAGCAGGCTCCGGTCTTTTGGATACTGTTATCAGCTTAGTCGAGGTTACTCAGAATGCGAAAATTCAGACGTAAGTTGAGGCGTGGCGTTCGATAGCCGGTGGCGAGGTAGAACGGGTTTTGAAAGGCAAAAGGGCTCGGTGGCCGGGCTGTTGATCGCAGCCTGGCCACCGGGTAGGGCACTTATTTGGCTTGGTACATGTGAACATCGCGCTGCGGGAACGGGATGGTAATATTGCCCGCGTCGAAGGCTTTCTTGACCTTTTCCTGCATGTCCCAGTAGTACGGCCATAAATCGTCGGTGGGAACCCAGACCCGAACCATCAGGTTGACCGAGTTGTCACCAAGGCTGCCAACCGCAATCCTGGGCGCCGGATCGGTCATTGAACGCTCATCTTCTTCGATCAGGCGCTGGCAGATGGCTTTGGCGGTGTCGATGTCATCGTCGTAGTGGATGCCAAATGTCATGTCGCAACGACGTTTGTCGTAAATGCTGACATTGACCAGTGTGGCATTGGAAAGGCTGCCATTGGGGATGACGATGCGGCGGTTATCAAAGGTATTCACAATGGTGTAAAGAATCTGGATCTCGGCCACGGCGCCAAGGTAGCCCTGAGCCTCTATGGTGTCGCCAACCTTGAACGGTTTGAATATCAGGATCAGCACCCCGCCTGCGAAGTTTGCCAGGCTGCCTTGCAAGGCCAGGCCAATGGCCAGGCCGGCGGCACCAATGATGGCGATAAACGACGTCGTTGCAATACCGACCATGGAGGCAACGGAGATAAACAGCAACACTTTCAAGATGGCGCCAAACAGGCCGCACAGGAATTTATTCAGCGTCGGATCTTTAGCGCCTAATTTTTTGTCCAGCACGCTGATGAAACGGTTGATCAGCCACAAGCCGACGATCAGCGTAAGCAGCGCCAGTAGAACCTTTGGGGCGTATGTCATCACCATTGACATGGCTTGTTGCAACAGTTCGGCCGCCTGGCCTTCTCCACTAAAGAGGTTTTCCATAAGAACTCCTTGTTTGCCTTGATTGCCTTGTTGTCGTCTTCACACCCATATCATGGGGCTACATTGTTTCCAGTCTATCGCTGTCGTCCGGAGGCGCCGCTGAAGACGTCAATTCTTATAGCAGAAAATGTCGCTATGGGGACAACTCCGACCGAGAATGCTGAAAGAATAACCGCAAGTGGTCTTATTGTTGAGCCTGCGCCCAGTGAATAAGTTGATCTGCGTTGCCTCTGGCTACGACGCGCCCTTGCTTTTGGCTCAGTTGGTAGTCGTACATCGGATCATAATAGTCTTGCAGCAAGGCACGGATCCACGGGTCGTGGCCTTCCAGGGTTCCGTCGCTGTGTTGGCGGTCGAGTGCGGATGCCATGGTGGCCCTGAGTGCACTGTGGCGATCACCGCCCAGGCGTTTTCGAAGCCGGTCCAGCGCACTGAGCAAGTAATCGCAAAAATTTTCCCAGCCAGCCTCGGCGCCGTCCCGCATCCTATAATCGGTCGCCATGTCGATGACATAGTCTTCCTTGATGATTTGGGTACGTTCTTCAAGCGAACGTTCCAGCACCAGGAGAGGGGCCTCAGACATTCGCTGCCGGAGACTCTCCGGCAGACAGCAGCGGCCAACCAGACGGCTCTCGTCTTCAAGATAGATGACACCGGGGTCGCCCTGATGGGACCTCAGCATGGCAACCGCCAGGCGATTTTCAAAGTCAATCTGGCTCGGCTGGGGCGTCACCTGTCGGCCAAAGCTTGAGCCCCTATGGTTGGCAATACCTTCCAGGTCGATGGGGTGGGGTAGGTCCGACAGGAGTCGGGTCTTGCCGGTGCCGGTGCGGCCGCTGACAATCACAAAGCGTTGGCTCGCCGTCAGCGCCTCAAGCTGGTCAATCAAGAAACGACGGAGTGCTTTGTATCCGCCCTGGACCAATGGGTAGTCAATGCCTGATTCGCGCAGCCACTGTTGTGTCAGGCGTGAGCGAAGGCCGCCGCGAAAACAGAACAGATAACCATCCGGGTTCTGGATCGTAAATCGTTTCCAGGCAGCGATTCGCTCGGCTTTGATGTCCCCAAACACCAGCTGATGCCCCAATTCAATGGCCTTGTCCTGTCCTTTCTCTTTATAGCAGATACCCACGCGGTGGCGTTCGTCGTCGTTCATCAACGGTGCGTTGGTGGCGTTTGGGAAGCTGCCTTTTTGAAACTCTACGGGGGCCCGGACATCCATTAATGGCCTATTGTTCAGGAACAGCGACAGGTAGTCGTCAGTGTCGGGTCTGGACATCATGGTGGACACTCGGTAGCTCTTAAAATGAGGCAGAAGTATACCTGAGTTGTCTGTTTTTTGCCCGATGATGGTGGGGTGACAGGGTCCGGAGCGTTACACTGCGCCGCCGGTACATTCGTTATTTGGGGATCAGCCTGCTGTGAACGCCCGAGTTTTAAATGAACGACTTCAGCGCACACTTCCCGGTGCTCGTGTCGTTGCGACCCGGCCCTCCGGTTGCCGTGAAATACTGCTGTATTTGTTTGATCCTGAGGGTCTGCAGGGGCCGCTAAGTCATGACACCGCTCAGGCGGTGGTGGCTGAGCCTGCTTATTGGTCATTTTGCTGGGCCAGCGGGCAGGCGCTGGCGGCTTACATACTGCAAAATCCGGCGACGGTGGCCGGAAAGCGTGTGATTGATTTTGGCTCAGGTTCCGGTGTTGTTGCGGTGGCGGCGGCCATCGCAGGGGCTTGTGAAGTCGTTGGCTGTGACATTGATGAGAACGCTCGGCTCGCCATCGCAGCCAATGCGTCCTTGAACCAGGTTGAGGTCACAGTGAGCAGCGATTGGTTTCTCCGCCTGGGGGATGTTGACGTCGTGACGGCCGCCGATGTGCTTTACGATCGCGACAACCGGGATTTTCTCCAGCACTTTTGTGGCGCCGCTCCGGATGTCCTGCTGGCCGATTCTCGCATCAAGGATCTGGCGGACGATCGATATCAGTTGCAAGCCACCGTTGACGGTCGGACCTGGCCGGATTTGCAGGAATTTGAAGAGTTTAATACGGTGAGGATCTATCGGGCCCGGCGAGGCTGAGTTTTCGGGGGCAAAAAAAAGGACAACATGTGTTGCCCTTTTGTCGGAACAGGTCGACGCATCCTTGCGCATGTTGCGACTGCCGTGTCGCTTTCTTATCCTGAGGCCAGCTCCGTGGCACCGGCATCCGAGCCGGCGATCCAATTAGTTTTCCCTTAAGCGTTGCGTCCTTACAGTCCCTGCTTCCCCTCACTTCCTGTGAGGACACGTCCGATGCTTCGTCCTTTTCCCTGTCATCCCTGACACATTCACTATATCAACCTATTCCGAACAATCGGGCGCCAGTAATGGTAGGGCGAAAGTTGCTTGTTGAAGCGTGCTAGTTTTTTATGCTTTAAATACAATGAGTTGATTTTTTCGCCGGGCGTTAGTCTCAAGCCGCGTACACTTGATTGCAGCGAGCGCTCACTTGAATGTAAGAAATGTCGCACACGCACAATGGTTAAACTCGTCAGTTTGGTGAGTAGGCTGAAACATAAGATTTAAGTAAGCCATGCCAAACCAACAGCCCCGCTATGATGCCGACACCATCTGCGACCACATCCAAAAGCGAAAACTCACGATACGGCAGCGGCGCCTGGATCCCCTCAACGGCCAAACCGAACGCGAGCAGGGCGACTATGGTCGTGAGCGGTTTTACTGTTGGCCAGCCCAGTTGGGTCAGTATGGCGAGTTCCAGAAACGCGATGAAGTGATTGATTTTGTCGTTGGGGGATGAAGGCAGTGGGAGGCTTTCATTGGTGGTTGCCAGGAACAGGATGGCAATGACCGACAACACAAGGCCGGTGCGCCATAGCGGTTGGTAAGCTAACAAACTGATCATCCGGGTTTTCAATGCCATAATGCGGTGTTCCGGCTGCTGTGGACGTTGCAACATGGTATGCTCTGCGCCCCGTCATTGCCATCAATCAACTGCAACGCGGAGGTCAGAGCACCATGGTAAAGGGTAGTTTTTTCAGCGGCTTGGGTTACCTTGGCGAAGGTTTTCGCCTGATCAGGCAGCCCGGCCTGCGCCTGTTCGTGGTGATCCCCCTGGCGCTCAATATTCTGCTTTTCGGTCTTTTGTTTTATCTGCTGGCTGAATTTTTCAGCAGCATGATTGCCTACGCTATGGATATGTTACCGGATTGGGCGTGGCTGCAAAGTCTCGACTGGCTGTTCTGGGTTCTTTACGGGCTCGTGATATTACTGATGCTGGCCTATGGCTTTGTCATTCTGGCCAATCTGATTGGTTCGCCCTTCTACGGTTATCTGTCTGAACTGACGGAGAAACACCTGACTGGCCAAGAGGTCAGTACTGACGGCAGCTGGGACCAGATCATCCGTGATATTCCGAGGGCATTGTGGCGAGAGGTGCAAAAAATCCTCTATTACCTGCCCCGTGCTCTGGGCCTGTTTATTCTTGGGTTGATTCCGGTCGTTAACCTGGCGGCGGCGCTGCTGTGGCTGGCCTTCAATGCCTGGATGATGGCGCTGCAGTACGTGGACTATCCAGCGGATAATCACCGGGTGAGCTTTCCCAGTCTGAAGCGCACCTTGAGTGATACACGGTTATCAGCGTTGGGATTTGGTCTGCCGGTGGCGCTGGCTGCCATGGTGCCGGTTCTGAACCTGTTTGTCGTGCCTGCTGCGGTTTGTGGCGCAACGGCGTACTGGGTGCGTGAGACGGGCTTGCCCGTCGAGAGCAAGTAAACTTTTACACGGGTCTGGAGGTTTTTTGGACATCACGGATTTTGGTATTGGTCAGCGCTGGGTCAGTCACAGCGATACCGGCCTTGGTTTGGGCATTGTGACGGACGTTTCCGGGCGGCGGGTCACTCTGGGATTCCCGGCCGCGGACGAAGAGCGAACTTACGCAATCGACAACGCTCCGTTGTCGCGCGTGCGCTACCAGCCCGGTGAGAGTATCGAAACCTTTGATGGCGAGCGCCTTATTGTCAGGGCGACGGAAGAAGTGGCCGGCGTTTATATGTACCGCTGCGACGATGGTGGTCCCGAGCTGCGGGTGATTTCGGAGGTTCGGCTGAGCAGTTTTGTGCATTTCAGTGAACCCCACCAACGCCTGTTTGCCGGGCAATTTGATCGCAGTGGCGCGTTCCGCCTGAGAATGGCGACCATGCAACACCAGGACCGGCTCCGTGCCTCGCCCGTGCAAGGTTTGGTCGGCGCGCGAACCCAGCATTTGCCTCACCAGCTCTACATCGCCCATGAAGTGGCCCGGCGGTTTGCGCCCAGGGTTCTGTTGGCGGATGAAGTGGGCCTTGGAAAAACCATTGAGGCCGGGCTGATTCTGCACTATCAGCTGCACACAGAGCGGGCTCGCCGGGTCTTGATTGTGGTGCCAGATTCGTTGGTGCATCAATGGCTGGTCGAGATGTTGCGCCGCTTCAATCTACGGTTTTCAATCATCGATGATTCGCGCTACGAGGTCATGTCCGATCTGGACGGTGTGATGGACGACGGCCAAGACGAGGAAAGTGAGGCGCTGGCGGCATCGACCAACCCGTTCGAGGATGAACAGCTGGTGCTGTGCAGCCTCGATTTTCTGACCCGCCATCCGACGGCACAGGACGATGCCCGAGCGGCGGGATGGGACCTGATGGTGGTCGATGAAGCCCATCATCTGGCCTGGAGCCCGGAGGCGGCCAGCCCCGAATATGCCACGGTCGAAGCGCTTGCCCGTGAAACCCAGGGTCTCTTACTGCTGACCGCCACGCCCGAACAAGTGGGCGTGGCCAGCCATTTTGCCCGGCTCCGATTGCTCGACCCGGCACGTTTCCACGATTTAGACGCGTTCATTCGCCAGGAAGCCGACTATGAGCGGATCAACCAGGTGGTTCGGCAGCTGTTGGAGACCGATGGCGTGCTCAAGGAGGCTCAGCATGCGGTCCTAAAAGACTGGCTGGGCGATGAGCTTGAGCACTTGCTGGCAGAGGCCGACCCGGTCAAGGCGGTTGTGGGTGCGTTGCTTGATCGCCATGGCACTGGCCGAGTGTTGTTCCGCAACACCCGGGCAGCCATTCAGGGCTTTCCTGAGCGCCGCCTGAATCCAGCGCCATTGGCCTGCCCCGACCTCTATTCGCAGCCGGAACAGTGTGATGGCTTGCCCGGCCTGACGCCGGAACAAACGGTGGCGGAAAAAGACTGGCTGGCACAGGACCCAAGGGTCACCTGGCTGGAAAAGACATTGGTCGCACTGCGGCCTGAAAAAGTGGTGGTCATTTGTGCCCATGCGGAAACCGCTATGGCGCTGGAGGAACATTTGCAACTGCGGGCCGGCATACGCAGCGCGGCATTCCACGAGCACTTGAGTTTGGTTGAGCGTGATCGCGCCGCGGCGTATTTTGCGGAAAACGGGCAGGGCGCCCAGGCGCTCATCTGCTCGGAAATAGGCAGTGAGGGGCGTAATTTTCAGTTTGCTCACCACCTGATTCTATTCGATTTGCCCGCCAACCCGGATTTGCTGGAACAGCGCATCGGGCGTTTGGACCGGATTGGCCAGTCTGACACCATCGACATTCATGTGCCCTACCTTGAGGGCACGGCGCAGGCCAGACAGTTCCGCTGGTACGATCAGGGCCTGAGTGCCTTTACAGTGAGTAACTCGGTCGGTGTGGCTGTTCGCGAAACGGTGTTGGACCGCTGGCACGCGGTGTTGAATGGCGATGTTGACGAACTGGATGCATTGGTGGCAACCACGGCGCAAGAGGCTAAACGACTCCGGGAGCTGCTCCAAAATGGCCGCGATGCCCTGATTGAGTTGAATTCCTGCCGTCGCGATCAGGCGGACGCCCTGATTGAACGGATTGAAGCGGAAGAGACGTCAGCCCAGGTCAAGGATTACATGCTGGAGGCGTTTGATATTTTTGGCGTTGATGTGGACCATCACTCGGACAATGCGGACATTCTCACGCCCAGTGATCACATGCTAACCGGCCACTTTCCGGAGCTACCGGACGACGGCGTGACCGTGACCTGGACTCGCCAGCAGGCTCTGGAACGCGAGGACATGAGCTTCCTGAGCTGGGAGCATCCAATGGTAACCGGCGTCATGGAGTCGGTGATCAGCTCCGATTTAGGCAAAGCGGCGCTGGCGAGCCTGTCGGTCAAGGGGTTGCCGCCGGGCACGCTTATGCTGGAAGCCTTGTATACGGTGCATTGTCCAGCGCCGGAATCACTGCAGCTGGGACGTTACCTGCCGCTGTCACCGCTTCGTCTTCTAGTGGATGTGAATGGCCGTAATCTTTCTGAGACATTGCCCCACGATCGGCTGAACGACTTATGTTCCAATATCCGTCGCCGCACTGCGCAGGCGATCGTGCCGCGCGTTCGAGCTGAGGTTGAAACCATGGTGGATCACGCTGAGGCCATTGCCGCGACCCACCTTGAACCTTTGCGGGCGGCCGCTCAGGAGCGCTTGCGCGACATGTTGCAGCCAGAGATTCGGCGCTTGACGTCGTTGCGCAAGACCAATCCGGCGATACGAGAGCAAGAAATAGCTTTTTTTGAGGACCAGCTCGCCGCCATTGAAGTGGCCATTGAGCGATCAACCATGGCGCTGGAAGGTATCCGGGTGATCGTGACCGCCTGACAGGGCTGGCCGGCTGATTGGCAGGCTGACATCCATTAATGTACTTTAGTCGTAGTCTTGAGTCAGGCGTTAATGCCTGAAGTTTCTTAACACGGATGAAAGAGAGTACCTATGATGACATTCATTCTGTTCTTGGTTGCGGTCGCCGCCCTGTTAGTAGTGATGCGCCGCGAGTCCGGAGCCAATACGGCAATTGGTGTGATGGCGGGTATAGGCCTTGCTTCATTGATCTTTGCATCCGGCTGGCTGGCATTTGTGTTATTTGTCGGCGCGGCCGTGACAGCGGTTTGCGGGCTGCCCGGGTTCCGTAAAAGTTGGCTGACCCCGCGAATTTTCGCAATGTTCAAACAGGTCGCGCCCAAAGTGTCCGAGACTGAAAAAGTGGCGCTGGATGCCGGCACCGTCGGCTGGGATGGTGAACTGTTCACCGGCAAGCCCGATTGGCACAACCTGCTGATCAATCGCAATACCGGCCTGACGGAAGAGGAGCAGGCATTTGTTGATAACCAATGTGTTAAAGCAGCGTCCATGTGCAATGCCTGGGACGTCGGGGTTGAGCGCGCGGATCTGCCTCCGGAGCTTTGGAGCTTTCTGAAAAAAGAAAAGTTCTTTGGCATGATCATTCCCAAGGAATACGGTGGCCTGGAGTTTTCCGCCAAAGCCCAGTCGGCGGTGCTGCAGCGCCTGGCATGCAATGAAACATTGATGGTTTCCGTTGGTGTGCCCAACTCACTGGGCCCCGGCGAACTGCTGCTTAAATACGGTACCGACGAGCAGAAGAAGCATTACTTACCGCGACTGGCGGACGGGCGCGAGATCCCGTGTTTCGGTTTAACCGGCCCCCGTGCGGGGTCGGACGCAACATCGTTGCCGGACACCGGCATCGTGTGCAAAGGCAAATTCAAGGGCAAAGAAGTCATTGGCCTCAAGCTCAATTTTGACAAGCGCTGGATTACACTGGCGCCCATTGCGACGGTGGTGGGCCTGGCTTTTCGCATGTTTGACCCTGACGGACTGCTCAGCGACAAGAAGGATCGCGGCATTACCTGCGCGCTGATTCCCCGTGACACCAAAGGCATGGAGATTGGCCGTCGTCATTGCCCCATTGGCAGTCCGTTCCTGAACGGTCCAATCAAGGGTAAGGATGTGTTTATCCCGCTGGACTACCTGATTGGCGGTGAGGCCATGGCAGGTGAAGGCTGGCGCATGCTGGTGGAATGCCTCTCCGTTGGCCGCTGCATTACCTTGCCGTCAGGCGCTGCCGGTGCCTCCGCCTATGCGGTTGGAACCGCCGGCGGTTTCACCCGGATCCGGCGCCAGTTCAACACCCCGGTTGCGGACATGGAAGGTGTGCAGGAGCCGCTGGCTCGCATCGCATCCCAGAGTTATATCGCTCAGGCTGCGGTCAATCAAACCGCCAATATGGTGGACCGCGGCGAGAAGCCCTCGGTACCGTCGGCAATTCTTAAATACCACCTGACTGAAATGCAGCGCAACATTCTGACCGATGCGATGGACGTTCATGGTGGTAAAACGGTCACACTGGGGCCCCGAAATTATCTGGGTATTGGATACAGCGGTGCGGCTGTCTCCATTACCGTTGAGGGTGCCAATATCATGACCCGCAGCCTGATGATCTTTGGCCAGGGCGCCATTCGGTGCCACCCCTACGTGCTGAAAGAACTGGCTGCCAAGGACAATGACGATATCGATGCATTCGACGATGCATTCTTTGGTCATGCCGGTCTGATTTTCGGAAATGCAGCCCGGGCCTTTACTCAGGCGCTGGGGGTTGGTAAAGCCCAGGTCCCATTTGACAGCGCATCCGGTCGTTACGCTCAGGGGGTGGCCCGTTTCAGTGCGGCGTTTGGCTTGTGCGCCGATGCGGCGATGACCACGCTCGGGTCCGAGCTCAAAATGCGGGAGCTCATTTCGGCGCGTCTGGGCGATGTGCTGTCCAACCTGTATCTGGCGTCCATGGTGCTGAAGAACTGGCACGAAGCGCAGCCAGTTGACGGTGAGCGTGAGCTGATGCAATACAGCCTCGGGCTGCTGTTGCACCGTACCGAAGAGGCGTTGGATGAATTCTTCCAAAACCTGCCTAACCGTCCGGTTGCCTGGGCATTGCGCGCAATCATCATGCCGCTCGGCCGGCGTTGGGACAAGCCTCACGACGATACGACCCGGGCGCTGGCAACCGCAATCTCGACCGATACGCCGGTGCGTAGCCGGTTGACCCAAGCCATCTGGAGCACTCATGTCGAGGGCGCGGATACCAACCCGGTGGCCGAGTACAACGATCTGCTGAAAGACTATGACAAGGCGGAAGTACTGTACCGCAAGGCCACCAAGGCGTACGCCAAGGGCGAACTGCCGATGGAAGCATTGCATCCGGAACAGCGGTTTGAGGCGGCGCTGGAGGCTGGCGTCTTCAGCAAGGAAGACGCCAAATTCATGGCTGAATACGAAGCCCGTGTACTGGAAATGCTGACAGTGGATGATTTCGAATTTGATGCCTTTGCCCATAAAAAGGAGTCGGTGATTAATCACAACGCCGCCTAAGTTGCTTGAGCGCCGTGCGCGTGTCCGTTAATCTCGGAAGCGGACGGTAGCTCAAGGCATTAATAAGAACGAATAAAAGCCCGCTGACACCGATGATGTTGGCGGGCTTTTTTTTTTTTGGAGAATGTCTGATGTGGTTGTCGATATTCGCGGTCAGTGCGGGTGCAGTGATTGGCGCCAACATACGCTGGGCCTTAGGGCTTTGGTTGAATAGCAGTTACCACGTCGTACCGTTCGGAACCCTGGTGGCCAACCTGGTTGGGGGTGGCCTGATCGGTCTACTGATTGGTTTTTTTCTGCACGGATCGTCGTTGTCCCCGGAGTGGCGGTTGTTTGCCATTACGGGGCTGTGCGGAGCTCTAACCACATTTTCGACGTTTTCGCTGGAGATGTTTTCGGCCATGCAGGAAGGGAAGTGGTTGATGGCGCTGGCAGGCATCCTGCTGCACGTCGTCGGTTCGATTCTTATGACCGCTTTGGGGGTGCTCAGTTACACCGCGCTGAAGAGCTAAATTCAGCCCTTTGGGTTGTCTTAGTATCTTCACTTACAACCGGAAAAATAGGGTTGATTTCTTTTTTACAAAGTGTAAAGTTCAAATGGAAGGAAAGATTGGCACAGCAATTCATGAATAAGACGTATACCGCAGTAGTGAGTAGTTCATCGTCCTGTTTTTGATTACGCAGAGTTCTGTTTTTCCGCAAACGCCAGCCACCCACGATGGGAGTTGGCAGAAAAAATTATTGATTTCAGGAAGTTTAAGTATGTCTACTACTACCGGTACTGTTAAGTTCTTCAACGAAGCAAAAGGCTTTGGTTTTATCACCCGTGAGTCTGGCCCGGACGTTTTCGTTCACTACAGCGCCATCACCGGTTCAGGATTTAAGACCCTGGCTGAAGGCCAGCAGGTCGAGTTCACCGTGACTCAGGGCCAGAAAGGTCCTCAGGCGGAGAACGTAGTTGCTCTGTAAATAACAGACAGCTTCGAAAAAAGGCAGCCTGCGGCTGCCTTTTTTATTGCCTATAGAAAAACTCATGCATGATGTTTATGCCTTGCCATCAATGAAATGAATTTCCCGCATGGGTGCCCACAGGTTAGACTTGAGGCCGCAGTCTGGGATCATTCGCCGCCAGACACTGAGCACATTGGATCACCACCTGATAATAATGACCGGGATAGCATCGCCAAGGGTGGTGTCTTGGCACAAGGAGGGCTAATGAGTCCAGAACAGCTGGTCCAGCTCGTTAACGTTCAAATTGTTCCGATCTCGTTGTTTCTGATCATGCTGGGTATGGGGCTATCGCTGGTTCCGGATGATTTTCGACGCGTCGTGTCCTACCCCAAGGCGGTCGCGATTGGCCTCACCTGCCAATTGTTATTGCTGCCGCTGATTGGATTCGGATTGGCGAACGTGATGCCGCTCAGTCCTGAGCTCGCAGTGGGGGTGATGTTGCTGGCGGTGTGCCCCGGCGGCACCACTTCCAATCTTTACGCCCATATCGGGCGGGGTGATGTTGCACTGTCGGTGACTTTGACAGCGGTTGCCAGTGTGGTCACAGTGTTCACCATTCCTTTTATTATCAATGGCTCACTGGTTTATTTCCTGGGCGAGTCCGAGCGCATTACACTGCCGGTGGCAAAAACCATGGCGAGTTTGGTGGTGTTGACGGTGGTGCCAATCACCATTGGCATGGTGATTCGCCGGTTCAAGCCCGGATTGGCGACGGCAGTGGAGCACCGGGTGAAGTACTTCGCAGTGATATTCCTGGCGCTGCTGATTGCATTTCTGGTTTACCAGCAGCGGGACACGTTTGTCGATTCGGTCATCAGCGCCGGCCCGGTGGCCTTGTTTCTGAACATGAGCACGATGCTGATTGGCTACTACAGCGCTCGGTTGTTTGCCCTGAACCGGCCGCAAAGCATTTCCATTACGCTAGAGGTCGGCTTGCAAAACAGCGGCTTGGCCATGGTGCTGGCTTTAGGGATGCTGAACAACTACGCGATGTCGTTGGCCCCCGCCATATACACCGGCGTAATGTTTATCACGGCCGGTATTCTGGTGTATGCGCTGGGTCATCGGGGGGTGGCTCAGTCCGACTCGGCGCTTGCTCAGCAGGAAAACTAGCACCACAACCTGAGACGGGGAAAGCCTGATCCCGGCCCCGGTTGCGCCATCACCGCCGCGGTTTCACTGCTCGAAGATGGTCCGGTAAAAGGCCATTGTGTCCTGCCAGGAGCGCTCGGCTGCATCTTTATCATAAGCCAGGGGGAGGCCGAATTTCGCTCCGGTGGCGGTCGCATTGGGCACCGTGAATGCGTGTTTGACGCCAGGGAAACTGACCAATGTCAGATCGGCTCTGGCGGTAACCATTTCACTCACAAAACCGGTTACCTGATCGACAGGAACAAAGGGATCAGCGCCCCCGGTATAGGCCAGAACGCGAGCCGAAATCGCGCCAGGGTCGGCGATTATGTCGCTGCCCAGGGAACCATGGAAACTGACCACGCCATCAAGGTCCAGCCCCAGTCGTGCCATGTTCAACACCACGGCGCCCCCAAAACAGTAGCCCTGAGCGGCAATGTGATTTTGATCCACTGTGTCGTGGTCTTGCAGCAGTGTCATGGCAGTGCGGAACCGGGCCGCCATGACCTGTTTGTCCGCCGTGGCGGCCTGCATGAACTTCTTGGCGTCATCCGGATGACTGGCCAGTTTACCGGTGCCGTACATGTCCAATGCAAACGCGGTGTAGCCTTCGGCTGCCAGTCGTTCGGCCTGCTGACGGGCAAAGTCATTTTGTCCCCACCATTCATGCACCACCAATACGCCCGGGCGCCTGCCTTCAAGGTCATCGTCGTAGACCAGATAGCCGGTAAAGGCATCACCATTGACGGTGTATTCGATGGTTTCAGATTTCAGGTCTGCCATAGCCGGATTCATGAAGGCGGTTAACAGCAGGGCTGAGATGGATGCGTGAGTCTGTGTTGTGGTCATATCAAATTCCTTATTGCGTCGGTTGAGTCACCATCACGGCAGCGTGACGAGTTCGTCCCTGAATAAGCACCGCATCGCTCTTCATTCAAATGCCAGACGATAGTCTCATGGTAACCGGTTTTGGCGCCATGGATTGTCTACACTCTGTACAGGCCCATTCAACTAAGGAAGAGCCATGCGCATCGGTGTACCCAAGGAAATCAAGAACCATGAATATCGGGTCGGTATGACACCGGCGTCGGTGAGAGAGCTCTGCGGCCACGGCCACAGCCTGCTGGTTGAGACCCAGGCGGGTGCGGCGATCGGGTTCAGTGATGAGGATTATCGGAATGCCGGCGCGGCTATCGCCGACCATGCCGATTCGGTGTTTCGCGATTCCGATCTGATCGTCAAGGTGAAAGAGCCGCAGCCGGAGGAACGGGCGCGACTGACTTCCCAGCACACATTGTTTACCTATTTGCACCTGGCGCCGGATCCGGCACAGACCGACGATCTGGTGAAGTCGGGCGCCATTTGTATTGCCTATGAAACCGTGACCGACCGGCATGGCAGGTTACCTTTGCTGGCCCCGATGTCGGAAGTGGCAGGGCGCATGTCGGTGCAGGCTGGCGCCCATTGTCTGGAAAAGTCCATGGGTGGCCGCGGGGTGTTGTTGGGTGGCGTGCCGGGCGTCAGTCCAGGCAAGGTGACGGTGATCGGCGGCGGTGTGGTTGGTCAGAATGCGCTGGCCATGGCCGTGGGTCTCGGCGCCGATGTCACCGTCATTGACCGCAGCATGGATGTGTTGCGGACGTTGGATAGACTGTACGGCAATCGCATCATTACCCTGTTTTCCACCAATGACTCGGTTGAGCAGTCGGTCGTTCAGTCCGACCTGGTGATTGGCGGGGTACTCATTCCGGGCGCATCGGCTCCGAAGCTGGTTACCCGGGCCATGCTCAAGCAAATGTCGGAAGGCAGCGTGATCGTCGACGTGGCGATTGATCAGGGGGGGTGTATTGAGACCTCCCGTGCCACTACCCACGCCGATCCAACCTATGTGGAAGAAGGCGTGATTCACTACTGCGTTGCCAACATGCCGGGGGCGGTTGCACGAACATCGACGTTGGCTCTGAACAATGTCACTCTGCCGTTTATCGTCAGCCTGGCCAATAAAGGGGCAAAGCAGGCGCTACTGGATGACAGGCACCTGATGAATGGTCTCAATGTGTGCGCCGGAAAAGTGACCTATCGCGAAGTGGCGGACACCCTTGGCTACACCTATTCCGACCCGGCATCGGTGTTATAACCTGGGGCACCGCTTTGGCGCTGCCGCGGGATACACTGCCATTTTGATTGATGCAAACATTCTTACAAGGAGATCCCATGAAACTGATTGGTTCCACCACGTCGCCGTATGTGCGGCGAATTCGCCTGCTGTTGGGCGCCGAGCCTTATGAATTTGTCAATCTGGATATCTACGGAGAAGGGCGCGACGAACTCCGGCGCAAAAATCCCGCGCTCAAGATACCCATGCTGGAAGATGGGCCGCAGGCGCTTTACGATTCCCGGATGATCGCCCGTTACCTGAGCGCCAAACGGGGACTCAAGGCCCTCACCTGGGATCAGGAGAATCAGCTTACGCTGGTGGATGCGGCCAATGACTCGTGCGTGACGCTGCTACTGTCGAAGCGGTCCGGTTTGGATATCGAACAGGATGCGATGTTCTATAACCTGCAGCGGGAACGCATCATGACCGCCATGCGAACCTTGTCGGCGATGGTTGATGCGGGCGAATTTTCCGTTTGGGACTATCCCGCCATCTGCCTGTACTGCATGGTTGACTGGCTCGATTTCCGGTCTCTGGTGAATTTCGACGGCGTTGAGAGTTTGCTGTCATTTCGCGATCAGCACCAGAACGAAGTTATGGTGCCCGAGACCGATCCACGCAACGCCTGATCACGCAGGCGAGTGATTCACTTTGGTGCTCTTTTGCAGGCCCGGAACCCTGCGAAAGAGAACCGGTGCGCTTTTTAAACGCCAATGCCGGGTTCAGCTCGCCCGGGTTGCCGCCAGAATGTCCAGCGCATGGCGGCGTTTATCGGGGTCGTAGAGATCGACGGTAAACATTAACTCATCCACCTCGACACGGGCTAGCAGGTGCTCCAACTGGGTCCGAATGCTGTCCTGGTCACCGATGAGTTGCAAATCCAGAAATCCGCGAACCCCCGCCTCTTCCTCCGGGCTCCAGTGCTCCGCCATGCTTGTGACCGGCGGTCGGAGCCACAATGGCTGACCACGAAACAGTGCGAGAATGCGTTGATAGCTGGTGGTTGCCAGCCGGTGCGCTTCCTCATTGGTTTCAGCCGGCACGGCCGGTAGCGCCAGCATGACATGGGGTTTGCTGAGCGTCGCCGACGGCGTGAAGTGCGCCCGGTAAAGCTTGATCGCCTGTTGATACAGTCGCGGTGCGAAATGACCGGCAAAGGCATAAGGCAGGCCTTTCTGAGCGGCAAGTTGCGCACTGTAAAGGCTGGACCCCAGCAGCCAGATCGGCACTTGAGTGCCGGCGCCGGGGATGGCCTTGAGTCGCTGACCGGCCTGCAGCGGGCCCAGCAACGCCTGCAACAAAGCCACATCGTTGGGAAATTGCTCGGCGCCCAGGCCGTCGCGCCGCAGCGCTTGGCTGGTGATGGGATCGGTTCCGGGTGCTCGACCCAGCCCGAGATCAATGCGGCCGGGGTGCAGACTTTCAAGCGTGCCAAACTGTTCAGCAATCACCAGGGGCGGGTGGTTGGGCAGCATGACACCACCGGAGCCGACCCGAATCGACTCGGTGGCACTCGCGATATGACCGATCAGGACGGACGTGGCGGAGCTGGATATGCCTTCCATGTTGTGATGCTCAGCGAGCCAGAAGCGCTGAAAACCCAGTGCTTCCCCATGTTGGGCGTAGCTTGTTGTATGTTTGAGCGTCTCGCTGACGGTATGGCCTTCACGCACGGAGGCGAGCTCAAGTAAAGAAAACGGAATCGTGCTCAGCTTGGAATCCAAAAGACTGCCCCATCAAAGTTTCGGTTCGATCAGGCCTTAGATGGTGCATTGTGGTCCAACTTTCAATGGGTGCTTGCGCACGTCGGTCATGTTAACTTTAATAAAACGAGTGTGGGGTCAAGCAAATCGACGGTTGAAGCCCGGACCACGAAGTCTGGGCGGTTGGTCTGTGTGTCCCGCGCCGGCGTATCACTTTAACCATAACAATATTTGGAGAATGCAATGCTCCTGAACCATGCGTTTGGCCTATTCACTCACCCGGATGCAGAGTGGGACTCCATCAGGAAGGAGCATGCCCCCCCGCGGCGCCTGTACGTGACGTATGTTTTGGTACTGGCCACGATTGGACCGATTTGCGCCTACATTTCGACCGCGCATTTTGGCTGGACCGTGGGCAATGATCGGTTGATCAAGTTAACGGAAATCAGTGCTGTTCAGCTCAGTGTGCTGACTTACCTGGCCATCTTGGCGGGGGTCTTTGCATTGGGATATGCCATCAACTGGATGGCGAGGACCTACGGTGCCCAGGAGGAACACGATCGCTCCAATGCGCTGGCGCTGGCGTCGTATTCCTGCACGCCCCTGTTTTTGGCGGGGTTCGCACTGTTGTACCCGGTGCCCTGGTTTAATGCGATGGTTTTCCTGGCAGCGGCGGCCTATGGCGCCTATCTCATGTACGATGGCTTGCCCATTGTGATGCGGATTCCAAAGGACCAGGCAGTCATGTACGCCGGGGCTTTGTTGACCGTGGCTTTGGTCATTCTGGTGGCAACCCGGGTCGGTTCGGTGATGTTATGGAATTTCGGCCTGGCGCCCAAGTTCATTCAGGGTTAGCGGTCGGCGCTGTTGTCGGTCAGTAAGTAGCCTCCGGCGGCTGGCTGGGCGGCGCTCTCGTCACAGAGCGCCGCAACCGATTGCGGGAGGCCCCAATAATAACCTTGCCCGCATAAGCCCGGGAACTGGTTCAGCCATTCCGCCACCGTCTTGGTTTCGACGCCTTCCACCACGATCCTCAACGACAATGCTTCGCCGAGTTCAACCGCGGTTCGGAAAATACGTTGCCGGGCAGCATCGTGGGTAATGTCGTGTAGAAAACTACGGTCAATCTTGATCTCATCAAGGGCAAATCCCGCCAGGGCACTCAACGATGAGTGGCCGGTACCAAAATCATCCAGAGCGATACCAAAACCGGCGTCACTGAGCGTTCGAACCATCGCGCGGGCCTGATTGACGTTGCTCATTACGGCGGTTTCGGTGAGCTCCAGTATGACGTTTCCCGGGTCGATGCCATACTGATCAAGGATGTCGATGGCGGTCTGCTCAAAGCCCTCCTGCGCCAAGTCGCGAACGGATACATTGATGGCAACGGTGGTGTCAGGGCCGTGCTTGGCGGCTAGGAGTGGCCAGTCCCGGCATGCCCGATTCAACACCCAGAGGGTGACGGGGTAAATGACGCCGACTTGCTCGGCCAGTGGAATCCAGCGGTCGGGTGTCACGCGACCAAACTCGGGGTGGTCCCAACGAATCAGGGCCTCGAATGACACCGTCTCAGCGTTGGCAATGAGCACCTTCGGCTGATAGACCAGATGGATTTGATCGTTTTCCAGTGCACTGTCCAGATCCAGCATCAACACCTGCTGCTCATGCAGGCGGACGGCCACGCTTGGGTCGTAAACCGTGAGTGTCTGAGTGGGGTCGAGGGTGGCAAAACCGGCTCGGGAAAGCAGCTCGGAGCTTGTGCTGCCATGTTCGGGGGCATGGGCTACCCCCAGGGATGGCGTCCAGTTGAAGGAATAACGGCCTTCCACAAAACTGGCTTCCAGCCATCGTGTAATGTCAGTCCAGAGCCTCTCTGACGCGGGCGATGCGGCACTTGAGCTCAACGCAAACGCATGGCTCATTGTATCCACCGTGGCCACGCCAGACCCGTTGATCAGCACCAGTTGGTCGCCCAGACGAGCCCGCAGGTAACGATCAAGGCGCTCGAGATAGAGCCGCAGCAGGTTTTCCGTTTCTTTGTAGCCCAGTGCCTGCTCAATTTCCGGGTAGCGCTCAAAGCGCACGAGGCACAGGGAGAAGGCGTTACCGCAGAGGTGCAGACGTTCCAGTGTTTCTTCCAGCATCGAACGGTTGGGTTTGCCCGTGATGCGATGGGTTCTTAGCAGGCGCTCGTACTCGCTTTCGAGCTTGGTTCTCAGTTCCTGCTCCTGGCGCACTTTTACAACTGCGCCCAGGCGGCGTCGACGCTCATCCAGCAACCGTTGTGCCAACGCGGTGGTCAGGATAACCGCCGCCAATGCAGCCCCAAGGTAGTGGCCCGAATTGGTCAGCTCATTGACCGGCAACCAGCCAACGGTGCGCAGTGACGCCAGCAGGATACCTACAAGAATCGCCAGCATCGCGAGCGCGTAGTAACGCGCGTAGACATTCTGTCGTACCTGACGCAGTGCGACAATCAGTGCAAACCCACAGGCTGCAATACCCAGCACCAGCAAGGAGCCCTGGCCTGGCAGCGGCAACGGCAACGGGGTGGTCATTATCAGGAGTCCGGCCGCGATGGAGAATCCGTTGATGATGACCAGATTTGTCCCGTCCAGCGCCAGGAAGTGGCGGGTAAACTGGCACATAGCCACCGCGGATAACGGCAGTGTGACTGCGAGCAGACCATTCAGTTTCGGTAAATCCGGCCACAGTAGCCAGAGACCAAAGCCGTCGAGCACCAGTTGGTTGTAGATAATGGTGACAATGAGCACCGACAGCCACGCGATCGATGATTTCTTCAGCAGTGACAACATGATCAGGTTGAACGCCAGCGCAAACACCAGAACGCCATAGAGAAAGGCTTTCCAGGCAATGATGGCGGCGCCGGATCCTACCAGGGTGTCGGGATCCATCAGCGAAATGGGCAACATGGTGGGGCCGGAATTGGTGACCTCAAACAGAAACAGGGTGTCGGATTGCGGTGGTAGGGTGAGTGGCCATACCCACTGCGGTAAATTGTACAATCGTTGCTGGAAGGGGTGAGTGTCGCCCATGGCGGGCAAGGGCGATACGAACCCGTTCCGATCAATGGCGACGGGGACAATGTGGTCCAAAAACGGCGCGGCGACCACGAGCATGCGATTGACGGGGTAAGGTGCACGGTTGGTGACGGTAAACCGAAAAGTTGCCGGCGTGTCGAGATACCCGATGCCGGAGCTGCCGCTCATCCAGTTGTCGTCGCGCCACGCCTCCGTGGCCAGAACCTCGTTCAGGGAAAAGGGAATGTACTGCGTATCCAGTTGGGCATGAAAGAGCTCGGTTTTGGCCATAGACGTCGTGGCCGGGTGATTGCCGAGGTGGCCATGGGAGGGAATGCTGGCAACGGCTAACCCATAGGCTACGGCCAGAATGGTCAGCAGCAGAGGCATCCAGACTGTGACGGTGTAACGCTGGAGTGCACGACGGAGATAAGCGTTGAGCCGGACCGGTATCTTGGCGAGCGGTTGCAGTGAGTCCATTCAGAAGCCTATCTGGTTACAAACTGTATACGTCTTGAAATAATACGTAACATGTTGAATCGGATGAAATTTTAAACTATTTTATAAGATTTTGCATTTATTGCTGACAGGCGGCTACTTGCAGTCGCGAGGTAAACAGCGAATGCTGTGTAAAAACAAGGACCCACATGAGAGAAACGACATGACTCAAGACAAAATGCGCCGCTTTTCTGCTCCGGTAGTCGATGGTGTTGGTAAGTCAGCGAGCCGAGCCATGCTGCGCGCGGTTGGTTTTACCGATGCGGATTTCAAGAAGCCCCAGGTGGGTATTGCTTCGACCTGGAGCATGCTGACGCCGTGCAATATGCACATCAATGGCTTGGCGGAAGAAGCCGGCCATGGCGCAGACGAGGCCGGTGGCAAGAGCGTGATTTTCAATACCATCACGGTGTCGGACGGCATTGCCAACGGCACCGAGGGCATGAAGTATTCGCTGGTTTCGAGGGAAGTGATCGCTGACTCCATCGAGACCACCGCTGGCTGCGAAGGGTTCGACGGTTTGGTGGCCATTGGCGGGTGTGACAAAAACATGCCCGGTTGCATCATGGGGATGGCCCGGCTAAACCGGCCTTCAGTCTTCGTGTATGGCGGTACCATCCAGCCCGGAGACAATCACACCGACATTATTTCGGTGTTTGAGGCGGTCGGTGCCTACGCCAAGGGCGACATGGACCTGATTGAGGTTAAACAGATTGAAGAGACGGCGATTCCAGGACCTGGTTCCTGTGGCGGTATGTACACCGCCAATACCATGGCCTCGGCCATTGAGGCCATGGGTATGAGTCTGCCAGGCAGTTCGGCACAGAACGCGGTTTCGCAAACCAAAGTGGACGATTGTCGGGCCGCCGGCGCCGCGGTACTGAATTTGCTGGAAAAAGACATCAAGCCTTCGGATGTCATGACCCGTGAGGCCTTCGAGAATGCCATTACCGTCGTGATTGCCCTGGGCGGCTCGACCAATGCGGTATTACACCTGCTGGCTATGGCCAGCACGATCGGGGTCGAGCTGTCGTTGGACGACTTTGTCCGTATCGGCAAGCGGGTTCCAGTACTGGCAGACCTGCGACCCAGCGGTCACTACATGATGTCTGAACTGGTGGCCATTGGTGGTATTCAGCCGCTGATGAAGATGCTGTTGGACGCCGGCATGCTGCACGGAGAATGCCTCACGGTGACCGGCCAGACCCTGGCCGACAATCTGGCCGACGTGATGCCCTATCCCGACAGCCAGACCATCATTCATGCGCTCGACAACCCCATTAAGAAAGACAGTCATCTGCGCATTCTTTACGGAAACCTCGCCCCCACAGGGGCGGTCGCCAAAATTACCGGAAAGGAAGGCACCCATTTCACCGGTAAGGCGCGGGTGTTTCACTCCGAGGAAGAAGCTCAGGATCGAATTATGGATGGCACCGTGGTGGCGGGTGATGTGTTGGTCATTCGTTACGAAGGACCGAAAGGCGGCCCCGGCATGCGTGAGATGCTGACGCCAACCTCGGCCATTATGGGCAAAGGTCTGGGCAGTGATGTGGCATTGATTACCGATGGCCGTTTTTCAGGGGGGAGTCATGGGTTTGTGGTTGGGCATGTAACCCCGGAAGCGGCGGACGGGGGTCCGATTGCCTTGGTGGAAAATGGCGACGAGATTACCATCGACGCGGAGGCCAACCGTATTACGGTGGCGGTGAGCGATGAGGTGCTGGCCCAACGCCGGGCTAACTGGCAGCCGCCGGCGGCCAAATACCGTCGCGGTGTGTTGGCCAAGTACGCCTATACCGTGAGTTCGGCGTCGGAAGGCGCCGTGACCGACAAGTTCTAGTGCCGGTGTGTTGGTGACCGGCGGCGCATGACCAAGCGTTCATTCGCCGCCCGCCGGTTGCTGCTATAGTGCGGCTTTATTTGCGTTGACGAAGAGAGCATTTTGATGGGTATTTTGATTGCGATTCATACCTTGGCGGCAGTGATCTGGGTGGGGGGTATGTTTTTCGCCTACATGGCTCTGCGGCCGGCTGCGGTAACCGTCCTGGAACCGGCTCAGCGAGCATTGTTGTGGTGTCATACCTTGTCGGTCTTTTTCCGGTGGGTGTGGGTTTGTGTGGTTGCGCTACTGGCTTCTGGCTACACCATGATTGGCAGTTATTTCGGCGGCATGGCGTCGGCGGGTTGGCATATTCATGCCATGCAAGGGCTGGGACTGCTGATGATGTTGTTGTTCCTGCATGTCTATTTTGCTCCGTACCGCAGGCTCAAGAAGGCTATTGAGGCCGACGACACCGCCGAAGCCGGACGTCGTGTAGGTCAGATCCGTATGATGGTCGGCATCAACCTGGTTCTGGGTTTGCTGGTGGTGGTGCTTGGCTCCGCAGGCCGGTATCTGTAAGGAGAAATGATGATGTTTAAACCATGGCTCATGTCATTGTTTGCTTCACTGACCCTCGCCAGCACGGGGGCTTCAGCTGCGCCCGCCGCCGGACCGGACGCTCTTAAGCTGGCTTCGGTCAATGCCGCGGTGGCCTACGCGGGGGAGGATAAATTGCTGTATGGCAAGCATGCCACCCGATCGGTGCCCATTGCCTCCCTCACCAAACTGATGATGGCCCTGGTGGTGCTGGATTCCGGCGAGCCCCTGAAAGAATGGTTGGAAGTGTTTCCCCGCCACAAGACAGCGGCCAACAACGCCTATTCCCGGATCCGTAGAGGTTCGGAGCTGCGTCGCCGCGACATGCTGCGGATTGCCTTGATGTCGTCCGAAAATCTGGCCGCATACACCCTCGCACGGCATCATCCTGGCGGCTACGATAAGTTTGTGTCGGACATGAATAAAATGGCCGAGAAGTTGGCTATGACGAACAGCCGGTTTGTTGATCCGACCGGGCTGTCGGCCAACAACCATGCGTCGGCCGCGGATTTGGTAAAGTTGGTCAATGCCGCTGCCAAGCACCCTGAAATCGGTGATTACTCCACCACTGAGTATTTCAGGGCTCATTTCAGACAACCCAGGTATTCTCTGCCCTATGGCAATACCAACGCTTTGGTGCACCGAAAAAGCTGGGGTGTTGGCTTGAGCAAAACAGGTTACCTGACCGAAGCCGGGCGTTGTTTGGTTATGGTGTCGCAGATGAATGGCAAAGCCGTCACCACCGTGCTGCTCGATTCTTTCGGCACACGTTCTCCGATGGGCGATGCTGGCCGGGTGAAGCGGTGGTTGGCAACCGGCGACAGTGGCCGGGTGGCCGGCGCTGCCAAGGCCTATGAGCAACGCAAGAATGCGCAATACGCGGGTCACTCCAGCGTGGCAGAGTCTCATTAAACCGAAGGCGCCCTGAATCGCTTTTTTGACGATTCAGATGTGACGATTCAAAGGACGCCAAACCAGATTGATCAACAGGGGAGTGTGGAGGCGATGATCCAGGTTTTTACCACCGGTGGCACCATCGACAAACTATATTATGACGCCAACAGTGAGTTTGAAATTGGCGATTCATTGCTGCCCGAGCTGCTCAAAGAGGCCAATGTGTCCGGCGAGTTTCTGGTGACGGGCCTGTTGCGCAAGGATAGCCTGGAGATAACCGACAATGACCGTAGCCTGATACGCGAGGCGGTCATTGAATCCCGTGCGGACCGCATCCTGATTACCCATGGCACCGATACCATGCCGGACACCGCGGCGGTGCTGGCGGACATAAAAGACAAAACCATCGTGCTGTTCGGCTCCATGCAGCCCGCCCGCATGCGCCGCAGCGATGCCGTGTTCAATCTAGGCTTCGCCTGGGCGGTCGCCAGTACCAAGGAGCCCGGGGTCTACGTGGCGATGAACGGTGAGGTGTTCGAAGCGGGCGCCGTCCGTAAAAATCTGAAAGCGCAACGGTTCGAACGCAGCTGAATGCATCCGAGGGGCCTCACTGTCACCGGCCTTGCGGTGAGCCCCGTCTTCGCCTCCAGATCATCCGCAGTGCTCGTTTCGTTGGCGGGTTTCCAGGGTCGCCAGGCACAGCACCGTTGCCCCGGTGATTCGCTGCCACAGCGCCCCGAGCAACTCCTCGCGTATGGCCGGCCGGTTGATCTGGTAACTCGGGATGGTCTGCCACCGTGCATCGCCGTCGGCAGGTTCGGCCAGAATAAAGGTGAACGGGTGGGCGCCTGGCACACCCAGTCGTATGTCGGTGACTGCAAGACCGTCCTCCCGTTCGGCGTAATTCAGAAAGCCCTGGGTAAACCAGATCAGCCGCTGACCTTCCAGTAGCTGACGGGTGGCCGCTTCGAGGTCGGGGTGGCGGTCAAAGCGCTCTATCCGCAGGGGCATATCGCCATCCAAAAACCCGGTAACAATCTCCAGGCGCTGGTCGTCGGCCATCACGGTCACCCGCCATAGCAGCGTGCTCAGTGGCATCGGTTGAATCATCCGGGGCGCCCGCTCCGCGCCCACGGCCGCCAACGCCGGTGTCACCTTATATGCGATCATCTGCTGGGCGACCAGGGTCCAGCCCAAATACGCGGTCGAGAGCGTCAGGCCGATGGCGACCGCGCCAAGCTGTCGGGGTCGCCACAGGGTCCAGGCAATGGCCAGCAACAGGGGCAGGGTGTACATCGGATCAATAATGAAAATGCTGTTGATCGCCAGCGGCCTGCCGAGGGGCCAGAACAATTGGGTGCCGTAGGTGGTGAAGGTGTCCAGCAAGGGGTGGGTTATCAACACGATCGCGGTAAAAGCGAACCAGCGTCGATACGATAACACCGGGCGCCAGCGGTGAAAAAACCAGGCCAGGACAATCGACAGCGGTAACAAAACCAGCAGGGAATGGCTGAATCCCCGATGCTGAGTGAAATTGGCCACGGCAGAGCCATAATCGATCAGCACATCCATATCCGGTAAAGTACCCAGTAATGCACCCCCTAACAGAGCCGAGCGCCCCAGGGTTTTTCCAGCGATGGCAGCGCCCAGTGCTGCCCCTAAGGCCGCTTGTGTCACAGAATCCATAAGATTGGCTCAAATTTAAAAAGGTTATCTGATTATGCTCACAATCACGGATCAGATCACGATTCCGGAAGCGGAAATCGACATTCAAGCGATTCGTGCCCAGGGTGCCGGTGGCCAAAACGTCAATAAGGTCTCGTCCGCCATCCACTTACGATTTGATATCGCAGCGTCGTCGTTGCCGGACTTCCTGAAGCAACGGCTGCTCGCCCGTCAGGACAGCCGGATTAACAGCGACGGTGTGCTGGTGCTCAAGGCCCAGCAATTTCGGAGTCAGGAGAAAAACCGGGCGGACGCTCTGGAACGTTTGCAGGCACTGATTCAGGACGCGCTGGTAGTCCAAAAGGCACGCCGGGCCACACGTCCCAGTCTGGGCGCGAAAAAGAAACGGATTGAGAAGAAAAAACAACGCGGCCAGAGAAAAGTGCTGCGCGGAAAGGTGGATATGTAATTCCCCACCCCCACGCTTTGATTTTTGGACGGGGCTTCAGGCCCCTTTGTTTGTGTCAGCTCTGTTTGTGTCAGCTCTCGGTGTGTGTGTCAGCCGTCGGATTTCAGGGTGATCTCCAGGGTCTGGAACACATCGGCGCCGGGATACCCATCGGCGATCAGCCCCTGTTTTGACTGATACTGCCGGATTGCTGCCCGGGTCGCGGGCCCCAGAATGCCATCGGGGTTGCCGGTATCAAAGTCCCGGGCGTTGAGTGCGGTTTGCAGGGCCAGGATGTCTGACCTGGAGAGTGTGGGGGCATCTTCCGGTGGCGGGTTTTGCAGTCCGCCTGCGCCCGCGATGCGATCGGCCAGGTGGCCCACGGCAATGGCGTAGAATTCTGAGCGGTTCCACCCCATGATCACATTGAAGTTGTGATAGGCCAGAAATGCCGGGCCCTCATGGCCGGATGGAACCACGAGCCCGGCCTGAATATCGTCCGACGCCACGGCATGGCCGAACGCATCTTTGATGCCGAGCTTGCGCCACTCACGCAGTGGCCGTTTGCGGCCATCGGCGAGCGCATAGTCAAAGTTGGCGGGCAGCAGGACTTCACGTCCCCAGCGGTAATCGCCGTTCCAGCCCAGGTTGCTGAGGAAGTTGCCTGCCGACATCAGGGCGTCGTCGAGACTGTTCCAGAGGTCGCGTTTGCCATCCCCATCGGCATCGACGGCATAGCGCAAAAACACCGATGGCATAAACTGCACATGCCCCATGGCGCCTGCCCACGACCCTTCCATTTGCTCAACCGCAATGGCGCCTTCGTCGACAATGCGCAGTGCGGCGATCAGCTCGCCCGTGAAATAGTCACTGCGACGTTCATCGCACGCCAGGGTGGCCAGCGAGCTGGGTACCGACATTTTACCAAAGTAACTGCCGAAGTTGGTTTCCAGCCCCCAGAATGCCAGCAAATAGGCCGGAGGCACGCCGGTCTCGCGGGTGACACGAGCGAGTAACGCGCGGTGTTGCTGCAACAACTCGCGGCCCTGGGAAATCCGGCTTTCATTCACCCGGCGGTTGAGATAATCCGCAAACGTGGTGGTAAACTCCGGCTGGCGCCGGTCCAGCTCGATCACTCGGTCCAGGTACTCGGCTTGGGCCATCACTTGCTCGGCAACCGGTCGGGAAACACCGGCTTCAATCGCCTGTCGGGTGAGACCGTCGGTACAGGTGTCAAAGGCTTCGGTCTCTTGTCCGGAAGAGAACACCGGTGCCAGGGCGGTCAATAGCCCAAACAGGATCAAATGGGGGGCGGAAACTATCATTCTGGGGATTAGTTGGTAAAGCCTATGTGAGTTCGTATTCGGCACGTAAAACCTCGGCGTTATGCATGAGCGACTGTCCTCATGGTAGCGTGTTTCTGTCGATCCGGGAGACCTTTTCAACTGACTGGATGTGACAATTCCTTAAGGAGCCCCGGAACCTGATCCTAGTAGGCTTTTATATCTTGTCGCAGCCATTCCTGACGGTTTGATCTATAGTTAGGAAACCCTGAAAGCGGTTTATCAAAGGTCGAATTATGGCATTACTGAAAGCGCTGGTGGTTGATGATGCCAGCTTTGTCCGGGATTTGGTCAAGCGTACGGTACGTCAGCGTTTTCCGGTGATTGAACTGGCCGACGCGGCGAATGGAAAAAAGGCCCAGCACCTGATGTCGCGAACGGCGTTCGACCTGATTCTGTGTGACTGGGAAATGCCGGAAATGTCGGGTCTGGAATTGTTGCGCTGGATGCGCCAGCACGACAATTACAAGCGCACACCGTTTATCATGATCACCAGTCGTGGCGACAAGAGTCATGTGGTTGAGGCGGTTCAGGAAGGGGTTTCTGAGTATTTGGGAAAACCCTTCAGTCCCGAGGGCCTCAGCAAGAAAATTATCAAGGTCATGGGAGATCGCTTGCGCGACGCCATGGGTAAGAGTGGCAAGTCGATGGACAGTGCTGCCGAGGTGTTCCAGGAATCGGCGTCATTGCTGACCCAAAAGCGTGGGGAGCCAGCGCCGCACGACGGGGCGCCGCCACCGCAGGCACCCAAAACAGCCAAAGCGATTCGCAGTGTGGCGGCGGTGCGCTTTGCGGACAGTATGCTGCGTTCGGTGGTGAAAGACATTACGCTGACTGAAATCCGGGTGGTGGCCAAGCGAGACCAGACGTTTCCGGGCATTCTGGATCAGGCGGTGGTGGACATGGAGATCGCCGAGGGCCAGGTAGCCCGGTTGAACGGCTACGTGCATCAGTTGCAGGCGGTGGACAAACGGCAGGATACGGATTTCGTCAGTGTCGTGATTCGCTTTGTCGACGATGATCCTCAAAAATTCGAAGACCTGTCGCGCTTCATCGCCCGTTTTCGATCCGGCTGAAGGTCAGTCCGCCGAATGATCTAAAGGCTCTGGTGGCTGCTCGGCAATGCGTTCCCGCGGGAAGTGGCAGATGAATTCGCTGCCTTTGCCGACGCCACTTTTAATTTCAAGACGGCCGTCGTGGTTGAGCAATACATGCTTAACGATAGCCAAGCCCAGGCCAGTGCCACCCGTTTCCTGATGTCGGCTGGGGTCGGCGCGGTAAAAGCGTTCGGTTAACCTCGGAATGTGAACCGGGTCAATGCCGATACCGGTATCCTTGACCGACAAGTGGGCCCCGGCTTTGTCGGTGCTCCAGCGGACGTTGACTCGGCCCCGGGCCGGTGTGTACTTGACCGCATTGAAAATCAGGTTGGAAAATGCGCTGCGAAGTTGACCTTCGTCCCCCCTCAAAAAGTGGCGTTCACCGATATCGACGACGATTTCGTGCTGCTTGTCGCCACTCAGGGCCTTGGCATCATGACAGACCTGAGTGGTCAGTTCTCGGATGTCGGTGACCGCATCATTGATCATTTGCTCCCCGGTTTCCAGCTTGGACAGCAGGATCAGGTCCGTAATCAGAGCCTCCATGCGCGAGGATTGCTGGGCCATGGTGGCCACGGCACGACGCCATTTTGGCGGCAGGTCATCGGAGTGATCCACCATGGTTTCGAGGTAGCCGCTGATCACCGTCAGTGGCGTGCGCATCTCGTGGGAGACGTTGCCGACAAAATCGCGACGCATCTGCTCAAGCTGGAATAACCGGGTGACGTCTTTTGCCACGATCAGGCGATCGTCGTCGCCGAACAGGCTGATCTGTATCTGCAGATGGATATGGGGTTTGGCGGGGGAGTTGAGTTCGAGTGGCTCGCGATAGTCCCGGGCGTCAAAATAGGCCTTGAATGCCGGGTTTCGAATCAGGTTATGGATGTACTGACCCCGGTCGGTGTGGCGCCGGAAACCCAGCAGATATTCCGCCGAGCCATTCCACCACTCCATAACACCCCGGGCATCGGTCATGATGACACCGTCGCGCATGGCGTTGGTGGACTCCTGAACCCGATTCACCGCGGCTTGCAGCCGGTCCCGGGTCATCAGGTGGTCCCTTTGCAACCGGTGAATGCTGTCGAAAATATCACCCCACAGGCCAATGCTCTCGGGCGCCTCACTGGCGGCATCGGGGTTGTTCAGCCAGTGGTGCAGCTTGCGAATCTGAATCAGGGTCCAGCCGAGATACATCAGCAGACCCAGCACCAGTCCGGCCAGGGCTTGGCCGACCAGCAGGCCCGCACCAACGGACATGATCAGAAATACGACAATCAGGCGCAGGTATCGCGTCCAGTTGTGCTGCATGAGCTCATCCGTTCATTGAAAGCCGACGGCCAGGATCTTGATAGATTTGACCGGTGTATGACCTGACCGTTTTGTACTCTAGGCTGCGCGCGTTGAGAAGCGATAGCCGGTGCCTCGAACGGTCTGAATCAAGTGATCGTATTGGTTGCCGAGGGCTTTGCGCAAGCGTCGGATATGAACATCCACCGTGCGTTCCTCGACATACACATTACCACCCCACACCTGATCCAGCAGCTGTGACCGAGTGTACACCCGCTCCTGGTGCGTCATAAAAAACTGCAGCAGGCGGTATTCGGTAGGCCCCATGGTGAGCGCGCCACCCATGGTGCTGACGCGATGGCCAACCGGATCAAGGGTTAAACCCTCCACTTCAATCGGGGTTTCAACGCCAGCTGGGGTGGTTCTGCGCAGCACCGCTTTCAGGCGGGCGACCAACTCACGGGGTGAAAAAGGTTTGGTGATGTAATCGTCCGCCCCCACTTCCAGGCCCTGAATCTTATTGTCTTCTTCCACTTTGGCCGTGAGCATGATGATTGGAATTTCGGCCGTGCCTTCTTCTTTTTTCAGGCGTCGGGCGAGCTCCACGCCGCTGGTGCCCGGTAACATCCAGTCCAGCAGAATGAGATCGGGTTGTTTATCAACGATCAAGGCATGGGCTTCTCTGGCATCCGCGGCCTCCAGATAGTCGTAATCGGCCATTTCGAGTGCCACCGCAATCATTTCGCGAATGGAGGCTTCGTCGTCAACAATCAGGACAGTTTTTCCAGACATGAGCTTTAACCTGTATCAGACCGGTGTTTGTTGCTGACTCATTACAACCGGCGAGTGTTACAAGTATATGACAAATAATCGTTAAAGAGCCTTCGGATCGCGCAAGTCGAATTGTCTACAGATGGATTC
Source organism: Marinobacter caseinilyticus (assembly GCF_011074955.1). Lineage (GTDB taxonomy): Bacteria > Pseudomonadota > Gammaproteobacteria > Pseudomonadales > Oleiphilaceae > Marinobacter > Marinobacter caseinilyticus. The sequence goes on along the minus strand of NZ_WUQJ01000020.1, from coordinate 58,472 downwards.
AGCGGTTTCTCAGACGAAAGCGTCGACCAGCAAACCCAAGAAGACGGCAAGCCCGGCCCAGTTATTGTTCAGAAAGGCTTTGAAACAGGCCTCCCGTTGGCGGTGGCGGATCAGGTGCTGCTGGAACACAAACAAACAGGCCATCACCACCACCCCGACGTAGTAGGCAGCGCCCAGACCTGCCTGATGGCCTACCATGATCAACACCAGAATCACCAGACTCTGGAGCGTCGCAACAATGGCCCGGTCAGCGTCACCGAACAGAATGGCCGTGGATTTCACGCCGATTTTAATATCGTCGTCCCGGTCCACTATGGCATACACAGTGTCGTAGGCTACGGTCCAGAGCAGGTTGGCGGTGAACAGCAACCACGCCAGTTTGGTGACCTCCCCGGCTTCTGCCGCCCACGCCATGGGGATGGCCCAGGAGAAGGCCGCGCCAAGGAAGAGTTGCGGTAGGTGGGTGTGGCGTTTCATGAACGGGTAAATAAAGGCCAGCACCAAGCCGCCGAACGATAGGTAAAGCGTCAGGGTATTGGTGAACACCACCACCAACACGAACGCAAGCAACGCGAGACCGAGAAACAGCGCCACGGCTTCAAACGGTTTCACCCGGCCAGAGGCCAGCGGACGGTCCTTGGTGCGTTTGACATGGCCGTCGATCTTGCGATCGGCAAAGTCGTTAATGGCACAGCCGGCGGCCCGCATCAGGAACACCCCGAGGGTAAAGATGAATACGTTGGCAGCGCTCGGCATGCCATCTGCCGCCAGCCACAACGCCCAGTAGGTTGGCCATAACAGGAGTAGGGTGCCGATGGGGCGATCCAGGCGCAGCAGGCGGGCATAATCCCCGAGACGGATTTGAACGTGTGGTGGCAGAAAATCGAGTGTCATATCAAGCCCGGTCAGCATCAGGTGGGTAGAGTTCCGATGGTCATTGTAGCAGCGATGATGACCATCGGGGCCACCGCCGCCTTGGTTAGCCGCTGCCTGGGTTATCCGGCTGTGCTAGAGCAGCACCGGCAAAAAATACTCGCCCACCAGCAGGGCGCTCGGGCCGGACTGAAAGCGCGAGCGGCGGGCCACCTGGGGTTGGCTGTCCGCGTCAGTAGTTTGGCATAGCCCGGTTTGAAAGGCCCCGCGTTGCCACTCCGGCCGGCTGAACAGGTACCCACCGAGAGGTTTGCGCCCCAGATGGCGCAGGCGGCGCCCCCGGCCTTTCAGCGTGGCGCGTGGAATAATGGTCCGGGCCAGTACCCAGGGCTGGCCGTCACCACAGAGCTGAACCTGGCGAATCCAGGCGCGCTGACGGGAAGGGATGCCGAGCGAGCGGGCTTCTTCCCGGGTGGGCACAAAAAACCCCTCGCTGAGGACGTTAACCTGAAAGGAAGTCCGGCACCGCACCTGCAATGCCCGGGTCAGCGAGCCTTCCAGAGTCAGCCAGTAGCGAGCGGGACCATGGACCAGTGGATCGCTCAGACCCGCGGCGGCCAGGGTAGGAAACCATTGGGTGGCAGGGATCGCCTGGCGACTGTGTGCGGCGGCGGAATTAAAGTCCTTTGACCGCATAAATCCCCGGCGCATTGCGCCAGTAGCCTTTGTAATCCATGCCAAACCCGAACAGAAAACGGTCTTCCACTTCCAGCCCGGTGAAGTCTGCCTTCAGTCCGGGGCGGGCCTTGCGGTCGTGCTGTTTGTCCACCAATACCGCCGTCAGCACCTCATCCGCCCCTTGTGAACGGCAGTAGTCGACAATGGCCTCCAGGGTCGTGCCCTCATCCAGAATGTCATCAACAATCAATACTGTGCGCCCGTGCATGTCGGCATCGGGTTTCAGCTTCCACTCCAGAATGCCGCCAGTGGTTTCCTGACGATAACGGGTGGCGTGGAGGTATTCGGCCTGCACTGGGAACCGGAGGTGCGGCAGTAGCTGGCCGGTCAGAATGAGGCCACCGTTCATCACACAAAACAACAACGGGTTGCTGGTTTGGAGGCGGTGGGTAATGGCGTCCGCCATTTGCGCAATCGCTGCGTGTACCTGAGATTCGTCCACCAGGCAATCCGCCTCCGCAAACACTTGCTGCAACTCATCGAAGGTGTCATTCATGATGATCAGGTCCTGTCGTAAAACGGCGCATTATACCGAAGCCAATCCCAGGAAGGGAGGGGTTGACTCAAAAGTGGGGAACCTGCTGCCCAGTCTGGCATTGGTCAATCGACGAACAATGCGTATTATGTCGGCCCTAAACGTTTGAAAATGAAATTTGATAAACGCTCGTGCGCCATATTGTCGAACAATTATTGTGGCGCTCGCTATCCGTCTGTGGAGAATTGTGATGAAGAAGTGGCAGTGTGTGGTGTGCGGTTGGATATACGACGAAGCGCAAGGCTGGCCGGAAGATGGCATCGAGCCTGGCACGGTTTGGGATGATGTACCGGACGACTGGGTATGCCCGGACTGTGGTGTGGGTAAAGAAGATTTTGAGATGATTGAAATCAGTTAATGGTCGGTGACAGGAGAGCAAGAATGAGTACAGGCGCCCCGATTGTAATCATTGGTACCGGTCTGTCCGGTTACTCGCTGGTGCGGGAAATTCGCAAGCAGGACAAAGAAACCCCTGTGCTCATGATCACCGCTGATGACGGTTTCAGCTATTCCAAGCCGATGCTTTCTACCGGCTTAACCAGGGGTAAAGAAGCGGACCAGCTGGCGCAGGCCACATCGGCCGACATGGTTGAGCAGATGGGTATCGAGCTTAGAACCCATACCACCATCACGGCGATTGATACCGACGCCCACGAGCTGAGCATTGGCGATGAGCGTCTGGCCTATTCCAAGTTGGTGCTGGCCTGGGGCGCCGATGTCATCCGATTGGCGATTCCGGGTGATGGCCAGGACAAGGTTTATTCAATCAATGACCTGATGGACTACCGGGCTTTTCGCGAGGCGCTCGATGGTAAAAAGCGAGTGGCCATTATGGGGGCGGGCCTGATTGGGTGTGAGTTTGCCAACGACCTTCGCAACGGTGAATTCGAAGTCGACGTTATCGCACCTTCTGACACGGTGATGCCGGGGTTGCTGCCGCCGGAAGCTGCACAGGCCGTCGTTGATGGCCTCAAAGGTGCCGGTGTGCGGTTTCATCTGGAAACGGTGGTTGAACGGATTTCCACGCAGGGCGACGGGGTTGAGTTAGCGCTGGCAAACGGCGAAACCTTGGCGGCGGACATCGTTATCTCGGCGGTTGGTTTGCGTCCGCGCGTTGAGTTGGCAAAAGCCGCGGGCTTGCAGGTCAATCGCGGGATTCTGGTCAATCGGGCATTGGAAACCAGTGCGCCGGATGTGTATGCCCTTGGCGATTGCGCCGAAGTGGACGGCCACGTTCTGCTGTATGTTCTGCCATTGATGGCGTGTGCCCGGGCATTGGCGAAGACGCTGGTGACGGAACGGACGGAAGTGAAGTACGGCACCATGCCAGTGATGGTCAAGACGCCTTGCTGCCCGACGGCCGTTTGTCCGCCCCCACAGGCGGCGGAGGGTGCCTGGCACATAGAGCGCGACGGTAACAGTGTGCGCGCCTTGTTTAAGGCGCCGGACGGTGAGTTGCTGGGGTTTGCAGTCACCGGAGACTATGCGGTTGAGAAGCAGGCCCTGGCCAAGGAAGTCCCACCGTTGCACGATTAAAATCGGTATTCAATGCCGAAATCGATGCGATAATTGAGGTGTTGCAGGGCGTCCGGCAAACTCCCGAATCCGGGCGGTGATGCTGCGGTGCCCACCAGATGGGCGTCCTGCTGGCCTTCTGCAAGCTGCACGGCGGTTCTGGAATCCTCATAGGTTTCCACGCGACCCGTACTGATGGCGGGTTCCATAAATTGCCAGCCTTGGCCGGGTGCCTGTGCATCGGGCCAGTCAGGTTGTGGCAACACCGTCGGTGAAAGCGCGACGCCGGTACACTCTTCGCAGGCCTCAGGGCGTGTGGTTGTCTCAAAGGCGGTTTGCCGAACAATCCGGCTATCCCGCTGAGGGTCGTAACGCCAATCAAATGGCTCGGGCTTATGGCTTGCCAGCGCAGTGCCGGAGAATACCAGCCATGCGGTTAAGCTGAAGGCGACGGCAAAGCCACGCCTGGGTGTCAGTTTCCGCCAGTCGACTGGCGCAAGCCTGCTATTGCGTCCTGCCAGGGGCTGAGGTAGAACAAAGCTTTGTGAGCTAACTAATTTATCAGGAGCAGGCATGCTGGACGTCACCAGAAAACTGGTTGAGTTGCTGGATCTTGTACCCCTTGGGGACGATCATTTCCAGGGCGAGAGTGAAAATCTCGGATTCCCGAATGTCTTTGGTGGCCAAGTGCTCGGCCAGGGGTTGATGGCGGCCGGCCGGACGGTGGAGGGGCGGTTGCCTCATTCGATGCACGCTTACTTTCTGCGCCCGGGCAACCACCGACTGCCAATAGACTATGAAGTCCAGCGAGTGCGGGATGGTGGCAGTTTTTCCGTCCGGCGAGTCATTGCGCGTCAGGGTGGTAAGGAAATTCTTACCGGGTCGGTGTCGTTTCAAGTGGACGAAGACGGTTTTGAACATCAGATCGATATGCCTCCGGCGCCAGATGTGAATAGCCTGAAGTCTGAGCAGGAGTATAGCGAGATGCTAAAGCGCCATACACCCGAAGCTCTTCAAACAGCACTTACGCGGGAACGTCCCATAGAGATTCGTCCGGTCGATCCGGTGAACCCCCTACGCCCTGAACCTCGCCCACCGCACAAACAGAGTTGGCTGCGAGCCCAGGGTCAATTACCGGATGACCCCATATTACACCGGTGTTTGCTGGCGTACGCATCGGATTTCAGTTTCCTGGGTACCTCTCTGAACCCCCATGCGGTGACCTTTATGAGCCGCGACATGCAGGTTGCTACCCTGGATCATGCGCTCTGGTTCCATCGGGATTTCCGCATTGATGACTGGCTGCTCTACGACACGGACAGCCCGAGTGCCTCGGGTGGTCGTGGTTTTAATCGCGGTAATTTTTTCAGCAGTGACGGCACCCTAGTGGCATCAACGACCCAGGAAGCGCTCATTCGCCGGCGCAAGAAGCCGGCCTGATCACCACCTCTCAGCCATGATGGCAGGCCGCGGTAACCGGCTGTCTGTCCAGCCATTCAAATAGGTCGGCCATCGGCAGCGGGGGCGTCAGCACGTAGCCTTGAATCATATCGCAGCCCATGGCCGCCAGCAGTTTGATGGTGTCCTCCGTTTCAACGCCTTCAGCCACCACTTGGTAACCCAGGCTGTGGCACATATCAATGGTGGTCTGAACAATGACCCGGTCTTCCTGCTGGGTCTGCAGGTCGGTGATGAGCGATCGGTCGATCTTGATTTCGCTGGCCGGCAGTTGCTTGATATAGGACAAAGACGAATAGCCGGAACCGAAGTCATCGATCGACAATGGGATGCCGGTGGCGTGCAGTGAACGTAACGCGCGCAGGGAGTTGACCGGGTCCAGCATCATTGAGGTTTCCGTTACCTCCAGGATGATGTGGCCACGATGGCGGCTATAGCTTGTCATCAGACGCTGGACGAACAGCGGGAATTCGGGCTCGCGTAAGTTATTCGGTGAGATGTTCACCGACAGGGTGAAGCTATAATCGCGCTCAAGGAATCGGTCGCGAGCGTCCAGGGCGTGCTCCAGTACCCAGCGTGTCAACGGCTTGATCAGTCCGGTTTGCTCCGCAACGGCGATGATTTGGTCGGCTGACAGCGGCTGACTTCGGCCCGGCCAGCGGATTAACGCCTCCATACCAACAACGGTGTTGCTGGCAAGCGCGAGCTTGGGCTGGTAATGCAGCGCCAGCTCGTTGTTCTGCAATGCCTGTTTAAGATCCGATGCCAGCGTCAGTCGTTCTGCGCTGTAAGAGTCCAGCTCCGGTTGGTAATACGCCAGGCCGCGATCCCGGGCTTCGTCGGATTCCTGGGCAATGTAGGCGCGGCGAATAAGAGCATTGGTGTCGTCGGCGTGGTCCGGGTAGATTGAGACCCCGGTTAACGGATCCAGTGGTAACTGCATGCCCAGGTAATCAATAGGTTCCTTGAGTTGTTCCAGGCACTGGATGATCTGCCGGGGGCTTTGTCGGACCACAGTGGCATCCATGAGAAAACCGAAAGTGGCAGACTCCAATGAAGCCAGGTGAACGGTTTTGCGGTCGTTACACTCAATCGGCCAGACTCCGGGCAATTCGCTGATAATGCTGTTAAATCGTCGGGCGGTTAGTTCCAGCAATCGGTCAGTGTTGCGATGGCCTAATGTTTTGGTGATGGCCTGCAGGTTGTTGAGTTGAATAATCCCGACCGCGTGGCGCTTTTGCGGCTCGCGGGTCAGTTGATCCTGCAGCAACAGTTCAAAGCAGCTGCGATTGGGTAGGCCCGTCAGCGGGTTGTGCAGCGCCTGCTCGACCATCCGCAACTCGGCTTTGCGCCGTGCGGCCATGGCTATCAATTCCGCTTCCCTGGCCGCCGATTTGTCCTCCCTCTCCTGATAGAGCCTGGCGGCCAGTGCCAGAGTCAACAGAATGGCTTCCAGCGCGGACCCGATTTGCATGCCATACATGGAGATGAAATTGGTCGGGATAACGCCGTACTTGTTGGCCGCCGTTAACGCGCTGCCAACCGTTAGTAAGCCCCAGGCAACGGTATAGAAACCGGCCTGAGGGTTGCCGCGCACCCACTGCAGCGGGCCAATGACAGTCAGCAGCAGACAGCTTGGGATGGCCAGCATGACGGACAGCCGTATGGAGGTGTTGTAGTCCAGCAGGAAAGTGCCCGCGAGGGCCAGCAGGTTGGCCGCAATGATGGTTCTGACCAGCCGGTCCATATAGCGGCTCTTGCTGTGCAGAGCCAGAAAGGAACGCGCAAACAGCAGCGCAAACACCATCGCAATGGGCACCGACACCAGCATGGCCTGATTGTGAAGCGAGGGACTGCCCGGCCACAGCACGGAGTAGGTAATGCCGCGTAGCGACGACAGTAAAAAGAGATAGCCCAGGGTGGAGAGCACGTAATAGAGGTACATCCGCTCCCGCAGCGCCAGGAAGATAAACAGATTAAAAAAGATGACGGTGATCAGAATGCCGTAGTAAATGGAATGGAGCCGGTCTTCCACCAACGCGTGGTCGATATAGGCGCCTTGATCCCATAGCCGAATCGGGACCTGCAGGGCGCCCTGGGTTTCGACCTTCAGCATCACCTGGTAGCGATGGCCATGGCTGACCTGAAACGGGATTACGAAATGGGGGTGCTTCAGCGGGCGCTGGGCAAAGGGCTGACGGTCACCGGTGACCACCCGTTTTACGATGGCACCGTCTTTGAGCAAATAGAAGGTTATTTCATCCAGGTGGGGGTAGCTGATTTCCAGTATCTGTTGTGCCGGGAGGGTGGGGATGGCCATGCGAAACCAGAACGTGTCGGTCACATAACCGAAGTTCGGGCTCCCGCTCTCAAGGGGCTGCCACAAACGGCTGCCGTGGACGTCGTCGTAGGTCAGGTCACGTTCTGGTGACGCCTGGATGAATTCGATGTCGGGCTGGGTCCAGTCAGCCGGTTTAACGTCGGCATGAACCTGGGAGGCCACAATGATCATTGCACCCATGAGGGTGAAAAGCAGAACGAGTTGGCGCACAGGTAAACGGTCTTTTTAGTATTAATCTATAAACGTACAGGACGATGACGGTGTGAGCGGAACACAGGTTGAAGGGGATTATGGCGCCTGAGGTTACGTGCCTCAAGTGGGTAGGAAGGTAACTTGTTCATTATGTGAACGGTTCGTACCTTATAGGTGTCAATTGTCCTGCGTCAGGGCAGTTGGGCGATCCATTCTCGTACCCAGGGTAGCGCGATGACTTCTGGATCGGGGGTTTCCAGTGCATCGATTCGCAGTGTATCGCCTACTTTGCGACCAGCCATTTCATGAAATACTTCCTCCATCAGGTCGCCAGCACCACAGAAGGTATCGCCGTAAGAGCTGTCGCCCAATACAATTACGCCAAACGGCCGGCCCGGCTTCAGTGGGAGGGTGTCGCGCAAGTTCATATACAGCGGCAGCAAAGTCGGAGGCACCTCACCCTGCCCTGTGGTTGAGGTACAGATCAGCACCGGGTCGTTGTTGGCGGTCAGGTCAGCGAGCTCGGGGGTCTCAAGCACTAAGGCCTGGTGGCCTTCGGAGGCCAGTTGGGCATGGATGGCTCTGGCCGTCTGCAAGGCGCCGCCGTACACACTACCCACCACAATGTTGATCGCTGTCATAACTGTCTCCCCTGTCGCTGCCTTATAAGCGCCCCATAGTAGCGAGTCCACTTTAGGGGTCAAGTGCAGCTGGGAGCCTCTGGGCGGTTACTCCGGCTCTTTACACGCGGGGCGATCTGGTTGCGTCCGTTTTGCTTGGCTTCATAGAGATTGATGTCGACTTGCCGCAGCAACTGATTGACCGATTCGGATTGGGTGATGGAACAGACGCCGGCGCTGATGGTCACCGGCAGGCGCTGCCCATCGAACATAAAGGGTGTGTGTTCCACCTCGTCCCGGAGTCGCTCGGCAAGTGTCAGGGCTTGCAGCAGCGACGTATCCGGCAGCAGGATCAGGAATTCCTCTCCGCCCCAGCGGGCTGGAATATCGGTTTGGCGAACCACGGTTTGCATCAGCTCCGAAAACTGTCGCAGCACGGTATCGCCGGCATCGTGACCATAGCTGTCGTTCACCCGTTTAAACAGGTCAAGATCAACCAGGACGACCGAAAAATGGTGTCCGGAACGCTGATAGCGGGAAAACTCCATGGTCAGTCGGTGTTGCATGTCGCGACGGTTCGACAGCCGGGTCAAATCGTCGGTACGGGCGGCTTGCTCGTGCATTATCGCCAGATCGACCAGTTCGTTCCGTGCGTTGCGACGGCTGGCCTCAAGGACAAAACAGAAAACCGACTCAAACACGATGGTTGCGAAGAATCGAATCTTGAAGTCAATGTTGTACTCGGCCGCCACAAATGGCAATTCAGGAAAATGAAACACGGTCGCGGCGAACGTCAGGCAACCGACAATCAGTGCAGTGCCAGTCTTAAGATCGGTAAGGTAGAACAACAGCGGCGGGAACACGTACAGCCACAAGGGTCCGGTATTGCTCTCGCCACCCGATGCAATGAGGTAGGCGAACAAGGCGGCGACAATGGATACCATGCCGATCTTGTTGAGTTTGCGATTGCCCGTTCGCCAGTAGGTCAGCAGGTTCACCAACACCAGCCCGGCGAACGACCACAGCACATAGCCATGGATCGTGTGCTCGGAATAGAGCGATTTGGCTCCAATCCCGATCAGAAACAACAGCGCCATGAATGACAACCACGTTAATACGCGGGTCACCCGGACCTCCTCCTGTTCCTCTGCGGACTGGTAACGTGCGCGGGTCAGTTGCGTCATGTTGCTCGGTCAGTTGTGCTTATTATTCGTTTATTGTCGTTTTTAGTTATAAATATGCGTCATATTATCAGCAAGTCATTACTGTTCCGGGCGTTTTTTCGAGAACAGTGCTCGCCGTCATGACGAATTTACAGGGTTTAACATTGGGTGAAAGTTTAAGCGACAATAATGCCTGGCATCGGACCTGTGCAAGCCATAAAACCGTTTACAGCCCGTTTGCTCGCAAGTCCCAACATTTCAATTTGATGACAAAAATCCTATAGTGGCGCTCTCGATTCATCGCGCGGGTGCTGTATTATCATGGCAAAACCAACCGGTTTTTTAGATAAAGCTCTTACCAGTTCGTCCACCGAACGCTTTCGTATAGGCATTTGCCTGCTGTTTCTGCTGGCCATCTGGTTGTTTGTGGGACAGTTGAGCGCGGGCGCCAACGGCAGCATGCTGCTGATGGCGGCGGCTGTTATTGGTGGCTATATGGCCATAAACATTGGTGCCAACGATGTCGCCAACAACGTCGGCCCTGCCGTTGGTTCTGGCGCCTTGTCACTGGGTGCAGCAATCCTTATCGCCGCCGTGTTTGAGGCCGGTGGCGCCATTATTGCTGGCGGTGATGTGGTATCGACCATCAAGGGCGGCATTATTTCGGCCGAACGGCTCCCTGACAGCGACACCTTTGTCTGGTTGATGACGGCGGCACTGCTGGCCGGCGCGCTGTGGCTGAATCTTGCCACCTGGATGGGCGCACCGGTTTCGACGACACATTCGATCGTCGGTGGTGTCCTGGGGGCCGGCATTGCCGCGGGTGGCTGGGGTATTGCGGATTGGGGTGTCATGGGTGCCATTGTCGCGAGTTGGGTAATCTCGCCGGTATTGGGTGGGGCGTTGGCGGCTTTGTTTCTGTTCGCCATCAAGAAAACCATTCTGTACCGGCAGGATCTGGTGTCGTCTGCCCGAGCTTTCGTGCCCTGGCTGGTGGGTATCATGGCTTGGGCTTTCGGCACCTACCTGATGGTCAAGGGTGTCAAAAAGATCGTCAAGGTCGATTTTCTGACGGCCTCCGTGGTTGGGTTTGCATTTGCGGCTGCCGTGTTTTTCGCCATGCGGATGCTGGTTGCCCGAAAGGCGGCCACCATGGAAAACAGCTCAGTGGGCGTCAACAGTCTGTTCACCTGGCCACTGATTTTTGCGGCGGCGCTGCTGAGCTTTGCCCACGGCGCCAACGATGTGGCAAACGCTATTGGTCCCCTGGCGGCTATCAATGATGCGCTGGCTGGCAGCGCCGTGGTTACCTCCGCCAGCATTCCCCTTTGGGTGATGTTAGTCGGCGCACTCGGGTTGGCGGTGGGTCTGATGCTGTTCGGGCCGAAGCTGATTAAAACGGTTGGCAGCGAAATTACCGAGTTGGATAAAACCCGTGCCTTCTGTATTGCCTTGTCAGCGGCATTGACGGTGATCATTGCGTCACAGTTGGGCCTGCCGGTCAGTTCCACCCATATCGCGATTGGTGGGGTGTTTGGGGTTGGCTTTTTACGGGAGTATTTGAAGTCCAATTACGCGACGCAGCTCCACAACATCATTGACAAGCACGATGAATCCGAACGTGAGCGCCTGCAGCCCTTTCTCGATGACTTTCGCAATGCATCGGTTGAAGAGATGGAGAATCTGCTGAAGCGTGCCAAGAAAAACAAGAATGATGTGCCACTGTCCAAGCCTGAGCGCAAGCGGCTGAAGAAGATTTACCGGGAAGAACTGGTGAAGCGCTCGCACCTCACCCGTATTGTGGCGGCCTGGGTCATCACTGTACCAGCGTCCGCTTCCATGGCGGCGCTGTTGTTCTTCACCTTGCGCGGACTGATGGTCTGACCGGCCGTCGGTGCCTGTGTCGGCTAATCATTGAGTGGACGCGGGCACTGGTCGGGACGGCGGTGAATCCGTCATACTAGTGCCTAACGACAATGGGTGGGGAAACAGTGACCTGCCCGCACAGAACGACCCCGGGAGTTGAGGATGAGCACAGCATCAGAGAGCCGTCAGGCCAAAGTGATTGATGAGTTAAGGGTTTTCATCAAGAAGGTATTGAGTGATCCGACGATCGCGGTCAAGTCGGTGGATATCGCTCGAAAATACCGTAACCAGCCGAACGCCAACGAGTTGATCGCGCGCGAGATTGGCGCCAATACCACCGTGCGTATTCCAGAACGCTGGAGCGAAGCCGACAAGATGTTTCTGGATATCCTGCACGACGTGCTGGACGATGAAGAAGCGCTTTATTGAGCGCCCCAGTCAGTGTTTCCCGCTGGTTAAGACCTTAACCGGCGTTGTGGCTACGCCTGCCTGCTCTTGGGTAGCTGCTCGGCCAGAACAACCTCAGCGTGCTGGTGCAGTATCGCGAGCTCATCACGAATCTCAAGGTCTCCCGCCAGTTCCCGCTGCTCTAACAGTATGTCCCGAAGGATTTCCCGGGTGGTGAGCGGATTGGCCAACACGACCCGGAACACAATGCAGGGAAAGTGGTGGTGGCGCGCCGGCTCCAGCCGAGTCCGCGACACAAAAGCCTTACCATGCTCCCGTTGCGCCTTCTGGAGAAATTTGGTGATGCGGTTGAGGCTGGTGTTGAGCTTTTCGGCCTGCAACGGGTTGGCTGCCAGCAGTGCCTGTTGCGCTATCTGTGGACAGTAGCGATAAGTCAGAATGTTCAGCTCTGGCCGGGTGATAAGCTCAAAGTCCGGCTCCGCATCAATCATGTCAGCGAAATTCTGCGCTTTTTCAATACCCTGGTCGATCAGGATTTCATAACCTTCCCGCGCCAGAATTTTCAGTCCCGAGTGAATCAGCATCGCCATGCCGGGTCGCGAACCCTCGAGAGTGGTGCTGCCAAGGTCGCGGGACCCTTTCCGGATAATGTATTGAGCATGATGCTCCACCGCACTCGCCAGCGCCGGGTCGCGAAACACCACCAGGCCCACACCCATCGGGACGTAAAGCTGCTTATGGGCGTCAAAGGTAACCGAGTCGGCTTGTTCTATGCCCTTCAGTAAATGCCGGTGTTGGCGCGAGAACAGAGTTGGGCCACCCCAGGCGGCGTCAACGTGGAAATGGGCGCCAAACTCGCGGGCAATGTCGGCCATTGCGTCCAGCGGGTCGACGTTGCCGGTCTCAGTCGTGCCAGCAATGCCACAGATCGCCATGACTTTGATTTTCTGTTTTTGCAGCTCAAGGCATTTGTCCCGCAAGGCATCGGTCTGGATTCGATTGTTGTCATCGGTATCGACGGCGACCAGCGAGTCGCGGCCCAGGCCCAGAACATCCGCTGCTTTGGACAGTGAGTAGTGGCCCCGGCGCGAGACCAGAATGGCGGCGCCATCGTAGCCGTAGTATTTCAGTGCCCGGAACAGACCTTCCTGATGCAGCCCCCGAAAGCTGCCTTCGGGCGGAAAGGCCTGATTGCGCGCAACCCACAAAGCGGTCAGGTTGGCGACGGTGCCACCGGAACACATGGCGCCCAGGGCATGGCGGGGGTCGTGCATCCACTTACGGTAAAAAGCCCCGTCCTGCTGATAGACCAGCCGGTGAATCATGCCCAGCACCTGGCGTTCCATGGGCGTAAAGGCTTTGGACGTTTCGGTTTTGACCAGGTTCTGGTTCAGCGCAATCATGATCTTGGACAGCGGCAGCATGAAATACGGCAGCGCTGAGGTCATGTGGCCGACAAAACTGGGGGAGGCGGTGTGGACGGAATTGGCCACCAGTTTGTCGAGCAGAAACTGGGCCTGCTCAGACACAAAAATGGGCTTCTCGGGTACCGCTGAATCGGCGAAGTTCTTCTCGACATCGCTTAAATCGCGTTCGACCGCAACAATGTGCTCCTGTAGAAAGCCCGCCAGGTTGCGAGAAATATCCTGGTCAACACGGCTCAGCGTGGAGTCCGGTGCCTCGGGCACCGTAAACACGCGGTACATGGCCTCAACCGAAGCCTGAGCGGATTTTTTCTTGCCTGTCATACGCGCCACGCACTTTCAGTGGGATGCCGGAGGAGTCATTCCCGATACTCCAACGGTTACATTCGGGAAGAAAGGTCTTCCTTTCAGACCAGTCTGGCACACCGCACAGCTTGTGACACGATGCCAGCGCCTCTTCGCGTCCCCGGCTCGGGGGCGTGAGTCATCTCAACGCAGCCGGGGCCGCGTAGTATACGACCTCAGGTAGGCGGCTGCCACCAGGTGAGCGGGGATTTAACCTGGGGATGACTAGAGAATCTCCAGTTGAACGTCCAGAACGGGCGCATCAATGCGGTCCGCAACGGCTTTTTCGACCTGGTCCAGGCGTTGCTGGATTTGCTGCGACGAGGTGCCCAACGCGGCGATGGTCCAGGTTGCACAATCCAGCGCTTCGAGGTCAGCGGTTTCTGCGACCGCAAGATCCGGCTCTCGGCCCCACACCGCCCGCATCGGCGTAAAGGCCTTGCGTTTGGCTTTCAGGTCTTCACAGCCATAGACCTGGAAGTGAAGCGTCAGCACACCCACATGAGGGGTGATGGCCGGCCCCTGGGTGGGCGTGTTCAGTAATCGTCGCAATGCATCAGACATAAAGAGACCCACGGTGGCGGCACCCTGCAATTGAATTTTCTTAAGTCTACTGTTTTTAGTCTACAATAGGGGTTGCGCGCTGAATAATGGCTCTGGCATCCATGCCTGGGGGCAGGGTGCCGTAATTGCGACCGCCGTGTGACGCCAGCCGTGAGCCGCAGAATGCATCCGCAACCGCCGGCTCGGAATGGCGTATGAGCTGGGCGGCCTGCATCGACAATGCCAGCCGGTCAACCAGATTACGGGCACGGTACTCAAAGTCGCTGGTGTCAGCAAAGTCGTTATGCAGCTGGGTCAGGAACTGATCGAATCGGCGATCGCCACTGCGGGCTTCGCCGACCTCTGCGAAAAACGCGGTCAACACTTCGGGCTCTTTTTGCAAGGCACGCAGGGTGTCGAGACACTGCACATTGCCGCTGCCTTCCCAAATCGCGTTCACGGGTGACTCCCGGAACAGGCGTGGCATGATGCAATCTTCCATGACGCCACTGCCGCCGATGCATTCCATGGCCTCATAGGCGTGATTCGGTACCCGTTTGCAGATCCAGTACTTGCCCACCGGGGTGGCCAGACGTGCGAGCAGTCGCTCATGCGGCAGGTGTTGGTTATCCAGTGCGCGGGCGATGCGCATGGTAAACGCAAGGGCGGCTTCACTCTCGATGGCCAGGTCAGCCAGCACGTTCTGCATCAGGGGCTGATCGTTAAGGCGATGGCCAAAGACCTGGCGATGCCGGCAATGATGGAGTGCCTGAGCGGTCGCCTGCCGTAATCCGCCACTGCTGCCAATCATGCAGTCAAACCGTGTCATTGAGACCATTTCGATGATCGTAGGCACACCGCGGCCTTCCTCGCCAACCATCCAGGCCAGCGCACCCCTGAGTTCAACTTCACTGGATGCATTGGAGGCATTTCCCATCTTGTTTTTCAGCCGCTGGATCTGCCACGGATTCTTGGTGCCATCCGGACGCCAGCGGGGCATCAGAAAACACGACAGGCCTGCAGTGGTTTGGGCCAACACCAGGAAGGCATCGCACATCGGTGCAGAGACAAACCATTTGTGGCCAACCAGTTCATAGGGTTGGCCTGGGCCGGGGGTTGCGACAGGATAAGCGCGAGTGCTGTTGGCGCGGACATCGGTGCCGCCCTGCTTTTCCGTCATCGCCATGCCGATGGTGACAGAGGTTTTCTCACTGTCCGGTCGGTTGCTGGGATCGTAGTGGTTGGCCAGGATTTTGGACTCCCACTGCGCGGCCAGTTCCGGCTGTTTGCGTATTGAGGGAATCGAGGCAAAGGTCATGGTGATGGGGCAGCCGTGTCCGGCTTCCACTTGCGAGTGCATGTAGTATTTCGCCGCCCGCGCGACATGGGCCCCTGCACCCGGGTTGGTCCAGGGGCTGCTGTGCAGACCGTGTTCCATCGCAATGGTCATGAGCTGGTGATAGGCCGGGTGAAAATCGACTTGGTCAATGCGGTGACCAAAACGGTCGTGGGTCTGGAATACCGGTTTGTATTCATTGGCGCGGAAGCCAAGTTCAATGGTTTCGGCAGCGCCCGCCAGAGCCCCAAATGCCACCAGTCCGGCTTCTGCCGAGCCTGCCCCTTCGCGTTTGGTGGCCTCCAGTAATGCCCTGTCCTGTTGGAACAGGTTGTAGTTTTCGAGCGCCGGCGGCTGGTTCTTCACCTCATGGGTAACTGCCAGGTAGCGGTCGTGACTCTCTGTGGGCAGGGTTTCAGGGTGTGGTTGACGGGCGTTCATGTCTATCTCCGTGTGCCAGTCAGTCCTTGTATGCAAAAACAGACAATGGATTCGACCAGCTCTTGTTGTTGTTGCGGGCTCATGGTCCGCTCTGCGTCGGTTTGCGCGGGCGATAGTGGCCCCACCAGGCTCTCCGCAATGGCGCCCACCAGGCAGGTGCTGCTCTGGCGTGCCTCCTGGGGCGGAACCGATCCTTCCTCGATACCTTCGCGTATCGCTTGTTCGAAATGCCGGGCATAAGCCTGACGATACAGCAGTCGCTCAGCCTCAACCTTGGGGTCGACCGGTTCGGCAATCAGTGACCACGCCATGGTCGGTCCTCGCAATGCACGCTCGGCAAACTGTCGCAGTGCCGCTTCAAGCCGAGTGACAGCCGTTCCTTCGGTGGCCAGTGCTTCGGCCACTTTGTCGACTTCGCGCTGGGTTGCGCTGCGGAAAATTTCCGCAAACAGCTCCTCTTTCGAATCGAAATACCGATAAAGGGTGCCGGTCGCAACGCCCGCTGCCTGGGCTACATGAGTCACCTGGGCGCTGCGAAAGCCACCTTCCATGACGCAACGAACACCACAATTAAAAATGCGGTTACGGGCCTCGGCTTTCCGGTTGCGCATTTTTTCGGTTTCGCGGTAAGCCATTAGAGCTCCTTTCTAACAAGTGAATCATTATTCATTTTATGTGTCAATTGCATTGAGCGTGCTTTAACAACAGTTTGGAATGCAAAACGATAATGCGAATCGATATGTTACAAAAAATTACAAAAAAATAGTTGAGGACAAATAGCACTGTTCTCGAAACCAGATTATAAAGACGCCAAGGCAGGTATGCTTGCCGAGACAGGGCCAGCCGGTCGAGCAGGACTGGCAGTGCTCGTTGTATTGTCTTCGCTGATGGGGGAGAAGCCATGAGTGAATTCGACGAAAGCAATCTGGAGCAATCCGGAAGCTGGACATTTGACGGTGACGATACCCACTCTATAGCTGGTCGCGCCCGGGTGCGAGCCCAGTTGGCCTCTGATATTGAAGCATTTCTGAGCCAGGGTGGGGAAATTCAGGAGGTGGATACTCTGTTCCGCACAGATACACCCCGAAAAGTGGAGGTTGGCTTTAACAACCGTTCGCTCTGATCCGTCTGCAAAGGCGTCGCCGCATGGTGACGCCTTTGTCCCTGTTTTTGACGCTGTTCCCAGCAAGTCACATGGTACTGTTTTATTCTGCACACTCCTAACCGAGAGCTGGGGACTATGCGACCATTTTTGCGTTACACCTTACTGCTACTGGCCGTTTTGGCGCTTGCCGCTGCCATGTCACTGGTCTGGATGGAGCCAGCGGGGAACGTGCCCTCAACGCCGGCATCGCCCGCAGCGTCCCAGCGCGAAGACACCAGCGCTGTTGGGCTCAGCGATGCCCAAAAGCCTTCTGACCTGGTGTTCGGTGCGAAACCGCCAACGGTTTCGCCGCAGTTACCGGCGTCACTGTCGGGCACCACTGTGCCGACTGGCTGGCGAGTCGTCGATGAGCACGGCAATTTGATTGCCACCGCCGAACTCCGGGCGATGTTTGAGTATTATTTGTCAGCCCTGGGCGAGGAATCCTTGCCCCAACTGATTGTGCGAATTGAGCAGGCGCTGCAGTCCCTGGCCGAGCCCGCCCGGGGCCAGGCGCGGGAAACGCTGGCTGCGTATCTGGATTACAAGCTTGCTGTCAGTGAGTTGGAGGCGAGCTATGGGGCCATGGACCTTGAGCTAAGCCATGATCAACTCGTCCAACGTATGCGCGAAGTCCAAGGCCTACGCCGGGCTTATCTGGATGGACCGACCGTGGATGCGTTCTTTGGCGCCGATGAAGCGGTGGACCGTTTTCAGCTTGCGCGCATGGCGATCAACCAAAATCAGTCGTTGTCACCTGAGCAGCGGGCTGAACGGCTGGCACAGGCAGAAGCGGGTTTGCCCGAGTCAATGCGGGCGGCGCGGCAACAATCCAGGCAGTTTGAGCAGTACCAGCAAGCCCAGCAAGCGTTGGCTGATGATCCGGCCGCGCTCAGGCGATATCGCGAGTCGACATTTGGTGTTGAAAATGCTGAAAAACTGGCTCAGGTTGAACGTGAACAGCTGGCCTGGAAAGCGCGCTGGTCGGCCTACCGTGACGACGTTCAGAGTTTGCGAGCCGCCGGCCTCGCGGAGCCGGAATGGCGGGCGGCGATCGACCGCCTCCGGGCCCAGTATTTTGACGGCCCGGAGCGTGCCCGGGCCGAAGCCCTGGATTCCATTCAGTAGCGCAACGTTCCCACGCGCGGTGCAGCCCGGACCGGTTGCTTAAGTGGCTGCCGGGTTTCGTCAATGCCTGCCGCAAATCCAGGCAGGCGTGTATGATGGGAGCATTCACATCCCATCCTGTGTGCGTGGCGAACCATGGTTCCGGTCCGGTGGTGACCTTAAACTGTCATTGCTGGCTGGCATGCTGTGATTCACTGGACGTTGTACAGCGTTGATGAATCACCTCCCATAGCCACTTCCGGTGGTTGGTAGCATGAGTTGGGCTGTATTCAACGATAGGACAGGAGGCGTTGCTGTGTTTTCACCGCTCAATCGCGTATATCCCGCCAGCCGACCACGGCGTAATCGGGCAGACGAGTTTTCGCGACGGATGGTCAGGGAGACCCGGCTGTCGGTTGATAACCTGATTTACCCGGTGTTCGTACTCGACGGTGATGGTCAACGCGAATCGGTGGCCTCGATGCCCGGTGTCGAGCGACTCAGTATTGACCTGTTGGTCGAGCAAGCCGCGGAATGGGTTGCGTTGGGGATTCCGGCCGTTGCATTGTTTCCCGTGGTACCGGCGGCAAACAAGAATCTGTCGGGATCCGGTGCCTGGGACTCCGAAGGGCTGGCCCAGCGAGCAACCCGAGCCTTGAAACGGCACTACCCGGAGTTGGGTGTGATTACCGATGTCGCACTCGACCCCTTCACCACTCACGGCCAGGACGGCATTATTGACCCTGAAGGTTATGTGCTGAATGACGTCACCGTTGAGGCCCTGGTGAGACAGGCGGTGTCCCATGCCGACGCTGGTGCCGATGTGGTGGCACCCTCGGATATGATGGACGGGCGGGTCAAAGCCATCCGCGAGGCGCTGGAGCGGGCCGGCCATGTGAACACCCGAATTCTGTCCTACGCCGCCAAGTATGCGTCCAGCTATTATGGTCCGTTCCGGGATGCCGTTGGGTCGGCGTCGAATCTGGGCAAGAGTAACAAGGCCAGCTACCAGATGGACCCGGGCAACAGTGACGAAGCCTTGCACGAAGTGGCCATGGATCTGGCCGAAGGCGCCGACATGGTGATGATCAAACCGGGCATGCCCTACCTGGACATTGTTTACCGGGTCAAGCAAGAGTTGAAGGTGCCCACCTTTGTGTACCAGGTCAGTGGCGAGTACGCCATGCACATGGCGGCGGCCGATAACGGTTGGCTGGATGGCGATGCCGTTATGATGGAGAGTCTGATGGCCATGCGCCGTGCCGGCGCTGACGCGATTTTAAGTTATTTTGCCGTGCGAGCCGCACGGCTGCTGAAACACGCCTGATTCCAATTTTACCCCCCGAGGCTTTGAGAGCGATGAGTACGGAAACCGTCAAGATCCTGAACCCAGCCGCCGATGCGACGTCATCCGAATCGGATGGGCCGACGCCTGCGATGCCAGAAATCCTGCCGCCTCTCGACCCTGCCGCCAGTGAACACTACTTTAATCGTGAACTGAGCCATATCCAGTTCAATTACCGGGTGTTGCAACAAGCACTGGATGAGAACCATCCGTTGATCAATCGCCTGATCTTCAACTGTATCTTCAGCAGCAACATGGATGAGTTTTTTGAGATACGGGTGGCCGGCCTGCGTCAGCAAATGAAGTACGGTCGCGAAAGCGTTGGTCCGGACGGCATGTTGCCTGAACAGTTGTTGAATGAAATCAGCCGGGTTGCCCACGACTATATTCATCAACAGTACGACATTCTCAACAACGTGCTGTTTCCGGCGTTGGAGAAGGAGAATATTCATTTCGTGCGGCGCCGGGATTGGACGCCGGCGCAGACTGAGTGGGTGCAGCGCTATTTCGAGGATGAAATCCTGCCGGTGGTTAACCCCATCGGTCTGGACCCGTCGCATCCGTTCCCGCGCCTGGTCAATAAAAGCCTCAACTTTATTGTCGAGCTGGACGGTAAGGATGCGTTTGGTCGTGAAACCGGCATGGCCATTGTCCCTGCGCCTCGCTCGCTGCCCCGTTTGGTGCGGTTGCCGGACGATATCTGTAATGGCGGCGACAACCTGGTGTTCCTGTCGTCAATGATTCACGCTCACACCGATGAACTTTTCCCCGGCATGGAAATCAAGGGCTGCTATCAGTTTCGGTTGACCCGGAATGCCGACCTGGAACTGGAGGACGATCTTGAAGATCTGGCGTCGGCTCTGCGGGGTGAGTTGTTAAGTCGTCGATTTGGCGATGGTGTGCGGCTGGAAGTGGCAGACAACTGCCCGGAAGAGCTGGCGCAGTTCCTGTTGCGGGAGTTTGGTCTGACCGAGCGGGACCTCTATCGTGTTCATGGCCCGGTCAACCTGACGCGCCTGCTGGCGGTCGGTGGCCTGGTGGATCGTCCGGATCTGAGTTACCCCGGATTTTCCCCCATCGTGCCAAAACAGATCCGCAACAAAGAGCTGATCTTCGACGCTATACGGCAGCAACCGGTACTCCTGCTGCATCCCTATGAAAGCTTTACGCCGGTGATCGATTTCTTGCGCCAGGCCGCCAAAGACTCCCAGGTATTGGCGATTCGTCAGACGCTGTATCGCACTGGCGCCGACTCCGAGATTGTGGAAGCTCTGGTGGATGCCGCGCGTCGTGGTAAAGAGGTCACAGCGGTAATCGAGCTGACGGCCCGGTTTGACGAGGCTGAAAACCTGGAGCTGGCAAGTCGCTTGCAAGAGGCCGGTGTGATCGTGGTATACGGCGTGGTGGGGTACAAGACCCACGCCAAAATGATTCTCATCGTGCGTCGGGAAGAAGGCCGCCTCAAACGCTATGTTCACCTTGGTACTGGTAATTACCACGCCGGTAATGCCCGGCTTTACACCGACTACAGCCTGCTGTCCTGCGACGATGCACTGGGGGATGACGTCAATAAGTTGTTCCAGCAGCTCACTGGCATGGGCAAGGCGCTGAAAATCAAGAAGCTGTTTCACGCGCCCTTTACTCTGCACCGGCGGTTGATCGAACTGATTGAGCGTGAGGCCAGTTACGGCGAAAATGGCCACATTATTTTCAAGATCAATGCCCTGACCGATCCTGATGTGATGCGGGCGTTGTACCGGGCTTCCCAGGCCGGCGTCACCATTCAACTGATCATTCGGGGTATCTGCTGTCTGCGCCCGGGTATTCCCGGGCTGTCTGAAAATATTCACGTGCGCTCTATCATTGGCCGATTTCTGGAACACACCCGGGTGTATTACTTCGGTAACAACGGGAAGTCAGAAGTGTTTTGCTCCAGCGCGGATGCCATGGTCAGGAACCTGATCAACCGGGTCGAAGTGGCGTTCCCCATTGAAGACCGCGATCTCTCCGCTCGTCTCAAAGACGATCTCGACGCCTATCTGGCGGATAATTGCCAGAGCTGGGTGTTGCAGCCAAATGGCACTTACGTTCAAAATCAACCCGCTGAGGGCGAAGAGCGATCGGCCTCACAGCTGGTGTTATTAGAGCGGCTGACCAGCAAATAATTCGGCGGACATTCGTGTTTTCAGTGGGTCCGGTTGGCACGAAATGCCGGCCGGACCTTTCCGTTGAGTTGTGACGTGCCGCAGTGCGGAATGTTGCCTTCCTTGAATAAACTTCCCTTGATGGCTAATGGATACTCCATTGAGAGCAAACGGAGCGTGGATAATGACTAAATGGATCTGGGTCGGTGGTCTGGTGATGGCCTCAGGTATTTCGGCCCCCTGGGGGGTTGGTGTCGTGACCGAACAGCAGTGGCAGCAAGTGACGAACGAAGCCAATGCGTCTCAGGCTTTTTTTGAGGTAAGTACCCGTCAATATGAGCGTCACTTTTTCAGTGCCGACATCGAGGGCACTCTGCATATTAAAGATCCTGGTACCGGCGAAGTGTTCGATTATGCGTACCGGGGCGATGTGTCTCATGGCCTGCTCAGTAGCCGGGTAGATTTCCAGCCTGATGGCGCGCCTTCTGAGCTGTTTGCTGAATTGTTCCCCGATCAGCGGCCAACCCTGGCGGTGACCGTGAATGCCTGGGGCTCGGCTGACGTGGAACTGACCATCCCCGCCATACACATGACCTCGGAGCAAACCGGTGAGTCCCTTGACAGCACCGAAGCCTATGGCTGGGGCACAATCGCTGATTCCGGTTCGGAACTGGACATGAGCTTTCGCTGGCCCGGTCTGACGACCCGGGGTCCGAATGCGCAGTTTGCAGTGGGCAACGTGGCTTTTGCCCAAACATTGCGTCGATTAGAGGGCGATGTCTGGATTGGCGATAGCCGCCTGACGCTGGACAGCCTGGAAGTGGATCTGGACGCGCAGCCGGCGGTCAACCTGACTGGCCTGTCACTGGTGAGTGAGGCGACGGCAGAACAGGACAACCACCGGTTCAGTTCGGGGTTAACACTGGCCATTGATCAGGTCAGGTCCGATGAAGAAGTGTCAGGGCCGCACCGTGCCACTTTTGTCATGAACGGCCTGAGTGTTGACGCCTGGAATGGGTTCATGGCGGTGTTGTCAGACATGCAGACGCTGGCCCTGACCCACGGCAATAAACCATCCGCTTCAAGCGAGGCGTTGGTGGAACAGCAAATGGCCCTGATGCTTGATATCAGCAATGCCCTCAAAGTGCTAGCAGGCGCCGGGATGTCGTTTGGGTTTCCCGAGGTGCTGTTTACCACCCCCGAGGGCCTGGTCAGAGCGGAATTGATGCTGCAACACCCGGAACTGACGGCCGAGGAGCAGGCCGATATGACGCTGGTTATGCAGCGTCTGACCGGCGCGTTCAAAATGAGCATCCCGGTCGCTTACGCCGAATCCGAGCCGGCGTTGATGGCCCAACTGATGCCACTGATCGATCAGGGTATGGTGGTCCGTGACGGTGAACACTTTACTCTGGGTGCCGAGCTGAAAGATTTGGAGATCGATGTTAATGGCCAGACAATTCCATTGCCACCGATGATCTAGCCTACCGCCAACAGTCTGTCTGGCGGTGTTGTGGTGGTTCGAACCGGCGCCACCCCATTGTTATTGCCAGTCAGGCTTCCAGGGACCCGGGGCCTCCGGTCAGTAGTGTTCACCCGTTCGAGAACATACCAGGCCGGGTACTACTGACCGGGTACTGCTGACCGGGTATTACTGGCCGGTCACAACCGTCGCCCGCCCAATTCCCCTGGGATCAGACGCCGCCTCGGTTTGCCCGGTTTGATGGTCAATCACAATCAGTTGCATATTGCCGTAAGCTCGCCCGACATCGGTCAGGGAATGCCCCAGCTTGGTGAGTTCGTCGCCCAGTTCACCCTCCAAAAAACCAGGTTCATGCTGGATTACGTCTGGCAGGTACTGGTGATGGAAACGGGGCGCGCTGACGACATTGGCCGCACTCTCGCCCGACATCAGGTCCAGGAGGCCAAGGTAGACCATTGTGATGATGCGGCTGCCGCCCGGGGTACCAATAATGGCGCTGCGCTCGGGGCCCTGCATTAACGTCGGCGACATGCTTGAAAGTGGACGTTTTCCGGGTTCAACCTTATTGGCCTCTCCGCCCACCAGTCCATACGCGTTAGGCGTGCCCGGCTTGATTGAAAAATCATCCATCTCATTATTCAGCAGCACACCGGTCTGGGCCGACAGAAATCCCGAGCCAAACGGCAGATTGATGCTCAGGGTCGCGCTGACACGATTGCCGTCTTGGTCCAGAACCGATAAGTGGGTGGTGTGGGTGCCGGCGGAAAAGTCACCTTCCAGCGCGTCGCTTGGGGTGGCCCGGGCGCTACGGATGGTGCCGGCCTGCCGAGTCAGGTAGGACGCATCCAACAACCGCGAGACCGGGACATCGGTGAAATCCGGGTCACCGAGATAGAGCGCGCGGTCATGGTAGGCGCGTCGCATCAGTTCAGTCAGGTAATGAAGACGAGCCGTCCCGGCGCTCGGGCTCTCCGGTTGATTGTCGTTGGATAACAGCCCGGTATTGGTCAGTGTCGTCAGCGGCCTTGCTGTCATCATGCCGAACATCTGGGCCATGGCGATCCCCCCCGATGACGGCGGTGGGGCACTCCAGATCCGGTAGGGGCCATAATCGATGGTTATCGGCGTCCTCTCAATGACCCTGTAGGCGGCAAGGTCGTCCTCAGTCCAAAGCCCGCCGGCCGCGGTCACATCTTCAATCAGTCGGGTTGCCACCTGGCCCCGATAAAATCCGTCAAAGCCATGGTTCGCCAGTTCGGTCAGCGTGCCTGCCAGGGCGGGTTGTCGCAGCACGGTGCCGGTCTCGGGCACCTCACCGTTTCGGAGATAAACCCGGCGGGCCGCGGGGTAGCGAGCCAATACCGCACGACGCCATTGCGCCAGTGTCCGGTAATGTTCATCCACAGCAAAGCCGTCGTTGGCCGCCGCAATAGCGCCTCCCAGGGTCGTCGATAAGGGCAGTCGGCCGTAGTGATTACTGATGTGGGCAAAGGCGGCGGCCTGGCCGGGAATGCCCGCGGCCAATGGGCCATTGACTGAGAGTTTGTCGGGGTGGACATCGCCATTGGCGTCCAGGTACATGGTTGCATGAGCCTGGCTGGGGGCTTTTTCCCTGGCATCCACAAAGACCGTGCGACCGTCAGAACTCTGCAGTAGCCAGAAGCCGCCGCCCCCGATACCGGCGCTGTAGGGTTCCACGACGCCCAGCACGGCCGCCGTGGCCACTGCTGCGTCAAACGCATTGCCGCCGTTGGCAAGTGTATCCAGGCCGACCTCGGTGGCCAGCGGATGGGCACTGGCGACGGCGGGCTGAAAATTCGGTGAGCGGGTCGATGCACACCCGGATAAAATCGCCAGCACCAGCAGCACAACGACAGGCCATAACCGCAAGCGGGCTGGGCGGTGGGCCCGGTTAGGCATTCGGTTACTGCCCCGTCAGTTGGTGGTAGCGTTCCATTAACTGGGCTTCGGTTTCAATGTGCTTGGGGTCGACAGGAATGCAGTCAACCGGACAGACTTGCTGGCACTGTGGCTCATTGTAATGCCCCACGCATTCCGTGCACTTGTTCGGGTCGATGATATAAATCTCATCGCCCGCTGAAATGGCCTCGTTCGGGCATTCCGGCTCAC
Source organism: Marinobacter caseinilyticus (assembly GCF_011074955.1). GTDB lineage: Bacteria > Pseudomonadota > Gammaproteobacteria > Pseudomonadales > Oleiphilaceae > Marinobacter > Marinobacter caseinilyticus. The sequence continues at coordinate 33,321 of NZ_WUQJ01000020.1, read as the reverse complement.
AGACGTCGCAGTTGATGCATTCGTCGGTAATGATCAGGGCCATACGGCAAAACCTCGGGGCATAACATTGGGGCGACCATTTTACCGGAATTTTGCCCCTCTGTATCGGATCAGGACTGGCTGAATTTCTGTTTCAGCGCCGCCACCACGGACGGATTGACAAATTCACTCACATCACCGCCCAGCGATGCAATTTCACGGATCAACGTGGACGAAATATACGACAGATGATTGGCAGGGGTCAGGAACACACTTTCAACATCCGGGGCCAGGCGACGGTTCATGTCGGCCAGCTGGAATTCGTATTCGAAGTCTGACACGGCTCGCAAGCCGCGCAGAATCACCGTTGCGCCCTGGTCTTTGACGAATTCAGCCAGCAGGTAGCTGAACCCGGTAACCCTCACATTTGGCAGGTGGGCGGTGGCCTTTTCGACCAGGACGACCCGTTCTTCCAGGGTCAGCAACGGCTGTTTTTTGGTGTTGGCCGCGATGGCAACAACCACGGTATCGAACATTTTCCCGGCCCGCTCAATGATGTCGGTGTGGCCGTTGGTGACGGGATCAAACGTCCCAGGGTAAATTACCGTGGTCATGCAGGTGTCTCCTTGTAGTCTGAATGTACAGCATAACGGAGGAACGGGTGACACGCACCCCGGCTCACCTCGCGGGGCCGGAGTATGGTCGCGGTCAGGCGTTTAAGCGAGCGGCGAGGTGCACGCTGTTGCGGGCGGAGAGCGCATACACGGAGAGCTGGGGGTTCGCCCCGATGCTGGTGGGAAAGATTGAGGCATCGTGGACGCTCAGGTTCGCCACCTGGTGATGTTCGCCGAAGCTGTTGACCACGGACTGCTCGGGTTTGCTGCCCATGCCGCAGCCGCCCATCTGATGGGCGGTGAAGAGCCGCACCCGGTGCGGCGTCATGGGGAGCTTGGCAATGGCCTGCCGGGCGTCAGCCCAGGAGGTGAACCAGGGCGAGTCCAGGTGCATTAGTTGAACCCGTCTGGCGCCCGCAGCAAACTGCAGCTCGGTCATCTTCATGAAGGCCTCTCGCATACCGGTCCATAGATAGTCGGAGATCGGGTAGTCCAGAATCGGACTGCCGTCGTCCTGCAAGCTGACTTGTCCACCCGGGCTATCGCTGTGAAACCCGTCCCGGATCAGGGCGATGACGGACTGCAGCTTGGGCAGTTTGCTCATGTTGCTGGCCTGCTGTTTACCATGGCCGGGCATCACTGCGGCGGACAACGCCGGATGCAACGGTGGCACCTCCATTTTAAAACCGGCGGGTCCGTCAACGCCCTGACGGAAATTGAACTCGTCGGAATAGATGGATTGCGGTGCGCCGTAGTAGGGCTCTACCTGCTGGGGCATTTCCGCCAACGAGGCATTGACAGGATGCAGGAAGGTGCGTTTGCCAAGCCGGTTGTGGGGGTCAGGCAGTTCGGAGCGCAACAAAAGTCCGGGTGAGCCGATGGCGCTGGCCGCCACAACAAAATGCCGGGCCTTCAGTTCAACCTGGATGTTACGGGGCGTGACGCCGTCGGCCGACAGCGCTGTGGCCAGGAGACGGTCGATACGCCCCTGCGCCATCACGAGCCGGTCTGCCCGCAAGCCGTGAATCAGTTGCGCCCGGTGGTCCAGAGCGCCGGGGATGGTGGTTAACAGTGCGCCTTGCTTGGCATTGGTAGGGCAGCCCACACCGCAGTAGCCCAGGTTCCAGCAACCTTTCACGTTGCGGGGAATCACCGCCCACGACCAGCCCAGCTTTTCACAACCTTGCCGGAGCACGTCGTTATTCACATTGGGGGCGACCGCCCAGGGTGCAATGTTGTGGTGTTGTTCGCGCCCATCAAACCAGGGTTTCAGTATGTCGGGTCTCAGATCGTCCAGGCCAAAATGGTCGGCCCAGTGATTCAGTGTTGGTTCCGGGGTGCGAAAGCTGGAGGTCCAGTTGACGGTGGTCGAGCCTCCCACGCATCGGCCCTGAAGAATCGAAATGGCGCCGTCCCGGGTCACTCGGCTCATGCCGTCCTGATACAGGGAAGCGTAGGCGGTCAGTTCATCCATTTTGAAGTCTTTTTGATAGTAGAGCCGCCCCTCTTCCACCATGATCACCGAGAGCCCGGCGCGCGCGAGAATTTCCGCGGTCGTGCCGCCACCGGCGCCAGTGCCGACGACCACGACATCGGCTTCCAGGGTCTGGTTTTCAGTCAGGGTCGCGGCGTCGGTGACTTTCCAGTCCCCAGCCAATCCCTGGGCAATTCGATCCATCAGTGCCATGTGTAACCTCAGTTCGCCAGGAATCAGGCTCGTGTCCTGAATTGCGGCAGGGCGTCCATCGCCCAGGCCGGTGGCCCGGGGTAGCCGGACAGGGGCCAATTGTCCTTGTAGCCATAGAACGCCACATTGGTGACTTTGATCAACGCCATATAGCCTTTGTTGAACAGCCCGACGCGGCTGGTTCGCCAGCGGTTGAGGAAGGCATTCGCCTCGGTGGTGGAGACGTGTTCCCAGCTCGGCCAGACTCGTGCCAGGGTGACTCGGGTCGGGCCAAAATTCAGCAGATCGAACAGTTGTCGCAGCTCGTTCTGGTTGGCGGATCCGAACTGCACCACGCCGGCGTCCATACGCGCTATCGTCCGATCAATCTGCTGACGGCGATCGTTGGGCGCTTCCGGCAACCCCGGTCCTATGATGGCCGGCAGCAAAGCCTCGAATAGAACGATGTCGTCACGGGTGAAAAACCGAAAGGCATAGTCGTCAGCGGTGGCGGTGTCAGAGTTACGCGCCGGTGCGGTAGCGCAACCCATCAGGCCGGCCGTCAGGCTGATGCCGCCCAGTAAAACGGCACCGCCCAGGCCGGTCCGAAGAAAGCTCCGGCGATCCATGGTGGCCGGTGCCCCATGGTCACCGGGTGAGGGTTGGGTCATGGCAGGCTCTCGTGATTGTCGTGAACACTCAATGCAATCGCAGGCAGGCCGCGTTGCGCTGTCTTGAAGGGCCGCCAGCCTTTTCTGCGCAGTCTTGCCCTGAATCCGTTGGTCAGCGGAGCCAGATCGCCAATAGACTTTTCAGCGGCTCCCTAACGGATAAACATTTTGTAGACCATCTTATGCATGGCCGTGCCGTGGGGCGCATAGACAAATTTGCCACTGTTAAAGCGCTGTTTACTGAAGATCGCCCGGGCGTGGGAAAACGTCAGAAACCCTTCTTTGCCGTGGTAGTGGCCCATGCCTGAAGCGCCAACGCCACCGAAAGGCAAGTCATCCTGGGCAACGTGCATCAGGGTGTCGTTGATGCACATGCCGCCCGAATGAGTCTGCGTGACGACGTGTTCCTGCTGGTCCCGTTCATAGCCGAAGTAATATAGTGACAGCGGTCGAGGCTGATCGTTGATGTAATTAATGGCCTCATCAATATTGCTGTAACTGACCACCGGCAAGATCGGTCCGAATATCTCGTCCTGCATCACTTTCATGTCTTCGGTGGCCTTCAAGACCAGATGCACTGGCAGTTTCCGGGTACCGTCCTTCATGTTTTCCTGGGCGGGGTTGATTTCGATGACGTCGGCGCCTTTTTCGCGGGCGTCGTCCAGGTAGCCCTGCAAACGCTGGTACTGGCGTTCGTTGATGATGGCGGTGTAGTCATCGTTGTCCCGCAGGCTGGGGTACATAGTGGCAAACTGGGTGCGGAACTCGTCCACAAAGGTCTGGACCCGGTCCGCCGGGCACAGCACGTAATCCGGTGCTACGCAGGTCTGGCCAGCATTAATGGCCTTGCCAAAGGCTATGCGCTGAGCGGCGTCAGACATCGGGACATCGGCTGAGATGATGGCAGGCGATTTGCCGCCCAGCTCCAGTGTCACCGGCGTCAGGTTCTCGGCCGCGGCCCGCATGACGAGTTTGCCGACCGAAGTCGAGCCGGTAAACAGAAGGTGGTCGAAGGCGCGACTGGCAAAGTCGGCCGCCACGTCGGCCTCGCCAATGATCACCGCAACCAGATCCTGAGGGAAGGTTGTTTCTACCAGTTCCTTGATCAGGGCCGATGTGTGCGGGGTGAATTCGGACATCTTGATCATCACCCGATTACCCGCCGCCAGTGCCGCCACTAAAGGTCCAATCGCGAGAAACAGGGGGTAGTTCCAGGGCACAATGATGCCGACCACGCCCAGTGGCTGGTAGTGCACTTTGTTGCTGGCAGGCTGAAACAGGATGGATACGTTGCGCTTGGAGGGCTTCATCCAGTCATCCAGGTGTTTCAGCGCGTAGTTGATGCCTTGCACCGATGGCATCAATTCAGCAATCAGGGTTTCGTCTTTGGAGCGGCAACTGAAATCCCGATCAATGGTTTCAAGAATTCGGGCTTCGTTTTTCAGGAGCACTCGTTTCAGGCGTTTGAGATTCTCTGTTCGCTCGGTCAGGGAAGGCATGGTATTCCGCCGAAAAGCCAGGCGTTGCTCTTCGAAGATGCGACCTGTGTACTGAATCTGTTTTTTACTTTCAGTCAGTTGAACAACATTGGCAACCATGGTTTTCTCCTTAGCACGGGCGCAAGCCCGCACCCGTGAGGGTGAGCCTGCGGCTGTTTTATTATCGGGTTGGCGTGAGCTGTATCCGGTGTTTAAAAAACACTCTATTTGCGCCTATTGCTATTATTAGAGTATATACTCTAGGTAGTCAAGCGAGTGTCTTTGGCGAATCAGGCCAGATCCAGGCGGAGTGGATCTGGGTGTTAATTCCGGCACGGTAAAACAATCTGTCTTACAGTGAGCTTATGAAAACAAGAGATAAGATACTGCTGTCCAGTCTTGAGCTTTTCAATGAACGCGGCGAGCGCAATATCACCACCAACCACATAGCGGCATATCTGGCGATTTCGCCCGGCAATCTTTACTACCACTTCAGAAACAAGTCCGACATCATTTACGAGATTTTTCTGGAGTATGAGAAGTTGGTGGATTACTACCTTCAGATTCCGACCGATCGCCCGCTCACAGTAGACGATATGGCGTTCTACCTGGAATCGGTATTTGACGGACTCTGGAGCTATCGGTTCTTCCACCGGGAACTGGAGTTTCTGCTTGATAGCGATCAGCGCCTGAGACGGGACTATCGCGCGTTTACCAATCGATGCCTGGCGGCGATCAACCAGATCTTTGACGGCCTGGCTGAAGGTGGGGTTATTCAGCCCCAGCCGGAGGAGTTGCGGTCCGCGATGTCGTTAAACGTGTGGCTGGTCATTACCAACTGGATGGCGTTTCTGAAAACAGCCCACGGCTCGGAGCTGTCGAACAACCTGTCACTGGTACAGTTGAAGCAGGGCATTTATCAAGTGCTGACCCTGGAAATTCCTTATCTCACGCCGGCGTATCTTGAGCCGGTCATGGCCCTTCGGGAGAAGTACCGCCCGGAATTGCCGGAGGCCCGGGTTGCTTGAGGGTTACCTGAGGGGTAATGCAAGGTGAGGGAACTTTCAGCGGGGCAAATGGTCTCAGTGTTTGACGCGTGGGAATTCGGACGATTCCTGGCGTCATCCTGAGTGAATCTCAGGTTTTAGCACGTCGTAAACCCTGACGTTTCACCCGGCTCTTGTTAGCCGGGTCTTTTTTGGGTGGTGCCGGGAACCCATAGGCTTATTCAGCGAATCCCTCGGCGCGCTCCAGCCACTGCGCCAGAGCCTGACGACTCTCATCGACGCCTTTTTTGGACGTGGCCGAAAACATGATCAGGTGTTCGACGCACGAGAACGACTCCAACCTTTTTGCAATGCCCAGCAGCGCGGTTTTGGCCTGCCCAAATTTCAACTTGTCGGATTTGGTGGCGAGAATCATCAAGGAGAGCTGGTTATGCTGACACCATTCCACCATCATTTGGTCAAAATCAGTCAGGGGATGTCGGATATCCATGACCAGCACCAGCCCTTGCAGACTCGTCCGTTGTGACAGATAGTTGTCCAGGTGCTTTTGCCAGTCGTCCTTCATATCCCGGGACACCTTGGCGTAACCGTAGCCTGGTAAATCCACCAAACGGCAAAACTCCCGGTTCAGGGAGAAAAAGTTGATCAACCGGGTGCGGCCGGGCGTTTTGCTGGTTCTGGCCAGCTTGCCATGCGCAGTAATCGAATTGATGGCGCTCGATTTGCCCGCATTGGAGCGGCCAGCAAAGGCCACTTCAGCCCCGGTATCTTCCGGGCACTCTTCGAGACGAGACGCGCTGACCAGAAAACGGGCACTGTTGAACGAGATGGCTTTGGGTGTTGAATCTTCCGTCACGGAGAGGGGATTTCCTATTGGATTTCAGTTGTCAGGGATTAATGTATAATGCTACACCAAATCCGGACAGCGCGCAGAGTGTTGGTGCTGACGGCCTTTAAACAGGCCGCTACTGTCAGTGTCTGCCGACTGAAAAACGAATAACATGATTATGATGAGAGAAGCGGAGCGAGCATGAGAAAACTGATCGCAGGTGTTGTTCTCGGTTTCAGCCTGACGGCGTCAGCCTTCGGAGCGGGAGATCCTGAAGCGGGTAAAGCAAGCGCAGCGGTATGTGCGGGGTGTCATGGGCAAAATGGTGCTGCGCCGGTCATGCCGGTTTACCCGAAACTGTCTGGCTTGGGTGAAACCTACCTGCACAATCAGCTGGGTCTTATTCAGAGTGGCGCCCGCAAGATTCCCGAGATGACGGGCATCCTGACCGGCAAGTCCGATCAGGATCTGCAGGATATGGCCGCCTATTTTGACCAGCAGGCGATGCCGATTGGGAAAGCCGACGCGGCACTGGTGGAGCGTGGTCGCCAACTATACCGTGGTGGCAATCTTGCCTCCGGTGTGGCGGCCTGTGCTGGCTGTCATAGCCCGAACGGCAGCGGCAATGAGCCGGCCGGCTTTCCTCGTTTGAGCGGTCAGCACGCCGAATATGTCGAAAAGCAGTTGTTGGCCTATCGTGAAGGTGAAAGGAGTTCCGGTGGTCAAAGCGCGATCATGATGGACATTGCGTCCCGATTGACGGGTGCAGAGATCAAGGCTGTTGCTAATTATGTCTCCGGCCTGCACTGATTACGGATGTTGATTGTGATGCATAAAGCCCCGCTCTGAGCGGGGTTTTTTGTCGGAGCGTGCGAACTTTATTGCATCATTGGAGTCACAGGGCATTCACTTGAGATTCCTTCCCCCGAATTTAGCCATTGCCAATGAGGTAGTTATGACAAAAATGTGGAAAGCGGCGTTTTTTTTGATGCTGGCGGTTTCTTTTACGGCTCAGGCCGATGCCTGGCAGGAAGGTCAGCACTACACCAAGCTCACGACTCCGGTGCAGACTCGCAGCGGTGACAAAATCGAGGTGGCCGAAGTGTTCTGGTATGGCTGTCCGCACTGCTATACGTTCAAGCCGTTGATTGAGGCCTGGGAAAAAGACATTGCGGACGACGTTGAGTTTGTATTGTTGCCGGCAGCACTTGGGCGCTCCTGGGAGCCTCATGCCCGTGCTTTTTATACCGTTGAGGCCATGGGCAAGCTGGAGCAGACCCACGATGCCTTGTTCAATGCCTTGGCGAGGGACCGGCGCAAACTGAATTCGGCGGAGGAGTTGGCGGGCTATCTGGCGGACTACGGCGTGGATGAAGAAGCTTTTGTAAAGACATTCAATAGCTTCGGCGTCAACGCCAAAATGCAGCAAGCCCAGGCCAAAATTCGTGGCGCGCGCATTACCGGTACACCCACTATGCTAGTAAATGGGAAGTACACGGTAAGCGCCTCCATGTCCGGCAGTCATGAGAACATGATCAAGGTCGTTGACTACCTGGTTGAGAAAGAGCGCGCTGCCCGATAGGCGTTGAAAACAGTGGTTGTGGCCATTTTCGCCATGACCACGCCTCGACATTGACCGATGTGAATGGTGGCGGACGCAAACCCCATGTATAGACGCATCCGAAAACAGCTGCACGGTTGGATGGGCGCCGATGGGAGCGATCGGGGTGCCTGCTCGGGTCTGGACCACGTGCCCGAATTTGAAGCCCATCGCCACATCCGGCTGCTTACGTTCAATATCCAGGTCGGCATCCACACTTCATCCTATCGACATTACCTTACCCGCAGCTGGCAACATTTTCTGCCGCACCGGAACCGTAACGACAATCTTGACCGGATTGCGATGCTGCTTCGCCATTACGATGTGGTGGCGCTGCAAGAGTGCGATGGTGGCAGTCTGCGCAGTGGCTACATCAATCAGGTTCAGTACTTGGCAGAGGCCAGCGGCCTGCCGTATTGGCGGCAGCAGTTGAACCGTAATCTGGGGCCGTTGGCTCAGCACAGTAACGGTCTGTTAAGTCGGTATCGCCCGCTGCGCGTCACCGAACACCGTTTGCCGGGGCTGATTCCGGGCCGTGGAGCAATCATTGCGAAGTACGGCTCCGAGGACGATCCTCTGGTGCTGGTCATGATGCACCTGTCCCTCAGTAAATCGGCGCAACAGCGGCAACTGGGCTTTATCCGTGAACAGATTGCGCCTTATCAGCATGTGGTGCTTATGGGGGATATGAACAATCACGCGGACGAACTGCTAGCCAATACGCCGCTCAGTGACACCGATCTGATTCCGCTGCCGGCGAGCGCGCACAGTTTTCCCAGCTGGCGGCCAGAGCGGGCGCTGGACCATATTCTGGTCAGTCCTTCGCTCGAAATCCAGCGGGCAGAGGTGGTGAGCTATCCGATGTCCGACCACTTACCGATCGCTATGGATATTGCACTACCGAAAGGGTACGTCGAGACGTTTTGAGGGGATGTTACTTTGCTGCAAGCCATAAAAAACCCGGCCTAGGCCGGGTTTTTTATGGAAGCCTGATCAGAATTACTTGATCTTGGCTTCTTTGTAAGCAACGTGCTTGCGAACAACCGGATCGTACTTCTTGATTTCGATTTTTTCCGGGGTGTTACGCTTGTTCTTGTGGGTCGTGTAGAAATGACCCGTGCCTGCTGATGAGACCAGCTTGATTTTCTCGCGCATGATACGGCTCCTTAGAATTTCTCGCCACGGGCACGAAGATCGGCCAGCACAGCGTCAATGCCTTTCTTATCGATAACGCGCATACCTTTGGTAGACACACGCAGTTTCACAAAACGTTTCTCGGACTCAACCCAGAAGCGGTGGTTCTGAAGGTTGGGCAGAAAACGACGACGGCTATGGTTCATCGCGTGAGAAACGTTATTACCCGAAAGCGGTCGCTTACCGGTAACTTGACAGACTCTGGACATACTTGCCTCCGACCTGAGCTAGGGTCTTGAAAATACGAATTCGTTTAATCGCGCCTTCCGGTGCTTGCCAGACGCTGCCATACCAGGCTATGTGAAACGATGGCCTGCGCTCATGGCGTAGTGGCACAACTCGGCACAACCTGAAAATTAAGGGACGCTTTTATACCAGAACCAGGACCCTAACGCAAAAAATTGTTGGGAAATTGGCCAGGTTTTGTCTGTTTCTGCGGGCAACACTTACATCAAGCCCCGTTCGGCCAACGAAACCACTTCGCCATGACCCACCACCATATGGTCCAGGACCCGGATATCCACCAGCCCCAGAGCTTCTTTCAAGCGTTTGGTCAGGCTAATATCCGACTGGCTTGGCTCTGCCACACCGGAAGGATGGTTGTGCGCAAAGATGACCGCTGCGGCGTTGAGTTCCAGTGCCGAGCGAACGACTTCGCGGGGGTAGACCGCGGCGCCATCAATGGTACCACGGAACAACTCCTGGTACTGAATAATCCGGTGCCGGTTGTCGAGGAACAGGCCCGAGAAGACTTCATGGGGATAGGTGCCTAAGCGGCTGCGTAGGTAGGCGCGGGTATCTTCGGGCGAGCGCAGCGGATCGCCCTGTCGCAAGGGTTCATCCATCACGCGCCGGGCCATTTCCATCGCAGCTTGCACCTGCGCGTATTTGGCGGTCCCGAGCCCCTTTATAGCGCAGAACTGGCGCTTGGAGGCAGTCATCAGGCCTCGCAAGCCACCGAAATGGTCAATCAGATGGCGAGACAGGGCCATCACAGGCATACCGGGGGTGCCGGTACGCAGAAAAAGGGCCAGCAATTCGGCGTCTGACAACGAGCCGGCGCCATGGGAAAGCAGTCGTTCACGGGGCCGTTCGTCGGTCGGCCAGGGTGTAGTCGCCATGTGGAGTCCTTTCTTGGCTAGGTAGGTCGCGGTGCTTCCGGCACCGGCCTGGAGTCTAGCACAGCGGGTCGGACTGTCGGCGGCCGCCATCGAATGCTATCTTAAGGCATCTGATTTTATTCACATTGAAGGCGGAGCACGCATGTCGCAGAAACGTATTCTGCTGGGAGTCACCGGAGGTATAGCCGCTTATAAAAGCGCAGAGCTGGTGCGGCTGCTGAAAAAGCGAGGCCACGAGGTGCGCGTGGTTATGACCCACGGCGCCGAAGCGTTTGTCACACCGCTGACCTTTCAGGCGCTCAGTGGTGAAGCGGTACGCACCTCGTTGCTGGATCCAGCCGCGGAGGCGGGCATGGGCCATATTGAGTTGGCCAAGTGGGCTGATTTGGTTCTGGTTGCGCCAGCGTCGGCCGATTTCATGGCACGACTGGCCCAGGGTATGGCGGACGATTTACTGACCACGCTCTGCAGTGCGACCGAATCTCCAATAATACTGGCGCCTGCAATGAACCAGGCGATGTGGAATAACCACCGCACACAGCGGAATGTCGGCTTGCTGGAGTCTGATCCGCAAATCGCTTTGTGGGGGCCGGATCAGGGCGACCAGGCCTGCGGTGACGTCGGGCCGGGCCGTATGCTTGAGCCGCAGGACATTGCCGATCGTGTTGATCGGCCCGCAGCAAAGGTGTTGGCCGGACAACGGGTGGTTATTACGGCGGGGCCTACCCGGGAACCCATTGACCCGGTGCGCTACATCACCAATCACAGCTCCGGCAAGATGGGCTATGCTCTGGCCATGGCTGCTCATGCGGCCGGCGCCGACGTTACGCTGATCAGTGGTCCAGTCAACCTGCCGGCACCGGCGGGCATCAAGGTTGTGCCGGTTATCACGGCGCAGGATATGCTGGAACGGTCCCTGGCGGCGGTCGATGGCGGCTGTGATATCTTTATTGCCACCGCCGCGGTGGCCGACTACCGACCGGCGCAGTGTGCCGATCAAAAAGTTAAGAAGTCGAAGGACGATATGTCGCTGGCGCTGGTGCGTAATCCCGATACCCTGGCCGCCATCGCAGCGCGAAACCAGGCTCCCTTTACCGTTGGATTTGCGGCCGAAACCAACGACCTGGTTCATTATGCGACGGATAAAATGCAGCGAAAGCGGCTTAACATGATCGTGGCCAATGATGTGTCGAAGCCGGACCTCGGTTTCAACAGTGATCACAACCAGGTGACAGTGTTCTGGCCCGATGGTCAGCAATGCCTGGGGCCGGACACCAAAATCACACTGGCCGGGCAACTGGTCGCACTGATTGCCGAGCAGTTCGCTCAGAGCCTGCGCACACAGGGCAAACCCACCAACAGCAGTAAGGTAAAATCATGACCAGACAGTCATTGCAGGTGCGGATTCTGGATCCCCGTATTGGCCAGCAGATTCCTTTTCCGGCCTACGCAACGGACGGTTCTGCCGGTTTGGATCTTCGAGCGTGCCTGCACGAACCGTTGACGATGGCGCCGGGTCAGACGGAGCTACTGAAAACCGGGCTTTCCATCCATATCGGCAACCCGGCCCTGGCAGCAATGATCTTGCCCCGGAGTGGGTTGGGGCATAAGCATGGCATCGTGCTGGGCAATCTCGTGGGATTGATTGATTCCGACTACCAGGGCGAACTCATGGTGTCCTGCTGGAATCGCGGCAGCACCCCCTTCACAGTCGACGTTGGCGAGCGTATAGCCCAGTTGGTTCTGGTCCCGGTGATCCAGGCTGATTTTGAGGTGGTGGAGACGTTTGAAACCAGCGACCGTGGCGCCGGTGGATTTGGTTCAACCGGAACCCGTTAACGATTTCAAAGATCCCACGGGCATGGCTCGGTGAGCGATCTATACTTGTTATCTAAATAATCGAGCCCTCGCAGGCGCGCAACATCGAGCGGATCTCACTATGAAACTCGGCAAAAAGAAAACGACCGAAGAGTTAGCGGCCGAAGTGCCCGAGAAAAAGCGGAAAAATAAGGCGGAAAAACCTGCGAAGGGCTCCAAAATGAAGCGCCTGTCTGCGGTTGTGAGCCTGCAGGTGGCGGTCATTGTTGGTGCCGGGATTGCGACCTCTGCGCTGCTGTTCTATCTGGTCCTGCAGCCGGCGGAATCCAGGCACCGAGACCTCCTGGGGGATCGGATGGCCGATCAGGCCAAGGCTCAGGTTGAGCAGCAGGTCAGGGTTCTGACCCAATTGGTCGAAGGCGTGGCGGCCCAGGTATCGGTTCGAAAGGCGGTCTCCGACCTGAATACGACCGCGGCTGCCATGGCCGATGTCGGTGAATTGTTGCCCTCGGTTTATCGCGCCTTTGCGTTTCCTTATGGTGAGGTTCCGCGGCGCTCGGACAGCACGCTGGGGCTCGGATTTGCCAGCCTCGACGTTGCCCGTCAGGCGGAGTCAGGGCAGGCGCTCGCGCCGGATGCGTTTCCTCGAGACAACAAGTGGTACGTGCAGATTGCTGCCCCCATACGCGATCCCAACAGTCAGACCATTCAGGGCAGCTTGCTGGTCATATTCGATGCCGGCGTATTGGCGCCATCGCTGCAGTCGGTTACCGGTAAAGTGGATCTGATTCAGACCGTCTCCGGTAAAGGGCAGCCGGTAATCAGTGGGGGCCAGGGTTCCGGTAATGCGGTTGAGCGTTCGTTGACACCGCCTAACTGGTCGCTGCGTTACACGCCGGCCGCCAGCACCGAACCACTGGTTAATCGCACGCTGGCGATCGGACTGGCCATTGCGCCGGCGTTGGTGGCGGCGATTCTGGCCTGGTTCCTGATGATGACGGCCCAGCGTTCCATACGTAAAGAAATTGCGGCTCTGATCCAATGGGCGCACAAGGCCTTTGGTGGTGAGCGCGCCAAGCTACCCAGCTTGCAGTGGGATCTGGTAGCGTCAGTCGCCGAGGTTCTGCATCGGTTGGCCCAGGTTACGGATAAACGCCTGGCAAAGGCCCTGGCAGCAGGACGAGGACCAACGGCCAAGCCCCCATCAAGCCAGGGTAAAGCCAAGGCCGGACCCGGTGCGGCGGAACCTGAGCCGATGTTTCAGGACAAGGACATGCTCGATATCGACATGCTGGACGGCGATGACGACGTGCTCGGTATTGGTGGCTCGGACGGAGATAAATCCGGTCGCGGCCTGGGGGTTGAAGAGGTGAGTGTGCCGAAAGTGGAGATATCACCGTCCATCTTTCGTGCCTACGACATCCGCGGCATCGTCGATGAAACCCTGACGCCCGACGTCGTAACGGTGATCGGCCAAGCCATTGGCAGTGAGGCGATCCACCGTCAGGTGCGGACTCTGTGTATTGGTTACGATGGCCGACACTCAAGCCCAGAGCTTGCCGACGCATTGGCCCGAGGAATCCTGTCTACCGGTTGCAATGTGATTGAGGTGGGCGCAGTGCCCACCCCGGTGCTGTATTTTGCCACCCATCATCTTGAAACCGGTTCCGGGGTGATGGTTACTGGGAGTCACAACCCACCGAACTACAACGGTCTGAAAATCATGCTTGGGGGCGAGACGCTCTCGGGCGAGGCTATCCAGAAACTGTTACAGCGCATACAGACCGGCGATATGGAGCAAGGCCGCGGCTCCCGAACGGCACAGGACGTCCGGCGTGACTACCTCAACCGGATCGTGGATGACATTGCGGTCGCGGCTCCGTTGAAAGTGGTCCTCGACGCCGGCAATGGCATTGCCGGCGAGTTGGGTCCGGTGTTGATTGAGGAATTGGGCTGCGATGTCATTCCACTGTATTGCGAGGTGGATGGCGATTTCCCCAACCATCACCCCAATCCTGGTGATCCGGCCAATCTGACCGATTTGATCGAACGGGTGAAAGCAGAACAGGCCGATATCGGGCTGGCCTTTGATGGTGACGGCGACCGACTCGGCGTAGTGACCAACAGCGGTAAGATTATTTGGCCGGACCGGTTGTTGATGTTATTTGCCCGAGACGTGGTCTCCCGGAACCCGGGTGCGGATGTCATATACGACGTTAAGTGCAGTCGCCGACTGGCCGGTGTGATCAGTCAAGCGGGCGGGCGCCCGGTGATGTGGAAGACTGGCCACTCGCTTATTAAAGCGAAAATGCGGGAAACCGGTGCTTTGCTCGCGGGAGAAATGAGTGGCCATGTGTTCTTTAAGGAACGTTGGTACGGTTTTGACGACGGCCTTTACTCAGCGGCGCGCCTACTCGAAATTCTCGGCGTGGAAGATCGCCGGAGCGATGAAGTGTTTGCCGAATTCCCGGAGGATCTCAGCACGCCGGAACTGAATGTGGCGGTTACCGACGAATCCAAATTTGGTCTGGTGGAGCGCCTGAGTAAAGAAGGAACCTTTGGCGATGGCAGTGTCAGTACGATTGATGGCGTGCGGGTGGACTACCCGGATGGCTGGGGCCTGTGTCGCGCCTCCAATACCACGCCGGTGCTGGTGCTGCGGTTTGAAGCGGAGACCGAAGCGGCCCTTGAGCGGATCAAGACGGTTTTCCGGACACAATTACAACGGGTGGCGCCAGATCTGGTGGCGGATTTCTAGGCGCGATAGAATGCGCCTGCCTTCACGTGAATCGTCATCACCAACGGCAACCATAAACTATTTTTACAAGGCATAAAGAATGGCATTGGATCGTGAAACCGCCATGCAAGTGGCTGCAGTACTGAGCAAGGGGCTACCTTATATTCAGCGGTTTACCGGTAAAACCGTGGTCATCAAGTACGGCGGCAATGCCATGGAGAATGAGGACCTGAAAAGCAGTTTTGCGCGCGATGTGGTGTTGATGAAGCTGGTTGGCATCAATCCGATTGTCGTGCACGGCGGTGGTCCGCAAATCGGTGACTTGCTGGAACGACTCAATATCAAATCCCAGTTTATCGACGGCATGCGGGTTACGGATGGCCAGACCATGGACATCGTCGAGATGGTGCTGGGAGGTCAGGTCAACAAGCAAATTGTGTCGTTGATCAATCGCCAGGGTGGAACAGCGATCGGCCTGACCGGTAAAGACGCCAACCTGATCCGTGCCCGGAAACTGGAGGTCGTCAGTAAAGCGGATGAGCTGACCCGGCCGGAAATCATTGATATCGGACATGTCGGCGAAGTGGAAAGTGTCAATGTGGAAGTCATTGACATGCTGAACCGAAGCAACGTGATTCCAGTCATTGCGCCCATTGGTGTGGGGCGCGACGGAGCCTCCTACAACATCAATGCCGATTTAGTGGCCGGTAAGGTCGCGGAAGCGGTCAAGGCTGAGAAGCTGATTTTGTTGACCAATGTGTCCGGTCTGAAAAGCAAAGAAGGCAAAGTACTGACCGGACTTACCGCCAGCCAGGTCAACGCACTGATTGAAGACGGCACCATTCATGGCGGTATGTTGCCCAAAATCCGCTGCGCTTTGAATGCCGTTGAGAATGGCGTGCGGACATCGCACATCATTGATGGCCGAGTGGCGCATGCCACGTTGCTGGAAATCTTCACCGACGAGGGTGTCGGCACCCTGATTTCGCGCGGCTGATGAACAGCGCCAGCGCAATTGCCCGGAGATCGGTATGAAGAAGTTGTTGACGAGGCTGGCCGTGGTAGCGCTGGTTGGTTTTGTTGTCTTCAAAGGGGCGGCCTGGTACCTCGCCGGCCAGCGCCTGGGTGACCTGAATCAAGCCATTGCCGAAGACGGAGTGGTGCACAACGGCCAGATAAGTTCGAGCGTGGTTGGCCACCTGACGATCCACGAGGCCAAGTACCAGCATTTTCAGCTCACACAACCGATACGAGCGGCATCGCTGCAATTCACCACCGGCTCGCCGCTGGCCTTGCTGACGACGCTGGTGGACCCGAGCCGGTTACCCGGAACGTGGTCGCTTGAGGCTGACGGGCTATACCTACGGCTTGATGCCGCGATGATCCAGGATTGGGTCGCGCCTCAGGCTGAAACATTGCCACCGCTGATGGCCCTGGTCTGTGGGCCGGATCCTCGCCAGATGCTGGGCAGTGGCGACCTGATTCGGATGGGCGTGTCGGAGGTCGCCGGCGATGCATTGCTGACGCAATCCGCAGACGGCATGTACTTTGAATTGAACACCCAAGCGACCGGCAGCCTTGAGCTTACCCTATCGGGGATTCGGCTGGACCCGCTTCAGGCTGACACCGCCTTGCCAGAGTTCACAACACCGGTGGCCGTCGTGCTGCGTGACGGCGGCCTCATGCGAAAAGTGGCGGCTTACTGTGCTCGTGAGTCGGCGTTGGACACCACCGACTGGGTGGGGCGGGTGGCGCAAGGCCTCCGAGCGGCGCTTAATGCCCGTGGTTATGAGCCCAGTCCACAGATGGTGGCGTTGTATAAGCGCTGGTTGGTGGACGGTGGACAGCTGGAATTGACCATTGCTCCCTCACATCCCACCCTCGGTGTACCGGTCAAAACCACCACTCCGAGCGAGTCGGACAAAGGCGATGAATTCCGCATTATCTATAATGATGCCAGCGTGCCAGATGTGTACCTCAGTGCGATTGAGCCGGCGGAACCAGTGGCGCCTGAGCCGCCGGTGCAAGCGGTGGCGATAGACAGCGCCGACGTGGATGCCCTTGGGTGGCGCCCGGCGACGGTCGGCACTGCAAGTCGCTGGCTTGAGCGTAAAGTCAGAGTTACTCTGGATAGTGGTCGCGTGGTTGAAGGCCGTTTGACGCGCACGGCCGAGAGCCGGCTTGAAGTGACGCAAATGGTCGATGGTGGTGAAGTGGCCTACCCGATGTCCATCTCGGCCATCAGTGGGTTCGAAGTCTGGCGTCGGACAGCGGATCAGGGGCGTACGGGAAATGATTCAGTGCCTGAGTCAGCGGCGTTCCCCGACGCCAATACGGATAAAGCAAGCGAACAAACAACCGATTAACCTCCTGCCTTCCGAACATCACGGTGTGCGATATGTCTGATCACAAGATTGCCACGGCACCAAAAGCGCCCAGTATCCGCGACATGCTTGCCCGGCTGATCGCCTTGCCGTCCATCAGCAGCGCGTCGCCGGAGTGGGACCACAGCAATGAGCCGGTCGTGCGGCAGTTGGCGGAGTGGCTGGAGCCCATGGGGTTCGCCACCGAGATATTGCCCGTACCGGGAATGCCCGGGAAGTACAACCTGATTGCCACGCTGGGCAGTGGCGACGGTGGCTTGGTGCTGTCTGGGCATACCGATACCGTGCCTTACGACGACAAACGTTGGCAGAGTGATCCCTTTACCCTGACCGAGCGGGATAATCGCTGGTACGGGCTGGGAACCTGCGACATGAAGGGCTTTTTCACATTAGCCATTGAGGCGGCACGGGCCTTCTCGGGTCAGGCCTTGAAACAGCCGCTGATCATTCTGGCCACCGCCGATGAGGAAAGCTCGATGAACGGCGCGCGGGCATTGGCGGAAGCCGGTCGCCCAAAAGCGCGTTACGCAGTGATAGGAGAGCCCACCAGCCTGAAGCCGGTCAGAATGCACAAGGGCATCATGATGGAGCGGCTGTTGTTTGAGGGGCAGTCGGGGCACTCCTCGGATCCGGCGCTGGGCAACAACGCCCTGGAAGGGATGCACGAAGCCATGACCGAACTGCTGGCGCTGCGCTCGGGCTGGCAAGCTCAGTACCGGAACCCCAACTTCAAGGTTCAGGTCCCGACGTTGAATCTGGGCTGCATACACGGTGGAGACAACCCCAATCGGATCTGTGCCCAATGCGAACTGCATTTTGATCTGCGGCCTCTGCCCGGCATGAAGATGGATGAATTGCGCCAGGCAATACTGCATCGGGTTCAGCCGCTGGCCGCGCGCCGGGGTTTGAAACTGACGTTTGAACCCTTGTTTGATGGTGTGCCGGCTTTTGAAACGTCGCCGGAGGCCGAGTTGGTAAAAGTATGTGAACGATTGACCGGCCAGCCTGCAGAGAGTGTCGCCTTCGCCACCGAGGCGCCCTGGCTCCAGCAATTGGGCCTGGAAACACTGGTGATGGGGCCGGGCTCGATTGATCAGGCCCACCAGCCCGATGAATTTCTGGCGTTATCCCAGATCACGCCGGCGGTCACCATACTGAAGGGCCTTATTCAGCGCTTTTGTGTGGAGTAAACGGGACGGTTCAGTGCCGACGCTTGCTCATCCAACGGCGCTGGCACGCAAACCTTAACGATCCTTGGATGTTATCGAACTCGATACCAGAAGGCTGTGGGAGCAAGGACTTGAAATCAAACGACTGGCTGCATGGATTTCGCCACTCTTCACCCTACATCAATGCACACCGTGGTCGCACGGTGGTATTGACGCTGGGGGGTGAGGCCATTGCGCATGACAACCTGATCAACATCATCCATGACATCACCTTGCTGAGCAGCCTGGGTGTCCGGTTGGTGGTGGCATTTGGCGCCCGTCCGCAGATCCAGCAGCGCCTGGACAGTGCTGGTCAAACTTCGGAATTCCACAACGGTCTACGCATTACCAAGGAAGACCAGTTGCCGTTGGCACTGGAGGCCATCGGTGCCCTGAGGGCGCACCTTGAAAGCCGGCTCTCCATGGGGCTGGTGAACTCACCCATGCACGGTGCCCGCATCCGGGTCAGTAGTGGGAATTATGTCGCGGCCCGTCCGGTTGGTGTGCTGGGGGGGATCGATCACGGTTATACCGGCCGTGTGCGCCGGGTTGATGTCAGTGGCATTGAAAAACTGCTGGAAGCCGGCCACATAGTGCTGTTGCCGCCCCTGGGTTATTCACCCACCGGTGATGCCTTCAACTTGTCCTATGAGGATGTCGGCAGCCAGGTGGCGGCGGCGTTACAGGCCGAAAAACTGATTATCTTCAACGAGCACCAGGGTGTGCTTGATGAGTCCGGCGTGCTGATTCGTGAACTGACGGTGCGTCAGGCCTGTGATCGGCTGGCGGGCGTGGCCGCCGCCGAAGCTGACAGTGAGCTGCTCAAGGCCGCCTGCGATGCCTGTGTTAAGGGTGTGCGGCGTGCTCACATCATCAGTTACACCGAAGACGGCGCCTTGCTGGAGGAGCTGTTTACCCGGGACGGTTCCGGCACGCTGGTCAGTGATGACAACTACGAGCAGGTGCGCCGGGCACGGGTTGAAGATATTGGCGGCATTGTTGAACTCATTCAGCCGCTGGAAGAGCAGGGCATCCTGGTCCGGCGTTCCCGAGAGTTGCTGGAAACCGAGATTGGCTGTTTCATTGTGGCCGAGCGCGACGGCACCATAGTCGGCTGTGCCGCTTTGTACGCATACCCGGAAGCGCAAGCCGGTGAGTTGTCCTGCTTCGCGGTGGACCCGGCTTACAGACGGTCTGGGCGCGGTGATGACATTCTTGCGATGGTGGAGGGTATGGCCCGATCCCAGGGGGTTGCCCGGTTGTTTGTCTTGACGACGCAGACGGAGCACTGGTTTCGTGAGCGCGGGTTTGAGCCGTCGTCGGTGCAGTCGCTGCCCGGACCCAAGTTGGCGAACTACAATACCCAGCGCAACTCAAAAGTGTTCGTCAAACGCCTCACCTAGTTGCGATAGTCTCAGGCTTCGATGTTCTGCCGACGTTTCCGACAGCGCTCTGACCGCCTCGAAAAAGTGGGTGAAATTATAATCGTGCTGTTTGAGAAGCTGACGAAATCCCGGCACATACTGGTTGTATTGCTGGAATAATGCCAGGTTGGCGTTATTGAAAGCCGGTGGGTTTTCGCCGAATGGGCCAGGATCGCGCCAAGGTCGCGACAGCGCCAGATAGTCTTCCCGCAACCGTGCCAATGTGGCGCGTTTGAGGGACCTCAGGTTTTGATCCGTCATCTCGCCCCGGCGCTGATACAAAGCGGACAATTGATCGCTGGCATCCTCTACCAGCGCTAGGGTCTGGGCACGTTGGTCGAGCAGGGCGAGTGCCCGCCGGAAGCCTGTCTGTTCACCCCGCTGCGTCAGCCAGAGCTTCAGGCCCTCAAGCTCCACGGCGGTGGCAAAGCTTTCATTGAACGCGGTATCGCCGGCAACGTATACCACTTGGTGGCTGAGTTCATGGATTATCAAGGCCGCCATCGAATGCGTGGGCAGGCGGGTAAAGCCGCTGTGGATCGGGTCATCAAACCAGCCCAGTGTGGAGTAGGCGGTTACGCCTCCGATATACGTATCATAGCCCCGGGTCTGAAAAGTCTGCTGTTCGGCGCGGGCGTCTTCAAGGTCGAAGTAACCGCGATACGCCTGACAGCCAACGAAGGGATAGCACCACTGGTGGGCTTGCAGAGAAAATTCGGGCACAACCACTAAATTAACGACCACGTAGGGCCGGTCGAGGTCGACATAGTCCCGGAAGGCACCTGCGACTGGCAGGTCCAGGCGATCGCGGGCAAATTCGCGCACCTCGACCGCCGTCGCCAGGGCGCGTTTGAGTTCGTCTGACGTGCTGGGTCGGGCGACCACCTGGTCGATTGGCTCCCGCTCCATCATTAACGAAAACTGGCCGTTGATTGCCTGCGCATAGTAGCTGATCGCTGTGCAGCCCGTTTGGCTGAGCATCAGTAGCGCAAGTAGGTAGATATGGCTAAGCTGATTCATGTGTTTTACTTTTAACCCAAGTCCTGCAGGCTATACTATCAGGAGTTAGCCGCAGCGGTTTGATCGCATGTACGGCACGATACTCCCGCCAAAGGTTGGGAGGTGCCGATAAAAGGGGGTGTTGCGTGTCGCACCGCCATCCGCTTTACCAATTGTCAGGTAGTCAATGGATCCGAAGGAACGTCGCGCCAGCCCTCGCCAGCCCATCAAGCTGGCCGCCCAGCTTGTTCTGGGGCCTGAAGAAGCATGGCCCTGCCAGATTGCGGACTTTTGCGCAGAAGGTCTGTTCATACGCTATTCCGGTGAAACAGCCCGTAAGCTGGACAAAAGCCTCGCGCGAAGTGGCACTGATGAAATAGGCGTGCGTTTTCGCAGTGTGGACGGTCGGACTCGCCATGAAATGAAGGCCCGCATTATGCGACGCATTGACGGCGCTGTCGGCGTTCTGTTTACCCAGGTGAATCCGGAAGCCGTCGCCGCCATGCTGCAGCAGTGTGGTGGCGACCGCAACCAGGAGCGCCCGGCGCTCAAGCCCCCGAGTGAAAAAGTTCAGTTTGTATTGCACCAATGCGCGAAGGCCTTGGTGCACTATATCGAACCGTTGATGGATACTTGCCTGGCCCAGATGTCCGAGGCGCTCAAGCAGGCGGCCCAGAGCGCCACCAGTGACCAGCAAGCCAACGACTATCTGGACGCCAATGGCCAGCTTGCAATCCGGCAGCGGGCGATTTGGCATCAGATGATGAAAGCCTTGGAATCACCGCTCAAACCGGAGCGCAAAGGCGCCCCGGGTGGCGAACTGGCGGTGGTGGACAAGGGCGAGTTTGAAGACTGGCTGACCATCAAAGTGATGGTCACTAAAGCCGATACCCTCTACCGCGGCGAGTTGCTGCAGCTGAAAATGCGGCTGGACAAACTGGCGGTCAGCAATGCCACGGGACACCAGAATCCGCTCGGTCCCTCGCTGGTGTGCGAAGCTTTCCATCAGGGGTTGCAGCACCTTAAGGGCAGTCGCAACGTTGAGAAAGTGTGTCTGAAAACCTTTGAAAGCTCGGTGTTGCAGGCGTTGGAACCACTGTACCAGGATCTGAATCAGCTTCTGATCCGCCAAGGCATCCTGCCAGACCTGGACCTCAGCAAGTATTTGAGTGAGCGCACCCCACGCCCTGAGCCTGTGGCTAAAGCCGAGCCGGCCACCCCAGAGCCGGCCGCCCGCAAGACTCTCGCCTCGGGTGAGCCGGAAGAACGGCCGGCGACATCGCCAGCCAAACCTCCGCATGCTCTGGGTGCCAACGCTTCCCAAGGTTTCCGTAATTATTCCCAGGCTGCACAATCGGCTTTTGCGACCGTCCGGAATCTGGTATCGACGCTGACGGCCAGCCGCTTGAGCCGTGGTGACATCGAACCGGTTCACTTCGCCCCTCAGGCTCGACCGCTGTCGGCAGGTGAATTTCAACGCGAGCTGCAACAGCTTCAGGTTCAGGGCGTGGAGGCATCCGCCGAGCCGGTTGCGTTGAAAGACCGTGTTATCGAGCGGGTTAAGGCATCCGGCAATAACGCACTGGATGTTGAGCAGCAAGGCACACTGGATGTGGTTGATCGTTTCTTCCGCAGTGTGGTGGAGAATCCGAAACTCAGTGAGTCTACCCAGCAGCATATGCGTCAGCTCGAGGTGCCGGTACTGAAGGTGGTGCTGCGGGACCGGGCTTTTTTTGACGACCATGCCAGCCCGGTTCGTGGTGTGATGAACCGCTTGGCGCAGTTGGGTATCAAAGGTGGCCGCATGAATCAGGTGGTTCAGCGCCGTATTGACGAGCTGGTGCAGCGAATTACCACCGATTTTGAACAGGATACCCGGGTTTTTGAAAACGCCTTGGGCGAGCTGGATGGCTTGATTGATCGTCAAAATCTGGTGTACCGGCGCAATGTCGAGCGAGTCACGGCGGCGGCTGAGGGTGCCCAGAAAGTGGCGGAGTCGAAAGCCGCCGTCAGTGAGGCTCTTGATCAGCGCCTGGCCGGTCGTCAGGTGCCAAAAGCCGTGGTCAGTCTGCTAAACAGCGGCTGGCGCGACTTGCTGTCACTGACCTGGATACGACAAGGCCCGGACGGCCAGCTATGGCAGGACTATTTGTCGGTGATCGACTCACTGCTCACCTTTGGTGGTGATCCGGATGCCGCCATCAATCTGCCGGAATTGCTCCGGGTGATCCAGGACGGGTTGGCATCGATATCGAGCAATCACATGCCCTCGTCCCAGGTTCGAGACGAACTCAAACAGTTTCTGGTCCGTAAGCCGAACTCCGTAGTAGAAATGGTTCAGGTGGCGGCGCCCGCAAAATCGGAAGAGCAGCGCCAGCAGCAGGCACTGGAACGTGAACAGAAGAGTTTACAGCGCTGGATTGCCCGGGCACAGAAACTGCGAACAGGGGATTGGCTCCGGGATCAGGAAAAACCGGAAGAGCCTCAGTACATTCGTCTGGTGTGGATTGCCCGCGGATTTAGCCGCTTTGTGTTTGTGAACCATCAGGGCATGCGTGTGGTGGAGTTGGAGTTGAATGCAATGGCCCGCCAGATGCAGAAAGGTATTATCGTTCCAGACGGCCTCTACGACCGGCCGCTGGTGGACGAAAGTATTGATCTCATGGTGCGCAAAGTATACGACCAGCTGTCCTGGGCATCGACCCACGATGAGGCGACGGGGTTACTGGGGCGCCGGGAGTTTGAGCGCATGCTGGAACAACAGCTGGCCCGGCATGAAGATGAACGTACCCTGGTGCGACTGGATCTTCGCCAGCTGCGCCTGCTCAATGACACCGCCGGCTACTCGGCCGGTGACGATGCCATCAAGGCGGTAGCGGATATCCTTCGTCGCGAAGTGGGCGAGGGTATGCCGCTGGCGCGTTTGGCCGGTAATGAATTTGGCTTTCTAGTGTCATCGGAAAAGGCAGAAACAACGATCACGAGTGTCATCAAGGCCATTGAATCCATGGCGCTGACGTTTGCAGGCAAGCATTACCGATTGTCGGGTAGTGCGGGTATGGCACCCGCACTGCCGGCATTGGCTACGGCCGAGCGTTGGCTGAGAGCGGCAGACGACGCCTGCAAGGTGGCCAAGAAGCAGGGCAATGGCCGTGTGTCACTGTACAGCCTCGATGCCCACGGGCAGGCACAACAGGAGCAGATTGCCGCCAAGGTGGCCGGCCTGGGTAATTTGGATGAGGAGCGCATGTTGCTGCGCTGCCAGAAGATCATTCCTTTGCACTCCGCCACCCAGATGCCGTCCCAGTACGAGGTGTTGATCAGCATGTACGACGATGCCGGCAATCTGATCACGGCGGCCGAGTTTGTGCGGATGGCCGAGCGCTACAATCGCATGCAGGCAGTGGACCGTTGGGTGGTGGGGCACATGCTGGACTGGTTGCGAGACGCTCCGTCCGAAGTGGCCGAGCTTGGCGGTATGTGCATCAACCTGTCCGGCTATTCGTTAAATGACGAATCCTTGCTGGAGTTCATTTACGACAAGCTCAGTCAGAAAAATGCGCCCATTGAGCGGCTGTGGTTTGAGATCACCGAGGCCGCTGCGATCAATAACGTCCAGGGCGTTGCGGAGTTTATTGAGGAAATGCGGGAGTTGGGCTGTCGTTTCTGTCTGGCCAATTTTGGCAGCGGGCCTACCTCGTATCAGTATATGAGAACCTTGCCGGTGGACCTGATCAAGCTGGACGGAGCGTTTACCCAACAAGTGGCCGTCAGCGAGACCGATCACGCTATGGTACGCTCCATGGTCGAGATGGCGCACTACATGAACCGCGAAGTCATTGCGTCCCAGGTTGAAAGCCGGGAGGCGCTGGAAGCGTTGCGGTTGTTGGGTGTTGATTACGCTCAGGGCTACATCATCGAAAAACCACGGTTGCTGAGCAGCCTGATTTAAACCACCCCACACCGGTAACTTATGTCCAAACGCCACCCCATTATCGCAGTCACGGGTTCCTCGGGAGCTGGAACCACGACCACGGGGCGTAGTTTCAGCCGTATTTTCGCCAGTGAGGGCATTCACGCGGCCCTGGTCGGGGGTGACAGTTTTCACCGCTATACTCGCGATCAAATGACCCGGCTGGCGGCCAAAGGCCAGTTTGGCGAGCGTAACCACTTCGCCCTGGCCGCCAACCATATTGATAAACTCGAAGCGCTGTTCTACGACTACGGCCACACCGGCAGCGGTCAGTTCCGCCGTTATGTGCATGATGAAGACTATGAACTGATCCGGGCCGGGCACAAGCCGGGCACCTTTACGTCCTGGGCGCCACTGCCAGCGGATACTGATTTGCTGTTTTACGAAGGGCTGCACGGGGGGGTGACCAGTGAGGCCTACAATATCGCGCAGTACGTCGACTTACTCATCGGCGTGGTACCGATCGTCAATCTGGAGTGGATTCAGAAAATACGACGGGATACCTACAATCGCGGTTACTCTCAGGACGCGGTGGTAGCGACGATCATCAACCGCATGGACGACTATGTCCACGATATCGTGCCGCAGTTTTCTCACACCCACGTCAATTTTCAACGCATTCCGCTGGTGGATACTTCCAACCCTTTTGTGGTTCGGGATGTGCCGACCGAGGATGAGAGTCTGATTGTGATTCGTTTCCGGGAGTCATCGGCGGTGGACTTCCCTTACCTGCTGCAGATGATCGCTAACAGCAGTGTGTCCCGGCATGACACGCTGGTCATACCGGGCACCAAACTGTCCCTGGCGATGGACCTTATTATGCGACCAATGGTCTCGGACCTGATGTCGCAAAAGTCGTTTGCCTAGTGCCTGACTGCAGCGCCGGCCCCGTTCAGGCGGTCAACCGGCCATCGTGATAGTCCCTCAGGGTCTGCTCAATCTCTTCTTTGGTGTTCATCACGAATGGGCCGTACTGTACGACCGGTTCGCCGATGGGCTTGCCTGCAATCAACAACACCCGAGCCCCTTCGCTGCCGGCGGTCAACTGCAGCGTGTCACCGGCACCCAGTACGCTGGCGGTGCTGCGCCGGAGCTCCGTGTCCCCTGATGAGGCCTGGCCGTCATACAGGTACAGCATGGCATTTAGCTCGGGAGCCAGCGGCAGGGTAATCTGCCCGGATGAGGCCAGATGGATGTCGGCGTACACCGGCGCAGTGGAACCTCCGGAAATGGCACCCGTATAAGCGCGGTCCTCCACACGGAGCTCTCCGGCAATGAGCTTCAACTTGCCGCCGCTGAAGGCGGCTTCCGGAATATCTTCGGGCTGCAAATCCCGGTAACCCGCCGGTTTCATTTTTTCGGCTGCGGGCAAGTTCAGCCAGAGTTGAAAGCCTCGCATCATGCCTGCCTCTTGCTGAGGCATTTCAGAGTGGATAATCCCGCGTCCCGCCGTCATCCATTGAACGCCGCCATTCTTCAAGTTGCCGCGATTGCCCAGGTGATCTTCATGCAGCATGTGGCCTTCAATCATGTAGGTAACGGTTTCGAATCCGCGATGTGGGTGCGAAGGAAAGCCGGCGATATAGTCGGCCGCCTGCTCGGAACCGAACTCATCCAGCATCAAAAATGGATCGAGCCGGATGGCCTGGCTCTGCCCGATCGAGCGTTTGATTTTCACGCCCGCACCATCGGATGTTTCGATGGCGGGAATGACTTGTTTGATAGCACGAATAGCCATGTTCACCTCCCCGTTGAGTCGTGTCAGGTGGGCCGCCTACGCGATCAGCGCGTCAATGTTGGTAGCGGCGCCATCCAATGCTTCATGTTTATGATCATCACCCATATTCAGGCCTTCGGCATAAACAAAGTTGACATCCTTGATGCCTAGAAAGCCCAGGAATGCCCGAATGTAGGGAGTTTGAGTATCGTTGCTGGTGCCGGCATAGATGCCGCCACGTGCCGCCAGCACATAAACCGGGCGATCCTGGAGCAACCCGACCGGCCCTTGTGCGGTATACCGAAAACTGACGCCGGCGCGGGCGATGTGATCGAAATACGCTTTAAGCGCTGACGGAATGCCAAAATTGTACATCGGCACGCCCAACACGATGGTATCGGCTTCAACAATTTCGTTGATCAAGCCATCCGAATAGTCCACTACCCGTTGTTGCTCGCCCGAGCGTTCGTCCGTGGCGGCGGAAAATGCGCCGAATCGGTCAGCGTCCAGGTGCGGCACGGGATTGGCGGCGAGATCGCGATACACCACCGATACGCCCGGATGTTGGGCTTTCAGGTTGTCGAGCGTTTTCTTGACCAACTGCGAGGATTGGCCGTCTTGACCAAAAATACTGGCGGTAATAACAAGGATGTTCTTCATGATGGTGAGTCTCCAGACCTTTGTGTTCAGGTTATGGACTCATTAAACGCCGATCGTGTCGTGGAAGAAATCGGATAAATCTGGTGGGGATGTTCAAAAAAACTGAATAGATGGCGGGCAGCGTTGCTGCCTGCCATCAGGTCCGGTTATTCAACATTGCGGGAATAGAAAATTTCCAGCATTTCCCGCTTCAGGCGCTCTTCAATGGACTGGGCTTCGGTGCTGCCGAGGTCACTGGCGTTGACCCCAAACACGTAGTTATCCAGCTTGAAGTTTTTCAGCATCATTTTGGTGTGGAACATGTTTTCCTGATACACGTTCACATCGATCATCTGATACGCGTTCTGAGTGTCCTCGGTCAGGTAATTCTGGATCGAGTTGATGTCGTGATCAATGTAATGCTTGGTGCCGTCCACATCACGGGTGAAGCCACGGACCCGATAATCCACGGTGACCACATCGGAATCGAAACTGTGGATCAGGTAATTCAATACCTTCAAGGGTGAGATCAGGCCGCAGGTGGATACATCAATGTCCGCCCGAAAGGTACTGATGCCCTCGTAGGGATGGCTTTCCGGGTAGGTGTGCACGGTCACGTGGCTCTTATCCAGGTGTGCCACGATGGCATCTGGCAAGGGGCCGGGGGATTCTTCGTTGTCGGGCTCACCGTTGGTCAGTTCGTGCTCGGCAATCAGCATGGTGACCGAGGCGCCGTGGGGCTCGTAATCCTGGCGGGCAATATTCAGCACATTGGCACCAATGATCTTGACCACGTCGGTGAGGATCTGGGTCAAACGCTCTGCGTTGTACATCTCATCGATATAATCAATATAGGCTAACCGCTGCTCTTCCGTCTGCGCATAACAAATGTCATAAATATTGAAGCTTAGCGATTTGGTCAGGTTGTTAAACCCATGCAACTGTAGCTTGGATTCCATGCTCAGCCCCTCAGTTCTGGAGGTAAATGATGTGTGGTCATGCCTGCTTGAACATACCAGCACGTTTATGGCACCGAAGCCGCCACCGATAACTGACCGGATTGATCACCTTTTGCACAGACCGGCGGAAAGGTTGCGTATTATGCACACCCTGAAAGCGGTTTAACAGGGTGTCGGAAGACAAATTAGCATCCGTAATGGCCGAACAATTTCAGGCTCCGCAAGCGGTGATCGTCAGGCTTCCCGGATTTCATGGGTGTGGCTGATTTCGACGCCGGCCTTTTCCAGCATGATGGAGGCCGAACAGTATTTTTCAGCGGATAGCGAAACCGCACGCTTGACCTGGTTTTCTTTCAGGCCCCGCCCGGTCACCACGAAATGCAGGTGAATCCGGGTGAACACCGCAGGCACTGCATCGGCACGTTCCGCTTCCAGTTCGGCGTGACACCCCGTCACCTCCTGACGACTTTTCTGCAAAATGCTCATCACATCGAACGCCGAGCAACCGCCCAGACCCATCAACAACATCTCCATGGGGCGGGGGCCAAGGTCTC
Source organism: Marinobacter caseinilyticus (assembly GCF_011074955.1). Classification (GTDB taxonomy): domain Bacteria; phylum Pseudomonadota; class Gammaproteobacteria; order Pseudomonadales; family Oleiphilaceae; genus Marinobacter; species Marinobacter caseinilyticus. The sequence continues at coordinate 4,750 of NZ_WUQJ01000020.1, read as the reverse complement.
GGCCGCCGTGGTCGGGCGGGCCATCCATTTGCACCGTATGGCCGCTGCCACTGGTGGCTTTGAAGCTGGCGTCACCGGCCCAGTCGATGGTTGCTTTCATGAGGATCTCCTTGGAATTAATAGCCCGGAATGCTAGCACATCCTTTTCAGCCTGGGCACCGTGCCGGGATGCCCTCCAGACTTGCAGAATCGTCGACAGACTGAGGCCGAAGTGTCCTGGCAGCAAAACCGGGGCAAAGTATTCACAGTGTTCTATACTTCCCCACGGTTGTGTTCCGGTTGCTGAAACCGGGCCTTCTTGTTATAAGTTGCGACGCTCGGCGCGTGTGCGCCAGTCAAACGCCACCCCGGGGCCGCGACTGAAGTCCGCCAAGCGGATATCGCCGACGCTAACAGTAACCCGCAAGGACAGCCGGGTGATTACAACAACACCGGGAATTCGCCAGTAAAAGGAGGCACAACTCGCATTATGGCCACTATCGTCAAACCGGTTGAGCAAAAGACCAAGCATCTCGATTACTTTCTTTCGCAGTGCCACCGCAGGCGTTACCCTGCGAAAAGCACCATTATTTACGCTGGCGACAAAAGCGACTCACTGTTTTACATCGTCAAAGGCTCAGTCACTGTCATTATTGAAGATGATGACGGCCGGGAAATGATCATGGCCTATCTCAACGCCGGAGATTTCTTCGGGGAAATGGGCCTGTTCGACAACATGGACTCCCGCAGCGCCTGGGTCAAAGCCAAGACCGAGTGCGAAGTGGCCGAAATCAGCTACACCAAGTTCCGGGAAATCGCCCAGCAGGACCCCCGGGTGCTCTACTTCATCGGCGAGCAAATGGCGACGCGCCTGCGTCAGACCACGCGCAAAGTCGGTGATCTGGCTTTCCTCGACGTTACCGGTCGTGTCGCCAGAACCTTGCTGGACCTGTGCAAAGAGCCCGATGCAATGACCCACCCTGACGGAATGCAGATCAAGATCACCCGCCAGGAAATTGGCCGCATAGTGGGGTGTTCTCGCGAAATGGTCGGGCGTGTGCTGAAAACCCTGGAAGACCAGGGGCTGGTTCAGGTGAAAGGTAAAACCATGGTGGTGTATGGCACCCGCTAGGCCCGTGATGCCAACCACGGACAAGATAGGGACGTTGTAGTGGCTCAAAACCGATTTCTTGCATTACTGGCACAACATCAACTACCGGCGAGCCATGTCCATCTGGTTCAGATATTGCCCATGGTTCAGATGATGTGGGCCGATGGTCGCAATCAGGCCAAAGAGAAAGCCCTGGTGAGTGAGTTGCTGCACCAGCATGCCGCCGAGCTGAAGCAGTTGGCTGGTGGCCAGGAGGTGGTACCGAACGCCGATGTTCAGCTCTTCAAGGCCAATTTTTTGGATTGCCGGCCGGCGTCGGAGTTGTTGGAGCAACTGTCGACGCTGGCCCTGGAAATCCTGGCCAGCAAGCCGACCGGCAGCCCAGGCGCCGACGGTCTTACCCTCGAAAATCGCCGCATTTTTCACCTCTGTCTGGAGATCGCTGCGGCTTGTTACGCCGGCAGCTTCGAAGACTTCGAAAATCAGACCACGCAGCGCATGGCTGCCCAGGAAGTTCGCTTGGTGGAGCGGTTGTTTTCGGCGTTGTATACCCAACCAATTCACTGATACAGCCTTATCGCGTGAACCGTGACGCTGGTCGGAATGACCGCGCCAGTGTCTCTGCGCCAACATGAGGTCTATTAGCATTCGTCCAATGCGTTGGCAGTGCACTTTCACAATCAGGGGCGTTCATGCTTAAAGAATCGTTGCAGGATAGTTGGTCGTTTTTTAGCCGAAATATTATGGCCATTGCCTCGATTATCTTGCCGATCATTATTCCGGTCGAGATACTGACCTCTCTCTATACTTACTCAACCCAGGGTGAGGCACCGACACTGGGCTCCAGCCTGGTGATGATGGTGGTTTGGGGGCTGTCCTACTCGGTGTATATGGTTGCGGTGATCTTTTATATTTCGTCGACAATTTCCGGGCAGACCCTGAGCACCAAAGCGCTGTGGCGACAAGGTGCCCAGGTTTGGGGGCGCTACTTTCTGTTGATTTTGTTGGTGGGCGCCATGGTCCTTGTCGGGTTTATGGCCTTGATCGTGCCAGGCATTATCTTTATGATCCGGTACGCCTTCGCAGAATTCGAGCTGCTGCTGAATCAGAAGCACGCAATCGAGGCGCTTAAATCGAGCTGGCACGCCACCGCAGACTATGTGTGGGCGATCCTGGGCGGTTACGCTGTCATCAGTCTCGCATTGTGGCTGCCGTACTTACTGATTGTGAAATTGCTGACGGCGCTGGGGCTTAATTATGATATTGCCTACTCCCTATTAGACACCGCCTCGTCCGTTTTTGGTGTGTTCTACACAATTTTTGCGTTTCGTATCTATGAATATTACCGGTCAGAGCAGGCGGGCATGGCCCCGTAAAGGCAGGAAAGGGGCATGGTGCGGCTGTGCCAATGCCCAGGTGACGCCCCCACTGGCCGGTTGTTGATTTGAAGCACCATGACCGATGTGTGCGTGGATATTCACCAATAAACAGGAACCAAACATGACTGCGTTGACCGCCGTATTGTTGTACATCGTCTGGATGCTTGTCTTGGCGCTGGCCTATGCTGGCCCTCGCATTCCGCAGGCCCTGACCGGTGCCAGGCCCATCGACAGCTGGGAACGTGGCAAGGTGCCAATCGACCCGCTGTTTCTGCAACGCGCCAAAGCTGCCCACATGAACTGTCTTGAAAATTTCCCGCTGTTTGCCGGCGTCGTGGTCATCGCGGCACTGATGAATCAGATGGCGGCCGTAGATAAAGTCGCCGCTTTCGTACTCTACGCCCGCATCGCACAGGGCCTGGTGCATATCAGTGGCACATCGTTTCTGCAGATCATGTTACGCGCCACTTTTTACCTGATTCAGGTGGGGTTGATCCTGTACATGGTGTTTGGATTGCTGGGGTAACGATCAAAACCGGTCTGGCCTGTTGCCTAAGGCCGGCTGGGAATCGCCGGGTCAAATACCGGCATTGAATGCGGCGCGTGATGTCGGTGCGCGCCCCAGGCAGCCCGAGTACCGCCAGCTTGCACGCGATGGTTGAGCGGTGGCGAGTGAGCGACTCGAAATGAACAGCAGCAAGATCAAAAGGCAAGCAGGCTTGCTTCGGCAGCAGAGCCTCACGGTGTATTTTGCGGCTCGTGATCCTCGGATGCCATTGCCGGTGCGCCTGCTGGCGCTGGTTGTCGCCGCTTATGCGATCAGCCCCATTGACCTGATTCCCGATGTCATCCCGGTTATCGGATACCTGGACGATATCATTATCATTCCCCTTGGCTTGGCGCTCATCATTCGGCTGACGCCGCCAGAGATTATCGTCGCGGCAAGGAGGCAGGCTGAGAGTGCCTCGCAAAAGCCGGTCAGCTATGCGGCGGCTGCCGTTATCATCATTCTCTGGGTGCTCGCGTTACTGGCGATTTCGCGATGGCTTTATCAACTGGTTTTTTCTTAACCTTGGTCAGCTTCGAAAAAATGGCGGGTTACACCCTTTCCATATGTTTGGCGATCCTGATCCGCCATCGAAGCCCTGCACTATTGCCCACTTTCTAGCATATCCCGCTCCAGGTTGCCCTCGATACCCTCCAGCTTATGCTCGGGACCAAACAGATGACCGTAGGCGGATTGCACGCTTTCAACGATGAACTCGTAGGGCAGGTCTGCAAACACACCGTGGTCATTGACGTATTCCATATGAGCGTGGCCGGCTTCGGTGTATTCCTGAAACACCGAGTCGTGGACACCGTCAAAGGGCAGTGGTTCCACGCTCATCAGTTCGCACAGTTGCGCATTGAAGGCGGGCGTAGCTTTCACCCAGCGATTGTTCAGGTGCAGCTCAATAAAGCCGTGCATGCGGAAAATGTCGGATCGCAGCCATTCGATCAGCTTTGGGCTGGACAGGTGGTTGCGGACATCGGCCAGTCCCAGCCTGCTGGGAACTCCGATTGCGCGAGCGGCCGCGCCCAGCAACACCGCTTTTGGAATGCAGTAGGACTCGCCGCTGATCAAGGCGTCACTGGCGCGAAAGGTGTGTGCCTCAGTGCTGAATACATAAGGGTTGTAGGTGATGCTGTCCCGCACCGCCAAATACAGCAATTTAATCCGCTCAACCGGGTCGTCCGGAACGCCCTTTAATTGAGATTCAATCCAGGCCTTGAGCTGTGGCTGGTGATAGTCAAAGTAATCGGTGGCCTGCAGGTACTGTTTCATGGGACGTGGCATCCGTTGGTGACAATAGGTTCGATGCTCACCCAGCGGTGGGGCTGCCGCAATGGCCAAACCCCTCAAATGGCATGGCCTTAGCTGCCAAGCACGGTATTCCCGGCCGCCAAGCTCTGAATCGCCCCCGGTATTCTAGACACCGCTCAGGCTCTGAAAGTAACGCCGCTCGTACTCTACCGGCGACAGATTATCACTCGTGCCGTGTCGGCGCCTCGGGTTGTAAAACATCTCAATATAGTTGAACACATCGCGCCTGGCAGCTTCCCGTGTCGGATAGATCTGTCGTTTAATTCGTTCCCGCTTGAGTAGCTGAAAGAAGCTTTCAGCCACGGCGTTGTCATGACAGTTACCACGCCGGCTCATGCTGCCTACCAGATGATTGGCCTTCAGAAAGCTTTGCCACTCACCGCCGCTGAACTGACTGCCCTGGTCTGAATGCACCAT
>NZ_WUQJ01000002.1 GCF_011074955.1 Marinobacter caseinilyticus | reverse complement strand
TGGCGATAAGCCAAACAGGCATTGGGCAAACGTCATGATTCCATTGAGTCTCAGCCTGTGAGTCTCATCATTGCCATTTGCATGGATCAGAACCAGTCCATACAATGGCCGGCTTTCTTTTAAACACCTCAGGACTGTCGCTTATGCAGCCGCTCGTAGGGCTTATTATGGGTTCCAAATCGGATTGGCCGACCATGGAGCACGCCGCTGAAATGCTTGAAAAACTGGGAGTAGCCTACGAAACTCGAGTGGTCTCTGCCCACCGCACTCCAGACTTGTTGTTTGATTACGCCAAGACAGCGGCCGACCGGGGCTTAAAGGTGATTATCGCCGGCGCTGGCGGAGCGGCCCATCTGCCTGGCATGGTCGCCGCCCAAACGTCGCTGCCCGTGCTCGGCGTGCCGGTACAATCCAAGGCCCTGAATGGCCTGGACTCACTGCTGTCAATTGCGCAAATGCCCGGAGGCATAGCAGTCGGAACTCTCGCCATCGGCAAAGCCGGCGCCACCAATGCGGGGCTATTAGCCGCCCAAATCATCGGTACTTTTGATGACACTGTGCGCAAGCAAGTCGACGCTTTCCGCGCGGCGCAGACCCAGCACATCCTGGATAATCCCGACCCCAGACAGTCATAATCAAGCAGCAGGAGTGAGTCCATGAGAATCGGTGTCTTAGGTGCAGGACAACTTGGCAGGATGCTGGCGCTCGCAGGTTACCCTCTGGCCAATACGTTCGTATTCTATGATATATCAGGCAACCCCAGCGTCGGTCTGGGCGATATCATTATTGATCGTGACGAACAGTATCTCGATGATTTCTTGAGCCGTGTCGATCGCGTAACTTACGAGTTCGAACATCTACCTGTTCATATAGCGGAGAAAATAGCGGCCTCAAAACCCGTTCATCCTGCGCCTCGCTCACTCCAGGTATGCCAAAACCGCGAGGCTGAAAAAAAGCTGTTTGGGGCATTGGGTATTCCCACCCCCGAATGGCGCATGGCCGACAGTCCCGAGTCTCTGAAAGCCGCAGCAGAAGCGCTGGGCTGCCCCGTTGTCGCGAAATCCAACACCGAAGGGTATGACGGCAAAGGTCAGGCTGTACTGCGATCCCCCGAGGATGCTTCCGACGCCTGGCACTCAATCAATCATTCCCGCTTGATGGTTGAAAAGTTTGTGGATTTCAGCCGGGAAGTTTCCATTATTTCGGTGCGTGGCGAGGATGGCCAGGTTGCGGTTTACCCCATTACCGAAAATATCCATCATGACGGCATCCTGAGATATTCCGTGGCGCCAGCACCTGGACTCACGCCCCCCGTCAGTGAGCAGGCGGAGCGTTTTGCTTCCGCACTCCTCAATGAACTCAACTATGTGGGTGTCCTTGCGCTGGAGCTGTTTGAAACGCCGGAAGGCCTGGTAGCCAACGAAATGGCACCCAGGGTCCATAACTCGGGTCACTGGACGATTGAGGGGGCCAGTACCAGCCAATTTGAAAATCATATACGAGCTGTTTCCGGTCAGCCCCTCGGAGATGTCAGCCCGCGTGGCGTGAGCTGCATGATCAATATCATCGGAGAGCATGGTGATATTCGGCGCATAATGGAGCTTCCTTATACCCACGTGCATCTTTACGACAAGCTGGAAAGACCGGGCCGCAAACTTGGCCACATCAATGTGCTGGCCGATAATTACGCGGAACTGGTGTGGCGGGTACGAAACTGTGCCGAATTTTTGCCGGGAACCCCAGAATTCAAAAGCTCGTTATCCAGGGGTTGAAAATCCACAAATCGCCCCGAACTATAAGCGATGAAACTCAGTAGTCCGTCGCCTTCAATATTGGGGCTGAGGGCAGCCACCCAGCTCGGAAATGTATCGGTTGCGGTGAGCCAATAGCGGTAATCTTTCGCATATAAGATGCAATTCACGGATCATAAACGATCCATTGAGAGAAACTAGGGAGAACGATCTCATGGCATTTGAACTTCCCGCACTACCCTACGAAAAGAACGCTCTGGAACCACACATCTCAGCTGAAACGCTGGAATACCATTATGGCAAGCATCACAACACATACGTAACCAAGCTCAATGGTCTTGTGGATGGTACAGACAACGCAAATAAGTCGCTGGAAGAAATCATCAAAAGCGCCAGCGGTCCGTTGTTCAACAATGCGGCTCAGGTCTGGAACCACACCTTTTATTGGAACTGTCTGAGCCCTAATGGCGGCGGCGAACCAACGGGTGCTGCAGCGGATGCCATCAACAAGGCATTTGGCTCTTTCGAAGCGTTCAAGAAAGAGTTCAACGACAAAGCAGCCAACAATTTTGGTTCCGGTTGGACTTGGCTGGTCAAAAAGGCCGATGGCAGTGTCGCAATTGCAAACACCAGCAACGCAGAAACACCGTTGACCGGCGCAGACGAACCGGTACTGACGGTGGATGTATGGGAGCATGCCTACTACATCGATTACCGTAATTCTCGCCCCAACTACCTGGAGGCGTTCTGGAACCTGGTCAACTGGGATTTCGTGAACAAGAATCTCGCGTAACACCCGGTATTAATTGGCTAAATATTCGCCAATAGTTTAAAAACGCCCGCTTCCGCGGGCGTTTTTGCATCTACGAAACATTCGCACAACAAAATTAAACAGGGACGCTGCTAAAAATCTGAAAAAATAGACATTACATTGGCGTAACCGGCAAAGATTGAACCATACTCAGCAATCAAAACCGTTGACCCTATTTCGCTTTCTCTTTGGACACCCGGGTTTTCAACCGACAGCAAAGCAAGGATCAGTCCACGATAATGACCGGATTCCAATGAAGACAGCCTTCCAACTGGAACATCGTCTCGGATATCGCATCCTGCGGTGGGTGCTGTCGGTCGCACTGATCAGTGGCATTACCCTCAGCACCATGCAAATAATCCTCGATGCCCAGCGTGTCTCGGAGGAACTCGATCAGCAAGCGGCCCAAACTATGGCTCTGGTGCGAGACGCTTCTACCCAAGCCGTCTTCAGTATCGACGAAGAGTTGGCGCAACAAGTAGTTGATGGCCTGTTTGAGCAGAGGTCGGTACGTTTTGCTCGCATTGCCCACCCTGACGGAGAAGCCTTGGGCGAGAGTGTCAGACCCTTGCAATCCGCCCTCTTTCGGCAAGTGACTGACCCGATTTTCCAAGCCGAGCGTGTCTACCAGATTGCCTTGAGCCGCTCCGCCGACCCCACCACCATATACGGCTACCTTCGGGTTCACTACGACAGCGCCTACACCGCCGGGACATGGCTTGACCGTGCCACACTGACGTTCGTATCCGGGGTTGCCCGAGCCGTTATCCTCGGCCTTGTGCTCTTTTTTGTTTACCACCTGCTTTTGACCCGCCCACTACTACGCATCATTCGTTCAATCAGCGACGTCAACCCCGATCACCCGGATGACCGGCTGCTGGCAATGCCCAAAAGCCATGAACGCGACGAACTGGGGTTGTGGGTCAATGCGACCAACAATCTGTTGGTGGCTATCTCTGAGGGTCAGCAGAAACATCGGGAAGCCGAAGACCGGGTCACAAGGTTATCCCGTTATGACAGCCTGACCGGCCTGCCAAGCCGCGAAACGCTGCTTGGTCTTCTTGCCAGTGCCATTGAAGATGACCGGCGCAGCAAACAGATCCTCTCCGTGTTTTGCTGCGGCATTGACGATTTTAAAAGTGCCAACGATCAATACGGCTACGAAGCAGGCGATAAAATCCTGCAAGCGATCGCGGATCGTCTGTCGGAGCGTCATGAGGACCTGAATCTCATTGTGGGTCGGCTTGGCAGCGATCAATTTGTGGTGATCGAAAAACACCTGAAAGATGACTACCAGGCTGCGGCTACCGCTGAATGGCTACTGCAGACGTTCAGCCGGCCAGTACGCTTGCAGGAACAACAGATCTACATCTCCGCAACAATAGGCATTTCGCTCTTTCCCGCTGACGGCATACAAGCAGATAAGCTTCTGCAAAGAGCCGAGCAAACCATGACGTTGGCTAAAAGTGAGGGCCGAAACCAGTTCTTATTCTACGTTGCCAGTGTTGATCAGCAGATCCGTGCACGAAAACAGCTTGAGCATGATCTGTCCCTGGCGCTTCCCGGAGGCCAGTTTCATCTTGTCTACCAGCCCCAGATCAATCTTGAATCCCGGCGAATCATTGGCGCCGAAGCCCTGCTGCGTTGGAATCATCCAGAGCGCGGCCTGGTGCCACCTGATGAGTTCATTCCTCTTGCCGAATTCAATGGAACTATTGTCGAGATTGGTCAGTGGGTACTCGAACAGGCGTGTTGGCGGGCCGCCCTTTGGGCCACTCAGGGCAATCCAATACGCATTGCAGTCAATCTCTCAGCGGTGCAACTGAGGCAGGATCACATTGTCGACGATGTGCTGGAAACACTGCACAGACATGCCATTCCACCGGGACGCCTGGAGCTGGAAGTCACCGAAACCAGCTTCATGGAAAATATCGAGGACGCCATTGCCAAATTAAAGCTGCTGCGGGATGCCGGCATCGTCATCGCTGTGGACGATTTTGGCACTGGTTATTCTTCTCTGACCTATCTGAAGCGGATGCCGGTCCAACATCTGAAAATTGATAAGCAGTTCGTCCAGGACCTGCTGACCAATGAAGACGATACCCGAATCGCCAATACCATTATTGATCTGGGAAAGAGCCTGAACCTGTCAGTTATCGCGGAGGGCGTTGAGACCGAAGAGCAGGAGTTCTATCTTCGCCAACGAGGCTGCCAGCTCGCCCAAGGTTATTATTTCAGCAAACCGCTTCTGCCCCACGATTTTGAGAAATTTGTCGCTCATTTCCACAGTAAAATAACCGAAGATGATATTTAGTGTGGCGAGAGCCGGATTTTCAGTAGACTGAAAACTCAACCCTTTGGATTACCTCACTAAAAAGGAGCTTCTATGCAGAACACTCTCATTGGCCTGGCCGTCATTGCCATTGCTGTTGTGTATATCGTTGTCATCTATAACCGCTTGGTATCCCTCCGCAACCAATTTAAAAATGGCTTTGCTCAGATAGACGTTCAGTTGCAGCGGCGTCATGACCTGATTCCAAATCTCGTTGAGTCCACCAAGGCCTATATGGCCCATGAGCGCAACACCCTTACCGAGGTCATGCAGGCACGTAACAACGCAGTCAGCGCCCAAAAGGAAGCCGCCAAGGATCCCGCAGACGGCAGCCGCATCCAGAAGCTGGGTAGCGCCGAAAATATGCTGACAAAGGCCCTCGCCAATTTTTACGCTGTGGCGGAAAACTACCCCGAACTCAAAGCCAATGAGACGGTTCAGCAGCTTATGGAAGAGTTGGCCAGCACCGAAAACCGCGTTGCCTTTTCCCGCCAGGCTTATAATGACGGTGTGATGACCTACAACACCTACCGTGAGCAATTCCCGAACAATCTGATCTCAGGGCTGTTTGCATTCAAAGCCACGGAACAACTGCAGCTTGAGTCACCCGAAGCTCGCCAGGCGCCCAAAGTTGCATTCTAGTACTGTGCACGGCTCCTGCGTTTACGCACGCTGCGGTGACGGCTGAGGATCAGCCTGCGAGATGAGCTCCCGGCAAACACCGGGTCTCAAAGTTCATAATAGTCGGTGGCATGCGTTCCGCGCGCTGCCAGCGCTCAGATGAAGACTGACCGCACAGTTCCGTAGTCGCTCAGCCCTCAGGCACGGCACTCATCAAACTCAGGCACTCGGTAGAAGAACGAACGGGCCAGATAGGACATCCCATGAGCGCTACAGGTTTTTTTAACCGGCAGGCACGAGCCAAACGCAATACCGGCTGGCTGGTGGTTCTGTTCATGACAGCGGTGGTTTTGATCACCCTGGCGGTTTGCGTCGTCGGTTATACCGTCACACGGAGTGACACCACTTCGATGTCTTTCTTCGATTGGCTCTCCAGCTACCACGGGTTGATGACCGCCTTGGCGGTTACCGGACTCATAGGCGTGGGGTCGCTCATACGCTGGATCGATCTTGCCGGCGGCGGTGAACGGGTCGCCAAAATGGTCAATGCACGCCTGATTGACCCAACCACCCAGGATACTGAAGAGCGCAGGTTGCGAAACATTGTTGAAGAAATGGCCATTGCCAGCGGCGTGCCGGTACCGCAACTTTATGTCATGGATCATGAGGTCGGAATCAACGCCTTCGTGGCCGGCTACGCGCCCACGGAAGCGGTGATGGTGGTCACCCATGGCGCCTTGACCAACCTGAACCGCGATGAGCTCCAGGGTGTGGTTGGCCATGAATTCAGCCACATCCTCAATGGTGACATGAGACTTAACGTGCGGCTGATTGCCCTGCTGGCAGGTATTTTAATGATTAGCCAGGTGGGTGCCTTCCTTCTCCATAGCTCTAACACACGATCATCCTACGGCACCTCACGAGGTGGCAAAGAGCGCGGATTGGCCTTGCTGCTGGGCTTGGCACTGACCGTTATTGGCTATGTCGGTGTGTTTTTCGGCCGCCTGATTCAGGCGGCGGTATCCCGACAGCGGGAAATGCTCGCCGACGCATCGTCCGTTCAATTTACTCGCAACCCCGAGGGCATTGGCGGGGCACTTTTCAAAATTGGCTTTAAAAACAGCTATCTTAAGACCACGAGCCACGCCAGTGATATGAACCATATGTGCTTTGGTGAAAGTGCTCGAATGCGCCTTAGCAGTCTACTTGCCTCGCACCCTCCGATTGCTGATCGCATCAATGCCATTCAACCAGGTTTACTGGCACGCCTGAAAAGTCGGATGCGGGATACGGTGCCTGCCCGAAAAACCGGTCTTGGTGCGGGACAAGCATCACCGTTGGTTTCGGCCGGATTTGAGGGTGACGCCAAAGCCAATGTTCAGGGTATAACGTCACCTTTCACCACTACTGCACCCGACACCCCATCAAGTCACACGGGGCAGCTTACCGGCGCTGGGGAACACTATGCCCAGCACTTGCTGCAGCAAATGCCGGCAACCTTCCGAGAGCTGCTGTATACGCGCACCGGCAGTATTCAATTGTGTTACGCCCTTTTGGTCTACGGCCTCAGCGACACGGCACGCGACCAGTGCCTGGCCCTGGCCACAGCCCCTTACCCTTTTGAGCCCCAGCCGGACCTGCTCAGCAAACTGATGCCGGCGCTGTCTGAATTTGAGGGTGCCTTGAATTTCCCTGCGCTTGAGCTGGCAATGCCGGCATTGCGCCAGCTTGACCCCGATGAAGCCCACACCCTGATAAAGCAGGTATACACGCTCATTCGCGCCGACGGCCGGGTGAGTCTATTTGAATATTCATTGGCAAGCTTCCTACAGCGACATCTCAGCTCAGGGTCAAGCCGGGTAACGCCAGTAAAATACCGTTCCTATCGCGGGGTTCAAGACAGTCTCATAACGCTGTTTGGATTGATCGCCCGGGCGTCAAACTCGGCGCCTGATCAGGCTGACGCTCTATTCCGGCAAACGATGGCGGGGTTTGTCGAGAGGGGTGAGAGCTCAACCCGGCTTCCAGACAAGATCACCATTCGTGACTTACAGAAGGCCCTGACCGAGCTCAATGCGCTGTCGCCACTGCTGAAACCAGCCATCATTGATGCTTGCGCCCAAGGCATCCTGAGCGACCGAAAAGTCACTGTTCAGGAGTACGACATACTGCGACTGGTGGCGGATCAGTTGGACTGTCCGATGCCACCTTTGCTAATGCCCCAGCCTTTACCTGAGTAACGGTGCTTGCTCTCGGGCAGGCTCTTTCTTTCCCAGTGCTGGTGAGCGGAGCATTGAAGGTCGGCATTCTCCAGGCCCAACGGCGCTTATTTTGTAACACTGCCGGGTTGGAATATCGATTCAATCCCGGGCTTTTCATCAGGCGTCGGCAAGCCCAGCTTTTTGCGAATGCCAAGGTTCACTTCCCAGAGGCCATTGTATTTCTCATTGGTCGCGGCAACGGTATCGCCTTTATTAAACATGATGGTCGGGCGCAGGAAGACCAGCAGGTTCCGCTTAACCAATCGCTCTGACTCTGATGAAAACAAACGCCCCAGGAATGGAATATCGCCCAGCAAGGGCACCTTGCTCTTGTTGACTTGGTAATCCTCGCGCATCAACCCGCCAAGGACAATGGTCTCCCCATCGTCGGCCAGAACAGTGGTTTTGATCTCCCGCTTATTGGTCACAATGTCGGACGCATCTTCAATGCTGTCAGCCACGTTTTCGGTGGTCTGCTCAACCACCAACCGGACCAGACCGTCCGCACTGATGGTCGGCGTTACCTTCAGGGTCAAACCAATGTCACGGCGTTCAATGGTGGTGAAAGGGTTGTTGAGGCCTGCGCTGGTATTGGTGGTTTGTCCGGTTCGAAACGGCACGTTCTGACCCACGATAATCTCGGATTCCTGATTGTCCAGCGTAATGATACTGGGCGTCGACAACAGATTGGCCGCGGCAGAGGTTGACAGCGCCTGAAGTAAAATCCCCCAGGTCACGCCGTCGTCATTACGTTGGCCGGCACCGACAGTGATGCCACCAGTCGCGGGCGAAATCACCTGGTTTGAAACAATCGCACCGATCACCTCGCCCAGACTTCTCCCAACATTGCCAAAATTGGTCCCGAGAACAGGCGTTGAACTTCCAGACTCATCGCCGACTGCAAACTGGACACCAAGGTCCTGTCCCAGCTCATCGCTGATTTCCACAATGGCGGCCTCGATCATTACTTGCGCCCGGCGAACATCGAGCTGCGACACAATCAGATCCACTTCCTGCATCATGGACGGCTCACCCCGCACGACCAGTGCGTTGAGCCCTTCATCCGCGAAAATTGAAAAGTTGGTGCTGCGTCCCGGTGACGTTCCTCCGCCTTCTGTTTCCTTTGCCAGCTCGCCCATGACACCTTTTAGAATTTCTGTCAGGTTTTTGGCGTCGGCATGGCTCAGGCGAATCACTTTGGTGCTTCCGCCGGTCGCTGATGGCTGATCCAGTTTTCGAATCAAGCCACGCATTTTATCTCGAAACGTTTCATCACCCCTCAAGATCAGACGATTACTGCGTTCATCCGCCGTGACACTGTATTTTCGGGCGCCTTCATTGCCCCCCTTACCCAGCTCATCCGGTGCCAGTTCCTGCAGGAGCGTGACCAGATCACCTACCCAGGCCTCTTCCAGTTGGATAACTTCGACTTCGTATTTGGACGGACTGTCTAACTCGCGAACAATACCCTCGATTCGCTGTATGTTGGCCGAATGATCGCTCACAATCAGCGCATTGGCGGCGGCCACGCCTGCCAGGTGGCCGTATTTGGCGACCAAAGGCCGCAGGATAGGAACCAATTCCAGGGCATTGGCATTGTCCACCTGTATCACCCGGGTGATTAATTGTTCCGATGGAATCTCGGTGAATCGACTCAAGGATTCTGCAGACTGCTTGGCGTCCACTTGCTGAACAATCTTAATGACCTCCTCGCCAGGAATGGCGGTAAAACCATGCACCTGTAACACTGCGAGGAACAGATCGTATATTTCGTCCTTATTCATCGGTGCACTGGACAGCACCGTGACTTTACCCTTCACGCGCGGATCCACAACAAAGCTATAGCCTGTTATGTCAGCCACCTGAGTGACAAATGCCCGAATATCCGCATCTTTCAAGTTAAGCCGCCAAGTGCCTTCGGACTCTTGGGCCATGGTCACAACAGGCATCAGCAAGAGAAGCAGTACAGCTCTCAGGAAGGGTCTTTTCAGATTAATCATGCAACGATCGCGTCCTGTATCGATGTTCTCGTTTTTATATTACTGAGGCAACGCGTAACTTACCGTGAAGCGCGCGCCATCACGCTCTATTTCTATATCCAACTGGGCTTCCGTCCGCCAGGATTCCAGCAACGCCCGATCCTGCTCAAAATCACCCAGCGGATTACCATTGATCGCCGTGATCACATCTCCCTGCCTGAGGCTGAGCGCCGTAAGCATGGCATTGGAACCATTAAAAACATAGCCTTGGGTTGCGCCATCCTGTACCGGGCTTAATCCGAATGCAACCAGTGCTTCCGTGCCCTGCTCGTCCAGTCGGGCCTTGGCCTGCTCGACAATATCGTCCGGTGACGGGCCGGTGACAGTCTCCTCCTGAGCGATCAATTCGCCAGCATCGGAGTCCTCAAAGGTTAGAGTTTCAAAGGCACCATTGCGCCGAATCAGAATTCGCCCAGCCTCCACTTCGACCAGTTCGGCGTTTCCCGGCAAAGTCTCGCCGACACGGTAATGGGCCGTGACGCCATCGCTACCTGCAACTATAGCACCGGACAACTCAGGCTGCCCTGAAACCAGTACGCCTTCCAGCCGCAGCCGGAGCCGGGTTTCAGGGGCAGTTTTTCGAACCACCGCCGCCACTGGGGTACCACTGGGAGGGCGACCAAACAATTCATAAGTAGCCAATGATCCCTGGCGCTGAAAGCCAAGCGTGTCTGCCCCTGAACTCGGGCTGAACAGACTCACCGGACGGTCATGCCAGGCGACCATCCAGGTCAAATGCGCCATAAAGATGGCGAAGTAGATGACCAGTCCCAGTAACAAGCCATTGGCCAGCCGACGAGACCATTTTATGGTGGCGGCAGTCGCTGAGCGCGGCATTATTGACGCCCTCCAGGCAGCAACGGCTGACGAACCCGGAAAATGGTATCTCCCGGTTGCGCAGCACCTGACCAGCTCTGGCCGGCCAGGTCAACCATGCGTTTAAACACCTGAATTTCAAGCATGCCGTCCGGAAAGATATCAGCCAGTGCCACCGGCTCGTCTTTGCCCTGTTCAGACACTTTCAATGACACTTGACCTGCAGCGGCATTCAGCACCGCTTCCATCGGCGGGAATTGGGCACTTTGCACGCCGTCACCCATGGGCCAGGTCACCTCGCCGCCAGACCACCGAGCCACGCCTCGACCATCGCCAAATGCGCCGTCACGCCATTCAAGCACCAGTCGTTCAATGGCGACATCGCCTTCAAGCATTGCGCCTCCACTTCTGCGTATAAGGTCTTCAAATTCTCGTACCTTGATGAGTCCCCCGGCTGACACTTTTGCGCTGCCGGGCCACGAAACATCAAGACGACCCTCAACTTGGGAGTAAGCAGACTCAACTGAAAAGCTCAAAGGAAGCCCCAGTTTTGAAACGTCAGGCATGCCCAAACGCCAACCGACTCGTAAGGGCCGGTTGTTGAAGTAAATGCCCGCCTCGCCTTCCCAGACACGCCCCGATACCTGATGAATACGCACTTGGTCCGGCAGCCCAGCATGGGGCTCAATCCAATGCCATAGCCATCCCGCAGGCAGCAAGATGACCAACGCAACCAGGTAAACCAGTAACCCGGCAAGCGTCAGCCAAACCACTTTAGCAGGACGTAGAAAAGGCGATGTAGGGGATTCGGTCATACGGTTTCACAGGGAAAAAATGGCTCGCAATACACGCGCTGGAGCCTGAGTCTAACAAAGCTATGGGGTAAGTTCATGACAAAGGTAACAAAAAAGCCCCGCACAATGTGCGGGGCTTTTCAGGTATCAGGCAAAGGTGCCTGAAGGCAGTGCTGACATTACATCATGCCGCCCATACCACCCATACCACCCATGCCGCCCATATCCGGCATGCCGCCGCCAGACTTCTCGTCTTCTGGCTCATCGGTAATCATGGCTTCTGTGGTGATCATCAGACCGGCAATGGACGCCGCTGCCTGAAGAGCTGAACGGGTTACCTTGGCTGGGTCAAGAATACCCATTTCCAACATGTCCCCGTATTCGCCTGAGGTGGCATTAAAGCCAAAGGAACCTTCACCCTGACGGATCTTGTCGACCACAACCGAGGCTTCACCACCGGCATTGGTCACGATCTGACGGAGTGGCGCTTCCATGGCGCGACGCAGGATGTTAACACCCACTTTCTGGTCTTCGTTATCGACCGTCACTTCGGTCAACGCGTTGAGCGCGCGAATCAGGGACACGCCACCACCGGCGACAATACCTTCTTCGACTGCGGCACGAGTGGAGTGCAGCGCGTCTTCAACACGGGCTTTCTTTTCTTTCATTTCAACTTCTGAGCCTGCGCCTACCTTGATAACGGCTACGCCGCCAGCAAGCTTGGCCACACGTTCCTGAAGCTTTTCTTTATCGTAATCTGAGCTGCTGTCTTCGATCTGCTTACGGATCTGCTCAACACGTGATTCGATATCGCTCTGTGCACCGGCACCATCGATGATGGTGGTGTTTTCCTTGGTGAGGTTGACACGCTTGGCAGTGCCCAGATCATCCAGTGTGGTGTTCTCGAGGCTCAGGCCTACTTCTTCAGAGATCACCGTACCACCGGTCAGGATGGCGATGTCCTGCAACATTTCCTTGCGGCGATCACCAAAGCCAGGCGCCTTCACGGCCGCCACTTTAACGATGCCGCGCATGTTGTTGACAACCAGTGTTGCCAGCGCTTCGCCTTCGATATCTTCTGCGATGATCATCAGCGGCTTGCCTGCTTTGGCAACGCTTTCCAGAACTGGAAGCAGCTCGCGGATGTTGGAGATCTTCTTGTCTACCAGCAGGATATAGGGCTCGTCCAGCTCGGCGGACATGTTGTCCTGATTGTTGATGAAGTAAGGAGACAGGTAGCCACGGTCGAACTGCATACCTTCGACAACGTCCAGTTCGTCTTCCAGACCACGGCCTTCTTCAACCGTGATAACACCTTCTTTGCCCACACGCTCCATCGCATCGGCAATGATCTTGCCAATGGTTTCGTCGCCGTTGGCGGAAATGGTGCCAACCTGGGAGATGTTGCGGCTGTCGTCGCAAGGCTTGGACGCAGCGCGAATCGCCTGCACAGCAACCTGAGTTGCCTTGTCGATGCCACGCTTGAGGTCCATCGGGTTCATGCCCGCGGTAACGGCCTTGATGCCTTCATTCAGGATAGCCTGGGCCAGCACAGTCGCAGTCGTGGTGCCATCACCAGCAGTATCGTTGGTCTGGGAAGCAACTTCCTTGACCATCTGGGCGCCCATGTTCTCAAACTTGTCGCGCAGTTCAATTTCCTTGGCAACGGATACACCGTCTTTTGTTACGGTAGGTGCACCAAAGGACTTGTCCAACACGACGTTACGGCCTTTGGGGCCCAGCGTTACTTTGACGGCGTCGGCCAGAATGTTGACACCTGCAACCATGCGCTTACGTGCGCTATCACCAAACTTAATGTCTTTAGCTGCCATATCTCTAATTTCCTATTCGTTGAACCCAATCATCGTTTCGATACTTTCTAATCCGGACACCTGGCTATTCCAGGCCGCCGGACTGAATGATTCTGCTGGCTGTATTACTTCTCCAGCACCCCGTAGATGTCGTTTTCGCTCATGATAAGCAGGTCTTCACCTTCGATTTTCACAGTGTTGCCGGCGTATTGGCCAAAGACCACGGTGTCACCAACATTGACTGCCAGTGCTAGGGTTTCGCCATTGTCGAGAATACGGCCATTGCCCACCGCGATTACCTCGCCCTGGGATGGCTTCTCTTTTGCGTTGCCCGGCAGCACGATGCCACCTGCGGTTTTCTCTTCTTCTTCCTTACGGCGCACGACAACACGATCGTGTAACGGACGAATTTTCATTGCTCGATGTCTCCAATAGTCAGATTGTGTTTGGCCATGACGTTTGCATGAATAGCCAGAGCCGATAAGCACCTGTTTTAAGGGCGCTTATCCGCCCTCGCAAACTTGTGATTCTTATGTTGGGGCCACGCGCTTGTTTTCAACGCCCAGACCTAAAATTTTTTTACTTTTTTTCGAGACGATCCGCTCCCTTATCGGCGTTCGGATTACCCTCGTTTTGGTACTCTCCTTCAATCACATCGTCGTCACTGCTCGCGGGCCGGCCAAACGGGTCCCCAGCACCGAACGGCGACCGTTGACCGGCCGTAAACTGAAAACTTTGCGCACGGCCGGTCGCCACGACCATGCGCTTAAGCGCCTGACTTGCAAGCCAATGCCGGGTGCCTGGAAGCAAACATAGGAACCCCACGGTGTCGGTCACAAAGCCCGGGGTAAGCAATAGTGCACCTCCAACGGCTAAAATCAGCCCCTCTGCCACTTCTTTCGCCGGCAACTCGCCGCTATTGAGGCGCTGGTTCGCTTTGAGTAGCGTTGCCAAGCCCTGATGACGTAATAAGGCCGCTCCGATAACGGCCGTCAACAGAACAAGGCCAATGGTGTTGAGTGCACCAATCACCGCACCAACCTTTATGAGGATGGCCATCTCAACAATTGGCATGACGATAAACAGCAATAAGAAAATGCCCATGTAGCCATCCTTTTCGTATGCGTGTCTTACGGGTGGTGGACCCGACTATTACGGCCCCGTTGTCTGATATACTTTTGCGCCTCAACTTACAGTCTTAGTTAGGGCACATGATGAAACTTCAAGATTCCGTGATTGCAATCACCGGTGGCGGCCAGGGTCTCGGTCGTGCCATGGCAGAGTATTTTGCCACCCAAGGCGCCAGACTTGCACTCATCGATCTCATGCCAGACAAGCTCGAAGAGGCCGTGGCCGCGTGCAAAGCCGCCGGGGGCGATGCCAAGGCCTACGTGTGCAATGTAGCAAAAGAGCAGGAGGTTGAATCCACGTTTGCCGCCATTAACCGGGATTTTGGCCAGCTCAATGGTTTGATCAACAACGCGGGCATACTCCGGGATGGCCTGATGATCAAATCCAAAGAGGGTGAGATCGTCAAGCGTATGAGCCTGGCGGAATGGCAGTCCGTTATCGATGTCAATCTGACCGGGGTCTTCCTCTGCGGTCGCGAAGCCGCCACGCACATGATCCAGAATGGCGATCATGGTGCCATTATCAATATCGCCAGCATCTCTCGCGCCGGTAATATGGGCCAAAGCAACTACTCTTCAGCAAAAGCGGGCGTATCGGCACTCGTACCGGTTTGGGCGAAAGAGCTGGCACGCTATGGCATCCGCGTTATGGGCATCGCTCCCGGCTTCATTGAAACTGACATGACCGTGTCCATGAAACCGGAAGCGCTGGCAAAGATGACGGCGGGTATCCCGCTTAAACGCATGGGCCAGCCCAATGAAATTGCCTCGACCGCGGCGTTCATCTTCGAAAACGAGTACCTGTCGGGCCGGATGATTGAAGTCGATGGCGCGCTTCGCCTCTGACCCGAACCCGGCACCCCGGGAGCAAATGATCTGGCAGGTTGTCTGCGCCATCCCACCGGGACGGGTCGCCAGCTACGGTCAGGTCTCCCGCTTTGCGGGCCTGGAAGGCCTGGCGCGTTTTGTTGGGCGCACTATGAGCCGGCTACCGGACGGCTCTGACGTGCCTTGGCACCGCGTGTTGAAGAGCGATGGCCGCATCGCTTTTCCAGCGGACTCAAGCCGATACGCGGAACAATGCCAGCGCCTGAAGAGCGAAGGAGTGGACGTCTTGAATGGCAGAGTCGCCATGAAGCAGTTTGGCTGGACGCCTTAACAGCCCACTGACCCACAAATTCAGGTGCTGGGCTGCTGACTCCCCTGCCCTTCGGCAATATTCGCCGGCGACAAACTGTCCAGGCGCGACCCATGGCGCAGCATCCACCAGGCCAATAAAATGGCGGGCACGCCCATCAAACTTGAGATCAGGAAGAATTCGATATAGCCGTAGCTGGCGACTACCATCCCGGAAAAACCACCAAGGAACTTGCCAGGCAATGTCATCAGGGAGCTGAACAAGGCGTATTGAGTCGCGGTAAATGCCGCACTGGTCATACTGGACAACCACGCGATCAACGCGACATTGGCAATACCACCACTCAGGTTATCCGCACTCACGACGATTGCCAATCCCACCAAATCGGGGGGCTGCTGGGCAATCAGGACAAAGAGCAGGTTGCTCGCAGCGGTTAATACGGCGCCTGCCAGTAATACCGGCCGAACCCCATAACGCACCACCAGAAGCCCGCCGAGGAGCGACCCGGCAATGGTCATAAAAAAGCCGAAAATCTTGGTTACATCCGCCACATCGGTTTTAGAAAAGCCCATGTAGCTGAGGTAGAACGGGTTTGCCATCACACCCATGGAAATATCACACACCCGGTACAACGCCACCAGCAATAAAATAAGCAGGGACAGCTCGCGGTAACGTCGGAAAAAATCCAGGAACGGTCCCGCTACCGCCGCCGAAAACCAGCCCGCGATTCGGGCCAGACGAGGTGGAAGATGGCCTCGCTTGCCGACTTCTCTCGACACCGCCTCCGCCATATCCGCGGCGGCACTAAAGTGATTGACCTCGGGTTCCTTTATAAGCAGTACGGTGACCACGCCAACGCACACGAGCAGCGCCATCACCTCGTAGGACACCTGCCATGACCAGAATTCAGCAAGGTACAAAGCACCGGCACCCGCCACCAGCAATGCCAGCCGATAGCCAAATATATACATGGCGGCAAGCGCTGCCTGCAGTCGTGGTTCCGCAACTTCTATGCGATAGGCATCAATCGCGACATCCTGAGTAGCCGACGAAAACGCCACTAACAACCCGCACAGCGCCATCAGCGTGGGGGTTGCGACGGCGTCCACATTCGCCATCAACACCAGCCCTGTGGCCACCCCGGTTTGCGCCAACAACATCCAGCTCCGGCGTTTACCGAACATACGGTCCAATACCGGTAGCGCCAGGCGATCGACTATGGGCGCCCAAACGACTTTGATTGAATACGTAATCCCCAGCCAGCTAAAAAACCCAATCGTGGCGGTTTCAACGCCCACGTCCGCGAGACGGGCGTTGAGCGTGGAAAAGACCAGTAGAAAAGGCAGGCCAGCCGAAAATCCCAGGAACAGCAGGGCGACAACCTGCCAACGCGTGAAGGTATAGAAAGCGTCTTTAATGGATTGCGATCGCGCTTGATTGATGATGGGGGAGCTCCCGCTCAGTCGCGAAAATTATTGAACTGCAGCGGTAGATCAAGATCCGACTCACGCAGCATGGCCATGACATCTTGGAGGTCGTCCCGTTTTTTGCCCGTCACACGGACTTTATCGCCCTGGATCGCGGCCTGCACTTTGAGTTTGGCATCCTTGATCATCTTCACGATCTTTTTGGCCTGATCGGTTTCGATACCCTGGCGTAACACCAAGTGTTGCTTGACCAGCTTACCGGATTTGCTATCGCCGTCTTCGGAAATGGCCCGGCCGTCGATATTGCGTTTGGCAAAGGCCATTCGCAACATGTCCATTAGCTGTTCCAGCTGAAACTCCTGCTCCGCACTCAGGGTAATGCCCTTATCATCAAGCTCAAACGAGGCATCGACGTTTTTAAAGTCCCACCGGTTACCCAAGTCGCGCTTGGCCTGATCGACGGCGTTGGTGACCTCGTGCATATCTATTTCGGAAACAATATCAAAGGATGGCATAGTCAAACTCCCAAAGTGCGGAAAGTATCACGCCCGAACCAGGAACTGACACTGAATAGGCGATTCAATCCGCATGTTCTAAATTTATGGACGGCACAGCTCTGTTAAAAGGCTATAATGGCGCTCACGCTCGAACTTTCGTACAGCTTTTGCGTTTCATCAGAAGCTCCGGCAGTTCCACGAAGGTGCCAAAGCATACCAAGACAACGCCGGCACCGCATCTGACAATGGACGTGTGGGTAGTAGACAACAATGCCAAATCTCGATCTCCCAATCCTTGTGGTTGATGACGCCAAATTCAGCAGCATGGTGGTTAGTCGCGCCTTGCGCAATGCCGGTTACCGTGATGTGCGGGTCGCCAACAACGCACCGGATGCGTTGGCGCTGATAGAAGACCGGTCCGTCAGCGTGCTGATTGCTGACTGGCTGATGCCGGAAATGGACGGGTTACAATTAACCGACAAGGTCCGGCAACTCGATGAGCAAGACAACCACTACACGTATGTGATTCTCCTGACTGCCAAGGAAAGCGTCGAAGCGTTGTCTGAGGCGTTTGACCGGGGTGTTGACGATTTTATCTACAAGTCAGACATGAGCAAGCAGTTGATTTCCCGGATTTTCGCTGCTGACCGCATGGCGGATCGCCAGAACACATTGCTGGTCGCGAATTCTCTCCTGATGGAAAATAACCGGGAACTGGAAGCCAGCAGCATCATCAATCTCGAAACCGGGCTGTGCAATAACCGCTACGCTCGCGAACAGCTCGGTAAAAGCCTCCGACAGGCCGAGGCCAGAGGTGGCGCATCCGCGTATGTGCTGATCGGCATTCGGAACTGGCAAGCCCTGAAGCGGCAACACAGCGCTGCCATTATGAGCGAATTGGCCTTGGGCATTGGCAGGCGCCTGACCCACCTAATCCGGCCGATGGATGCTCTTTGCCGGGTTGGCGATAACCAGTACGCCATCATTGCCCACTTTTCCCACAGCGACCTTTGCACAACCACCACATTTCGCAGGGTATTTGATGGTATTAACCATAAGGCACTGAAAACAACCGCCGGCTATATTTCCGTTGAAGCCGGCATTGTGCTTTGCAAGGCCGATGCCAAGAAAGGTACGCCCTCCGTTCAGGAAATGGAGCGGGCAGCTGTTCAGGGCCTGGTCGAAGCCTATGAAACCCGACGCTTCACTGAAATCGCGCCGGATTTATCTGCCAATGTTTGAGAATCCGAGCGCCAATCTCTTGGCGTCGGCTCAAACAATTCGTAACACGGCGACACACATCACGCACAGACTTTGAAGGTGCCAAACTCTATTATCGAATGGTGGATTTAAGCAGTATCCCCCATGACGGAGGAGTTAAGTTGTCCCTCCGTCACCAAATGGGAGAGTCCACAAAAAGTAACGAATTTTTCAGGCACTTTCGTTCTTTCCTTATATTTAGGCCAGCCCATAAGCTGGCCTTTTTGTATTCTGACAGTAGTGGGTTAGGCCTCATTGCCCTATTCTTTCCCTTCGCTAAAACCAAATCATCTATACTGTGTGTTGCTGCTTGCCCAGTCGTTTTGCTGACGCATTTCACCAACATAAAAGTCTGACGATTCCGATGCCCAACCTTGGTTCAGCTTCCGTGGCCGCTTTGCGGCAATATGCTCGCGCTGCCACCGCGTGGAAAATGGATATAGGCCCGATACTGGCGGCAGCCAGACTCTCACCGACGCTATTGACGTCCGACGACGGCCGGGTAGACGGCGACGCATTCCAGCACTTCATCCATTTGCTCTGCCACGAAAGTGACAATCCGATTCTCGGACTTGAGACCGGTGATTTTGTTCAACCCGGCTCTTACAGTGTGCTGGGCTATATCACCATGAGCTGCGCAACCTTGGGCGAAGCGGTGGCATGCATAACACCGTTTGAAAAATTGGTCGGTGATATGGGCATCACTCACATCACCACGGATGACGACCAAATAGGACTGGTGTGGCGGTGTGCGTACACTGATCCAACCGTTCGTCCTCAGTTGGTCGACAATGTGTTCGCGTCCTGGATCAATTACGCCCGCTGGCTGGCTGACAACCAGACCGCCTGCCCGGTCCGGGTGAATCTTGAACGGCGCTCACCCGGGGCAGAACAAGAACAGGCTTACACCGAACGGTGGCGTTGCCCGGTTCACTTCGAGGCTGGAGAGAACGCCGTGTTTATGGATCGGCGCCTGTTGTCCATGCCCCTGAGACAACCAGACTCCACACTGCGCAAGACGCTGGAAACGCACGCACAGAACCAGTTGACGACCCTGGATACGGACACCGCCTTAACCACCCGCGTCAAACACGGTATTCAACAACAACTGTTGCACGGCATTACACGCCAGGACGTGATTGCGGAACAAATTGGCATGACCAGCCGCACATTGCAGCGCAAACTCAGCCAGGAGGGCGTGTCGTATCAGAAGCTGCTTGATGAAGTGCGGCAAGCCATGGCCGAGGACTACCTCACTAACAGCCAATTACCAATACCTGACATCGCCCTGCGGCTCGGGTTTAGTGAAACTACATCTTTTCACAGAAAGTTTAAATCGAACACAGGCAGGACGCCCGGGGAGTTTCGGCAGGAACTGGTGGGCTGACGTGTCCGGCGGGCGAAGTGTTGCTCCGCCCGCCGGACATCAGACGTCAGACGTCAGACGTCAGACATTAGGACAGCTTACGCCCTTTGCCTGCGGCAATACGTAACCTCAACGCATTAAGCTTGATAAAGCCTGCCGCGTCTTTCTGATCGTAAGCGCCATGATCGTCTTCAAAGGTCGCAATTTTCTCGTCAAACAGGGAATCATCGGACTTGCGCCCGACCACGTCCACACTACCTTTGTAGAGCTTGAGCCTGACCGTGCCGTTGACGTAAGTCTGGGTCTGGTCGATCAGCGCCTGCAGGGCTTCCCGCTCAGGCGACCACCAGTAACCGTTATAAATCACTTCAGCGTAGCGTGGCATGATGCTGTCTTTCAGGTGCGCCACTTCGCGATCCAACGTAATCGACTCTATGGCGCGGTGACCACGCAACATAACCGTTCCGCCCGGTGTTTCATAACACCCCCGGGATTTCATGCCCACGTACCGGTTTTCAACAATGTCCAACCGTCCAATGCCATTGGCGCCAGCAACCTTATTAAGATGCGCCAACACTTCGTGTGCTTTCATCGGCTGGTCGTCGACCGCGACAATATCACCCTTTTCATAGGTCAGTTCGATGTAAGTCGGCGTATCCGGCGCCTGCTCCGGCGACACACTCCAGCGCCACATCTCTTCTTCAGCCTCGGCCCAAGGATCTTCCAGCACCATGCCTTCATAAGAAATATGCAGCAGGTTGGCATCCATTGAGTAAGGCGACTTTCCCTTCTGCATATCCACTGGAATGCCGCGCTCCGCGCAGTAAGCCAACAGCTTTTCTCGAGAATTCAGATCCCATTCACGCCACGGCGCAATGACGTGGACACCCGGCTTAAGAGCGTAAGCGCCTAACTCAAAACGAACCTGATCATTACCTTTACCGGTAGCACCGTGGGAAATTGCATCGGCGCCGGTCTGGTTGGCAATGTCGATTAACTTCTTGGCGATCAGCGGACGAGCAATGGACGTACCCAGCAGGTACTCACCCTCATAAACCGTATTGGCGCGGAACATAGGGAACACAAAATCCCGCACAAACTCTTCCCGCAGGTCTTCAATGAAAATCTCTTTAACACCCAGCGCCTCAGCTTTGGCTCGCGCGGGCTCTACTTCTTCGCCCTGGCCCAGATCGGCGGTAAACGTCACCACCTCACAGTTATACGTATCCTGCAACCAGCGAACAATAACCGAGGTATCAAGACCGCCGGAATACGCCAGTACCACTTTCTTAATGTCAGACATGCCCTTGCTCCAGACTGAACAGAATGGATGAACTCAAATTGAGGGCGCTTATTGTACGGTAGTCGCGGCCTCGCGGCCAGATAGGCTCATTCAGGTAGACGGAATAGTTCGTCCAGCTCGCCGTTTTCATCCAACTGCCGGACAGCGTCCTGAATCGATTTGCGAAACTCCGGGTGATCCGACTTACGGGACAGATACAAACAGGCTTTGTGTTTACTGATCACAGTGTCGGTCTGGAATCTGGAAGACGGTATCTTTTTGTTTTCCAACGTGTGATAGAGCGCCTGGTCACTGGAAACGACGGCATCAATGCGCCCGAGCATCAGCATATCAACGGCCTGCCCCAGGTTACTGACAGGCACCTTCTTCATCTGCCGGGCGTTCTCGAAGGCTTCGCCATAATAAGTGCCACGGATATAGCCTACGGACTCATCCGTCAAACTTTCCAGCGACAACGCCGGACCCTTTTTCGCCAATGTTGCGAGAATGATATCCACGGAGACTACTCTGGCAATACAGATTCCTGTTGCATCGGCGGTCGGGCTTTGGAATAACACGACAAAATCCGACTCACCTGAGCCCAGTTCAGCAATGGCTCGGCGGTGAGGTCTTAAATGATTGATTACCGGAATATTCGCAATGGCCGCAATTCGATCTGTAAACTCAACCAGCATGCCTTTTGGTTGGCCATCATCATCTGTGTAGGCCCAGGGCCAGACGTCCGCCGTTGCAAACAGGGCACTTGAGAGAGCAGCCGATCGCTCTGGGGATTCCGCACTCAACACCCATGCTGGGCTGAGCACCAGTGTAAAGACCAGACAATGGGCACGGAAAAGACGTTTAGCGGGGGCCAGGCCAATGGAACTCATCTATAAACGCTCATTTCCCATGAATACAAACCCGATACCGATCAAAAAGACCGGGTTGGGCCAACCCATCCACCCTTGCCTTCAAGGGCCCCGCTTTAATAATGACTTCACGCTGGCAATTTACTCACGACCACAAATGAAAAAGCCCAACCGCCAAAAAGGCAAGCCAGGCCCGAGACACCGTCCGTTGGGTTCATTGCTCAATATCCCAAGAAGTCACCTGCACACCGCCTGTCAGTGCCACATCAGGCTGGGTACTAGCCAACCTCTTGTGGTGACGGTTGTTGTACAACCTCACTACGAATACCGTCCCAGCCGTCTTTGATCTGACGCAACAGTGCGGCCACTTCTTCGAGCTTGGCAGGATCATTGTGTCTGTTAGCCTCAAACAACGTACGCTCCATATAATCGTAGAGCGCCTCAAGTTGTTTAGCCAGTTCCCCACCTTGCTCAAAATCCAGAAAGCTGCGCAACCCGCCAATAATGTCGATGGCCTTGCTGATCAGCTTACCTTTACCTTCGATATCTTTCGCCTGCATTCTGGCTTTGGCCATATTGATACGTTCAAGCGCACCGTTATACAGCAACTGAATGAGTTTGTGTGGGTCCGCATCGGTGATGCTGGTTTGGGTATTGACCCGCTGGTACGCTTGTAAACCGTTCATAGTCGACCTCATCGTTAGCCCTATCGAGTAAAGGGCTTAGTTGTCCCGATTATTCTGTGGCGCCAAAGCAGCCAGTTGTTGCGTGACGTAATCGCGGGTGCTGTTAAGTTGAGCAATCAGCGAGTCGGCAGCGCTAAACTGAGCCACCAGGCGTTCTCGATAGGACTCAATACGCTGATTCAGTCGCACACGCTCCTGGGCGATGTTATCCAGTTCCTTCTGCAGACTGTCCGAACGATTCTCAAGCCCGCTGTTCTCACCCAGAATATTGGTCACCAGGTTGACGGTTTGCTCACCAATGCCTTCAATGAAATTCAGTGCACCGCGCGCTCCAACCGAACCACCTGTGACCCGAACCTGGAGGCCCGCAGCATCCCCGCGCGAACCGTCCACAAACAATACCTGGCCATCGCCGGTGGCGAGTTGCCCCCCGATCGTACCGGCCACGTCCTGACCTGCAACACCCGTCTGCACCGAAAGGCCCAGCAGCGCCGCCGAGTTAGTGTCCACTGCCGTCAAACTGACATTGGATTCACCGCCGTATTTCCCGGACGTAAAGCTCAGCGCACCTGTACCTGCATCGAACACAACCGACACGGAACGCCCGGCAGAGTTAAGAGCCGTATTGGAGCTCAATTGTGCCTGTATTTCAGCGGCCAACGCATCCCGGGTATAGGATCCGGCCGTCAGCTTGATGCTAGCCGTCGTGGTATCGTCGATACGAAACGTCAGATCATCATTATCGGCATCAATCAGAACATCGGCAGCGCCTGCGTTGGCGCCTAGTAAACTCCCCCGGGCCGCCAGTTGGGTGATGTTAATCGCATACTCACCGGGCTTTGAATCAACGCCACTGCGAACAAACTCGATTTGTGCGTCTGTGGTCCGGCCTTGCTCCGCAAACAAAGCGGTGACGTCATCCGGGTTATTCTTCAGCTGTTCCTGAAACTTCGCCCGATCAAACTTCAGCTCACCGTTCTCGAAATTGGTGGTGATACCGACATCGACAAGGCTTCGGACCGACGCATTCTCCAGCCCCGGAACGATGTTGGTCAGCACACTGCGAAGCTGATTCTGTATATTCCTGACCGTTGAATCACCCGACAACAGGCCACCTTGGCCCGATTCGGCGTTAAACCCTGCCAACCCTTTGATCACCTGCTGAAACCCATTAAATTTGTCAACAAATGCCTGAACCCGGTCAGCGACGGCGTCGGTATCCTGATTAACCTTTACGATGGAGGTAACATTTTCCGCGGTCAGCTCAAAACTGAGACCGTCCACGACGTTTTCAATGGTGTTGGTCGACCGGGTTATACTGATGCCATTCACTAATAGGTCGGCATCTTGCGCGGCCACGGTTTCCGTCATATTCGATGTGGTGCCGTCGAAAACGAATTGTGACAGGCCCAAAGCATCTGTGTTGTTGCCATCGGTGTCATTAGCAGTAATGGATATCGCGTTGGCGGTGCCCGTTTCTTCGGAGGACATCACCAGACGAAAACCAGAGCCGGTATCGATGACCCCGGCCGTCGCGCCTAAGTCGGCGTCGTTAATGGCATTTGCAATGCCCTGCAGCGTGTTGTTCGTGCTATCGATGCTAATGGTCTGGGACTGGTCACCGACTTGAATCGTCAAAGACCCTGTACCGACAGCCGTTGCATCTTTATCCAGAAATGTACCCGACGCCAGTGACTGGGACTGCGCGAGGCTGTTGACCTGAACGGTGTAGGTACCCCGGTTGGCCTTGCTGCTATCAACGGTAACGGCAACATCATCATTTGAAGAGGACGCTGAAAAGGCTTTCAGATTGTCTGGGGCACTCAGTTGACGCATGGGCAAGCGCAGCTCTGTCACGGCACTGCGCAATGTACCGTAAGCTGAAATCAGCGCTTCTGTTCGTTTTTGGTTGAAGTCGAGACGAAACTCCGTCGGCTTGCGCTCCGCAGCAACCAACTGATCAACCAGGTCGGAACTTAAAACCCCTGACCCAATACCGAGTGATGAAATGCCTGCCATAGCTTGTGCCTCTCAAGGCCCATTAACGTGTCTATTCAGTTATCGGCTGCATGCGGCAAAACTTTGCCCATACGCTGTAAATAATTGTAGCCGAGCTTACCGGCCGCACCGTTGGCCGCTTCTGTGGTTATAAAGCCGCCGCAACCCCTTAAACAGAAACACCGCCAGCCTCTTGGTGAAGGCGGCGGTGCTGAAAGTCCATCATTCAATACCGGGGTAAACCGGCAAATTGTTACACCTCAATATTGAATAATGTCAGCGGTTCATCCTGCTGCAAGTTCTCTGCCAACCTCAAAGCAACATCGTCAGGGATTTGGCGAATAACTTTATCGGTCGCCTGATCAACCACTCGGACGATCGTTTTACCGGAGTCGTTATTCACTTCAAACTGCAAATCCCGCTGGACCGTCTGAACAAAATCGTTCAAACGCGTAACAGCATCGTTCAATTGCTCCCGCTGGACCTCACGATTTTCCTGAAGCCGCTCTACCCTGGAGGGTTGCTGCACGTCAGTCGAGGAAAGCCTGGAAGCCGATGGCGCTGCCTGAGCAGAAGCATTCGCTTGTGCTCCTTCGTTCCGAGGTGACGCCGACGCCCGAGCCGGAGCCTGTTCACTGGTACGAACCAGCTTCAAATCCGGGCTGTTCAGATTTACGTCATTCATAGATCACCCCACTCCTTTAAACGGCGTTAAGCCGGCCCCCCGAGGGAGCCGACCTTTACCGCATTACTCCGCTTACTGCAGGAGAGACAGAACCTGCTGAGGACGGGCGTTAGCCTGTGCCAGAACCGAGATGCCTGCCTGCTGCAGCACCTGGGCCTTGGACAACTTGGCAGTTTCTGCTGCAAAGTCCGCATCCAGAATCCGGCTGTTGGCCGCTGACAGGTTCTCAGCGGTGGTGGCCAGGTTAGAGATCGTCGACTCGAAACGGTTCTGAGCCGCACCCAGGTCCGCACGGATACCACTGATCTGCTCAAGCGCTGCATCGGCGATCCGAATCGCGTCGTTGGCACCGGTGACCGTGCCAATATCGATGGACGATACTGACTGGAGGTTTGAACCCACAACCGCATTGGCCGCGGCTTCGAGAATGCTTCCCGCAGTTTCATCAACGCTTGAACTGACCGAGAAACTGCCAGCAGAGCTGAAGTTTACCTGGCCTGACGCAATTGCGCTGTCAGTTGCGCCTGCGCCGCCCGTGGGACCGGTCAACGTGACGGCAGTCGGGTCACCACTGCCCTGGAATGCGATGGTTTCACCGGCATCGCCACTGCTGGCGAAGTCTTCGATACGAATGTCTTTACCGTCCGACTGGGTCAGGGTGATTTCGCCACCGTTCGCCTTTGCGGTTACACCGGTTGTACCGGAAGTATCGTTAATGGCTTTTGCCAGCGCGCTCAGGTCGGCACTGGTGACCGCCGCAGAGATGGTCGCCGCGCCACTGCCGCTGCCCAGGGTAAATGATACGGTGCCGTCGGCGGACAAGCCTGACAGTGTCGCTTCGGTAGAAGCGTCTGCGGTCACACCGGTTGTGCCCGTTACAGCATTAATGCTGGCGGCAACCGACTCTGCGGTATCACCGGCTGCCAGACTGACAATCTGGGAACCTTCAGGACCGGACAGCGTTATATCCTGAGCTGCGATCGTGTTAGTAGCACCCGTCAGATCGGTCGCGACGACGGACACCGAACCAGTACCCTGACTGACGGACGTTGCGCTCTGGCCGACAACGGTGTTGTTACCCAAGTCTGCACCACGAGCACCGGAAACCGACACTGAGATGGTCTGGTTCGCGTTGGCACCAACTTGGAAGCTCTGAGCGGTAAAGCTGCCGTCAAGCAGGTTGAGGCCGTTAAACTGCGTGCTGGAGGCAATACGATCCACTTCCTGTTTAAGCTGGTTAACTTCGCCTTGCAGCGCAGACCGGTCGGAGGCTGAGTTGGTGGAGTTGGCAGACTGTACGCTCAGCTCACGGATGCGCTGGAGAATGTTGGTGGTTTCTTCCAGGGCGCCCTCGGCTGTCTGGGACAGAGAGATGCCATCGTTGGCGTTACGTTGGGCAACGTTCAGGCCAGAAATCTGCGACTGAAAGCGTGTTGAGATGGCCAGACCGGCTGCATCGTCTTTTGCAGAGTTGATGCGCAGGCCTGAAGACAGACGCTGAAGCGCCTGGTCAGAAAGACTTTGAGATTTGCCCAATTGGTTCTGAGCAGACAGTGATGCGACGTTGGTGTTGATACCGAGAGCCATAGTACTTCTCCTAAACCGTTTATTTACTCTTGGAAGAGGCCTGGCGCCCGCTCTCTTAATGCTGGCCGCCGCCCTGCTGTAATGCTTAACGGCATCACCTGATATTCCTTTAAAATTAATTAACGAAATATTGTTAACGTTTGTAAAAGCGGCAATTACCTTCCCTTGTCTTTGCCTCAATTGCGGCAAGTGGCCGACACACCTCCCAAAATAAATAAAAATAACTCTTTATATTCAATGTCATATAAAAATAATTAAAAACTGGCACAGCCTTCGCTATACCCGACCCACGAGCGTTTAATTTTTGAACTTCGGTCGGTAGGGCGCCTCTTTTTGATCGGGCACTTCGCTTCCGGCTTCTCTGAGTAAGGAGAACGACATGCCTCAGATCATCAATACCAATACGGCTTCACTGAATGCCCAGCGCAATCTCAATGCCTCACAGCGGGACGCCGATACTGCGTTGCAGCGCCTGTCATCAGGCCTTCGCATCAACTCGGCGAAAGACGACGCCGCTGGCTTGGCGATTTCGGAACGGTTCACCTCCCAGATCAACGGCCTGAATCAGGCAGTTCGTAACGCCAATGATGGCATCTCTCTCGCTCAGGTCGCAGAAGGCGCACTCGGCGAGTCGGGTAATATACTGCAGCGCATTCGTGAACTTGCGGTGCAATCGGCCAACGCCACCAACTCGGCCTCTGACCGGCGCGCACTTCAATCCGAAGTCAACCAGCTCAAACAAGAGCTTGAGCGAATCGCCACGACCACCGAATTCAACGGCCTCAAGTTATTGGATGGCTCCTTCCAGGCCCAGAAGTTCCAGGCCGGCGCCAACGAAAATCAGACGATTGCCGTTTCAATCGCTGGCGCAAGAACGACCGATCTTGCCAATAACACTGTCGACGCATCCAACGCCACCGCGCAGCAGGGTACCGGTTCCGTCACGCTGGCAGCTGCAGATGCTTCTGCTGCCAATACCATTGGTGCCCAAATCCTGACTGTTTCCAGTTCACTGGGCCAAGCCGACATCACCATCAATGCAGGCGACTCCGCTGAAGAGGTTGCCGCGGCCGTCAATGCATCAATCGAAAGCACTGGCGTCGAGGCGAAAGCAAGAACAACGGCAGAACTGTTTGGCCTGGGTGGGCCTGGCACCTTTTCCCTCACGGTCTCCAGCGGTGGTGAAAAAGCGACGATA
Source organism: Marinobacter caseinilyticus (assembly GCF_011074955.1). Lineage (GTDB taxonomy): Bacteria > Pseudomonadota > Gammaproteobacteria > Pseudomonadales > Oleiphilaceae > Marinobacter > Marinobacter caseinilyticus. Next base: position 1,548 of record NZ_WUQJ01000002.1, on the reverse strand, counting down.
TCCGCCCAGATTGATGATGTCGCAGACTTGCGGCCACTGGCCCGGGAGATTAACGCAGCGTCTGGAAAAACCGGTATTACAGCAGAAGTTGAAGACGGTCGCCTGATTCTGGTTCAAGAGGAAGGCAAGGATATTCTGGTTGAAGATTTTTCCACCAATGCCGCTACGACCACCGCCAGCTTCCGGGGGGGCGCTGAACTCGATGCCTCTGCGATTACTCTCGACGGTGCGGCTGCGTCCGTGACCGACAGCTCACGAGCGTCCGGAGAAATCACGTTTGACTCATCGGTCAGCTTCGCCATCCGATCTGACGTTGCCGCAGCTGCAGGCAGCGTGCTAAACGTCGTGGCTGACACAGCCGTAGGCTCAACCAAGGAAGATATCAGCAGTATTGACATCAGTACGTTCCAGGGTGCGACCGATTCTCTGGCAGTGGTTGATGCAGCCCTTGAAATCATCAGCGGCATTCGAGCTGATCTTGGTGCAGCTCAAAACCGCCTCGAATCGACCATTGCTAACCTGAGTACAACCTCAGAGAACTTGTCGGCCGCCAGATCACGCATCCGGGATGCCGACTTCGCGTCAGAAACCGCTGAACTCGCCAGAACCCAGGTACTTCAGCAAGCAGGCTTATCTATTCTGGCGCAGGCCAACGCACGACCGCAGCAGGTATTGCAGTTGTTGCAGGGCTAAGACCCAACGTGACTGCCAAAGGGTCGGCCTTCGCCGACCCTTTTTTGTGTCCGCAGGAAACCGTAGCCAGTGCGTCAGCTTCGGAGGCGCCGTCAGGCGCCTGAGTTTGCCTCAACACATTGGCACCCCTGCGGCGTGCTCAGAAGCTGAAGCGTCTGCTACGTGACTCCCCTGACTCGCCAAATGTAGCCGATGCTTCAGCTTCGGGGGCGCCGTCAGGTGCCTGAGGTTGCCCGCACACATCGGCACCCCATTCGGGGTGCTCAGAAGCTAAAGCGTCTGCTACAGGAACGAGGAGTCCCAGTGGGGATACTGGCGAATGGATCTGACTAACCCGGCACGGACTGGATTCATTATTATGTAGCGGGCGACTGTTCGCCGGTCTTCGTAATTGCGCAGTGCCCTTTCATGAAAGCCTTTTTGCCAGGGAATATGGAAACCCGCGAATTTTGAGGCGTTCACTTTAAGTAATGCGACCACGCCAGAGAGCTCTTTCTCTATTTTTAATTGCAGTAACAGATGGATGTGATCTGGCATGATTACCCAACAGGTGATGATGGCCTGGTTTTGTATTTCCAATTGCCGCATGACCCTAACGACTGAGCGGGCGGATTGAAAATTATGGAATATCGGATTCCTGTTTTGGGTACAAGTTGTGAGTAGGTATTCCTGCCCGACAATAGAGTAGCGGTGACGGACTGCGTCTTTGTAACCCATATACCCCATCCTTGGAGTTAACGATTTTATTGATTGTAGGCGGTTTGGTCCTGAGGTTGCCTCGACACATTAACACCCCGGCAGGGTTCTCAGAAGCTGAAGCGTCTGCTACGTGACTCCCCTGACTCGCCAAATGTA
>NZ_WUQJ01000019.1 GCF_011074955.1 Marinobacter caseinilyticus | reverse complement strand
CGGCCTTTTGGCGGGCCATAAAAAAACCCCAGCAGGGTAAGCTGCTGGGGTTTTGGGTATTAAGAGTCTGACGATGACCTACTCTCACATGGGCAATGCCACACTACCATCGGCGCTGATCTGTTTCACTGCTGAGTTCGGTATGGGATCAGGTGGTTCCAAATCGCTATAGTCGTCAGACAAAACGTTTGATCACTGGTTGGGACAAGATTGAATTCTTGATAACGACCGTTGCGGTATCCGCAATTGTCTTGGGTGTTATATAGTCAAGCCGCACGAGCAATTAGTATCGGTTAGCTCAACGCCTCGCAGCGCTTACACACCCGACCTATCAACGTCCTGGTCTTGAACGGCTCTTCAGGGACCTCAAGGGTCCAGGGAGATCTCATCTTGGAAGGGGCTTCCCGCTTAGATGCTTTCAGCGGTTATCCTATCCGAACATAGCTACCGGGCAATGCCACTGGCGTGACAACCCGAACACCAGAGGTTCGTCCACTCCGGTCCTCTCGTACTAGGAGCAGCTTTCCTCAAATCTCCAACGTCCACGGCAGATAGGGACCGAACTGTCTCACGACGTTCTAAACCCAGCTCGCGTACCACTTTAAATGGCGAACAGCCATACCCTTGGGACCGGCTTCAGCCCCAGGATGTGATGAGCCGACATCGAGGTGCCAAACACCGCCGTCGATGTGAACTCTTGGGCGGTATCAGCCTGTTATCCCCGGAGTACCTTTTATCCGTTGAGCGATGGCCCTTCCATACAGAACCACCGGATCACTATGACCTACTTTCGTACCTGCTCGACGTGTCTGTCTCGCAGTCAAGCGGGCTTGTGCCATTACACTAACCGCACGATGTCCGACCGTGCTTAGCCCACCTTTGTGCTCCTCCGTTACGCTTTAGGAGGAGACCGCCCCAGTCAAACTACCCACCACACAGTGTCCTTATCCCCGATAAGGGGACGAAGTTAGAACCTCAAACATGTCAGGCTGGTATTTCAAGGTTGGCTCCACGATGACTGGCGTCACCGCTTCAAAGCCTCCCAGCTATCCTACACAAACATGCTCAAAGTTCACTGTGAAGCTATAGTAAAGGTTCACGGGGTCTTTCCGTCTAGCCGCGGATACACCGCATCTTCACGGCGATTTCAATTTCACTGAGTCTCGGGTAGAGACAGCGCCCCCATCGTTACGCCATTCGTGCAGGTCGGAACTTACCCGACAAGGAATTTCGCTACCTTAGGACCGTTATAGTTACGGCCGCCGTTTACCGGGGCTTCGATCAAGAGCTTCGCGCAAGCGCTAACCCCATCAATTAACCTTCCGGCACCGGGCAGGCGTCACACCGTATACGTCCACTTTCGTGTTTGCACAGTGCTGTGTTTTTAATAAACAGTCGCAGGGGCCTGGTATCTTCGACCGGCGTCCGCTCCACCCGCAGGGGTTTCACGTAATACCGGCGTGCCTTCTCCCGAAGTTACGGCACCATTTTGCCTAGTTCCTTTACCCGAGTTCTCTCAAGCGCCTTGGTATTCTCTACCTGACCACCTGTGTCGGTTTGGGGTACGGTCTCTCGTGACCTGAAGCTTAGAAGATTTTCCTGGAAGCATGGCATCAATAACTTCCCGCTCTAAAAGAGCAGTCGTCATCGTGTCTCGACATTAAGGACCCGGATTTGCCTAAGTCCTCTGCCTACACACTTAAACCGGGACAACCGTCGCCCGGCTTACCTAGCCTTCTCCGTCTCTCCATCGCAGTCACGCGAGGTACGGGAATATTAACCCGTTTCCCATCGACTACACCTTTCGGTCTCGCCTTAGGGGCCGACTCACCCTGCGCCGATTAGCGTTGCGCAGGAAACCTTGGTCTTCCGGCGTGGGAGTTTTTCACTCCCATTGTCGTTACTCATGTCAGCATTCGCACTTCTGATACCTCCAGCATGCTTCTCAACACACCTTCGCAGGCTTACAGAACGCTCCCCTACCCCGTACACTTACGTGCACAGCCGCAGCTTCGGTATCCAGTTTGAGCCCCGTTACATCTTCCGCGCAGGCCGACTCGACTAGTGAGCTATTACGCTTTCTTTAAAGGATGGCTGCTTCTAAGCCAACCTCCTAGCTGTCTGAGCCTTCCCACATCGTTTCCCACTTAACTGGAATTTGGGGACCTTAGCTGGCGGTCTGGGTTGTTTCCCTCTTCACGACGGACGTTAGCACCCGCCGTGTGTCTCCCGGATAGTACTCACTGGTATTCGGAGTTTGCATCGGGTTGGTAAGTCGGGATGACCCCCTAGCCGAAACAGTGCTCTACCCCCAGTGGTATTCGTCCGAGGCGCTACCTAAATAGCTTTCGGGGAGAACCAGCTATCTCCGAGCTTGATTAGCCTTTCACTCCGATCCACAAGTCATCCCCTGGCTTTTCAACGACAGTGGGTTCGGTCCTCCAGTGCATGTTACTGCACCTTCAACCTGCTCATGGATAGATCGCTCGGTTTCGGGTCTATGTCCAGCGACTAAATCGCCCTATTCAGACTCGGTTTCCCTACGGCTCCCCTATACGGTTAACCTCGCCACTGAACATAAGTCGCTGACCCATTATACAAAAGGTACGCCGTCACAGAACAAGTCTGCTCCGACTGCTTGTACGCATACGGTTTCAGGATCTATTTCACTCCCCTCACAGGGGTTCTTTTCGCCTTTCCCTCACGGTACTGGTTCACTATCGGTCAGTCAGGAGTATTTAGCCTTGGAGGATGGTCCCCCCATGTTCAGACAGGATATCACGTGTCCCGTCCTACTCGATTTCACTAGACTCAGGTTTCGGATACGGGGCTATCACCCACTATGGCGGCACTTTCCAGAGCCTTCTCCTACCAGTTGTCCAGCTTAAGGGCTAGTCCCCGTTCGCTCGCCGCTACTTAGGGAATCTCGGTTGATTTCTTTTCCTCGGGGTACTTAGATGTTTCAGTTCCCCCGGTTCGCCCCTTACACCTATGTATTCAGTGCAAGGTACCCGACCGAAGTCGGGTGGGTTTCCCCATTCAGAGATGCCCGGATCATAGCTTGTTTGCCAGCTCCCCGAGCCTTATCGCAGGCTTCAACGTCTTTCATCGCCTCTGACTGCCAAGGCATCCACCGTATGCGCTTAGTTGCTTGACTATATAACCCCAAGACAACTGTTCTCTCATCCACCTACCCGAAGGCGCAGCAAATTCAAGATCAGTCGCAGGTGTTATACACAACACTTCAACGACAACACCGGATAACGCTTGATCGTTATCAATTGAGATGAATCCATTTCGGAGATAATGAAATGAATCCTCTCGGATGTTTCAATCTTGTCCACATTGTTAAAGAGCATGTCTGACCAGTGATCAGAAAGAAGGCCTTCAGCGGTAACAATTCACTCTGTCACACTACTGAAAATCTTGTTTCTGTACACTGACACTTCCCAGGGGGAACGTGTTCAGGTATTCGCTTGGGTGTTTCAGGCGTTTTGGTGGAGCTAAGCGGGATCGAACCGCTGACCTCCTGCGTGCAAGGCAGGCGCTCTCCCAGCTGAGCTATAGCCCCGTCTGCTTGCACAGTGCCTGTTACTCGTCGTTGCAGCGTTCGTTCGCTTCCGTCATGATCCCTCGAGGATCACGCCTTCTCTCACTCTCACTGCGCCTAGATTAACAAACCCTGTTCGGCGCATCCGCGTTCGTCTGTCAACCAGAATCGAACCCGGAAATCGTTCAGATCAAGACATCGGATGGTGCCGCATAGCCTGCTATGCAAGTCATTCGATAACGCCGAGCTGGACGATTTTGGTGGGTCTGGGTGGACTTGAACCACCGACCTCACCCTTATCAGGGGTGCGCTCTAACCACCTGAGCTACAGACCCGGTTTTGCTTGCGCAAGACAAGCCAAGTCGGGCCTGAAAGACCCTTTGCTCTCTTTTCCGCTGATCAAGTAATTCGTGTGGGCTCTGACCGAAATATTCGGCTTCGTTTAAGGAGGTGATCCAGCCGCAGGTTCCCCTACGGCTACCTTGTTACGACTTCACCCCAGTCATGAACCACACCGTGGTGATCGTCCTCCCGAAGGTTAGACTAACCACTTCTGGTGCAATCCACTCCCATGGTGTGACGGGCGGTGTGTACAAGGCCCGGGAACGTATTCACCGTGACATTCTGATTCACGATTACTAGCGATTCCGACTTCACGCAGTCGAGTTGCAGACTGCGATCCGGACTACGATGCGTTTTGTGAGATTGGCTCCCCCTCGCGGGTTTGCAGCCCTCTGTGCGCACCATTGTAGCACGTGTGTAGCCCTGGCCGTAAGGGCCATGATGACCTGACGTCATCCCCACCTTCCTCCGGTTTGTCACCGGCAGTCTCCCTAGAGTTCCCACCATTACGTGCTGGCAACTAAGGATAGGGGTTGCGCTCGTTACGGGACTTAACCCAACATCTCACGACACGAGCTGACGACGGCCATGCAGCACCTGTGTCTGAGTTCCCGAAGGCACCAATCCATCTCTGGAAAGTTCTCAGCATGTCAAGGCCAGGTAAGGTTCTTCGCGTTGCGTCGAATTAAACCACATGCTCCACCGCTTGTGCGGGCCCCCGTCAATTCATTTGAGTTTTAACCTTGCGGCCGTACTCCCCAGGCGGTCTACTTAGTGCGTTAGCTGCGCCACTAAAGATTCAAGATCTCCAACGGCTAGTAGACATCGTTTACAGCGTGGACTACCAGGGTATCTAATCCTGTTTGCTCCCCACGCTTTCGCACCTCAGTGTCAGTGTTGGTCCAGGTAGCCGCCTTCGCCACTGGTGTTCCTTCCTATATCTACGCATTTCACCGCTACACAGGAAATTCCACTACCCTCTACCACACTCTAGCCTGACAGTTCGAAATGCCGTTCCCAGGTTAAGCCCGGGGCTTTCACATCTCGCTTATCAAACCACCTACGCGCGCTTTACGCCCAGTAATTCCGATTAACGCTTGCACCCTCCGTATTACCGCGGCTGCTGGCACGGAGTTAGCCGGTGCTTCTTCTGTGAGTAACGTCAGGGCTAGCCCGTATTAAAGACTAACTTTTCCTCCTCACTGAAAGTGCTTTACAACCCGAAAGCCTTCTTCACACACGCGGCATGGCTGGATCAGGGTTGCCCCCATTGTCCAATATTCCCCACTGCTGCCTCCCGTAGGAGTTCGGGCCGTGTCTCAGTCCCGATGTGGCTGATCATCCTCTCAGACCAGCTACGGATCGTCGCCTTGGTAGGCCTTTACCCCACCAACTAGCTAATCCGACATAGGCACATCCAATAGCGCAAGGTCCGAAGATCCCCTGCTTTCCCCCGAAGGGCGTACGCGGTATTAATCCGGGTTTCCCCGGGCTATCCCCCACTACTGGGCAGTTTCCTATGCATTACTCACCCGTCCGCCGCTCGACGCCTGGGAGCAAGCTCCCATCGTTTCCGCTCGACTTGCATGTGTTAAGCCTGCCGCCAGCGTTCAATCTGAGCCATGATCAAACTCTTCAGTTTAAATCATACTGCAATCCGAAGATCGCGATTCTTGCTCAAGACAAAACTCAATGTTCGACGAGTCGCTGTCTTGATATTTCTTGCCGAAATACCTCAGCCAGCGCCCACACGAATTACTTGATCAACTTTTTAAAGAGCGGGGCGTTTGCCCAATCGAGGTGCGCATTCTACAGCGTTTCCCGACCTTGTCAACCGCTAATTTGAATCTCTTAAACATCAATCAATTCAAGCGGTTAAACATCCCCTGAGGCCGGCCCGCTGGCCCTGTCCCTCAAGCGAGATGCGCATTCTACAGACCTTGGCCGCCGTGTCAACGCGGTTTTAAAACTAATTTACAGCTGTTGCGGGTTTCCCCTATGCGCCTGCCCACTATCCGATCAACCTGGTCAAATAACCCTCAAACAAGCAGGATTATTGGACCCCGGAAACAAATCGTCGCTTAAAAGCGGAAGACCATATCACTCGGGCTACCAGCAAAAACAACAGCAAAAATCCGTACGCCAGCATTTCACCCACATCACTACGGGCCTGCCAGAGAAAATGCACCCAGGCCGACACTGCGACGATATAGACACCTCGGTGCAATACCTTCCAGCGCTTACCCAGCCTTCTCATCATTGCTTTGCTGGAGGTTGCCGCTAGAGGCACCATTATGACGAACGCAATAAGGCCAAAAATGATGTAAGGGCGCCTGGTAAAGCTGGACCACAAATCCTGCCAACCAATAATGAATTGGAAAAATGCCAAAACATGCAGTGCCGCGTAACAAAAACTGAATAACCCCAGCATGCGGCGGACTCGCAACCAACCCGGCCATCCTGTCAGTTTGCGTAAAGGTGTCAGGCAGAGCGTTGCGAGCAGCAGCTGAAAAGCGGCCATGCCGAGCGACTTGGTGACAACCTCCCCCGGGTCCGGCCCGAGTCGGCTGTAAAGCATATCTGACACCAGAATGAGGCCGGGTACACATGCAAGCACAGCTATCGACAAGTGAAAGCCAAGCGCCCTGCTTTCCGATGACGCCATTAATCGGCCCCTTGCCATCAGAAGAACCTTTTCAGGTCCATACCCCGGTAGAGCTGAGCTACCTGATCCCCATAGCCATTGAATTTTTGCGTATCCATCCAGTTAACGGAAAACAACCCTGAGGGCAGGCGTCGTTCACGCTTCTGACTCCAGCGCGGATGATCCACTTCGGGATTAACATTGGCGTAGAACCCATATTCGCTGGGCGCAATCAATTCCCAGGTAGTTTTGGGCCGGGTTTCCTGAAAGCGAATTTTGACGATTGACTTGATGCTCTTGAAACCATACTTCCACGGCACCACCAGGCGCATGGGGCCACCATTCTGATTCGGTAACGTTTTGCCATAGAGCCCAACCGCCATAAAGCTCAATTCGTTCATTGCCTCATCCATCCTCAGGCCCTCCCGGTAGGGCCAGTCGATGGTGCTGAACGCGGATCGCTGGCCCCGCATTTGCTCAGGCTCGAACAACGTTTCAAAATAGACATAACGGGCTCTTGGGGTCGGCTCAAATTGCGTCAACAAATCGGCCAGCGGCACACCGATCCAGGGCACCACCATGGACCAGGCTTCGACGCATCGAAGTCGATAAATCCGCTCCTGATAATCATGCGGCTTGAGTATGTCCTCAAGGGCATACTCCCCACCCTTGCTACACTCGCCTTCCACCGTCACCGTCCACGGCGCTGTCTTTAAGGCAGAGGCGTAGCGTTTGGGATCGCCTTTATCCGTGCCAAACTCATAGAAATTGTTGTATGACGTTGCGTCTTCGTATGGCGTCAAACCTTCATCCGTTGACCAGTCAGGCATTTTTTTGTACTTCAACATTTCGCCCGGCACCGGCAAGCTGCCGGCAGCACCGTAACCCGGCAACGCCAACGCGGCCGTCGCCGCTAGCGCTCCAGTCATAAATCTTCGTCGGTTCAGGAATACAGACTCAGGTGTCACTTGGGAGTGCGGCAAAGACCAGGCGGGTCGTTTCTTTATAATCATTGAATGACTCCGAGAGAAAGGGTTTACCCTTAGTTGACCGGAATCACTCTAACTAATTCCCGGTGCGACCAAAGCCGCCCGGGGTGCAGTAAAACCGGACTAATTTTTGGTTTCGGGCGCTGTCGTATGACGAAGTTTCCTGGTCAGCGCCCGTAGCGGTCCAGACAATGCGTAAACAAGAAATACCGTGAACAAGACTGTGCCAGGGTCAACGGCCACCACCACAAATATCAGCACGACCACCAGAATCGTCGCGAAAGGCACCCTGCCGCGCAGATCCAGGTCCTTGAAGCTGCGGTACAGAATATTGCTAACCATCAATACCCCGGCGCCACCAACCACAATAATGGTCAGTAGCGTGAGCCAGCTGGATGGCTCGTAGGCATGGAAGCACCAGACCAAACCTGCAACCGCAGCGGCTGCGGCTGGACTGGGCAAACCCACAAAGAACTTTTTGTCCACTGAGCCAATTTGCGTATTGAATCTGGCCAACCTTAAGGCCGCACCGGCGACGTATATAAAAGTGATCGCCCAGCCAAACTGATTCAAGCCATTAAGCGACCAGAAAAAGGCCACCATGCCAGGGGCAACACCAAACGCCACCATGTCCGCGAGGCTGTCATATTCCTCACCAAACTTGCTCTGGGTGTTGGTCATGCGGGCTACCCGACCATCAAGCCCATCAAGAATCATCGAGATGAAAATAGCGATGGCCGCGTTGTCGAACATGCCATTGGCCGCCGACACGATGGCGTAAAACCCTGAAAAAAGAGAGGCGGTTGTCAGCGAATTAGGCAGCAGATAAATACCCTTTCGTCTTACCGGCGCACCCCCGACCAACTCCTCCTCAATGACTTCGCCATCGGCCAGGTCATGATCCGGTGTCATCGCGCTGTTAGATGCATCTTTCTTAGCTGTCATTCCATTCTTCCCGAAAAACTTGTGGCTGCATTATAGCTGAACTTGCCAGCCCCATGTGTCCAAACGCAAAAACGCGGCCCGAAAGCCGCGTTTTTGCGATCAGCCTGGCGGCCTAGTTCTTATCTTTGTCGACGATTTTGTTGGCCGAGATCCAGGGCATCATGGAGCGCAGCTTTTCACCAACGATTTCAATAGGATGCTCTGCATTCTGGCGACGGCGGGCCGTCATTGTCGGGTAATTGGTATTACCTTCCTGAATGAACATCTTGGCGTACTCACCGCTCTGCACACGCTTTAGCGCATTGCGCATGGCTTCACGCGACTGGTCATTGATCACCTCTGGACCGGTCACATACTCGCCGTATTCAGCGTTGTTTGAGATTGAGTAGTTCATGTTGGCGATGCCACCTTCGTACATTAAGTCAACAATGAGCTTTAGCTCATGCAAACACTCAAAGTACGCCATCTCAGGCTCGTAACCGGCTTCGGTCAGGGTTTCAAAGGCAGTTTTCACCAACTCAACCGTACCACCACACAGAACTGCCTGCTCACCGAACAGGTCGGTTTCAGTTTCGTCTTTGAATGTTGTTTCGATGATACCGGTGCGGCCACCACCAATGGCGCTTGCGTAGGACAGCGCAATATTTTTGGCGTTACCGGAGGAGTCCTGGTGAACCGCAATCAAATCAGGAATACCACCGCCTTTGACAAATTCGGTACGAACCGTGTGACCAGGCGCTTTCGGGGCGATCATGATTACGTCCAGATCTTTACGAGCGACGATCTGGTTGTAATGAACGTTGAAGCCGTGAGCGAATGCAAGCACGCCGCCCTGCTTGAGATTGGGCTCGACTTCGTTCTCATAAATGGCTTTCTGGTTCTCGTCCGGGGCCAGCAACATGACGATATCGGCTTCTTTCGATGCCTCGGCTACGCCCTTGACGGTCAAGCCTGATGCCTGCGCCTTTGCCGCTGAAGAGGATCCTTCGCGCAAAGCAACAACAACGTCAACGCCTGATTCTTTCAGGTTGTTGGCGTGGGCATGCCCTTGGGAGCCATAGCCAACGATCGCCACCTTTTTGCCTTGAACAATGGAGAGATCACAATCTTTATCGTAATAAACCTGCATAACTAACCTCTATTTTCGTTATCTGGCGCGTAGGCCATAAGAAAGAATACATCGAAAAAAGCGCTACAAACTTAATACTTTTTCACCACGGGCGATGCCAGAAACACCTGTTCGCACAACCTCCAGCACACCGGACGTCCCCACAGACTGAATAAAGGCATCCAGTTTTTCGCTATTGCCCGCCAGCTGGACCGTATAAACGGTGCTAGTAACATCGACAATCTGACCGCGGAAGATATCGACCGTTCGCTTGATTTCGGCACGCTGAGACCCTGTCGCCTTCAGCTTGACCAACATCAACTCCCGCTCGATATGCGCCCCTTCAGTGAGATCAACCAGCTTGACCACTTCAATCAATTTATTGAGCTGTTTCGTGATTTGCTCAATAACCCTGTCCGAACCGGTCGTCGTGACGGTAAGCCGGGACAATGTCTCGTCTTCTGTCGGCGCCACGGTCAACGTCTCGATGTTGTAGTTCCGCTGAGAGAACAGGCCTACAACTCGCGACAACGCACCCGGTTCGTTTTCCAACAACACAGATATGATGCGACGCATGGCGATCAGACCCTCTCCGTTTTGCTGAGCCACATATCTTTCATTGAGCCACGAGCCACTTGCATGGGATACACATGCTCGTAGGGATCAACATAGATATCGAGGAACACCAGCTTGTCTTTCATGGCAAAGGCTTCCTTGAGCTTTGGTTCAAGGTCTTCCTTTTTGTCGATCCGGATACCCACATGGCCGTAGGCCTCTGCAAGTTTCACGAAATCGGGCAATGATCCCATGTAAGACTGAGAGTGACGAGACTCGTAGTTCATATCCTGCCACTGCTTAACCATGCCCAGCGCCTGGTTGTTCAGGTTGACGATCTTAACCGGCAAGTTGTATTGCTTGCAGGTGGACAGCTCCTGAATGTTCATCTGGATACTGCCCTCACCGGTGAAACAAACCACTTCGTCATCGGGAAAGTTAAGTTTGACGCCCATAGCAGCGGGCAAGCCGAACCCCATGGTGCCAAGGCCACCGGAGTTGATCCAGCGGTTGGGTTTGTCGAATTTATAGTATTGGGCGGCAAACATCTGGTGCTGACCGACATCCGAGGTGACATAGGCGTCACCGCCGGTTAAACGCCAAACCGCTTCCACCACTTCCTGGGGTTTGATGTGAGTGTCGCTGGTTTCATAACGCATGCCATGAAACGCCCGCCACTCCTCTATTTGCTTCCACCAGGCCGCCAATGCTTCCGCATCCGGTTTTTCCGCGCTTTCCTTGACCAGCCCAATCATCTCTTTCAAGACCGCATCCACCGGGCCAACAATCGGAACATCGGCGTTGATGGTTTTGGAAATAGAAGCGGGATCGATATCAATGTGAACGATTCGTGCGCCCGGACAGAACTTCTCCGTCGCATTGGTCACACGGTCATCGAAACGCGCGCCCACACACAGGATCAGATCCGAGTGGTGCATGACCATATTGGACTCGTAGGTGCCATGCATGCCCAGCCAGCCGATGTGCTGCTTGTCAGATGCGGGAAACCCGCCAATCCCCATTAGGGTATTGGTCACTGGACAACCCAGCAAATGAGCCAGGTCTGCCAGCTGTTTTGAGGCCTTACCCAACACAACACCACCGCCGGCATAGATTACCGGGCGTTTGGCTGCCACCATCATATCGACGGCTTTTTTAATCTGCCCCGCGTGGCCTCGAATGGCCGGATTGTAGGAACGCAGCTTGACCTTTTTAGGGTACAGATACTCGTAGCGCTCATTGGGCGTGGTCATATCCTTTGGGATATCCACAACAACCGGTCCGGGGCGCCCTGTCGCTGCAATATAATAGGCCTTGGCAACCACCTCTGGAATTTCTTCCGGATGACGCACGCTCAGATTGTGTTTTACTACCGGTCGGGAAACACCAATCATATCGGTTTCCTGAAACGCGTCTTCGCCAATCAGCGTCGAGGCAACCTGACCACACAAGACCACCATCGGAATGGAGTCCATGAAGGCCGTTGCAATGCCGGTAATGGTATTTGTGGCGCCAGGACCCGAGGTCACCAGTACGGTGCCCGGTTTTCCAGTTGCACGAGCGTACCCGTCTGCCATGTGGACAGCGGCCTGCTCGTGTCGGACCAGAATATGTTTGACTTTGTCCTGCCTAAACAGCGCGTCATAAATATGCAGCGCTGCGCCACCCGGATAGCCGTATATGTATTCGATGCCTTCGTCTTGAAGGGACCGAATCAGCATATCGGCGCCAGACAATAACTCCACGTTGTTTACCCTCTATTACGAGTGAATGTGCCGGAAATTCTCCCGGTTGCCTGGATACCCGGCACAAAAGCTTCTTGTGAAAGCTGGACCGGATGTTCCGCCACACCATTAGACGAGAGGTTGTCTCCTGGCCAACCGCACACTCCTGAGGGTTCCGGAGGACGGCCAATCAACGGGTTACACGCAAATGCAACCATTTTCCGCGCGGTGCACGGAGCGTTCAGTGTGGTAATCAACGGGGAATACTGCTCGGGGTTACCTGCCGTATTAGCCCCAGTTTTCAGGCAATCGGTAATTTTGACAGCGGGAAACTCCGTGTCAATAGCGGTGGCCAACATTAACGTCAGCATTCGCCAACTGGCACGTGCATTTATTAAGAGTTTTGAACTAAGCTGAAGAAATGATTCGTGCAACGTGGCACCATCATGACCCAGAGCGCTAACCGAAATGTTCGGTCGTTTTCAGCAAACGTTTTGTGAGTGTATTCATGACAACCAAAGTATTTGTAGTTGCCCTCATTCTGATGATGTCGCCTGCGCTGGCACTCAGTGCTTCTGTTTATAAGTGGACCGACGATCGTGGTGTCACCCACTTTGGCGATCGTCAACCCGTCGGACAGAACGCCGAATCCGTCAATGTCCGCACCGGTCGGCCAAACTCGGAGAACGCTTCGCCGAGTGCCCAGGAGCAGATGCAAAAACTGGACGAACGCAAACAAAGTAAAGTGGAGCGCGCCAATTTGTCTGCGGTCGAGGAAGCCCGTCAGAAACAGCGCAAGGCAAATTGTGAAACCGCCCGCAGCAATCTCAGCATTATGAATTCCAATGCCCGAATTCGCGTGGAAGAAAACGGCGAACAGCGTTATTTGTCGCCAGAGGAGATTGACGAGCAGCGCGAAAAACATCAGGACATCGCCGATAAAAACTGTGGTCCGGCTGCCGAATAAGCCCGAGCCCTGGCCGTATTAGCCAGAGAGATATAAAAACGCCCAGTCCGTTCCGGCTGGGCGTCATGTCGATCATGGGAACAGAGTTAGCCTTTGGTGAAGACCAGCTTATGATCTTCCACGGTGCTGACTATGGCATCCCCAGGCACGAACTCACCATTGAGCAATCGTTGCGCCAATGGATTTTCGATCATGCGCTGAATGGACCGTTTCAACGGTCGCGCACCGTAAACCGGGTCGTAACCAACTTTGGCCAGCAAGGCCATGGCGGACTCATCCAGCGACAAGGACATCTCCTGTTCTTTCAGCCGCTTGTTGAGCAGTTCAACCTGAACCTTGGCGATGCCTTGAATCTGGGTTTCAGCCAGGGGGTGGAATACCACCACTTCGTCAACCCGATTGATAAACTCCGGACGGAAGTGGGTTCCAACTTCTTCCATGACCGCCTGCTTCATGTTTTCGTAGTTTTCCTCGCCGGCCATCGCCTGAATAATGTCTGAGCCCAGATTTGAGGTCATCACAATAACCGTATTGCGGAAATCCACGGTTCTGCCCTGACCATCCGTCAAACGCCCGTCCTCGAGTACCTGCAGGAGAACATTAAAGACATCCGGATGAGCCTTCTCAACCTCGTCCAACAACAGCACCGAATAAGGTCTGCGACGGACCGCCTCGGTCAAATAGCCGCCCTCTTCGTAGCCCACATAGCCTGGAGGGGCACCGATCAGCCGGGCAACCGAATGCTTCTCCATAAATTCCGACATATCAATCCGCACCATGGCTTCTTCGGTATCAAACAGGAAAAAGGCCAACGCTTTACACAACTCGGTTTTACCCACACCGGTTGGGCCGAGAAACAAGAACGAACCATTGGGTCGGCTGGGATCGGACAGCCCTGCCCTTGATCGTCGTACCGCATTGGAAACCGCCTCGACAGCTTCATCCTGTCCGATAACTCGCTGGTGCAGCGCCTCTTCCATGCGCATGAGTTTATCCCGCTCACCCTCAAGCATTTTGGACACCGGGATGCCGGTCCACTTTGACACCACTTCGGCAATCTCTTCATCGGTTACCCGATTGCGCAACAGCGTCATTTCCATCATTTCAGCCTGACTTGCCATATCCAATTGGCGCTCCAACTCCGGAATGCGCCCATACTGGAGCTCCGACATTTTGCCCAGATCGCCTGCGCGGCGCGCACTCTCAAGATCGATACGCGCTTGCTCCAGCTGACTTTTGATCTTCTGTGAGCCATGCAGGGCGGCTTTTTCTGTGTTCCAGATCTCTTCCAGATCGGCAAACTCCCGCTCGACTTTCGCGATCACTTCCTTGAGTTCGGACAGCCGCTTTTTCGAATTCTCATCGGTTTCTTTCTTGAGGGCTTCGCGTTCGATCTTGAGCTGAATTAGCCTGCGCTCAAGCCGATCCAATGCTTCCGGCTTGGAATCCATTTCCATCCGGATCTGGCTGGCGGCTTCATCAACCAGGTCGATGGCTTTGTCAGGCAACTGCCGATCGGTGATGTAGCGATGGGACAATCGGGCAGCCGCAATAATAGCGCCATCGGTCACTTCAACGCCGTGGTGGACTTCATAGCGTTCCTTCAGACCCCGCAAGATTGCGATGGTGTCTTCTTCGCTGGGCTCTGACACCAGTACTTTCTGGAAACGACGCTCCAACGCCGCGTCTTTTTCTATATGCTGACGGTATTCGTCCAGCGTGGTGGCCCCGACGCAGTGCAACTCACCCCGGGCCAACGCCGGCTTGAGCATGTTGCCCGCATCCATCGAGCCCTCGGCTTTGCCGGCGCCGACCACGGTGTGTAACTCATCAATAAACAGGATGATCTGGCCTTCCTGTTTGGACAGCTCATTCAACACAGCTTTCATGCGCTCTTCAAATTCGCCGCGGAACTTGGCACCCGCGATGAGAGAGCCCATGTCCAGCGACAATACTTTTTTGTCCTTCAATCCGTCCGGTACTTCGCCATTCACAATGCGTTGCGCCAAACCCTCAACAATAGCCGTCTTGCCCACGCCCGGCTCACCAATGAGTACGGGGTTATTTTTACGGCGTCGCTGCAGTACCTGAATGGTTCGGCGAATCTCATCGTCGCGCCCAATGACCGGGTCAAGCTTACCGGCTGCGGCGCGTTCGGTCAGATCAATGGTGTATTTGGCGAGCGCCTGTCGATTTTCTTCCGCCCCTGGGTCGTCAACAGACTCACCGCCACGGACTTGCTCAATAGCCGATTCAAGTGCCTGCTTGTTGACACCCTGTTCGCGGAGCACACGGCCTAGCGTCCCCCGGTCCTCCAATGCGGCCAGCAAAAGAAGTTCGCTGGAGATGAACTGATCTTTTCGCTTTTGCGCCAGCTTATCGGCGATATTGAACAGCCGCCCCATGTCGTTCGACATGGCCACATCACCAGCCGAACCCTGCACCTCCGGCAAGTTGTCAATCTCTCGAGCAATGGCCTGGCGCAGACGACCCGCCTCAGCGCCCGCTTGGGTCAGCAAGGGCTTGATGGCACTGTTTTCCTGATCCAGCAGCACCTGCATCAGGTGAACCGGTTCGATAAAATTGTGGTCTTTACCAACCGCCAGCGATTGGGCTTCGGCGAGCGCGGTTTGCAGGCGACTGGTGAGTTTGTCGATTCTCATGATCTGGGAGTTCCTGATGTCTAATACGCATGCCACGAATGCCCTGCGAAACGTCTGCAGATCCGTGGTTCTTTGATACTTAATGTAGGGGCAGTAAGGGGGACTTCAAGCGGCAGGGCCTGGCACTGGCCAGAAACTTGATGTCGGTCAATTCAACCAGATGACGCTGGCCATGCGACCCGTCTGGCCGTCACGGCGAAACGAGAAGAACCGGGCCGGTTCTCTCACCGTGCACCAGTTACCACCATAAACGCAGGTGACACCCAACTGTTGCAAGCGTAAGCGAGCCAACTGGTAGATGTCAGCCAGATAATGGCCTGGTCGCGCACCTACCGGTGCAAATGCTTGTGCCGCCTGGCTCTGCCTGGCAACAAATGCATCTCGTACCTCTGGGCCCACTTCAAAACTGGCCGGACCGATAGCGGGACCCAGCCAGGCCATCAGGGTTGCGGGCTCACCCAAAGCGGCCACAGTTTGCTCCAGCACGCCGTTACACAAGCCTCGCCAGCCCGCATGGGCCGCAGCCACACGACTGCCTTCGGCATCACAGAACAAAACCGGCAGGCAGTCCGCTGTCAATATGGCGCACACTTGGCCACGCTCAAACGTAACACTGGCGTCGGCGCTGGGAGGCAGCGAACCAGCCAATGGAAGCTTGACCGTATGAGTGCCATGGACCTGGTTGAGCCAGCCAAAGCGTTCAGCCGGTATCCCGAGGCGATCGGCCAGGATGGTTCGATTAGCGGCAACATGACTGGGGTCATCGCCGACGTGATCCCCTAAATTGAGGGAGGCCCAGGGCTCGCCACTGGTGCCACCGAGCCGGGTCGTTGTAACGGCTCTGACCGAAACCGGCGCCGGCCATTCAGGCCGGATCAATGTCAGTTCAGACGACGTCATTCTTGAGGTCCAGAACATGCTGCCGCAACGCGGCCAGCAAACGGGTCATATCATCGGGCAGCGCCACCTCCCAAGTAAGGGATTCGCCGGTTACCGGATGGTCCAGCGTCAACTGACGTGCATGCAAGGCCTGGCGCTGAAACCCGGTTAACGTCGCCCGCAGTGACTCGGTGCTGCCTTTTGGCAGACGTGGACGACCGCCATACTGCTGGTCACCCACCAACGGGTGACGCACATGTGCCATGTGCACTCGAATTTGGTGGGTGCGGCCACTTTCCAGCTTACAGCGGACATGGGTATGAGCCGAAAACCGTTCCAGGACACGATAATGCGTGACCGCCGGTTTGCCAGAAGGCACCACTGCCATTTTTTTGCGCTCCCGGGGATGCCGGCCGATCGGCGCATCAACGGTAGCGCCCCCAGTCATAGTGCCAATGGCCACCGCCTCGTACTCGCGCCCCATGCTTCGAGATTGGAGCTGATCCACCAATGACGTGTGTGCAATCAGGCTCCGGGCGACCACCATAATCCCAGAGGTGTCTTTGTCCAGACGGTGAACAATACCGGCGCGCGGTAAATTTTCGACTTCCGGGGCATGATGCAGCAAGGCGTTGACCAGAGTCCCGTCAGCGTGGCCCGCCGCTGGATGCACCACCAAACCGGCGGGCTTGTTGATCACCAGCAGATGTTCATCTTCATAAACGATGTCAAGCGTGATCGACTCGGCCTGCCAGGAGACCTGGGATTCGGGCTCGGCATCGAGGTGCAGACGATCACCAAGCATCACTTTGTCTTTGGGCCTGCACTGCTTGCCATTCACTGTCAGGGCACCGCTTTTTATCCAGGTTTGCAAACGCGACCGCGAATGCTCTGGCATTAACTCGGCAGCCGCTTGGTCCAGCCGGTGATCGCTAAACTCGGGTGGAATGGAAAAATCAGCAAGTATCCGGTTATCGGAAGTCATTCAAGGCCTAAACATTTGGATGAGTGTTACGCATGTGACAGAAATGCGCACCGAATGCCAATCGCCCCTGCACATCGAGCGTTATCCTCGTTACAATGACGATCCATTCGGTTATTGGCTTCATTATACGGGATTCCGGCATGAGATCAGGTTTTCGATTACTACTATTGTCCGTTTTTATACTGATCAGCGCCTGTGCAACAAACCAGGAAGAAGAGGTACTGCCGGAAGAAATCTATTATGAGCAGGCCCGGGACGCAATGAAGTCGGGCAATTTTAACGAGGCGGAACGCAACCTGGACTTCCTTGAAACCTACTATCCGTTTGGCCGCTACGCGGAGCAAGCTCAGCTCGACTTGATCTATTCACGTTACCAGAATCTTGACCTGGAAGGAGCCCGTGCAGCCGCCGATCGTTTTCTGCGCCTGCACCCCCAAAGCCAACACGCAGACTATGCACTATACATGCGTGGACTGGCATCCTATAACCTCGATGTCAGCCTTGCCGCCCGTTATTTTCCCATTGACCCCACCGAACGCTCACCGGGGGAGCAACGTCAGTCATTCCGGGATTTTTCAGAGTTGTTAAACCGCTACCCCGACAGCGAGTACGCCCCCGATGCCCGCCAGCGCATGATTGCCATTCGTAACCGGCTGGCAGAACTGGAAATTCATGCAGCGCGCTATTACATCAAACGCGAAGCCTATGTTGCCGCCAACAATCGCGCCCGCTTCGTGGTCGAAAACTATTCGACCACGCCATCGGTGGAAACGGCGCTCATTATTCTGGCCGAAACCTACCAGTTTCTAGATCTCAAAAAAGCCGCCAACGATGCCATTAAACTGTTGGCCCTGAACTACCCCAACAGTGATGCCTTCAATGAAGACAAGGAATTCCAGGGCACCATGCTAAAACGGGAAGACCGCTCGCTGACCAGTGTTGTAACGTTTGGACTGATGGGCGACGAGTAATTTTCCTGACACGTTCTCAAAATTTATCGCCAGACTAGGAGCGGCTTTGGCCACTATGAGGGGGCTGGATCCAGGTAAGGTGCCCCGACGTCAATTTCGGGAGCACGGGGCAAGGCGACCAGACACACCGGATCCTATCAATTCCCGATTTTCCAGCCATTGGTGATCGGGTACCGGCGATCTTTGCCAAAACCGCGTTCCGTAATCCTCACGCCAATTGGTGCCTGCCGGCGCTTGTACTCGTTGATGTCCACAAGGCGGACGACCCGTTCAACATCCACCCGGTCAAAGCCTTCTGCCACAATGGCGTCGGCACTGAAATCCCGCTCCACATACAGGTTGAGAATCTGGTCGAGCACGTCGTAGCCTGGCAGGCTGTCTTCGTCTTTCTGGTCGGGTGCCAATTCGGCCGAAGGCGGCCGGGTAATCACGCGTTCGGGGATGACGGCCGATACCGTATTGCGATACCTGGACAGCTGAAACACCATCGTTTTCGGAACATCCTTCAGAACGTCAAAACCGCCGGCCATGTCGCCGTAGAGGGTCGAATAACCCACCGCCATCTCACTCTTATTGCCCGTTGTCAGTACCAGAGAGCGAAACTTGTTCGACAGTGACATCAACAGCACACCCCGCAAGCGTGCCTGAAGGTTTTCCTCGGTGGTATCCGGCTGCCGTCCTTCAAATGGCGCTGCCAGCGTCGCCATAAACGCGTCGTACATAGGTTCAATGGAAAACACATCGTACTGAACACCCAGTGTTCGTGCTTCGGCCGCGGCGTCCTCCAGACTGATGTCCGACGTATACCGAAATGGCATCATCACCGCACGCACACGGTCCGGACCCAGCGCATCCACCGCCACTGCCAGCGTCAATGCCGAATCTATGCCGCCAGAGAGGCCTAACACCACCGATTTAAAGCCATTCTTGTTGACGTAATCCTTAACACCCAGCACTAATGCATTGTAGACATTCTGTTCCAGGGAAGGCTCGGGAGGTATCGCCTGGGATAGGGGCTGACAGTGATATTCAAAGAGGAAATCCACTGGATAGAGGCCTTCCTGGAATTGTGGCGCTTCAACCGCCAACGCCCCCGAGTGGTCGAACACCATGGAGCCCCCGTCGAAAACCAGCTCATCCTGGCCGCCAACCAGGTTGGTATAAACAATACTGACTTGATTATCCCGGGCCTTGCGCTCAAGCAGGGCCTTTCGG
Organism: Marinobacter caseinilyticus; assembly: GCF_011074955.1. Lineage (GTDB taxonomy): Bacteria > Pseudomonadota > Gammaproteobacteria > Pseudomonadales > Oleiphilaceae > Marinobacter > Marinobacter caseinilyticus. The sequence continues at coordinate 154,140 of NZ_WUQJ01000019.1, read as the reverse complement.
CGCGCCTGTTTGCCTATATCGTAGGGGGAGGCATTCAGGTTGAGGATCAACCGCGCGCCCGCTGCCGAGGCCGCTTCAACCGGACCATCACTCCAGAGATCCTCACAGACAGTCAAGCCAACAGGCACCCCCCGCAGCTCAACCACACACGACTCATGACCAGCTGCGAAGTATCGCTTTTCGTCAAAAACCTGATAGTTTGGCGGAAATTGCTTGAAATAATGGCAAACAACCTCGCCCGCCTGAATGACTACGGCGGCATTATACAGCAGGCCATGATGGCGAACCGGCAGACCAAGCACCAGGGCGGCGGAAAACCGCTCGGCCGCCAACACCTCCATGGCCTCACGAACACGGACATCCAGACTGGGACGAAGCAACAAGTCTTCCGGGGGGTAACCGGTCAAACACAACTCAGGGAACACCACCACATCGGCCTGATGGTCCTGCTCCGCACGACGTGCAGCGGCAATCACCGTTTTGGTGTTGCCAGGGATATCGCCAACCAGGAAGTCCAGTTGGGCCATAATTACCCGAAGTTTTACGGGTGAGGCGAGGCTGGACGGGTCGTCGAACCGCTGTGACATACTGAGCTCCTGTAACTTATTGCCATTTAAAGGCTATTATAACCCTGTCCCGAAACAGATTTCTCGCGTTGAACCCACTGTTTGCAACTGGAAAGACCGACACCCATGGCTGATTCCGCCCCTTCCAATAGCGCCGTCTGGCAGGCCTCCCCCAAACAGGATCAGCGCGCGAGATTGTTCCGCATCTACAATCATTATCGTTTGGTGGTGAGCTTCATTCTCGCCGCGTTGCTCTTCGTGAGCTTCGGAGAAATCAACCTCCGGTTTAAAATGCCAGACCTTTATCAGGCCAGTGTACTTTCCTACCTCGCGCTCAATGTTTTCCTGGCCTTACTCATGATGGCCGGATTTCGACCGCAGCAGCGCCATATAACACTCTCCATTCTCATCGACGTATTGGCCATGCACGGGTTTCTGCTGTTCAGCACTGGCATTACCGGTGGTCTTGCTAATCTGGTGATCGTGTCGGTGGCGGCGGGCAATATACTCACGCCCAGCCGTATGGGCATATTTTACGCTGCCCTGGCGGCCCTATGCTCGTTGGGGGTCGCCGGATGGTCCGTCGTTACCTTGAATCACAACCCCGATGAAATCGTCAGGGCTGGTTCTCTGGGCATCCTATATTTTGCGGCCGCGTTCCTGCTGCAAAATATCACCCACAGAATGGTGCGCAGCGAAGAACTGGCAAGCTCACGCGCGCTCAGCATCATTGAGCTTGAGCAGATCAATCGGCAGATCATTCAGCGAATGCGAACCGGCATCCTTGTGACGGATCGGTTCGGCCTTGTTCGGCTGGCCAATGCCGCAGCAGATGAACTGCTGTCCGGCGGTGCCAGCATCAAAGGCCAAGATCCAGCGTCACCCCGCTACCCACTGCCGGCTCCTCTGAAGCAGGGTTTGGAGCAATGGTTGAAAACGCCTGCACTCCGGACAGAACCGTTTCAGGCTGGCCCCTTATCGCCTTTACTGCAGGCGAACTTTACTCGCCTTCATCAGGAGCGCGGTGACCAGATTCTGGTTTTCATTGAAGATATGAGCAAGGTAACCCAGCAGGCGCAACAAATGAAATTAGCGTCTTTGGGGCGATTGACCGCAGGCATTGCCCACGAAATTCGCAATCCCCTGGGCGCGATCAGCCACGCGGCCCAACTGATGGCGGAATCGGAGCACCTCGATACCGGTGATCGCAAGATGCTGGAAATTATTCAGCGCCATTCGAGGCGTGTGAATGGCATTGTCGAGAATGTGCTGGACCTTTCCCGGCGACAAGCCGCCGACACTGAGCTGGTCGATCTAGCTGAGTGGCTTACGGAATTTTGCGAGGACTATAAACAAACAGCTGGCGCGGCCCGGGGACAACCCATCGAGATTGAACTATCTCTGGCCCAAACCATACCTCCTGCTCGTTTTGACCGCAGCCAACTTGAGCAGGTATTGGTCAATCTCTGTGACAACGGTTTACGCTTCAGCCTCTTGCAGAGTGACACGCTGTGCATTTTGATGACCGCAGGAGCATCCGCCGACGGTGAGCGTGCGTTTTTGGATATTCGGGATGAGGGCCCTGGCATTGATGTTGAACATCGTAGCTCGGTTTTCGAACCGTTTTTTACCACCGATAAAAGCGGCACCGGGCTCGGCCTTTATTTGGCGCGGGAACTGTGCGAGGCTAACCAAGCTCACCTGTCGCTGCTTGAAGATGACCAGCCAGGTTGCTGCTTCCGCATCACTTTTGCCCATCATGGGCGGCACATCTAGCACGGCAAAACGCCAAGCGTGCTAAAACAGCAAAAATAACTCGAACGAGACCTGATTTCATGACCACCCATACCGCGCTGATAGTTGACGATGAGCCGGATATCCGGGAACTGTTGGACATCACTCTGACCCGAATGGGCATTACGACCCTCCTGGCACCAGACATTACTACGGCAAAAAGTCTGCTGCAGGGTGCCACGGTCGATCTCTGCCTGACGGACATGAACCTGCCGGACGGTAATGGCATTGAGCTTGTCCAGTGGATTCAACAGCAAAGTCCGAATACACCGGCGGCCGTTATCACCGCTTATGGCAGTATGGATACAGCAATTGAAGCCCTGAAAGCGGGCGCTTTTGACTTTGTGTCAAAACCCGTTGAGTTACCTCGACTGCGGGACCTGGTCAACAGCGCGTTAAAATTATCAGAACCGGCTTCTACTCACAGTATCGAAGGCGATGAGCCGGGGCTGTTACTGGGGCAGTCGCCCGAGATCAAGCGCTTGCGCAATCAAACCCGTAAGCTCGCCAGGAGCCAGGCACCGGTATTTATCAGCGGTGAATCCGGCAGCGGCAAAGAGCTGGTGGCGCGGATGGTCCACCTACAGGGCCCAAGAGCCGATGGTCCTTTTATAGCGGTGAACTGTGGTGCCATACCGTCAGAATTGATGGAAAGTGAATTTTTCGGTCACAAAAAAGGCAGCTTTACGGGCGCCACCGACAACAAGGATGGGCTCTTCCGATCCGCAAACGGCGGTACGCTGTTCCTGGATGAGGTTGCGGACTTGCCGCTGGCTATGCAGGTCAAGCTGTTGCGGGCCATTCAGGAAAAAGCCGTGCGACCGGTTGGCGAGCCAAAAGAATTCGCAGTGGATATCCGGGTGCTGAGTGCCACGCATAAAAACCTTCCGGAGCTGGTGCAATCTGGCCAATTCCGCCAGGACCTATTCTACCGGATCAACGTTATTGAACTGATGGTGCCGCCCTTACGAGCGCGACCCGACGATATTCCTCTGCTCGCCCATCACATACTGACGCGCATTGCCAAGGAATACGAATGTGCGCCCGCGATACTGACCAAAGAAGCCATTGACCGCTTAAAAAGCTACGGCTTCCCAGGCAACGTGAGAGAACTGGAAAACATTCTTGAGCGCGCCTTTACGCTGTGCGATGCCGATAACATCGATGCCGATGAGCTCCAGCTTGGCAGCACACCGAAGACGCCCGATCAGGTGGAACAAGCGCCCAAAGGTGAAGGCGTGCCCTTGCCGGAAGGGGAGCTCGACTTGGAAAACTACCTTGAAACGATAGAACGTCAGGCCATTGAGAGGGCACTGGAGGCGACCCGATGGAATAAAACGGCGGCGGCTAAACGCTTGGGGATCAGTTTTCGTGCGCTGAGATACAAGTTGAAGAAATTGGGAATGGAATAACAATCGTTCGGACAGATGCAGCAGCGTAGAAGGCCAATCACTCACACCTTGTCACTGATATCGCTTGCAGCAACTACAAACCCAAAACAGCTATCATCCCCCGCCCGGACATGACGTCTGAAAGGGTGATGGATATCGATTAGAACCCTTTAACTCTAAATACAGGACGTATAAGAGATGAATTCCAGTATGGACACGCCAGGATACACCTTACTTGAAGTTCTGATAGTTATGGCCCTGATGGCCATAGCCTCGGGCATTGCCCTTCCCGGCATTTTAAATCTTGTTGAAAGCTCCCACAAACGAACCACAATAACCAATCTGATATCCGGATTTAATTTAGCCAGAACTATCGCTATTCAGGAAGGCACCTCAGTCACTATCTGCCCGCTCGACATCCATGGACTATGTAGCCGTGATTGGTCAAAACCCATCATTCTGTTTCGCGACCCAGACAGAACACGGCAGCTAAGACAACAAAATCAGATCTTACGCACCATCGGACCACCATCAACTGGCCGGCTCACAATCAATACCGCAAATCGTCGCTACTTTGGGTACCGAGCCACTGGCATGGCGCGCTCGGCCATCGGAAACATCATTTGGTGTCCAGACAACAACATGGACACCAACGCAATTCAGCTTCGCATCAACATGGGAGGCCGCCTGGGACACGCGCAGGACAGGGACGGGGATGGTATTGTCGAAGGTTCCGACGGCCAGGCCATTACCTGCACGAATGATCCCTAGCTCTACTCCCAGTCTATCCGCTGGCCGGTCGAGAGTAAGGCAAATGTATTGCCACCTTGGCCGTTTTTTGGCTGCGCCTCAATTCGAAAGCTGGTGGCATTTGTGTTCGCCGCAACGATCACCAGATCGTAATATTTTGGAGTGCCTTCTATCGGGGCTTCGGCAGGAAATATCCCTCCAGCGCCCAGCACAGCCCCAGTGTATGTTGAATTCTGGGTGTGAAACCGCTCAAGACGACTCGCAAGAGCCATAAGCGCGCCTTTCGCATCTGTTGCCCGAGCGTCCCTCACATATTGTTCATACCTAGGTACGGCAATCGCCGCCAGTATGCCGATAACGGCAACCACAACCATCAACTCAAGTAACGTAAAACCTGTTTGCCCACCTACCTTTCGAAACATCTTGATCACCAATTTAGAGTCCAATTGACCAATACTTAATAAGTGCATTTAGCCCACTACAGGGCAGTGGGCTAAATGACTTATGGCTCCAACAGTTCCTGCCAACCAAGGCGCCCTGTACGTTGCCCGGATTCGCCGACCTCAACTTCACGTTTCTCTGGCTTTTCTGGCGTATTGAGGTACTGGTAGTCGTCAAGAAAAGCGGTTCCACCCGTGCCTTGATTATTGCTCTTTTCACCAACGTACAGACCGTCATTACTATCAATCAATCCATCACCGTTGGTATCAAATATCGGCTTTTCGGGATTCGAACCATCCTGGTCCACTGACATTAACCAAGAGGACCCACCGCCTTCACAGGCGGATTGAGATGGTGTGAATGTTTCAAAAAAAACAATTTCACCGCGGAGTTGAGCAGGATTGATGACTCGCTCACCTGATTCAGGCAAATCCATGCGCCAGCCATACTCTCGCCCGTTACCACTGGAGTTGTCCCAATCAATCAGGCTGCTGCTGCTCTTTCTAAGCCGTTTTGTAGCGGTGACAACCTCACTGAGGGTCTGGTCTACCAAGTTTGTCCTGACAAGTGCTGGATCGCCACGATCCCAAACACCATAAAATGTCTGTAAGGACGTGTCACTTGCATCGCCTTGAGTGAAGTAACGACCGGTGCCAAAGTACACCATGTAGTTCTCGCCATTGCTGCCTTCGCTACCCGCCGGTGCATTGACGTTTCGGATCACCAAAGGGCGTGTGGATATTGGCTGAGGATTGCCCACGCTGTCTGTGGCCGTATAGAGCGGCACAGGTAAAGCACCAGCGCTGTTTCCATCCTTGAAGGCAGATTCCCACTGACCAGAATTCGAAGAACTCACATCCACGACCCACATATTTCCAGACTGGTCGCCGCCGTACACACGATCAATGATTGAGTCGCCATCGGTGTCTATTGGCTGCACCGCAGATAAACCACCAGTATCGGCCAATTCGATGAACTCATAGTCCGCCCCCTCAGTCCAGGATCCCGATAGGCCACCATCCATGTAGACGATGAAAACACCGGTCTTTTCATCCAGAGGATCTGTACCGTTTGACAGTCCATTCCCCAGTATCAAGGCCCAACGACCGTTAGGCATAAGCCCCACCGAGGGCTCGCTCAAAGCGTAATTTAATCGTCGGTCGTGATTCTCGTTGAATTCCCACAAAACCAGATCGTCCGCGTTCGCTTCAGAAAAAGTACTGGGATCGGTTACGTCCAAGGCGAAAAACCCAACGCCACCGTTCCGCAAACCGCCAATTAACGCAGTCCTCCAGGCGGCACTGCCTGTGGGTGATGCCTTGGTGTATATGTCAACGGCCTGGGGTGTGAGGTCAACGTAATATCGATGCCCGTAATCTGGCTGTGTTAGATAACTGAGACCGGCACCGGAATCAGTTGAGAATACAGAGCGTGGAACATAACCAAGAATTTCCTGGCCACCGCCATCGGTCGTCAACGCCTTGCCGTTAAAGCCGTGAAGCATACCATCGTTGGAGCCCACGTAAATGACAGGCGTGCGGCCTCTCGCGGTAATATTCTTAAATCTCGAGTAACGATCACCAGCCACACCAAAATTACCAGCATCCGGCCAATCCAATTTCGGATCCCCTACAAATAGGGGGGTTGAGTGGACAATATCGCCGAGCACATTGGCGCGATTCCGAAACGCCTGACCTTCGCCAGTCCTGGTGCCGCGAAGGTAATTCAAACGGCGTTCGGCCAACGTCAAATCTGGCAGGCCCAGCGGCAAATTTGAGCGAGCCAGATCGGCAATCTGACCGGTATCAAGAACCAAGGGATCCCAGCGGAAAGGCACACCATCGGCACTGTCATTGGAATAGGTCACGATCACCCGGTTTCCCGGAGCCTGGTTGTCGAGTTGTGTGGCGGCACTCCACGATGCAGTCGTGGCAACGTCGCCGGTATTGGCATCCAGCGCTCGGGCGGACAAATCACCGCTCCAGGCGGTAGAATTGAATGAAGCGCTGAACACAAGACTGTCTGAATTCAAGGTACCCGTGTTAAATGATACGCTCGATGCATTGCCGATCGAGGCAATAATATCCCGGAGTGCGGAGGCCAACTCACGGCGCAAATCAGCTGGCGTGGATGCATTGAACATTTCGCCGCGGCCGTTTACCGACGCATGGTAAAGATCGTCAATCATTCTCCTGTCACGTGTCCCTGTATCCGGCCAGGTTGGTGGATTTGAATACGCGTCGGCAACATTGTTGTGCGTAACACCAAACACTTGTCCCTGTGCGCCCAAGCCAGCCGTATAAGTATTCATGTGAATATTGGCATTGCAATCAAGACTCGCATCGGGCGTTGCCAAATTACACCCGGAGGGAACTCTAACCTTACCCACGGTCAGATCCGGCCTCAGGTTTTCCAGGTAATATTTGTACGCAATATCTCCCAGCGAACTGCTGTAAGCATCCTGATACGGCGAGCCTGCACTTCCATCTGCGTTGTTAATGCCGCCAACCGTGCTGTTATCGGAAAAACCATCCGTAAACAGTAGCGTGAAGTTTTTTTGACATTCCTGAGCAATAGGGGCGTCAGTGTCGGTTCTTTTCAACTGCAACGCTGCATGGTTGAGGGCTTCACGATTGGGTGTTCCCCCACTGCTGACGTAATTGTACTGCTCAGTAAGAAAGGCCGTAACGTCCGTCGAACTGTCCATATCATACATGGACACATCCCGACGGTTGTTGATCCAAAACAACCCAACCTGAATGCCCCCGAGGCCCTGGAATGCGCTGGCCAGACCGCCACGGATGGATTGGTGTCTCCGGCGGTAATAGGTAAACCAGTTGGCAAAATTGGTAATTTCCTCCGCGTAAGTTCGCGACTGGCTAGCGCCAGTGTCATCAGTATAGGAATAGGATGAAGTGATAGGTTTTATGTCCACTCGCGTCAAACACTCCCCTCCTGGACCGATCGCGTCTACCCCAGAAAACTGCGAGGTATCGGCCACAAACTGACCGTAATGAGAGGGGTCGGGATCGGTAGTACAGTTACGGGTAACACTTGCCCGCGGTGTTGACGTTGTTGATACCGCTCCAACAGGTTCGGCCAATTCCGGCGTAATTAATACTTGGTCAAGGTAAACGTTCGCTTCACGGTGGCGAATTCTTAAACTTTCGCTGGAAAACGCACTCGAAAAGTTCAATTTGGCCCAAGGTTCCCAGACCCAACTTTCGCTTGCAGTATGTCCCTGCCACCATTGGTTCCAGTCTTCACCGGCGGAAGTTACCCAGGTCTCATTCCCAGGCGTGATTTCAGTGAAGTCTCCCTGAACTTTTCCAACCATGTTTAACCAGAATGAGTCGGAATTCCCATCAGGCATGCGGCGTCGAAGCCAAATAACGTGATCCCCGGCCTGCTTGGGCTCAAAACTGAAATCCAACTGACTGACACTGGCCAAAGGCGGTGTATCGAGTGAGCTGACAACTGTAGCGTCAACACCCGCGTAGTCATTCACGGATGCTGAATCAATAAGCGTCAGATTCGAAATGGTGCTGGTTGGCGACGAGGCCTTTTGAAACGCACCCATTACTGTGGCGTCTTCGGCTTCTAGAAGAACAGACTTGGTTGCGTCATAGACAGAGCCGCCCAAGGTTGGCGTGTAAGTATATTCCCCAGAGGTGCGAACCACGTAATAATGGGCGGGGAAATAAGTATAGTCCTTCGTGCCCGTTGAACCGCAGCGACCTCCCGCGTCAGTGCATGGCATATCAGCATCACTAACCGTAAAACCCCAGTCGGCCTTACCCGCAGTATTAATATTTGCGGTGAGATCCAAGTTTGTTTGACTTGAGCGTCTGGCATCAAATGGTGCTGACGTGGGCTCAATGTCATTAAACGTTAATCCGCCATAAGATGGCCATGGGTCATACTGAACATTTGGGTCATAGTAGGATTTGTTGAATGCACCGCTCCTTGCGAACGCGAACGGTTTGATCGGCGGCACGGCATAATGACCCGATAGAATTTTTCTCCCGTCATAGGTGCCATTCCGTCCATTAGGGATAATGTACGTGTATTTCCCACCATTGCTCTGTGAGAGAACCCCTGTCTCGCCAGCATCATTGAGGGTGCCATCTGATTTAACGAACGAACCGTTCTCATCCAACCAGAGGGCGCCGTCGTTTGCGCTAAATAGGGTCTCGAAGTCCATGCTGCCTGAGTCATCTATCGCCAGCATTACATTGTGTTTAACAGTGCCGGAGAGAAACAGTGGTTCATCAGCCGGCTCGACCAGCGCCGAGTAACCAGCGGCTGGCAGGGTAAATACCAATCCGGCTAGAACGTTTAAAGTGTGCCGATAGCGTGTGTTCATAAACAGAACTCCGATGCTGAAAAAGGCTAACCGCCCTTCCCGTAATAAACCTCAATGATTCGACGCGACTGACCGGTCCGACCTGAACTCCAAGCGACAATGCGGAAACCTTCTGGAGGAGCGGCAGACCCTGCGCCGCCATAATTACCAACGGCAAGGTCGTTAATTTGCTCCTGATTCGTCACTTGACCAACATGTTCAATCAGATAACGGGGCACTTCGGCTAACTCCGTGGTTGGGAATCCTGTGGCAGCAACCGAAGGTGACCCGCTGCCGCTAGCCCACGTGGTTGCAGCGTATATATTGGGCGCGGTTGCTTGATTGTACAGCCCACTCAGAACACCAAAATTGCCCAATGTAACTGTGTTGTTTTCCAGCACCCGCTCTGCCTCGCGGGCGGCGTATTCTGCAGCCTCCAATGCAATCTGGCCATCCCGTATTGCCGACACCATGCGTTCCTGTAATGAGACACGCTGCATAGAAGCAATTGCCAAAAGTGAAAGCACTAACAGAATTAAAAGGCTGGTTAATAAGGCTGCCCCAGTTTGCTTGCAGACAACCGACAAACGGAAATGAGTCACGGCTTACATCCTGTTTCTGATGGTCGATGTCATGGTGTAGACGCGGCGCAAACGTAGGTCACTGCCATCGACAGCGGCTCCGTTAAATGTTACGGCCTGCGCACTATCGAAGACATTATCTTGTGCAGACTGAATCAGCAGGCTGATACGAACCGCAATCACATCCTCCATGTCGGCAACAGCAGCGGCGGTTCTGTATGCATTGGTGTTTCCGTCGCCATTGGTATCCTCTCCATACAATATTTGCATATCCTGAACGCCATCAATCAATTCTATGTCTTGCGTGCCTCCGGCTGTACCACCGGTCAACACTCCCCGCCGCATGAACAGCGCCGGACGTCCGTCTGCACCAGTGCCAATAAAATAAGTTTCGGTATAGGGCAACAAGACCGAAGCACCTGCATCATAAAGTTGAGACAAGCAATTGGCACCCCCACCGCCACCGGCGCAAGTCCCGCTATTCTTGCCATTGCCGGGAGTGACCGTTGCACCGGAGTTATGCTGAATTTTGTCTCCGCCAGTCGGAAGTTGGGTTACCTGAAAAATATCCCCGCCGCGGCAGTTGCTAATGAGGAGAATGTCGGACACGCTTAAAAGGCTGGTTGATGTCACATCTAGTATGGCGGAGGAATTCGGCATCGGTGCATCGATCTGTATGCCCGCAGAGCCACGGGTGCCGCGAACGGTAACGGTGTCAGTGCCGTCGACGATATTATCTGTACCGTCGGTATTATTGTCGGTGCCATCGAGCCCCGAACCAAATCCCAAGACGTTGGCGTCATAACCGGCGCCAGTGTCATCAAGGTTATTGAACACAGCGCCACCGGTCACACACCCCCAATAATCCGCATTGCGAATCGCCTTTGTAACAATTTCAGTGCCAACCCTCGCCGTCTCTTGCACATTTGCACTGGCGGCGGTCGTATCAAAGGCCTGACGGTTACTGACGAAGATTTGCACCAGCCCAACCGTGAGTATTAGTCCCACAGCCCCTGCCACCATAAACTCAATCAGGGACACGCCAGACTGCCTACTAAGATTCGTTCCAGTCATTGATCGATCCTCGCACGCAGAGTATACGTCTGAGCTTCGGCGTCGTTGCCAAGTCCTCGCTCTGTCCAGTTGATTGTCACTGCCGCAATACCACCCGCGTAATTCACGGATCCCGTTGCACCGGGAATATCCGCCTGGAGGTTCTGAAGCCACTCATCAGCGTCCCACGCTGCCAAGTTGGTAGGTGTACAACTTGGCAAGCAGTTGGTTGCGCCGGAGATAGCAGTAACACTGTTGTACTGCCCGGTCTCGACCGCACCCATATTCGCGCGCATGCGCTCAACTATCTCGTAGGCGTGAATGTTAACCAAAGATCGGACATTCGAATTGTTGGTTGATTTCAGTGCAAGGCTCTGCATGCCGGCCACGCCAAGCAAGCCAATGGCAAAAATCAGCATCGCAATCAACACTTCAATCATGCTCAAGCCACGTTGTGCGGACTTCGTAATTATCATGAGGCTCGTTCCTACTAATTACAGGCAGAGTTATCGGTTCTTATGCGACCAGAGAAACCTACGCACACGAAACTGCTTCCAGTTATATTTGGGCTGCTCACACTAAGCTCAAATTCCGACGTCGTAGCTGGTGAAGGCGTAAGAAAACCATTTCCTCGAAAGCCGATCTGCGATAGTGCTCCTGCCGTCGCCAGAGTTAGACTGTCGTCAAAGTCCTCGTAACGCCGCAACTCTTCTGCACCAGCAAAAATGTTGTCTCCATTCGCGTCCAGCCAAACCATAACGCCGCTGTCCCAACTCGCACCATCGGCGGGTCTCACGTTAACCGTTCGTCCCGCTTTGACTGCCTCGCTTCTGGCAAAATTGAGCGTTCCAACCAAACCATTGACCGTAGACGACACCCGGTTATTGGCAATCAACTGAGTGAAAGATGGCACCGCATAAGCGGCAGCAATACCGATCAAGACAATCACGACCATCAATTCGATGAGCGTGAAACCCGATTGAGATTTTCTTCGCGAAGTTAAGGCTAGAGACATAAATCACTTCCATTCAGACGTAGTTGAACATTAAACATTGGTCAGCGGGCGTACCACGACTTAACGACGAACGGCCATTCAGGGGGGACAATCGGTAGGTTGGTCAGCAACACTGTGACCATGGTCCATTTTGCGGGCCTTGTCAGGCAAACAAACTAAGACACCTCTACTGCATCAATACGCAACTCACGCGGCATAGAGAACACGATGTTCTCCTCACGGCCCGCCACTTCCTCAGGCACTTCGCCGCCCAGCGCGCGCAAGCGCTCGATCACTTCGTTCACCAGCACTTCCGGCGCCGACGCGCCAGCGGTAACACCGACAACTTGCTTGCCGTCGATCCATTTGGGGTCAATTTGTCCGGCTTCGTCGATCAGATGCGCGGGGGTGCCCATTCGTTCGGCTAGCTCGCGTAGGCGGTTGGAGTTGGAACTGTTGGGTGAGCCGACCACCAACATCAGGTCGCAATCGGCGGCAAGCTGCTTGACGGCATCCTGGCGATTTTGGGTGGCGTAGCAGATGTCGTCCTTGCGGGGCCCCTGTATCCTGGGGAACCTTGCTCGCAACGAATCGATGACCTTGGCCGTATCGTCCATCGACAAGGTCGTTTGGGTCACGTACGCCAATTTCGAGGGATCTTTTACGGCCAGACCCGCCACGTCGCTTTCGTCTTCAACCAGATAAATAGCCCCACCTTTACTGTGGTCATACTGCCCCATGGTGCCTTCCACTTCCGGGTGGCCATGATGACCGATCAGGACACACTCGTGGCCATCACGGCTATAACGCATGACTTCCATATGTACCTTGGTGACCAGCGGACAGGTGGCATCAAACACTTTCAGCCCTCGACGGGCGGCTTCGTGCTGGACCGCCTGAGACACACCATGAGCGCTGAAAATGACCAAGCGATCATCGGGCACCTCGTGCAGTTCGTCGACAAAAACCGCGCCTCGATCCCGCAGGTTGTTAACCACAAATTTATTGTGGACGACCTCATGACGCACATAGATCGGTGCACCAAACACATCCAACGCCCGGTTTACAATCTCAATGGCGCGATCGACGCCGGCACAGAAGCCGCGCGGATTGGCGAGTCGGATTTGCATGGTGGAATTCAACCTTTTGGTCAGTGGCTGGCTTGCGCCGGCTCCACATCAATGATTTCAACGTCAAAGATCAGTGTACGCCCGGCGAGGGGGTGATTAAAGTCGACGGTCACCTGATCACCTTCAACGTGCTGCACAACACCCGGAAGCTCGCTTTGGCGGGCATCCGCAAAGGAAATCATCACCCCCGGCTCCAGCACCATGTCGGCGTTAAAATCCGAGCGCTTAAACATTTGGACATTGCTGGGATTGTGCTGGCCAAAGGCATTTTCCGGTGGCACGTCGTAAGTGGCCCGGTCACCCGCTTTCATCCCCAACAGGTAAGCCTCAAAATTCTCTGGCAGGTTGTCGTCGCCAATTTCAAGTGTCGCCGGGGTCTTATCGAACGTGCTGTCGATAATCTGGCCATCGGTGAATTTCAGCGCAAAATTCAACGTTACTCGTGTGCCTTTGTCCACCGGCAATTCATTCATCAGGCAAACCCTCTTTAATCCGATTTCGCTGACGGTTTTCGAAACATGTCGATCACCATCATAACGGCACCGATGCTGATGGCGGTATCGGCCAGATTAAACGCCGGAAAATGATAGCCGCCCCAGTAGAAGTGCAAGAAATCAACCACGTAACCATGAACCACGCGATCATACACATTGCCCAGAGCCCCACCAAGGAGGAGCACAATGGCAATCGCCATCCAGGTTTCATGGCGCTTAAGCGTCAGCAACCACCGCACCAACACAACACTGACCCCCAATGCCAGGATGACAAAAAACCAGCGTTGCCAGCCATCCGCGCCCGCGAGAAAACTGAAAGCGGCGCCGGTGTTGTGCAACAGCGTCAAGTTAAACAGTGGCGCTACCGGCAACGGCTGGCCATAGGTCAGCCAGGCAGTCGCCAGGGCCTTGGTTCCCAGGTCCGCCGCCACCACCAAGACCGCCAGCCAGAGCCAGCGAATCATGGAGTGAGGACGATGGTCAGCGGTCATGACGTGCTCCATCAGGCGAATGCCCGGGCTTCACCCTGGCCTTCCACGTTGTCGATGCACCGACCACAGAGATCGGGATGATTGGCGTGCTGCCCCACATCGGCCCGGTGGTGCCAGCAGCGTTCACATTTTGTGTATTGCGCCGGCGTAATTTTTACGCGCAAACCTTCAAAACTGGTCGGTAGCGCCTCCCCTGCCTCACTCAGAGGACGCACTGAAGCCTCAGAGGTGATCAGCACAAAACGGAGTTCTTCTCCCAAACGCTCAAGTTTCTCGCCCAGCTCACGCTCACAATACAACGTCACCTCAGCGGTCAAGGCACCTTTGATCTCGCCCCGTCCGCGCGCCTCTTCCAGGCACTTATTGACGGCTTCCTTGATATTGTAAAGTTCCGCCCAGTAGTCACGACCCAGCTTCGCATCTTCAGGCAACGCTGCAAGGTTGTCGTACCAGGTTTCAAAGAACACGCTCTCTCCCCGCTCACCGGGCAGATGCTGCCAAATCTCGTCCGCCGTAAAGCTCAAAATCGGCGCGATCCAACGCACCAGCGCTTCCACGACGTGGAACAAAGCTGTCTGACAGGACCGTCGCGCCAAGCTGTCGGCCTGGGTGGTGTACTGGCGATCTTTGATGATATCGAGGTAGAAACCACCCAGCGTGGCTTCACAGAAGTTATAAATTTTCTGGTAGATCTTCAGGAAGCTGTAGTTCTGGTAGTCTTCATGGAGCTCATTCTGCAACGCTCGTGTGCGGTCCACCATCCAGCGGTCAAGTGCCAGCATGTCGGCGGGCGCCACTGTGTGCTGCGCAGGATCAAAACCAGTCAGGTTACTCAGCAAAAAGCGCGAGGTGTTGCGAATGCGGCGATAGCCATCGGCCGTCTGGCGCAAAATGTCTTTCGATACCGTCATCTCACCACTGTAATCCGTGGCGGCGACCCAGAGTCGCAATATGTCAGCCCCCAGCTCGTTCATCACTTCCTGGGGTGCAATGACATTGCCCACCGACTTCGACATCTTGCGACCCTGGCCATCCACGGTAAACCCGTGGGTCAGTACTTGCTTGTAGGGTGCGGTGCCGTTAATCGCGATGGAGGTTTTCAGTGACGACTGGAACCAGCCTCGATGCTGATCCGATCCTTCCAGGTACATGTCGGCTGGAAATTGCCCCAATTCGGCACGCTTACGCAGCACCGAAGCGTGAGTGACGCCTGAGTCAAACCACACGTCCAGGGTGTCCGTGACCTTTTCATACTGACTGGCATCCGCGCCCAGCAGGGTTTCCGCATCCAGCTCGTACCAGGCATCAATACCGCCTTCCTCGACCTGCTTGGCAACCGCTTCAATCAGTCGCCCCGTATCAGGGTGCAGTTCTTGGGTTTCTCTATGGATGAACAACGTAATGGGCACACCCCATGTGCGCTGACGGGAAATACACCAGTCTGGAGACTGTTCGATCATCGCCTCAATACGGTTCTGGCCCCAGCCTGGCACCCAACGGACGCCCTTAATCGCTTCCAGAGCATCACGGCGCAAATGATTCTTGTCCATGCTGATAAACCATTGCGGCGTCGCCCGATAGATGAGGGGGGTTTTGGTTCGCCAGCAGTGAGGGTAGCTATGCCGGAATTTTTCACTGCGCACCAGTTTACCCTCCCGAATCAACGCCTGGCACACAGGCTCATCGGCCTTGTAGACATGGATACCCGCGAATTCCCCGGCTGCCTGGGTGTAGGTGCCGTCAGCCTGGACCAGATTCAGCGTCTCGATGCCATAATCTTTGCCTACAACAAAATCTTCCACACCATGATCCGGTGCTGTATGCACGGCGCCTGTCCCCGCATCCGTGGACACGTGTTCGCCAAGAATAATCGGCACTTGCTTGTCGTAGATCGGATGGTGCAGCAACTGCTGTTCCAGCGCTTGTCCTTTGCACGTGGCAAGCGTTCGGGCGCCGGCCACTTCCCACCGTGCCATGATCTCATCCACCATGTCGGCCGCCAGGATCATGCGCTCCGGACCGTTGCCCACATCGACTTGCACCAGCGCGTAATCGAAGTTCGCGTTCAGCGATACCGCCTGATTAGCGGGGATGGTCCAGGGGGTCGTGGTCCAGATCACCACCGAAATATCGCCTTCACCCTCACGGGTGCTGAACAATGCCTGCACTTTCTGCGGATCCGCCACCGTAAATCGCACATCAATCTGGGTAGAAGTTTTATCCTGGTACTCCACCTCGGCTTCCGCCAGCGCGGACTGGCCGACAACACTCCAATACACCGGTTTGAAACCACGAACCAAATGGCCTTTACCGGCAATATCACCCAGGGCCCGGATGATGTCCGCTTCCACTTTGGGGTCCATGGTCAGGTAGGGTTTGTCCCACTCACCCATCACACCGAGGCGAACAAAATCGTCTCTTTGGCCGGCAACCTGTTTCTCGGCATAGTCCCGACAGGCTTGTCGAAACGTTTTGTAGTCTACCTTGACGCCCGCCTTGCCAATCTCCTGCTCGACTTTGTGCTCGATGGGCAACCCGTGACAGTCCCAGCCTGGCACGTATGGCGCGTCATACCCCATAAATCCACGAGACTTGACAATCATGTCCTTCAGAATCTTATTAACCGCGTGACCAATGTGGATACTGCCGTTGGCGTAGGGAGGACCGTCGTGGAGAATGAACTTTTCACGACCGGCCCTGGCCTGGCGCAGTTTTCCGTAGACATCAATATCCTGCCAGTGTTTGAGCATTTCCGGCTCGCGTTTGGCTAGATTGCCGCGCATTGGAAACGCGGTCTCGGGCAGGTTCAGGGTATGCTTATAGTCGCTCATGAGTCTCTGTTAATGCTCTGTCGTCAGTCTTTAATGAGTAGATATCGGCCAGCAAATCTAGACGCACCAGCTCAGCGGCTGGCCAACCATTGCCGTGCGTCACGCATATCCTGTGCAATCTGGGTTTTTAATGCGTCCACCGAGTCAAAACGCACTTCATCCCGTAATGGGTGCAAGAATGTCACCCGCAAGCGTTGACCATACAGTGTGCCAGCAAAGTCAAACAGGTGCACTTCGAGTGACGGTCCCCGGCCATCCACCGTAGGCCGCAAGCCAATATTGGCAACGCCGTCATAGGCGGCCCCATCGGCGCATTCGACCCCAACCACATACACCCCGCGCAGGGCTGGCATGTGTTTCAGTCGTATGTTCGCCGTCGGTGCCCCGATTTCGCGACCCAGCTGGCGACCATAGACCACGCGCCCCTCAATGGCATAGGGGCCGCCCAGCAACTCTGACGCCAATGCCAGCTCATTCTGAATCAGGCTGTTGCGCACCCGAGTGCTGCTGATGCGCTCACCACCTGCCGTCACGGTCCGGGTATTTTCAACGGTATAGCCGGCGGTCCTACCAACTTGTTCCAACAGCGCAAAATCACCTGAACGATCACAGCCAAACCGGAAGTCGTCACCCACAACCAAGTGACGAACCAGGAGGCCCTCAATCAGCAACTGCTGGATGAACGCCATCCCCGAATACTGACGAAGCTGCTCGTTGAACGGCAGGCATACCACACCATCCACGCCCTGACTGGCCAATGCTTCCAATTTCTGACGAAATTCGGTTAACCGCGGAGGCGCACCCCAGCCCTGAAAAAATTCCCGTGGCTGGGGCTCAAAAATCATTACCACACTCGGCAAGCCCAGGGTTTCGGCTCTTTCCCGAACCTGATCAATGATGGTCTGATGTCCCAGATGGACGCCATCGAAATTACCAATGGTGGCCACGCAGCCTTGGTCGAGCACAGACGCTGCGTGCCCGGAACGCGATAACAGGTTAGTCAGGCCTCGTATCAGCCACATGAAAAGCGCACCTTAATCCAGGTGTTGGTGAGAAAACACGCGATTATAACCTATCTGCCGAGCACCGATAAGACTTGCATCCCGGCCCTGACAACATTCGCTAACTAGCGCAGCTTGAACTGCCGTATCCGAACACCCACCAGCAACAGTGCTGCAAAGTAAACGGCACCGCCCGCCGCCACCAGAATACCCATATCCCAGGCGCGCTCGGCCCCCGAGGCCGCCAACCACTGGCCAACCGGCACGTTCAAATACAGGATCAAAGCCGCAAGAGCACCATTGGCAATCAGCAACTGACTGGCAAACCTTAGCCAGCCTGGCTGACTCACCCAGGCACCCTCACGCTTAAGGCCTCTCCATAGCAGGCCGGCGTTAAGCCACGCCGATATCGATGTGGCCAAAGCCAGTCCGGCATGGGCAAGCGGAAAAATAAGCACCAGATTGAAAACCATATTGGCACCCATTGCGATGATGCCGATTTTTACCGGGGTACGAGTATTCTGTCGGGCAAAATAGCCAGGCGCCAGGACCTTGATCAGCATGAACGCCATCAGTCCGGCCGAGTACGCCCTCAGGCTCTGGGCCGACATGCCAACATCTCTGGCGGTGACTTCACCATAGTAAAACAGCGTGGCAAGCAGTGGTTCTGCGAGCAACAACAGCGCCAGCGCTGCCGGCAGACCAATCAACAGAACCGCTCGCACCGCCCAGTCAAGCGTCGCGGTGAATTGATCCAACGATTCCGCCGCGTGTTTTCTGGATAAATTAGGCAAAATGACCGTTGCAATGGCGATACCGAACACACCCAGCGGCAGCTCGGAGAGCCTGTCCGAGTAATACAGCCAGGATACACTGCCGGTCTGCAAAAACGACGCCAGCACGGTGTCGAGCAACAGGTTGATCTGACTCACCGACACCCCGAACAGCGCGGGCGCCATCAGCACCAGGATTCGCCGCACCCCCTCGTGCCGGTAATCCACCTTTGGCCGCGGCAACAATCCCAGACTCATCAAAAAGGGTAACTGGAAGAACAGCTGCAGGGCGCCGGCAATCATCACCCCCCAGGCCAACGCCATGATCGGCGTCTCCATCAGCGGCGATAGAAAGACTGCAGCACCAATCATGGTCAGATTCAGTAAAACGGGCGTGAAGGCCGGGATGGCGAAACGATCGTAGCTATTGAGGATAGAGCCCGCAAACGCCGTGAGCGACACCAGCAATAGATACGGAAAGGTAATCCGCAACATGTCGCTGGCCAGGGAAAACTTTTCCGCCTCATCCATAAAGCCCGGTGCAAACACCGCTGTCAGCACTGGCGCGCCCAACATCGCAATCAGAGTGACGCCCAGGAGCACTACACCTAACGACCCGGCTACCGCATTGACCAGGCGCTGCACTTCCGAGACAGCATGCTGTTGCCGGTACGAGGACAAGACGGGCACGAACGCCTGGGCAAAAGCACCTTCGGCAAATAACCGGCGCAGAAAGTTGGGAATCTTGAAGGCTACAAAAAATGCATCGGCACCGGCTCCGGCCCCGAAATAGCGGGCGATCACCATATCCCGAACCAATCCCAGAACACGGGACAGCAGAGTCATAACACCAACCACTCCGGATGAACGGAGCAGCCCCGGTGCCTTTGGTGGTTCTGTCACGGCGGGATCAGACTGATTTTGACGGGTCATGGCGATGGTCGTCCTGGGTCATCGGTAACAAGCGGGCGGGAGTTTAACACACCCCTTTAATAGCGCCGATAGCTGCGTCTACACTTGACATTACAGGCCTGAAGCGGCATGATCTCGCGTCATTTAATTCGAGGCGCTGGATGTTCGCGCGCCCGCGATTGAGTCAGAAACGCATTCAGTATTTTTCAGGAGTTACACGGTGGCAAATTCCCCGCAAGCGAAGAAGCGCGCACGTCAGAACGAGAAGAACCGCAAGCACAATGCCAGCCTGCGTTCCATGTCGCGCACGTACATGAAAAAAGTTCACGCCAGCATTGAAGCCGGCAATTACGAAGACGCCCAGGCTGCATTCCAGAAATTTCAGCCAATTGTTGACAGCATGGTCAACAAAGGCATCTTTGCGAAAAACAAAGTGGCTCGCCAAAAGAGTCGCCTGGTTGCCAAGATTAAAGACCTGAAAAGCGCCTAAGCGATATCAGGACTTAAAAAAACCGGCCCTTGGCCGGTTTTTTTGTGCCTTACTTCATTCCCCTGAACCAAACCCAATGAGCACGCCGTGCTCAGACCAGAGGCCTCTCGCTGGTGTTCACGACACCACTAGGTTATCGCGGTGAATCATTTCTTCGTCTGAAATATAGCCCAGCACCTCGGCAATCCGATCACTGGAGCGACCCGCAATGGCCCTGGCCTCATCCGCATCGTAATTGACCAGACCGCGAGCAACTTCCACACCAGCCTCGTCAGTACAGGACACCATCTCCCCGCGACGAAATTTGCCCGACACCGCCTTAACACCGACTGGCAACAAGCTGCGACCGCCCTGACACAGCACCCGGACCGCACCGGCATCAAGCATCAACTGACCACGAGTCTGAAGATGACTTGCCAGCCACTGCTTTCGCGCTGCCAGCCGGCCCTGCTCGGGCAACAGTAAGGTACCGAGCGAGTCGCCGCGCCGTAACCGAGAAATCACCGTTTCCATGCGCCCACCCACAATGATGGTAAAAGCGCCCGACCTTGCCGCCAGCCGCGCAGCACGCACCTTGGTCTGCATACCGCCACGACCAAGCACCCCCGCGCCACCGGCAGCCATTACGTCCAGCTCCGTGTCGCCGGCCTGGCGCTGATCAATCAATTGGGCATCTGAGTGCTTGCGAGGGTCTTTGTTATACAAGCCCACCTGATCCGTGAGAATGATAAGCCCATCGGCTTCGACCAGATTCGCCACCAGGGCGCCTAGCGTATCGTTATCACCGAAGCGAATTTCATCCGTCACCACCGTGTCATTTTCATTGACGATGGGCACGACACCGAAATCCAGCAACGCCCTCAGTGTACTGCGGGCGTTCAGGTAGCGCTTACGATCGGAAAGATCATCGTGAGTCAGTAGGATCTGGGCTGAGGGTAAATTGTGGCGCTTGAATTGCGCTTCCCAGATCTGCACCAACCCCATTTGACCAACCGCAGCGGCCGCCTGCAGCTCATGGAGCTGCTCGGGGCGCACCGTCCAGCCGAGCCGACTCATTCCCTCGGCCACCGCGCCGGAGGACACCACCACCACCTCAACCCCATCACGGATCAATCCCACGATCTGGTCGACCCATCCCGCCAAGGCATCAATGTCGAGGCCCTTGCCGTCGTTGGTCAACAAGGCACTACCGATTTTCACCACCAACCGGCGGGCGCGGGCTACCTGAGATCGCTCACTCATGTCAGGCTCTTTTACTCCGGGGCATAAACGACGTCGACATCGTGATCGTCATCGTCATCAAAATCGTCATCACTGTCGTTCTTACGCGCTGCACGGCGAGCCTGCTTCTCAGCTTCAATCTGAGCTCGCGCTTCCTCGTCCATACGACGGCGCCGCTCGGCTTCCTTTTCGGCCGCCTCCGGGTTTTCCGCCTCTTCTTCGGCGCGCAACTCAATCCAGCGCATAATGGCCTGAACCAGCGGCTTTGTGCCTTCGCCACTCAGCGCTGAAATCTGAAACACCGGCCCCTGCCAATTCAACTCATCCACAATGGCCTGACACCGGGCGTCCCGCTCATCTTCTGACACCATGTCGACCTTGTTCAGTACCAGCCAACGGTCACGCGTTGCCAAGGTTTCGCTGAACTTTTCCAGCTCGTGGTCAATGGCACGTACATTGGCCGCCGGCGAAGAGTCGTCAAATGGCGCGACATCGACCAGGTGCAGGAGCAACCGGGTGCGAACCAAGTGCTTCAGGAACCGGATGCCAAGACCCGCGCCTTCCGCGGCCCCTTCTATCAGTCCAGGAATATCGGCCACCACAAAGCTTTGATGAGCCTGAACACTCACCACACCCAGGTTAGGCACCAGCGTCGTAAAGGGGTAATTGGCCACTTTCGGGCGGGCCGCAGACACGGAACGGATAAAGGTGGACTTCCCTGCATTCGGCAGCCCCAGCAAGCCAACATCGGCCACGACCTTCAGCTCAAGACGAAGATTACGGAATTCGCCCTCCGAGCCTTTACTGGTCTGGCGTGGCGCCCGGTTGACCGATGACTTGAAGCGCGTGTTACCCAGGCCATGAAAACCACCCTGAGCCACCTTGAGGCGATCCCCCGGGTGCGTCAGGTCACCCAGCACTTCGTGGGTATCCACATCAACCACTGTGGTACCAACAGGCACCGGCAACACCAGGTCTTCACCCTTGCTGCCAGAACAATTGCGACCACTGCCACCTTCACCGGTTTCAGCTTTGTGTTTACGCTGAAACCGGTAGTCGACCAGCGTATTCAAGGCCTCGGCCGCTTCAAGGTAGACCGAGCCACCATCACCGCCGTCGCCACCATCAGGGCCACCACGGGGAACATATTTCTCACGGCGAAAGCTCAAGCAGCCATGACCGCCCTTGCCAGCTTCCACCTGAATGGTGGCCTCATCAACGAATTTCATCAGCTACACTTCCACAAAAAATCATGATCAAAAACCAAAAAAGCCCCGCGAGCCTCAGAGAAGCACTGCGGGGCTTTCGGTTCGCAAGAACCGGAGATCGTCAGCTTATGCAGCCGGTACGATGCTCACAAACTTACGGCCTTGCGGACCTTTTACGTCAAACTTGACCTGACCATCTGCCTTTGCAAACAGAGTGTGGTCACGGCCCAGGCCCACATTGGCGCCGGCGTGGAAACGGGTGCCACGCTGACGAACAATGATGCTGCCTGCCGGAACGGTTTCACCGCCATAGCGCTTCACACCAAGTCTTTTCGACTCGGAATCGCGACCGTTACGGGTACTACCTGCTGCTTTTTTATGAGCCATTGCTAGCCTCCTTCAGTTCTGGGAAAAACGAGCGTTTTAGCCCTTGATACCCGTGATCTTGACTTCAGTAAACCACTGACGGTGGCCCTGACGCTTCATAGAATGCTTCCGGCGACGAAACTTGATGATCTGAATCTTATCCGCACGACCGTGGCTAACTACTTCAGCAGTCACCTTGGCACCATCGACTACAGGGGCGCCAACCTGAATTTTATCCCCGTCTGCCAGCAGCAGTACGCGATCAAACTCGATGGTTCCACCGGTTTCAACTTCCAGCTTTTCCAGTTTCAGGGTTTCACCTTCCACTACACGGTGCTGCTTGCCGCCGCTTACAATTACTGCGTACATGTTTACTCTCCGCTAATGACCCATCCCTGCTCTTATCCACCTGGTTCTAAGGGAAGCGCTTTGGCAACCCTATAGCAGGGAGCGCAGGTTGGGATGAGTTTGGGCGCGTGATTGTACGAAAACCCAACCATAAATACAAGCCAAGTTGACACCGATGAGATCAGTACCTAGCATTGCCGCCGTCCTGCCCACTTTAATAACCAACTGACCGGATCAGCCGCATGACAGCGCAGCGCATCTATGACACCGTCGCGGACGATTTCGACCGCGTAAACGACTTGATCACCCGCAGGCTTTCATCCGATGTCCCGCTGGTGGAAAAGATTGCCCAGCACATTATCCAAAGCGGTGGAAAACGCTTGCGGCCCCTGCTTGTACTTCTGAGCGCCAAGTCGCTGAACTATAAAGAAAATGATCACCTGAAGCTGGCCGCGGTCATTGAGTTTTTGCACACCGCAACGCTGTTGCACGATGACGTCGTGGACACGTCAGATCTCCGGCGTGGCAAAACCACTGCCAATGCGCGCTGGGGCAATGCCCCCAGCGTTCTGGTGGGCGACTTCCTGTACTCCCGCGCCTTTCAGATGATGGTAGAGCTTGGCAGCATGCCGATAATGGATGTGCTGTCCAACGCCACCGCGGTCATCGCGGAAGGCGAAGTTCTGCAATTAATGAACGTAAAGAATCCGGATGTAACCGAAGCCCAGTACATGACGGTTATTCACAATAAAACGGCCATGCTGTTCGAGGCCGCATCCCATGCCGGCGCCCTCCTCGCCCAAGCGCAACCGGAACAGGTTGTTGCCATGAAATACTACGGCATGCATCTTGGGCTCGCTTTCCAGCTTGTGGACGACGTGCTTGACTATCGCGGCGATGCCACCGCGATGGGCAAAAATGTCGGCGATGATTTGGCGGAGGGCAAACCTACCCTGCCACTGATCCGTGCAATGAGCCACAGCAATGAGAGCGACCGAACGCTTATCCGTCGGGCTATCCGGCAGGGCGGCCTCGACGACTTGCCTGGCATACTCGCCATCGTTGAACAATCCGGGGCACTGGATTACACACTTGCCGTTGCCCGCGACCAAGCCCAAAAAGCCTTGGGATGCCTTGACACACTGCCCGAGTCCGAGCACAAGGCCGCGCTGGCAAGGCTCACCGACATTGCAGTTGCTCGCATCGCCTAAGGGCCACCCGATCCTTATGGCGGAGCATTAGAATGCCTTCAGGGCTATAGCGTCAGGCTTGGCCCCAACGCTTCACGCTCTGGCGCAGAGTCAAAGTTCAACAGGGGCCCAACCGGCACAATTTGAGTGGGATTGATCGTTCGCTGGCTGACGTAATAATGACGCTTGATCTGATCGATATCGACCGTGCCCGCAACACCCGGCACTTGATACAAGTCCCTGACATACCCCGACAAATGGGGGTAATCCGCCACCCTCAGGCGATTGCACTTGAAGTGACTGAAGTAGACCGCATCAAACCGAACCAGCGTCGTGAACAATCGCCAATCCGCTTCCGTGGGCCGGTTACCCACCAGGTAGCGGCGATTTGCCAACCGATCATCCAGCCAGTCCAGTGTTTCGAACAAGGCATCGAAGGCGTTCTCGTATGCCACCTGGTCCGTCGCAAACCCGGCTTTGTAGACGCCATTATTAACAGTGTCGTAGACACGACTGTTAACCGCATCAATATCCGAACGTAGCTCTCTTGGGTAAAAATCGAGAGACTCTCGCACCCCCGGCAGCGCATCAAAAGCCGAATTAAACATGCGGATTATGTCTGCCGACTCATTGCTGACGATTACGCCCTGGTGCCTGTCCCACAAAACTGGAACGGTCACGCGGCCGGTGTAGTCGGGAGCTACTTTTGAATAAAGTTCGTGCAGATAACGCGCACCGTTGACGGCATCGCTGTGAGCACTCTCCCCTGGCCGGAACTCCCAGCCATTCTCCAGCATATCCGGGTGCACAATCGATACGCCGATATGGGATTCGAGCCCCTTCAACGTTCGGAGCACGAGCGTTCGGTGCGCCCAGGGACACGCCAGCGAAACATACAAATGATAACGCCCGGATTCGGCTTCAAAGCCTCGATCGCCTGAAGGTCCCGCACTGCCGTCAGCCGTGACCCAATGGCGGAACCGGGCACTTTCGCGCTCAAACTTGCCGCCGGTCTTCTTGGTGTCGTACCACTGATCATGCCACCGGCCATCTATTAAAAGACCCATAACTGCCTCCGAGCCGAAGTGCGAACCTCAAACTTTGCCTACACTTGGCATGTAAATTTGACCAATACAGTTGTATTGAATGATGTCGAAAGGGTAACGTCTGAGTTTCAAGACGCTCAAACGATGTTTTTTGGCCATCACCTTCAGATTATTCGAACATGCACACAGCGATCACCATAGATGCCCTTAAGGTCCTTGACGCAATCGAGCGGAGGGGAAGCTTCGCCGGCGCGGCCAACGAGCTTTTCCGGGTGCCCTCGGCCATTAGCTACACCGTGCAAAAGCTCGAAGAAGACCTTGGTATCTCTATTTTTGATCGCGGCGGCCATCGGGCCACGCTGACGCCGGCCGGGCGCTATCTGCTGACTGAGGGCCGGGCGCTTCTGGAAGCCACCGATGCGCTAGCACACACCGCACGCCAGGTCGCACAGGGCTGGGAGACCCGCCTGAAAATCGCCCTGAACACGTTGCTGCCTGTCGACGCCCTGTTTACCACCATCCGGGAATTTTACGCTCTTGGTGTGCCGGTCGAGGTCCAGTTGATTGAAGAGGTATTCGCGGGTGCCTGGGATGCCTTGCAAAGCCGGCGGGTTGACCTGGTCTTTGGTGCCGATCAGTTCAGCAAACCCGCCGGTCCTTTTGCGACGCGGGTGCTCGGCGAAGTCCTTTTTGTGTATGCAGTGGCCCCGGACCACCCTTTGACAAAGGCAACACAACCGTTATCTGAAGCCGATATTGCCCAGTACCCAGCTGCCGTCGCGGCCGACAGCACCCGAGGCTTACCACCTGGTTCCGCTGGCATTTTCAGGCGCCAGCACACGTTGACGGTATCCAACATTGATCAGAAGATCGCTATCCAGGCGGCCGGTTTGGCCGTCGGCTGGCTGCCGCAATCCCGAATTCGGTCAGCACTGGCCAACGGCCAATTGGTGGCACTTGAGGTACAAGAGCCTCGCCCCCCGGTCATTCTCCATATTGCCCGCCACACCGATGATGTCGGCAAAGCCTTAATGTGGTTCTGGAACAAGCTGAGCGAGCCAGAACGGTTTCAGGCCTGGATCAATCCGTCACCAACCTGAGCCCGGAAACGCGAATTGAGCGGCGATATAGTCAAGTTCAGCCACTGACAATCAGGGTATACTCAGCCAACATCACTACCGGAAAGCACAATCAGGGAGCCCCGAATGCGGCAGTTATCCGAGCTGGATGCCTCGTTTCTTTACCTCGAATCGGATACCGCCCCCATGCACATTGGGGGCATCTACCTGTTCGATGGCCGTGAACGCGAAACACCCCTAGCGTTCAGTACATTTGTGTCCTATTTGCGCAGCAGACTTCACGTCGTGCCCTTTTTCCGGCAGAAGCTTAAACAAATACCGTTGCGACTCGGTCGTCCCTATTGGATTGACGACACGGAATTCAGTATTGAGCGGCATCTCGCCTACGTCAATCTCGGAGAGCATGGCCGGGTCAGCAGCCTCATGGGATTGGCATCCCGCATTCTTGAGGAGCCTTTGAAGCGTGATCGCCCGTTGTGGCATATCACCTTTGTGGACGGCTTCAAGCACGACAACGACGCCAGTGGTCGCGAATTTGCCCTGATTGTTCGGCTGCACCATGCCGCCATCGACGCCTTCAGTGGTGAAGAAATCATGGGGAAGCTTCTCGAATACACCCCTGAAGCTCGCCGCATCGGCCCACCCCAGCCCTGGCATGCAAGACCCGCACCCTCTGACGAGCGTGTCGCGTTGCAAGCGAGCGCTAACTTGCTGCGCAAACCCTTTCAGGTTGCGTCGCTGGCATCCAGCGCCCTGGAGGCGACGGCACGGGGCGTCATCCACAAACAGCTGCGCCGACTGCCGCTGCCGTTTCCCTTGTTTCAAGCGCCGCACAGCCCTTTCAACCGCCAGATCACCGCCAACCGGCGCATTGTTGCAGCTACGGTCGAACTCTCCAGACTGAAGGCAATAAAGGCCAGTCTGGGCGACGTAACGTTGAACGATGTCGTCCTGGGTCTGTGCGCCGAAACGCTCCGACGCTATATGGAGGCGCATGCCTCTGACACCAAGCGGTCACTGGTTGCCATGACGCCGGTCTCGGTAAGATCGAAGAGTTTGCGGCGGGCGACGGGCAACCAGATGTCAGCGATGCTGCTTAATCTGGCGACCGATGAAACCAATCCTGCTCGCCGCATCCGAAGAATTCACTGGAACGCCGTGGCGTCCGAGCCCTATCAGGAAGCAATATCCGCCGACCGGCTCACAGAGCTGGTGCCCTCCACCATGCTCGCATTGTCGGCACGACTGTACTCAGAGTTACAGATCGCGCAGCGCTACCAGCCAGTATTTAACGTGCCTATCACCAATGTGCCAGGTCCACAGGTGCCACTGTATCTGCAAGGCGCACGACTGATCCGGCAGTACAACACCGCACCGTTATTTGACAGCATGGGGCTAGTCATTGTCGCGGTCAGCTATCAGGGCACCCTGACATTGAATTTTACACTGTGCCCGGATGTGGTACCCGATGGAGAAAAACTCCAACCATTGGTCATTGACAGCCTTGCCTGCATTGAAGACGCCTCCTTGCAACTGCCCTCCGAGCCGGAGAGCAGTAACCACCCGGAAGGCCGGGTGACGTTAACCGACGAGGCGCTCACTTTTGTGGAAGGCATGATACGAAAAACGGTTCAGCGACTTCGAGGCTAGCAACACAGACTGCAAAGCCTCGATCAGTTTGCACCCAATGGCTCTATTCGAAGGCCCAGCGCAAGAAAGCGCGCCGCTCCTCCGCGGTGGCCTGCCCCCAAATTTGCTTGAGCTCTTGCAGTGTGTTCCCCGGCGGTTCAGACCCTTCATCGCCGGTGCCGGTATTGTCACCAACTTGCTCGTCCGAGGAACTGCGCGGCAACACCGGCAACACTGCAGGTTTTGACTGATAGCTTCGCGCTTCAGCGACGACCTTGCCCTGTTGGTCGACTACCCGCCCCGTAAAATTCTTCGCGAAGGCTTTTGCCTCTGCCCGAGTAGACAGTTCCGGGAGATCGAAGCGATATACGTCGCCCGCCTCGGCCATGATGACAAATTGCTGCGGCTCCGATGCGATGGTATCCACTTTGGCTTCACCATTATCAACCACGCCGCTTTTTGCCCAAATAGTTTGGTGGGTGGCGATGACAGTGTTGCGCCCTGGCAGCAGCTCGTAATCCAATGCCAGATCCTCCATCAGGAAATTACCCACCCGACGGCCATTCACCTCAATCACGTTGACACTTCCCGGTGCCTTCAGGGTGGCCACTTGCGCCTCGCTCGCCGCAGGCCCTTCCCACGTCTGAACACGCGTAATGGCGCCGCTACAACCAGCCAGGACGGCACCTGCAAATGACATCAAAATCAGCTTCTTCATGGTATTAGCATGCCAGTTTAACCATCGCAAATTCATAACAAGCCTCACAGATGTAAATAAAGAATCTGCTGCATTCTGACGACTGCCTTGACCAAGCGCAAGATAACCGCCGTCTTTGAGATCCAGTCAGATCAACGAGTTAAGACCTCTGGTGTCCAAACAAGACATAAATTGTAAAAAAATGTTGAATTTGGCTGAAATTCAATTAATTTTAAAGAAATGTATCTGTATTAAATTTCGGCCCTTTGAGAAACACCAGGCGTCAGGGCTCAGGAGGTCTTCATGGATACCCAAATTCGTACCGGCGAGGCGGGCCCGGTCCCGTTTCGTAGTAGTCGATTTTTCTGCGTTGGCGGGAAATGGTATTTCACCACGCGCGAGGGTTTTGACAGCGGACCCTT
This sequence comes from Marinobacter caseinilyticus, assembly GCF_011074955.1. Lineage (GTDB taxonomy): Bacteria > Pseudomonadota > Gammaproteobacteria > Pseudomonadales > Oleiphilaceae > Marinobacter > Marinobacter caseinilyticus. The sequence goes on along the minus strand of NZ_WUQJ01000019.1, from coordinate 124,897 downwards.
TGCATCCAGAGACCGCGCGCAGATTGGCTTGCGGCGTTTTTTGCACGTAGTCAGCCTGCTGCCGGAGGAAGAACGCTTACACTGATTTGTTAAGCGTCAAAGCGTTTAGATCATAGCCGGCAACAGCCACTGCTCTATCAATAACAGACTCAACAACGCCATAATCCCAGCCAATACGTCATCAAACATGATGCCCAACCCCCCTGGCATTTTTTCATCGAACCAGTTGATAGGCCAAGGCTTCAGCACATCGAAAAAACGGAACAGTAGAAACGCCACCAGCACGCCCTGAAACGTCTCTGGATGAAAGCCCAGGACAATCCACATGCCAACAAACTCATCCCAAACGATACCGCCGTGGTCATGCACCTTTAGATCGCGTGCTGTGCTACCACACAGCCAAATACCCGCCAGAAACGCCACAGCCACGATTGCCCAATAGACCAACGGGGTCGTCCAGAAAAACATAAAATACAACGGAATGGCTGCCAGACTGCCCCAAGTGCCTGGTGCTCTGGGTGCAGCCCCACTACCAAACCCAAAGGCGAGGAGGTGAACCGGATGGCGTAAAAAGCCTGGTGGTAAAACTGCGTGCGGTGAATGAGCCTCATCCACATCCTGGTGATCGGTCATTCAATCCCTCCGAAGTGGTCGTAACCAGTCAAAATGGCTTTTTGATCGCGCTCTCCATCATTCAACAATAGCCCGGGCTGCGCCAAAACCTCACCAATAACCGTCAATGCGACGCCCTCGTTATGCCTGCGGATCAGTGCCCAATCTTCTTTGGCAATGGTAAAGCACAACTCATAATCGTCCCCACTGTTCAACGCCAAAGCCAGCGCCTGTTCAGGGTGCAACGATTGCAAGGCCGTGGACTGAGGAATCGCCGAGGCATAAATGCGCGCTCCGACACCTGACGCCTCTAACAAATGCTGGAGATCGACCAATAACCCGTCCGACACGTCGATGGCAGCCGTGGCTTTGCCCCGGAGTGCGCGGCCCAGGGCCAATCTCGGGGTCGGATAATGATAGCGCTGCAGTAACGCCGACACCTCTTCGGACACCGCGCCTTGATCAAGCCACTGCAGCGCCGCACCCGCATCACCGAGGCTGCCGGACACACACACCAGATCACCACTGCAAGCACCCGACCGCAGCAGGGCCTGCCCTTGGGGGACTGTACCATGGACTTGCAGGGAAAGAGCCAGCGGGCCTCGGGTGGTGTCTCCCCCCGCCAACGCCAAACCAAAGGCCCTGGCGGCCGACTCCAGGCCCTCAGCAAACGCTTGCAACCAGTGCGAACTGGCGTTGGGTAGGGTCAGGGCAAGGGTAAAGCACACCGGGTCAGCGCCCATGGCCGCGAGGTCGCTTGCAGCGGTTGCCAGGCTGCGCCACCCCAGACATTCCGGGGCGTAGCCCTTGGGGAAGTGGACTCCTTCAACCAGGGTATCCACAGAGAAGACAAGATCGCTCTCAGGTGGGAGTCGCTGAATGGCGCAATCGTCTCCCGGCCCGAGCTGAACCGCGGATGTCGCGGTGGCATTAGCCAACGGCATAAACACCTGTCGGATCAGCTCAAATTCACCCATGATTCAGCGCGGGCGAGTTTCTGCCAGCCGAAGCCGGCGACTGAGCTTGTCCAGAATGCTGTTCACAAACCGGTGCCCCTCGGTACCGCCAAACCGTTTGGCCATTTCAATGCCTTCGTTGATCACCACTTTGTAGGGCACGTCAATGCGATGCTTGAGCTCATAGGCGCCGAGTCTGACAATCGCCAACTCAACGGCGTCAACTTCCCCTAGCGGGCGGTCAAGAAATGGCTCCAGCGTTCGGTCCAGGTCAGCCTGTTCTCGATGCACGCCGCGAAGCAAATCTCGAAAATACGCGGTATCGACATTGCCCATATCGTTGTCGACCATGAACTCCGCTTCAATATCAGCAATGGCACTCTTGCTGAAGTGACGTTGATACAGGCCCTGCATCGCCAGAATACGTGCACGACGGCGCTCTCCGGCTTTGGGCCGACCCTCTGGCTTGTCGCCGCCGGCGGGTAAGACTGTTTCGTCGGATTCACTCATCACTCACCCAGCTTCTTAAAGAGGCTGACCATCTCAAGCGCAGTAATGGCGGCTTCAGCGCCTTTGTTACCCGCTTTGGTGCCTGATCGCTCGATAGCCTGTTCGATGGAATCAACGGTTAAAACACCGAACGTCACCGGCACGTCGGTTTCCAGACTCACAGCACCCAAACCGCTCGACGCCTCGCCTGCGACATATTCAAAATGCGGCGTACCACCACGAATCACAGCCCCCAGCGCAATGATAGCGTCGTGATTGCCGGATTCCGCTACCCGTTTGACCGCCAGCGGCATCTCGTAGGCACCTGGCACCCGTACAATGGTGATCTGACTGTCCGGGATACCATGACGACGCAGTGTATCGACTGCGCCGGATACCAGGCTTTCAACGACAAACCCGTTAAAGCGCCCAACCACAAGTGCGTAGCGACCGGAACATTGGGTGAAATCGCCTTCAATTACATTAATACCTTGCATTCTTTGGCTCCTGTATAGACTCGACATGCGAGCCAGATTTATTCGGGGTTATAGGGGACGTACTCAACCACTTCCAGATCGAATCCAGAGATGGCCGAGAACTTGATCGGAGCACTCAAAAGCCGCATTTTGCTGACACCAAGATCGCGCAAAATCTGAGAGCCGGTGCCGACAGTGAAATACACGCCGGAGCTGCCCTTGCTCGCGGACGCTCGTCCCTCGTCAAAAAATTCGTGGATCCGATCTTCCAGGTTATAGCTGTCCGCCGCACTGTTCAGCAGCACCACAACGCCTGCACCGGCTTCCCCGATGGTTCGAAGGGCATGGTGAAGAGGCCAGCTACTGGACCCTTCTCGCCGTGCACCCAGCAGATCCCGCAGGGTATCGGTTATGTGCACGCGCACCAAGACCGGTTCGTCCGCTTTGACTTCTCCCATCACCAAGGCCAGATGGGTTGCACCTTGAATACTGTCGCGATAAGTCCGTAGGCTGAATACACCGTGCTCAGTATCGAGGTCGTACTCTTCCACGCATTCAATTGTGCGCTCGTTGAGCGTGCGATAGTGGATGAGATCTGCAATGGTGCCGATTTTGAGGTCGTGAGTCTGAGCGAAGGCTTCCAGGTCTTCACGGCGTGCCATCGAGCCGTCGTCATTCATGATTTCACAGATCACACCTGCCGGCTCGCAGCCTGCCATCGCAGCCAGGTCACAGGACGCTTCCGTATGGCCGGCGCGACTTAGCACGCCGCCTGGATCCGCCATTAGCGGGAAAATATGGCCGGGCTGAACCAGATCCTCTGGCTTGGCACCTTTGGCGACGGCGGCCTGCACGGTGCGGGCGCGATCGGCGGCGGAAATCCCCGTGGTGACACCCACGGTTGCCTCAATCGACAGGGTAAACTTGGTGCCAAATCCGGACGCATTGCGATGCACCATCAGCGGCAAGTCCAATTGCTCACAGCGCTGTCTGGTCATAGGCATACAGATCAGTCCGCGACCAAATCGGGCCATAAAGTTGATTGCTTCCGCTGTGCAGAACTCCGCGGCCATCACCAGATCGCCTTCATTCTCCCGGTCTTCATCGTCCATCAGGATGACCATCTTGCCCTGACGGATATCTTCAACAATGTCTTCAATACTGTTCAATGCCATAAGGCTTCATACCCTTGCGTCACGCCATGGCGTAACCATTCATTGGAATTCACAAAGCGTTGGCGCCGGTATCCCGGACCAAACCAACGCCCTATTGAAGCGTCAATACCCAGCGCAGATCATCACCCAGCTGACGGCGTTCCTTGACCCGCCATTGCACTTTATCGGCCATTTTTACTAGCGGTAAGGTCACGGTGGGACGGCCCTCGCTGCCCAGGAACACTGGCGCCTGATACAGCCACAATTCATCGACGAGACGACCAGCAACAAATGCGCCCGCAAGCCGTGGCCCGGCCTCTACCAAAAGCTCATTGATCCCGATGTCGCCAAGGGCGTCCAGCAACTGACTCAAATCCACGCCGTCATCCCGCCAGCCAATACCTGTCATGCCCACACCCAGCGCAGCGAGATCCTGTGCCGGCGCCGTACCCAGCGCCTCCGACGAACAAAACACCTGTACATTGCCGCCATGAAGAATCTGCGCGCCTGGCGGCGTCCGGGCATCCCGGTCCGCAATGACGCGTAACGGCTGTCGAGCCGGCTCGGTGGCCAAGCCAATCTCGCCGAGGTCACTGCGACGCACGGTGAGAGAAGGATCGTCTGCCAGCACAGTACCGACCCCGGTCAGAATGGCATCGCTCATGGCGCGCAATCGCTGCACATCCTGCCGGGCGTCTGCTCCGGTGATCCACTGGCTTTCACCGGAGGCCATCGCGGTTCGGCCATCCAGGCTCGAGGCGACTTTCACTCTCACATGCGGCCGCCCTGTTTGCATCCGCTTCATGAAGCCTGGATTAAGCTTTGTGGCCTCATCCGCAAGCAATCCCTCGGTAACCCGAATGCCGGCATCCCGCAGTTGCTGAAGCCCGCGACCGGACACCGTGGGATTGGGATCCTTGGTGGCGGCAAACACGTGCGCAACGCCGGCGTCTATCAATGCCCGCGCACAAGGCGGCGTGCGGCCAAAATGACTGCACGGCTCGAGTGTCACGTAAGCGGTTGCGCCCCGCGCGTCAGGCCCCGCCTGACTAATCGCCAGCGCTTCCGCGTGGGCTTCACCCGCCCGTTCATGCCAGCCTTCCCCAAGAATCTGGCCGTCTCTCGCGATGACGCAGCCCACCCGGGGGTTCGGGTGGGTGGAATAACGCCCTCGCCAGGCAAGCTGGATCGCCTTGGCCATGAAGGCGGCGTCCTGGGCATCAATCATTGCTTGCCTTCGCCAGCGTCGTTATCCGCAAGCACCTTGGCAACATCCACCGGGTCGGCGCCCTCTCCCATGTGGACAGACAAGCGTTCAATCTCTTCTTTGAATTCGTTGATGTCCTGGAAACTCCGGTAGACAGAGGCAAACCGAACATACGCCACCTTGTCGAGCTGGCGGAGTTCGGTCATGACCTCTTCCCCCAACTGCATGGACTTCACTTCGCGTTCCCCAGTGGCTCGCAACCGGAACCGGATACGATTGAGCGACGCCTCAATTTCTTCAATGCTGACAGGCCGTTTCTCCAGCGCTTTCATGATGCCGTCACGAAGCTTATCTTCGTCAAACGGCTGTCGCGTGCCGTCCTGCTTCACCACCCGCGGCATCACCAATTCGGCAGACTCGAAGGTGGTAAAGCGCTCGCGGCAAGACAAACATTCCCTTCTGCGGCGCACCTGATCGCCTTCAGCAACCAGGCGCGAATCAATCACCTTGGTATCGGCTTCACCACAGAATGGACAATGCATACTCACCGCTCCTGAAGGACACCCGGGACACCGTTAACCGGTGCCCCGGCAATTTGCTTTGAATGCTCAGGATACGTAGACCGGGAAGCGTGCGCACAACGCCTCGACCTGACTTTGAACCTGGGCATTCACCTCGTCACTCTCAATGTTATCCAGTATATCGCACATCCAGCCAGCCAGATCACGACACTCAGATTCACCAAATCCACGTGTTGTTACTGCCGGGGTGCCGATACGCAGACCAGACGTCACAAAAGGAGAGCGCGGGTCGTTGGGGACTGCGTTCTTATTGACGGTGATGTGGGCCTTACCCAATGCCGCATCCGCGTCTTTGCCGGTGATGTCCTGTTTGATCAGGCTAACCAGGAACAGGTGATTGGTGGTGCCACCTGAAACAACGTCGTAGCCACGCTCGATAAACACTTCTGCCATTGCTTTGGCATTCTTCACGACTTGCTGCTGGTAGGTTTTGAACTCGTCGCTCATGGCTTCTTTGAAGCAGATCGCTTTGGCCGCGATCACGTGCATCAGGGGGCCGCCCTGGCCACCGGGGAAGACTGCAGAGTTTAGCTTCTTCTGAATATCGGCATCATCACACGCCAAAATCAGACCGCCCCGCGGGCCTCTCAACGTTTTATGGGTTGTGGTCGCCACCACATGAGCATGGGGAATTGGGTCGGGGTAAACGCCGGCCGCCACCAGCCCCGCTACGTGGGCCATATCGACAAACAGGTAAGCGCCCACCTTGTCGGCTATCGCTCTGAAGCGGGCAAAGTCCAATGCCTGGGAATACGCTGAAAAACCGGCAATGATCATTTTTGGCTTGTGCTCAACCGCCAGACGCTCGACTTCGTCGTAGTCGATCAGACCGGTTTCCGGATTCAGGCCATACTGGATCGCATGGTAGATTTTACCGGAGAAGTTAACAGAGGCGCCGTGGGTCAAATGGCCACCATGAGCCAGGCTCATGCCAAGCACGGTGTCGCCCGGCTTCAACAACGCCATGAACACGGCGGAGTTGGCCTGGGAGCCAGAGTGCGGCTGAACGTTTGCATACGCGGCGCCAAACAGCGTCTTGGCGCGTTCGATCGCCAGACTTTCCACAACGTCCACGTGCTCGCAACCACCATAGTAACGCTTGCCAGGGTAACCTTCGGCGTACTTATTGGTCAGCACAGAGCCCTGTGCCTCCATGACTCGCGGGCTGGTATAGTTTTCAGATGCGATGAGTTCGATATGCGCTTCCTGGCGCGAGGACTCTGCCTGCATGGCGTTCCAGATCTCGTCGTCAAATCCGGCGATCTTCATATCACGGTTAAACATGGATGCGCTGCCTCTGGGTGCTGCGTCTGCCGAGCAGACTGTCTGAATTCGGGTGTGAAAAAGAGGGCCGCTATTCTAGCGTATTACGGACCCAAAAATCATCTTTTCGGCCGGTTACCTGCGACCGCAACTGCAACGGACGTGGATTGCTATAAAGCAGCGGTTTCGCTACCGTTACAGGCCTCCCGATATCAATTGAAAGGATCCTGCCAACTATGGCCCAGTACGTATTTTCCATGAACCGGGTGGGCAAGGTCGTCCCCCCGAAGCGCGAAATTCTCAAGGATATCTCCCTGAGCTTCTTTCCCGGTGCCAAAATTGGCGTACTGGGCCTGAATGGCTCGGGTAAATCCACCCTGCTACGGATTATGGCGGGCATTGATCAGGATTACATTGGCGAAGCCCGACCCCAGCCCGGGATCAATGTGGGCTATTTACCCCAGGAACCGGAGCTGGATGACAGCAAAACCGTGAAAGAGATCGTGGATGAAGCGGCCGCCAACGTGCATAACGCCTTGGCTGAGCTGGACCAGGTTTACGCCGCGTACGCTGAACCGGATGCGGACTTTGATGCCTTGGCCAAGAAACAGGGCGAACTGGAAAGCTTTATCCAGGCGGTTGATGGCCATGACATTGAACGCAAACTGGAAGTTGCCGCCGATGCCTTGCGGCTGCCGGCCTGGGATGCCAGTGTCGCTAATCTCTCCGGTGGCGAACGGCGCCGGGTGGCCCTGTGCCGCCTGCTGTTGTCCGGGCCCGACATGTTGCTGCTCGATGAGCCGACGAACCACCTGGATGCGGAATCGGTCGCCTGGCTGGAACGTTTTCTGCACGACTATTCCGGTACCGTGGTTGCCATTACGCACGATCGCTACTTTCTCGACAATGTCGCCGGCTGGATACTGGAGCTGGATCGCGGTCAGGGTATCCCGTTTGAAGGCAATTACAGCCAGTGGCTGGAAGCCAAGGAAAAGCGCCTGGAAATTGAGGGCAAACAGGAAGATGCCCGGCAAAAGACCATCAAGCACGAGCTCGAGTGGGTTCGCAGCAATGCAAAAGGCCGGCAATCCAAGAGCAAAGCCCGACTGGCGCGCTTTGACGAGCTCAGTTCGCAAGACTTCCAGAAGCGCAATGAAACCAATGAGCTCTATATTCCGCCCGGACCTCGCCTTGGTGACAAAGTGATTGACGTCGAGAGCGTCAGCAAGTCCTTTGACGGCACGCTGCTTTACGAAAAGCTCAATTTTAGCATTCCACCGGGCTCCATTGTGGGCATCATTGGCGGCAACGGTGCCGGTAAGTCGACCCTGTTTCGAATGATTGCAGCGCAGGACACACCCGACGACGGCGCCATTACCGTTGGCGAGTCGGTCAAGCTCGCGTATGTCGATCAGATTCGCGATCTGAACGGCGAAAACACCGTCTGGGAAGAGTTGAGCGGAGGCCAGGACATAATCCAGGTCGGTAACTATCAAACACCGTCCCGGGCCTACGTCGGCCGCTTCAACTTCAAGGGCAGCGACCAGCAAAAACGGGTCGGCGACCTGTCGGGCGGTGAGCGCAATCGTCTTCATCTGGCCAAGCTGCTGAAAGAGGGTGGCAATGTGCTGCTGCTGGACGAGCCGACCAACGATCTTGACGTGGAAACCCTGCGGGCGCTGGAGGAAGCACTGCTAAACTTCCCCGGATCGGCACTGGTCATTTCGCACGACCGCTGGTTCCTGGACCGGGTAGCGACACACATTCTGGCGTTTGAAGGCGACAGCGAAGTGGTGTTCTTTGAAGGCAACTTCACCGAATACGATGAAGATCACAAGAAGCGCAAAGGTGACTCGGCGCTCGTGCCACAGCGCATGAAATACAAGAAGCTGGCCTGATGGCAAAAACCAAAACCGCCTATGTCTGCACCGACTGCGGTGCCGACTATTCCAAATGGCAAGGCCAATGCACGGCGTGTCAGACTTGGAACACGATCAGTGAAGTCCGCGGAGTTAACGGCACAGCGGGTGGCAGCCGTGGCGCACGCTTTGAAGGCTTTGCGGGCAGTTTGTCCGCGGTACAGACCCTGGGCTCGGTCAATCTCAGCGAGCAGTCCCGTATCAGCTCCGGCATGCAGGAGCTGGACCGGGTGCTCGGGGGCGGACTGGTCGAAGGCTCGGCGGTGCTGATGGGCGGGCATCCGGGAGCTGGCAAAAGCACGCTGCTGCTGCAAGCCGTGTGTCATCTCGCCGGCTCGGTGTCCGCACTGTATGTCACCGGGGAGGAGTCACTGCAACAGGTGGCTCTTCGGGCCCAACGCCTGAACCTCCCCACCCACGATCTGAAAATGCTGTCGGAGACCAGCGTCGAGCGCATTATTCAAATCGCGGAAATCGAGAAACCCCGCATTCTGGTGGTGGACAGCATTCAGGTTATGCACGTGAGTGACGTTGAGTCGGCGCCAGGCAGTGTATCCCAGGTGCGTGAGAGTGCCGCCTACCTGACCCGTTTTGCGAAACAAACCGGCACCATCCTGTTTTTGGTTGGCCACGTTACCAAAGACGGTAGCCTGGCAGGCCCCAAGGTGCTGGAACATATGATTGACTGCTCGATTCTGCTGGAAGGCTCCAGTGACAGCCGCTATCGCACCTTGCGGGGCATCAAGAATCGTTTTGGCGCGGTCAACGAACTGGGCGTGTTCGCAATGCTGGAACAAGGCCTCAAAGAGGTAAAAAACCCCAGCGCCATTTTCCTGAATCGAGGCGAGGACGCCGCGCCCGGCAGTGTGGTCATGGTGGTCTGGGAAGGCACTCGGCCGATGCTGGTGGAAATCCAGGCGCTGGTGGATGTTGCTCAGGGCGGCTATCCAAGGCGGGTCGCCGTCGGCCTCGATCAAAATCGACTGGCCATGCTGCTGGCAGTGCTTCACCGCCATGGCGGTCTGCATTGCGCGGATCAGGACGTCTTCGTGAACGTTGTGGGCGGGGTCAAAGTGAGCGAGACCAGTGCCGACCTGGCGCTACTGGCAGCCGTAGTGTCGTCATTTCGCGACCGGGCTCTGCCGCAGGATCTGGTGATATTTGGTGAGGTTGGTTTGTCCGGCGAAATCCGCCCGGTCCCCAGCGGGCAGGAGCGGATTTACGAGGCGGCCAAACACGGTTTTACCCGCGCACTGGTGCCCAAGGGTAACGCGCCCCGCAAGGTCCTGGAGAATATGAAGGTCATTCCGGTAACCAAACTCAGCGATGCCCTGACCGCGCTGGAAGAGCTCTGAGCCCAAGGCCCTCACTCACCCAACAAGTGGCTGAGCTCACGCTCCAACAAGGCCTGATCGCCCAAGTTGAGCTCTACCAGGCGTTTGAGGTGAGAGGCACTGTCGAGGTCAATATATTGGCATTTGAAGCCCAGGTGATCAGACTCAACATGGCAAAGCTCGACCGCCATGACGATGCCACTTTCCTGATCGTCCAGATGAATGGTGATTTCGAACGACTGCTTAAGCGGGGCCGACCAGTCTTCCGGGCGCCTTACCAGCAGGCCCCGAAAGGAAATATCCAACAGCTGTGACGACCAAACCTCGTCCTGCCAGTGAATGTCACAGGGGGCGTCGAACAGGATTCGTTGAAACTGGCGCTTCTCATTCCGTGGCACATTCAAAGTCAAACCACCTTTGTTTTTACCGTCGATCTCGAAACTATAGTGCCGTGCGCCATCAGGCGCCAGCTGCCATCACCCCTGATGATATGGCGGGCTCAGCTCAACCACCGCCTCAATAAAGGCGCCGGCATGGGCCGGGTCAACATCCGGCGTGATACCGTGACCAAGATTAAAAATGTGTCCGGAACCTTCGCCAAAGCGAGCCAGAATATCGGCCACTTCCTCACGAATGCGAGCGGGGGGGGCGTATAGCATGGACGGATCCATATTGCCTTGCAGCGTCACCCGATCCCCGACCCGCGCCCGAGCTCGACCGATATCCGTGGTCCAGTCCAGCCCGAGCGCGTCAGCCCCGGAGTCCGCCATGGTTTCCAGCCATTGGCCACCATTCTTGGTGAACAGAATAACCGGCACATGCCGGCCGTCATGCTGGCGAATAAGCCCGTCGACGATTTTCTTCATGTAGGCCAGGGAAAACACTTCATAGGCCCAGCTACTGAGCACTCCGCCCCAGGTATCAAAGATTTGCACGACCTGGGCGCCCGCACGGATCTGACAGTTCAGGTAATCTGTCACCGCTGTCGCAAGATGGTCTAACAACCGATGCATCACCTCCGGCTCTGAATACATCAGGCGTTTGGCCTCGCGAAAATCTTTCGACGAACTGCCCTCAACCATATAGGTCGCCAGGGTCCAGGGGCTCCCAGAGAAGCCAATCAGTGGCACCCGGCCATTAAGCTCACGCCGTATGGCACTGACAGCGTTCATGACATACTCAAGGTCCGACGCGGCGTTCAGCGTAGGCAAGGCGTCGACATCTGCGGCGGTTCGTACCGTCTTGCGAAACTTGGGACCTTCCCCGGTTTCAAAGTACAGACCGAGCCCCATGGCATCCGGGATGGTCAGAATGTCAGAGAACAGAATCGCCGCATCCAAAGGGTAACGAGCCAACGGTTGTAGCGTCACCTCACAGGCGAGTTCAGTATTTTTGCACAAACTGAGGAAATCACCCGCCCTAGCCCTTGCCGCCCGATATTCAGGCAAATATCGCCCCGCCTGCCGCATCATCCACACGGGCGTGCGATCTACCGGCTGGCGCATCAGGGCCCGGAGAAATCGGTCATTCTTAAGTTCAGTCATGCAAATCCTGTTCAGTCAATGAGCGTCGTTCAGACGTCGAGATAATCGAGAATACCTTCCGCCGCTTGCCGGCCTTCCCATATGGCGGTTACTACCAGATCGGAGCCGCGGACCATATCACCGCCAGCGAAGATCTTGGCATTCGACGTTTGAAACGGGTACTCGGCCTTTTCTTCAGCGGTTACACGACCTGAATCATCGGTCGCAACCTCAAGCTCGCCAAACCATTCGGCCGGACTCGGCCGGAAACCGAATGCTACGAGCACCGCGTCCGCCGGGATCACTTCTTCACTCCCCGGCACCACTTCAGGGCGCCGACGACCATTCTCGTCCGGCTCGCCCAACCGGGTCTGAACGACTTTTACGCCCTCGACCTGATCTTCACCAAGAATGGCGATGGGCTGGCGATTGAACAGGAATTTAACACCCTCCTCTTTCGCGTTGGAGACTTCCCGTCGTGACCCTGGCATGTTGGCTTCGTCGCGACGGTAAGCACAGGCGACACTCGTCGCTTGCTGGCGAATAGAGGTGCGGTTACAGTCCATGGCGGTATCACCCCCGCCGAGCACCACCACGCGTTTGTCCTTCATATCAATGAATTCGTCGCCGTCTTTTTCGAAACCCAGACGACGATTTACGTTGGACACCAGGAAAGGCAGCGCGTCGTAGACGCCCGGCAGGTCTTCACCCGGGAACCCACCTTTCATGTAGGTATAGGTGCCCATGCCCATAAATACCGCATCGTATTCATCGATGATGTCCGGCAACATCACGTCGGTTCCAACGTCTGTCGACAACCGGAATTCGACCCCCATCTCTTCGAAAATCTGGCGGCGACGGGTCATTACCGACTTCTCGAGTTTGAACTCGGGAATGCCAAAGGTGAGCAGGCCACCAATTTCCGGGTACCGGTCGAATACCACCGGTTTGACGCCATTACGCGCCAAAATGTCTGCGCAACCCAGACCCGCGGGCCCGGCTCCAATAACCGCTACTTTCTTATCAGTCCACTTAACGTGGGACAGATCCGGGCGCCAGCCCAAGGCAAATGCGGTGTCAGTGATGTACTTTTCGACAGAACCAATGGTCACAGCCCCAAATCCGTCGTTCAGCGTGCAGGCGCCTTCACAGAGCCGATCCTGGGGACACACACGACCACAGACTTCTGGCAACGAGTTGGTCTCGTGACACAATTCCGCCGCTTTGAGGATGTTGCCCTCGGACACCAGTTTGAGCCAGTTGGGAATATAGTTGTGGACAGGACACTTCCACTCGCAATAGGGATTACCACACTCAAGACAGCGATGCGATTGATCCGAAGCCTCTTCCTGCTTGAATGGGTAGTAGATCTCACCGAACTCTTTTTTCCGCTTCTTGGCGGGCACTTTTTTCGGATCAATGCGTCCGACTTCGACGAACTGAAAGTCGTTATGCAGTCGTTCTTTCATTATGATGCTCTCATTAGCTCAATTTCGAGAGGCTCGATTACCATGCGCAATCGAGCCGAAACCTCTGGTTGCGATGCCCGCTATTCAGGCCGTCCGCGAGTACTCGCCAAAAGGCTTCTGAGGCTTGCGGCCTTGGGTTTCACCAGCCAGAAGCGCCCTACGTAGTCATCGAAATTGTCAAGAATATGCTCAGCCCACGTACTGCCCGTTTCTGCGACGTGCTCTCTCACAACGCCTCGCAAATGGTTACGGTAAGGCTCCATTTCTTCACTGGATATCCGCTGGATCTCCACTAACTCGTGGTTGTACTTGTCAACGAACGTATTTTTTCCGTCCAGCACATAGGCAAAGCCGCCCGTCATGCCTGCACCAAAGTTATGGCCAGTCGCACCAAGGACCGTCACCAAACCACCGGTCATGTATTCACAACAGTGATCGCCGACACCCTCAATTACGGCATGGGCACCCGAGTTACGGACGCCAAAACGCTCACCCGCGGTACCCGCGGCAAACAATTTACCGCCAGTTGCACCATAGAGGCATGTATTGCCGACAATCGAGGTGTCTTGGGACTTGAAACTGCTGACGCTGGGCGGCCGAATGACGAGTTTGCCACCGGTCATGCCTTTACCGACATAGTCGTTCGCATCGCCTTCCAGAATCATATTCAAACCGGAGACGTTCCACACCCCGAAGCTTTGACCGGAGGTGCCTGTCAGTTCAAGCGTGATGGGCGCGTCGACCATGCCTTGGTTGCCGTGCAGTTCGGCAATTTCCCCTGACAGGCGGGCACCGATGGAACGGTCACAGTTAGTCACCCGATACGAGAAGGTACCGCCTTTCTTATGGGCGATGGCGTCCGCGGCATCACTGACCATGCGCTCAGCCAGAGCACCCTTATCAAATGGCTCGTTGCGCTCGACCTGACAGGTGTGCGGTTTATCCGCCGGTATCAGGTCACTGCCAAGCAATGGCGTGAGGTCCAGTTTTTGCTGGCGTGGTGTGTTGCCGGGCAAGCGCTCAAGCAGATCCGTGCGACCGACCAACTCTTCAAGCGTACGCACGCCCAATTGCGACATCCACTCACGGGTTTCTTCTGCCACAAACCGGAAAAAGTTCATTACCATTTCAACGGTGCCTTGGAAATGCTCGTCCCGTAACCGCTGATTCTGGGTTGCAACACCGGTTGCGCAATTATTGAGATGACAGATCCGCAGATACTTGCAGCCGAGCGCGACCATTGGCGTGGTGCCGAAACCAAAGCTCTCAGCACCCAGAATCGCGCCTTTCACCACATCCAGACCGGTTTTGATCCCGCCATCGGTCTGCAGACGAATCTTGCCCCGCAAATCATTACCACGCAGCGCCTGCTGCGTTTCGCTCAAGCCCAGTTCCCATGGAGAACCGGCGTAACGTATAGAGGTGAGCGGGCTGGCTGCCGTGCCACCGTCGTAGCCGGAGACGGTGATCAGATCGGCATAAGCCTTGGCCACACCGGCCGCGATGGTGCCCACACCAGGCTCAGACACCAGTTTCACTGACACCAGGGCTTTCGGGTTGACCTGTTTGAGATCGAATATCAGCTGGGCCAGATCTTCTATCGAGTAAATATCATGGTGCGGAGGCGGTGAAATCAGCGTCACCCCAGGCACGGAGTAGCGCAACCGGGCAATCAGGTCGTTAACCTTGCCTCCGGGTAGCTGGCCACCCTCACCCGGCTTGGCACCTTGTGCGACCTTGATTTGCATGACATCGGCGCTGCGCAAATATTCTGCCGTCACCCCAAATCGACCGGAGGCCACTTGCTTGATCTTTGAGCGGCGTTCTGACCCGTAACGAGCGGGGTCTTCACCGCCCTCGCCAGAGTTCGACCGGCCACCCAGTGTGTTCATGGCAACCGCCAACGCCTCATGGGCTTCCGGCGAGAGGGCCCCAAGCGACATGGCGGCTGAATCGAAACGCGGGAAGATGGCCTCAACAGGTTCAACCTCGGACAAATCAATTGCCGTCAGGTCTTTTCTGAAGGTCAGCAAGTCCCGCAGTGTCGCCACAGGGCGCTCATTAACCAGTGCCGCGTATTCGCGGTAGGTACCATATTCACCGCTGCTGACAGCCTGCTGCAGCGTTGTAACCACGTCCGGGTTAAAGGCATGGTATTCCTGACCGTGGATGTACTTGAGCAAGCCACCGGGTGATATCTGCTTACGCGGTTTCCAGGCTACCGCCGCCAATTGCTCCTGGTCCTGCTGGAATTCGTAGAAACCGGCGCCCTGTATGCGACTGGGTACGCCTTTAAAACAAAGATCAACCACTTCGTCCGCAACACCAATGGCTTCAAATAGTTGGGCTCCGCGATAAGACGTGATGGTGGAGATCCCCATTTTGGAGAGAATCTTCAGCAGGCCTTTGTTGATGCCCTTGCGGTAATTGTTCTTCGCCTCGATGGGGTCCATCAATACTTCGCCGGTGCGAATCAGATCATTCAGTACCTGGTAGGCAAGGTACGGGTACACCGCGGTTGCGCCAAAACCAAACAATACTGCGAAATGGTGCGGGTCTCTTGCCCAGCCAGTTTCAACAATAATATTGGTGTCGCAACGCAGGCCTTTGGTCACCAGATGGTGGTGCACCGCACCGGTGGCCATCAGTGCGTTGACCGGCAGTTCACCTTCCTTCAAAGTCTTGTCAGTCAGTACCAGCAAGACACCGCCGGCACGGACCGCTCGCTCGGCTTCTTCACAAACGGTTTCGACCGCTTTCTTAAGCCCTAACTCCGCTCGATATCCCAGCTGCACCTGTGCAACTTCAAAACCTTCACGATCATTGTTGACGATCCGCAAAAACTTTGCGGGCGACAATACCGGCGTGGACAGAATTATCCGGTTGGCATGGTCCGCCGTCTCTTCGAAAACGTTGCGCTCGGCACCCAGGCAGGTTTCCAGAGACATAACGATGGATTCACGCAATGGGTCAATGGCCGGGTTGGTCACCTGGGCGAATTTCTGGCGGAAATAATCCGCCACATGACGAACCCGACTGGACAACACTGCCATTGGGGTGTCATCGCCCATCGACCCAACGGCTTCCTGGCCATTTTCTGCCAATGGCCGCAGAATCTGATCGCGCTCTTCGTAGGAAACCATGAACATTTTTTGCTGAATCAGCAGTTCATCGGCCTCCATCAGCTTGAAATCAGGGGTGTCCTGATTCAGCGTGGCTTCAACCCTCAGGCTGTTTTCTTTCAGCCACCGTTTGTACGGCTGACTGCTTTTCAAGCGGTCATCAATGTCCTGGGTATGCAGCAGTTCGCCCGTATCCGTATCGATGGCCAACATCTGTCCCGGTCCGACTCGGCCTTTTGCAACAACGTCTTCCGGCTTATAACCGTAAGTACCAATTTCCGATGCCAATGTAATAAAGTCATCTTTGGTGATGACCCAGCGGGCAGGACGAAGTCCATTGCGGTCAAGCATGCACACGGCGTAACGGCCATCAGACAAAACAAGACCGGCCGGGCCATCCCAGGGCTCCATGTGCATGGAGTTGTATTCGTAAAATGCCCGCAGCTCCGAATCCATGGTATCGACGTTCTGCCAGGCCGGCGGGATCATCATCCGAGCGGCCCGGAACAGATCAACGCCACCGGCAAGCAATACTTCCAACATGTTGTCCATGCTGGAGGAGTCGGACCCGGTCAGGTTCACCAAGGGCTGAAGAGTCTGAAGGTCCGGCAAGTCGGGAGAACTGAATTTGGACGCTCGCGCCAGCGCCCAGTTTCGGTTGCCCGACACTGTATTGATTTCACCATTGTGGGCCAGATAACGAAACGGCTGAGCCAGTGGCCAGCGCGGCATGGTATTGGTGGAAAACCGCTGATGAAAAACGCAGATCGCGGTTTCAAAATCCGGATCAGCCAAATCCGGGTAAAAGGCCGTCAAATCGGCCGGCATCATCAGCCCTTTATAGGACAAGGTCTGATGTGACAGGCTGCAGATATAGAACTCCGAATCGTCGGCCATGTCGCCTTCCGCATGCCGGCGACCAACAAAGAGGCTGATGGCAAACTGACGTTCGGTTTTACCGCCAGGTTCGACAAATACCTGCTCGATCTTTGGCAGGCAGTCCAGTGCCATAGGGCCCAGGCAGTCGTTATTGGTTGGAACTCCCCGCCAACCGACAATTTCGAGCCCCTGCTCCGTGAGTCGCTTTTCAATGGCTGCCCGGCCAGCCTGAGCCTTGGCATCATCCTGGCTCAGAAAAATCTGCCCGACGGCAAACTGGCTGCTCAGTTTCTTTCCACACGCAGCGTTCGCCGCTTTTCTCAAAAACGCATCCGGTTTTTGGATCAGAAGACCACAACCATCTCCGGTCTTGCCATCGGCCGCAATGCCACCGCGGTGGGTCATGCACGTCAGCGATTCGATGGCAGTTTGCAATAACGTGTGGCTGGTTTGCCCTTTCATATGGGCAATCAGACCAAAACCACAGTTATCCCTGAATTCATCGGGGTGATACAAACCTGTCTTCATAAGCGTTCTCTCGCAAAGAAATTCTTTTTCAATCAAAGGGATATTATTTAATAAGCAATAAGTCCGACCTTCGACACTGAAAATAGGGGCTGGCCATTTTACACACGTGGAAGTACCTACTCAAACAAATGAGCAGTTGGCATGGATTTTTCATTAACCGCCGCACCCAGGTTTCGCTTTGAGCGCGAGCTCAACTGGCGGGAGCGCAAGCTACATGGTGTTGAGTGGTCTGATCCAGGTATCCTGCTGTTGAATCGTTGCGGGCAACGATTTCAGGGCCACGCGAGCCGCCTCGGAACTTTCAAACTCGCCATAGAATACCACAAACCAATCCCGCCCCTTTCTTTCACTGCGGGTGTAGCGCAAGCCTGGGACACCTTTGTGCTGCTGAAGGAACTTAAGCGCCGTCTCTTCATTGAATCCCGCAATGTACTGAGCGGTTTTGCCACTTTTCACCCGAACCCGTGTCACCTCGACAAAACGTTCAGGGTCAGCAGGCACAAACAGCGGCTCTGGCTCTGGCTCTGGCTCTGGCTCTGGCTCTGGCTCTGGCTCTGGCTCTGGCTCTGGCTCTGGCTCTAATTGTGGGGTTTGGGTAGATGATATTAGAAGGTCAGCACCATCTCCCACGCCCTGCCCGTTCGTTTCGTCTCCACTGACAGGCCTGTCGCTGCCTGACGCCGGACGGGGTTCGTCGTCTGTCGAGACGGTCGCGCCAACATTGGATTCAGCACCGTGCTGCTCCAAGGGCGGCTGCCTAACCAGCCCCTGGGGCGCCCTGTGGTCGCTCTCCACCCTGGAATCGGTATCCAGATGCTGATTTTCGGGCCCCAGTGAAATAATTGTTCGCTGTTTTTTGGATTCGCTTCTGTTGACGTCCTGCTGCGCTATGACGGTATCGTACTGGTAGGAAACCAGCCACCAAGAGATGCCAAGCAATAATGCCGTGAGCGCAGGCCAGCGAATACTTCTCAGTGAGGGCACCCTGCGATTGGCGCGAGCCATAGAGGGCGTAATATCCAGCCAGACAGCTGGCGTCACACGCTTTAAGCGCCCGAGGCTACCCTGACTCAACTCTTGGATAAGATCCAGGTACCGCCCGGACAGCAATTCACTAACCTTGCCACCAGCAGCGTGCACTCTGGGCTCAAGGTATCGAAACACTTCCGCACGAGTCAGGGGCCGCAAATGAATCTGATGGACGCCCGATATATCGCCAGCCCCTCCAATGACACCAATACTGTGAACAAGCTGGTCCAAGCCACTCAATACAGGGGTCGCGCAACAAGTGGTGTCAGCGGCCCGATGTGCGGATAAAATCAGGCGGATCAGCTCAGGGGCGACCTGATCCGCATCATCGATTAACAACACCAGACGCGAACCCTTTCGGGTTGCCGTCTCGCTCCATCGAAAGAACCGGTAGACTGCGTCGCGGGGAGACTCTCCCGGAGACGAACCGAGGTGCGCCGCACTCAACAATGTTTTCGCAAGCGCCTGCACACTGGTCAAATTCGTTGCGGGAATACGCACAAACTCCAGACGTGCCGACTCACTGCGCACCAACTCCACCAGAATACGGGATTTACCCGCTCCTTTTGCCCCGGTGAGGAGTAATGCCAGATCGCCAAAACCACAGAGGTGCCTGAGTGTTTCCAGCGCATGTTGACGCTGGGCATCAGGATAAAAAGGAGAGTCCATGGCGAGCGGGTCCGACCTTAAGCCATAGCGTTCCTGCAACCGCGGAAACAGGCCTCCGGCATCCAGGCCAGTCAACGATTCATGACCCATTGTCACCCTTTTTGTCCTTCAATTTACTTGTGCTCACAAAAAGCTCGCAAGGTATCCCCTAGCGCTACGGGATCGAAATCGTCTTTAATCACTGCCCGTCCCGGCGCTTGCAAGAGTATTAACCTAAGTGTCCCATCCAGGTTTTTCTTGTCGACCGCCATCAGATCCAGGAACTTATCCGGCGTCATCCCCTCAGGTGTTTTCAGGGGCAAACCAGCACGCTCAATCAGACGCTCGACACGTGCCAGATCAGCTGGTGTTATCATGCCCAGCCTTGCCGACAAATTGGCGGCCATTGCCATCCCCGCGCCAACGGCTTCACCATGAAGCCAGTGACCATAGCCCGCAAACGTTTCCATTGCATGCCCAAAAGTATGGCCCAGATTGAGAAGCGCACGCACGCCGCCTTCCCGCTCATCCATGGCCACAACTTCCGCTTTACAGGCGCAAGAACGATAAATCGCCTCTGCCAGAGCTTCGGAATCCAGATCTGTAAGACTGCGGATATGATCCTCAAGCCACTCAAGGAAGGGCAAATCCCGGATAAGGCCATATTTTATGACTTCGGCAAGACCCGCGGGAATTTCCCTGCCCGGTAAGGTCTTGAGGGTCTCGGTATCAATCAACACAACTTGCGGCTGATGAAAGGCGCCAATCATATTTTTACCCAGCGGGTGATTGATGCCGGTCTTGCCACCCACTGACGAGTCAACTTGGGACAATAACGTGGTTGGAATCTGAATGAATCGGACGCCTCGCTGGTAGGACGCGGCGGCAAAGCCGACCATATCTCCCACCACACCACCACCCAAGGCCACCAGTGTGGTATTCCGGGAGTGCTTGTTTGCCAATAAGGCATCAAAGATCAGGTTCAGGGTTTGCCAGTTTTTGTGTTGCTCACCATCCGGCAACATCATGGTGTCGATTGTTTTCCCGGGGAAACAGCGACAAGCCTGCTCAAGATAAAGCGGCCCAACGGTCTCATTGGTCACAATCATAATCTTCTCCCCTGCCGCATACGGGGTAAGATCCTGACTATCAAGCAAACCGGCGCCAATGATAATGGGGTAACTACGGTCCCCCAGTTCAACCCGCAGCTGACGAACGGTTTTATCCATGCTTGTGACCCTCCTTCCTTACTTGTCGTTTTTGTCTCGGCGTTTTCGGATGAATTCGGTTCACCAATTGACGCACAACCAGGCGGGGACTTTTTTTGTCGGTAAACATTACAATGTCGGCAAGCTCAGTGTAAATAGGGTCCCGAATAGCAAACAACGATCTGAGAACGCCTTCCGGATCATCGCCCTGAAGCAGTGGCCGATTTCGATCTCGCCGTGTTCTTTCGACTTGCTGATCAACCGACGTCTTCAGATATACCACCAGTGCCTCACATTTCAGGCTTTGACGGTTTTCCTGCCGCAAAACAGCACCGCCACCGGTGGCCAGCACAACTTCATCCAGGCTCGCCAATTCCGCAAGGATAGCCGCCTCACGCTGACGAAAACCCTCCTCCCCCTCTACATCAAAGATCCAGGGAATATTGGCGCCACAGCGTTCCTCAATCAGTCGGTCTGAGTCGACAAAGCGATACCCAAGCTCTCTGGCCAACAATCGACCAATAGTACTTTTGCCTGCACCCATGGGTCCGACGAGAACTACACGCTTTGGCAACAACATGGTATCCGCTCTTATCACTCTGGGCGGGTGAGAATAGCACAGCGACTTAAGTTGCATAAGATTTGGGGAAATTGAAGGCAAAAAAAAGCCGCCCTGCAAGGGGCGGCTCTTTGTTCAGTTCAACTAATCAACCAGGTCGCCCTTAAGGATCTTAGGCGTGATAAAAATCAGCAGTTCGCTTCGTTCATCAACAGACGCCCTACGTGTGAACAAGCGGCCTAGGTATGGAATATCTCCCAAAAATGGCGTCTTAGTGATCGTGGTTGATGTTTCTGATTGGAAGATACCACCGAGTACCACGGTTTCTCCATTTCGAACCAACACCTGAGTGGTTACCTCGTTGGTGTTAATACTTGGAACACCAGCGGTTTCTTGCCCACGAGAATCCTGATTAACGGTTAGATCCATAATGATTTTGTCATCAGGCGTAATCTGAGGCGTTACCTCAAGGGACAACGCCGCTTCCTTGAAGGACACCGACGTAGCACCGCTGGACGATGCTTCCTGATAAGGTATCTCTTCGCCCGATTTAATCTTTGCGGTTTGTCGATCCGCCGTTACAACTTTAGGCTGGGCCACAATTTCAGCTTGGCCATCACTTTCGAAGGCTGACAACTCAAGATCCACAAGAAAGTCGGATCCGATATAACCGAACGATACCGAGGACGTGTTAGCCCGAGTGACACCAAGATCAACGTTCAACCCCCCCAAGCTCAGCGGCGACCCTCCGATTGGCGCGCCGTTGCTACTGCCTGCGAACCCGATATTGTTCTCGCTACCGTTGATATTGGAACGGCCGGCTGCGCCCCAGCGAACACCCAATTCTTCCGCTAAGTCTGTCTGAGCGCGAACCAGTCTCGCCTCGATTAGGACCTGACGCACGGGCACATCCCAAGTGTTCACCAGCCTACGGATTTGCTCGAGCTTATCCGACGTCTCGCGAACACTGATCGTATTCGTCCGGTCATCGGATGACACAAAGCCCCGCGATGAAATCAGCTCTTCATCTTCTTTGATCAGCGCCACTATATCAGCCGCCTTGGCGTAATTCACCTGAACGATGTCCAGGCGTACTGGGGCAAGCTCGGAAATTTGTTTGCTTGTTTCCAGCTCCAGCCTCTCGCGGGCCGCAATTTCGTCTGCCGGCGCGACTAAAAGGACGTTACCAATTTGGCGTTTATCCAGGCCTTTGGTCTTCAGAATCAAGTCCAACGCCTGATCCCAAGGCACGTTCTGCAGGCGCAATGTAATGCTGCCGCTGACGGTGTCGCTCGCAACCAAATTAAGCCCCGTAAAATCAGCGATCAGCTGCAAGACTGAACGAACCTCAATGTCTTGAAAGTTGAGAGACAGTTTATCGCCGGTGTAAGGAAATTTGTCTTCTCGTCTACTTTCAGCTTCTTCCTCAGTCAACGGCTCAACACTGACCGTGAAAACGTTATCCGCTTGGTAGGCAATGTAGTCGTAACTTCCTTCGGGTCGGATTTCGACGACCGCATTATTGCCTTCCATATACGTGTCAACACGGGTAACGGGTGTTGCAAAATCGGTTACATCCAGGCGTCTGCGGAGTTCTGCCGGAACTTGCGTGTCTTCGAGCACCAAACGGATCCGGCCGCCGGTCTCAGACAAGTCAATCGGCGTCTTGCTGCTACTGAGTGACAAAACGACACGCCCTTCGCCATTCTGGCCACGCCGGAAATCAACGCCCGCCAAGCCCTGGCCAGAAGAGGAGCCCCCAGCCCTTGCAGGCTGGCTTGATTCGCTTCCAGCGATTTCCGACCCACTGTCAGCTGTTGCGCCACCGATGGTTAATACCAGCGAGTCCGCTTTCTGCGACGTCGAGTAAGGCACAAGCTCAACCAGATTGAAGATAAGACGCGTGCGATCTTTTGTTTCAACGACGGTCATGCTTTGGGCATTGCCCGAACCCAACGAAATATTACGGCTGTCGAGTCCGCTTTGCGTATCACGCAAATCAACCGCAATACGGGCGGGGCGCTCAATAGTGTAGCCGGTCGGCTCGGGCGGTTGGCCATCAAACTGCAGGATCACCTGGGTCTTGTCTCCCGGCAGTGAAGAAAAGGATACATCCTTGAGCGTGACCGCACTGGCGAGGCATGACACCATTCCAAGAGCAACCATGCTGACGCAAGCGGTAAGTTTTCTGAACATTGCTAGCCTCGACCCCAAACCAAAGTGTTTGTGCATTTTTTTTACATTTATCATATTCACGCTCCTCAGCCCTCATCCAGTGAAAGGGATCGGGGGCGTTCTACCCAGCCTCCCCGGCCATTGGGTACAATTTCGATCAATTCTATTCGGGACTCACTGACACCGATAATACGGCCGTAGTTTTGCCCGACATAATTGCCACCACGAACTCTATGGACACCACCTTCACCATCTGAGATAAGCGCAAACTGGCTTCCACTCGCGCCTTTCAGCGTGCCAACCATCTTCAATTCAGCCAACCCGAAGTTTTCCAGAATTTCCCTCGGCCGATCCAGGTCTGGCTCAATATCGCTCTGCGGTTGCTCATCGACCATCGTTAACTGAACGTCAACCGGTGGCTCGAAGGGGGCCCGGCGATCAGCGGAGGCGTAGCTGAATGCCTCGTACGCCTTAAACTCGGGCAAAGGTTCAACAAAACCCCGCGGCTTAGAACGAGTCTCTTGCATAAACCGATCAATATCCGAGAAGCCGTTACCTTGGGAACAGGCGGACAAAAGCGATACCATACAAATACTTAACCAAGCCTTACCGGCATGCTGTCGTGCCATGCTCATTCTCCAGCCCGGTAGCGATACGTACGTGCCAGAACTTGCATATCCAGCCTATCTCCACCGCTTGTTGGTTTAATCGTGAAATCGTGCAAAGTGACGATGCGAGGTAAGCTGGCAACACTGCTCACAAATGAAGCGAGCTCGTGGTACGACCCGATTACCTTTATGCTGATGGGGAGCTCCACATAAAAGTCCCGGCGCTGTTCTGGCTGCAACTTTATCTCTTGGAGCTCAAGCCCACTGCCCACCGCCGTATTGGTAATATCTTCGAGTAAGCCTGGCACCTCGGTGTCACTGGGCAACTGTTTTACCAACGCACCAAAAGTCTCCTCCATTTCAAGCATCTGAGCCCTGAACACTTCGAGGTTGGCGACCTTGTAGGCTTTCTTTTCGTATTCCTGGCGGAGTTCCGTCTCCTTCTTTTCCACACCAGCAAGTTTGACGTACTGGTCCTTCACGAAGAAATAGTACCCGCCACCTATAATCAAACCGACAATGATCAATACAACGATCGCTTTGACAGGCGCAGGCCAAATCCCCGCGTTGTTTACGTCAAGGTCGTTGATATCGAATTCCTTCAATCCTTTCATCGAGTCCGCGAAGCTCATCACTTATCCTCCGCTTTCAGCTCGGGCGTCTGCTGACTCACCGATAGAGTGAACTTGCTGTAACCTGCTCGCGCGTCATCGACGGAAGCCACATCGAAAAGGTCAGGTTCCTTAAACCAATCCGAGGTTTCAAACTGCCGCATCAGTGCAGATATTCGACTGTTTGACTCCGCCATACCTACGATGCTGACCTTGTCGTTAGCCCGCTTGAGATCCGTGTAATACAGGCCTTCCGGAAGCGTCCGAACCAGCTCATCGAAAACACGCACAATGACCGGGCGTTTGCCCTGCAGATCCTGAATAACGCGCATCCGCGCCAACAGTTCATCCCGTTTGCGCTTCAGGTCTTCTATCTCTTTTATCTGGCTTTCCAACTGCTTGGTCGCCGTCTGAATGTAAGCGTTGCGAGACTCCTGGTATGCGATTTTACTGTCCAGGTCGGACTTCCAGAGAAACGCCATACCCGCAGCGACAATAGCCGCCCCCAGCAACATAACGACAAACTGCTGTTGCTTCTCAGCTCTGAGTTCTTCACGCCAGGGCCGAAGGTTAATTTTTGCCATTAGTCGAAGCTCCTCATTGCCAACCCGCAGGCAATCATCAGAGATGGTGCGTCGTTAGCCAAAGCCGATGCGTTGACCCGCGAACCAACGGCCATTTCGGAAAAAGGGTTGGCTACCAGGGTCGAGGTTCCGGTCTTATTTTCGACCATCTCAGTTAACCCCTGAATCGACGCTGTGCCGCCAGCTAAAATCACATAGTCAACCGCGTTGTACTGGCTGGCCCCGAAAAAGAACTGGAGTGCGCGTGCAACTTGCTGAACCACGGCCTCCCTGAACGGCACCAAAACCTCAGATTCGTAATCGTCCGGCAAACCACCCTGTTTCTTGGCCAATCCGGCTTCCTCCAGGGACAAGCCGTATCGCCGCTGAATTTCTTCGGTCAGCTGTTTGCCTCCGAATATCTGTTCACGGGTGTAGACTGTTTTCCCTTCCGCCAAAACACTCAAGGTGGTCATCGTCGCGCCTATATCGACAATTGCGACAACCAGCTCTTCACCCTGAGACTCGAGCTGCGACTCTATCAACGAGTAAGCCCGCTCCAGAGCATAAGCCTCTACATCCACAATTTTTGCGGTTAACGCGGCAATGCCGAGCGCATCCTCACGGATGTCCACGTTCTCCTTTCGGCATGCAGCCAAAAGAACATCAACCTGGTCTGGATTGGATTCGGACGGCCCTTGCACCTCGAAGTCGATAGCGACTTCGTCCAAGGGGTAGGGGATGTATTGGTCCGCTTCGAGGGCGATCTGGTCTTCCATCTCAAACTCGTTAAGTCCCGAGTTCATCTGAATCAGCTTCGTAATTACCGCCGAACCGGACACCGCGACAGCCGTCTGTTTGACGCCTGTGCGCGACTTACTCGATACGCGTTTGAGGGCTTCACCAACGGCTTCTACATCCGTGATGTTTTTTTCGACAACAGCATTGGCTGGCAGCGGTTCAACCGCATAGCTTTCAACCCTGTATCGATTGCCCTGCTTTGAGAGCTCTAACAGTTTTACCGAGCTGGAGCTGACATCCACACCCAGTACTGCATTGGATTTCTTACCGAACAATCCGAACACGCGGTCACCCTATACCTGGTTACATGCACCCGGTTATGTGATTTTTATTTAAGAGAATTTTTTCTACTTTACGTCTACAATGCCTGATCAATACTTGGAGAGGCGTTGTAGTGACGAAGCAAGCCCGTCGTTCCTAAAGCAATTTCTCAAATGATAGACCTATATCCAACAGTTGTCAGAAAAAAATGTCCCGAATCTTCCGAACATCTCGCATTCTTGCCTGGTTTTTTCTCACGGGTACAAGCTTAGCCATAATCATGGTTTCCAGTTTCTACCTTTACTTGAGACCAGGACTTCCTTCTGTCGATCAACTGATGGACATCCGGCTACAGACCCCTCTCAGGGTCTTCAGCGCGGACAACAGATTAATAGCAGAATTCGGTGAAAAGAGAAGGGCACCGGTCACAATAGAACAGATCCCTACAATTCAGTTACATGCCTTTCTAGCCGCAGAAGACAGCCGTTTTTACGAACACATTGGCGTCGACTTTAAAGGCCTACTGCGGGCTGCAATCGAACTGGTCACTACCGGCGAAATCCAATCGGGAGGCAGTACGATCACAATGCAGGTTGCAAAAAATTACTTTTTGTCACGTGATCGCACCTTCATTCGCAAGTTCAACGAGATACTTCTGGCACTTCAGATAGAGCGTGAACTTCCAAAAGACCAGATTCTGGAGCTGTACCTCAACAAGATTTACCTCGGTAATCGAGCTTACGGCATAGAGTCGGCAGCAGAAGTCTACTATGACAAAAGCGTTAACGAACTCAGCCTGGCGCAAATGGCCATGCTCGCCACGCTCCCGAAAGCACCATCTGCCTACAACCCTATTGCCAACCCTGAGCGCGCGCTCGTTCGCAGGAACTGGATTCTTGGCCGTATGCGAGACCTCGGCTATATAACTCCGGACGCCTTCCAACTTGCCAGCAACGCGCCCGTCACGGCGACTTACCATGGCGCCTCGACAGAGGTGGATGCCGATTATGTGGCGGAAATGGCGCGGTCAGAAATCGTTTCAAGGTATGGCGATGCCGCCTATACCGATGGCTATCGAGTAACGCTAACGGTGGATAGCCGAGATCAGCAAGCCGCCACTGACGCACTGCGTGCCGGCCTGGAAGCGTATGACCAACGGCATGGGTTTCGTGGACCGATTGGCCGAATCGAGGACAAGGCGCTTGAGTCCGGCGATCTCAGCCAAGCACTCTCGAACTACCAGCGCCTGGAGTCGCTGTACCCTGCGGTGGTAACCGCTTTGAGCGAGGACAAGGCGACGCTGTTTTCTCGACATCTGGGGAAACTGGTCATGCCATTTGAAACGATGGCCTGGGCCCGTCGCCACAAGACGGAGGACTTACTGGGACCCGAACCCAAGACGCCCGCCGACGTGGTTACGCGCGGGGATGTCGTTTACGTTCAACGCGAGCAGCCCAGCGCCTCTTCCGGGACATCCGGAATCAGTGAGCGCCCAGAAGACTCTGGCGATTCAGAAACAGCTACTACGAGCGTCACATTATCACAGGCTCCCAACATCCAGGGCGCCCTGATATCGCTGAACGCCAAGACTGGGGGCATCAAAGCACTCACCGGTGGCTACAGCTTCAGCCAAACAAAATACAATCGCGCTACTCAGGCGCGGCGGCAGCCCGGCTCCAATTTCAAGCCCTTCCTCTACCTCGCCGCGTTGGAAAAAGGCATGACACCGGCAACGATATTCAACGATGCGCCCATTGTGTTTGACGACCTGGATCTTGAAACCACATGGCGACCGCAGAATTCCTCAGGTCAGTTTTACGGCCCAACCCGGCTTCGCGAAGCACTGTATCGATCACGCAACCTGGTATCCATTCGACTGCTGCGCGACGTAGGCATCAACAACACCATTGACTACTTAGATCAGCTGAAAGTCAGCACAGCCGGAATGCCCCGTGACCTTTCACTGGCCCTTGGCAGCGGCAACCTGACGCCTATGGACGTCGCCCGGGGGTTCGCGGTTATTGCCAACGGTGGCTACGATGTAACCCCTTACCTTATACAGTCGATACAGGACAGCCAGAACAACACCCTTTACGAAGCACCCACGGTCGTCCTCTGTGACGACAAGTGCGATACCCTGGAGCAAGAGACATCCCAGGCGTCGACCGACGCGCCTACGACAAGGGTAGCCCGGCGATTGGCGGATGAGCGTGCCGTATACATTCTGCACTCCATGCTGCGGGACGTGATCACACGAGGCACAGGCCGCAGAGCGCTAGCGCTGGGCAGAGATGACATTGGCGGCAAGACTGGCACCACGAACGAACAACGGGACACCTGGTTTTCAGGCTTCAATTACGACACTGCCGCGACCGCATGGGTCGGCTTTGACCAACCTACCCCGCTGGGACGTGGCGAATATGGCGCCAAGGCAGCCTTACCGGTTTGGTTGGATTACATGACCGTTGCCATGAAAGGCAAATCCAGATCCTTTATGCCGCAACCGAATGGCATCGTCAGCATCAGGATCGACCCGGAGACCGGGCAGCGAGCCAGACCCGGGCAATCCGACGCCGTGTTCGAACTATTCCGGGAAGAAGACGCGCCGGCACCGCTGGACATCAGTGACAACGGAAGCGCTGACACGGATGGTGACGACGGCAGCTTGCCACAGGATATTTTCTAACCAGCGGGTTACCGGTGGCCAGCATCTACGTCAGCCTGGCATTAACAGGTACAAAAAAACCGGCGTATTTCGCCGGTTTTTTTGTTCGCAATTCGCGCGTTACTTGATGTCGTCCATAGACGTCAGCGGGTAATGCGCAGGGTACGGGTTCCGAGCAACACCGGAGTCAACCGCTGCACGTGCAACTGCCGCGGGCACAACATTCAGCAACCGAACGTCCATCGGCTTCGGAATGATGTATTCGTGACCGAACTCAAAGCTCTCGACACCGTAAGCTTCGCAAATCTCTTGAGGCACCGGCATCTTGGCCAGTTCACGGATCGCGTTCACCGCAGCCACTTTCATCTCTTCATTGATCGCAGTAGCCCGAACATCAAGAGCGCCACGGAAGATGAAAGGAAAACCAAGAACGTTGTTGACCTGGTTCGGGTAATCCGAGCGACCAGTTGCCATAATCAGGTCGTCTCTCGCGGCCAATGCGAGCTCCGGACTAATTTCCGGGTCAGGGTTGGAGCACGCAAACACGATGGGCTTTGGCGCCATCTTTTTCAGGCACTCAACCGGGAACAGGTCAGGGCCGGAAAGCCCCAAGAATACGTCCGCACCATCAATTGCATCTTCCAGGGTGCGCTTGTCCGTTTCATTGGCGAACATGGCCTTATACTGGTTGAGATCATCTCGACCCGAGTGGATGACACCCTTGCGATCCAGCATGTAAATGTTCTCAGACTTGATGCCGCAACTAACCAGCAGCTTCATACAAGCAATGGCTGCCGCACCAGCGCCCAGGCATACAACCTTTGCTGATTCCGGAGTTTTTCCCTGCAACTCCAGAGCATTGAGCATGCCCGCAGCCGTCACGATTGCAGTGCCGTGCTGATCATCATGAAACACGGGAACGCTACACTTTTCGATCAGTGCACGTTCAATTTCGAAGCACTCTGGCGCCTTGATATCTTCCAGATTAATGCCGCCAAAAGTGTCCGCTATGCGCTCTACCGTTTCGATGAATGCCTGCGGGCTTTCGGAGTTAACTTCGATATCAAACACATCAATGCCAGCAAAGCGTTTAAATAGCACGCCCTTGCCTTCCATCACCGGCTTGCTGGCCAGCGGCCCCAGGTTTCCGAGTCCCAGAATCGCCGTGCCATCAGAGATAACGGCGACAAGGTTACCCTTACCCGTGTATTTGTATGCGTTCTCGGGGTCTTTCGCGATCTCGCGGACCGGCTCTGCAACCCCAGGACTGTATGCCAAAGAAAGGTCGCGAGACGTTTGGGTAGGCTTGGTGATTTCAACACTCAGCTTACCAGGCCGCGGCTTGGCGTGATATTCAAGGGCTGCTGCTTTCAGATCTTGAGACATTGCCACTGTTCCGTTTGTCACGTTAAAAGGGACGGAGATACGTTGTTGTCGGCCATCACTACCTTTAGGTCGGCGCTTTCGCGACCCTAACCATGGGCTTTTATGTATTTGCCGACGCTGTTCTCTCGTAACCCGCCAACCCTAAGGTTAGCGAGAGCGCGACATTATGGCGCGAAGGCGGGGCGCAAACAAGGGTTGCTGAGCATTCTATGACCAGCAAAACCGTCAAAGATGTTAAATTCCAAACATAAAAAAAGCGCCCTGAAGGGCGCCTTTTTGCTGACGTGTTCGGATCAGTCTTTTTTGGCTGCGATCCGGCCACCAAAGCGCTTCTGGAACCGATCGATACGACCGCCGGTGTCCATGACCTTCTGCTTGCCAGTGTAGAAAGGATGACACTGTGAACAAACATCCAGCTGCAAATCGCGGCCAATGGTTGAACGCGTATTGATGACATTGCCGCAGCTACAGGTGGCAGTAATTTCTGCGTACTTAGGGTGAATACCTTCTTGCATGGCGAACCTCTATCGGTCATGCCGCTACCCGATCATCAACCCAGAACATTAACACTGAGGATGTCAGGCACCGCATCGTTTGAAACAATCGGGAAGACAGGGCACAATCATGCCCCGTCACAATTAGACCGCGAATCTTACTGACAACGTGCCGTTTCCGCAAGCACTGATGTTTACGGAACATCCGCATTTACCGAAGTAGAAACCGAACATCACAAGGCCGGAGCTCACTTGACTCGATCAGTCCGAATTGCGTTGGCCCGCCCTGTCCGTAAACTCTTTGATTACCAGACACCGGAAAGTCTGTCCCTGACTGCCGGGCAAAGAGTCCGCATTCCGTTCGGGCGACAGATCGCAACAGGGGTGGTCGCCGAAGTCGACGCGCATCCGCCGCCGGGCATCACTCTGAAGACAGTGCAATCTGCCTACGAGCATTGGCCTGCGCTACCGCCTGAAACCCTGTCGCTTCTGACATGGGCGGCCAACTATTACCAGCACCCTCTCGGCGAATGCCTGTTCATGGCCATGCCGCCGCCCCTGCGCAAAGGACGACCGGCTGAGCGGGCGACAAAAACCCATTGGCAACTGATCGAGAACACCCTCGCCAACCTGCCCGCCAACGCGGTCCGGCTGAAGGCGCTAATCGATTGGCTATCCACCCAAACTACCCCGAGGGAAACGTCGGCCATCACACAAGCCGGATTCACCCGCGCCCAGTTGACCTCCCTGGCCAATAAAGGGCTGGTATCTGCGACCGACCAGGCGATGCCGCCACAACCATCCGAGGCACCGTTTGCATTACCTACCTTGTCCGGTGCGCAAACGGAAGCGTTTGATCAGCTCCCCTCGCCGGAACTCGGATTCAGCGCCTCTCTGCTCTACGGAATTACCGGCAGCGGTAAAACCGAAATCTACCTTCACTACCTCCAAAAATATCTCCCGCATCACCAGCAGGCGCTGGTACTGGTGCCTGAAATCAATCTGACACCTCAAACCGTCAGTCGTTTTCGGCGGTATTCCGGCTCTGATATTGTGGTATGGCACTCGTCACTCAATGACAGTGAACGCCTGGATACCTGGCTCAGAATTCGCGAGGGCGAACCCGTCACGGTGATTGGCACCCGGTCGGCTGCATTGCTGCCATTTACTCATCTGGGCACGATCATTGTTGACGAAGAGCACGACAGCTCTTACAAGCAAGGGGAAGGGTTCCGTTATTCGGGACGGGATCTGGCGGTGTATCGAGCCCGCCTCAACCAGTGTCCAATCATTCTGGGCTCTGCCACACCGTCACTGGAGTCCCTACACAACGCTCGTTCGGGCAAATATCGCCTGATCAAACTGGAGGAGCGCGCGGGCAACGCCCAACCTCCGACAATCAAGCTGCTGGATATACGCAGCCGCCCGCTTGAGGGCGGGCTTGCGGCGCCCGCGCTCAAGGCTGTCCGAGATTGCCTTGAGTCCGGCCAACAAGCACTGGTGTTCGTCAACCGCCGCGGTTTCGCGCCGGTCATGATGTGCTTTGACTGCGGCCACATGGTCGAATGCCCTCGCTGCGACACTCGGCTGACCTACCATCGCAAGGATCGCGCCATGCGATGTCATCACTGCGAGTTCCAAATGGCGGCTACCGAACAGTGCCCCCAATGCCAGAGCCACGCCTTCAAGCCGGTCGGACAGGGTACCGAGCGTACGGAAGATATCCTGACTCAGCAGTTTCCGGATACTCCGGTGATTCGGGTAGACCGAGACAGCACCCAGCGAAAAGGCAGCATTCAATCCATCCTGAAAACCGTCAATACGGGACAACCCTGTGTACTGGTGGGTACTCAAATGCTGGCCAAAGGTCATGACTTTCCGAACGTCACTCTGGTGATCGTGGTGAATGCCGACGGCGGATTATTCAGTGTCGACTTTCGCGCACCCGAGCAGCTCATTCAGACTCTCTTGCAGGTCAGTGGCCGGGCGGGTCGGGGTGAACTGGCAGGCCAGGTCATAGTGCAAACCTGCCACAGCGACCACCCGATGCTGCGCCAACTGGCCGACGGACACTATCTTCCCCTGGCGGACCACATGGTGGAGGAACGTGCCACCGGTGGTTTCCCGCCATTCCGGGCGATGGCCATTCTCAGAGCTGACAGCAGCACGATGGAAGCCAGCATCGACTTCCTCGATCGCGCCAAAGAACTTCTGAAAGCCCAGCCTCTGGACGTCTGGGGCCCACTTCCCGCGGTCATAGCCCGCCGAGCAGACCGGCACAGGGCTCAACTCACCATCCTCTGCGACAGCAAGTCCCGCCTGAACCGGGCATTGTCCAGTCTCTGCCAGGCCCTTGAGTCACAAAAGACCAGCAACCAACTGCGCTGGCATGTCGATGTTGATCCACTGGAGACTGGCTAACATCGCATCCTCGCCAACGTCCAACCGCAAATCGCCGCCCGTCTCAACCGGATCAAAGCAGACCAGGGCCTCCGTCCTATGACCCACTCGCGCCCGGAATCATTGACTGCGCCGGAGCTGCCCCCTGTAGCCGGCCTCACCCGACTTGCTACGGTGCTTTTGCTTGCCGGCCTTGTTTCCGGGATAATGCCGCCTTTAAGCGTCAACACGACATCAATCTCCCCCAATACCCGATGAACTGAGTCATCCGACAGCATGAAAGACACCGTTACCCAACTGCTTGAATCTGCACTGGCAACCCTGCAGTCCGAAGGCATCTTGCCGACGAACCAGTCGTTTACCCCCAATGTTGGCAATACCAAAGACAAAGCTCACGGCGACTATGCGAGCAACATCGCCTTAATTGCGGCAAAGGCGGCCGGTTGCGCGCCACGGCAGTTGGCTGAAACTCTGATTTCGCGTCTGCCCGCGTCTGGCGCCGTGGATAAAATTGAAATTGCAGGGCCCGGGTTCATTAATTTTTTCATGAGCACCGCCAGCAGCTTTGAAGTTGTGAACGACATTCTGGCGCGCGCGGAACAGTATGGCCGCAACAATTTCGGTAACGGCGCCTCCGTCCAAATCGAGTTTGTCTCGGCCAACCCGACCGGGCCGCTGCACGTCGGACACGGCCGCGGCGCAGCGATAGGCGATTGCCTGAGCCGCCTGCTGGAAGCGAATGGGTACAACGTGACACGGGAGTTTTATTACAACGACGCGGGGGTGCAGATAAAAAATCTGGCGTTGTCGGTTCAGGCCAGGGCAAAGGGCCTGACACCCAATGATGAAAAGTGGCCCAAAGATGGCTATCGGGGTGACTACATTGATGATGTCGCTCAAGCCTATCTGGCCAAGGAGACCGTTACGGCTGATGACCGCGAAGTAACGGCCGTAGGCGATGCCGACGACCTGGACGCCTTGCAGGCGTTTGCCGTTGCCTACCTTCGCCGCGAACAGGATCTGGACCTGAAGGCTTTCGGTGTCGAATTTGACGTGTACTTCCTTGAATCCTCGCTTTACGACAGCGGCAAGGTCGAGGAAACGGTCAACCGCCTTATTGCCAATGGCTACACCTATGAACAGGACGGCGCGCTGTGGCTCAAAACCACCGCGTTTGGTGACGATAAAGACCGGGTAATGCGCAAAACAGACGGTGGCTACACCTACTTTCTACCAGATGTCGCTTACCACCAGAACAAGTGGGAACGGGGTTTTAACACCGTGATCAATGAACAGGGTGCCGACCATCATTCCACCGTCACCAGAGTTCGGGCCGGGCTGCAGGCGCTCAACGAGGGCATCCCGAAAGGCTGGCCGGACTACGTCCTGCATCAAATGGTAATGGTCACCCGGTCGGGCGAAGAAGTGAAATTATCCAAACGGGCGGGAAGCTACGTTACACTGCGGGATCTGATCGACGAAGTCGGCTGTGACGCAACGAGATTTTTCCTGGCTGCCCGGCGTGTGGACTCACAGCTGACATTTGATATTGATTTGGCGCGTTCGCAAACCAATGAAAATCCAGTGTATTACATCCAATATGCCCACGCCCGCATTTGCAGCGTGCTCCGCAAGCTATCAGAGAGCGGTATAGAGCGTGGTTTTCAAGAGTGTGTGGGTGATCTGTCTCTGCTGACTCTGGACGAAGAAAAAGACCTTGCCAACCAGTTGGCCCAGTATCCGGAATTGATTCGCAACGCGGCCAACCTGAGAGAGCCCCATCATCTGACTCATTATTTGCGAGAGCTGGCGGGACATTTTCACACTTACTACAACGCCCACAAAGTACTGATCGATGACACCGCACTGCGGGATGCGCGAATCAGCCTATACCTGGCCGTCCGCCAGGTACTGGCCAATGGCCTTGATCTGCTGGGGGTCAGCGCCCCCAAAGAAATGTGAAATCTGAGTGGAATACAAGGTAACGTCCTCCCATGCCACACGACTACGCCAAAAAAAACCGACCTTCCGGTGGTGGCGCCAAAGGCGTCCAATCCAAACATGCGAGTCGTAACAGGCCCAGGCGTAATTCCAAGCCGGCCGCCAAAACACCGGCGGCGAAACATCGACAGTCAGGAGGCTTATCCGTGCGTTGGATTCTGTCTTTAGCCGCCGTCGGCGGGTTCATCGGGTTTATTGCCTACCTGAATTCGGTGCCGCCGCACAAACTGCCTGCAGCACACGATGGGCAGCCTGAGCAGCAACCACTGAACACAAAAGCAACCGAAACCCAGAAACCTAAAGAAGAGACCGGGTTCAGATTCTACGACATGCTGCCTGACTCCGAGGTAATTCCGCCAAAAGTTGAGGCCTATGATCCGGGTCCGGCGAAACAATCGTTTACTTATCTGGTCCAGACAGGCTCGTTTCGAAGTGAGAAAGACGCTGAACGGCAACGTGCAGAAATCGCCTTTCAGGGCCTGCGTGCCCGGGTCGATCGCATCGATCTGGACAATGGCTCCATCTGGTTCCGCGTCAACGTAGGCCCGTTCATCTCCCGCAGCCAGATGAATGCAGCGATCGATAAGCTGGTTTCGATCAGCATCCAGCCGCTGGTTCGGAAAATCCCAAAGGATCAGGGCTAGCCACTGCGGCTGGCCCTGAATGACACTGCTGAGACTGACCGAGGCCAATTACCCTCCCCCACCTTGAAAAACACGCCACAGCCGCCATATCGGTTGAATAATCTATTCGCCGGCAATTGGAGCTGACATGACAACCATCCTCTCGGTACGACGCGGCGACAGTGTTGCCATGGGCGGTGATGGCCAGGTATCCCTGGGCAATACTGTAATGAAAGGCAATGCGCGCAAGGTGCGCCGACTTTACAACAATCAGGTACTTGCGGGTTTTGCCGGCGGCACCGCTGATGCTTTTACACTTTTTGAACGTTTCGAGGCACAGCTTGAAAAACACCAGGGCAACCTGACGCGCGCTGCGGTGGAGCTGGCCAAAGACTGGCGAACGGATCGCGCCCTGCGACGTCTGGAGGCGCTTCTTGCCGTGGCCGATAAAACAGCGTCGCTGATCATCACCGGTAATGGCGATGTGATTGAGCCCGAACAGGGTCTGATTGCCATCGGTTCCGGTGGTCCATTTGCGCAGGCAGCCTCCCGCGCACTGCTGGAGAACACCGAACTGAGCGCCAAAGACATTGTCGAGAGGGGTCTCGATATTGCGGCCGACATCTGTATCTACACAAACCACAACCGTACTCTTGAAGTGCTGTCTGCCAACGAATGATTCGGAGCCACCATGTCTGCAATGACTCCCCGTGAAATTGTCCACGAACTTAACAAGCACATTGTCGGTCAAGACCAGGCCAAGCGCGCCGTCGCCATTGCTTTGCGCAACCGGTGGCGTCGCATGCAACTGGACAGCGACCTGCGCGAAGAAATCACTCCAAAAAACATCCTGATGATCGGGCCGACCGGTGTTGGTAAGACGGAAATCGCCCGCCGACTCGCGAAACTCGCTGACGCGCCCTTCCTGAAAGTCGAGGCGACGAAATTTACCGAGGTTGGCTATGTGGGCCGCGATGTCGAATCCATCATCCGTGACCTCGCTGACATGGCCGTCAAGCTGCTGCGCGAAAAGGCGATGAAGCGCCACGAATATCGGGCGATGGACGCCGCGGAAGATCGCATTCTTGACGCCCTGCTGCCACCGCCGAGGAATTTTGAAGAGAACAGTAAGCCCGCCGAAGACTCCACCACTCGCCAACTGTTCCGCAAGAAATTGCGCGAAGGGGATTTGGACGACAAGGAAATTGAAGTGGATCTTAAAAACCCCAGCGCGGGTGTTGAGATCATGGCCCCTCCCGGCATGGAGGAGATGACCAACCAGCTTCAGAGCATGTTCTCCAACATGTCTTCCGAGCGTCGCAAGACCCGCAAGATGAAAGTCTCGGACGCCCTAAAGCGGGTTCGCGAAGAAGAGGCCGCCAAACTGGTCAATGAAGATGAAATCAAGCAAGAGGCCATTCAGGCGGTGGAGCAAAATGGCATCGTCTTCATTGATGAGATTGACAAAGTGGCCAAGCGCTCTGAGAACAATTCCTCCGATGTGTCCCGGGAAGGCGTTCAGAGAGACTTGTTGCCACTGATTGAAGGCAGTACCGTCAGCACCAAGTTCGGTATGATTCGAACCGATCACATCCTGTTCATTGCATCTGGGGCCTTTCACCTGACAAAACCGTCAGATTTGATTCCAGAACTCCAGGGTCGGCTCCCGATTCGCGTCGAACTGCAAGCCCTGACGCCGGATGACTTTAAACGAATTCTGACCGAGCCGGACGCCTCACTGGTGCAGCAGTACGAAGCATTGATGGCCGCCGAAGGCCTGACACTCACGTTCAATGACGCGGCGATCGAACGAATCGCCGAGGTGGCGTACAAAGTGAACGAGACCACCGAGAATATTGGCGCACGTCGATTGCATACGGTGCTCGAGCGTTTGCTTGAAAGCCTGTCGTTTGATGCCGGCGATAAGGTGACAGAAAAGTTCGAAGTGACGGCTGAGTATGTTGACGAAAAACTCGGTGACCTGGCGGAAGATGAAGATCTAAGCCGCTATATTCTCTAACATAAGGGCAATTCAGGATGACGGAAGGACTGCGCCCCACCGACATCAGGGTACGTAAACAGAGCCGATTGCTGCGGCTCGAATACCCTGATGGGGTTCTGCATGAACTGCCCTTCGAATTGCTTAGAGTCTACTCTCCGTCTGCCGAAGTTCGCGGACACGGAGCGGGCCCGGGCATTTTGCAAACGGGCAAGAAAGGCGTCTTGATAACGGGTGCCGATATTGTGGGCAATTATGCGCTCAAGTTGAGTTTCAGTGACGGCCACGACTCCGGGCTGTTCAGCTGGGAATACTTACGCCAGCTCGGAGATGCGCAGACCGCCTACTGGCAGGCCTACCTGCAACGTCTTGAAACGGAGGGTGGTTCAAGGGACTGAATTGGGGAGTCGATTAACTTAACCCCCACAACGCTACTCTCCACTCAGCTCTAAAGCGCTTTTTGAATGAGATCGGTCACATTATCGAAGCGGGCGCTCAGCCCGTTTTTTTGGGCCAGTTTTTTACGGCCTTTGGCAACATACAGCGGCAACATTTCCCCGTAGAGACTGGTGCTGATGGTGCGTTGTTCGTCTTCAAGCCGATCGCGACGCAAACGAATGCCATACTTGGCAAGCCTTGGCTCAAGCTCATCCGCACGACTCAACAAGTCCCGCCGAGTCATCTGATAGGCGTGTTCACACACCATACGTCGCGATTGAAAGCTGAAAACGTTGGAGAAAAACAGCTTGGCGTCGTCTCGCGTGGGCTCAAACAACAGTATGTCTTTGTCAGGATAGTCTCGCGTGTACTGCGCAATCCCGGACTGCATCCGGGAATAAACCATGGTGCGGTACATTTGTGACAGCAGGTTAGGCATTCCGGAACGGGTCAGAGCGCCCGGCTCCATAGAGCCGGAGCGCACCGCGGCACTGGCGTCTATCGGGACTTGGGGATTAACCGCAAACACCAGGTCGGCACCGTCCTCAAACGCGACTGAAGCGTGCAGTCCTTTGCGCAAGGTACCGTCCACGTAATAGCGGCCGTCGATATTGACCGGCACATAGAGCCCCGGTGACGCCGTGCTGGCCTGAATCGCTTTCGATATCGGGACGTGGTCAAAGCCGGGGGCGCCAAAACAAACGGCTTCGGTGCTCTCCACATCCGCGGCAACGATATACAAGCTGCGCTTAAGTTGGCGGAAATCGTTGGTTCGACCCAACATGCTGAACGCGCGATGAAGATAATCGTGCAGACCTTCGTTGTCGAAGAAACCTGCGGGTGCTGCCTGGGCAAGAATGGTCAGCGCCTCCAGCAAGCTTTGGTCATAGGGGTTGTTGACGAATCGACCAATAGCACTGGCCATCAGTCCTGGTACTGCCAACAGTCGACTGCCCATTTCGCGTAAGGCGGGCCGATAAAAAACCTCAGGATGAAAGGGGTGAACCTCTGCCTCATTGCGGACAAAAATCCGGCACAACTGCGCGGTAGTCATCTGGTTGGCCAGGTTTGCGGCCACAAACGACCCCGCATTCACCCCGACGTAGACATCAATTTCATTAAAATCGATGCCGTCCAATGCCTCATCCAGTGCCCGCAT
Organism: Marinobacter caseinilyticus; assembly: GCF_011074955.1. Lineage (GTDB taxonomy): Bacteria > Pseudomonadota > Gammaproteobacteria > Pseudomonadales > Oleiphilaceae > Marinobacter > Marinobacter caseinilyticus. Next base: position 85,757 of record NZ_WUQJ01000019.1, on the reverse strand, counting down.
CGCCCCGATTTCATAGATTCCACCCAGCGGCCCACCACCCCCAAGGGCCAGGCCAATGCGCGGTTTCGTTTTTAGGTCCGAGTGCGTTGCATTCATGGGCACATTCTTATTCAGTTATGAACAGTACGGTATACGTTAACAGGCCTCATTAGAGTTCACAGCCTATTCGCGTTGTCGCGTGGTAACACAAAGTCTCTTTATTTAGAGCTTTGCGATCAGGAATTTTGGCTTAGCAGATCCGCCGAGGCCTTACCGGGCCTGAGATATCGCCCGAACCCGGCGTTCCTGAGCGCCAGATCGACGCAACTTTTGATAACGTGCGGGGAGTCCAGCAGCAGAACATCTTCCAATAGCTGACCCGCCCAATCCAAGGCAATACTGCGAATAACGGATTTCACTTTCGGCAAGCTGGCTGCGTTCATGGAGAGGGCATCGTACCCCATTGCCATCAGCAGAACCGCTCCACCCGGGTCACCCGCCAGCTCGCCACAAATGCTTACCGGCTTGCCTACAGAATGGGCATCGTGAGCAATACGCACCAACGCCTGCAACACCGCTGGATGATACGAGTGATACAGCTGGGCCACCCTTGGATTATTGCGATCAACCGCCAGCAAGTACTGCGTCAGGTCATTAGAGCCCACCGACAGGAAGTCGACCCGTTCAGCCAGCTCCCGAACCTGATACACGGCGGCAGGAATCTCAACCATCACGCCCACTTTGGGCATGTGAATGTCATAACCTTCCTCGCGAACCTCATGATAGACGCGGTAAATCAGGTGCAAGGACTCTTCAACTTCAGAAATGTTACTGATCATGGGCAGCATGATCTGCAAATTGTTCAAGCCCTCACTGGCCTTCAACATAGCGCGGACCTGAACCAGAAAAATTTCCGGATGATCCAGTGTTACGCGTATGCCGCGCCAGCCCAGGAAAGGATTTTCCTCCTGGATAGGAAAATAGCTCAGGGCCTTGTCGCCACCAATATCCAGCGTCCGCATGGTAACCGGGCTCGGAGCGAAGGCTTCCAACTGCTCGCGGTAGTATTGGCGCTGTTCCTGCTCGGAGGGAAAGCGCTCTTTGATCATAAACGGGACTTCGGTCCGGTACAGACCAATGCCCTCGGCACCGTGGCTTAGAGACCGCACCACGTCTGTCATCAAACCAGTGTTGACCAGCAATGACACGCGATGGCCATCGGTGGTTTCGCACGGCTTGTCGCGCAGCGCTTCAAGGCCGCGAAACAGCGCAGCTTCCTCGTCGTAGATTTCCTGATAAAAGGTTCTCAGGTCGGCGGTCGGTGAGGCAAACAGCTGCCCTTCAAAACCGTCAACAATCAATTCCTTGCCGTCAAGCTGGTTGACGGGAATATCCACCATGCCCATGACGGTTGGGACACCCATGGCGCGCGCCAGGATGGCCACGTGGGAATTTCCCGAGCCACGCACCGACACCAGGCCGACCAATTGCCCCCTGGGCACCTCGCCCAGCATCGCAGGGGTCAGCTCTTCACTGACCAGCACTGTATTGTCCGGGTAGACGACTTCCTGCTGATCCCCTTCCTGCAGGTGCGCCAGTAGTCGTCGGCCCAAGTCCCGGATATCGACGGCCCGCTCCCGGAGATACAGGTCGCCCATCAATTCAAAGTGGCGGACATACTGATTGACGACCTGTTTCAGTGCGCCTTGCGCCCACAGCCCTTCCTTGACCCGCGTAACCACTTCGCCGGGCAGTGCGTTGTCATCAAGCATGCGCAGGTAAACTTCAAACAGCGCCTGTTCTTCCGGCCGCAATTGCGACGCCAAGCGCTCGGCCACCCGCTCAATATCCTCTCTGACTGCAGTAACGGCGTCACCGAACACCTGCAACTCATGGTCAATATTGTCGGTCTGTTTTTCGGGCACAGCATCAAGATCAGCGGGGGGATAGATGACCACGCACTGCCCAATGGCAACACCCGGGGCGCCGGCAACCCCTTTAAAGCTGACGTCCCGGGTCTCCTCGCCGGTCATCGACAGGCCGCTGATGGCTCCGGTTGCTTCGCTGTGCGCAATCACGCCTGCCAGCTGGGCTGATACCGTGACGAGAAACGCCTCTTCGCCTTCATCAAAACAACGGGAATTCTCTCGCTGCTGGACAACCAGTACACCCAGCACCCGGCGGTGGTGAATGATCGGTACACCTAGAAAGGACCGGAAGCGCTCTTCGCCGGTTTCAGGAAAATAACGATATCGTGGGTGGGACGGTGCATCTTCAAGGTTGATCGGCTCCTCTCGGGAGCCCACAAGACCGATCAGACCCTCAGAGTGGCCCAGACTGACATTGCCAACCGCTTTTTTATACAGCCCTTCGGTGGCCATCAGGATATAGCGATTGGTTTCGGGATCCAGCAGATACACCGAGCAGACTTCGGTGGTCATGGCCGACTGAACCCGCGACACAATAATATCCAACGCTTCCTGCAAGTCGCGGGCGCTGTTTACTTCTTGTACGATACTTCGCAGTACACTCAGCATGGCGGGCTCAATTCGTCATTGATGATCCTGTAATCGCCGCTGACCCTCACCCCGGCTGGCCTGTTCCATCTCTCGAAACAGCCTGGGCGCAAGTTCTCTCAGCGCACGTCTGTACACCTCACGCTTAAACGACACGACCTGGCCGAGTGGATACCAATAGCTTACCCATTGCCAGCCATCAAACTCCGGTGAGTCGCTGCCATCAACACACACTTGCGCGTCCGGCGAAAGCATCCTCAGCAGGAACCATTTCTGTTTTTGCCCCACACACACAGGGTGCGAATTAAATCGTACCATCCGTCTCGGCAAGCGATAGCGCAGCCAGCCGCGGGTGCAGCTGATGATATCGACATCCGCTGCACACAGACCAACTTCTTCTCCCAACTCCCGGAATAACGCATCCTCAGGTGACTCATGCTGCTTGATGCCACCCTGGGGAAATTGCCAGGAGTCCTGCCCTATTCGCCGTGCCCAGAGAACTTCACCCCTGTGGTTGGCCAGAATGATTCCGACGTTGGGTCTGAAACCGTCTGAATCAATCACGGCACAGTCCTATATAAAGTCGGTATAAATCCAAGTTGACTTCATTCTTACAGAAAGCCCAACTGGCGGCAAACTAAGCCGTTATCTTTTCAGCATGTTAGACTGTTGAGTTCAGATATAAGGGCGGCTGTTGCGGCGTCCGCCATCTGCCCTTTCCCGCCGGCCTTTATAGGAGTTGCGCTTTGACGCTTGCTATTTTTGACCTCGATAACACACTGCTGTCTGGCGACAGCGATCACGCCTGGAATGAGTTCCTGGTGGAGGAAGGTATTGTCGATGCCGAGAGCTATCGTCAGGCCAATGACCGTTTTTACCAGGACTATGTCAACGGCGACCTCGATATTCTCCGTTATCTGAGCTTCGCACTTGCGCCGCTGGCGCGTCACGAGCCGGCGCAGCTGGACCGGTGGCGAGCACAGTTCATGGACAAGAAAATACGCCCGATGATGCAAAGCAAGGCCGCGGCTCTCGTCGACCATCACCGCAGCCAGGGCCACACCTTAATGATCATTACGGCCACCAACCGTTTTGTGACGGAACCGGTTGCCGAAGCGCTTGGCATTGAACACCTGATCGCCACCGAACCTGAGATGATTAATGGTCAGTACACCGGCGGTGTTGCTGGCATTCCCAGTTTTCAGGATGGCAAAGTGGTTCGGCTTGACGATTGGCTGTCCCATCAGCAGTTGACGTTAGACGGCGCTTGGTTTTATAGCGACTCCCATAACGATTTGCCACTACTGAAAAGGGTCACAAACCCGGTTGCGGTGGATCCAGACCCGACCCTGTCAACCTATGCCCAAGCCCAAAGCTGGGACATCATCTCCCTCAGAGACTGAACGGAGCAGCACAATGCGAAACCTGGCTTTATCGCTGAGCGCCTCAGCTTTTTTGCTACTGGCCGGCTGCGATGCCCCAAAGCCGCCAACACCGACTGTCGACGATACCCTGTCCTCTGCCGAGCCGTTTCCGGAGGCGATTCGTAACGAAGTGATGGCCCAAACCGGCAAGGTGTGCGACGCAACGGTTGTCTTGAAGGACAGCACCGCTGAGTTTCTGGACAATCCCGATGCCGATACCCTGACCGCTGCCCAGACCCAGTGGGCAGCGGCGCACCGCGACTACACTCAGCTCATGGCGCTCTATACTGTGGCGGGCACGCAACCGCTGCACATTCGCGACGACCGGGATAGTATTGACGCTTACCCGATGCTGCCTGGCTATCTTGACCGGGTTCCCGGCTACCCACGCAGCGGGCTGGTCTACTCCGAAGTGCCGTTGACGCCGGATTTCTTGCGTGAGGAACACCAATACAGCGACTTTTACTACCTGACACTGGGCTTCCATCCTCTGGAGACGATGCTTTGGGGCAGCGCCGAGCAGAGTGCGAAGGAACGCGCAGCGCTTTATACCCGTAAAGAACAGGTTCCGGAAGACCAGGTTGATTCACACACACGTAGAGCTGAATTGCTGCGCCTGATTGCCCATCGTCTGACTCGCGATGTCGCTGTGCTCTGTCAGCCAAATAGCCAAACCCATCTCATGGCTGAACTGACAACGGTTGTTCAACATCGCGCTGACCTACTCAACGCCAGCCGGCGTGCCCTGAAAACCATGGTCCAAAGTCCGCTCTCACAGTGGTCTGCCCATCCAGATGGAGAGGACCGGAACGGTATGCCGATATGGCACGCACCGTTAGCCCGAAGTGATTTTGACAATATGCGAACTCAGGTTGCCGCGCTAAACGACCACTTGCTGCCCTTGATGTTTGCCGCAGGCAACATGGAGCCCAAGGTCCTTGAGTCACTGACCGCCACCTTCTCTGCACTCGACCAACGCCTGGACGCGCACGCCAACGCCGGCAGTGAACAAAAACAAGAGGCGCTCGAGGTGACACTGGCGCACGTAAACGACCTGATACAGGCCCTTGAGCTGCCAGCAGCGACATCGGCCGAGTCCGAAAACGACTCAGAGAAAACCGGTCAATGAGCGCACGAAACACGATTTAATGTAATCCGTTTCCGGAATGCCTGGCACAACGGGGTGGTCGGGCGCCTGATGCCCCTGCTCTAGCAGCTGAACGAAGCGGTCAATCTTGCGACCACTGCCGCGAATAATATCAATCAGCTTTTCCTGCGACAGATGCATGGAACAGGACGCCGAAACCAGCAAGCCGTCGCGCTCCAACAACCTCAGCGCCAGCTGATTGAGCCGCGCATAAGCCTGTTCGCCTGCTTTCTGGTCCCGGCGCCGGGGAATCAGCGCCGGCGGATCCAGCACAACAATGTCGTATTTCTCTTTCTCATCACACAGCGCCTTCAATGCTTCGAAGGCGTCGCCTTCGATCGATTCCACATTGGCCAACCGGTTCAGTTCGGCATTATGGTGGACAGCATCCAATGCCTGGGTGGAACTGTCGAGACACGTAACGTGGGACGCTCCGGCGGCGGCGGCCTGGATGCCCCAGCCACCGACGTAGCTGAAGACGTCCAACACACGTTTTCCCGGTGCGTAGGCTTGCAAACGTTGCCGATTCATCCGGTGATCATAGAACCAACCGGTTTTCTGTCCACCTGCAAGTGGCACTTCAAAATCGACACCGTTTTCGCGAACCTGCAGACTATCGACCGGCACGCCGTCAACGTGCTCCACATAACTGGCAAGCCCCTCCACCTGACGCATTTTGCCGTCATTCTTCAGCACAATGGCTTTGGGGTGCACCAGGCGCTGAACCGCCCTTACGATGGCCTCTTTCATCACTTCCATGCCAGCGGTGGATATTTGCACCACCACCACATCGGCAAAGCGATCAATCACCAACCCGGATAAGCCATCACTGTCCCCGAAGACCCAGCGATAAAACGGCTCCGGAAACAATCGCTCCCGCAACGACAAGGCCATTTCCATCCGATGGGTCAGACGCTGGGCCGTCATGCCATGGGCTGGATCCCGGCTTATCAGGCGCCCGCAAATCAACGTATTGGGGTTTACAAACACGGTGCCCAGCGGCTTGTCCTGCGACGAGCGCAATTCCGCCTGACTGCCGGACTCGAACCCCGCCAATGGGGAGCGCTGTGTATCGACCTCATTACTGTATACCCAGAGATGACCCGCCCGTAAACGACGCTCAGCGCCCTTTCGCAAATAAAGTACCGGGAACTTCATACTGCCCACCTCTGTGCCAACGCTAAAAGAAGGGGCGGATTATACGCCGTACACCGCCTATGCGACAGGCGCGAAGCCCATCAAAGTGGAAAGCAAGGTGGTTCCGTCGTCGGAGCGACGTTCAAGCGTGTTAATCCGCTTGTTAAGACATCCACGAATTAATCAGGCATGACATCAGGATGAAAATGTGGATTGGCGGCAGATACCGAAAGGGGCGGTGAGACACCCAGATCCGAGGTTCCACTCATCACCGGGACATCGTGGCTGAACACGTCGGAACATGGCTGCCGACATCTGCGGCAACTCAATGCCCGGCCGCCGCAGACAGATACCTCAAAGACTTTATTCTTCCGACGCCATGTGCTCAGAATACGCCTCAGCGTCCATCAGGCCATCAAGTTCGCCGGGGTCGGCCAACTTGACTTTGAACATCCAACCCTCACCGTAGGGGTCTTCATTCACTTTTTCAGGCTCGTCTTCCAGACTCTCATTCACCGCCAGCACCTCACCGGTAACCGGGCTAAAAACATCCGATGCCGACTTGACCGACTCAGCAACACCGGCCTCTTCGCCTCCGTTGACCCGCACGCCCACGTCTGGCAAACCAATGTAGACCACGTCGCCCAGCTGTTCCTGGGCAAAATCCGTAATCCCGATCGTGGCGGTGCCATCATCAGCCACTCGCACCCACTGGTGAGTTTCAATGTATTTAAGATCCGCTGGTGTTTCACTCATAGTTCAGTCCTTGGCCTGTTTTTCCGGCAGTTTAACCGATGGTGCGCGTATGGCAAGAAACGCCTAAAAACTCCAGCATGGCCGGAACCACGCGATCGAAGCGCTGAAAACGGTGATCCCCGCCCGGCTGAATCCAGGCCGGCGAATCTGGGTACCGTCTAATCGCCTGCCTGAAATCGAGCGTTTCATCACCGCTCTGTAACAACAGCAGCAGCTGTTTCGGATGTTTTAGCGGGCCGGGATCAAGGGCGCGCAAATCCGCCATGTGGCGCTCGGTGAGCACATAGCGCTCGCCAGTATAGGGATTATGCTGCGGCCCCAGATGGCTGCGCAACAATTCATAGGGATAAACGGCGGGGTTGATAAGTACCGCTTTAAGGCCAAACCGCTGGCTCAGGGCGGTCGCATAATAGCCGCCCAACGAACTCCCCACCACCCCGGCACAACGACCGGAAACGGCCTCATAGGCCTCACAAGCTCGCCGATAGGCTTGCTTTGGATCAAACCCAAGCAATGGCGTAACAAGTTCAACGTCCGGATTCAACTCCGGCAGCAGCCCGCCCAGCTCAACGAGTTTTTGTGACTGTGGCGAACTGTTAAAACCGTGCAGATACAGAACAGCGGGATTTTTTAATAGACGAGGGGGCATGATCAGTAACCGGTACTGTCGGCGTCCAGATCGTACACAAAATCTTCGGCCCGATGGATACCGGTTTCAAATTCGCCAGAAGGGAAAAAGTTAAACCAGCGATACCCCGGCGCCAGCGCCTCAACCGAAAATTGACGAGAGCCCCGTTCAAATTGTATGCACGTCGATGGGGTGGCCAACAGTCGCACATCTTTACGCAGACCTTCGTACTCTTGGTGTATGTGGCCCCAGAGTACAATCTTGACCTGCGCGAACCGATCCACAACCTGCCAGAAGGCTTGCCGGTTGCGCAGGCCTATTTCCGCCATCCAGCCGCAACCAATATCAACCGGATGGTGATGCAGCAAAATCACTGTTGGTAAGTCCGGCTCGCCGGTCAGGGCCGAGGTTAAAAATGCCAGCTCATTCTCGGTCAGTTCACCGTGGACTTTGCCTCGCACTGAAGAGTCCAACTGAATAAAATGCCAGCCCCCCATAACCCGCTGTCTCAACGCGCTCTCAGTGCCCTGAATGACGGAGTTCAGCACGTCCACATCATCATGATTGCCCGGCAACCAGGCCGTCGGGCAGTTGAATGATTCGAGTCTGTGGGCGAACGCCTGATACGCCGCTTCAGATCCGTCCTGGGCAATATCCCCGGTCGCCAGGATGAGATCCGGCGATGGCGATTCCCGGTGCGCAAGGGCAATCACCGCATCAAGGCTGTCGCGCGTATTGACACCCAAAAGGGCACCTGACGGATCAGCCATCAAATGGGGGTCGGTTAATTGAAGTACCCGCAATGCAGGACCGTGCTTAGCGCGTGTCATATCATCCGCTGTTGAGTTTATGGCTATGCCGAGATTAGCCATAATTGAGATGGGTTTCCAGAACCACCATCACACTATGACCGACGCTGAGAGACAGTTTACGAAATATGGCGCAAGGTGAATCCTGGCGCCATTCAACCTTGGTCGATTTGATCGCCCGTCGGCCAGCCGGAAAACGTCAGCGGGATGTGCCCAAAATGCAAACAGAAGTCCAGCCAGTCGGCCAGAAAACCGTTGACCTGAACTTTCTCATCCGGGTGATGCATGTAGCGGTTGGGATAATCGTTAACCGCAGCAATGTGATGATCACGGTAGCAACTGATCACTTCAACCATTGATGCGTCGTGGTAGACCCGCACAGTTAACTGCGGATTGTTCAGCCATTTGCCACCGTTGTGAACTTGTTCCAGAAGCAACGTCTCAGTGAACCTTGCCCGCTGCAAGACTTCCAGGCGAACCCGGCCAAAGTATTGCTCACCCCGGTGCAATTCGAATTCGGATACCGGCTTGCCGTTCGATTCGAGTTTACGGAGCTGGCAAATCCTCAGGTAGTTCCCCTCACAGAGTGCCCCGAACCGTCGAATATCCGGTACGTAAGACTTTTGCCGCATTGTCCACTCACCCACGTTCGCGCCACTCCCGCTGCAGCCTGGAGCGATTCAGCTGCAACCACTGAAGACTGATGATCGCGGCGGCGTTATTGATGTGGCCCGCCGCCATCATTGCCAGGGCATCATCCACTGAGAACACATGAGCTCTTATGTCCTCATGCTCCGCCTCAAGACCAAACAAACCACCTGCGCCGTCCGTACTGACACAACCACAGAACAGGTGCACCATCTCGGTAGTACCGCCTGGAGACACCAGATAGTTACAAACAGGCTCCAGGGCGCTGAAACTTAAACCCGCTTCCTCCTCCGCTTCCCGGTGTGCGACGTCTTCCGCGCTTTCACCCTCTTCGTTCATACCCGCCACCAGTTCCAACAACCAGGGTGACTGTGATCGCCCCATTGCGCCCGGGCGAAACTGCTCCAGCAATACCACTTCCTCTCTCTTAGGATCATAAGGCAGTACACACGTGGCGTCGCCCCGTATGAACAGCTCACGGCTGAAAACCTGGGATTCCCCGCCCGCAAACGTGGCGTGACTCAACATCAGTTTATCGACCCGAAAAAAACCCTGGAAGACGGTGTCCCGGCTTTTGACGTGCACGTCGTGTTCAGAGAATTGAAACGGCTTGGGGTCAGGCATAAGGGCACTACGTCAGTGGGTGAAGGCGAACAATAGCTGGCTCTGGATGAAGGTTTCAAGTCCCGGTTTCCGTTCTCACAACGAAAACCGGGCACACCCGGTCAGACCTTGTCGTACAACTTGCTGCCCGATGCCAGGAACTCCCGGGATTTCTCCTTCATCCCCGCCTCAGTCGCAACCACTTCATCAATCCCTTTGGCTTTGGCGTATTCGCGCACTTCCTGACTGATCTGCATGGAGCAGAATTTTGGCCCGCACATGGAACAGAAATGTGCGACTTTGGCGGAGTCCTTGGGCAAGGTCTCGTCGTGATAGGCCCGAGCCGTATCCGGATCAAGCCCCAGGTTGAACTGGTCTTCCCAGCGGAACTCAAAACGGGCCTTCGATAGTGCGTTATCCCGAATTTGCGCGCCCGGGTGCCCTTTCGCCAAATCCGCCGCATGGGCGGCAATTTTATAGGTGATAATGCCCGTTTTTACATCGTCTTTGTTGGGCAGACCCAAGTGCTCTTTCGGGGTGACATAGCACAGCATTGCGCAACCAAACCAGCCAATCATGGCGGCACCGATACCCGAGGTGATGTGGTCATAGCCGGGCGCAATATCGGTAATCAACGGCCCCAGGGTGTAAAATGGAGCCTCGTCACAGCAATCAAGCTGCTTGTCCATATTCTCTTTGATCAAATGCATGGGCACATGGCCGGGGCCTTCGATCATCACCTGCACATCGTGCTTCCACGCAATCTTGGTCAGCTCGCCGAGGGTTTCGAGTTCGCCGAACTGGGCCTCATCGTTGGCATCCGCGATCGAACCCGGTCGCAGACCGTCGCCCAGGCTGAACGACACATCGTAAGCCTTCATGATCTCGCAAATTTCTTCAAAGTGGGTATAGAGAAAGCTTTCCTCATGGTGCGCCAGGCACCACTTCGCCATGATAGAGCCTCCCCGGGAGACGATTCCGGTTACGCGCTTGGCCGTCATGGGCACATGATGGAGGCGAACTCCGGCATGAATGGTAAAGTAATCAACGCCCTGCTCCGCCTGCTCAATCAGTGTGTCGCGGAAAATCTCCCAGGTCAGGTCCTCTGCAACACCACCGACTTTCTCCAAGGCCTGATATATCGGTACCGTCCCGATCGGGACCGGTGAGTTCCGTATGATCCATTCCCGGGTTTCATGAATGTTCTTACCGGTGGACAGGTCCATGACCGTATCGGAGCCCCAACGAATGCCCCACGTCAGCTTTTCAACTTCTTCCTCGATGGAGGAACTGACAGCGGAATTACCGATGTTGCCGTTGATCTTCACCAGAAAATTCCGGCCAATGATCATGGGTTCCGATTCGGGATGATTGATATTCGCCGGAATGATTGCCCTTCCCCGGGCCACCTCATCACGGACGAATTCAGCGGTGATTTCTGCTGGCAGCGCCGCGCCGAACGATTGCCCGGGATGCTGTGCCGCCAGCAATCCCTGGGAGCGGGCTTCCTCCAGCTTCATGTTTTCCCGAATGGCCACAAATTCCATTTCAGGCGTGATTATGCCTTGCCGGGCATAGTGCATCTGACTGACATTCTGGCCTGTCAGTGCCCGCCGTGGCGTGCGCTGATCCATAAATCGCAGGGGATCCAGCTGAGGGTCTTTCATTCGGCGACGAGTGAACGCCGACGTGTACTCGCTCAACCGCTCAGTGTCATTACGCTCATCGATCCATCGGTCTCGCAGCGATGGAAGTCCTTTGCGCAAATCTATGCTGGCAGTGGGGTCGCTGTATGGGCCCGACGTATCGTAGACCCGCACCGGCGAATTTTTCTCGCCCCCCAGTTCGGTGGGGGTATCGCTGACGGATATTTCCCGCATCGGTACTTGAAGATCGGCACGGCTGCCCTGAACGTATATTTTTCGCGAGCTTGGCAGCGGTTGAATCGCTGCGGTATCGACTTGAGCGGCATCACTGAGGTAACGAGGTACTGTCATGAGAGCGTCCCTGGTTTGCAGGTTATCGGGTCGCGTATGACGGAGTCGCGGAGTGCCACATAGAAAATTCAACGGGGCCTCCACTCTTGTCTCAAATCCCTACGCCGGTACTAACCGGATCAGGTTCGCGGGTTTTGCGATGCAATCTCAGCCAGTCGACGCTGGCACCCCGTCAAGACGCTTGAAGTCGACACCCGTATGGCCCTGGCTTGCACTACTGCTGCAGCGGCATTAGGTGTCTTTTGCAAGTGTAGAGATCGAAATGATTATTGTCCATAATGACTGCCGCTATCTCGTCGCCGCAGCATTGCGTCCTCACGTTTCAGGAGTGTTTATGAACAAACGACTGCTTTGTGGTCTGATCGCCGTTTTTTCGGCACAGCCCGCACTTGCCATGGATCTGGTGGAAACATACGAGAAAGCGCTTTCCTATGACTCCGGCATCGCTTCTGCCCGAGCGAGCTACGAAGCCCAGCAGGCCAGCATCGATGTCAGCCGCAGCGGGTTGTTGCCGCAGATCAATGCTTACGGTGATGCCAGCCACATTGACAGCGACTCGGACAACAGAGAGCTCAGCTATAGAACCTACGGCTACGGCGTGCGTCTGACCCAGCCGTTGTTCCGCGCCGGGGCGTGGTTCGAATATAAAACCAGCGAACTGCAGAGCGAAGCGGCCCGTGCGGATTACAATCTCGCTCAGCAACAACTGATTCTTGACGTCGCCAGCGCTTACTTCAATGTGCTTCGCGCCAGCGACAACCTGACCACCACCCGGGCCGCCGAGGCAGCCATTCAGCGCCAGTATGAGCAAGCCCGCGAGCGTTACGATGTGGGCCTGATTGCGATTACCGAGGTGTTCGAAGCGCGCGCCAGTTACGACGACAGCAAGAGCCGACGTATCGCCGCGGAAAGCGACCTCGACATCGCACGAGAGCAACTGGCACGTCTCACCGGCGAATACACGGAAACGCTCAACAACCTGGTTCAGGCGTTTCCTCTTATCAGGCCAGAACCGATGAATCCCGAAGCCTGGGAAGACATTGCCCTGGAACAAAACTGGCAGATTCAATCGGCGAGCTACAGCCTGGACGCCAGTGAGTCCACCCTGAAAACCGCCAAAGCTGGCCACTACCCCACGCTGGATCTCAATGCCTCGTACGGCAATACTGAAATCGACGGCATCAATCAGAGTGGCACTGCCTTCGCGAGCCAGGGCCAAACCGATGGCACCACGACGGAAGGGGTTATCAGCCTGTCACTGAACGTGCCGCTATACCTCGGCGGAGGCACTCAAGCGGGCGTCCGACGTCAACGGTCCCTGGTGGACGTCGCCGAACAATCCTTGCGCACGGTGCGCAGAGATATTCGGGTTAACACGCGCAGCCTGTTCCGCACCGTTAACACCAACATCGAGACCGCCTCTGCGCTGGAGCAAACGATCGTGTCTCGGCGCAGTGCCTTGGATGCGACTCGCGCGGGGTACGATGTCGGCACCCGCAATATTGTCGAAGTGCTTGACGCCGAACAGGCCTATTACGTGGCACTGCGGGATTTTGCCAACGCCCGTTATGACTACGTCGTCAACACGCTGACACTCAAGCAGGCCGCCGGGACTCTGAGCCCCCAGGATCTGATCGATCTTAACCGCTGGCTAAGTGACACGGCCCCGGGCATTGAAGCGCTGGCCAATGACAACAAAACCATAGACGAACCCGCCAACAACTGATTCAGACGGACCTCACACCCGCTCGATAATGCCTGTTACTACCTTTTCCAACGCGCCACGGTTGTCATCGACAACCTTGAGCGCGTTGGTTCCGGCCTGCCGGGCCGCAGCCTGGTCCTGAATCAGTTGAGTGACGCAATCGGCCAACTCCTTGCTGTTGTGGGTGATCCGCAAGGCGTCTCCCGCATTGAGATGCTGGTAAATAGTCTCAAAGTTAAACACGTGCGGGCCCGATATCACGGGTATACCCCAAGCGGCGGGTTCCAGAGGGTTGTGACCACCGCGCTCGATCAGGGAGCCACCAACAAACGCAATATCTGAGGCGCCAAACAGCATCAACAGCTCACCCATGGTATCGCCCAGATAGACCTGCACGCGGTTTGCCTCGGTGCTGGCCGAGCGCCGGGCCTGACTGAAGCCGTGTTCGGTGATTAATTCGGATACGTCGTCGAACCTTTCTGGATGCCGTGGCACGATCACCAACAGCGCGTCGGGCACCGCTTCCAGCAATTGCCGGTGAGCTTGCAATACTTGCCGGTCTTCACCTTCGTGGGTGCTGGCGGCAATCCACACGGGCCGCTGTGCACCCAAAAAATGGCGAAGTGCCGATGCCGTGTCGCGCAACGCAGGGGTGATGGCCACATCGAATTTGATGCTGCCGGTTACCGACACGGTCTGAGGGCTGGCACCGATTCGCAAGAAGCGCTTTGCGTCCTCTTCCGCCTGAGCTGCTATCCAGCTGATGCTTTGTAACAGAGGCCGGACCAGAGAAATAATGCGCTGATAACCTTTTGCCGAGCGGCTCGATAACCGGGCATTGATGAGAAAGGTAGGCACCTGGCGCTGACGGGCAAGCGCAATCATATTGGGCCAGAGCTCAGTCTCCATGATCACCAGGGCCCGGGGCCGGACACGATCAACAAACCGACTCACCGATCCGGGCGTGTCGTAGGGTGAAAACGCGTACTGTACCTGGTCACCAAACATCGCCTTGGCGCGCTGGGAGCCCGTGGCGGTCATCGCCGTCATTAAAATTGGAATATCCGGGTTTCGCTTCAGCAATGCTGTCACAAGTGGCGCGGCTGCAATCGTCTCGCCGACGGATACAGCGTGCACCCAGATCACCGGTTCCTTTGATTTTGGGACAAACCCCAACCGCTGCTGCCAGTGTGCCCAGGTTTCCGGTGACTGGCGGCCTTGCCACCACAGCCGAATGAGCACAAACGGCAACGCCATCCTGAAAAACAGTGAGTATAAAAAGTGCAGCATGACAACTCCGTGTAAAACGAACTGGGCGCCATTCTACCTAAACCGGCCTTCTTTCGCTTGCACTGCCCGCACACGGCAGACTAGCGCTGCGACAAACCGATAATGAAGTCTTATACAACGTCACCTCCACTGCTAAACTGGCGCTTGATAACGTGACCCCCACACTCAGTCATGACAGGAAGGTCTCTGAGCAACGTGAGCCAGCCCAAAAAGAAAACCCGAGATACCAACTATTACCACTACCTTCACCCACGCTGGTGGCCCACCTGGATCAGCGTGGGATGCATGCGGCTGCTTGCGCTGCTGCCCATGTCAATCCAGTGGCGGCTCGGTGTTGCGGTGGGCGAACTGGCCTACAGGCTTATCCCCCGTCGGCGTCACATCGCCAACGTGAATATTCAGTTGTGCTTCCCCACACTGAGCCCCGAAGAGCATCAGGCACTGGTGCGAAAGACCTTTCACTCCAATGGCATTGGCTTCATGGAAATTGGTCTGGCCTGGTTTCGGGATCCGGAAGACTTCAGGCCGATAACCCGGGTTCATGGCCTCCAACACGTCGAAACGGCTCTGGCCCGGGGCCACGGTGCACTTCTACTCGGCGGCCACTACAGTACGCTGGACCTTGGCGGCAGCCTGGTGTCGCTGTTCATTGACGCGGACGTCATGCAACGCGACCATAACAATCCGTTGATGAACGCCGTTATGACGCGCGCCCGGGAGCGCCGCTATGGCGTTGCGCTGGGCAGCAAGGACCTGCGGGGCTTGCTGCGCCGGCTGAGTGAGAATCGTGCGGTCTGGTATGCGACCGATCAGGACTATGGCCGAAAGGGCACCGTGTTTGCGCCCTTTTTCGGCATCCCGGCGGCCAGCATTACGGCCACTGCCCGCATTGCACAGCGCAGTGGCTGCGCGGTGATACCCTTCAGCCATTTTCGTCGCGAAGGGGAAGTCGGGTACGATATTTATTTTCAACCGGCCCTGGAAAATTTCCCGTCCGCTGACGAGATGGCTGACGCCAGCCGTGTGAATGCCACCATCGAACGGGAAGTTCGTCGGTACCCGGATCAATACTTATGGATGCACCGCCGATTTAAAACCCGACCGTCGTCAAGCGATCCAGACCTCTACCGGACAACGAGCCCATGACATCTCAACCAGCATTGTCGACAAAAGCTCCGGTAGTGTGGCTACTGACCGATAATAAAGCAGGCCACCTCAATCAGTTGAAAGGCCTTGGCAATCGTCTGCGAGTTCTCAGCGGGGCAAGCCTCTACTGGCTGGATACCACTGAAATAATCACACCACTCTGGCGCGCCCTGACGGGCATTGCACCCCACCTGGACGCCGCCCTGCCAAACCCCGATCTGGTCATTGCGGCGGGTACCGGAACGCACCGATTGCTGCTCTCGCTCCGGCGCAAGCGACACGCGCGTACGATTGTGCTCATGAAACCCGGATTCCCGATGCGCTGGGTCGACGCCGCCATCATTCCCGAGCACGATGACGTACGTCCGGACAAACACACCCTGATCACCGAGGGCGTCCTCAATGCCATCACCCCCATGGCGAGACTGACCGACAAACCCGAGGCCCTCGTGCTTATCGGCGGCCCGTCACGCCATTACGAATGGGACGACGATTTGATCTTTGACCAATTAATGCGACTCATGCAGACCTACCCTCAATGGCGCTGGACCATCAGCAGCTCCCGACGCACGCCTGACCATTTGAAAGCCCGCCTGGAAGCGCTCGCCGGCCCGAAAACCACCGTCACCGATCCGGAGCGAACCCACGCAAATTGGCTGCCCCATACGCTGGCCGCGTCCCGCGCAATTTGGGTAACGCCAGACAGCACCTCCATGGTCTTTGAGGCACTCACCTCCGGCGTACCAACGGGGCTCTTCGAGCTGCCCACAAGACCCCAGAGCCGTCTTGCCAAAGGCGTGGCTGAATTAGTGGCACGCGGCCGCGTCGCACACTGGCGCGACCACCACGCCATCATGGAACCTCGCCGTGAAGTCAGCACTCCTTTGTGGGAAGCAGACCGCGCCGCCCACTGGCTGATTGATCGGTACCTGTCCGAGCGTGCATCATGAGAGTCTTGCAAGTGCTGCCAGCGCTCCAAAGCGGCGGCGTTGAGCGCGGCACCGTGGAGTTTGCGGCGGCCCTGGTCCAGCGTGGCCATGAATCATTTGTGTTGTCCTCGGGTGGCTCGCAGACCAGGCACCTGGAAACCCATGGGTCGACCCACATAGAGATGCCGGTTCATCGCAAGTCACTGGCATCCTTTGGCCAGATAAAACCAGTCAGGCAATTATTGAGGACGATACAACCCGACATCGTGCACGTGCGCTCACGCATGCCGGCATGGATCACCTACCTGGCCTGGAAAGGTTTGCCCAAGGCCGAACGCCCGGGGCTGGTGTCGACGTTTCACGGCATGTATTCCGTTAACCCCTACAGCGCTGTTATGGCAAAAGCCCAACGCATCATTGCGGTCTCCGACTGCGTTAAGCACTACGTCCTGACCAACTACAAGGTCCAGCCCAGCCAGCTGTCAGTGATCCAGCGGGGCGTCGATGTGGCCGCCTTCAAAGACGGGCAATTGAACGAGGCATGGAAACAGCGGCTGTTTCGGCAATACCCCCAGTTTCAGGGAAAGCGGCTACTGCTGTTGCCGGGGCGGATCACCCGCTGGAAAGGCCAACTGCTGTTCCTTGAGGCAATAGCGGACATTCTGCGGACCCGAGCCGACTGCCATGGCTTGATTGTGGGCGGCGCGGAACCCGGCAAGGAGCGATTCCTGAAGGAACTGGAGCAGCGTCGCTCCGAGCTCGGGCTTGGTCCGCATGTTACGTTCCTGGGTCAGCGCAGCGATATGACCGAACTCTACTTGCTGGCCGACCTGGTTTGCCACATGTCCACCAAACCGGAACCATTTGGTCGCACCGTCACCGAGGCGCTCGCGTCCGGCACGCCCGTGGCCGCATTCAATCGCGGTGGTGCCGCCGAAACACTGCAGGCCTGTTTTCCCGCCGGCCTGGTGCCACCGGATGACACCCAGGCGTTTGCCCGCAAAGCGCTGGCATTGATCGGCGCATCGGAGCACCACATTGTGTTGCCTGAAAAATTCAGGCTGGACGCCCAGACAACCGCGACCCTCGCCGTCTATGACGACCTGCTGGCAAGCCTGCCCCATGACCGGCCCTAGCCGCCTGCGGATAGCCCTGGTACTGGGCACACCGGGTACCGTCCCCGGCGGTATGGAAAAACACACCTCCGATCTGGCGGCCGGGCTGGCCCGACTGGGCCACGAGGTCCATGTGCTTGCCCACCGGTCATTCGCCAGCATACTCCCAGCGACCGTCCACCTGCATGAGATCCCCATGAGTGCCAGCCGCAACAACCCCTGGCTGATCTATCGGGTTCGCAGGACGCTGGCCTCGATCGCACCGGATATCTGCCATGCCCAGGGCAACAAGGCCGCCAAGTTGATTGCCCGCTACCGCAAACCCGGGGTGCCCAGGATCGGAACCGTGCATGGGATCAAATCGTCACACCGATCGTTTGCCGCACTCGACGGGGTCATCACTATCAACCAACGTATGCAGGACAGCCTGCGCCACCGGCAGACCCGACTGATCTACAGCGGCGTTCCTACGCTCGCCATTCCGCCCAAATCCAAACTGTCGCCGCTGACGGCACTGCCCACATCCCAGCCGTTAATACTGGCCATTGGGCGCCTGGAACCGGTAAAAGCGTTCGATCTGCTGATTCGGGCCTGGGCTTGTGTCGACACGCCGGGGCACCTCGTGATCATCGGTGACGGTTCCCAGCGATCGGTCTTGCAGGCCCTGATCCGCGACCTTGATCAGACCGACCGCGTTACGCTCGCCGGTTTTCGCAACGACGCCCGAGACTGGCTCGCCTACGCCGACCTGTGTGTAATCAGCTCTGTGCGGGAGGGATTTTCTTACGTACTGATTGAAGCCCTGCTCGCCGGCTGCCCGATTTTATCCACTCCGGTGGGGGGCGCCCAGGAGTTTTTGCCTGCTGACAACCTGACCAACGGGCATTCGGTTGACGCCATGTCTCGTTTGCTGCGGCAACACCTGACAGATCTGGCATCACTGAAACAAGGCCAATCCAGCGCCAGGGCAAGAGCGCAGCAGGAACTGACACTCGACGCGATGCTGGCGCAAACCCAGCAATTTTATCGGGCGTTGATACACAACGCTCAAGGCGTCTGATCCAGTTTTGACAACATCTGAATCTCTCGGGCCTTGGCTAACCGCATAAAATTCCGGTTGGCCGCCACGATGGCAACACTGAGCCCAAACCAGCCATTCAGGATCTGGCGGTGCACAAAGTAATATTTGAGGAACTTCAGCGGGAATTCCACCGCCAACCGGCCAGACGTGATTTTTCGACCGGTTGCCGCCAGGAACCGGGCCTGCTCGCTGGACAGCTGGACGTATTTACGCTCCATCTGCTCAAGACTCACCAAGGTCCGGTGCAATACGTCCCCGGGGATAAAACCAACCTTGCCCTCATGCACGCGGGGCCGGTCATCGTTGCTGTCCAGCTCAGCATGAATGGCGGCTTTCTTACGGTGGTAAAGGCGCACTATCTTTTTGGGTTTATCGTGCCGGAATGGATGGTCCTTGTGGGGCTGGGACAATACCCAGCGCATTTTGAATCCGGCCAGGTTTGGCTGGATGGGGTGGGAGAACAGTGTCTTGATGTTGGCGACCAGTTCATCGGACAGCACCTCGTCCGCGTCCAGATCAAGCACCCAGTCATTCCGACAAAGACTGGCAGCGTAAGCCTTTTGGCAGGCAAAGCCCTGCCAGACATTGAATTCGAACCGGGCACCGTAGCGCCGGGCGATGGCTTCGGTGCCATCGGTGCTGCCGGAATCCACCACAATTACCTCATCGGCCCAATCAACCACCTTGCACAGCGCCTCTGCCAGCCGCAGCTCTTCGTTCTTTGTTATAAAGTAGACGGATACAGGTACCATAATGACATCTCTTGTTCGCGAGCCGTGGCTGTCCAAAAGCATGCACATTGCGCATCAACACGGACAGTGTTAGTTTCCTCTCGCCTTTTGTTGACTGCACGGAACCAGGCGCTGAATGAAAGTCGTAAAATACTTTATCATCACTTTGTTGCTTCGGACGGCCGGGTTGCTGTCCCTCCGGTCCGCCCAATGGGTGGGCAAGGTGCTCGGAACCCTGGCTCGAGTATGTCGAAGTCAGTCGCTAAAAGTCACTAACGTCAATCTCGACATCTGCTTTCCCGACATGACCGCGAGCGCGCGGCAGCAACTTGCCAGAGAATCCCTTCAGCATACCGGCATGACCATAATGGAAATCCCCCTGATGTGGGAATGGCCTGTGGACAAATGTCTGGCCCTAATTCGTGAAATAGACGGCGAAGACTTGCTGCATCAGTCATTGAATTCCGGCAAGGGTCTGATCCTGCTCGCCCCCCACCTGGGCAACTGGGAATTGGTCGGGCTGTATTTTTCCTCCCAATACAAAATGGCCGCACTCTATAGCCCACCCAACATGGCGGAGTTTGAGGACTACATGATCAAAGTCCGCGGCCGCCTGGGGTCTGAGCTGGTCCGCGGTGACCGTCGTGGACTGGCCCGTCTGGCGTCAATTCTGCGGGAAGGCGGCATTGCCGGGATTTTGCCGGACCAATCACCCCGCGGCAAAGGGAACGCCTTTGCGCCCTTCTTTGGCATGGACGTTAAAACCATGACGCTGGCGTCAAAACTGATGCAGCGCACCGGCGCCCAGGTGCTTGTTACCTACGCCGAACGTTTGCCTGACGCCCAGGGCTTTCGTATTGTGATACGCAAAGCGGATGCTGGCATGGACGATCCCGATTCCATCAAAGCCGCCACCGCCATGAACCATTCCATTGAACAGTGCGTTAAAGCCATTCCCGCACAGTACCAGTGGGAGTACAAACGAATGCGACATCGCCCCCCTGGCGAACTCAACCCCTACAACCCCGACCGGGTATGTTGATGTTATGAACCGACTCAAAATCGCTTTGCTGGCGCTGACGTTTATCGGACTGGGTGGCGCTTTGCTGTCGTCTTCCTGGCTCGCTGGCGCAACGCTGTTCATTGCCTTGACTGGCATAGCTCTGTCCTATCGCAAAGCGCTGCCCAAGGCAGGTTGGGACGAGCCCAAGGAACTTCGACTGCTTCATTTTGCATTCTGGTTTTTCGTCGTTGCCAGTGCCCTGTCCTGGTTCAACGCCGGCTTGGGCTATGAGGGATTTAAAACCCTGGGTTCCGATGTCCGTTTCATTCTGTTCTGGCCCCTGATCATAGCGCTCACTTATTCCGAGCTGCGTGCATCGACCCTCTTTCTCGCGTTCGGCCTGACCGCGCTGTCCGCACTAGCGGCCGTACTGGCCCACTTTGCCCAGTCCACCGAGACCCTGACGCCCTACCTGGCAGGCCGGCTCGGTGGCGGCATCAACCCGATCATGTTTGGCAACTTGGCCTTACTGGGTGGCGCGCTTTCGTTGGTGGGTGGGCTCTACTTCCGTCGTCAGCCATCGGACCAGATCAAAGCACTCGTTTTAATTATTGCGGGCCTCGCCGCGCTGGTTGTCGCCGGTCTGTCACAGACCCGGAGCAATTTGATCGCCCTGCCGGTTCTGCTCTTACTGATCACCCCCTTGCTGACACCCCGCCTGCGGCGGATGTCGGTGCTGGTGATTATCATCATCGCTGCGGTGTCATTCACCACCAGCGACCGTATCCAGACAATGATGGCCAGCCTTTCCAACGGCGTGTTGGAGCAAGGCATCACCATTCGGTTCGAGCTCTGGCAACTGGCCTGGAACCTGTTCCTGGACAACCCCATACTGGGTGCAGGTCTCAACAGTTTCACCCAGGCAGCCGCAGAAGCGTCCAGTCGCGGCGATATATCACCGACGATACTCACCTGTTGTACCGGCCATGCCCACAACGACGTGTTGAACCTGATGGCCACCCGGGGCATCGCCGGACTCCTGAGCTGGCTCTTTTTACTTGGCGTCCCGCTCTTTATTTTTGGCCGCTACATCACCAGCCGACACCCCGCTACCGCCCACATGGCGGTGGCAGGCACCATGGTTCCTGCCGCCTACATAGTGTTTGGTCTGACCGAAGCGACCCTGAGTCGCAATCTGTACCTCACCTTCTACCTGCTGCTCATTGCCAGTGTATCGGCCGCATTTTTTCGTGAACTCAGCGCGTCTTGTTACCGTCCGCGCTCGGTGACAGTGTCAGCCACGGTCATCACCATGAACGAAGCCGACCACATCGCTGACTGCCTGCAATCCGCGCGCCTGGTGGCCGACGAGATCATTGTGCTGGACAGCGGCAGCAGCGACGGCACCGCCGACATTGCCCGACAATATGCCGATGTTGTCGAAGTGACCGACTGGCCAGGTTTTGGTATCCAGAAACAGCGCGCGCTGGAAAAAGCCACCGGTGACTGGGTGCTGTCCATTGATGCCGATGAGCGCATTACCCCGGAGCTGGCCAGTGAGATCAATCACCGCCTGGCCGAGCCAGACGCCGATGCCTACAAATTGCCTTGGGCCGTTACCATCTACGGTAAGCGACTGGACTTCGGTCGCAGCGGGCGGGCCCCTCTGAGGTTGTTCCGACGAGAGGGGGTGCGCTTCTCCGACGCCTTAGTGCACGAAAAAATACTGATCCCGGATGGCCGAAAAACACGCACGCTACGCGGTCGTCTGACCCACTATACGCACCGTGACTTTGGCCATTCACTGGAAAAAAGCTCAAAATACGCGTGGTTGGGCGCCCAGGAAAAATACCGTCAAGGCAAACAAACCCGCACTATGGTCTACCCAACCTTGCGTGCGTTGCTGACTTTTGTGCAGGTCTATTTTATCCGGTTCGGCTTTCTGGACGGGTCCGTGGGGTACTTGACGGCCGTCACCTATGCGCAAGTGACGTTTAATAAGTACGCGGGCCTGTGGACCCTGGGGAAGGCATACCCAAAAAACGACGCCAAGTCTTAGGCATACTTACTTGTCAGGTTATTAGCCTGGAACACCCTGTTCGATCTCTGCTACGTCTCGTCTCATGACTGACGATGAAGCAGTTTAAAACATCCGATCCCGCAGTTTGGTAAAGGCCAAGGACTCGGCCGCTTGTCGGACCATGTTCATAGTGATCTCACATCGCTCGAAACCCAAAGAACTCCATTCGCTCTGCGATCTCACCCCGGCAATAATGGGGACTGGATACCGGGGGCGCCAATGCAGTTGAAGCATCCGCCTGAATCCGTTCAGTTCACACCAATGAAAACCCAAACAGGCACTGTTCCATTTGCCACCGCCTGTGCGGTTTACACGGGCGGAATCGTCTGCTCATTGATTCTCAACATCATGCGAATGGTCAGATCGCAGGCTATATACCGTTGAGAACCAAAAAACCAGCGGAAGCCATAACAGCATCCAGTTTGCGCTGGGCGACGAGATCGGGTGGGCCGTATCTGTAAAGTTAACCATAATAACCACCAGCAAAACCGACACGGCTAGCAACTTGCTTCTGCCGGAAACTGGAGCCTCCCACAACCTCTTCAAAGCAACACAAATTGTTGATAATAGTATAAAAAGAGCAAAAACCCCTCCGATCAGAAATATTTCCAGAAAAATATTATGAGAATGGGCAAACTCAAAACCCAGTTCCGACTTGAGCGCCGCGCCAGCGCTGGTGTCTACAAACTCTGTGGCGGCCCCAGAGCCAAAAATCCAATGATTAGCGGCATACTCCAACACAGACGACCAAATTTCGGGGCGGTACGATAAACCTCGGCTCATCATCATCTCGAAGAACCAGTCGGCATAGTCCTGGGGCAATAGAACCCAAAATCCGCCAAGGGATACGCCAAAAATAATATACAACCAGAGCTTGGATCTTGGGTGCGCAATAAGCCACGGACCTGTCATCAGCAGCACGGTTATCACAGACGCAATCACAGGCCCCCGGCTTTGCGAAAAGACCGCCACCGTCAACATGGCCAAGCCCGAAAGGGCAATCAGCAACCAATCAGCGGCCTGCACAGAGGTTGCGAACCCCATCAAGGCAAACCCGATTGCCCACAGTACAAGCAGGGAGGAGGCACCCTGAATCGGGTGCTCGAGAAACCCGACGCCCACCAGGCGAAGGTCAAAAAATCCGTTTGTAACGTAAGGCATCAGCACCAGCACACTGGCTAAAAACACACCACTCAGGATTAGGCGTCCGAATATTATGGGCCGTCGCATCCAATGCTCCGAAGCGTACAAAATACCCATTATCAGGAATAATATTTCCCCTCCCCACCGAAAAGAATCAACGCTGTCTTTCAGCGGCGCACTGCTAACCAGAAACGAATTCAATGACAAATACAACACCAGAAGAATAAGAGCCTTGATGCTGCGCGCGCCCATACACAACGGCTTTTCACCCTGATAAAGCGCCCAAATAACGCCAGGCATGACACCTGCGAAAAAAAAGAAACGGTAGACATCTTTCCAGGGCACCAAAATTGCGAGGAGTAAAAACAGTAGCAAGCTAGTGCTAATGAGAACTATTGGCGAGCGCATTAACGAATGCCCATCCTTCACAGTGAACATAGCAGCGTTATAGTCCAAGTTGTGCTCGCACATTTGATACAAGTAAATCCGGATCGGAATCTATCATCGAACCATACATGGAGTCGTAGTTACTTGATTTTGTTCCAGCAAATAGTTCACAGGAGTATATCGGGCCGTCGCCTTTGTACTGCTCACCGGAGTGATGAACGGGCAAGAAAAAATGGCTTGGAACAATGGTAGCGCTTCGGTCGCTTGTTGAAAAAATAGTATTTGTAAACGGAATCGGACCGGTTGTGTTCCAAGCCCGACGCCGCTTATGCTTAAGCTTGTACCAGACAAACCGCCGTGCCAGATCTTTTTGCTCAGCCAGTTGGTTTACCATGGAAGCGATCACGGCATGCCCTGAATGGGCACCAACATAGCCATTGGCAACAAGCCCGGGCCTTACGTATTCATTCTCCCACGCCGCAAACAAGCTACAATCGAAAAGCCAATCAGGCAGCCTGTTAATACAAACAGAGTCCGCATCAAGAGCGAACCCTCCCTCATTGAGTAAAATTTCCCATCGCATAATATCTGCAATTCCACGAAACTCACGAGAGTGTTCGGCAAAAGCATCCATGTGGTGCCGGTTCAACCAGTTGCCATTTTTCCAGTCATCATTACCCCAAACGCGAATTTTGAAATCCGGGTGCTTTCGGCGCCATGTTTCTATAAACGCATCAGGCCTTAAGGATTCATCTCCGACCCAGACGAAATGCAAAGTCTTTGGGATCACGCTCATATGATTAATTCCTGTGCATCCTATTCAAAATCCAAAATAATTTTCGGATTAAGTACTGAGTTTGTTTTCTAAAGGAAAGCAGTGCTTCCAGTTTTTGACGGAGAGATTCTCTGGGAACAAGACTTCTCGCCCAGTCCAGTTTGCTCAAAGCCGATCGGTATTCCTTTTTTACTGGGCTGAAACAATAGGAAAGCCAGGGTTTTTCCCTCCCAGTGAAATGATAAATTCCCGGATTTTGAATAGCCTCTCTCAGCTCCTCTTTTGAATACCCACAGTCCTCGCTGATTTTTTTATAGGCTTTGTATACGCTGGCCTGCTGATTCCATCTGGCCGGCAACCGTGTCCATTTCTTATGAAGAACTGCATTCAGGCTACACTGGTCAACGTGTTTTAACCGGTGTGCATTTTGACCTGCATACGCCGCCACGGTTTTGTGAATTCCCTGCCTTCTCCAGACTTCGAGATCCATAAGAAGGACGCCAGAGTTGAAATATTCATGTCGGGGAATCTTAATCGTTTTGCATGCTGACTTTGATAGGTCTTCAACCGCCCCGAGTGGGTTACCTTGCAGATTCATTTCCCAGAGAACACTCAAGTCATCAACAACGTATGTATCCGCATCGATGTAAATCACTCGATTTATGTCGTTAGACAAATAATCTGCTAACAATATTCTTTGATAAACAGAATTCCCATATCTCAAAGTTGGTAAATCTTTGAATGACAGTTCATCCGCTTGATAAGAAATCAATTCCCCGCCTTTTTGCTCTACCTCGTTTTTTAATGCTGAAAGCGTATCTTGATCAATATCAACACCCACGAAGTGAAAAATCGGATTATATTGCCCACTTAATCTACTGATCGCCGAATTCATCATTACGGCAACAAAAGGCAAATAATTTTGGTCGCAACACGCAGCAATATGAATCTGTTTTTTTCCACTTCCAAATGTGTCAGACATTTTAAAACCTTAACCTTTAAAAATTTTAAGAAAATTCCAGTCAGATTTTAATTGACAGAAACAGACAGCCACTAAACACCCCAGTACTTTATAATTTTCACTGACTAAAATTTCTGACTGGACTTTTTGAAACCTTAATACAATAAGGGCATCCAGTTTCGTTAAACCCATATCAGGGTCAGTGACTAAACCAAAGTTTTGCGCAGCTCTCGGCGCAAACGTCTCCGAACCTTCAGTTTACGGATCAAATTCAGTGGCTTGGATTTAAGGCCATGGTGTTGACGCTGCATAAAATGCTCGACAGCATTCAGTACCCGCTCACTCGATGCACCGTCCGAGTATGTGTGCAGATCCAGACACAGTTTCCGCTGTTCGGCCAGCAGATTTTCAGGACGACTCACCGCCTCCGCGAGAGCCCCTTCCAGTTCCTCAGGCTCCTTCGTGTCAATCAGATAAGGCCCGGGCATCTTGGTTCGGTACGTCACCACCGGTCGGTCCAGAAACATAAACTCAAACATGATGGACGAGGTGTCACACAACATCACATCCGCCTCTGGCATGATGGGAAGCAGGTCCTCATGGCTCTCAACAAACCGCAGGTTGGGCCCAACCAGAGCGCGGTATTGGTCCACCACGGCCGGGTCCATTTTAGGATGCAGGGTAACAATGAACTGCCAGTTGCCATTCTTTGAGAGCCTGGTGATGGTATCCAGCAGCGCTGGCGCCGCAGTCACGGACCGGCTGAAGGTCGATGCAAAAAACACCACCGGCAGTTCGCCTTCCTGCCTTCGACGTTCACCTTCCACCCGGCTCGAGAGCAACGGGTCCAGTTTGGGCCAGCCGGTTTTGGCGACAGCAAAATGCCCATGACTCTGAGCCAACGATTGAAACTTGGCAGTATCTTTTTCCGCATGGGTGCAATAAAGATCAAAAAAGCCCCGAATCCGGTAGTGGTCACTTTCATCTTCACTGCTGTGACCACGCTTATTGCGCGCCATGCCATGGAACACTTCCACTTTAATGCCGGGGAAAAAATACGGCACCCAGTCACCGGGGACAAACGTCGCGGCGGCGTTGTAGGCCATCACTTCGGCAACAGTTGTCAGACGCCTTTCGTCCGCCTGCAAGGGCCCGGCGGTACAACCGGCGACAAACCAGGCCACCTCATCACCCCGTTTGCGGATGGCATCCTGCAAGGGCCTGAGAATAGAGTACGAATATGGCTGGTTAACAAAAAAGAGGTAACGATTCATGAAGTAAGCTCGCGTGTCAGTTCCTGATATAGGCGGCTTGTTTCGGTCACCGTGGCGGCTGTATTGAAATCATCGGCAATACGGTTCTGTCCCTTGCGCCCCATTTCTGTCGCCTTGTCGCGATCCGCTTCCAATTGGATGAATGCCCTGGCCAATGCTTCAGGATCCTTGACCGGCACCACCAGACCTTCCTCGCCATGACGCACAAGTTCCGGCATGCCACCCGCCTCGGTCACCACGACTGGACGACAGTACGCCATGGCTTCGATAACGACACGAGGCAACCCTTCACTTTCAGATGGCAATACCATGGCGTCGCAGGCCGCCGCCACTTGCGGCGCATCGGTGCGGAATCCAGCGAGCCGAATTCTGTCGGCGTGGCGAGAAGACTGAATGCGTGCGTGCAGTGCGCCGTTTTCCTCCAGCTTACCCACTAATAGCAAATGAACGGGGCAATGATCGGGAATGAACTCCATGGAATCGATCAGGGTGCCAAAGCCCTTGCCCGGACGGTCACGACCGGTACAACAGATAACAAAGGCGTGCTTCGGAAACTCAAAGACCGACAAATCCGCCGGCGGCAGCTGATACCACGCCAGATCATGGCCCTTATAAATACGAACAAGCTTTTGGGGAGCGATGCGCATCCAGAGGAAACGAATACCAAGAAAGTAGCGTTTGACCGCATCGGACACACAGACAATTCGGTCCAATCTCGGATGCAAAAAGGTAAGCCATGATTCAGGGCTCAATACGCCGACGTTCCCGATTACGCCGCGGTAGGCTACCACTTTGATCCGCATTCCCCGGGACGCCCGGAGCGAACACGCAAGCGCCCTGGGGTTGAATGTATGGATGACCGTGTACTGCTTGCTCTGCAACTGCTGGTGGATGGCGAGACTGCCCGCTTTGTCGAAGCGCCCGGCCAGTGCGACAGGCACTACCCGGACACCGGCGTCCACCAATCGCTGGTAATTTCGGCCCGACGGGTTGGCCATGACATCCACGTCAAACCCCGCACGGTGAAGCCCGATAAACAGCTCGGACTCCGGCAGGTCGCACGCATCGGTCACACACAATACGCTCGGCAACACGCGGTCTGTTTCTGGTTGCTCAGTCACTGAAAGGCTTCCCGTCATATCCATTGTTCATGGTGACCCATCGAGTCTCCAGACGCCCTTGTTCCTGCTTGCCTGCCACTTTTTTCAGCGAGCGGTAGA
Source organism: Marinobacter caseinilyticus (assembly GCF_011074955.1). GTDB lineage: Bacteria > Pseudomonadota > Gammaproteobacteria > Pseudomonadales > Oleiphilaceae > Marinobacter > Marinobacter caseinilyticus. Next base: position 57,273 of record NZ_WUQJ01000019.1, on the reverse strand, counting down.
GTCGGTCGAGGGTTGATTTTTTCCAGCGCGCGGCGCCGCTTTCACCGCGAATGCGGCTTTTGTCAAAGTCGATTAAATAGAAGTCGTCACCCTGTACCAGAATGTTGTAGCAATTAAGATCCGCATGCATAACACCGGCATCGTGGAATCGACGCAGCACACGCCCCAGTCTGTGCCAGAGCCCGAGCTCCATGGACAAAAATCGATCCGCCAGCGGCACCGAGTCGGCAATACGCTCGATAATGATAGACGCACAATACAGGAACGGGGACTTCCTCTGGTACCTTGCGGCCACGGGCTTGGGCACCGGCAAGCCCTGATCGGCAAGCACATTCAGCAGGCGGAATTCCGCGAAAGCTCGAACATCGCTCTCGCGAAGAAACAGATAGGACGCCTCGGACAATCGAGCGATCAACCCGCCGCGGCGGTACTCTCGCAACACCACGGCTAACTGATAACCATCGATAAACCAGGCGTTGCCCCGACCGCCACTGTCGACCGGGCGTGCATACCCGCCCCAAGCTCCGGGATCAAACCAGCTCGACGTTACCTGACCCCGGTAATCCGGGTGAACCAGCAACGCGGAATCCGAGCCCGACATATAGATCTCGGGTTCGGTTTTAGCGTCGCTGGAATGGTTTTGTTGTGTCATGGATTACCGGGTTACAGCCGGAGCCACTGGGACGTCCGATCTCTAGTAGGTTAGAATGGCGGCCAGTTTACCAATGAATGCCCTCCAAGCTCCACACACCTCAGCCTTGGAATTGAAACGGACTGTCATTCAATGAATTCTATCTGCATTATGCGACTCTCAGCCATCGGCGATGTGACCCACGTTGTACCGGTGATACTAAGCCTACAGGCGCAGGTTCCGGGCATCCAGATTACCTGGGTCGTTGGAAAGCTGGAGGCCAAACTCGTGGGCGACTTACCGGGTGTGGACTTCGTGATTTTTGATAAAAAGGCGGGGCTAAAGGGCTATCAGGCGCTTCGTCAGGCCATGAAAGGGCGACGGTTCGATGCGCTGCTGCATATGCAGGTCGCTTTTCGCGCCAATCTGGCCGCCGCACTGATACCCGCGAAGGTCAAAATCGGGTATGACGCTGCCCGCAGCAAAGACCTGCATGGGTTGTTCATCAATCGTCGCATTGCCCCATCCCCACACCAGCATGTGCGCGACTGCCTGGCGAGTTTTCTGGAGCCCTTGGGACTGGCGGCGGCGCCACCGAAGTGGACAATACCGATATCCGACAGTGACAGGGCATTTGCAGAGCAGTGGGTCGACGAAAACCAGTTCACCCTGGTCATCAGCCCATGTGCCAGCCATACCCTGAGAAACTGGACACCGGAGCGTTATGCCCAACTGGCTGACCATGCGGTTCTACAGCATCAAGCCAAAGTGATTCTGGTCGGTAGCCCGGCCGACTTTGAGAAGACCATGTGCGAGGCTATCGCCTCCCGCATGCAGTCCCCGGCGCTTAATATTTGCGGTCAGGACACGCTGAAGCAGTTAACAGCATTGCTGGCAAAGGCGGATTTACTGGTGTCGCCGGATACCGGACCGGCCCACATTGCCAGCGCAGTCGGTACCGATGTGTTGGGTCTGTATGCCGCCAGCAACCCTTTTCGCTCTGGCCCATACAACTCCTTGAACTGGTGCGTCAACCGCTATCCGGAGGCACTGGAGCGCTTCACCGGTTCGACCGTTTCGCAGGCACGCTGGGGGGCTAAAGCTGAGTTCGAGGGCGCCATGGATATGATTTCAGTCGCGGACGCAACCGAGATGCTCGACAAATGGGTGGCCCAAAAGCGCTGACACGGCCATGTCGTTCACCGTCATGCCAGCACCTCGGCCGCCCATACGCACTTGCTAATTTTTAACGCTGTAATCCTGATAGGATTTTTCTTCCACGAAGCGCGAGCCCAGCGCCAGGTTCACTTCCTTTTTGATCGCAGCACGCTTGTCATTCGTCACATACACTGCGCGCGCCAGCTCCACGAAGCGAGAGCCGAAATCCTGAGCCGCTTCCTGGTCGCGAATGTCATCTTCAATTTCCCAAAGCTGCTCATTCACCGCCTTCAAACGCTGGCGGGCTTCGCTGATCGCGGCCTGGTCGGGCACCGCCGTATCCCATACCCGGCTCAGTTCCTCCAGCTCAAGACGCACGTTGCGGACTTTCTGAGCGTCCGCAATGCGCTCGGACTTGATCTCCAGAATGGTGATTTTGTCGAGCACTTCGCCGAATGAAACCGGCACAGTTATAACGTCTGCCATGGTCATACCCTGGAATTCATGAATTGGTGTGGGTCAGCCAATCGGCGTTGACCTCCCGCTTGCCTTTGACGGCATCGAAATACATGTTCTGTAGCTTCTCGGTCAGCGGGCCGCGCTTGCCGGCACCGATCAGACGCCCGTCAAGCTCCCGGATAGGCAACACTTCAGCGGCCGTGCCGGTGAAGAAGGCTTCGTCGGCGATGTAGACTTCGTCGCGGGTAATCCGACGCTCCCGGACTGGAATGCCCAGCTCCTGACAGAACTCCATAATCGTTTGACGGGTAATGCCTTCCAGACAGGACGTCAGCTCCGGTGTATGCAGCACCCCGTTGCGTAAAATAAAGATGTTTTCGCCGGAGCCTTCCGCGACGTAGCCTTCGTTATCAAGCAACAGCGCTTCTTCACAACCGGACGCGATGGCTTCGTTCAACGCCAACATGGAGTTCATGTAGTTGCCGTTCGCCTTGGCCTTACACATGGTGATGTTCACGTGATGGCGGGTGTAAGACGACGTCCGCACCTTGATACCCAACTCTTTGGCTTCCGGTGACATATAGGACGGCCAGCTCCAGGCCGCGACCATCAGGTGCACCTTCAGGTTATCGGCCCTCAACCCCATACCTTCAGACCCCAGAAAGGCCATCGGTCTCAGGTAGGCTTCATCCAGATTGTTTTCACGCACGGATCGAATCTGAGCTTCATTGACTTGCTCTTTGGTGAAAGGCATCTTCATGTTGAGAATGTGCGCAGACCGGAACAGGCGATCGGTATGCTCTTTCAACCGGAAGATAGCTGGGCCCTGGTCTGTATTATAAGCGCGCACCCCTTCGAAGCAGCCCATGCCATAATGCAGCGTGTGAGTCAGAACGTGCACCTTGGCGTCGCGCCAGGGCACCATTTCACCATCCAACCAGATCAGGCCATCGCGATCCGCCATTGACATTGTTCTTGCTCCTAAGCAGGCAAATTCCGGAAAAGCAGCATTCTAGCAGGAATTCTCATGGGGACGAAGAGCCTCTATGCATCCATCATGATACGTTTCCACATCGTTTGAATATAACGGCGCTCGGCCTCAAAGGCATCCGGCTCGACCTGACTGTTCAGGTTCTGCAGCGCACGCCGGTGGATGGTTGAGCGCAGAGTGATGTAAGCGTCTCTCAGCTTTTCCGTATCAGCCACCGGCAGGACACCAACGCGCCCAAGCTCCTCCAGTTGTCGAATGTTGTCCGACCACTGGGTCAGTTCGGCGTGCTGCGCCGCATTGGCCAGCATCAGATACTGCACCATAAATTCAATATCGATGATGCCGCCATAATCGTGCTTTACGTGAAAGGTCTCGGGTGACTTTCCCTCTGATTGAGGGGTGCCGAGACTGGCGCGCATTTTCTCCCGCATTTCCACAACCTCGTTGCGGAGCCTCTTTGTATCCCGGGGTAGGCACAATAGATCGTGGCGCAACACCTCAAACGCGTCTATCGTGGCCCGACAGCCTGCCACACCTCTGGCCCTTGCAAGCGCCTGGTGTTCCCAGGTCCAGGCGTCCTCGCGTTGATATTTTTCGAACGCCAACAGAGTGCTGACCAACAGCCCTGAATTACCCGACGGGCGGAGTCGCATGTCCACTTCGTAAAGCTGGCCGGCCGTGGTCTGCGTACTCAGGATATGAACAATTCTCTGCCCCAACCGGGTATAGAACACGGCATTATCAATGGATTTTTCGCCATCAGTGGACAGCTGTGGGTCGGCGTTGTGAATAAACACCAAATCCAGGTCTGACGTGTAACCCAACTCAATGCCACCCAATTTGCCATAACCAACAATGGCAAAATCCGTATCACAGACCGTCCCATCCTTACGCGTGGGATAGCCATAACGACTGACGAGGTTGGCAAAAGCGACAGCCACCACATGGTCCAAAACAACTTCGGCTATCCAGGTCAGGTAATCACTTACTTTCATCAGAGGCAGTGTGCCCCGCAGTTCTGAGGCCGCAACCCGAAGAATATGGGCTTTCTTAAAATGCCGCAGCGATTCCATCTGCTCTTCCAGGTCCTCATAGGAAATTCTCAGCATTTGCTGTCGCAAATCGTCCTGTAATTCGCTTTTGGCCGGCGGGTGATAAAGACTTTCGGCATTCAGCAGTTCATCCAGCAACAGGGGCGTCTCGGCAAGTTGGCGGGCAATCCAGGGACTTTCACTGCACAGGCGAACCAGCTGCGTCCTGGCCCCGGGGTTTTCCAACAGCAACACCAGATAGGCTGTACGCCGCAGGACAGCCTCAACCAACTGCAATACCCGATCCAACGTCTCCGAGGGCTGGGCCACGTGGGTGAGCGCCTCCAGCAACACCGGCATGATCTGGTTCAGCCGGCGCCGCCCCTGGGTCTGCATGGTCTGCACCGGACGGCCACTGCGCAGGTCAGTCAGTGCCTTCATGCTGGCAGCCGGATGTTCGAAGCCATGATGCGTCAACCATGCTTCGGCAGCGGACTCATCCATCTCCCCAAGCCACAATTCCTTCCAGCCATCCGCCAGCATACTGGCATCGTCATCTTCGTCATCGGAGGCAATGATATCGGCGAAGTGATGGGCTACGCGCGCCCGGTGGCGGTCAAGCTCGGCACAGCACGCCGACCAGTCCACACAGTTCATGATGAGCGCTACCCTGGCCTGCGAGCGGGCATCCGCCGGAAGCAGTTGAGTTTGCTGGTCATCGATACCTTGCAAGGCATGCTCGAGGTTTCGCAGAAACACATAAGCGTCCCGGAGTTCTTGCACCACTTTTGTAGGGAGCAACTCCATGTGTTCCAGCGCCGTCAGCACCTGTAGCAGCTCTCGTTTCTGTAACTCGCGGTCACGCCCCCCACGAATCAACTGAAACGCCTGCACAACGAACTCGATTTCCCGAATCCCACCACGGCTTAGTTTGATGTTATTTTCGAGCCCCTTGCGACGGACTTCACGGCTGATCATCGACTTCATGTTGCGCAAAGACTCAAAGGCACTGAAATCAATGTATTTTCGATAGACAAAGGGCCGCAGACTCTCCATCAGTACCTGCCCCAACGCCTGGTCACCAGCGACCACCCGCGCCTTGACCATCGCATAGCGTTCCCAATCCCGACCCTGATCCTGGTAATAGGTTTCCAGCGCCGAAAAACTCATGGCCAGGGCACCACTCTGGCCATACGGTCTTAATCTCATGTCGACGCGGAACACAAAACCATCCGCAGTAATCTGATCCAGTGACTGGATCAGGCGCTGGCCCAATCGAACAAAAAACTGTTCACTGTCCAAGGCCCGGCGGCCACCTCGGGTCTCTCCCTTGCTGGGGTAGGCGAAAATGAGATCAATATCGGACGATACGTTCAGCTCCCGCCCCCCTAACTTTCCCATCCCGATAACCAGCAAGGGCTGCGGTACAGGCTCCGACGTCACGGGGTGAGCTCCCCAAGGGGTTCCGAATTGTTCACACGCATCGGCATAAAGCCAAGCCAATGCCCCCTGAATACAGGTATCGGCCAGTTCACTGGTGGCCGCCATGGTTTCACTCAGATCAGACCACCGCATGGCATCCCGCCAAATGATGCGGAACTGACTTTCCATGCGGAATTGTCGAAGACCACGGTGCAGTCCGGGTTCATCTTTTACATCGGCAAGGTATTCCCGCCAGCGACTGGATAGAAACTCGGGCGTTGTCGCCGCCCGGAGAGATTGAGCGGAGGCCAGGCGCGCCATTGCTTCCGGATGTCGGAGCATGGTGTTTTTCAGGAAATCACTCCGGGCAATCGCCTCAACGACGTCGTCATGACTGACATCTGCCATCGAATCCAACCAGGACAACCGATCGTCGTCCGCCAGCGATTTCAATGCGGCTTTCAACGCCGGGCGGAGGACCTCTGGATACGTTTCAAGATGCGCAGACATAATGCAAACCCCTGTTACTCTTTTATATTTTCGACTAGGTTATACTTCCGATACAGTAAACGTAAGCTCTCACTGTCTAACCGGGGCCCCAAGCACCAACCATGCTACCTAACCGACGCCCGTTAAACCCAGAACATCAGCTCTCTCACCTTCCCATGTCCGGTATTATACGACGTCGTATCCGCTGGTTGTTTGCCATGCTGGGGCTACTGGTGGTGTTTCAGACCGTGTTGCTTTCGGTGGTTGAAAACCTGACATTATTTGAAGCGGCCTGGCTCACCTTAACCACCCTGGTGACGGTCGGTTATGGTGATCTGGCACCCCACACCATCATTGGTCGACTCAGTACCGTTATTTTCATGTACATCATGGCAATAACACTGCTGACACTGATCGTCAGCGACTTTATCGAGTACCGATTCTATCGAAGGGAGCGCATCCTAACCGGACGCTGGGTATACGACATGAAAGATCACATTGTAATCATCAATACACCCCGGCAGGGTGGCGAACAGTACTTTTCCCGGATTGCGTCTCAGGTCCGTGCCGTGCCCGGCTACGAGACCATTCCGATCCAGATCCTGACGCAAGAATTCCCGAACGGTATGCCGCCGGAACTCAAGGATGTGGGGTTGACCCATTACCACGGCTCCGGCAGCGATGCTGCCGCATTGAAAGCGGTGCATGCAGCGGATGCGCGACATATTATTTTACTTGCGGCCGACGAATGCGACCCCACCTCTGACAGCCTGTCGTTTGACGTTGCCCACCGTCTCAGTGAAGCCAAACTTGCCGGGCGTTTAACCGTGGAAGTAGTCCGGGACGAAGACCGGCCCCGCTTCAAAGCCCTGGGCGTTCGTACCATCATCCGGCCGGTACGCACCTATCCGGAAATCATGGTGCGGGCGGTGATTTCTCCAGGGTCGGAAAAGGTGCTTGAGGACCTTTTCAATTACCAGCAGGACCACCCTCATCGCTACGATATCGTGCTGGATGACCTGACCTGGGCTGACATAGTGAGCGCCTTGGTGCGTGACGGTGTCGGTACGGCGCTGGCGTACATCGACAAGGATGGCGAAGTCATTTGCCACCCCGAACCCAATGAAGAAGTCGAAGGCAAGGGCTTGATCGTGTTGGTGAAATCCAGCAATACCGCGTCCACCGAAGTGGTCGAATCGGCGCTCGAACGCTATAGACAGTTCCTGAAAAAATGGCGCGCCATGCAAGCTCACGCCGGTTTTGACACCGTGGAAGAGGACAATACGTCCGCGAAATAAAGCCCTTGAGGTTGGCGGTTACCTCAGCAGCCCCAACTGCAGTTGCCCCAGTTGCAGCTCAGTCATGAGCACCTCAATGCTGACTCCGGCCCTGAGGCGCTGCGCAAGCCAGTCGTATTCAGTGCCCAGACCTTGACCGTGAGCCTGAGCCCGCAGATCGCTCAGGCAGTGATCCAGGGTGTTTGGCCGTTCTCCGGTGAGCCAGGCATTACTGAGGCAACGCAACAAGCCGGTCAGCCCCTCTCCCGCCGGCACCTTGCCGGGCTGATACAGTCCCGCGAGCCAATAGCCTTGCTCCGCTTTACTCACCAGATTCAGGAATACCGGCACCTCACTGGCTAGCCATCCGGCCCATACCCTCAATCTGTCCGGACTGCCCCCCTTAAGCTCCAGCTCCACTTCATTCAGGGTCCGTCGGTGGTCACCCGATTTGATTTCGCCTCGGTCGAGCGCGCACTCAATCAGCGAACTCCCATCGTCGAGCATCACAATTTGTCGCTCAAAATTGGTTTCGAAAGCCGGCGCCAGCTCCGCAACGTTGACGCTCTGGGCAACCGGCGTGTCGGCTATTAAACCGAGATTCAGATCAGGTGTAAGCAGCGGCCATTCCCACTCCTGACGGCGATGTGCGCCATTGACGAATACCCCCTGTGTTTTTAAGGTTTGAATGTAACGATCGCCCGCTGCTCTGACCCGAAGGGCAATACGTTGGCGATTCAGATCCGCACCCGGAGTATCGTAATAGACATTATGCAACGTGCGCACCGGGCCTTTGCGCGCCTCTTCACGTGCCAGAAGCCAGGACTGCGCCAACGCCATGGCCGAGGAAGAAAGTGTCAGCTTGATTTCCAGCTCTTCTGCCATATGCACTCTTTTCCAATCGATTGAATGAAACTTGCACCCATGAACGGCGGCGGTTGAGACCCGTTTGCAAATCGGCCCGCAAGCACCTCAGGCCGCGCCCGCTCAGTCCTCCATTGACACGCCAGTCGTAGGGAATGTCGGTCACCAATGTCAGGGCTGCTGCCAGGTCAGGACGGTAGCGGCGGACAAATGCTTCGACACCGCCAGGAGATTCAACACCGGCTTCGAACCCATCGCAAATACTCGACAAGCGAAGCTCGTTGTCCTTTTCATTGAGAATAATGCCTTTATTCGTCAGATTCAAAAACCGGACAGCCTGATCGTCAAGCTGCTCATCAGGAAAGTATTCGACCCAAGGTTCATGCCGCAGGTCCGGACAGCTCATTGACGCGCCGTTAATCGCCATAGGCACCCGGGGATCATCCACGGCTCTGAGCACATCGTTTTCCAGCACTCTCAGCGAGACCTTCCCGCCCCTTATGGACCCGGCATCGTGTGCCCAGACAGGATCAAATAAAGTGCCAAGCGAACGCAGGCTGCGCAATGGCCAATAAGTCTGAACCATGTTTATTGAGAGGGTGTTGTAGGCATTGAGATAAAACGCCTTCTGCTGGCCCCGGGTTCTTGATTTCTTAACCGGAAATACTGCCAACGCCCGGACCAGGACGGCCCACTGCCGGTCGCCAGACACCGCGGAGTAGTCGACCATTCGCGCTTGCAGAGTGCCTGCTCGCCAATGCTTGTATGACGAATCAGAAGCTCAGCGTACAGCGTGTTCAAAGCTTCTCGCGTCAACCTTGCCGGCGTACACAGAGGATGAACTGATAATAGCGATGACGAGAGAGCAACAGGAAATCAGATGCATACCAGGCCCTCTGAACCGAGGAGAGGCGGCATCCTACGTGGATAACCCATTCAAACAACCATAAAAAAACCGGCGACTTCGAAAAGTCGCCGGTTCCTATTACCGCTTCAACTCAGGCCTAGGCCTTGATTAGAAGTAGTAAACGCCACCAACAGATGCGACAGAACGCTCGCTCTTGCCAGCTACGCCGTATACGCCGTCATCGCCGCCACCCAGGTAGCCTTCGAAGTAAACGTACATGTTGTCAGACAGGTTGTGCAGCGCCTGAGCAGTGATTGTAGTGACTTCAGTGTCCGATGCGTCGTCGGCAGTTGCCATTTCATACGACAGGGCAAACTGGTTTGCACCCAAGGCAATAACGCCCTGAACACCGATCAGATCGCCAACATCCTTACGCGTCTGGTACTCACCTGAGAAGGTCAGGTTGTCCAGGCTGTAAGCGGCACGAACGCCGTAGGTGTTTTCGTTGTTGATATCAAGACCTGTGCTTGAGTAGCCAGTGTTGCCATCGTTGGAGTCCATGGCAACGGCCAGATCCAGATCGCCCAGGGAATACATGGCGGCCAACTGGTACGGGTACGACTTGTCGTCAGGCTGCTGATCATCGCCGTCGCCGTTGATCTGCAGTGAAGCGCCCAACGTCAGGCCGCCAAAAGAAGGCGTCTTGTACTGGATCAGGTCGCCTTCGCCGGTGGAGTAGGAGCCGCCGATGTTCAGCGCCGCTACTTCGTAGAAGTTCACAATCTGGTCAATGGTCGACTCATACATGGAATCGTCAGAACCAACCCACAACTGGCCGAAGCTGTCGCCTTTCACACCAATGTAAGCTTCGTCCAGACGGATCTGGCCGCGGCCATAGGACTTGTCGTCAGCGTTGATGCCGTCGAATTCAATTTTCAGGAAGCCGGTCAGACCCGGTACGATTTCGTGATCGTGCTTGAAACCGATGGTTGAACCGTTGTCAAAGTGGCTGAGTTCTGAAGAACCGCCATCAACCGCGTCGTGAGCGATTGCGTATTGAATGTTACCGTAAACTGACGGCATGGAGTCCATGCGGGCGGCCAGTTCAGCTGCGCTTTCCATTGCCAGCACGGAGCCGGAGAAAGTGGCGGCTGCGATTGCAGAGGCGATGAGCGTTTTTTTCATTTTGCGTCTTCCTTTTTGAGTTAACTCAGGTTTTAGCGGCGGGTTTTCCCCGCTTTCTTTACGATCGGGCTATCAACGTGCCCAATTCTGTGTCGATAAAATGTCAGCTTAATGACAATTTGTAAATAACGACAAAAGTTTTATCGGTACGTCCACAAGTCAGCGCCAGGCATCGTCGATCACTGTACCACCACCGGACTTCTTCTGAGCTCTCCATTTTTGTCCACAAAACCTGAAGAGCGAATCCTTCGTGGTCAATTGCTTACAGCACTTTATTAAAGCACTGAATGATGAGTCTTTTTAATACAAGGAACGTGAATTTGCAAACTTTTCTACCAGATTTAATGGTCAGTTTTGTGACACGTCTTGCATGTTTCCGTGACTCATTTTCTAACCCTGACATTACAAATTCAGGGCCAACACACCAGTAATTCTTAATTTTCAGCAACATAAATGTCATTTTAGTCGAGCCGACCCAAAACCATGCCGACCGACCCGCCCTAATAAAGCACACACAGGCCATCACCGCACTATTTAGGACCATGGAGATTGGAGCCATGGAACCCGGATACCTCTAACAAAAATGTCACAGGCCCATCATTAACCAGGGATACCTCCATATCGGCGCCGAATTGACCCGCGCCTATCCGCTTCGGTCCAAGAAGGCTCGTGGATTGTTGCAAAAAATTACAAAATAATGCCCGCGCATCGTCAGGAGCGGCTGCTCCGGAGAAGCCTGGCCGGGTTCCCGAGCCAGTATCGGCAGCTAACGTAAACTGAGGCACGATCAACAAGGACCCACCGGCGTCCATCAGACTCCGATTCATGCGTCCGTCTTGGTCGGGGAAAACGCGGTAGTTCACCACTTTTTTCAGTAAGGCTGACACCTGCGCCTGGCCGTCGGACTTCTCAACCCCCAGGAACAGAAGCAGGCCTGCGGGGATTTCAGCGATTAACACTTTTTCAACATGAACACTCGCACGCTTTACACGTTGTATAAGCCCTTTCATGCATCCCCTAAATCATGGGCGCAACCTGGTGTCCTGTTGGCTTGATTCGGCTAACCTACTCAGCCACTGAAGACCTAGAAAGCAAGTCGCAGTGGCGACAGTTTGGCGGTTCCAAACCGCGGCAGTACAACGTGGCTGTAAAGGTCTTCAGCCGGGTCCAAAGGGGTTGACGCTGAGGCCACTGGCCGGCGTTGCCAGACCTTGATGCGAGGCCTCAGCGTCACGCAGTAGATTAGCCGAATCAAACCAACGGGGCACGAGCGTTGCTCAAAATGGTCTCGAGATTCTAGTCGTCCGTTGGCACTCTCGCAAGCAAGCTCAGTCCGCGCGACCTTCGATCGCATCGGCGACTTCATCGCAGGCTCTCATCAGCGCGTCGACAATAGCGGGTTCTGACGAAGAGTGCCCGGCATCCCTTATGATGCGAAGGCTTGCTTGCGGCCAAGCTTCGCTTAGCGCCAGTGCATTATCCAAAGGGCAGACCATGTCGTATCGACCGTGCACGATCACACCCGGGATGCCGGCCAGCTTTCCGGCATGCCTCACAATCTGGTCGGGCTCAAGAAACGCCCTGTTCATGAAGTAGTGACATTCGATTCGAGCCAAGGCGATGGCAACGTGCGGGTGACCAAACCGATCCACGACGCGTGGGTTGGGGTGCAACGTCGCACAACGCCCCTCCCACACCGACCACGCTTTGGCGGCCTGAATTTGCTCCAGTTCATTGGGGCTGGTGAGGCGACGATAATAGGCGGCAACCATATCGTCTCGCTCGTCTATTGGTATCGGGGCCAAATAGTCCCGCCAATAATCCGGAAATACCCGGCTCGCACCGTGCTGATAAAACCAGTAGATGTCCTCAGGCCGACAAAGAAAAATGCCACGAAGTATTAGCCCACTGACGCGCTCGGGGTAAGTCTCTGCATAGACCAGGCTGAGAGTGGAACCCCAACTGCCGCCAAACAGCAGCCACCGGTCAATGCCCAAAAATTGACGTACCCGCTCCAGGTCTGCGACCAACGCCTGAGTTTCATTACCCTCCAGTTCCGCCAGCGGTGTTGATCGCCCGGAGCCACGCTGATCCAACAACAGGATCCGGAAGCGTTCGGCATCGAAAAAACGGCGGTAATAGTCCTCACAGCCGCCCCCGGGGCCGCCGTGAATCACGATCACCGGAAGTCCGTCGGGGTTTCCGCTTTCTTCCAGATACAGTTCGTGAGGTGCATCCACCGCCAAACGGTGTTCGGCATAGGGCTTGATGTCGGGGTAGAGAGTGAGCATAAAAAGCTCCGAAAAAGGGTATTACCAAAGTTTAGCTGAAGTGAACAAAAAAAGGGGCAGATGTGATCTGCCCCTTTTTTTGTATTGATGTACTGCAGATTACTTCTTGTGGGCGCGCTTGCGATCGGTTTCGGTCAAATGTTTCTTGCGCAGGCGGATCGACTTCGGCGTCACCTCAACCAATTCATCTTCATCGATGAATTCCAGTGCCTGCTCAAGAGTAAACTTGATTGGCGGCACCAGGGCGATGACTTCGTCTTTGCCAGAAGCGCGCATGTTGTCAAGCTTCTTGCCCTTGGTTGGGTTGATCACCAGGTCGTTCTCACGGCTGTGAATGCCACACAGCTGACCTTCATAAACTTCCTGACCCGGGTCGAGGAACAGCTTGCCACGACTCTGCAATGTTTCCAGTGAATAGGTCAGCGCAGGGCCAGTTGCCATAGACACCAGCACACCGTTCTGGCGAGCGGTCATATCGCCACTTTTGATCGGACCATAGTGACTGAAGGTGGACGTCAGAATGCCTGAGCCAGAGGTCAGGGTGAGGAAGGAGTTACGGAAACCGATCAGACCACGTGCTGGAATGGTGTATTCAAGGCGCATACGCCCCTTGCCATCCGGCACCATATTGGTCAGGTCGCCCTTGCGCAGCCCCATCTGATCCATCAAAGCGCCCTGATGCTGCTCTTCGATATCAATAGTGACGTTTTCGTACGGCTCCTGTTTGACACCGTCAATTTCCCGGATGACCACTTCAGGACGTCCAACAGCGAGCTCGAACTTCTCGCGACGCATGTTTTCGATCAGCACCGACAGGTGCAGTTCACCGCGGCCGGATACCTTGAACTTATCCATCGTTTCGCCATCCTCAACACGCAGGGCGACGTTGGTAAGCAGCTCCTTCTCAAGACGCTCCTTGATGTTCCGGCTGGTGACAAACTTGCCTTCTTTACCACAGAACGGCGAGTCGTTGACCTGGAAGGTCATAGACACGGTCGGCTCATCCACCGTCAGCGGAGGTAAGGCCTCCACCTTGGCCTGATCGCACAGGGTATCGGAAATGTGCAGTTCGTCCAGCCCGCTCACGCAGATGATATCCCCTGCCTGTGCTTCTTCGACTTCCACACGGTGCAGACCGGAATGCCCCATGATTTTCAGGATACGGCCCTGCCGTTTTTTGCCGTCGGCGCCAATAGCGGTTACTGGAGAATTGGCCTTGATTTTACCGCGCGCAATACGACCGATGCCGATTACACCCAGGAAGCTGTTGTAGTCCAGCTGGGAGATCTGCATCTGGAACGACCCCTCGGGGTCGACGTTGGGTGCGGGCACATGATCAACGATGGCCTGAAAAACAGCATCCATATTGTCGTCGAGGTTCTCATGATCCATACCGGCGATGCCATTCAGGGCGCTGGCAAATACTATCGGGAAGTCCAGTTGTTCATCGCTGGCCCCCAGGTTGTCAAACAGGTCGAACACCTGGTCAACGACCCAGTCCGGTCGGGCACCGGGACGGTCAATCTTGTTCACCACAACAATCGGATGCAGACCCGCCGCAAAAGCCTTCTGGGTTACAAAACGGGTTTGTGGCATCGGGCCGTCGATGGAGTCAACTACCAGCAGCACACAGTCAACCATGCTCATTACCCGCTCAACTTCGCCACCAAAATCGGCGTGTCCCGGGGTATCAACGATATTGATGTCGTAGTCGTGCCATTTCAGCGCTGTATTTTTGGCCAGGATGGTAATGCCTCTTTCCTTTTCCTGGTCATTGGAATCCATGACGCGCTCACTCTCGAGCTCTTTTCGGTCCAGAGTACCGGATTGGCGCAACAACTGGTCCACCAGCGTGGTCTTACCATGGTCAACGTGAGCGATGATGGCTATATTACGAAGTTTTTCAATCACAACTGTATCCTGCGGCATGCATGATGACCTGAGAGGGTCGTCTGGCCGCGGTCTCACCGCAGCACGTATGCCGTCTCAAATCTTTAAAGTAAAGTAGGGTCACGGTATCGCCGTAACCGAGGGCGCGCAGTATATCGGAAACTGCTGTCAGTAACTATGTAGAGATATGCTTATCTGACTAAAAAACAACCAGCCAGCATTCCCTTCGACAAACCAACCCAAAAACGCACCATCTTTGAGCGACTCATGGCTTAACGCTCCTTATTGGTGCGCATCTTGTCTTAAGCACTTCCTTTCTGAAACGACCGCTGGCGCCATAAACGCTCAGTTTCCGCACTGCTGCGCAATTCTGGCGCACTCACAAAAAACTGGCAAGCGGATTGCTTAATTCAAATCCAACGAATATGCAGGCAAGCAGCCAAACCTTTTGATAAGCTGCCCAAACCTGAAGAATGAGTGGCGTGACCGACAATCTGTCCGGCGCGCGACTTTCCGATCCGGTAATTCGAATAAAGAACTCTCCCGCTAAGCGGGTAAAACTACGGAGCATGCACAATGTCGAAGACGATTGATCTGATCAAAGAACACGAAGTCAAATGGGTCGATTTGCGATTCACCGACAGCCGCGGTAAAGAGCAGCACGTAACGCTGCCTGCGACCGAGGTCGATGATGACTTCTTCACTGACGGCAAAATGTTCGATGGCTCATCGATCGCTGGCTGGAAAGGCATCAACGAGTCCGACATGATCCTGATGCCAGACGATACCAGCACCGTTCTGGACCCGTTCACCGAAGAAACGACTGTCAACATCACCTGCGATATCGTCGAGCCTTCTACTATGCAGGGTTACGAACGCGACCCCCGCTCCGTTGCACGTCGTGCTGAAGAATATCTGAAGTCCACAGGCATTGCTGATGGCGCACTGTTTGGTCCAGAGCCCGAGTTCTTCGTATTTGACTCGGTCAAGTGGAAGACCGACATGAACGGCGCCATGTACGAACTGTACTCTGAAGAGGCAGCCTGGGTTTCCGGCGAAGACTTTGAGCGCAACAACATTGGTCACCGTCCTGGCGTCAAAGGTGGTTACTTCCCGGTTCCACCGGTAGACAGCCTGCATGACCTGCGTGGCGCAATGTGTGCGGCCATGGAATCCATGGGCCTGGTCATTGAAGTACACCACCACGAAGTGGGCACAGCCGGTCAGTGCGAAATCGGTGTTGGCGCCAACACTCTGGTCAAGAAAGCTGACGAAGTTCAGATTCTTAAGTACTGCGTTCAGAACGTCGCTCACGCTTACGGCAAGACGGCCACCTTTATGCCTAAGCCAGTGGTTGGTGACAACGGTTCCGGCATGCACGTACATATGTCACTGAGCAAAGACGGTAGCAACCTGTTTGCGGGTGACAGCTACGCGGGTCTGAGCGAGTCGGCACTGTTTTACATTGGCGGCATCATCAAGCACGCAAAAGCCATCAACGCGTTCACCAATGCCTCGACTAACAGCTATAAGCGTCTGGTTCCAGGTTTTGAAGCACCGGTTATGCTGGCTTACTCTGCCCGCAACCGCTCTGCCTCTATCCGTATTCCTTACGTGAATAGCCCGAAAGCACGCCGGATCGAAGTGCGCTTCCCGGACGCTTCCGCCAACCCATACCTGGCCTTCGCGGCCCTGATGATGGCAGGCCTTGACGGCATTCAGAACAAGATCCACCCGGGCGATGCCATGGACAAGGATCTGTACGACCTGCCAAAAGAAGAAGCACTCAACATCCCGACCGTGTGCGAAACCCTGCAGGAAGCACTGGATGTTCTTGAAAGCGACCACGAGTTCCTGACTCGCGGCGGCGTATTCACGGAAGACATGATAGAAGGTTATGTCGGCCTCAAGCGTGCTGAAGTTGAGCGTCTGAACATGACCACACACCCGGTTGAGTTCGACCTGTACTACTCAGTCTGATCCTTCGGGACGCAGTCTGAAAAACCCCGCTTCGGCGGGGTTTTTTTGTGCCGGCAGGACCAAAAATCAGACGGTTGCATTACCCCGCTGTAACGCATCTGCCCGCGCCAGGCATTGCAAACCACAGACCGCCTGCTGATAATCAAAAAACAATCACCGAACGGGCTACTAACATGAACTATTTGATGTGGGCCGCAGTGCTCGTCATCGTCACCACAGCGACTCCTGCCGTGGCGGAGGTTTATCGCTACCTGGACAAAAACGGCAACGTTACCTTTTCCGACGAACCGCGGAAGGGCGCCGAAACCGTAAAAGTGCGCCCAGTAACAACCGTGACGCTGCCCAAAATGAAAGACGTTGAGGCCCGTGCCCGGCAACCCGAAGCGGAGGAAAAAACTCAAGCCAAGCCTTACGACGCCATTACGTTCGATGCGCCAGAGGATGGTACCGCTTTTTACAGCGGCAACGGTGATATCGAGTTACGCGTGTCCAGCTCACCGGCCCTGAAGAAAGGCCACCGCTTTGAAGTCGATATTGATGGTCAACCGGTTGGGCAGAACCCTAGTGGTTCGTTCACCGTCCGGAATATCGACAGAGGCACGCATAATGCCAGCGCCTTTGTGGTCGATAGCAAGGGCCAGCGCATTCAATCCGGCAGCCGCATAAGCTTCACCCTTCACCGCCCATCGGTTATCAATCAGAATCGCAGCAACTAAGCCCCGCCTTTGGCTCCCCGCCACACAAACATAGCGCACCTCATTGGTGCGCTCGCACTATAAAGTCGCCATACTCTGATCCACCACGGGGCATTGGGCACATTAGTGCTTCCGAATTATGTTGAGGCCCGCACCAGCACACAGCGACGCACGCCCCGCGAGAGTGGCGTCGCTCATCACCGATGCACTGTCTGGACATCCCGTCCATTTTGGTTCGCTTTTTGCAGTGCTACTGATCATCACAAGGGGGCGAATATGGACATATCGGCAGAATACAAACACATACTGGATAACCTGACCACCGCCGTTCTGGTTCTGACCCCAGCACTGAAAGTCCAATATCTGAATACAGCCGCCGAAAATCTGCTTGAGACCAGCCTGACGCGCATTAACGGCCACCTGGTGAGTGACCTGTTCATCGAATCCGCCAAGGCGCTCGAAACTCTGTTTGCAGCCGCGAGCAATGGCAACTCCTACACCAAGCGGGAAGCGGAGTTCATGTTGGTGTCAGGCTCACGGTTTACCGTGGATTACTCTGTGTCGCCGATGGGGTCCGAGCCCTCCGATTTGCTGATGGAATTGCAGCCCCGGGATCGGTTGCTGCGCATCAGTCGTGAAGAAGACATCATTGCCCAACAGGAAACCACGCGCATTTTGGTCCGGGGCATGGCTCATGAGATCAAGAACCCTTTGGGCGGCATTCGAGGTGCCGCACAGCTTCTCGATCGGGAGCTGAATGACGAAGGACAACGGGAGTACACCCGCGTCATTATTGACGAAGCTGACCGGCTGAGAGGTCTGGTTGACCGCATGCTCGGCCCCAACCGGGCACTGAAGCTGGCGCCAACGAACGTTCATGAAATTCTTGAACGGGTCCGAACGCTGCTTGAAGCGGAAAGCCGGAACCAACTGGTGTTTGAACGCGATTATGACCCCAGCCTCCCGGACTTGATCGGAGACAAGGAACAGTTGATTCAGGCGTTTTTGAACATTGCTCGCAACGCCATGGAGGCGGCCTTTGAACAGACCGATAAACGGGGCGTCACAGACCCACCGACGATTCGGTTCCGCACCCGTGCGCTCCGGCAATTCACCATTGGCCATCAACGTCACCGCCTCGTGTGCCGCGTGGACGTAATCGATAACGGACCGGGGATTCCGGCAAACCTGTTGCAAAATGTGTTTTACCCCATGATTAGCGGCCGTGCGAACGGCACCGGACTGGGGCTTTCCATCACGCAAAGCATAGTCGGACAGCATCACGGACTCGTAGAGTGCGAAAGCGAGCCCGGCCGAACCAACTTCATCATCTTCCTACCCCTGGAGGAAACATCATGAGCCAAACGGCGAATGTCTGGATTATTGACGACGACCGAAGTATTCGCTGGGTTTTAGAGCGCGCCCTCACCCAGGCCGGGTTGAACCCACGGGTGTTCGAAAGTGGTGAGAGCATTCTGGCGCGGCTGGACCACGAGCAACCCGATGCCATCATCAGTGATATCCGGATGCCGGGCATTGATGGCATCGCTTTGTTGTCCGGCATTGTCCAGGCTCACCCGGACCTTCCCGTTATCATCATGACGGCGCACTCCGACCTGGAAAGCGCGGTGACCAGCTACCAGACCGGCGCCTTTGAGTATCTGCCCAAACCCTTTGATGTCGACGACGCCGTTGCCCTGGCCAAACGCGCCATAGCGCACAGCCATGAGCGCCGGGCAACGTCTGAACCGCCCGTGGACAGCGGTCAGCGCCACACCGAAATCATTGGCGAAGCGCCGGCCATGCAGGAGGTTTTTCGGGCAATCGGTCGGTTGTCGCATTCCAATATCACCGTCCTGATCAACGGTGAAAGTGGCACAGGTAAGGAGCTCGTGGCTCAGGCTCTGCACAATCACAGTCCACGCTCAAGCAACCCTTTTATCGCCCTCAACATGGCTGCCATTCCCAAGGACTTGATTGAGTCGGAGTTGTTCGGTCATGAAAAAGGCGCCTTCACCGGGGCTGCGGCAGCACGCCAGGGCCGTTTTGAACAGTCCAACGGCGGTACGCTGTTCCTTGATGAAATCGGCGACATGCCCGCGGATACCCAGACCCGGCTATTGAGGGTCCTGGCCGATGGTGAATTCTACCGCGTCGGCGGCACCACACCGATCAAGGTGGACGTCCGCATTATTGCCGCCACACACCAGGACCTCGAGAAACTGGTCCAGGCAGGCACTTTCCGGGAAGACCTGTTTCACCGACTCAATGTCATTCGTGTGCATCTGCCGAAATTGGCCGAACGCCGGGAAGACATCCCTCGCCTAATGCAGCACTTTCTTAAGCGTGCTGCCCGGGAACTGGCGGTAGAGTCCAAGGTATTGCGGCCGGACGCTGAAGAGTACCTGACGACGCTTCCGTGGCCGGGCAACGTCCGCCAGCTCGAGAACACCTGTCGCTGGCTGACCGTCATGGCCAGTGGCCGAGATATTCACGTGGAAGATCTGCCACCAGAACTGCTACAGCAGGCCGACGCCCCCACCACCGCTCACACCTGGCAAGAAGGCTTGCAGAGTTGGGCGGAACAGGAATTGAAGCGTGGCAAAAAAGGCATCCTCGATTCGGCCATCCCGGAATTCGAACGCATCATGATAGAAACGGCCCTCAAGCACACTGGCGGCCGACGTCGCGACGCCTCGATCCTGTTGGGCTGGGGCCGCAACACCCTAACCCGGAAAATCAATGAATTGGGGCTAGACCATCCGGAGGGCGAGGAGGATTAAACCCTCCTCGCGCTGGACTACCCGTTACCGCTCTTGCCAATAGATGACTCGGTCATGGCCACGAAAAACTCCAAATGTGGCCGTTGCAACGGGAGACTCCAGACTGCCATCGCCATTCCAGTCGTCCCTCAGCCACAAGGGCACCAGCCACGACAACGTGTCGGTGCCGCTTGTTGCGTTCGGCTCCAGCACCAGCGGGCCGCCCTCACCTCCGCTCAATACCCCGGCATCAGCAACCAGCGAGTGGAAGATCTCCGTGTCCGAGATGTCCGCTGTTGACCACTGGCTGCATGCATCCGCCTGGTGATCAACAAACCGGAAACCATTCCAGTACTCTGCGCTGAACGGCATCGTCAACTCCGCCAGAGTTTCAGGACCGTACACGTTTTCAAGGGCGAATCGCCCATAACGAAGTTCAAACGGCGCATCCGGCGAGATACCGAACGGTATCGCTGTGGCCGAGACCGAATCGGTGTCTTCGACACCGGTCACCGTGATATCCAGCGCAGGTACAAACGGTGCCACGAGGGCATCGATATTTTTAGCATAGGTAAAGGCATCGGAACCCGAAAAATCGTAACTTACAACGCCCGGCGACAAGACGCTGAGTCCCCCCCCACCGAGGACAGAGTTGACAGCGAACAAGGCCCCGGAGCCATCCACCGAACCTGAATCCGTGGTTGGCGCCACTCGAGTGATGCCGGCAGCGGACAGCTTCAGGAACCCACCCACGGTGTAATTGCGCGTTACTTCCTCCGTGGCCGACACGGCGGTGATGGACAGCTGGGCGGGCAGGCTCCACAGTATCGGCGAGCCGCTGTACCCGAAAGCCGTTCCGACGTCGCAATACGGCAACAGACTGCCAGAATCAACGACTACGCTGAACCGAGCGGGCACGAAACGCCCAACATTGGACGACTCACCTGTTGTTAACGGTGAAACGCCCAGGTAGCGGTTGTTGCTGGCACGAATCCGGATAATGCCCACTTCATTCCAACTGACACCCCCGAGTGCCGCCACCCCGCCAGCAAACTGACTCCCCGGGATCGTTGTTACTCCAGACAACACGCCGGTCTCGCCCAAGGCCGGGGCCACGAGTGTGTGAGTGAGATCAACGCCCTGGGGCGTGCCCTCTTGGCCATAACTTGCCAAATTGCCACCTAAGGCCCCCAACGCCGTCACTGACAGGTTGAAAGCATCGCCCGCTGCAACAAACACGGCGCCGCCGGCGTTAGCTGCCGCAGGATTATCCACCACCGCTACACCAAATCGGTCGGGCCGGACTGTCCATTGCGCGCCGGACCCAAGAACGGGGATTGGGTTGTTGGCAGCGTCAACCACCAGGCCGGAACTGTCATCTTTGGTGTTTAACCGATACTGGCCGACGTCTGTGGTAACCCAGGACAAAGCGGCCACGCCGTCAATAAACGAGACGGCAAAATTGGCCACCCCAGGCTCAGCATCGGGCAGCGTGGCTTTTGCAGCACCGGCAGTGGCCACCGGTGCCTGACCACCCGGGTCATCCGTGCTGCGATCCAACCACGCTTTTATATCAACCGCCCCATTGTAATTGGCATTCAACCCACACTGGCCGGAGTCGGGATCTCGCCGGATGGCTTCCAGTTGCAAGGCGTGATCCCGTTCGGCGATAAAGTCGCTGCCCTGGGAATCGGTTACGGAAATCACAAAGGCATTGTCCGAAAATGCCACGGGCGTTGACGAACCGGTGATGCCAGCCGCGCCATCGGTTGCCATCACCGTTAGCACGTCAGCACTGGCATTGCTGAGGGCGAGGACAACAGAGCCCCCGTCCGCCGCTACGAACTGATAACCGGCCTGGCCATCATTGCTGGCGTGAGGGTCTGGCGACAAGGTGCCCCCACCCGAGCTGATGGACCAATTACCCCGACCAGAACTGGTTTGCAGATCAACCTCGCCCACATAGTCGCTCAGCAGGTTGCCGCCCCCGTCCCGGACACTGATTGTCACGTCCGCCGCACGGCACACGCTGGCAGAAGTGGGCACGTCTACTCTGATTTCTGCCGGCCCTGTGGCTGGGCACGAACGCCTGCGCTCATACAGGCGCTGGATACCCGCTTGCTTCAGGGCCGAGCGAAAAACCGACACCTCGTCGATACGTCCATTGAAAAAACGGCCTGCAAAGCCTTGGTCCTGGCCGATCTGAAAGGGATCATTATTGACTCTGAGCTGACCACTAAAAGCCGCATTGCCGCGCTCGGTACCGTCTATGTAGATGCGCTGTGCACCACTGCGGTAGGTAACCGCAATATGATGCCAACGATTGACCGCCAGCCCGGCGGACGTGGTGGTCATTGAGTGAGTGGCGCCACTGGCCGTTCGCCACCACCAGTAAACCTGTCCATTGGCATCCAGATGGAATTCGTAGTTTTCATCTTTCGATACAATGGTATTCAACCCGAACTGTGGAAACCGATCAATGTACACCCAGCCACTGATGGTCAGTTCGTCGCTCAGATCGAGCCGGGGATCGTCCGATATTTCCGCGTACTGGTTCTGCAAACCGTCAAACACGCCGTAGCCGCACGTGCCTGGGTCACCGGATAACGCCGGCGCGGCATCACTGAAGCCGGTACCGTTAAACATTCGGCCATGGAGACCTGATTCGGAATAATCCAGCACTTCGCTGGCTGAACCGTCCCAACCACCTTCGTCAAAACGCCAATCTGCCACAGCTGCCGGAATAATGGTGCCTACCCCTACCTGGGTCTCGAAACGACCGAACCGGGTACCGCCCCCATCCACGGCATTACTCAATTCAAGGTAGAATTGCCGGGGACCGGCGGCCCCAGACACGAGCGTGGGAACGATGATCTGCGCCGAGGTGTCCCCGGCGGCGATAACCGACGTCCCTTGGGTGACGCTGTAATCCCGCCCGGACACGGCTGACGCATCCGCGGTTCGATAATCAACCTGGACATCCCGGGTCGCTGCCGCGCTCAGGGACCAGGTAAACACCGCGGACTCGCCCTTAAAAACGGACACGTTGTCGATGTTTATGTTGGGCCCAGAAACTCCGCCATCATTAGTATCGCCGCCGCTGACATCGCCAGAATTGCCGCTCTCAAAGCCCCACATTCCGGTTCCATCAGGATTGCGAAACAGCGTCTTGGAATTCGAACCGGGTACTTCCCAGTCGAATGCCGGCGTACAACGGGCGTCGCTCTGCTGGGAAACCCCCCCGACACTGAGGTAGTCAATCAGATTTCCGCCCGCATCCAGCAGCCTCACGTCCATGGCATTGAAATCAAGATTGTCATTGCGGGTGATTAACGAGTCATCCGCAGTAATCCACGGCAGCGTCGAATCGTTCATGGCCGACACCGGAATATCACCCGTGCAACGTCGACTGGTGCAGGCGCGCAGAGTCCAGCTGTCGTAATCCGTAGCGCTCAGTCCCGAAGACAGAATCTTAAGTTCGATGAACCGACTGGTCGCACCTTGGGATTGTTGATTGACCTCATTGATGGTCGCCAGGCCGTGATAATCGGCAGAGCATACCGCCCAGGCTGCGTTTGAAGCGCCGGTCATCAGCGTCAGTGCCAACAGCCGCGCGACGGCTTTGTCTGGAAACGTATCGGCAAATACTCTGGCGATAATCAACAGGAGTTTCAGGGCACCCTTCATCGCACACGCACCTCAACCACTCGTTCGGACAAGTCTTGTCCTGCACCGCAACGTCCGGTACTGACAATGGTGAAAATCGTCTGTGCCGGACTCTTGCCGTTGAGTTCGGCAGTCACTGCATTGCAGGTCAAAGTAGCCCCACAGCCATCAAGGCCATCAACCGAATAGGATCTCGACAACGTCACGCTGGAGCAGGCTCCGCCGGAGAGCACCTCGGCAACGCCGGCCTGAGCACCACTTTCAGCAGCAAACAATGCCCTCTGCGACTGGACTTGCAGCCCGATTGCCTGCCCGCTACTTTGCTGCACTTGCCCCATGCCGACCACCAGCAACGCCAGCACGGTCATCACGAAGAGGGCAACCGGTAGCCCGGCACCCGATTGATGGACTCCAGGATGGTCACGGTACATTGCGAATCTGCACCTCCTGACTGACGGTCGTGGTCTCACCACTGCCGGTGTCGTAATCCTGCAATGTAAACGTAAATTGGACCACGCCCGCTCGCTTCAGCGTCGGCGGCGCGACCGAAAAATCGACGGAGCCCAAGAGGTTGGCGCTGAGCACTTCTCGTGTCGCGGACGACAGAAAGCTGACCGGCTGGGTGGTGGCGCGACCGTAGTCACTGTATCGATAAAGGAAGCGACCGCTTTGACACAGGCTGACGGGGGTATTGATGACGTAGAGTCTCTGTTCGGGTGAATGCGAGCCAAAGCGGTGACCAGCGCTCAGGGTGATGGCATTGCTGGCAATGCCCCCTGCGGCAATCCTTGGGGATACCGGGCCGGGATTGCCATTGCCATACAACGATGCCTGAGGCGAACCATAACCATACACAACCACCCGTGTGCTGCCGACCAGTGGTACCGTGCTGAATGCTGCAATGGATATATCGTCAAACCCCGGGGCGGTTGTCAGGGCGGCGTAGTTGGTCACGGCCTCAACAGGCAACCACTCGATACACCCTCCCGCCACTCTGATGGACAGCGGGAAGGCCTCGCGCAGCTCCCGGATAATCTGCTCAGAAATCACCGTATTCTGCAACGCTCGCTGCTGACGTGCGCTGACATCCAGCGCACCACGAGTCGAGAGTGCGACGAACTGAACGGAGATTGTCGCCACAATAGCCAGCAGCACAATCACCATAACCAGCTCGATCAGCGTAAAACCCTTTGTCCGGCGCATCAGAAATTCGCCCGGTAGCCGGAAAAGAGATAGCTTTGGCTGGAGGGATCGGTGATGGTGATATCCACCCGTTTACCGTCCTCATTGGCCAGCCCGATCTCCGTCCCCGCGCAGGTGATGGCAACGGAGACAGTAAAGCCGTTGTATGCGGTACCTGCCAGTGCAAGCCCATCTGCATTGCGGGGGCTCTCGCCGGCAATGGCGTTGTAATCGTCCACATCGTCGTAACCGCTGCGAGCGCTTTCTTCGGTCACAATCGAACACCCGTTTTGCTTTGGCGTGCCGCCCGGAGGGGTATTCTCGTCATACTTACGCGCAATAATTTCGTCCATGTAAAGCTGGGCAATCGCAATCGCCCGAGTCTGGTTCAGCGGGTCGGCACTGCGCCCGGCAATGACCGAGAAAGCACCGACCACACCCGCAATGGCAATGCTGATAATCACAATGGTGATGATCAGCTCAACCAGCGTTGCGCCCGCGGATC
Source organism: Marinobacter caseinilyticus (assembly GCF_011074955.1). Classification (GTDB taxonomy): domain Bacteria; phylum Pseudomonadota; class Gammaproteobacteria; order Pseudomonadales; family Oleiphilaceae; genus Marinobacter; species Marinobacter caseinilyticus. The sequence continues at coordinate 31,948 of NZ_WUQJ01000019.1, read as the reverse complement.
GAACCAGCCGAAGTTCCCGGCCCGGAGTCATTGGCATGCCCCGGAATAGACCGCCCCAAGAGCGCTCAGGCAGACGTCAAACTGACTTTCCCCTGAGACCCTGAAGTCAATAGGTTGCCTTGCGACCGGGCTGCCAATCCGTCCAAAGGCATCAAATACCACCTCAAAACCGGATCCGGGCACCAGCGTGTAGCTACCGCCTGACAGCCGGTAAGAAAGGCTGGCGCCATTGCGAGCCATATCAAACTGACTTCCCAACGCTTCAAACGTCAAGCGGTCAGCGGTCTGGCGGAGGGTCACCGAATTGGCAGGGTTGCCCGCCAACGCAGCTTGCTGGGCAAGCAGCGCGGCGGACGAGAATTGTTGCTGGACTAAAAGAGGGCTAAACGCGGACCGGCCTGCGAACAGGCCAACGCCAAGGGCGGAAAGGATACCGACGAGGATCAGCACCATGACCAGCTCTACAAGTGTAAAGCCGGATGTTGAGAACTTGAGGAAACGGTCATACTTCACACTGCCTCCTCCACTTCAACACATCGTAAATAATGCGATGTTGATAAGCGCCTCACCCTACTCTTAAAGCTGACAGTCTCTTTGATAGTCTGACCTTGAAAAAGCCGCTAACAAAAAACTGTCAGGTTACCCATCGCTACCCATCCGGTTTAGCAATCGGTTACGTCAACAGCGATCACCGGAGCGGTTGTCGCATCAGCGGCGGCGGTGAAGGAAACCTGACAGTCAGCCGGCGTCGCCGCACCAATCGGACTGACGAGAATCGGGTCACCTGCAGTTATTGCAAAGTCAGTGGCAATTACTTGGGCGGCATCAAGGATACCTGCCTGCGTTGCAGCTGGGTAACCAAACACTGTATCGACGGCACCGCCATCAAGCGCAACCGTTCCAGTTGGAGCGGTGGTATCACACGCTGCGTCAGCCAAACAGGCTGAGCGCACAATGGCATTTGCAGATTTGATCGCGCCGGCCGCACCCTGGGCTGTGCTAACCCTTGCATCCCCGCCCAAATCCGCAAACCGTGGCAGTGCAAACGCCGCCAAAATCCCCAGAATAACGATCACCATGACCAGTTCGATCAGGGTGAAGCCTTGTTCTTTTCTTGCTGCGATTGCGTTCATTGCTGTCATGGTATTTTCCTGTTTACTGCTGTTTGAATTGGAAATCAGTTTAGGGTGTTCGCTACTTCGCCATTGGTGGCGTTGTATTCAATGTACTCACCGGCACCGTCGAGGTTATAGGTGTAACGACAGCTGCCCGCGACCGGCACAGCCGCGGTGTAGTCGTCGGTCGCCGCCGTTGTCGATACCGTAGGCGCGTTGGACTGCATCAGCCCCGCCCAGAGTTGTAAGCAATCCGTTGCGTTGATCGCGGACGCCAGGGCCTTGTCGCCGGCCACACTGACCGGCCAGCCGTCAGCACTGACATCCACATTCTCTTCTCCGAATCCTGTCAGGTTGGTTTGCGCGCCACCGGCACCACGAGCTGTCCACTGAGCCCGGACCAGGGCCACAGACGCAGCGAAAGCGCCGGTAGTGCCCTTTACACTGGCCCGGTGCGCCTCGTCCGAGAGTTCGGCAAACCGGGGCAGCGCAAACGCCGCTAAAATACCAAGTATGGCAATCACCACAACCAGTTCAATAAGAGTAAAACCACGCTGTGGCGCTTGAATCGCTTGCCCTTGGTTCATTGATTTGCCTCTCCGAATTCATTCGGTTTTAAAGTCTCGTTACGGTCGCCAACTCGATTAAGTTTCAACCCGGTCTGTAAATCTTTGCTATCCATACGATCGTTGCTGTTTCTATCTGTATACTCAACCACCACTTGCCACATTAACACCTGATTTCTGGTGGTATTTTGTTGTTTCTCTGTTATCGGCCCGCCGAGCTGAAAGATGAGCGTACCGGTCGGCTTATCCCACTCTGAACGGCCTGAGACCTTAAAACACCATTGCCCCGGCCGCAACGCACGGCCAGCGCATTCACCCAGGTAATCCCGAGGTTCCGACCCCAGTAACGCCATGGGGTTGATCCCCACCCAATTGGCATACTGACCCTCGTTGCTCAGGCGCACTTCGGCGGCTTTCACGACCAACGCCGCCCGTAACTGATTGAGCATTACCACCCTGGCCATGTCCTGCGCCCTGGCCGTCTCCCGCTCAAGGGCATTGAGCAAAAACCACACAACGCCACCCAGCAGACAAAAACCGATCCAAAACCGAAACTGCCTGGGCATGCGGGCCCATCGAGCACCGGTTGGCAGGGACGATGCCCCCACTTAGCCCCGCCCCATGGCCGCAGCGCCGAGGTCCCAGATCGGTAGAAACACGCCCAGAGCCAAAATCAAAACCAGCACGCCCATGGCCACAATCAGGATGGGCTCAATGGATTCCGCCAGGCGTTTAAGCCCATAGTCCACGTCTTCATCGTAAAAATCGGCCACATTGACCAGCATTTCGTCAACCGCACCGGTTTCTTCCCCCACCGCGATCATCTGTAGAATCAGTGGGGTGAACATCATACTGCCCCGTGCCGTCCGCAGCAGGCTGTCTCCGCGCTCAATTCCCTGCCGCATTTCACGGATGTGCTTTGATATCCAGGCGTTGTCGGTGGCATCGGCGACTACCGTTAACGCCCGGGTAACCGGCATACCCGCCGCCAGCATGCTGGCGAAATTGCGGGCAAAGCGGCTCATGGTGATCAGCTCCAGCAACGGCCCGATAATTGGCATTCTGAGCTTGTAGCGATCCCAGGTTTCACGCCCCGCTTCGGTGTTTTTCCATTGCCTGAGCATTACCGCACCGGCGGCAACGGCGAACAACAGCACATACCAGTAGCCAATTAAAAAATTCGAGGTTGCGACCAACACCTGGGTCAGGAAGGGTAGATCTGCGCCCAGCTTGGCAAAAACCGCCGAAAACTTCGGAATAACCAGAAAATTGACCACCATCAAAGCGGCCAGTAACGCAATCATGACGAACGTCGGGTAACGCATGGCCTGCGACAGCCGGCGTTTGGTGTCCCGCTCCAGTTCCAGGATGCTCGACAGCCGTTTAAAGGCATCGTCCAGCTGGCCGGTGTTCTCTCCGACATGGATCATGGCGATGAACAACTCGGAGAATACTTTTGGATGCGCTTGCATGGCCGCTGCCATGGGGACACCGCCCTCCAGCCGATCGGTAATATCGGTCAGAACCACCCCCAGTTCGGGCGACCGTGAGGTATCCGCCAGCCCCCGCATGGTACGAATCAGCGGTATTCCCGCCTTAGTGAGCGCATACATCTGCCGGCAGAATACGATCAACTCATCCAACGTCACCTTGCGGCGGAAAATCGGGAGCGCGTTCAGCTTATCCAGTGAGGACGTCGACGCCACCTTCTCTGTCACCTGCAACGGCGTTATGCCCCGGCGCATTAATTCACCGGCCGCCGAGTCAGCGCTGGCGGCTTCAATCGCCCCCTGCTGAACCGTGCCACTGGTGTCCTTGCCCCGATAGCGAAACAGCATGACTAGCCGTCAACCTTGTGAAAGTGTGCGATCATTCCGGTAACTCCAGTGTTGGAAGCTGTTCTTCTTCGTAATAGTCGGTTTCCGCCGCCGCCGTCACCCGCGACACTTCGTGCAGGGTGGTAATGCCGTCAAGGGCATAGTCCAGTGCACACTGACCCAGAGGTCGGTAGAGTTCACTGCGCCGGGCCGCCTTGTTGAAGGCCGACACGTCCTGACGTCGGAGCGCATCCAGCATCATTTCGTCCAGTTCCAGCATCTCGTACACACCAATCCGGCCCTTGTAGCCAGTATTGCTGCACTGGTAACAGCCGCGGCCCTCAATAAAGCCACCGGCAATGTCCAGCGGGTCACGACTGAAGCCATCCAGCCACACGCGTTCCTGATCGGTTGGCTGGTAATCCGCTTTGCAGTTATCACACACCCGGCGGATGAGGCGCTGGGCAACCACGCCCAGCAGCGAACTGGCGACCAGAAACGGTTGCGCGCCCATATCCATCAGCCGAATGGCACTGCTGATGGCGTCGTTAGTGTGCAGGGTCGATAGCACCAGATGCCCGGTCATGGCCGCACGCAAACCGATCTCGGCGGTTTCCCGGTCACGCATCTCCCCCACTAGAATGACATCCGGGTCCTGACGCAGGCTGGCCCTCAGGACCGTCGCAAATTCAAGCCCGATTTTGGTGTTCACCTGCACCTGAGTGATCCGTGGCAACCGGTATTCCACCGGGTCTTCGGCGGTGATGATCTTCACCTCGGGTTGATTGAGCTCGGTCAGTGCCCCGTAGAGGGTCGTGGTTTTACCACTGCCGGTTGGACCGGTCACCAGAATCATGCCGTGGGGCTTTTTGATCAGTCTTCGGAAGCGCTCCAGGATTCTGGGCGGCATACCGGTGCCGCTCAAATCCAACGTGCCCTGGGACTGGTCCAGTAAACGCATGACAACGGATTCGCCGTACTGTACCGGCATCGTCGAAACCCGAACATCGATGCTGCGACCTTTAACCCGAATGTTGAATCGACCGTCCTGGGGCATGCGTTTTTCGGATATGTTAAGTCCCGCCATCAGTTTCAGGCGCAGCACCAGCGCCGAGTTGACGCGTTTTTCTTTCATCACCTGTTCTTGCAGCACCCCGTCTACCCGCTGCCGGATCCGGACGACGCTTTCATCCGGTTCAATGTGGATATCGGAGCTTCGGGCCTGCACAGCGTCCTCGAACAGGGTCTGCAGCAGCTTTACCACCGGCGCCTCGGCGCTCTCGGATTCCGCTGACAGGTCGGCCAGATCAAAGGCATCATCGCCGAGTTCATCTTCCAGTTCTTCCGCCAGCGAGGCGATTTCATCGGTACGGCGGTAAACCAGATCCAGGGTCGTCAATAACTCGCTTTCACGAACCACGGCTTGCTTGATGGGCACCTTGAGAACCCGCACCAGCTCATCGTAGGCAAAGATGTCCATCGGGTCGGCCATACCAACCAGCAGTTCACCGCTCTGATCGGCCAGCACAATGCTGCGAAAACGACGAGCCAGCGCTTCTGGCAAGCGACGGATCAATTCATTGTTAAACTGGAAATGGCGTAACTGCACAAACGGTATCTCAAGCTGACGAGACAGAAAGTTGAGCAGATTGTCTTCATCAACATACCCGAGATCGATGAGCGTTCGGCCGAGCTTACGCCCGGTGTTTTTTTGCTCACGCAACGCGGTCATCAACTGATCTTCGGTAATAACCTCATTCTGAACCAGCAAATCCCCGATTCGGATTTTCTTTTTCGGCTCAGCCATCGTTTTTGGTTCAGCCATAGTCTAACCCGCCCCCAAGGCGTTCAGGCGGCGGCGTACATAGTCCGCAAGCGACGGTGATAAATCCGACAATGCCATGGCCTGCCGATAGGCCCGCGCCGCACCGCGGGTTTGTTGGTCCGTTTCCAGTGCAATGGCCAGTCCAACCCACCAGGCTGCCCTGGCATCGTCGTAGGCAATCAATTCCGCCCATTGGACGGCCGCATCGGCAACACGCTCTTGCCGCTGAAGCAATGTCGCCAGTGTTACCCGGTATTCGGCACTGTCTTTTACAGGCGGAATGTCCGACTCCAGCAGCATGACTGCGGCAGCGGAATCCCCAAGAGCATGCAGCGCTCGGGCACGCAGCAATCTGAGCGCACTGTACTCGCGCGCGGCCTCTGTTGTAAGCCAGCTCAGTGCTCGCTCAGGCTGGCGCCCTACCAACAAATGCCGGGTAAACCGGGCACGGCTTTTCGGTGCCGATTGTGTACTCACAATATCCTTGAGCAACTGCTCAGCCTCGATGACACGGCCACGCATCAGCGCTCTACGAATCAGGTCATCGGCCCGGCGGTCCGCGAGCTCTGGCGTCTCTCGCTGTTGCTTGATGGCGGGCGGGGCTGACGGTAATGAGTCATTCCCTGTGCGGTCGTCCACCGTGGCCACGACTGGTGAAACCGGTTCAGGCTGCGTACGCGGTGACGGTTTGGGAGCTCTATTCGGAGCCTTCTCCTGAACCTCCGGCTCCGCTGCAGGCACAGGTTGAGGGGCGACCACAGTTTCGGTCGTCGACGTCTCGCCTGATTTACGCAGGGGTTCGGTTCTGCGCGCCAGCGTCGAGTGATCAGAATTAGCTTTAGTGTTTTCCAAAACAGACAGCGGGTCGCCCGGGGTTGAAGACGTCTCAGATTGCTCTGGCAATACCGCGGCGTTTTGCTGGGGCTTCGCTTCCGGAAGATCCATTGACGCCGGTTGTTGCGGTGCCGGCCGGGCAATGTGTCCCGCAACGGGTGGTACCACATCCGGCGACGCCGCAGCAGGAACTGGTTTAAGCCATAACCAGATCACGGCCAGCAGCGCCACGATCAATGCCAGGGCCAGCAGCACCAGCCAGGGCACAAACGCGTTGGTTGATGCATGGCCAGACCTGGGCTGACCTGGGTAGCCCGCTGGTGCATCGGGGCGACGACGACGGGTTTCGGCCCCGCGCAGGGCATCGTTTAGCAAACTCAAAACCAACTCCCAATCCAGCCGGACCGGTAGGCGCTCTCGGTATCCTGTATGGCCTGCTTCACATGCCAGCGATCCACTCGGAGGTCGCCTCGGCCCCACGCCGCCAGCAAGGATTTATGTGCCAGGATATTCAACAACCGGGGAATGCCACCGGAAGCCCGGGCAATCAATCTCAGAGCCGCTGGCCCGAACAATTCAGCGCCGTTGTAGCCCGCCTGGGACAACCGGTGACGGAGGTATTGGTCAACCGATGCTTTGTCGAGAGCATCCAGGCGGTATTGAAAAGTAATACGCTGCTTTAATTGACGCAGGCTGGGGCGGTTTAACATCGTATCGAGTTCGGGCTGACCAAATAGCACCACCTGCAACAACCGTGCATTCTCGGTTTCCAGGTTCGTCAGCAGCCGTAAGGCTTCGATGGTCGATTCTGGCATCGCCTGCGCTTCGTCAATCACCAGCACGACCTGGCGGTTATCCGCGGCATATTCAATCAGTTTTTCTGTCAGCGCCTTGAGTACGCGGTGGGTATTGTCATGCCCAGCCAGGGTCACGCCCAATTCATCAGCGACCGCTTCATACAGATTCTCGGGCGTCAGGCTGGGGTTGGGTATATAAGCGGTACGGGCAGTCTGATCCAACGCATTCAGCAGCAACCGGCACAACAGGGTTTTGCCGGTGCCGACTTCGCCGGTGATCTTGATAAAGCCTTCGCGCTCTCTCAATGCCACCATGAGCAACTCAAGCGCATCGCTGTGGCCCCGCGACTTCAAAAAGTAGCGAGTATTGGGGGTCAGAGAGAACGGTGCTTCCTGCAGACCAAAATGCGCTTCGTACATCACAGGCTCCGGCTACCGTTTGGCCTTTTCAGGCTCTGGGGTGACCGACTCAGACGACTGCAGCAGTTCCCGCAAGACCGTCATGCGCTCACGACTGGCGGAAATATCCGCTTGCACGCCTTTGGCATCGGCAACAATAGGACGCAGGAGAATCACAAGCTCACTCTTCTCGCTGTCAAAATTGCGCTGTTTGAAGGCCTCACCCAGGATGGGAATCTCGCTGAAAAATGGCACCGCTGAGTTTCGGTCTTCACTTTTATCCTGAATCAGGCCACCAATGACCACAATCTGGCCGCTATTGGCGCGTATAACACTGTCGGTTTCCCGCACCGTGCTGAGCGCCAAAGGCAGGGTAACGTCCCGCTCACCGATGGTGATAATCTTCTGCTGATCCTCGACTTCGCTGACCGAGGGGTGCACGTGCAGAGTGACGGATCCGTCTTCCGCAATTTGCGGCGTTACATCCAGCGAGATGCCCGAGAAGAACGGCGTCAACTCAACCGATGTACTGGTGTTGTCGGAGATTCCGGCCGCGTTGTTGTCCTCGTTAAAATCAATATCCGTGACAAAGAACTCATCGGTACCCACTTTTATGACCGCCTTTTGGTTATTCACGGTCGATATGCGTGGGCTGGAAAGAATCTGCACGTTGCCCTGCCGACCGAGCAACTCAATCATGCCGGTGAAACTGCCTTCGCGGAAACTGGCTGAGAACACGCCGCCAATATCACCGCTGGTCACGGCACGCCCCAATAGGCTTTGGGCGGTAAACTCGGTCGGCAAACCGTCGCTGGCGGTAATGCCGGATGCGTTCTGAATATCCGACCAGTTGATGCCTTGCTGATAGCCGGCGTTCAAGCTGATCTCCAGAATTTTAGCCTCCAGGACAACCTGACGCTGCATGATCAGCTCGGTTTTGGTCAGGTACTGCTCCACCAACTGCAATTCTGTGGGTGTCGCCCGGACCATCACCAGACCCGCGCCTGGATTGGTAATCACCTGGTTGTTCTCACCACCAGCAAGGATCATTCGAACCGTACTGTCCAGGTCCGCCCAGAAGTCTGACTCCGTGGCTGTCGAGATTCGGGTGCCGACCAAACTGCTCCCCGAATCGCTTTGGCCCCCACTGTCACTCCTGCCCTGGGAGCCACTGTTACGTGCATTGGACACCTGACCCGAGCTGACGCGGGTTTCAGAGCCACCCTGACGTTTGAAATGCAGATAATCGATGGGGAACAATCGGGTCCGCACGCCACCGGGCAAGATACGATAGAGCTGGCCATTGCGCTGAACATCGAGGTCGTAGAGGTCACTGGCAATGGTCATGACTTCTGGCACCGACACATCCCGGAGATTCAGTGTGATGGCTTGGTTCACATCAGGATGGACCACAACATTGTAATGGCTGTCCGCCACCAGCCCAGCAAAAAACGCTCGGGCGTCCAGCTCACGGGCACTGATATCAAATCGGCCTTCACTGCCTTGCGAATCCGCTAATGAGGGCAGCAACGCGTCCGTCACCGCTGACGGTACCTGAAGACGGTCCGTGGATGAGCGCCCCGGGTTGGCTGACGGCTTTTCAGCCTCGGCCAACGCGTCGTCGATGGCTCGGGCAGCGTCACGTGACGTGGCCTGACTGGTCCGCAGCAACGGGTTATTACTACACGCGGCCATCAAAATCGCCAAGCCAACAACGGCGGCTTTTTTACTCATTGTCATAGATAAACCTTGTAACCGTATCATCGTGACACCCGAACGCTTGGCGGCATCACCCAGTTAAGAATCAATGTTCGTCCCTGACTCCTGAGTATTACTTTATCGGACTCGACACGCACCAGGCGTGCGCCGTCAAAAACGTCACCTTCCCGTCGCACAACACCATCAATCACGGCAACCCGCTTAGCGGAGCCAACCACGATGGAATTCAAGGTGAACGGGCGAACCGCAGTCGCCTGCACGGGCGCCTTGAAATCCGCGGGCCGCGTCGGGTCCTCCAGCGCAGACGCTGGCGCCAGAACGGCCAGGAACAACACGGGCAGCACGAACGCTATCTTCATTGTCATGCGGTCAAACCCCCAACCATGCCCGGCTAAGACTCAGTGTGCGAACACGGATGGTCGCCTGAGCCTCAGGAAATGTTGTTACTTCATAGCTCAGTTGATGCCAGCCAAGCCTCTGATCCAGGCTTTCCAGGCGCTCAAGATAGGCCAGGAGTTCCAGATAGCGACCAGCGATGACCACTTCGACATCGTGAGCGTAGAGTAATGGCGTCCTTACGCCGTCGCTTTTTTCACCAGAATCGTCTGTTTCGGTGCGGTCGTTCTGCTCGCTATAAACCGGCACGGGCTCCAACAAATCCAAGGCAACCAGTTCCAGCTCTTGCTGCGCCGCCAGCATATCCCGTAGCAGTGCAACCATGGCCTTGGGCGCAATCAGGCGGTCAGTCGCTCGGGCCAGCTCTTGATTGAGGTTTTCCAGGCGCTGTTCGCGACTGCGGCGACGTGCCAACAGCTCAGCATTGGGGTCTTCCTGCACTTTCGCGGCCAATACGTCGCTTTGAACCTGCCAGTCCTGCACCTGCTGCCGGGCCTGTTGTACTTGATTGCGAACTTGGGTGTTGCGATCAAGTACCGGCGATACCGCCAGCTCCCACCCCAACAACGAGACAACCACAGCCAGCGTGGCCAGAATCAGTGCCCGCTCTCTGACTGGCCGGTTGTTATACCATTGAGCGCCCTGATCGAGCGGCTGCTTGAGCGCACTCACGATTCGTTTCCAGGCATTCGTTCGGTCGCAATGTCAAAGTCGATCCATTGCCCGGATGCGTGGCGCTCCAGCTTAAAGCGTGCAAATTGTCGACCACTGAACACCGGCTCATCTCCAAGCCGCTCCAGATAGACCGGCACCCGATCGCCCGAACGCGTGCGTCCGGAGAGCTGCACATCTGCGGCCCGGAGATCGATTTTAAAGCCGGTCAACCAGACGCCTTCGGGAATTTGACGCGCCATGGCCGCCATGTATGGCGAAAAGCCTTCGCCGCCGGAGCCAACCAGACGCTGCACCTCCACCAAAAGACGTTGCCGGCGGACGATGTTGCCAGAGAGTTCGTCGATTGCCGTGACCAGGTCAGGGTCTATCTGCCGGGACTCCACAGCCGCCGTCAGCTCAGCCACGCGCACTTCCAGCAACTGCTGCTGCGATATATATCCGGCCAGGGCAGTATTGAGAGTATGACTCTCATAACGGACATAGGCGGCACTGGCCACCACCAGGAGTAAGCACGCCATCGCCACCACGACAACATGCCTGACCTGGAAGGGCTCCTGACGGGGTCGCAGTTCATCGGTATAAAGATTGATGTGCTGAGTCATCGCGACGGAGCCTCAGCAACAGGCAAAGCCGCGCTCCACGCCACCAGGCATCGACTGTCCAGCGGTTCGGTCAAGCCTTGAGCCCCCCAGTCAACGGTTTCGATGCCCGCTGCGACGTAGTTCGAGATCATGGAAGCCAATGGCAGCTTGGTGTCCCTGGCCACCAGCCGGACGGATCTGGGAGGTACCTGGCCCAGTTGGCTTTCGAAGTAATCCAGTGAACGCTGCATCTCAAGTGCCAGAGACTGCACGGCACTTTCCTGCCGGCCCGCGTCTCTTAAATCCTCCGCCGACACATCAAGCCGGCGTGACAGGTAGAGCACCGGACCCTTGCAGATCACCATCTGGCCGTACCCATCCCGAAGATGGACAAGCGCCATACCGCGGCCGGAAGTATCCATCTGTGCGGCAAAATTACGCAGCGCCAGTTCCGCCACATCCACTCGTTTTAACTCAAGGCCGGCATCGCTGACCAGCGCCACCAGTTCTTTCGCCAGGGTTTTTCGGGCCGACACAACGTTGACCAAATGCCCCCGGCCACGGGATGCATCATGAGGAAAATCAAATACGTCACAGACCGCGTTGGAAGGGCTGTAATCCAGTAGGTCCTTCAGCTTCCAGCGCAGCGCATCGGCCAGGTCGTGATCGCTCAGGCCATCGGGTCGTTCAAGCTGGAACACGCTGTACTGGTCAAGGGGCAACACCACGGTGGTAGGGGCGCCGGTCCAGCCCTGCTGAGCGACAAGATCCGCCAGGAGAGGGGCACGCTTGGCGGGAGGGCACGCCAAAAACCCGGACTGATCGGCGGCTGAATGATTGCCACAAAACCAGGCAATGCCATCGGGCAAGATCTCCAGACACACGGTCTTCGTCTGAGCTGACCGTTTAAAAATTCGCTGTAGAAACGACGACGCCACGTACAAGCCTTTTAGGTCCAGAAGAATTTTGTCTCACATCATAGTTTAAAAAACAGACACAACCCCACGATTTTCGACTGATTTAACCACCTTTTGCATACTATGTATGTTCAAAGTCAGCAGCGGGATGCCAATTGGGGGCCCAAACACAACAACACTCCGGGCCAAAGCTTGGCAGCGGAGTGCTAAATCATCACAAACACCTAACGGCAATTGCTCAGTACGCAATCAAAACGGAATATCATCATCAAAATCATCGACGGGCTCGGGCATGCTGCCCTGACTCTGGCCCTGGTTTGGATTTTGACCCTGAGATGGCGGCTGGCTGTAACCCCCACCCTGGGATTGCGGGGCGCCTTGTGACGAAGATGAGCTGGTGTTGGCGGCCTGCTGGGGCCGTCCAGCTGGCGCTCCTTGGCCGGCATTGCCGCCGTCAGCACCGCGGCTGTCCAACATCTGCATCTGGCCGTTGATATCAACCACAACTTCTGTTGTGTAACGGTCTTGACCGTCTTGCCCCTGCCATTTACGGGTCTGAAGCTTGCCTTCAATATAGACTTTTGAGCCTTTCCGAAGGTATTGACCTGCAATTTCGGCGATCTTGCCAAACATGACAATACGGTGCCATTCGGTTTTGGGTACCAGTTGCCCTGTCTGCCGATCCTTATAGCTCTCGTCCGTCGCCAGGTTTAGATTAACCACGGCATTGCCGTTAGGGGTATAACGGGTTTCTGGGTCTTGGCCCAGATTACCAATCAGAATAACTTTGTTTACGCCTCGCGCCATGATTCGCTCCTAGTTCAGTCTCTTTTAGTCACCCGCGGTCCCTTGCTGGCGGTCAGAAATCACGAAGACATTGTTGGCTGAACAAAGGAAAACTCAGCCAGGCAGCCTTCATCAAAATATTGGCGATCCACCTTTAAATAAGCGGTATCGGCTCCTTCAAACACCACCACGTCCTCCACACCGGGAAGGCTTCGCAACAGTCGATCAACCTCGACAATATTGGTAAGCGCAGCGTCTCGCAACTGTACCACGAAACTTGCAGCGTGGCTCGGTGGTGCCATAGTCAAAGCAACAACCAGCCAGCAACATAGGACGGCCACCATTAAGGCAAGCACGCCGTCGACGCCCACTGTTCCAAGCAAAATGCCGCCCAGACTGCCGCCCAGGAACGCTCCGGTAAATTGTGCGGTTGAGTAGACTCCCATCGCGGTCCCCTTACTGCCTGCAGGAGACTCTTTGCTGATCAATGACGGCAAACTGGCTTCAAGGAGATTGAAAGCCATAAAAAAGAAAAACAGCGCTAACCAAGCCCACTCTAGCCTGCCGGATACCAAAGAAAGCCCAACCACCGCAGCTATTAATAGCGCGACCGCACCACTTAATACCAATTTCATTCGCCGCTTCTTTTCACCAATAATGATAAAAGGAACCATGGCAAAGAACGATGTCACCATCACAGTCAGATAAAACCACCAATGTGACTTGGCCTCAAGACCGAGCTCATTTTCCAACAGACTTGGAACCACCAAAAAAGTCGCCGTTAACACAAGATGCAAAGCAAAGATGCCAAAGTCCAACCGCAACAGACGGGTGTCGCGGAGCACTTGCCCCAACATTGCCAACACCGGCTGTGAATCATGGCTTTGAGATGGCTGCAGGGGTTGCGGTACCAATTTATGGACGATGAACATAGCCACCAGTGCCAACGCTGCGGTGACATAAAAAATGCCGGCCAAACCCACAAGATCACCTAGCAAAGGTCCCACCACCAGCGATAACGAAAACGCCAAGCCAATGGAGACTCCAACCGTCGCCATAGCCTTGGTACGCTGTTCCTCCCGTGTCAGGTCGCTCAGCAAAGCCATCAACACGCTGGCAATAGCGCCCGAGCCCTGAAGAATCCGTCCCAGAATTACACCGTATATAGAGTCGGCTGCGGCGGCCGTCATACTGCCCACAGCAAACAAAATCAGACCAATATAGATCATGCGCTTACGGCCAAAGCGGTCAGACAGCATACCGAAAGGAATTTGCAGTAGTGCCTGACTGAGCCCGTAGCCGCCGATGGCGAGTCCGATCAATGCGGGGGTTGCGCCATCGAGGTCGCCGCCAAGCAGTACAAATACCGGCAGAATCATGAACAGGCCGAGCATTCGCATGGCATAGACGGAGGCAAGTGCTGCGACTGAGCGCTTTTCGAATACATTCATGGGGTAGCGCGGGGTCCTCAAGTCAATCTAAAACAGCGAACGGGCTAACGTGGGTTGCGCATTGTACCAGATGCATTGTAAGGCGTTTACATTTCGCCGCAGTATGCCGAAGGCGGTATACTGATCGCTTTTCTATCGGGGAGAACTATGGACCGTATCCAGATCAAGGGTGCTCGCACCCACAACCTTAAAAACTTCGACCTGGATATACCTCGGGACAAGCTCATTGTTATTACCGGGCTATCAGGTTCCGGCAAGTCATCTTTGGCATTTGACACACTCTACGCTGAAGGCCAGCGTCGGTACGTCGAATCACTCTCCACATACGCACGTCAATTTTTGTCGATGATGGAAAAGCCCGACGTCGATCACATCGAGGGCTTGTCTCCAGCCATCTCCATTGAGCAGAAATCGACGTCTCACAACCCTCGCTCAACCGTTGGCACCATCACCGAAATTTACGACTATTTGCGCCTACTGTTTGCCCGGGCAGGTGAACCCCGCTGCCCGGATCACGGTCAAGCGCTGGAAGCACAGACCGTAAGCCAGATGGTCGATCAAGTATTGGCGTTGCCAGAAGACAGCCGGCTCATGATTCTGGCGCCCGTTATTCGCGACCGCAAAGGCGAACACCTCCAGGTGGTCGAGACCATGCGCAGCCAGGGTTTCATCCGCCTGCGGGTGGACGGTCAAGTCTACGATATCGACGATATCCCGGCCCTCGACAAAAAGCGCAAGCATCAAATTGATGTGGTCGTGGATCGCTTCAAGGTCAAGCCTGGCCTGGAGCAACGTCTGGCAGAAAGTTTTGAAACTGCACTTGAATTAGCCGAAGGTATCGCCCTGGTATCGCCATTGGACGGAGATGGCGAAGATCTCGCGTTTTCGGCTCGCTTTGCCTGTACTCAATGTGGTTACTCACTCAGCGAACTGGAGCCCCGATTATTCTCTTTCAACAATCCGGCTGGCGCTTGCCCGACGTGTGACGGCCTGGGTGTGAAACAGTTTTTTGACCCCGACAAGATTATTCAACACCCAGAGGCGACTTTGGCTGAAGGTGCCATCAAGGGCTGGGATCGGCGCTCTGTTTATTATTTTCAGTTACTGTCCAGTGTTGCCGACTATTATGGCGTTGACATGGACACACCCTTTACCGACCTGCCGGACGATTTCCGGGAAACCATTCTTCAGGGCTCGGGCAGTGAAAACATCACCTTTCGCTACGTGAACTCACGCGGCCAGGTGATGGAACGGGCTCACCCATTCGAAGGCATTCTTCCCAATCTTGAACGCCGTTATCGAGAAACTGACTCCCAAAGCATTCGGGAAGAACTTGCACGCCACTTGAGCCAGCAACCTTGCCAAAGCTGCCTGGGCTCAAGATTGCGGCGCAGTGCACGCAATGTGTTCATCGCCGAGCGGACGTTGCCCGAACTCACTACATTACCGGTTGGCGAGGCGCACACCTATTTCGAACAACTGTCGTTACCTGGCAGCCGCGGTGAGATCGCCGAAAAAATCATGAAGGAGGTTCGTCAGCGACTGCAGTTCCTGGTAAATGTCGGACTGCAGTACCTGACGCTTGAGCGCAGTGCTGACACCTTATCGGGCGGCGAAGCACAACGTATACGTTTAGCCAGCCAAATTGGCGCGGGCCTTGTCGGGGTCATGTACATACTGGACGAACCTTCCATCGGGCTGCACCAGAGAGACAATGACAGACTCCTGACAACGTTGACTCACCTCCGGGACATGGGCAATACGGTTATCGTGGTGGAACATGACGAAGATGCGATCCGAGCAGCCGATCATGTTATCGATATTGGCCCCGGTGCCGGTGTCCATGGCGGCGAAATTATTGCCCAAGGTACGCCCGAGGATATCATTGCCAATCCGGACTCGATGACAGGCCAATACCTTAATGGCACCCGAGCGATCGCAATACCGAAAGAGCGATTCGCCGGCAATGGCCTATATCTAAGCCTGTCCGGCGCCACCGGGAATAATTTGCAGAACGTCAACCTCAGTATTCCGCTGGGCGCCATGACGTGTGTCACTGGCGTCTCCGGCTCAGGCAAGTCAACACTGATCAACACTACCCTCTACCCTGTGGCGGCAACAAAACTGAATAAAGCCTCCACGCTCAATCACGGCCCTTTTGAAAAGCTCGAGGGTCTGGAGCACCTGGATAAAGTCATTGATATTGATCAAAGCCCCATAGGACGAACTCCGCGATCCAATCCCGCGACCTACACTGGGCTCTTCACTCCCATTAGAGAGCTGTTTGCCGGCACACAAGAGGCGCGTTCCCGGGGTTATAAACCCGGCCGCTTCAGCTTCAACGTTAAGGGCGGACGCTGCGAAGCCTGCCAAGGCGATGGCGTTATTAAAGTCGAAATGCATTTCCTGGCCGACATCTACGTCCCTTGCGATGTCTGCAAAAGCAAACGGTATAATCGAGAAACCCTCGAGGTACGCTACAAAGGCAAGAATATCCACGAGGTACTAGATATGACCGTCGAGGAGGGGCGTGAGTTCTTTGATCCGGTACCGTTTTTGGCCCGCAAACTTCAAACCCTGATGGACGTTGGCCTGTCCTATATCCGCCTTGGCCAAAGCGCCGTAACGTTGTCCGGAGGCGAGGCGCAGCGCGTCAAGTTGGCCAAGGAACTGTCAAAACGTGATACCGGCAAGACGCTCTACATACTTGACGAGCCGACAACCGGGCTCCATTTCTACGATATTCAACAGCTACTCAACGTTTTGCAGCGGCTGCGGGACCATGGCAATACCATCATTGTCATCGAGCACAACCTGGACGTGATAAAAACCGCAGACTGGATTGTCGATCTCGGTCCGGAGGGCGGGTCCGGTGGCGGAATGATCATCGCCGAAGGCACCCCTGAAACTGTCGCCAAAAATGGCGCCTCCCACACCGGCCACTATTTAAAACAACTGCTCGCACTTTAACTTTTAAAAACACGCACAAAAAAAACCGAGGGCTCTCACCCTCGGTTTTTTTATGGATCAAACGACTTATTCGTCGTCGTCCATCTCTTCTGCTTCCACATCCACCGGGCGACCGATTACTTCAACGTACGCCATGGGCGCATTGTCACCAGCACGGAAACCACACTTCAGGATACGGAGATATCCACCCGGACGCTCAACAAAGCGAGGACCCAACTCACTAAAGAGTTTGGCAACCGCAGCGTCGTCACGCAGGCGTGAAAACGCCAGACGACGGTTCGCGACCGAATCATTCTTAGAAAGCGTAATCAATGGCTCAGCTACCCGGCGAAGTTCTTTCGCTTTCGGGAGCGTCGTTTTGATCAGCTCGTGTTCAACCAGTGACGCAGTCATGTTACGGAACATGGCCTTGCGATGCGCACTGGTCCTGTTGAACTTACGACCACTCTTACGATGACGCATTGCTCTGATTCCTTACCTTAAACTACCAATTCGGCGATTAACCGCCCAGAACCCGGTCGTCGCCACGAAGGCTTGCCGGTGGCCAGTTATCCAGACGCATACCCAGGGACAGACCGCGTGAGGCCAGTACGTCCTTGATTTCTGTAAGCGACTTTTTACCCAGGTTAGGCGTCTTCAGCAGCTCGACTTCGGTCCGCTGAATTAGATCGCCGATGTAGTAAATATTTTCAGCTTTCAGGCAGTTCGCTGAACGCACTGTCAACTCAAGATCATCAACCGGGCGCAACAGAATCGGATCAATTTCTTCCTCTTCCTCTACACGCTCGGGCTCTTTCTCGTGATCGAAGTCAACAAATACGGCCAACTGCTGCTGGAGAATCGTCGCGGCTCGACGGATCGCTTCTTCAGGATCAATCGTACCATTCGTCTCCAGATCGATAACCAGCTTGTCCAGGTCTGTACGTTGTTCTACACGGGCACTTTCAACCGCGTAAGACACACGACGTACTGGACTAAACGTAGCATCCAGCTGCAGGCGCCCAATCGCGCGAGTCTCATCTTCATCAAGACCCCGCTGGTCAGCAGCCTCATAACCACGGCCTCGAGCAACCTTCAGGCGCATGTTCAATTCACCATTTGCACTCAGGTTGCAAATGACATGCTCTGGGTTAGTAATCTCAACATCGTGATCCAGCTTGATGTCCCCGGCTGTAACAACACCAGGTCCCTTCTTGCTGATGGATACTTCAGCCTCATCCCGGCTGCCCATTTTCACCGCAACGCCTTTCAGATTCAGAAGAATCTCAATGACGTCCTCTTGGACACCTTCAATGGCACTGTACTCGTGGAGCACGCCATCAATCTGTGCTTCAGTAACGGCACAACCCGGCATTGAGGACAAAAGTATGCGGCGCAACGCGCTGCCCAAAGTGTGCCCGAAACCTCTTTCAAGAGGCTCCAGTGTCACCTTGGCGCGGGTGCCGCTTGATTCCTTCACGTCAATGGTACGAGGTGTCAATAACTCATGTACTGAACGCTGCATAGACGCCCCTATCTGTCTCGTTGCTAACTGGGCTTTACTTGGAGTAAAGCTCGACGATGAGGTTCTCGTTGATGTCGGACGGCAATTCCGTACGTTCCGGAGTTGCCTTGTAAACGCCGGACATCTTGTTGGCGTCGACCTCTACCCAGCTTACCGGCGCGCGATTAGCAGAAAGATCCAGGGCACCTTTAACTCGGAGCTGATTCTTTGCTTTTTCACGAACACTCACAACGTCTCCTGGCTTAACCTGATAAGAAGCGATGTTAACCACCTTATCGTTAATCAGGATTGCCTTGTGAGACACAAGCTGACGGGACTCTGCACGGGTCGAACCAAAACCCATGCGATACACTACGTTGTCGAGACGACCTTCAAGTAACTGAAGCAGGTTTTCACCTGTTGCGCCTTTAATACGGGCGGCCTCGGCATAGTAATTCCGGAATTGCTTTTCAAGCACGCCGTAAATACGACGAACTTTCTGTTTTTCACGAAGCTGCACGCCATATTCGGACAGACGACTGCGCCGTGCACCATGTTGCCCCGGAGGGGTTTCAATGTTGCACTTCGAGTCGAGAGCACGTACTCCGCTCTTCAGAAAAAGATCTGTCCCTTCACGACGAGACAGCTTACATTTTGGGCCTATATAACGAGCCATATTTCACTGTCTCCTGTGTTAAACGCGGCGCTTCTTGGGCGGACGACAACCGTTGTGTGGAATCGGTGTCACATCGGTGATGTTTGTGATCTTGTACCCACATCCATTCAGTGCGCGTACAGCGGATTCACGTCCGGGCCCAGGACCCTTAACCTCTACATCCAGGTTTTTAAGGCCGTATTCAGCAGCCGCATTACCGGCTCTTTCAGCTGCTACCTGCGCAGCAAAAGGTGTACTTTTGCGTGACCCACGGAAACCAGAACCACCAGAGGTGGCCCAGGACAATACATTGCCCTGACGGTCAGAAATGGTCACGATCGTGTTGTTGAAGGAAGCGTGGATGTGCGCTACGCCATCAACAACCGTCTTTTTCACCTTTTTACGGGTACGTGTACCTGGCTTTGCCATGATTGCCTACCTGTTACTTGCGAATAGGTTTGCGAGGACCTTTACGGGTGCGAGCGTTGGTCTTTGTGCGCTGGCCACGGACGGGAAGTCCATGACGGTGGCGCAGACCACGGAAGCAACCGAGATCCTTCAAACGCTTAATGTTCATCTGAACTTCACGACGCAGATCGCCTTCAACGCTCAACTTGCCCACTTCGGTACGAAGTGACTCAAGCTGCTCGTCGGACAGGTCTTTGACCTTGACGTCCGGCTTAACGCCGGTTGCATCGCAAAGCTTTTGGGCTGCCGTCTTTCCAACTCCGAAAATATAAGTCAGTGAGACAACAGCATGTTTGTGATCGGGTATATTGACACCGGCTATACGTGCCATCCAAATTACTCCGCGTTCAAAGCTTTGCTGTGTGAATTTTCCGCCACAAAAAGGGCGCGAAATAATAACGCTTGATCTATTAAAGATCAAGCGCTAAAACTTCGTACCCCTTGCGAATCCGGTAATGCCTTTTTGGGCAATTAACCTTGACGCTGCTTGTGGCGAGGCTCCGAGCAAATGACTCTTACTGAGCCATTGCGACGAATTACTTTGCAGTTACGGCAAATTTTCTTTACCGAAGCGCGTACTTTCATTGTCGACTCCAGTTTTCAAGGGGAACTGTTTCAGTTCCGACTATAGCCCTTGAGATTGGACTTTTTCATCAGCGATTCATACTGATGTGACATCAGGTGCGATTGTACCTGGGCCATAAAGTCCATCACCACGACTACAACAATCAGCAGTGATGTGCCGCCCAAGTAGAAGGGCACATTCCCGAACACCATCAGAAACTGAGGGAACAGGGAAACCGCTGCAATATACATGGCACCAAACAAAGTCAGGCGCGTTAGAACACCATCGATATATTTTGCGGTTTGCTCACCTGGGCGAATGCCCGGGATGAACGCACCAGACCGCTTGAGATTATCTGCAACTTCCTTTGGGTTATACATCAACGCCGTATAGAAAAAGCAGAAAAACACGACCGCGGCGGCGAACAGTATCACATACAGAGGGCTCCCAGGAGCCAAGGCCTGAGAAATATCGCTTAGCCATTCCATACCCTCACTCTGACCAAACCACTGTCCGATCGATGCAGGAAACAGCAGGATAGAAGAGGCAAAGATGGGAGGAATAACCCCAGCCATATTAACCTTTAACGGCAAATGGCTCGACTGCTGAGCGAATACCTGACGGCCTTGCTGACGCTTGGCGTAGTTAATCGTCAATCGTCGTTGACCGCGCTCCATGAACACCACGAAGCCGACCACAGCGATTGCTAAAACAGCAATGCCCAACACCAGCAACATGCTCATTTCGCCATTACGGGCCTGTACCAGAGTTTGTCCGATAGCACCGGGCAAACCTGCAACAATCCCCGCAAAGATCAACAGCGATATTCCATTACCGACGCCCCGCTCGGTGATCTGCTCACCCAACCACATCATGAACACCGCACCACTGACAAATGAGACGACTGCCACAAAATGAAAGCTAAAGCTGTCGTTAAAGGTAACTCCTTGAGACGCTAAGCCTACGGAAATACCCATACCCTGAACCAGCGCAAGAACAACCGTACCGTACCGCGTGTACTGGCTGATCTTTCGACGGCCTGACTCGCCTTCTTTCTTGAGCTGTTCCAACGTCGGACTGACCGCTGTCATCAGCTGCATGATAATCGACGCTGAGATGTAGGGCATGATGCCCAGCGCGAAGATACTCATCCGCTCCAGAGCACCACCTGAGAACATATTGAACAGACTCAGGATTGTCCCCTGATTCTGGTCAAATAACGCCGCCAGACGATCCGGGTTGATCCCCGGCACTGGAATATGCGCACCTATCCGGTACACAAGAAGTGCCAGGAAGACAAACCAGAGCCGCGATCGCAGCTCTGCCAGTCCTTTTCCCGCGCCCGCAGGCATTGATGATGTCTTGGCCATTTAGTCCTCGACTCGCCTTAGTCTTCGACTTTCCCGCCCGCGGCAGCAATTGCCTCACGTGCACCTTTTGTCACTTTCAGACCTTTAACGGTCACTGGACGACCCAACTCGCCAGACAGAATCACTTTAGCAACGCGAATTTCGTCGCGAATGATGTCTGCTTTCTTCAATGCCTCAAGGTCGACTACGTCGCCGTCGACTTTCGCCAATTCGTTCAAGCGAATTTCGACAACATAGCGGGCCTGGCGAGACGTAAAACCAAATTTCGGCAAACGACGAGCCAAAGGCTGCTGGCCACCCTCGAAACCGGGCGCGACACTGCCACCAGAGCGGGCCTTAAGACCCTTGTGACCACGACCACAGGTTTTTCCAAAACCACTACCGATACCACGACCGACGCGCTTGGCATCGGGACGTGAACCGGGCTCCGGACTAAGTTCGTTAAGACGCATCTTAGCTCTCCTCCACCCGAACCAGGTAATTGATCCGGTTTACCATACCGCGAACTGAAGGGGTATCTTCCACTTCTACGGTATGACCAATTTTGCGAAGACCCAAACCCTTCACACATTTTTTGTGGTTAGGCTGACAGCCAATCGGACTGCGGGTCAGTGTTACTTTCATTGTCTTTGCGTTCGCCATGACTTCAACCCAGAATATCTTCCACGGTCTTGCCGCGCTTGGCTGCAATATCTTCAGGCGCATGCATGCCCTGGAGACCCTTGATAGTGGCACGGACTACGTTGACCGGATTGGTCGAGCCGTAACACTTTGACAGTACGTTCTGAACGCCTGCAACTTCAAGCACCGCACGCATCGCACCGCCGGCGATGATACCAGTACCTTCCGACGCTGGCTGCATGTATACCTTAGAGGCACCATGGTTAGCCTTGATCGGATATTGCAGAGTGGTGCCATCCAATGGGACGTCGACCATGTTCTTGCGTGCTGCTTCCATTGCTTTCTGGATCGCAACCGGCACTTCGCGTGCCTTGCCGCGGCCAAAGCCAACACGACCTTTACCATCACCCACCACAGTCAGCGCTGTGAAGGCAAAAATACGACCGCCCTTGACCACTTTGGCTACGCGGTTAACCTGAACCAGCTTTTCCTGGAGCTCAGGCGCCTTCTGTTCGTTAACGCTCATCTTCTCCACCTCTTAGAATTGCAAGCCAGCTTCACGGGCCGCATCGGCTAACGCCTGTACACGACCATGATAACGGTAACCCGAGCGGTCAAATGCAACCTGCTCGACACCTGCCGCCTTCGCCCGCTCAGCAATCAGCTGACCGACTTTTTTCGCGGCATCCACGTTACCAGTCGCGCCCTGGCGCAGCTCTTTGTCCAACGTGGAGGCTGAGGCCAGCACTTTGCTGCCATCAGCGGTTGTAACCTGAGCGTACATATGTCGCGGTGTACGATGTACACACAGACGATTTGCGCCCAGCTCACGGATCTTGATGCGCACTTTACGTGCGCGACGCAATCTTTCGTTATTCGCGCTCATAGTCCCGCCTTATTTCTTCTTGGCTTCTTTACGTCTGACCTGCTCATCCGCATAACGAACACCTTTGCCTTTGTAGGGCTCGGGCGGACGGAACGCACGAATATCAGCAGCGACCTGGCCAACCTGTTGCTTATCGATCCCGCGAATAACAACTTCCGTTTGTGTCGGAGTTTCTGCGGTGATCCCCTCGGGCAGCTCGTACTCGACCGGGTGCGAAAAACCCAGTGTCAGATTAAGCTTCTTACCTTGCGCCTGAGCACGGTAACCTACACCCACAAGCTGGAGCTTACGCTCAAACCCAGCAGTAACACCTGTGACCATATTATTGATCAGGGCACGGGTGGTACCTGCAAGAGCGCGGGACTGTTTCGCACCATCACGAGCGGCAAAGCGAAGAGTGTTTTCTTCCTGCTTTACTTCAACGATGTGGTGCACGGTGATTTGAAGCGCTCCCTTGGAGCCCTTCACATTAATTTCCTGTCCGTTTAGCTTTACCTCAACACCGGAAGGCAGCACGACAGGATTATTGGCAACCCTGGACATGTGATTCTCCTAGAATACGGTGCAGATGACTTCGCCACCCACGCCTGCAACACGTGCAGCGCGGTCTGTCATAACGCCCTTGGACGTTGAGACAATCGCGACACCCAAACCACCGGCTACTTTCGGCAATTCCCCAGCGCCTTTATAACGACGCAGACTCGGACGGCTGACCCGCTTAATTTCCTCGATAACCGGCTTGCCCTCGAAATACCTGAGGGTAATGGTCAGCTCGGGTTTGGCATCAGCTGAAACGGAAAAGTCTTGCACGTAACCTTCATCCTTAAGGACTTGAGCCACGGAGATTTTCATTTTTGAAGACGGCATAGCCACATCGGCTTTCTGTGCCATCTGTGCGTTGCGTATACGCGTAAACATATCCGCAAGCGTATCTTGCATACTCATTGGTATGAGTCTCCTGATCTTTTTAGTTGTGCAGCGGCGCGCCGCACCGCTTACCAACGGGCACCATTATGGTGCCAACGTTACCAGCTTGCTTTGGTCAGACCCGGGACGTCACCACGCATACCTGCTTCACGTAACTTAATACGTGACAGCTTGAATTTGCGTAACACGCCATGGGGGCGACCCGTTATCTGGCAACGATTACGAAGACGCGAAGGACTTGCATCACGGGGGAGCTTTTGTAGCCCGACCTGTGCGTCCCAACGGTCATCATCGCTGGAATTCGGGTTTTTAATAATTGCCTTGAGCTCCGCACGCTTTGTTGCATATTTCGCAACAGTTTGCTCGCGCTTCAGCTCACGGTTTTTCATGGAAACCTTAGCCATTACATTCGTTCCTTATTTCTTGAACGGAAAGCCAAAGGCTTTCAACAATTCACGGCCTTCATCATCGGAACCAGCAGACGTCGTAATGGTAATATCCATACCGCGAATCTTGTCGACTTTGTCGTACTCGATTTCAGGAAAGATAATTTGCTCACGCACACCCATGCTGTAATTGCCGCGGCCATCAAAGGATTTCGGGTTCAGACCACGAAAGTCACGAACACGCGGAATCGCGATGTGTACCAGACGGTCAAAGAAATCCCACATACGCTCGCCGCGCAGCGTGACCTTACAACCGATCGGCCAACCTTCACGGATCTTAAAACCCGCAACCGATTTTTTAGCTTTGGTAACAACAGCTTTCTGACCCGCCAGACGCTCAAGATCAGCGACTGCGTTTTCGATCAGCTTCTTGTCACCTACCGCTTCACCAACACCCATATTAAGGGTGATTTTTTCGATACGAGGCACCTGCATAACGTTCTTGTAGCCGAACTCTTTCTGCAGGGCGGGTACCACTTCCTGTTTATACTGCTCTTTCATGTTAAGCATCGTAACCACCACCGCTTACTGGTTATCGACGACTTCATTCGTGGACTTAAATATCCGAGACTTCGCGCCGTCTTCCTTAGTCAGGAAGCCAACACGATCGGCTTTGCCGGTCTGCGGATTAAAAATAGCCACGTTTGAAGCCTGGATAGGTGCTTCTTTCTCGACGATGCCACCTGGGGTGCCAAGCATCGGGTTCGGCTTGGTGTGCTTCTTGATCATGTTGATACCAGAAACAACCATTCGGCCGTCGTCCTGAACTTTCAAGACTTTACCACGTTTGCCCTTATCTTTCCCCGTAGTGACGATTACTTCGTCATCTCGTTTAATCTTTTTCATAACCGGCCTCTAGTCCTTACAGTACTTCGGGTGCCAGCGAAATAATCTTCATGAACTTTTCATTACGCAGTTCACGTGTCACAGGCCCGAAAATACGGGTACCGATCGGCGCGTCCTGGTTGTTCAGAAGTACAGCCGCATTACCGTCGAAGCGAATCAACGAACCGTCCGGGCGGCGAACGCCCTTACGGGTGCGCACAACAACAGCTTTCAGGACCTGGCCTTTTTTCACTTTCCCGCGGGGTATGGCTTCCTTAACGGTTACCTTTATTACATCCCCAACGCTGGCGTAACGCCGATGTGAACCGCCCAGGACCTTGATGCACATAACGCGACGTGCACCACTGTTGTCCGCGACTTCAAGCATTGTTTGAGTCTGAATCATGGTTATTCTCCAGCAGAAACCACTTTGTCATTACGACAAGACTCACCGTCCGGGCGAGTTACACCTTCGATGCGTGTTCGACTACATCTACCAGAGCCCAACTCTTGGTCTTAGAGACCGGCCGGGTTTCCTGGATTGTAACGATGTCACCGATATTGCACTGATTGTTCTCGTCGTGAGCGTGAATCTTGGTTGAACGCTTAAGGTACTTCCCATATAGGGGATGCTTAACCTGGCGCTCTACCAGAACCACAATGGATTTCTCCATCTTGTTGCTCACGACCTTGCCGCTCAGGGTTCTGGCAGTTTGGGTAGCTTCGGTCATGTCACTTTCCTGCCTTTTCATTCAAAACCGTTTTCACACGAGCGATGTCGCGCCGCACCTTACCGACGAGGTGGGACTGATTCAGCTGACTTGTCGCTTTACGCATGCGAAGGTTGAACTGCTCCTTCAGGAGATCGACCAGTTCTTTATTCAGCTCTTCGACTGACTTCTCACGCAGCTCTGTTGCTTTCATCACATCACCGTCCTCGTAACGAAGGTTGTCATCACAGGCAGCTTCGCAGCGGCCAGCGTGAAGGCTTCACGCGCGACTTCCTCAGGAACGCCTTCCATCTCGTACAACATCCGGCCTGGCTGAATTTCAGCAACCCAGTACTCGACAGAACCTTTACCTTTACCCATTCGTACTTCAAGCGGCTTACCGGTAATCGGCTTATCCGGGAAGACCCGAATCCAGATCTTACCGCCCCGCTTAATCTTACGAGTCATGGTACGACGTGCCGCCTCAATCTGGCGTGCAGTTATACGTCCACGAGTCGTCGCTTTCAATCCGTATTCACCGAAGCTCACCTTGTTAGCGCGGTGCGCCAGACCGGTGTTACGGCCTTTCATTACCTTGCGAAATTTGGTGCGTTTTGGCTGCAGCATACGAGTGCCCCTTTACTTAGAACCTTTCTTGCGAGAGGCATTCTTGTCAGCACGGACTTGCTCCATACCACCAAGAATCTCACCCTTGAAGATCCATACCTTTACGCCGATCACACCGTAGGTGGTATGCGCTTCATAGGTTGCGTAATCAATATCTGCACGTAATGTGTGCAGCGGAACACGACCTTCGCGATACCACTCGGAACGTGCGATTTCAGCACCCCCAAGACGGCCACCGACCTGAATCTTGATACCCTTCGCGCCTTGACGCATTGCATTCTGTACCGCGCGCTTCATAGCACGACGGAACATCACACGGCGCTCCAGCTGACCGGCTACGTTTTGCGCAACCAGGCGAGCATCCAGATCCGGTTTGCGGACCTCTTCGATGTTGATGTGCACAGGCACACCCATCATGTCGCTTACTTCGCGACGCAGACGGTCAACATCTTCACCCTTCTTCCCAATAACGATACCGGGGCGGGCTGTATGGATCGTGATACGGGCGTTCTGAGCAGGGCGCTCGATCACAATCTTGCTGACAGACGCCTTTACCAGACGCTTGTCCAGGAACGTGCGAACCTCAATATCGTTCAGGAGGTTATTCGCGTATTCCTTTTTCTCGGCATACCAGACTGAGTTGTGCTCTTTAATCACACCCAGCCGCATACCGGTCGGATTTACTTTATGACCCATCTGAGCATCTCCTACTTGTCGGCGACCTTGACGGTTATATGACAGGTGCGCTTGAAAATCCGGTCAGCGCGCCCCTTGGCTCTCGCCTTGATACGCTTGAGCGTCGGACCTTCATCCACACAAATCGTGGCAACCCGCAACTCGTCAACGTCCAGACCTTCGTTGTGCTCAGCATTGGCAATGGCGGATTCAAGTGCTTTCTTGATAATCACCGCTGCCTTTTTTGGGCTGAAAGTCAGAATGTTCAGGGCGTCCTCAACAGCCTTGCCGCGAACCTGGTCTGCGACAAGCCGCGCTTTCTGAGCAGAGAGGCGAGCGCCCTTATACTTAGCCGCTACTTCCATTTCTATTCCCCTCGTGATCAGCGTTTAGCTTTCTTGTCGGCAGCATGGCCGCGGTAGGTTCGCGTCGAAGCGAACTCACCCAGCTTGTGACCAACCATGTCTTCAGTGACATGAACGGGCACGTGTTGCTTACCGTTGTGGACTGCAATGGTCAGGCCTACCATCTCCGGAAACACTGTCGAGCGACGCGACCAGGTTTTAATTGGTCGCTTGTCGTTCGTTTCCAGAGCTGCCTCGACCTTCTTCAACAGATGCAGGTCTATAAAAGGACCTTTCTTCAAAGAACGTGGCACAGCAATTACCTCTATGTAGTCGTTTACTTGGCCGAACGACGACGTACTATCATTTTATCAGTACGTTTGTTCTTACGAGTCTTATGCCCTTTGGTTGGAACACCCCAAGGAGTTACAGGGTGACGCCCACCAGAGGTACGCCCTTCACCACCACCATGTGGGTGGTCAACTGGGTTCATAGCAACACCACGCACTGTTGGACGCTTGCCACGCCAACGTGATGCACCCGCTTTACCAAGCTGCTCAAGACTGTGCTCACTGTTGGACACTTCGCCCAACGTTGCGCGACAGTCTACGAGCACCTTTCGCATTTCACCTGACCGAAGGCGGATAGTTGCATACGCACCTTCACGAGCGACCAGCTGTACGGATGCACCCGCACTACGGGCCAACTGGGCGCCTTTACCAGGCTTGAGTTCGACGCAGTGAATCACAGAACCAACCGGAATGTTCCGGATCGGCAACGTGCTTCCTACTTTAATCGGCGCGTCGATGCCGGAGCGCACAGGGTCTCCAAGCTGCACACCTTTGGGAGCGATAATATAACGGCGCTCGCCATCGGCGTACTTCAGGAGCGCGATGTGCGCAGTGCGGTTTGGATCATATTCCAGGCGCTCAATGATTGCCGGGATACCATCTTTGGTCCGCTTAAAGTCAATGACACGGTAATGGCGTTTGTGACCACCACCGATGTGACGAGTGGTGATGCGACCAAAATGGTTGCGTCCACCCGATTTACTTAACGTCTCGACCAACGGCTCGTAAGGGCTGCCTTTGTGCAGGTCAGGGTTGTAGAGCTTTACAACGTGACGGCGGCCAGGAGATGTTGGCTTGGTTTTGACGATCGGCATATTACGACCCCTTTACCTTATTCCACATCCAGAAAATCGATGTCCTGACCTTCCGCAAGCTTCACATAAGCCTTACGAATGTCATTACGCTTACCGAATCCGCGGGCAGTACGCTTGAGCTTGCCCTTACGGTTCATGATCTGAACACCTTCGACAGTAACGTTGAACAGCTGCTCAACGGCTTTCTTAACCTCAGGCTTTGTCGCGTCGGGCGCAACGCGAAACACGACTTGCCCACGCTCGGACGCCATTGAGGTTTTCTCTGACACGTGCGGTCCCAACAGAACCTTATAGATACGTTCCTGATTCATCCCAGCATCTCCTCGATTTTCTTAAGAGCCGGAACGGTCACAACAACCTTCTCAAAGGCCACCAGGCTAACCGGATCAAGACCTGCCACATCGCGCACGTCAACATGAGGCACATTACGCGACGCCAAATGAAGGTTCAGCTCAACATTCTCGGCAAGGATAAGGGCGTTAGTAACCCCCAGATCCTTCAGCTTTGCGTTGAAGGCCTTGGTCTTGGGAGTTTCGACAGTAATATCGTCGACCACGACCAAACGCTCCTGACGAACCAGCTCGGAAAAGATCGAGCACATTGCAGCCCGGTACATCTTGCGGTTTACTTTTTGCTCAAAGTTCTGAGGCTTTGCAGCAAAGGTAACACCACCGGAACGCCACAGCGGGCTGCGGATGGTGCCAGCCCGGGCACGACCTGTGCCCTTCTGACGCCACGGCTTTTTGCCACCGCCACGAACTTCCGAGCGTGTTTTTTGAGCACGGGTTCCCTGACGACCGCCTGCCATGTAAGCAGTGACCACCTGGTGTACCAGTGCCTCATTAAAATCTTTGGCGAACGTGGCATCGGAGACTGAAACATCCTTGCCACTACCTGTAATTGTCAATTCCATCGCACCGCTCCTCAGGCTTTAACTGCTGGCTTGATGACAACGTCGCTACCTGTAGCACCTGGCACGGCACCACTGATCAGCAGCAAATTGCGCTCAGCGTCGACACGGACGACTTTAAGGTTCTGCACAGTAACCTGAGCATTACCCATCTGGCCCGCCATCTTTTTGCCTTTGAATACACGGCCCGGGGTTTGGTTTTGACCAATAGAACCCGGTGCGCGGTGAGACAGAGAGTTACCGTGAGTGGCATCCTGCATGGCAAAGTTCCAGCGCTTGACGCCACCCTGGAAGCCCTTACCCTTGGACTGGCCAGTCGCATCAACCATCTGTCCGTCTTCAAAGACTGTCGCCGCGATTTCGCCGCCAGCGATCAAATCTTCGCCTTCGCCATCCGCTAAACGAAACTCCCACAGACCACGACCGGCTTCGACACCCGCCTTAGCAAAGTGGCCTGCCGCGCTCTTGGAGACACGTGAGGAACGACGCTTACCAACAGTTACCTGAACTGCACGATAGCCATCGCTTTCGAGGGTCTTTAACTGGGTAATTCGGTTGCCATCAACCTCAATTACCGTTACGGGCAAAGCTTGCCCGTCTTCCGTAAATATACGGGTCATACCGGCCTTGCGACCGACAATTCCAATTGCCATGTTTCACCTCTTAAGTGTACGGGGCTCTCACCCTCTATGGCCTTATGACACAGTTACACTAGCCAACGCTTGAGCGTTAGCCGAGGCTGATCTGAACGTCTACACCCGCTGCGAGATCAAGCTTCATTAAAGCATCAACTGTCTTTTCCGTTGGCTCAACAATGTCGAGCAAACGCTTGTGTGTACGAATCTCATACTGGTCGCGCGCGTCTTTGTTGACGTGCGGAGAAACCAGGATGGTGTACTTCTCCTTCCGCGTCGGCAGAGGGATAGGTCCACGCACCTGAGCGCCGGTACGTTTAGCTGTATCGACGATCTCCTGCGTTGACTGATCGATCAGGCGATAATCAAACGCCTTCAACCGAATTCTGATCTTTTGGCTTTGCATGTTGCACCAAACTCCACTCGTAGCAGCTACTTTAGCCGACCTTAAAAAAAGGAGCCGCATTGTATGCAGAATGCCCAACAGTGTCAAGCGTGGTTATCTCGCTAGACACTACAGGGCAACACAACTCCGGATAGAAAAAGGGGCTGCAAGCTGCAGCCCCCTCTCCTGCAATGAACCGAGCGAGTCTTACTCGACGATCTTTGCAACAACCCCGGCACCAACGGTACGGCCACCTTCGCGAATCGCGAAGCGCAGACCTTCTTCCATTGCAATCGGTGCAATCAGGGTGACGTCCAACTTAACGTTGTCGCCAGGCATGACCATCTCTACACCTTCCGGCAGTTCACATGACCCGGTCACATCGGTGGTCCGGAAATAGAACTGGGGACGGTATCCTTTGAAGAACGGCGTATGACGACCGCCTTCCTCTTTGCTCAGTACATAAATTTCTGACTCAAAACGCGTATGCGGCTTGATGCTGCCTGGCTTGCACAGAACCTGACCACGCTCAACGTCGTCACGCTTGGTACCACGCAACAGTACACCAACGTTCTCGCCCGCACGACCTTCGTCAAGCAGCTTACGGAACATCTCAACACCGGTGCAGGTGGTCTTCACGGTATCTTTGATACCAACGATTTCCACTTCGTCACCAACCTTGACAATACCGCGCTCTACACGACCGGTCACAACGGTACCACGGCCAGAGATCGAGAACACATCCTCAATCGGCATTAGGAACGGCTGATCGATCGCACGCTCAGGCTCAGGGATGTAATCGTCCAGGGCCTCTACCAGCTTCTTAACAGCCGTGGTGCCCATTTCGTTGTCATCCTTACCTTCCAACGCCATCAGCGCCGAACCGGTAATGATCGGAGTGTCGTCGCCCGGGAAGTCGTACTGGCTCAGCAGATCACGAACTTCCATCTCGACCAGCTCAAGCAGCTCTTCGTCATCGACCATGTCCGCCTTGTTCAGGAACACAACGATGAAAGGCACGCCAACCTGACGAGACAGCAGGATGTGCTCACGGGTCTGCGGCATCGGGCCGTCAGCGGCGGAACACACCAGAATAGCACCGTCCATCTGAGCCGCACCGGTGATCATGTTCTTCACATAATCGGCGTGGCCTGGGCAGTCAACGTGTGCGTAGTGACGCGTTGGGGAGTCGTACTCAACGTGGGAGGTCGCGATGGTGATACCACGCGCCTTCTCTTCCGGTGCGTTATCGATCTGATCGAATGCGCGCAGCTCACCTGAGCCCCATACTTCATGACACACGCGCGTCAGCGCTGCGGTCAGAGTCGTCTTACCATGGTCAACGTGACCAATCGTGCCCACGTTCAGGTGCGGCTTTTTACGTTCAAACTTTGATTTAGACA